>NZ_JBSZIF010000004.1:1062500-1482500 GCF_056491205.1 Stenotrophomonas sp. C9D9
GCTCGCGCAGCTGCATGGCTTCGGCCTGGCTGATGTCGAAGGACAGCAGCTCGATCCAGCGCCACATCAGGGTGTCGTCCACCTTCATTGTCTTGGTGACGATGTCGATGGCCGGCTCGCTGATACCAATGTAGTTGCCCAGCGACTTGGACATCTTGTTGACGCCGTCCAGGCCCTCCAGCAGCGGCATGGTCAGCACCACCTGCGGCTTCTGGCCGTGGTGTTCCTGCAGGCCACGGCCCATCAGCAGGTTGAACTTCTGGTCGGTACCGCCCAGTTCGACGTCGGCCTCCAGGGCCACCGAGTCGTAGCCCTGCACCAGCGGGTACAGGAACTCATGGATGGCGATGGACTGCTGGGCGGCATAGCGCTTGGCGAAGTCGTCGCGCTCGAGCATGCGCGCCACGGTGTGCTGGCCAGCCAGGCGGATCATGTCGGCCGCGCCCATCTTGCCGAACCACTCCGAGTTGAAGCGGACTTCGGTACGGCTGCGGTCCAGCACCTTGAACACCTGTTCCTCATAGGTACGGGCGTTGGCCAGCACGTCGTCGCGGCTGAGTGGCTTGCGGGTCAGGCTCTTGCCGGACGGGTCGCCGATCATGCCGGTGAAGTCGCCGATCAGGAAAATGACCTGGTGGCCGAGGTCCTGGAACTGGCGCATCTTGTTCAGCAGCACCGTATGGCCCAGGTGCAGGTCGGGCGCGGTGGGGTCGAAGCCGGCCTTGATCCGCAACGGGCGGCCTTCCTGCAGGCGCGCACGCAGATCCTCGAGCTTGAGGATCTCGTCGGCACCACGGCCGATCAGGGCAAGGGCTTCTTCAATCGAGGACACGTGACTACTCCCGGCAACGCCGATTCTTGTGTGGGGTGTTAAAGCAAAGTTAACCCGATTGGCTTCACAAAAGCCAATGGGCACAAGGGTTTGACGCGGTTTTCTCAGGTGTCTATGGTAACCGGCGATCAGGCCCGCGCTCCCGGGCCGCCAGGAAAAAACCGCCGATGCACAATTCCGAACAAGGGCGCGCACGCAAGCAGCGCTTCCAGGAACGCCTCCACGTCCTGCACGACAACGCCCTGCATCGGAAGCTCAGGCAACACCTTCCCGCCGCCTTCAATGAGCGCTGGACGCGCCGCCATTGGATGCACGCCAGCCTGTTCGCGACCATCGGCGCCCTGGTGGCGACGATCGTCCCCGGTTTCTCGCACACCATCGATGCGCCTTACGCCGACAGCCACACCAGCCTGGCGCTGCCGTTGCCGCCGCTGACCATGGCCCGCCAGCAGCAGGTGCCTGGCGATAGCTGGCAGGTGCTGCGCGTGCAGCGTGGCCAGACCCTGAGCGACCTGTTCGACAAGGCCGGCATTCCGGCCACCACCCTGCACCGGGTACTGGACCATCCCGGCGCACGCGAGGCGCTGACCAAGCTGCGCCCCGGCGCCGAGATCGCCTTCGACATGCCGCTGTCCGGCGACCTGCGCAGCATCCGCTTCGACCGGGATGCCGACAACCGGGTGGAACTGAGCCTGGCCGGCGACGACATCAAGGAAAAGGTGACCAGGCGCGAGACCTCCACGCGCACCGTGGTCACCAGCGGCGAGATCACCAGTTCGCTGTATGCCGCCGCCCGACGGGCCGGGCTGTCGCCGTCGGCGATCGCGACGATGACCGACGACATCTTCAAGTACGACATCGACTTCTCCAAGGACCTGCAGCCGGGCGACCGCTTCAGCGTGGTGATGGATGAAACCTGGCGCGAAGGCGAGAAGGTGGACACCAGCAAGATCCTGGCGGCGACCTTCACCACCGGCGGCAAGACCTACTCCGGCTTCCGCTTCGATCGCAACGGCAAGTCCGAGTACTACGACATCAACGGCCGCTCGCTGAAGAAGAGCTTCATCCGCATGCCGATCCCGTTCGCGCGGCTGAGCTCGACCTTCGGCGCGCGCAAGCACCCGGTGCTTGGCAAGATGCGCATGCACAAGGGCGTGGACTACGCCGCGCGCACCGGTACCCCGATCATGGCCGCCGGCGACGCCCGCGTGCAGTTCGCCGGCGTGCAGAACGGCTACGGCAATGTGGTGATCCTCGACCATGGCCGCGGCCACACCACCCTGTACGGCCACATGTCGCGCTTTGCGAACATCAGGACCGGCCAGCGCGTGGCCCAGGGCACGGTGATCGGCTATGTCGGCTCGACCGGCCTGGCAACCGGCCCGCACCTGCACTACGAATTCCGCGTCAACGGCGAGCACCGCAACCCGCTGACCGTGACCATGCCGCCGCCGGAACCGCTGAAGGGTGCCGAGCTGGTCGCCTTCCGCGCGCAGACCGCACCGGCCATGGCGCGCATCCAGGGCATGGAGAAGCTGATCTACGCCGATGCCAGCCCGGCACCTACCAGCCGCGACGAGGCCGCCCCCGAAGTGGCCAGCGCCAAGGACAAGCAGGCGACCGGCCGCAAGCGCGGCTGAGCCCCTGCGTTGACGAGGAAGGACGCGGCAGCCCAAGCTTGCCGCGTCCTTTTTTTATGCCTGCCATGAACACGACTGCCGACGCTGACGCCCCCCTGTACCTTGGCCTGATGTCGGGCACCAGCGCCGACGGCATCGACGCCGCGCTGGTGCAGTTCCCCGCCGGCGGTGGCTGCCGCTTCGTGCACGGCCTGACCGCCCGCTGGGAGCCGGTGCTGCGCGCGCGGCTGGTGGCGCTGGGCGAAGGTGGCCCGCTGGATTCGCTGGAGGAGCTGGGCGAGCTGGACGCGCGGATCGCGATCAACTTTGCCGGGGCCGCCAACCAGCTGCTGGCCGAGGCCGGCGTGGATCGCAGCCAGGTGCGCGCGATCGGCTCGCACGGCCAGACCGTGCGCCACCGCCCGCTGGCCAATCCCGCCTTCACCGTGCAGCTGGGCGACGGCAACCGCATCGCCGAACTGACCGGGATCACCACGGTGTCCGACTTCCGCCGCCGCGACGTGGCAGCCGGTGGCCATGGCGCGCCGCTGATGCCAGCCTTCCACCTGGGCATGCTGGGCACCGCCGATGAAGACCGCGCGGTGCTCAATCTGGGCGGCATCGCCAACCTGACCCTGATCCCGCGCGAAGGCGCGGTGCGGGGCTTCGATACCGGCCCGGCCAATGCGCTGATGGATGCCTGGTGCCAGCGCCACACCGGCCGCACCTTCGATGCCGATGGCGCGTATGCCGCCAGTGGTGCGGTGGACGAGGGGCTGTTGGCGGGCTGGCGTTCGGACCCGTGGTTCGCGCTGCCGCCGCCGAAGAGCACCGGGCGCGAGCAGTTCCACCTGGCTTGGGCCGAGGCACACATGGGGGAAGGCGAGTACGCCGCTGCCGATGTGCAGGCCACCCTGCTGGAGCTGACCGTGGCGACCGTGGCCGATGCACTGCTGGCGCAGCAGCCGCAGACCCGGCGCCTGCTGGTCTGTGGCGGCGGGGTGCGCAACCGGCAGCTGATGAAGCGACTGGCGGCGCGGCTGCCGGAGGTGCAGGTGGAGTCCAGCGCGGTGCATGGGCTGGACCCGGAGTACGTGGAGGCGATGGGCTTCGCCTGGCTGGCGCAGCGGACGATGGACGGGCTGGCGGGCAACCTGCCGAGCGTGACCGGGGCGAAGGGGCCGCGGATACTGGGTGCGATCCACCTGGCGTGAGGTGGTCATCCACGCATGGCGTGGATCTACCGGGAACGGCAGTCGAGCATGGCTCGACGCTACAAAGGCGCTAATCGAAGCCCTGCCCTGCGGGCAGGGCCTGCAGGGCGGCGATGGCGTCGGAGAGCGCGTCCACTTCGGGATCACCGAAGCCGGAGCGAACCTCCAGTTCACTGCTGAACAGGCCCTGCTCCAGCAAGGCGGCGCAGGTCTGTTCGTGGGTCCAGCCGCGGGCGACCGCGACTCGTCGGATACGTTCCAGCAGCAGCGGGTCCAGGTCCCGCAGCACAACGTCGGCCATGCTCACTTCCCCGTTCGCAAGGCACCGCCCCCTCGGCGCGTCGGGGGCGATGATCCCGCAGTCCGGGCGGGCAGGCAATCAGGCGACCGGCGGCGGCCCGCGGTCGGTGATCCGCGGCCACAGCCAGGCCAGCAGCAGCAGGGTCGGCACCACGGTGACCGAGCTGAGGATGAAGAACGTGCTGTAGGACGTGGCTTCGACGATGTAGCCGGAGACACCGCCGACGAACTTGCCGGGCAGGTTGGCCAGCGACACCAGCAGCGCGTACTGGGTTGCGGTGAAGTTGCGGTCGGTCAGCGACGACATGAAGGCGACCAGCACGGTGCCCGCAAAACCCTGGAACAGGTTGTCGGCACTGAGTGCGGCATAGAACGCCCACAGCTTGCCCGGGTTGTGCGCCATCAGCAGGAAGGCCAGGTTGGACAGCGCCACGCCCAGTGCGGCCACCAGCAGCATGCGGCGGAAGCCGAATGCGGCCACCGCGATGCCGCCCAGGAACGCACCACCGATCCCCATCCACACGCCGAACAGCTTGGAGACAGTAGCGATGTCGGCCTTGTCGAACCCCGAATCGAGATAGAACGGCCCGGCCATCACACCGATCACCTGATCGGGAAACTTGAACAGGCCGACGAAGGCCAGCAGCACCAGTGCCAGCGCCACGCCATTGCGGCTGAAGAAGCTGGAAATGGGCTGGATGAAGGCTTCGGCGATATCGATGCGGCGCTGCACGGCGGTGGCCGGGCGCTCCGGTTCTGCGCACAGCAGGGTGGTGACGATCGGCAGCAGCATCAGCGCGGCCATCGCCAGGTAGGCGACGATCCAGCCTTCGAACTGGGCCAGGTAGAGCGCGCCTGCACCGGCCAGGATCAGGCCGATCCGGTAGCCCAGCGTATAGGTGGCCGCCAGCGCCGCCTGGGCGGCCTGCGGTGCGATCTCGATGCGATAGGCATCGACGGCGGAGTCCTGGGTGGCGCCGGCGAACGACGCCACCAGCACCCACATCACCAGCGGCCAGACACCCTGTTCGGGCCGCACGAAGGCCAGTGCGACCAGGCCGACCAATACCAGCGCCTGCGACACCAGCAGCCACGAACGGCGGCGGCCGAGCCCGCCCAGCAGCGGGAAGGCATAGCGGTCCAGCAGCGGTGCCCACAGGAACTTGAGCAGGTAGAAGAAGCTGGCCAGGCTGATCAGACCGATGCTGCCCAGGTCCAGGCCGACGTCGCGCAGGCGCGTGGACAGCGTCTGCGAAGCGATCAGCAGGAACGGCAGGCCACTGCCGAAGCCAAGCATGGCCATGGTCAGCGCCGACGGGGTACCGAAAGCGCGCTTGATTCCGGCCCAGCCCTTGTAGCTGACCGGCGTGGCAGCCTCGGTCACAGGTCGTAGTCCACGATGAACGGGGCGTGGTCGGAGAAGCGCTCGTCGCGGTAGATCGAGCAGCTGCGCAGTCGGTCACGCAGGCCCGGGGTGATGAACTGGTAGTCGATGCGCCAACCGACATTGTTGGCGCGGGCTGCGCCGCGGTTGCTCCACCAGGTGTAGTCCTCGCCGGTGGGGTTGAGCAGGCGGTAGGCATCGGTCCAGCCACGGCCGGCGCCGACATCGGTGGCCTGGCCATGGTCGGCGCACAGGGCGTTGAGCCAGTCGCGCTCTTCCGGCAGGCAGCCGGAGTTCTTCTGGTTGGACTTCCAGTTCTTGATGTCCAGCGCCGAACGCACGATGTTCCAGTCGCCGCACAGCACGTAGTCGCGGCCGCTGCGCGCCCACTCCTCGAGGATCGGCCGCAGCCATTCCATCACTTCGAACTTGAAGCCCTGGCGCAGGTCGCCCGAGCTGCCCGACGGGATATAGAAGGAGACCACGCTGAGGTTGCCGTAGCGCGCCTCGATGTAGCGGCCTTCGTCGTCGAACGGAGCCCAGCCCAGCGAGGTGATGACCTGGTCCGGCTCGCGCTTGCTGTAGATCGCCACGCCGCTGTAGCCCTTCTTGGTGATGGCGTCGCGGTAGAAGCAGTGGTGGCCGTCCGGACGGAACATCGGGTCGGTCAGCTGGTCTTCCTGGGCCTTGGTTTCCTGGATGCACAGGACGTCGGCGTCCTGGGCACGGAACCAGTCGAGGAAGCCCTTGGTCGCGGCGGAACGGATGCCATTGGCGTTGAAACTGATGATGCGCATGCGGGGGACCTGCGGCGGGAAACCGGGCAAGCATACCGGTTGCCCGCAGGGCTGCGCAGTCCGCCGGGCCGGGCCCGGACGCCTTTCACATGGCGCTGGACGAGCGCGAAACGCCCAGCTGGATTAGGATTTGTGCTCCAAATGAAGATGAATCGAGTTTTGATGAGCGACCACCGCCACCGTTTCCTGCAGCTGGCCCTGACCGCCGACGCCCTGCGCTTCGGCCAGTTCACCCTCAAGTCCGGCCGCCTAAGCCCCTATTTCTTCAACGCCGGTCGTTTCGACTCCGGTTCGCTGCTGTCCCAGCTCGGCGCGTGCTACGCCGATGCCATCGATGCCACCGGGATCAAGTACGACGTGGTGTTCGGCCCGGCCTACAAGGGCATTCCGCTGGCGACCGCGATGGCCTGCGAGCTGGCCCAGCGTGGCCGCGACCTGCCGCTGTCGTTCAACCGCAAGGAAGCCAAGGACCATGGCGAGGGCGGCCAGCTGATCGGCGCCGACATGAACGGCAAGCGCGTGCTGATCGTCGATGACGTGATCACTGCCGGTACTGCGATCCGCGAAGCGCTGGGCATCATCCGCGCCGCCGGCGGCACTCCGGCCGGCATCGTGGTGGCCCTGGATCGCCAGGAGATCGCCTCGGAAACCGACCGCCGTTCGGCGGCGCAGTCGGTGGCCGAAGAGGCCGGCATTCCGGTGATCGCCGTGGCATCGCTGGCCGATCTGCTTGATTTCGCCTCCGGCAACCCGGAACTTGTCGGTTACCGGCAGCCGCTGGAAGCCTACCGGGCCCAGTACGGCGTCCGTTCGATCCGCTGACCGACCAGGGGAAAGGTCATGTCCCGAGTTCCTGCTGTTATCTTTGCCGGCCTGCTGCTGGCCGTGCCGTTCACCGTGCCGGCGCAGTCGCGCGACGGCGGCAAGGTGGAAAAGAAGCTGTACTGCTGGAACGAGGGCAAGGAGCGGATCTGCAGTGATTCGCTGCCGGCCGATGCGGTCAATCATGCCCGCGAGGAATTCAACGCGAAGAGTGGCCTGCGCAATGCGCAGGTCCAGCGCGCGTTGACCGACGAGGAGCGCGCCGCGGCCAGCACCGTGGCGCAGCAGCAGCAGCTGGACCTGATGGCCGAGCAGACCCGCCAGCGTACCGAGCAGGCGATGCTGTCCACCTATGGCAGCGAGGACGACCTGCGCCGGGTGTTCGCCGAACGCCAGGAAGTGCTGGACAACAACCTGAAGACCGCCGAGTACAACGTCACCAGCCTGCGCGAATCGCTGGTGGCGCTGCTGTCGGCGGCCGGTGACCGTGAACTGGCCGGTGGCAAGGTGGCCGACAAGCAGGCCGAGGCGATCCGCCAGCGGCACGTGCAGCTGCAGGCGCAACAGCGACTGCAGGCCGGGTTCCTGCAGCAGCAGCAGGCGCTGAAGGCCGAGATCGACAGCACCCTGCAGCGCTATCGCGAGCTGAAGGGCGTGGCGCAGGCGGCGGTCCCGGCGGGCTGACCCCGCTTCCGTCGCCGGGCATGGCCCGGCGCTACCCGGGGCCTGGTTACGGGTTGGCCCACGGAATTTATGCACTCTTTACGCGTCGGCCCGGTCCGGCGCGTAGTGCGTTTATGGGCGGCAGGACGACGATGACGGCCTGAGGTGGAGGGGTTCCACCAGGACGCTATTGCAATGTCCCCCTGGCTGTCGTTGTTGTGTGGCGTGCTGGTGCTGGTCGCCGCCGCCTATCTTCTTTATGTCGTGCTGCGGCCCGAGTCGTTCTGAGCGGAGCCGGCCATGACTGAGATGCTTGTGATTATTGCCGCCAGCCTCCTGCTGGCGTGGCCGCTGGGCCTGTACCTGGCCCGCGTGATGCGTGGCACGCCGATGAAGGTCGACGTGCTGTTCCACTGGATCGAGAAGCCGCTGTACAGGGTGTTCGGCGTCGATCCGTCGCGCTCGATGTCCTGGCGCGGCTACGTGCTGGCCTTCGTGCTGAGCAACGTGGTGGTCGCTGTGTTGACCCAGGCGGTGTTCATGACCCAGGCCTGGTTGCCGCTGAATCCGGACCAGATCCCGAACATGCGCTGGGACACCGCGCTGCACACGATGATCTCGTTCCTGACCAATACCAACCAGCAGCACTATTCGGGCCAGGCGCAGCTGTCCTACCTCTCGCAGATGACCGGTATCACCGGCCTGCAGGTGGTGACGCCGATGATGGGCCTGGCGCTGGCGGTGGCGACGCTGCGCGCGTTGTTCTCGCGTGCGCCGCAGGCTACGGCGGCCACCGGTACCGGCGATGACCGCCAGGTGGCGGTGGGCAACTACTACGTGGACGTGGTGCGCCTGTGCGTGCGCTTCCTGCTGCCGCTGTGCCTGGTATGGACCCTGTTGCTGACCAGCCAGGGCGTGCCTTCGACGATGGCCGGTGGCCCTCAGGCCACGCCGATCGACGCCAGCGCCGGCATGGCCGAACAGAAGCTGCCGCTGGGCCCGGTGGCGGCGATGGTCGCGGCCAAGCAGCTGGGTGCCAACGGTGGCGGCTGGTACGGCCCGAACAGCAGCTTCCCGCTGGAGAACCCGACCCCGCTGTCGAACGCGCTGGAAATCGTTGGCATCCTGCTGGTGCCGATGGCGGTGATCTTCATGATCGGCGCGTTCACCGGCCGGCGTCGTTTCGGCGCCCTGGTGTTCTGCTGCATGCTGGGCATGTCGCTGCTGTCCACCGGCGCGATGATGTGGAGCGAAGGGCATAGCGCCAGCGCCGCCACCCCGCTGCTGATGGAAGGCAAGGAAGTGCGCTTCGGCGCCGACGGCACGGCGCTGTGGGCGGCGGTGACCACCCAGGTCTCCAACGGCTCGGTCAACGGCATGCATGACTCGCTGGCGCCGCTGAGTGGCGGCATCGCGATGGTCAACATGCTGGTCAGCGCGATCTGGGGCGGCATCGGCTGCGGCCTGCAGCAGTTCATCGTGTACCTGCTGCTGGGCGTGTTCCTGGCCGGGTTGATGACCGGGCGTACGCCGGAACTGTTCGGCCGCAAGCTGGAGACGCCACAGGTGCGCCTGCTGGCCCTGCTGGTGCTGCTGCAGCCGATCACCCTGCTGGTGTTCACTGCGATCACCCTGGCCGTGCCCGGCCTGGCCGGCACCTCCAACCCCGGCTTCCATGGCATCAGCCAGGTGTTCTACGAGTATGTTTCGGCCTACGCCAACAACGGTTCGGGCTTCGAAGGGCTGGGTGACGCCACGCTGTGGTGGAACCTGAGCTGCTCGCTGGTACTGCTGCTGGGCCGTTTCCCGCTGCTGATCATTCCGCTGGTGGTGGCCGCACAGCTGGCTGCCAAGCGCCAGGCCCCGGAGTCTGCCGGCAGCCTGCAGATCGAAACCCCGACCTTCGCCCTGACCCTGGTCTCGGTGATCGTCATCCTGACCGTGCTGCAGTTCATGCCGGCGCTGGTGCTCGGCCCGATCGCCGACCACCTGAGCCTGGGACTGCACTAAGGACACCCTGATGAGTACCCAAGCAAGTTCAACCCGTAGTACCCATGCAGCGCGCCCTGCCCTGCTCGATGGCGCCGGCCTGCGCCGTGCGCTGGTCGAAGCGGTGCGCAAGCTGTCGCCGATGCATCTGGTGCGCAGCCCGGTGATGGCGGTGGTGATGGCCGGCACGATCGTCGCCGCGATCGTCACCCTGACCGGCAATGCGCCGCTGGGCTTCGGCCTGGCAGTGACCGCGATCCTGCTGGTGACCGTGCTGTTCGGCAACTTCGCCGAGGCGGTGGCCGAAGCGCGTGGCCGTGGCCAGGCCGCTTCGCTGCGCCGTGCCCGCCAGGACCTGGTGGCACGCCGGCTGGCGGCGCCGCAGCCAGGCGCGGCAGAAGCCCAGGTGCCGGCCGCCGAGCTGCGCCCGGGCGACCATGTGATCGTCAGTGCCGGTGAGCTGGTGCCGGCCGATGGCGAGATCGTGCAGGGCCTGGCCACCATCAACGAAGCGGCGGTGACCGGCGAATCGGCACCGGTGCTGCGCGAGGCCGGTACCGACCGTTCCGGCGTGATCGGCGGCACCAAGGTGCTGTCCGACCAGATCATCGTGCGGGTGACCGCCGAGCCGGGCCACAGCTTCCTGGACCGGATGATCGCGCTGGTGGAGGGTGCCAACCGCCAGAAGACCCCCAACGAGATCGCGCTGACCCTGCTGCTGGCGGCGATGACGCTGACCTTCCTGGTGGTGGTGGCCACGTTGCCGGCCATTGGTGCCGCGGTCGGCGTCAAGGTCGATCCACTGCTGCTGATCGCGCTGCTGGTGTGCCTGATCCCGACCACCATCGGCGGCCTGCTGCCGGCGATTGGTATTGCCGGCATGAACCGTGCGCTGGCCGCCAACGTGCTGGCCAAGTCGGGCAAGGCGGTGGAAGTGGCCGGCGACGTCGACGTGCTGCTGCTGGACAAGACCGGCACCATCACCTACGGCGACCGCCAGGCCAGCCACTTCCATCCGCTGGCCGGCATCGACGCCAGCCAGCTGCGCGAGGCCGCACTGCTCTCTTCGCTGGCCGACCCGACCCCGGAAGGCAAGTCGATCGTGCGCCTGGCGCGCGAACAGGGCTGCGCCACCGCCGAGCCGGACCATGCCGACTACCTGGCCTTCAGTGCGCAGACCCGCATGTCTGGCGTCGATCTGGAACATGGCCGGCAGATCCGCAAGGGCGCCGCCGATGCGATCCGTGCCCACGTCCAGGCGCTGGGCGGCAACGTGCCGGCGGAACTGGCCGGTCGCGTCGAGCAGGTCGCGCGCAATGGTGCCACCCCGCTGGTGGTGGCCGAGGGCCGCCATGTGCTGGGCGTGATCGAGCTGTCGGACGTGGTCAAGCACGGCATGCGCGAGAAGTTCGCACAGCTGCGGGCGATGGGTATCCGCACGGTGATGATCACCGGCGACAACCCGCTGACCGCCGCCGCCATCGCGGCCGAAGCCGGCGTTGATGACTACATCGCCGAGGCTCGCCCCGAAGACAAGCTGGCACGCATCCGCCAGGAGCAGGCCGGCGGCCGCCTGGTGGCGATGGTCGGCGACGGCACCAACGACGCCCCTGCGCTGGCGCAGGCCGACATCGGCCTGGCGATGAACTCCGGCACGCAGGCGGCGAAGGAGGCCGGCAACATGGTCGACCTCGATTCGGACCCGGCCAAGCTGCTGGCGGTGGTGGAAGTGGGCAAGCAGCAGCTGATCACCCGCGGCGCGCTGACCACCTTCTCGCTGGCCAACGACGTCTCCAAGTACTTCGCGATCCTGCCGGCGCTGTTCGCCGCTGCCGTTCCGACCATGGCCGCACTGAACGTGATGCAGCTGTCGAGCCCGCGCAACGCGGTGCTTGCAGCGCTGATCTTCAACGCCCTGGTGATTCCCGCCCTGATCCCGCTCGCCCTGCGTGGCGTGCGCTTCCGCCCGGCCACCGCCACCGCGCTGCTGCGCCGGAACATGCTGGCGTACGGCCTCGGCGGCGTTCTGCTGCCGTTCGCGGCAATCAAGCTGATCGACCTCCTTCTTGTCCTGGTATTCGGCGCATGAACCGTTCTGTGTCCACCTCATCTTCCCTTCCGCGCGACGCCAAGGCCGAGGCCCGCGTGGCCAGCCTGCAGGATGGCGCCAGCTGGCGCCCGGCGATCGGCCTGGGCCTGGCTACCCTGCTGCTGGCCGGCGCGGTCTACGCCGGCATCGCCACCGGCTTTGCCGGCCTGGCCTACCCGACCCAGGCCGAAGGCAGCCTGCTGCGCGATGACAGTGGCCAGGTGCGCGGCTCGGCATGGCTGTCGCAGCCGTTCACCGGTGACGGCTACTTCCAGGCACGACCGTCGGCCGCCAACTACGACCCGATGGCCGCGGCCGGTTCCAACCTGGCGCGCAGCAACCCGGCGCTGGCCGAACGTGTTGCCGCCAGCACGGCTGCAGTGGCCGCGCGCGAAGGTGTCGCTCCGGCGCAGGTGCCTGCGGACCTGGTCACGCAGTCCGCCGGTGGACTGGATCCCGCAGCTGTCGCCGGCGGCGGCGCAGCTGCAGGTGGCACGCGTGGCGCGTGCCCGCGGCCTGCCGGTGGAGCGCGTGCAGGCCTTGGTGCAGGCGAATACCGAAGGGCGCCAATGGGGCCTGTTCGGCCAGCCGCGGGTGAACGTGGTGACGCTGAACTTCGCGCTGGACCATGCGGCCAAGGCGCCGTGATGCCGGCCTGCATCGGCTGCGCGCACAATGGCGGCCATGACAGCGGCCCCCATGACTGATGCACGAACCCGCCAGGCCGACGCCCTGGTCGAAGGCCTGCAACGCGAAGCCGGCGGCAAGCTGACCGTGTTCCTTGGCGCGGCGCCGGGCGTTGGCAAGACCTACACCATGCTGACCCGCGCGCAGGAACAGCTGCGCCGCGGCGTTGACCTGGTGGTCGGGCTGGTGGAAACCCATGGCCGTGCCGATACCCAGGCGCTGCTGGAGGGCCTGCCGCAGCTGTCGTTGAAGGAAGTGGCCTACCACGGCCACACCCTGCAGGAGATGGACCTGGATGCCGTGCTGGCACGGCATCCGGCGCTGGTGCTGGTGGATGAACTGGCCCATCGCAATGCGCCCGGCAGCCGTCATGAGCGGCGCTGGCAGGATGTGATGGAGCTGCTGGACGCCGGCATCGACGTCTGGACCACGGTCAACATCCAGCATCTGGAAAGCCTCAACGACGTGGTGATGCGGATCACCGGCGTGCGCGTCAGCGAGACCGTGCCGGACGGTGTGCTCGACCGCCTGCACGACATCGTGCTGGTCGACCTGCCGCCGCGCGAACTGATCGCGCGCCTGCAGCAGGGCAAGGTCTATGTGCCGGAACAGGCCGCACAGGCCCTGCAGGCGTTCTTCTCGCCGGCCAACCTGACCGCGCTGCGCGAACTGGCGATGCAGGAAGCCGCCGACCGCGTCGACAGCAGCCTGCGCGAGACCCGCGCCGCGCGTGGCGAAGGCAATCTGCCGTTGCGTCGCGGCGTGCTGGTGGCGATCGATGGCGGCGGTCAGAGCGAATACCTGGTGCGCGTGGCGCGTCGCATCGCCGAGCGCCGCGACGCACCGTGGACGGTAGTGACCGTTCAGGGCCGCCGTCAGGATGACGCGACCCGGCGCGAGATCGATGCCGCGTTCGCACTGGCACGGCGGCTGGGCGGCGACGCCGAACTGCTGCACGGATCGAGCATCGCCGATGCTCTGCTCGACCACGCCGCACACAACGGCGTGTCGACCCTGGTACTGGGCCGGACCCGTGAACGGCCGCTGGCGCGGATGTTCAACCGCACCCTGACCCAGCAGCTGATCCAGCGCGGCGCGCATTACGAGATCACCATCATCAGCACGCCGCAGGCACGTGCGCGCTCGCGCCGCGAGGGCCTGCTGCCGCCGGTGCGCGGCATCAGCTACGAACCGGCGCAGGCACTGATCGCTACCGCGCTGGCCTGTGCGGTGGCCTGGCTGGCCGAACGCTGGGTGGGCATGGCCGACCTGTCGATGGTGTTCATCGTCGCGGTGGTGCTGGTGGCTGCGCGCACGCGCGCCAGCGTGGCGGTGATGGCGGCGATCCTGTGTTTCCTCGCCTACAACTTCCTGTTCATCGCACCCCGCTTCACCTTCGCCATCGGTGCACGCCAGGGCGTGATCACCGTGTTCCTGTTCCTGGCCGCTGCACTGGTGGCCGGGCGCCTGGCCTCGCGCCTGCGCATGCAGGTGATTGCGCTGCGTGCGGCCAACCGCCATGCACGTGCGCGCCAGCAGCTGGGCCGTCAGCTGGCCAGTGCCGCTGGCAATGGCGAGGTGGCACAGGCGGGTCGACATGCGCTGGAACAGGCGATGGACGTGCCGGCGTGGCTGCGGATCGGCGCGGATACCGCAACCGGTGGCCGCAGCCAGCCCGGTGACACCGACCTGGCCGCCGCCGATTGGGCGCTGCGCCACGGCCAGCCCAGTGGCCGCTTCACCGACACCCTGGCCGGTGCGCAGTGGTGGTTCCTGCCACTGCTGGATGGCGAAGACCGCGCGATCGGCGTGGCCGGCCTGTACCTGCCCGGCGCACAGGCGCGCCTGCTGCCCGAACAGCGGCAGCTGGCCGAAGCAATGGTCGACGACATCGCCCAGGCCGCGCTGCGCACGCGGCTGGTGGCCGAACTGGAGCAGGCGCACGTCAGCAACGAGACCGAGCGACTGCGCTCGGCGCTGCTCTCCTCGGTGTCGCACGACCTGCGCTCGCCACTGGCGGCGATGATCGGTTCGGCCGACAGCCTGGCCAGCTACGGTGCGGCGATGGACACGGCTGATCGCCGCGCCCTGCTGGACACCATACTGGTCGAGGGCGAACGGCTGGACCGCTACATCCAGAACCTGCTGGACATGACCCGCCTCGGCCATGAAGGGCTGAAGATCAACCGCGACTGGATCGGCGTGGACGAGCTGATCGGCTCGGCCGCGCGGCGTCTGCAGCGCTACCAGCCCAAGGTGCGGCTGGAACTGGACATTCCGTCCACGCTGGCGCCGATCTGGGTACACCCGGCACTGGTCGAACAGGCCGTGTTCAACGTGATGGAGAACGCGGCCAAGTTCTCACCGCCCGACGCCGCCGTGCAGGTACAGGCGCGCGAACTGGACGGCCAGCTGCGCATCGACGTGATCGATGCCGGCCCCGGCATTCCCGACGACGAGCGTGCGCGCATCTTCGACATGTTCTACAGCGTCGAGCGTGGCGACCGCGGCCGCCACGGCACGGGCCTGGGCCTGACCATCTGCCAGGGCATGATCGGCGCGCATGGCGGCAGCGTGCAGGCGCTGCCTGGACGCGACGGTCGCGGTACCCTGATCCGCATCACCCTGCCCCTGCTCAAGCCAGCCTCCCACGATGAGCCCGACCCCGATTGACGCCAGCGTGCCGGCCGCGCGCGTGCTGGTGATCGATGATGAAACCCAGATCCGCCGGTTCCTGGACATCAGCCTGCGCGCGCAGGGCTACCAGGTGCGGCAGGCGGCGACCGGCCAGGAAGGCCTGGAACTGGCCGCCAGCGAAGACATGGACCTGGTGATCCTGGATATCGGCCTGCCGGATATGGAAGGCCACGAGGTGCTGGAACAGCTGCGGCAGTGGAGCCAGGTACCGGTGATCATGCTGACCGTGCGTGCGGGCGAAGCCGAGAAGGTGCGCGCACTGGATACCGGCGCCAACGACTACGTGACCAAGCCGTTCGGCACGCAGGAGCTGATGGCGCGCGTGCGGGCGCTGCTGCGCACGCGCAGCGTGCCGACCGATGGCACACCGCCGGTGTTCGACGATGGCCACCTGCACGTGGACCTGGTGCGTCGCGAAGTCGCCCTCGAGGGTGAACCGGTGGCGTTGACCCGCAAGGAATACGCGTTGCTGTCGCTGCTGCTGCGCAATGCCGGGCGGGTGGTGACCCAGCCGCAGATCCTGCAGGAGATCTGGGGGCCGACCCATCAGCACGACACCCACTACCTGCGCATACTGGTCGGCAAGCTGCGGCACAAGCTGGGTGATTCAGCGCTGGATTCGCGCTACCTGTTCACCGAGCCGGGCGTGGGACTGCGGTTCAAGGGGTGAGGGTGTGCCGACCCACGGTCGGCACCCACCATGCGTGGATGAATATCCATCGAAGAGCATCCACGCATGGCGTGGATCTACTGTGTCGACCAAGGTCGACACCTACCAACAGCACCAGGAAACTGTCAGACGTGGGGCGGTGTCGGAGTGCGGGGTGTCAGCCGCATGGATGCGGCTGCCAAGCCTACAGGGACGTACTTGCGGCGTCCCCGCACTCCGACACCGCCCCACCATCCCGCGGATAGCCCGCTTTTGATGTTGATGTTGCTGTTGCCGTTGCTTCGGCGGGTGCCGGGCGCAGCCCGGCCCCACCTCAGAACCCCAGCGGGGTGTCGCCCAGCACCGGCTGCAGCTGGCTGCGGAACAAGGCCTTGATGCGCTCCAGTGCGGCCTCGTCGTTGCCTTCGAACCGCAGCACCAGCACCGGTGTGGTGTTGGAGGCGCGTACCAGGCCCCAGCCATCGGCGAAGTCCACGCGCAGGCCATCGATGGTCGACAGGCGGCCCCCCACATACGGGTTGTCCGGCGACTGCGCCGCCGCCACCAGCATCGCCACCAGCGCATGCGGCGTCCCGTCGGCCACCGGCACCTTCAGCTCTGGCGTGGCGACCATCTCCGGCAGTTCGCCCAGCACTTCGTCCGGGGTTTCCTCGCGCTGGGCCAGGATCTCCAGCAGGCGCGCAGCGGCGTACAGGCCGTCGTCGAAACCGAACCAGCGTTCCTTGAAGAAGAAGTGGCCGCTCATCTCACCGGCCAGCTCGGCATCGGTCTCGCGCATCTTCGCCTTCATCAGCGAATGCCCGGTCTTCCACATCAGCGGGCTGCCGCCATTGCGCAGCACGTGGTCGGACAGCTTGCCGGTGCACTTCACGTCGTAGATCACCATCGCGCCCGGATTGCGCATCAGCACATCGGCAGCGAACAGCATCAGCAGGCGATCGGCGTAGATGATCTTGCCTTCGCCGGTGACCACGCCCAGCCGGTCGCCGTCGCCATCGAAGGCCACGCCGAGGTCGGCGCCGAAGCGCTTGACCGTCTGCACGAGGTCTTCCAGGTTGGCCGGCTCGCTCGGGTCGGGATGATGATTCGGGAAGGTGCCGTCGACGTCGCAGTACAGCGGGATGACGTCGGCGCCGATCGCTTCCAGCAGCTGCGGTGCCAATGCGCCGGCCACGCCATTGCCGGCATCGGCCACGACCTTCAGCGGACGGTCCAGCTGCACGTCATCGGCGATGCGCTGGATGTAGTCGGCACTGACATCGCGCTGCTGGTAGTCCCCCGGCTCGGCGGCCTGCACCAGGCGCCCTTCGACGATGCGCTGGTAGAGATCGGTGATGGCATCGCCGGACAGCGTTTCGCCGCCGATCACCACCTTGAAGCCGTTGTACTCGGGCGGGTTGTGACTGCCGGTGACCGCCACGCAGGTACCGGTACGCAGGTGGAAGGCGGCGTAGTACACGAGCGGGGTCGGCGCCAGGCCGATGTCGATCACCGCGCAGCCGGCACGGCGCAGGCCCTCGGCCAGTCCGGCCGCCAGCTCGGGTCCGGACAGGCGGCCATCGCGACCAATCACCACCTCGCGCAGGCCCTGCTCCAACGCCACGGTGCCGATGGCCTGGCCGATCAGCGCCGCGGTCTTCGGTGTCAGTTCGCTGCCCACCACGCCGCGGATGTCGTAGGCGCGGAAGATACCGGCAGCCAGTTCTTCGGCCGGCACCGGGGGCGGTGGCGGCGGCGTGGCATCACCACTGCTGGCTACGGCGGCCACCGGTGGCGGCGCCTGCTGCAGGCTCTCGCTCAGGGTCGGGCCATGGTCGGCCTCGGACGCGGCGGCGCGGCGCGGCAACGGCAGCGACTTCGGCAAGCGGCCGCGACCGACCACCAGCAACACGGCAATGAACGCCAGCAGCAACGCCACAATGGCGCTGGCCAGTGCGCCTAGGCCGAGCGGACCGGCTTCGACATTCGGTACCGACGCGACCAGCCGCAGCGGCGTGCCTGCAACCGGGCGCGCCAGGGCTTCCGCACTTTCGGCCAGGCCCGCGTCGCCCTGGGTGACCAGATCGAACCCACCCTGGCGCAGGCCAAGGAAGCCGGCGGACGGCGCGCGCACCTGGTCCAGCGGCGAGGTCAGCCGCAGCAGCGGTTGGCGGACATAGACGACGGCCGGCCCCAGGCTGCCCAGCTGCACCGGCGCGGCCAGGCCCAGGCGGTTGCCGCCGCCGTCGCGGACCACGCGCAGGCTTGGCCGGGCCTCGGCCAGCGCGGCTTCCAGCAGCGCCAGGCGGGAATACCCGAAGGTGGCCGGATCGGCATAGGCGTTGGTCAGATCGGCCGCCAGCACCTCGACCTGCTCGACCCCGGTCCAGCTCTCGCGCACGGCCAGCGCCGCCGCAGCGGCATCGCCGGCCTGCAGCGCCTGCTGCACGCGATCATTCTTCAACTGCTGCTGCAGCTGCTGCAGCTGGCCCGCAGCGGCCTGCTGCAGGCCCTGCACGGCCTGGTCACGCGCCTCTTCCAGCGCCTGCCCGTTGGCCTCCTGCCGCCATTGCTGCACCGCGCTCCATCCGAACCAGCCGGCCAACAGGATCAACAACACCCCCAGTAGAGGTGCACTGCGACCCAACGACCGTCCCCGCTGTCCTTCCCCGATGCCGCTCATCGATGTCCCCTGTCAACGCACCCCGGTATGGCCGAATCCACCCGCGCCCCGCACGCTGTCGGTGAAAGTATCCACCACCTGCAGGCTCACGCGGGCGATCGGAACCACCACCAGCTGCGCGATGCGATCGCCCGGCTCGATGGTGAAGGCTTCGCGGCCACGGTTCCAGACGCTGATCAGCAGCGGCCCCTGGTAGTCGGCATCGATCAGGCCGGTGCCGTTGCCCAGCACGATGCCATGCCGATGGCCCAGCCCGGAGCGCGGCAGGATCACCGCGCACAGGTTCGGGTCGGCAATGTGGATGGCCAGGCCGCTGGGCACCAGCGCGGTGTCGCCCGGCTGCAGGGTCAGCGCGGTATCCAGCGCCGCGCGCAGGTCCATGCCAGCGCTGGCCTCGGTGGCGTACGCCGGCAGCGGCCAGCTGTCGCCGAAGCGCGGATCGAGCAGCTTGACCTGCAGCGGGTGGGAAGTGGATGCCTGGGTCATGCCTGGAGTCTCCGCGCGATCAGCGCCAGCAGTTGTTCGGCCAGCTCGCGCTTGGAGGTGGCCGGGAATACCTGTTCACCGTCCTGCCAGAAGGCAGTGGCGGCATTGTTGTCGCTCTCGAAACCACCGCCACTGATGCCGACCTGGTTGGCGATCACCAGGTCCAGGCGCTTGTCGACCAGCTTGCCGCGTGCGTACTTCTCCACGTCGTGGGTCTCGGCGGCGAAGCCGACCACCAGCTTCAGCGACTGCGTCTGTGCGGCGACTTCGGCAAGGATGTCCGGGGTACGCACCAGCTCGATCACCAGCGACTGGCTGTCGGCGGTCTTCTTCAGCTTCTGCGCGGCGACCTGGCGCGGCGTGTAGTCGGACACCGCTGCGGCACCGATATAGATGTCGGCAGGCAGCGATTTCAGCACGGCATCGCGCATCTGCGCGGCCGAGCGCACGTCGATGCGCTGCACGCCCGGCGGCGTCGGCAGCTGTACCGGGCCGCTGACCAGCACCACCTGCGCCCCCAGCGTGGCGGCGGCAGCGGCCAGGGCGAAGCCCATCTTGCCGCTGCTGCGGTTGCCGACGTAGCGCACCGGATCAATGTCTTCGTAGGTCGGTCCGGCACTGATCAGCAGGCGCAGCCCCTGCAGGGCACGGGTTTCCGGCGCGGCAACCGTCGCAGCGGCGCCGCCATTGGCCACCAGCGCGGCCACGATATCGCCGGGTTCGGCCAGTCGGCCGGGACCGGATTCACCCTCGGCCAGCGGGCCATCGACCGGGCCGATCACCTGCGCGCCACGCTGGCGCAGCAGGGCGATGTTGGCCTGGGTGGCCGGATGCAGCCACATGCGGTGGTTCATCGCCGGGCAGATCGTCAGCGGTGCGGTACTGGCCAGGCACAGCGTGCTGACCAGGTCATCGGCATGGCCCTGGGCCAGCCGGGCCAACAGATCGGCCGTTCCCGGCGCGACCACGATGCGGTCGGCCCAGCGGGCCAGCTCGATGTGGCCCATGGCCTGTTCGGCCGCGCTGTCCCACAGCGTGGTGCGGGTCGGCTGCCCGGACAGGGCCTGGAAGCTGAGGGGGGTGACGAACTGCTGGGCGCCGGCGGTCATCGCCACCTGCACCTGGGCGCCCGCGTCGCGCAGGCGTCGCACCAGTTCCAGGGCCTTGTAGGCCGCGATCCCGCCTCCGACGCACAACAGCAGTTTCTGGCCTTCCAGCGCGCGGCTGGGCGCGGGGGAAGCGTTGGGGGAGTCAGCCACCTGGAATTCCTGTGCAAACGAGGGCATTAGCTTACCCGATGGTCGGTAATGTCCCGGTGCACAACGCACATAGCGGGCGGCTATCAGCAGATGGGACTTGCACCACGGCGCTTCCGGGGTTCAAGTCACTGCGATTCGGAACTTTCCTATACCTGTAGGCCGATCACGTTTGCAGAATCGTCAGTGGCCACCGCAGGTGTGCCGCTTCGCTTTTCGAGGATTCCGCGTGCACCCGCGCATCATCATCGCCGACGACCATCCCGTCGTCCTGCACGGCATCCGCATCGTGCTGCAGACCCACCTGATGGAGGTCGTCGGCAGCGCGCGCGACGGCTCCCAGCTGCTGCAGCTGGTCGAGCACCACGGTTGCGACGCGGTACTGACCGACCTCTCCATGCCGGGCACCGGCCCGGATGGCCCGGAACTGATCGCTGAACTGCGCGCACGCCACCCGGGCATGCCCGTAGTGGTGCTTACCGGCGCCCGCCATCCCGGCCTGCTCGATGGCCTGCTGCGCGAGGGAGTCAGCGGTCTGGTCGACAAGTGCGCCGATTTCGGCGAGCTGCCGCAGGCCTTGAACGCGGCCATGGCCGGGCAGGTGTTCGTCTCGCAGCAGCTGCGCCACCACCTGCAGGCGCGCGACCTGATGTTCGCGCGTGAACCGGCGGCGCTGTCGGCCCGCGAGCAGGAAGTGCTGGACCTGTTGGCCGCCGGGCTGAAGGTGAACGCCATCGCCGTCCACTGCGGCCGCAGCCCGAAGACAATCAGCCGGCAGAAGGCCGAGGCCAAGCGCAAGCTGGGCCTGCAGAACAACCAGGAGCTGTTCGCTTATCTGCAGTCACGGCGCGACTGAGGCAACAGCCTACCCCGCCGCGCGCCCTGCCCTGATGGGACGCACTACCCGCGCTGGCGATGATGCAGGCATGCCCATCCATGACTGGCCCGAACAGGAACGTCCCCGCGAGAAGCTGATCGCACGCGGCCCCGCCACGCTGTCCGACGCAGAGCTGCTGGCGCTGTTCCTCGGCTCGGGTTTCGGTGGACGCGACGCGGTGCAGACCGCGCGCGACCTGCTGCAGGCGCATGGTCCCCTGCGCGTGCTGCTGGACCGCCCGGCCCGCGAGCTGGCCCGGTTGCCGGGGCTGGGCCCGGCGCGAAGCTGTGCACTGGCCGCCGGGCTGGAGCTGGCCCATCGCTACCTGGCCGCCGAACTGCAGCAGGGCGAGGCAGTCGGCAACAACCCGGCCGCGGTCGGCCGCTACCTGCAGCACCGCCTGCGCGGCCAGGCCCGCGAGATCTTCATGGCGCTGTTCCTGGACAACCGCCACCGCCTGATCGCCTGCGAGGAGCTGTTCCAGGGCACCATCAATGCCGCCCCGGTCTATCCCCGCGAGGTGGTGCGGCGGGCCCTGCTGCACAATGCGGCAGCGGTGATCCTCAGCCACAATCACCCTTCCGGCGACCCTGAGCCCTCCGGCGCCGACACCCGCATCACCGATGAACTGCAGCAGGCGCTGGCCCTGGTGGACGTGCGCCTGCTGGACCACTTCGTGGTCGGCGAGGGCCGTCCCGTTTCGTTTGCTGAACGGGGCCTGCTGTCCCCGCCCCAGCCGCGCCTGTTCGGCTGAACAGCCTTGGCCAAGGGCGGGCGGGCGCCCCCGCAGGCATGTTCTGGTCAGCGTGGGCGCGGGTATCTGCGCTAAAATGGGCGATTCCGCCGCTCATTCTCACAGCAGGCCTCGTGAAAAATCTCCTCCGCGCCCTGATCAGCCAAGGCATCGAAGCCTTGCGCGCCAATGGCACCCTGCCCGCCGACTCCCTGCCGCCGGACTTCGTGGTCGAGCGCCCGAAGACCCGTGACCACGGCGACTTCGCCACCAACGCCGCGATGCTGCTGGCCAAGGCCGCGCGCAGCAATCCGCGCGCACTGGCGCAGGCGCTGGTCGAGGCGCTGCCGCGCAGCGAGGACGTCAGCAAGGTCGAGATCGCCGGCCCCGGCTTCATCAACTTCCATCTGGCCCCGGCCGCGTACCAGCGCGAAACCGCCTCGGTCATCAAGGAAGCCCACGACTACGGCCGCAACCTGTCCGGCAATGGCCGCACGGTGGGCGTGGAATACGTGTCGGCCAACCCGACCGGCCCGCTGCATGTCGGCCATGGCCGCGCGGCGGCGATCGGCGACTGCGTGGCCCGCGTGCTCGATGCCAACGGCTGGAACGCCAAGCGCGAGTTCTACTACAACGACGCCGGCGTGCAGATCGAGAACCTGGCGCTGTCCACCCAGGCGCGGATCAAGGGCATCGCACCCGACCAGGACGGCTGGCCGGAAGGCGGCTACCGCGGTGAATACATCGCCGATGTCGCCCGCGCCTACATGGCCGGCGCCAGCGTCGATCTTGAAGGCAGCATCGTGGTCGGCGCCAAGGACCCGGACGACATGCAGGCGATCCGCCGTTTCGCGGTGGCTTACCTGCGCAACGAGCAGAACCTGGACCTGGCTGCGTTCGGTGTCGACTTCGACATCTACTTCCTGGAAAGCTCGCTGTACGCCGACGGCAAGGTCGCCGAAGCGGTGGCCAAGCTGCAGGCGTCCGGCCACACCTATGAGGAAGGCGGCGCGCTGTGGCTGCGCAGCACCGACTTCGGTGACGACAAGGACCGCGTGATGCGCAAGTCCGACGGCACCTTCACCTACTTCGTGCCGGACGTGGCCTACCACCTGTCCAAGTGGCAGCGCGGCTACGAGCGCGCGATCACCGAACTGGGCGCCGACCACCATGGCTCGCTGGCGCGCGTGCGCGCCGGCCTGCAGGCGATGGAAGTGGGCATCCCGCAGGGCTGGCCGGAATACGTGCTGCACCAGATGGTCACGGTCATGCGCGGCGGCGAGGAAGTGAAGCTGTCCAAGCGTGCTGGCAGTTACTTCACCCTGCGCGACCTGATCGAAGAAGCCGGCCGCGATGCGACCCGCTGGTTCCTGATCGCGCGCAAGCCCGATTCGCAGCTGACCTTCGACATCGACCTGGCCCGCCAGCAGAGCAACGACAATCCGGTGTTCTACGTGCAGTACGCGCACGCCCGTGTCTGCAGCCTGCTGCGCCAGGCGCAGGAAAAGGGCCTGGTGTACGAGCAGGGCAATGGCCTGGCCAATCTGGGCCGCCTGGCCGACGATGCCTCGCTGGTGTTGATGAACGAGATCTCGCGGTATCCGGAAGTGGTGGAAGCGGCCGGCGTGGCGCTGGAGCCGCACCTGGTGGCGCAGTACCTGCGTGAATTGGCGCATGCCTTCCACACGTGGTATCACGGGACGCCGGTGCTGGTGGACGACGCTACCGATCGCAACGCCAAGCTGACCCTGGCCTGCGCGGCGCGCCAGGTGCTGGCCAACGGCCTCGAACTCCTGGGCGTGAGCGCCCCGGAAAAAATGTAAGCATCAGGAGACGCAGTACACATGGCAGCACGACGCGGCAAAACCCAGGCACGACGCAACAGCAGCAGCCAGGGCACACCCGGATGGGTGTGGCTGGTGGCCGGTGTGGCGATCGCCGCTGTGGTGTTCCTGGCGGCGCCGAACCTGTTCAAGGGCGAAGGCGATGGCTTCCTGCGCGCCGTTCCGCAGCCGAACCCGAACGCGCAGCCGGCCCCGGTCGCTGATGCCGACAGTGATGTCGGCAGCCAGCCGGCCGCGCAGCCGGCCACGCCGAAGCCGGCCGAACCGGAGAAGCCCGCCGCGACGCAGTACGACTTCTACACCCTGCTGCCGGGCAAGGAAGTGGAAATGTCCGACGCCGAACTGGCCGCCAGCGCGCGCGCCGAGGACCAGCGCCGGGCCAAGGCCGAAGCATCGCGCGCGCAGGCCGCGCTGGAGGGCAAGCCGGTACCGCCGGCGAGCACGGCCACGCCGGTACCGACCGCAACGGCCAGCGTTGCCAGCACCGCACCGGTGACCGCAACCAACCGTCCGCTGCCGGCACCGCTGAGCGAACGCCCGGCCACGGCAACCCCGCCGGCCAGCACCGCACCGGCGTCGACCAGCACGGCGGCCGCCACCCCGGCGGCGCGTGCGGAAACCGCGCCCACCGCGCCGGCGACCACGGCCGTACCGGTGGCCGCCGACAACGCGCGTTACATCCTGCAGGCAGGTGCCTTCGGTGCGTCCGGCGATGCCGAAGCCACCAAGGCCAAGCTGGCCATGATGGGCCTGGCGGCACGCGTGGAGTCGGCGCAGATCAACGGCAAGACCGTGTATCGCGTGCGCATGGGGCCGTACGGCAGCGCCGGCGAACTGTCTGAAGCGAAGCAGAAGCTGGATGGTACCGGCCTGCAGGCGATGGCGATCAAGGCGCAGTGAGTCTGTCGATGTGAATGAAAAAGCCGGGCATTGCCCGGCTTTTTTTTGTCTGTGTAGAGCCGAGCCTATGCTCGGCTTCTGTTGAAAGCAGTCGAGCATGGCTCGACGCTACAAACGGCCATCAGCCCTCTCGGGCGACCTGGAATCCGGCGAACGACTGGCTGACCGGCATCAGCTCCAGGCGATTGATGTTCAGGTGCGGCGGCAGCGTGGCCACCCAGAAGATCTGTTCGGCGATGTCTTCGGCGGTCATCGGATTGGCGCCGGTATAGAGCTTGTCCGACGCAGCCTGGTCGCCATGGGTACGCACCACGGTGAACTCGGTCTCGGCCATCCCCGGCTCGATCGTGGTCACGCGCACGCCGGTGCCGTGCAGGTCCGAGCGCAGGCCCAGCGAGAACTGGCTGACGAAGGCCTTGGTGCCACCATATGCGTTGCCGCCCGGGTACGGGTAGACGCCGGCCACCGACGAGATGTTGATGATCGCGCCCTTGCGCTCCACCAGCTGCGGCAGCAGGCGATGGGTCAGGGTCACCAGCGCGGTGATGTTGGTGTTGATCATCGTGGTCCAGTCCGACAGCTTGGCGCTCTGCGCCGGCGCGGTGCCCTGTGCGAGGCCAGCGTTGTTGACCAGCAGATCGATCTCGCCGAAGGCCGGCGGCAGCGCCAGCAGGGCCGCTTCCATCGCGATCGGATCGCGGATGTCGAAGGCGGCCGCATGCACCACGTCCTTGCCGTAGCGCTCGACCAGCGGCTGCAGGCGTTCGCCGCGGCGGCCGGTGGCGATCACCTTCCAGCCGGCCTGGGCGAAGCGGTGAACGGCGGCGGCGCCGAAGCCGGACGTGGCGCCGGTAATCAGGACAGTGCGGGTCATCAGGCAACTCCAGGGGAAAACCAGACCCCCATTCTGGCACCGTCGGTTGGCCTCTGTGTTGCCGGATCGGCCAGATCCGGGGTCAGATCCCCCTGCTCCGCAAAGGGACCTGACCCCAGCTGCGGGGTGACCGGTACAATTGCACCATGATCAACAATGATGTCCTGCGCAGCGTGCGCTACTCCCTGGACCTGGGTGACCAGCACGTGGTGACCCTGTGCCAGATGGCCGACCCGGCCTTCGCCGTGGATGCCGAACAGGTGAAGGCCTGGCTGCGCCGCGAGGACGAAGCCGGTTTCGAGGCGATGAACGACAGCGCGCTGGCCCACTTCCTCGACGGCCTGATCGTGCACCTGCGCGGTCGCGACGAGAGCCAGCCGCAGCGTGCGGTGGAAACCCGCATCGACAACAACCTGGTACTGAAGAAGCTGCGCGTGGCCTTCCAGCTGCGCGACGTGGACCTGATGGAGATCTTCGCCAGCGCCGGCTTCAACGTGTCCAAGTCGGAAGTCGGCGCGCTGTTCCGCCAGCCCGGCCACGCCAACTACCGGCGCTGCCTGGACCAGATGCTGCGCAACTTCCTCAAGGGCCTGAGCCTGCGCCTGCGCGGCTGAGCACGGCCTCGACGAAGGCGCGCGCGGCCGGCGTCGGCAGCCGCTGCCAGACCAGGTGCACGCGCCGGGTCGGGGTCGGCTGCAGTGGAATCTGCACCACGCCCCGGAAGCCTTCGGCGATCAACGCCGGCACGATGCCGACTGCCAGCCCATGGCGGACGAAGCGCTCGACCAGTTCCATCAGGTTGACCTCGAAACGCACCGTGTGCGGCAGCCCCGCGGCGGCGAAGGCATCATCGGTCTGCCGGCGCGCACCGGTGCCGCGCGGGAAGTCGACCAGCGCTTCATCCTGCAGCGCGGTCAAGGGCAACCGTTCGCACCCGGCCAGCGGATGCGATGGCGCCAGCACCGCCACCAGATCCTCCTCCTGCAGCATGCGGTGACAGACACCGTCCAGCGCTGCCGACGGCGCCAGACCGACCAGCGCCACGTCCAGCGCACGTGACTGCACCTGCGCGATCAGATCCTCGCTCTTGTCCACCCGCAACTGGAACTCCACCTGCGGGTGCGCCTGCTGGAAGGCCGCCAGCATCGCCACCACATCAATGTCGGTCAGCGAGGAGATCTGCCCGATCGCCAGCAACCCGCGCACCTCGCCACTGACGGCAGCCACGTCGGCACGCAGATGGCGCAGGCTGGCCAGCACCTGGCGTGCGTGCACCAGCAGCGCCTCGCCGGCGGCGGTGGCCCGCACCTGGCGTGGCAGGCGCTCGAACAGCGTTGTGCCCAGTTCCTGTTCAAGATGGGCGATCTGGTGGCTGAGCGCGGACTGCACCACGTGGCAGCGCTCGGCGGCACGGGTGAAATTGCCCTCTTCGGCCAGCGCCACGGCGAATTCGAGCTGCTTGAGATTCACGCAACCATCTCATTTTCAGATGACAGGGATGATGATGATTCATTTCCATCATGACCGCAGCAGGCGGACACTGTGCACCCCGCTTCCTGGAACACCGCGTGAGCCCGTCCCTCCCCCCTCTGCACCGCTGGCAGGTGCTGCTGATGTCGGTCGCCACCGGCGTGGCCGTGGCCAGCAACTATTATGCGCAACCGCTGCTGCACACCATCGCCGATGCCTTCGGCGTGCCGTTCGGCCAGGTCGGCATGGTGGTCACCGCCGCGCAGCTGAGCTACGCCGCCGGACTGATCCTGCTGGTGCCGCTGGGTGACCTGTTCGAACGCCGCCGCCTGATCGTGGTGATGAGCCTGCTGTCAGCTGGCGGCCTGGTGATCAGCGCCTGCGCACCGTCGCTGGCCTGGTTGCTGGTGGGCACCGCGATCACCGGCCTGTTTTCGGTGGTGGCACAGGTACTGGTGCCATTCGCCGCCACGCTGGCCGCGCCGGAACATCGTGGCCGCGTGGTCGGCACCTTGATGAGTGGCCTGCTGCTGGGCATCCTGCTGGCGCGTACCGTGGCCGGCCTGCTTTCCAGCCTGGGTGACTGGCGCCTGGTGTATGCGATCGCTGCCGGCACCCTGGTGCTGACCGCACTGGCATTGCAGCGCGGCCTGCCGCGATTCCACCACAGTGCCGGCCTCGGCTACTTCGCATTGCTGCGCTCGATCGGCGTGCTGTTCGTGCAGGAGCCGGTGCTGCGCCAGCGCACCCTGCTGGGCGCCTGCAGCTTCGCCATGTTCGCGATCTTCTGGACCCCGCTCGCGTTCCTGCTGGCGCAGCCACCCTACGCCTACAGCGATGCCACCATCGGCCTGTTCGGGCTGGTCGGTGCCGCCGGCACGCTGGCTGCGGGCCTGGCCGGGCGCATGTCCGACCGTGGCCAGACCGGTCGTGCCACCGCCATCGCGCTGGTGCTGTTGCTCCTGTCGTGGCTGCCACTGGGGCTGTCGGCCCACTCGCTGCTGGCGCTGCTGGTTGGCGTGGTGGTGCTGGACCTGGCCGCACAGCTGCTGCACGTCAGCAACCAGAACCTGATCTACGCACTGCAACCGGCGGCACGCAACCGGCTCAATGCCGGCTACATGACCGGCTACTTCATCGGCGGTTCGCTGGGTTCGCTGCTGTCGGCGCAGGTCTACCAGCGCTACGGTTGGACCGGCGTCTGCGTGGCGGGTGCCACAGTGGCCGTGCTGGCCCTGCTGCTGTGGCTGCCTGGCGCGCTGCGTGCGCGCCAGGCGGTGTCGTCGAACTAGAAGCTGCCCTGCAGTGCCAGCTCCCACCGTCCACCGGCATTGCCGGGGAACAGGCGCTTGGCCGCGTTGTCGGTGTCATGCACGGTGGCGCGCAGCTCCCATGCCGGCGCCAGCGTGGCAATGGCACTGAGCTGGCCATGCAGGTAGTCCGGGCCCTGCGCGGTGGCCAGCCAGTACTGGCCCACCGCTGCTTCCAGGCGGACGCGTTCGTGCAGCGGCACACGCACGCCCAGCTGGGCATAGGTTCCGCGATGGCCACCGGCCAGCGCATCGTTGGAATGCGCGACCTGCAGCCAGGCGCGCTGCTTCCAGGTCACGGTGGTGTTGAGTTCGGTCCAGTCCAGCGCACGGCCGGTACCCGGATACATGTAGCGGGTCAGGTTGGCGTCCAGTGTCCAGTCCGGTGCCAGCGCGCCGGACCAGCCCGCCACCAGGTCGAACTCGCTGCGCGCGCCATTGTCCGGTTTGAACGAAACGTTGGAACCCCAGACGCTGGCATACCAGCCCGACGGGATCGAGATCTTCGCGCCGGCCTGCACCGCCGGGTCACCATCGCTCTGCGAGCTGCCGCGCCACACGTAATCGCTGGTCAATGCAGCACTGCCACTGACCTGCACCTGTGCCTGCGCGCTGCCCATGCCAAGCAGCCCTGCCAGGGCGGCCACCACCGCCGCCATCATCCCCTTGCTGTTCACTGCACTGTGTTCCTCGTCGAAGGCGGTCGCACCGCCGGGACGGCAGTGTCCAGTGCGTGGCCGTAACGGATCGAGGGTGCCGCCCGGCCCGCGGCGCAAATTCGGCGTAAATCCCGTGGATCGGGGCCACGCGCCAACGGCGCGGTATCATGGCGCCTTGTTTCCAGGAACCAACCGCGTGGACGCCATCCTGACCCCGGTATCGATCGGCGAGCTGATCGACAAGATCACCATTCTCCAGATCAAGGCCGAGCGCATCGATGATGCCGCCAAGCTGGCCAACGTGCGCACCGAGCTGGACGGCCTGCTGCCCCTGTTGCAGCAGCAGCTGCAGGCACAGCCGGCGCTGGCCGCGCTGCAGCAGCAGCTGAAGGCGATCAACGAGCGCATGTGGGACATCCAGGACCAGCTGCGCGACAAGGAAGCGGCCCAGGTGTTCGACGAGGCGTTCATCCAGCTGGCACGCGGTGTCTATGGCACCAATGGCGAGCGCGTGCAGGTGAAGAACGAGATCAACCGCGTGGCTGGTTCGGCACTGGTGGAAGAGAAGCAGTACCAGGGCGAGTAACGCCGCTCATCCGCATTCCAGCAGGTGGCGGAAGCGGAACAGGTCACCGTCTCCGCGGATGCCAAGCTTGCGGTAGGCCGAGGTTTTCTGCGAGCTGATCGTGCTGGCCGAACGCCCCGATCGCAGGGCCATTTCGCTGGTGCTGACCCCTTTCAGCACCAGCCCGAGCACTTCACGTTCGCGCTGGCTCAACGGCGCCAGTGCCGGGGCCGGCATTCTGCGTGCACGCGTGCGCGGCAGGTTCAGTTCCGCGCGCAGCTCCGGTGGCACGAAGCGCCCTCCCCGGGCGACCACATCAATGGCGCGCAGCAACAGGTCCGGTGGCGTCGACTTGGACAGGAAGCCGCGCGCACCGGCACGCATCGCGGTGGCCACCGTGCTGGCATTGCAGTGCGCCGAGAGCACCAGCACCGGCAGCGCCGGCCAGCGCTGCGACAGCACGCGCAACAGGGCCAATCCATCACCCAGGTCACCCATCGGCAACGCATCGATCAGCAGCAGGTCGACACATGCCGGGCTGCGCGCCAGCAGCTGCAGCAGGTGCGCCTCGCTGGACAGGCTTACCCGCACCTGCACGCCACTGTGCTGGCGCAGCAGCACTTCCACCCCCAACCGCAGCACCGGGTGCGGGTCCAGCAACGCCAGGCGTCGTGGCCGATCAGCCAGCAGGGGCGTGAGGGTCGGTGGCATCGCGGCATGTCCAGGCAACATGGGACATCCACCGTAGGTCGGTGCCCGCAGCGGCGGAATCCAATTCCTTGCAATGCCGGGCCCGCGCAGCCCGCCAGTCAGATGGCATTCCGGTTTGCCACGGCGCAAATGCAACAGGCCCGGCAAATGCCGGGCCTGTTGGAGCGTCTCCAGCGCGGAATCGCGCCGGGGCAGCAGTTACCAGCTGAAGCGCGGGCCGACGGTGTATTCCTTGTCGCCGTGGCGGTTCATCTTCAGCTCGCCGTTCAGGCCCCAGTTCTGGTTCAGCTTGACCTGACCGCCCAGGCGGCCGTACCACTGGCCATCCGGATTGACGCCGTGCTTCTTGGCGTAGTCTTCGTAGCCGACCATGCCGTAGACCTCGGCGTGGGCGCCGAAGGCAGTGCGGATACCGGCTTCAGCGCTGTAGCCGTTGAAGTCCAGACCGTGCTTCGGGTCGAACTTCTGGTAGGCAACGCGGGCAACGAAGTCGGTGCTCGGAGCGATTTCAACGTTGTAGCCGGCACCGATCTTCCACTGGTCAACCTTCAGGTTGGTGTGGTCGATTTCCTGGCGGCTGTATTCGCCGAAGGCGTGGAAGTTCGGCAGGAAGCCGTAGGAACCCTTCACGCCCCAGCCATCCGCCTTGATGCCATCGACGTCGGTCTTGGCGTAGTCGGCTTCGGCGTAGTTGTAGGACAGGTTCTCAGCAGCCGAGGCGGTGAACGGCAGGGCAGCGGCCAGGGCCAGAGCAATCAGCGAATTCTTCATGGGGGTACACCTTTACTTTCTTATGGTGTGCAGCAGCGCCAGGGCGCCATCGCATCGGGAATGTAAATTCTCCGTTATTCGCCACAACGCTCCCTGAAAACAGCAGTCTTCGCATTGCTGAATTTTTTGCCTTGATTCAGGCTGCGTCTGGCATACGCGCGCGGCGCGCGTGCATATGAACCCCGCCGACGATTGCAACAGGAGGTTGCCTTGCACGTGCCTGCCCCGCTGCGGTTCCCGTTCTGCGCCGCCATCCTGGCCTTCACCGGCGTGTTTTCCATCGCATCGGCGCAGCCGCTGCAGCCCGCCGACTACCAGCGCGCCGAACGCGTGCACGACAGCCATCTGCGCGGTGCACTGCGCAATGCCTCGATCGTGCCGAACTGGTTGGCCGATGGCCGCTTCTGGTACGAACGCGAAGATACGCAGGGCCGACGCCAGGCGGTCCTGGTCGATCCAGCACAGGCCACCCGCCAGATCCTGTTCGAGCCGGCCGTACTGGACACTGTGGTTGCGCCCTTCGGAGCCAGCGGGCCACGCCTGCGCCTGGCCAGCGTGCAGGTGATGGGTGATGGCCTGCGCCTGCGTTTCAGCGGTGAGATGCCGATCGACTGCCAATGGCCACGCTGGCACTGCGTGCGGTCGCAGGATGCAATGCCGCCGGCAGATGCACTGCCTTCGCCCGCTGGCGATGCCTGGCTGCAGATGCGCGACCACAATCTGTGGCTGCAGTCGCCCGGAATGGCAGCACGAGGGCTGACCACCGGCGGTGAACCCGGCCATGGTTATGGCGTACTGCCGGACTTCACCCTGCGCGGTATTCCACGCCGCCAGGGCCGGATGCCGGCACGGCCGTTCGCGGTCGGCTGGTCACCGGACGGCCGCTACGTGGCCGGCATCCGCTACGACGAACGTGCACTGCAGTACTACCCCTATCTGGAAAGCACGCCGGCCAACAGCGCGCGCCCACGCGTGCATACGGTGAAGCTGGGGCTGCTGGGCGACGCACAACAGGTACGCGACAGCCTGTATGTGGTCGATACCCGCAGCGGCCGGCAGCACGACATCACGCTGCCCGAAGGCTGGAACATCCTGAGCGAGGCCGGCATCCTGGGCTGGGACGGTGGCCGCCTGTATGCCGTGATCGCGCACTTCGGCGCGCCACGGCGCTTGCGCCTGGTGGAGATCGAGGCCAGCAGCGGTGCACTGCGCACCGTGCTGGAGGAGGCCAGCGATACCCGCCTGCAGCTCAACGTGTATTCGTACAACCGGCCAGCGGTGGCGATCCTGCCCGGGCAGGACACGGCCGTGTGGTTCTCGCAGCGCGATGGCTGGGGCCATCTGTACCGGGTGCGCCTGTCCGACGGCAAGGTGCTGCGCCAGCTCACGCGTGGCCGTTGGGCGGTGCGTGACCTGCTGGGCGTGGACGTTGCACACGGCTGGGCGTATTTCAGCGCCGGCGGTGTCGAGGGCGGCGATCCCTACGTGCGCGGCCTGTACCGGGTTCCGCTGCGCGGCGGACCGGTGCAGCGCCTGGCTGCCGATGGCAGCGACCATCTGGCCGATGCCGGCACCGGTGCGCTGTTCGGGGGACGCGCGCCGCAGGCACTGTCGCCGCATGGGGGCTATCTGGTGGATACCGTCTCCAGCCTCGTGCAGCCGCCGCGCACCGTGCTGCGTGCCAGCGATGATGGCCGCGAAGTGATGGTGGTGGAAGAGGCGGACCACCACGCGGTGATTGCCGCTGGCTGGCGCCCACCGCGGCGCGAACGCCTGTTGGCCGCCGACGGGCACACGCCGATCTTCGCCACCGTCTACCTGCCCCGCGACTATCGCGATGACGGCAGCTTCCCGGTGATCGATGCGATGTACGGCGGTGCCTTCATCAGCAATGCGCCGGTGACCTATGCCGAAGCCGTATCGGCGTTGAATCCCGTCTCGCGCGCCAGCCTGGCCGAACTGGGCTTCGTGGTGGTCAGCATCGATGCGCGCGGCACCGGCGGCCGTGACAAGGCGTTCCATGACAGCAGCTTCCTGCACGCTGCCGATGTGCAGCTGGATGACCACGTGGCTGCACTGCGCCAGCTGGGTGAACGCTACCGGGGCATCGATCTGCAGCGGGTCGGCATCTACGGGCATTCATTCGGCGGCTACAGCGCCGCGCGCGCCCTGCTGCGCTACCCGGCGTTCTACAAGGTGGGCGTGGCTTCTGCCGGCAGCCACAACTTCCAGGGCATGTACGGCGGCGCGCTGCACGGCATGGATCGGCTGTTCGGGGCGTGCTGCCGGCCACGGCCATGGCCGATGGCGTGCCGGTGCCCTTTGCCGGACTCGACAATGCAGCGCTGGCCGGCAACCTGCGCGGGCATCTGCTGCTGGTCTACGGTGAACTGGACGAGAACGCACCACCGGCATTGACCCTGCAGCTGGCTGCGGCCCTCAACACGGCCCAGCGCCGCTACGACCTGCTGTACCTGGCCCGGCAGGACCACGAGCTGTTCCGCAACGACGCCACCTACACGCACCGCATGTGGGACTACTTCGTGCGTCACCTGGCCGGCCGGGAGCCGCCGGAGACGGTGCTGGCGCCGCTGCCCGGTGGCCCGGGCTGAACAGGCGCGCGCGGGATGTCGATCCCTGACGCGCTGGTTCGTCGTGTACTTGAAGGCCGTGCATGCGGCGCGGTCCATCCGGAGGCAGGCAATGAGCTACATCGATGGTTTCGTCCTGGCGGTACCCACCGCCAACAAGGAGAAGTTCCTCGCCCACGCACGCACTGGGGATCCCGTTTTCATCGAGTACGGCGCGCTGCGCGTGGTCGAGTGCTGGGGCGATGACGTACCGCACGGCAAGACCACCGATTTCTTCGGCGCGGTGAAAGCCACGCCGGATGAGACGGTGGTGTTTTCCTGGATCGAATGGCCGGACAAGCCGACCCGCGACGCCGGCATGCAGAAGATGATGGAGGACCCGCGGTTTGATCCAGCGAAGAATCCGATGCCGTTCGACGGCGCGCGGATGATCTACGGCGGCTTCGTGCCGCTCTACGAGCTGACGCGCTGAACCCGGCGGACGCGCTCAGCGCGCGTCCGTGTCATCGCTGGCAGCGGCATGGCCGGCGCCCAGTGCGGCGCCGGCCCCCAGGCCCATGCCGCCCATGCCGGCCCCCATTCCGCCGCCACCGCCGCCTCCACCCGCACGGCCGCCCTTGGCATCGCCGTCGTTGCGGCCCTTGCCGCCGCCGCTGGCACCGGGCCGGGTCGGCCCCTGCGGAGGAATCTGCAGGTCGGCCGGAATCGGGGCGAGGTCCAGTGCTTCGCGCACGAAATCGCGCAGCGAGACCACCAGGTCATGGGTGTGCACCGGTCGCCCCTGCGCCAGTTCATTGGCCGCGCGCGCGGCCAGCCGTACCTGTTCGTCGGTGCCCAGCAGCAGGATGTCCGACAGCGCGGCCTCGACCGCATCGCGGATGCGCCGCGCACGGTCCGAGCGCGGCTCGGCGATGCCTTCGGCATCTTCGCGCTGGCGCAGGTCACGGCGATGGCTGGGATCCACGCCCAGTTCTCCAGTGAACGAACCGCCCAGCGTCTTGTAGGCGGCCATCAGCGTGCGCAGCCGTTCATTGATCTGCCGGTTCTCGCGCTCGCGGCGCTGCTGCAGGGTCTGCATCACCAGCAGGCGGATGCCCACGCCCAGCAGGGTGATCAGGACCAGGCCGGCCAACGTGGACAGCACGCCCTGCCAGGAACTGAAGTCGATACCACGCATGCCCGGGGCTCCTGCAGGAAGAACCTGCATCTTGCCCCAGAAACGCGAAAGGCCCCACCACCCGGTGGGGTGGCAGGGCCTTCGGTCGCGGCGCGATTACTTGCGCTTGGCGACCTTGCGCACGGCCTTCTTGGCCGGAGCCTTCTTGGCGGCGACCTTCTTCAGCGGCGCAGCCTTCTTGGCGACCGTCTTGCGGGTGGCGGCAACCTTCTTGCCCACCGCCTTCTTGGCGACGGCGGCCTTCTTGCCGACAACCTTCTTGGCAGCGGCGGTCTTCTTGCCGACGGCCTTCTTGGCGACAGCAGCCTTCTTGCCGACCACCTTCTTGGCGGCCGCAGTCTTCTTGGTGGCGACCTTCTTGGTGGCGGCAACCTTCTTGCCGACAACCTTCTTCGCAGCCACGGCCTTCTTGCCAGCGACCTTCTTGGCGGCGACGGTCTTCTTGGCCACGGCCTTCTTGGCGGTAGCGACCTTCTTGCCGACCACCTTCTTGGCGGCCGCGGTCTTCTTGGCAACGGTCTTCTTGGCAACGGTCTTCTTCGCGACGACGGCCTTCTTGGTGGCGGCCTTCTTCACGGTGGCGACCTTCTTGCCGGCAGCCTTGGTGGCGGCCTTGGTGGTCTTCTTGGCGGCAGCGGCCTTCTTGGTCACAGCCTTGCCGGCAGCGGCCTTCTTCTTGGCCACTTCCTTCTTCAGGGCAGCGGCTTCGGCCTTGGCGTTCTTCTTGGCCGCTTCCAGCTTCTTCTTGGCGTTGGCAACGGTCTTGCCGACCGACTTGGCGGCCTTCTCGGCCTTCTTGGCAACGGTCTTCTCGACCTTGGCCACAGCCTTCTTGGCCTTGGCAACGCGGGTACCGGCAGCCTTGGTGGCGCGCTTGACGGTCTTCTTGACCGACTTCACGGCGTCTTCGGCAGCGTGGGCGATGGTCTCGCCAACGTTGGTGGCGGCTTCTTTGACGTTCTCGACGGCGTCGGTCACGACCGACACACCATTACCGTTGCTCATGTTGCCCTCCTGGGGGCCTTAAGTATCAAAACGGGGCGATGCTATACCGACATTGACGATCGTGGAACGGGGCACGCGCCAGCAATCGCATCTGATGCGACGGCCATGGTGTAGCCCACCACTGCCGCAGGAGCGGCGGGTTCACAGGAAACCCCTTTTTTTAAGGACTACGCCACATCCACCGCGTGGTCGAAGATGGCCGTTGCGTGCCGTTGCATGGATGCGGCATCCGATGCGTGTTGTGGCGCATTGCGGCACCCGGTTGCGCGGAACTGCGCAAGTATCGGTCTGTGTCCGCGCGCCCAGCGATCGTCTTCGGTGATGCAGGCGTCGCCTGTGCGGGTGTCGCCACAGCCTTGCTGCCAGCCTCCGCACCCGCCTTCTTCGGCCTGCGGTTTTCATGGCGCATTTATCCAGATCGCGACACACTCATTCAGCTTGTTTTACCGTAGGGCCGAACCGCCCCCACCCACGCCAGCGAACCGACTCCCATGCGACCGCTTCCCACCCTGCTCACGCTCGCAATCGCCGCCGCCTTCGGTGGCTTCGTTGCCACCGGCATCAATGCCCACCTGGACAACCGTGCCGACGCAGCACCGCTGCCAGCGGTGCTGCCGACCACGGCCGCGTTGCCGGCCGCGGTGGCCGGGCAGGCGGTGCCGTCGCTGGCGCCGATGCTGGAAAAGGCGATGCCGGCAGTGGTCAGCGTCAACACCAAGCAGGTGGTGCGCGTACGCAACCCCTTCTTCAACGACCCGTTCTTCCGCCGCCTGTTCCCGGACATTCCGCAGGAACGCATCAACGAATCGCTCGGCTCGGGCGTGATCATCGACGCCAAGGAAGGCCTGGTGCTGACCAACCACCATGTCATCGAGAACGCCGATGACGTGCAGGTGACACTGGCCGATGGGCGCACGGTGAAGGCCGAGTTCCTCGGTTCGGACCGTGATACCGACATCGCGCTGATCCGCATCCCGGCGCAGAACCTGACCGACATCAAGCTCGGCAACAGCGACCAGCTGCGGGTGGGCGACTTCGTGGTGGCCATCGGCAACCCGTTCGGCTTCAGCCAGACGGTCACCTCGGGCATCGTCTCGGCGGTGGGCCGCAGCGGCATCCGTGGCCTGGGCTACCAGAACTTCATCCAGACCGATGCATCGATCAACCCGGGCAACTCCGGTGGTGCGCTGGTCGACCTGCAGGGCCAGCTGGTCGGCATCAATACCGCCAGCTTCAACCCGCAGGGCAGCATGGCCGGCAACATCGGCCTGGGCCTGGCGATTCCGTCCAACCTGGCGCGCAGCGTGGTCGACCAGCTGGTCAAGCACGGCGTGGTGGTGCGCGGCACGCTGGGCGTGGAGAGCCAGAACCTGACCGCGCAGATCGCGCAGGGGCTGGGCCTGGGCGAAACGCGGGGTGCGCTGATCACCCGCGTGCTGGCCGGTTCGGCCGCTGCTGCGGCCGGGCTGAAGCCGGGCGACGTGGTGGTCTCGGCCAACGGCCAGCGCGTGGACAGCGCCGAAGCCCTGCACAACGTGGAAGGCCTGGCCGCGGTCGGCAGCCCGCTGGCGCTGGACGTCCGCCGCGAAGGCAAGCCGCTGCAGATCAAGGCCACGCTGAAGGAACAGGCGCGTGCGGTCACCGGCGAGAGCCTGGACCCGCGGCTGACCGGTGCCACCTTCGTCGACCTGCCCGAGTCGCTGCGGCAGTCGGGTGTCGGCGGCGTGCTGGTCAGCGAGGTCAAGCGCGGCAGCCGCGCGGCGACCAACGGCCTGCAGCAGGGCGACATCATCACCGACGCCACCGTGGGTGAATTCGCCGACCTGGCCAGCTGGCGAGCCAATTTCCAGCAACGCCCGCCGACCCTGGTGGTGCGCGTGCTGCGCAACAATGGCCAGCAGCAGGGCCAGCTCGTGATGCGCTGATCGCCCTGCCGTAACACCCCCTATACCCCGGCAATGCTATTGCTGTCAGTCCAGGTCGGCACCGCCGACACCCGTTCCCCCATCGCAACAGGAGTGATTCGATGAGCCCCACCAATACCGAGAACCTGAAGGAACACCTGGGTGAAGCCGGTTCCCACCTGAAGCAGGCCGCCACGGCCGCCGGCGGTGCGATCAAGGGCGCAACCGGTGCCGCGACCGACGAACTGCGCATCGGCAAGGCCAACGTCAAGGCCGAACTGTCCGACAGCGCGCTGTCTGGCCTGGCCGCCGCCGAATTCGGTGGTGCCGCTGCCAAGGAACAGGTCGACGCGTTGATGGACAAGGGCAAGGACCTGATCGACAGCGCTGCCGAGTTGATCCGTGAGCGTCCGCTGGCCTCGTTCGGCGTCGCCTTCGCTGCCGGCTGGATCATTGCCAAGCTGGCCCGCGGCAGCAGCGACAAGTAAGCCGCGGCGTGAGCGAAGACAACGCGCAAGCCCCTGATCCGGCGGCCACCCCGCCGCTGGATGAGAGCATCCGCCAGGTCGGCGCGGCCGGTCGTGCCGCTGCCGATTCGGCCAAGCATTCACTGCGGTCGCTGCGCCGCCTGGCCTCGGCCGACTTCGCGCTGGCACGCAGCGCGTTCGGTCGTGCGCTGGCCTGGGCCGGCGTGGCGATCGTGTTCGGTGCGTCGGCGTGGTTGCTGATGGCCGCCACCCTCATCGCCCTGCTGCAGAGCTGGGGCCTGAGCTGGCTGCAGGCGCTGCTGATCACCTCGTTGCTGAGCCTGGCCGTCACCGGCTATGCGATCTGGCGGGTGTCCTACTTCTTCCACCACACCGGCATGCACGCCACCCGGCGCCAGCTGTCACGCCTGGGCCTGTTCGACGAGCCCAGCGAAGATGACCCCGATGCCGATGTGCAGTTGCCGGAGGGCAAGCCATGAAGTTCGGTGCGCTGCAGCGGCGGGTGAAACGCTGCGAACAGGTGGTGACCGTGCGCCTGGTCGAGACCCAGGACCACTGGTCCACGCTCAGCCAGGTCTGGCGACAGGGCTGGTCGCCGCTGCGCATCGTGGTGGTCGGCCTGGCCGGTGGCTTTATTGCCGGCAAGCTGGAAGTGCCGGGCAAGGTCAACGGTGCCCGCTGGCTGCAGATGGTCGGTTCGGTCTCGAATCTGTTCGCCAGTGCACAGGCGGCGTTCGCCACGGCGATGGCGGCGCAGGCGGCAGCCAGCGCCGACGACGCGGCCGAAGAAGCCGACGATGCCAGCGAACAGGCACAGGCGGCGGCCTCCGCTTCCGACGCACGGCCCACACCGCGACCGGAACCCGAACCGGAACTGCGCGAACCGCGCCCGGCCGAAGCGGCCACCGAGCTGTCCGAACGTTGATCCACGGAATCCGCCGCGCCGATCGCGGCCGGCGGATAATGCGCTCCCCTTCCCGGTTGGTGCGTCGATGAGCGAGTCCCTCCTGTCCCCGTCACCGGCCGATCCGCAGGATGCGGAAGCGCCGCTGCCGCCCCCCTCGCGCCCGCGCGGGCCGATGTCGCTGGTGGTGCTGGCAACCCTGGCGGTGGGCTACACGCTGTGGGCCGCGCAGGACATCATCCTGCCGGTGCTGCTGGCGATGTTCTTCGCACTGGTCGGCAACCCGATCCTGCGCCTGCTGCAGAAGCTGTGGATTCCGCGCGCACTGGGCGCCCTGCTGATCCTCGGTGCGGGCCTGGGCGTGACCGGTTCGCTGGCGGTGCAGTTGATCGGCCCGGCGATGGAATGGGCGCAGGAAGCACCGCAGCAGCTGCGCAAAGTGGCCCGTCAGGTGCAGGACCTGACCAAGCCGGTGCAGCAGGCCAACCAGGCCGCGGAAAACTTCGCCCGCGTGGCCGGCGGTGACAGCAACCACAAGGTGCAGGTGATCCGCACCCAGCTGGACGATCCGTACCGCATGCTGACCCGTGCGCCGCGCCTGGCCGCGTCGGTGCTGGCGGTGGTGCTGCTGACCCTGTTCTTCATGATCTACGGGCAGAGCCTGCAGCGCGCAGCGATCGCGCTGTTCCCGAACCGCCAGCAGCAGCGTTTCACCACCGACATCCTGCGTTCGATCGAGCGGGAGGTCTCGCGCTATGTGCTGACCATCAGCGTCATCAACACCCTGGTCGGGCTGGTGTTCGCCGGCGTGCTGATGCTGTTCGGCATCGGCCTGCAGGAAGCCTTGCTGTGGGGCACCGTGGCTGCACTGCTGAATTTCGCCCCGTACGTGGGCCCACTGATCGGCGTGGCATTGATGCTGTTGATGGGCTTCGTGGAATTCCGCGACCCGCTGCAGGCCCTGCTGCCGGCCGCTGCCTACCTGGCCCTGCACACCCTGGAAGGGCAGATGGTGACCCCGATCGTGCTGGGCCGGCGGATGAAGCTGTCGCCGCTGGTGCTGATCCTGGCGCTGATGGTGTTCGGCTGGGCCTGGGGCATGATCGGCCTGCTGCTGGCGGTGCCGCTGCTGGTCTGCATCAAGCTGGTGCTGGCACGGCTGGACGGCATGCAGGGCTGGGCACGCCTGCTGGAATGAAAGCCCGCGCGGGCAGGCGTAGAATGGCGGGGTGAATTTTCCCGTCCAAGCCATCACTCTCGACCTTGACGACACGCTGTGGCCGTTCGCTCCGATCGGCGCCCGCATCGACCTGGTCCTGCACGCGTGGATGCGTGAACACAGCCCCGCCACCGCCGAGATGTATCCGGTGGCGGCCATGCGCGAACTGCGCGAGCGCCTGTACCACGCCCATCCGCACCTCCACCACGACCTGAGCGCGCTGCGCCGGCTGACCCTGCACGAAGCCCTGCACGGCAGCGGCGCCAGTCTCGATCTGCTGGAACCGGCGTATGAAGTGTTTTACGCCGCACGCAACCAGGTCGAGTGCTACCCCGATGCGATCGATGCGTTGGCGCGGATTGCCGCGCGGGTGCCGGTGGCAGCGCTGAGCAACGGCAATGCCGATCTGGAGCGGATCGGCCTGGCCCATCATTTCGCCTTCCAGCTGGGCGCGCGCGAGCACGGCGCAGCCAAGCCCGAGGCAAGCATCTTCCACGCCGCCTGCACCCGCCTGGGTGTGGCGCCGGCACAGGTACTGCATGTCGGCGACCATGCCGAGATGGACGTGGCCGGGGCGATCGCCGCCGGCCTGCGCGGGTGCTGGATCAACCGCGAAGCAGCCACCTGGACCCATCCGCACCTGCAGCCGGACCTGCAGTTCGACACCCTCACCGGCCTGGCCGACTGGTTGGATGCCAACCTCGACGCCGCCGCACCCCGGAGTACCTGACGCATGAGCGAGATCACTGGCTTCACCACCGACACCGCCGCAGCGCTGCCGCTGTACGTGCTGGACCGCGAGCAGTTCGCGGCCTGGAAGGACGGCCAGCCGGCCGCCACCCAGGCCTGGCTGGCGTCGCAGGGCTTCACCGCCGGCGCGCACAGCGTGGCCCTGCTGCCCGGCAGCGATGGCCTGGCCGGTGCGGTGATGGGTGTGGGTGATCGTGGTGATGCCTACAGCTATGCGCATGCCCCGCACGCCCTGCCGGAAGGCAGCGTGTGGCAGCTGGCCAGCGAACTGCCGGCCGCCGAACTGGCCCTGCTGCAGCTGGGCTGGGGCCTGGGCAGCTACCGCTTCGACCGTTACCGCAAGCGCAACCGTGCACCGGCGCAGCTGGTGGCGGCACCGTCCGGCGAGGTTGCAGACCTGATCGCCGCCAGCCTGCGCGTGCGTGACTGGGTCAACACGCCGACCGAAGACATGGGCCCGCAGCAGCTGGAAGACGCCGCACGCGCCCTGGCCGATGCGCATGGCGCGCAGGTCGAAGCGATCACCGGCGATGAGCTGCTGAAGCAGAACTTCCCGGCCATCCACGCCGTGGGTCGCGCATCGCACCGCGCACCGCGCCTGGTGGTGCTGCGCTGGGGCAAGGACACCGATCCGGCGCTGGTGCTGGTCGGCAAGGGCGTGTGCTTCGATACCGGCGGCCTGGACATCAAGCCCGCCGACGGCATGCGCAACATGAAGAAGGACATGGGCGGCGCCGCGCATGCACTGGCGCTGGCCGGCTTGGTGATGGCACGCGGGCTGCCGGTGCGCCTGACCCTGCTGGTGCCGGCGGTGGAAAACGCGATCGGTCCGGATGCCTTCCGCCCGGGCGAAGTGATCGCCACCCGGAAGGGCCTGAGCGTGGAGATCGACAACACCGATGCCGAAGGCCGCGTGATCCTGTGCGATGCGCTGACCTTCGCCGGTGAGCAGAAGCCGGACCTGGTGCTGGACTTCGCCACCCTCACCGGTGCCGCACGCATCGCACTGGGCCCGGATCTGCCGGCGCTCTTCAGCAATGACGACAGCGTGGCCCAGCAGTGGCTGCAGGCCGGCGACGCGACCCGCGACCCGGTCTGGCGCATGCCACTGTGGCGCCCCTACCTGCGTTACCTCAGCAGCGGCATCGCCGACCTGGCCAACGCCGGTTCGCGCATGGCCGGCTCGGTGACCGCCGCGCTGTACCTGGAGCGTTTCCTGGAAGAAGGCCAGCGCTGGGCGCACCTGGACGTGTACGCCTGGAACGACGGCGAACGCCCGGGCCGTCCGGCCGGTGGCGAAGCGCTGGCGCTGCGTTCGGCATGGGCGATGCTGAAGGCGCGTTACAGCTGATCGGGTGGGTGCCGACCTTGGTCGGCACGCCGTCCCCGGCAAACTTGACGAAAAATTGAATACCGGGCCTGGAAGGGTTCTGCGAGGATGTGTGGGTCGACCACCCACACGCTCCGTGAAGGCAGGACTCCGACCATGTCGCTCTTCCGCTACACCCGTGCCGGCCAGACGGCGGGCGCACCGCGCAGGCATTCGCCGCTGCTCTGGATCGCACTGATCGCGCTTATTCTGGGCGCCGTCGCGCTGGCCTTTGCCTGGCTGGCCGGCTGGATTGGCGACCGCCTCACCGCGCAGCGCTTCACCGACACCATCGAGGCCACCGGCCCGGCCCATCCCGGGTTCCGTCGTGCGCACAGCAAGGGCATCTGCGTAAGCGGTTGGTTCGAACCCAGTGCGCAGGCCCCTACCCTGTCCAGCGCCCGCGTGTTCTCGCAGTCACGCGTACCGGTGATGGGCCGCCTGTCGATCGGCGGCGGTGACCCCTACGGCGCCGACAACACCGCACGCGTGCGCAGCCTCGCGGTGCAGATGGTCAGCGATGACGGCCAGGAATGGCGCATGGCGATGAACAGCTTCCCGTTCTTCGCCGTGCCCAACGCCGAGGCGTTCTACGAGCAGACGCGCGCCTCCATCCCGGACCCGGCCACCGGCAAGCCCGACCCGCAGAAGATGGCCGCGGTGCTGGCCAAGTACCCCAGTGCACAGGCCTTCCAGCAGTGGGCCAAGACCGCGCCGTGGACCAGCAGCTGGGCCGACACCACCTTCAACAGCGTCAACAGCTTCTGGTTCACCAACGCGCAGGGCCAGAAGCGCGCGGTACGCTGGCGCTGGCAACCGCAGGCGCCGGTGGTCGAGATGGATGCGGAAACGCGCAAGCAGGCCAGCATCGATTTCCTCAGCCAGGAACTGCAGCAACGCCTGGCTAGCGGCCCGGTGCGCTGGAACCTGGTCGTGACCACCGCCGAGCCCGGCGATGCCATCGATGATCCGTCGGTACCGTGGCCCGAGTCGCGTGATCAGGTGGTGGCCGGCGTGCTCAGCCTGGACCGCATGCAGTCGCAGGAACAGGGCGCGTGCGGGCAGATCAATTTCGATCCGCTGATCCTGCCCAGTGGCGTGCGTGGCAGTGACGATCCGATCCTGGCGGCCCGCTCCGCCGTGTACTCGCAGTCCTTCAACCGCCGCGAACGTGAGCGCGCCACCGGCAACGTCGAGCAACCGAAGGAGGCCGCACGATGAGCACCGGCAACGGCCACTTCAACCTGCTCGCGCGCGTGCTGCACTGGTCCATGGCGCTGATGATCATCGCCATGCTGTTCATCGGCGTGACCATGGTCGCCTCGCTGCACCTGCGGCCGATGCTGATCGACCTGCACCGCCCATTGGGCATCGCCATCGGCGTACTGGTGCTGTTGCGCCTGTACAACCGGCTGCGCCATCGCCCGCCGCCACTGCCGGCGGATCTTCCGGTGTGGCAGGTGATGGCCGCCAAGGCCTCGCACTGGATGCTGTACGCGCTGATGCTGGCAATGCCGCTGATCGGCTGGGCGATGCTGTCGGCCGGCGGCTATCCGATCGTGCTGTGGGGCGGCCTGCACCTGCCGCCGATCGTGCCGCACACCCCGGCACTGTATGCCGCGTTGCGTAACGCGCACAGCCTGCTGGCCTATGTGTTGTTCGCCACGGTACTGATGCACGTGGGTGCGGCGCTGTTCCACCTGTGGGTGCGGCGTGATGGGGTGTTCCAGGCGATGGCGCGCGGGAAGGATTGAGCGGGTTCCACCTGCGCCCACGCATGGATAGCGCCGGGCCATGCCCGGCGGATCATTTCCGCGCCTGCGGAGAGGTGTCACTTTCTTTGCGCGCAAAGAAAGTAACCAAAGAAACGCTCCGCCGGCCGCGAGCCGGCGCGCTTCGCACGCCGGTGCCCTGCGCTCCTCGGTCCGTCGAGGGACGGTGCGGGAACTCGCTGCGCTCAGACACCCGCACCTCTTCGCCCTCGCCGGACCTGCGGTGCTCGGCTCGCTTGAAGGCGGACTGGAAAATCAAGATCAAGGGCAACAGCAACGGCAACGGCAACGGCAACGGCATCCACGCATGGCGTGGATCTACTGGGTGCAGCTGTGGCATTTGACCTTGGGTCCGCCTTGAGCGAGCCGAGCATCGCAGGGGAATCAGGGGCGAAGAGGCGCCGGTATTTGAGCGCAGCGAGTTCGGCGCCGTCCCCTGATTCACCGAGAAGCACAGGGCACCGGTGCGCAGCACCGGCTCGCGACCTGGCGGCGTGTTTCTTTGGTTACTTTCTTGATGGCGCACATCCATGTGCGCCACCCTACGGGCCGGCTGCGCCGTTCCACGCTGCTCCTGCAGCGCGGTGCACGAGCAAAGAAAGTGACACCTCTCCGCAGGCGCGGAAATGATCCGCTACAACCACCCCTTCTGCCGCGCCAACCGGTACGCCTCGATGCGATTGGCCACGCCCAGCTTGCCGATGCACTCGGACAGGTAATTGCGCACCGTGCCGTGCGACAGCCCCAGCTGCTCCGCGATCTCGCTGGCGGTGCGGCCCTCGCCCGCAAGCCGCAGCACGCGGCGCTCACGGTCGGTCAGCGGGTCGGCCTGCGACCACGCATCCAGTGCCAGTTGCGGGTCGATCGCGCGGATGCCCTGTTTCACCTTGCGCAGGGCGTCGGCCAGGTTCTCGGCCGGTGCATCCTTCAGCAGGTAGCCCAGCACGCCCGCCTCCAGCGCGCGGCGCAGGAAGCCGGCACGGGCGAAGGTGGTCACGATCACCACCTTGATCGGCAGTTCTTGGCGGGCGATGCGCTGCGCCAGTTCCAGACCGGACAAGCCGGGCATCTCGATGTCGGTGACCAGGATGTCCGGTTGCAGCTGCTGCAGCATCCGCCACGCGGTTTCGCCATCAGCGGCGCTGCCCAGCACCTCGATATCCGGCTCCAGGCCCAGCAGCGCCGACAGTGCGCCGCGCACCATGGCCTGGTCTTCGGCCAGCAGGATGCGGATCATGCGGCACCGTCCTGCGCCAACGACGTGGACGACAGCGGCGTGGTCGCGGCCATCAACGGCACGCGCACCGTCAGCACGGTGCCCGCCCCGCGCGGCGACTGCAGCGTCAGCTGGCCACCCAGTGCTGCGGCCCGCTCACGCATGCCGCACAGTCCATTGCCCTCGGCCTGCACGCCGCCACGGCCGTCATCGCGTATCTGCATCGCCAACTGTCGTTCCTCAAGCATGAAATCCACCTGTACCCGGGTCGCCTGCGCATGGCGCACGATGTTGGTTGCCGCCTCACGCAGCACCAGCGCCAGGCCACGTTCCACGTCCACCGGCATGGCAGGTGGCGTCGTGTACTGCAGATGTACCTGCTGGCATTCCAGCAGCAGGCGTGCCGATGCCAGTCGCCCGCCAGGTCGCTGGCGCGGATGCCGGTCACCGCACTGCGCACCTGTGCCAGCGCTTCGCGGGCGATGTCCTCGGCCTCGCCGATCTCCTGCCGGGCGCGCGCATCACCGCGGTCGTGCAGCTTGCGCGCCAGTTCCAGCTTCAACGTGATCAGCGACAGGGTATGGCCCAGCAGGTCGTGCAGGTCGCGGCCGATACGCTCGCGCTCGGCGGTGGTCGCCAGCCGCCGTACCTCATCCTGGGACAGCTGCAGTGCGACGTCGCGCTGCTGGCTCAGGGCCTCCACGTTCACCACCAGCCCGACGATGAACGAGACCGCCGGCATCCACACCATGGCCTGCCACGGATAACCGAAGTACAGCGCGGTGCCGCAGAACAGAAGGTTCAGCCCGGTGAGCTGCAGCAGGTACTGCCACCAGCCGCCGCGGCTGCTCATGCGGATCATCACGCAGCCGAACACGAAATAGCTCAGTCCCGAGGGATACCACGGCAGCAGTACCAGGGCCATCACGATCATGCCCAGCGCATAGCGCCATGCATGGTGCCGTGGCGCCAGCATCACCTTGGCGTAGAACAGCAGGAACAGCGGATAGCTGACCAGGGTCAGCAACAGCCAGCGCAGGGTGAGCGGTTCCCCAGCACCGGGGTGAGGAAGATCCATACCGACCACAGCAGGTGGATCGCACTGCTCCAGGGCGATTTGCCACGTCGCAGCAGCTCGGCCACCGCCGAATCCGGCGCGGGGCGCAGCAGGGAGGCAAGCCAGCTCGGCGGCATGGGAGGATCCAGGCGGGGACGATCGCTGCCGATCATGCCAGTTCAGCCGATCCGGCGCAGGCGGCGCCGTGCCAACAGCAGCGCCACCACCGTGACCGCCAGCAGCACCAGCAGGTGGCCGGCAGACTGCCGATGGATGGCAGCCCGACCACCGGCAACGCCAGCTGTGCCAGATCCAAGGTCGGCCACAGCGGTGCCATCGTCGAGAACACCGTGGGCAACGCCGACAGCGGCAGCCACAGGCCCGACAGCAGGGCCAGCGGCAGGTAGACCAGGTTGACCATCGCTGGCGCCGCACTGGCACTGACATGGCTGCCGATCAGCAGGCCGATCGCCCCCAGCGGCAGCGCCGCCAGTCCGGCCACCGCCAGCAGCTGCAGCACCTGCAGCGCGTGCAGCTGGACGCCACCGAACACGCGCGCCACGCCGATCAACAACGACGCCACCAGTTGCGAACATCATCGCCATGGCCAGCCGCGCCAGCAGCGGTGCCGCCGTTGGCATCGGCAGCGCGCGCTTGAGGGTCAGCAGGCCGCCTTCGCGGTCCAGCGCCAGCTGCACGCCGAAGCCGAACAGGGCCGGGGCCATCGCACCGAACACGCAGTAGGTGGCCAGAGATCATCGTGCGTGACCGCGCCAGCAGCACGCCGCGCCACAGCAGGTAGAACAACACCGGAACAGCGGCGCGAGGGCACCGCGAACGCTGGCGTGCGCCAGGCGCGGCGCAGTTCGGACACCAGTTCGGCACGGTAGGGGCGCAGTACCTGCCGCCACCAGGCAGCGGTTGCCCGGCGGAGCGGATCAGGGTGTTCATGCGGCCTCCCGGGTCATGTCGAGGAAGGCGTCGGCCAGCGCCGCGCCCTGGTACTTCCAGTTCGCGCAGCTGCGCATCGGCGGCCAGCAGGCGGGCCACCACCGGCTCGGCCGGGCTGGCCAGCAACTGCAGGTGTTCGCCGTCGCGCTGCACCTCCTGCACGCCCGGCCACTGCTGCACGTCCTCAATGGGCAACCCGCTGCGGCAACGAATCCGACGCGGCCGGTCGGCCAGGCGCAGCTCGCTCAGCAAGAGGGGCATCGGCCAATACCCGGCCCTGCTCCAGCACCACCACCTGCTGTGCCAGCGCTTCAGCTTCTTCCAGATAGTGGGTGGTCAGCAGCACGCCGCAGCCTTCGGCCACCAGCTGCCGGATCGCCTGCCACATCGCCTGCCGCGCCTGGATGTCCAGGCCGGTGGTGGGCTCGTCCAGGAACAGCACGCGCGGGCGGCCGCACAGCGCGATGGCGAACTGCACCGCGCGCTGCTGCCCCCGGACAGCTGGCCGTAGCGACGGCGCGCCAGTGCCTGCAGGCCAGCGCGCTGCAGCACCTCCTGCAGCGGCATCGGGTCGGGGTAGCAGGCGCTGGCCTGCGCCACCAGTTCGTCCACCTGCAGCATCGGTGGCAGGCTGGTGCTCTGCAGCATCACGCCCAGGCCGATACGGCTGGCGCGCTGCTGCGGGTCACCGCCGAGCAGCTCGACCTGGCCGGCATCGGCGCGACGCAGGCCCAACAGCACGCTGATCGCGGTACTCTTGCCGGCACCGTTGCGGCCCAGCAATGCCAGCACCTGGCCAGCGCGGACCTGCAGGTCGATGCCCTGCAGGGCGGTATGGTCGCGGTAGCGCACCTGGACCTGCTGCAGGCGGGCCAGCGACGGGGCGATCGGATCCATGGGCGGTACCGGTAGCGGGGACGTTGCCATCCTGTGCCGCCGTGGTCACGTTTCGCAGTTGCCGCCGTCAGTGTCATCGGGTGACAGCTGTCACTGCCGTCATCGCTGTGCCTGTCTTCATGCTGTGCCGCACGCTCCACCGCCGGAACCGCCGCCGTCCGCTCTTCCGGCCACACCCGCCCGAACGCCTGTGATGGAACGAATGAACGCTTCTGCCGAGCTGTTGAAGGAACTCCGTATCGACCGCAAGTCGCCCGCCGCCTCCGGAGGCAATGGTGGTGGCCGCCGCTGGTTGTGGATCGCGATCATCGTGGTCGTGCTGCTGATCGCCGCGGCCGTGGCCTTCCTGTTCGGTCGCGCACCGGCCGTGGAGGTGGAAACCGCCCCCGCCGTGGCCATCCAGCAGGGCAGCGCCAGCAGCTCGGTGCTCGACGCCAGCGGCTATGTGGTGGCCCGTCGCATGGCCACGGTGTCGGCCAAGATCACCGGCAAGGTGCGTGAAGTGATGATCGAGGAAGGCATGCGGGTCGAGGCCGGCCAGGTGATGGCCACGCTGGACCCGATCGATGCGGACGCGCAGCGCAGCCTGTACGCCTCGCAGCTGCAGGCTGCACGCAGCCAGGTCGCCGGGCTGGAGGCCCAGCAGAAGCAGGCCGCCGCCGAAGCCAGCCGCCTGCAGGCGCTGGTCGGCCAGCAGCTGGTGTCGCGCTCGCAGTACGACCAGGCCGTGGCCCAGCGCGACAGCCTCCGTGCGCAGCTGGATACCGCACAGCGCAACGTCAAGGTTGCCCACGACCAGCTGGCCATCGCCGACCTCGGCGTGGACAACAACGTGGTGCGCGCGCCGTTCTCCGGCGTGGTCACCGCCAAGGCCGCGCAACCGGGTGAAATCGTCTCGCCGCTGTCGGCCGGCGGCGGCTTCACCCGTACCGGCATCGGCACCATCGTCGACATGGACTCGCTGGAGATCGAAGTCGAGGTCGGCGAGGCCTTCATCGGCCGCGTGCAGCCGAAGATGCCGGTGGAAGCCACGCTCAACGCCTATCCGGAATGGAAGATTCCCGGCGAGGTGATCGCCATCATCCCCACCGCCGACCGCGGCAAGGCCACGGTGAAGGTGCGCGTGGCGCTGAAGGTGAAAGACCCGCGCATCGTGCCGGAGATGGGCGTGCGGGTCAGCTTCCTGGAACAGGCGCAGCCGCAGGCGGCCGCCAAGCCGCAGGGCGTGCGCGTGCCGGCGGGCGCCGTTGTGCAGCGCGAGGGCGCCTCGGTGGCCTTCGTGCTGGGTGACGAGAGCCGCGTGCAGCAGCGCGCGGTCGAGGCCGGCCAGGCGATGGGCAAGGACCGCCAGATCCTCAAGGGCGTGAGCGCGGGTGAATCGGTGGTGGTGAACCCGCCGGACACGCTGCGTGATGGCACCAAGGTGCAACAGAAACAAGCGCAGTAACGGCCTGGCGCCCACGGGCGCCGCCGGCAGCACCGCTCGACGCACGCCTGCGGCCCCCGCCGTGGCGCTTCCCCGTTTCCCGCCTTCAGTGGAGAACCACCCATGTCGACCTTGGTTTCACTGCGCAACATCACCAAGACCTACCAGCGTGGCCCCGAGAAAGTGCAGGTGCTGCACGGCATCGACCTGGACATCGCCAGCGGCGACTTCGTCGCGCTGATGGGGCCGTCCGGGCTCGGGCAAGACCACCCTGCTCAACCTGATCGGTGGCCTGGACAACCCCAGCGGCGGCGAGATCAGCATCGAAGGCGAGCGCATCGACCAGATGAGCGGCGGCCAGCTGTCGACCTGGCGCAGCCACCACGTTGGCTTCGTGTTCCAGTTCTACAACCTGATGCCGATGCTGACCGCACAGAAGAACGTGGAGCTGCCGCTGCTGCTGACCCACCTCAATGCCGCGCAGCGCCGCCGCAACGCGGAGATCGCGCTGACCCTGGTCGGCCTGGCCGACCGCCGCAGCCACCGCCCGAATGAACTGTCCGGCGGCCAGCAGCAGCGCGTGGCGATCGCGCGGGCGATCGTCTCCGACCCGACCTTCCTGATCTGCGACGAACCCACCGGCGACCTCGACCGCCAGTCCGCCGAAGAGATCCTCGGCCTGCTGCAGCAGCTCAACCGCGAGCACGGCAAGACCATCATCATGGTCACCCATGACCCGAAGGCCGCCGAGTACGCCACGCACACGGTGCACCTGGACAAGGGCGAGCTGGCCGACGCGCCGCTGGCCCACTGACGGAGGCCACGGCGATGAAATACTTCTCGTTGGTGTGGGCGCAGCTATTCCGCAGCCGAACCCGCACGTTGTTGACCCTGCTCTCCGTGGTCGCGGCGTTCCTGCTGTTCGGCATGCTCGATTCGGTGCGCGTGGCATTCACCTCCGGCGGCAGCGTGGAAGGTGCCAACCGGCTGGTCGTGGCTTCGCGGCTGTCGATCACCCAGTCGCTGCCGATCCGCCTGGAAGCCCAGGTGCGGCAGGTGGCCGGCGTGCGCGACGTGGCCTATGGCATGTGGTTCGGCGGCATCTACCAGGACCCGAAGAACTTCTTCCCGAACTTCTCGGTGTCACCCAACTACTTCGATGTCTACCGCGAGCTGCAGATCGACCCGGCACAGCTGGAAGACTGGAAGCAGACCCGCACCGGCGCCATCGTCGGCGAAACCCTGGCCAAGCAGTTCGGCTGGAAGATCGGCGACACCATCCCGCTGCAGGCAACGATCTTCCCGCGTGGCGGCAGCAACGACTGGCCGCTGGTGCTCAAGGGCATCTACCGCTCCAAGGACCGTGCATTGGCCGCCAACGAAGAACGCCAATTGATGATGAACTGGAAGTACTTCGATGAATCCAACGACTACATCAAGAACCAGGTGAGCTGGTACACGGTGACGCTGGACAACCCGGACCACTCCTCGCGGGTGGCGCAGGCGATCGACGCGATTTCGGCCAACTCGGACCACGAAACCAAGACCCAGACCGAGTCGGCGTTCCAGCAGGCCTTCGTCAAGCAGTTCGCGGATATCGGCATGATCGTCACCTCGATCATGGGCGCGGTGTTCTTCACCCTGCTGCTGTTGACCGGCAACACCATGGCGCAGGCCGTGCGCGAGCGCGTGCCGGAGCTGGCCACGTTGAAGACGCTGGGCTTCAAGGACAGCACCGTGCTGACCCTGGTGATGGTGGAGTCGGTGCTGCTGATCGGCCTGGGTGGCCTGATCGGCATGGGCCTGGCCGCCCTGATCCTGCCGGCCATCGGCCCGAAGAGCATGGGCATGCTGCCGCCGCACGTGCCGACGCCGACCTGGCTGATGGGGCTGGGCCTGATCGTGGTGATCGGCATCATCGTCGGCCTGTTGCCGGCGCTGCGTGCCAAGCGCCTGAAGATCGTCGACGCACTGGCCGGCCGCTGAGGAGAACACAGACATGTTCAAGAGCAAACTCAAGAAGTGGCTGGGCAACGGCGTGACGGTGCTGCTGCTGGTGATCGGCCTGGTGCTGTGGATCAGCCTGCCGTGGATCGGCGTGCTGGCCGTGGCCGTGCTGGTGGCACTGTGGCTGCTGCTGACCCGCGGTGGGCGACTGGCGCTGGCCGCCACCCGCATCGGCGTGGCCAGCCTCCCGCAGCGCTGGGGCGCCTCCTCGGTGATCGTGGTCGGCATCGCCGGCGTGGTCGGCGTGCTGGTGGCGATGCTGGCGATGGGCGAAGGCTTCCAGGCCACGCTCAACAACACCGGCGATGACACCACTGCCATCGTGCTGCGCGGTGGCTCGCAGGCCGAGACCAACTCGGTGATCACCCGCGAGCAGGTACCGATGCTGTCCACCCTGCCCGGCATCAGCCGCGATGCGCAGGGCCGGCCGCTGCTCTCGCCGGAGCTATCGCAGGTGGTCAACCTGGTGTCGAAGTCCGATGGCACCGACGTCAATGCGCAGTTTCGCGGCGTCGGCCCACAGGCGTGGGCGGTGCATGACAAGGTCAAGATCGTCGAGGGCCGCAAGTTCGCCACCGGCCTGCGCGAGATCGTGGTCGGCCAGGGCGCCAAGGGCCAGTTCCGCGATATGGACGTCGGCAAGACGCTGACTCTGGGCAACCAGACCTGGACCGTGGTGGGAGTGTTCGCCACCGGTGATGCGCATGATTCGGAACTGTGGACCGACGCCGATACGCTGGCCACCACCTACCAGCGCAGCGCCTGGCAGTCAATCAGCGTGCGCACCGATGGCAAGCCCGGCTTCGAGCAGTTCAAGACGGCCGTCGCCGCCGACCCGCGCCTGAAACTGGACGTGGAAACCACCCGCGTCTACTACAGCAAGCAGGGCGGCGGCCTCACCAAGCTGATCGACATCCTCGGCAAGGTGATCGGCACGATCATGGCGGTGGGTGCGGTGTTCGGCGCCCTCAACACCATGTATGCAGCGGTGGCCACGCGTGCGCGTGAGATCGCCACCATGCGTGCGATCGGCTTCCGCGGCCTGCCGGTAGTGACGGCGGTGATGCTGGAGACGATGCTTCTGGCCCTGCTCGGCGGCCTGCTGGGGTGTGCGGTGGCATGGCTGCTGTTCAATGGCTACAGCGTGTCCACCATCGGCAGCAATTTCAGCGCGGTGGTGTTCAAGTTCCACGTATCGCCGGAACTGCTGTGGACCGGCTTGAAATGGGCATTGGGCATCGGCCTGGTCGGCGGCCTGTTCCCGGCGCTGCGCGCGGCACGTTTGCCGATCACCACAGCGCTGCGCGAAACCTGAGCATCAAGCAGCGACAGACTGCGCATCACGCAGGGGGACGGAGCGAAAGCGCCGTCCCTTTTTCGTTGGCGGGGTCAGATCCCGGTGCAGTAGATCCACGCCATGCGTGGATGGATGCATGCGTACATGCGCTGCTACAGATTGCAGGAATTCCGCCGCTATCGATGCCTCTGCCCATCGCAAACGCAGCGCGCGTGACGCTGCGCACAGCGCATCTGTGGATTGTTGGTTGCGATTCATTTTCGCGCACTTCCAACGGCGTCGAGACAAACAGTTACGAATGGAAACATTCTAGAATCGCGCCCCCCACGTTGGTTTGCAGCACCCCACGCGCCCATAGAACGGGCGCTTGTTTTTACTGAAACACGAGATTTCACGGATGTCCCTGAAAACCAATCCGCTGCGCAACGCGATCGTCATCGCGCTGGCCGCCAGCTGCACCACCCCCGCCTTCGCACAGAGCGCCGGCGATACCCCGACCAACCTCGACCGCATCGAAATCACCGGCTCGCGCATCCGCCAGGCCAGTGTCGAAACCGCACAGCCGGTGGTCGCGCTCAACCGCGCCGAGATCGAGAAGAAGGGCTACGTCAACGTCGCCGACATCCTGCAGGACATTCCTGCCGCCGGTGCGCCGAGCATGAGCCGCGCGTCTTCGCTGACCTCTTCGCGCGATTTCGGCGGCATGTACGTCAGCCTGCGCAACCTGGGTCCGGAACGCAGCCTGGTGCTGATCGACGGCCGTCGCATGGGTGTCAGCGCCGGCGGTTACTCCGACCTGGCCTCGATCCCGTCGTCCATCGTCGAGCGCGTGGAAGTGCTGACCGACGGCGCCTCCGCGCTGTACGGCTCCGATGCCATCGCCGGCGTGGTCAACATCATCACCCGCAAGAATTTCGATGGTGGCGAAGCCAGCGTCTATGTCGGCCAGTACGGCCAGGGTGACGGCCAGAAGCGCGCCTACAGCGCGACCTTCGGCAAGACCTTCGAGCGCGGCTGGTTCAGCGTGGGCGCCGAGCGCACCAAGGAAGACGAGGTGCTGGGCAAGGACCGCGAGTTCAGCCGTTACACCAACGGCCCGCGCCACCCCAACGATGGCCTCAACGGCAACACCCCGTGGGGCTACGTCACCGTCGGTGGCAAGAACCTGACCGTGGGCCCGGGCGGCGACCCGAGCAAGGCCGGCAACTTCCATGCGCCGGATCCGGCCGACGGTGCCAACACCAAGTCGAACATGAGCCTGCTGACCGGCCTGGAACGCACCTCGGTGTTCGCCAACGGTGGCTTCTCGATCACCGACAACCTGCGCATCGTCGCCGACGCGCTGTACAGCAAGCGCGAGTCGACCAAGCACCTGGCCGGCTACCCGTACTCGGTCAGCGCCGCACAGGCCCGCAATGGCAGCCGTGCTGCCCTGTCCAAGGACAGCGCGTTCAACCTGTGGGGCCAGGATGCGCTGTTCGCGCACCGCACCGAGGAACTGCCGCGCGGCACCGAGAACAACCTGGAAACCAAGCGCGCCAGCATCGGCCTGGAAGGCAGCTTCGAAACCGGTTCGCGGTACTGGGACTGGAACGTCAACTACATGTACAACCGCAACGAAGGCGAGCGCATCGGTACCGGCAGCATGTACCAGCCGCACGTCAACCTGGCCGTCGGCCCGTCCTTCATGGACGGCAACGTGGCCCGCTGCGGTGCGCCGGGCGCAGTGATCGCCGGCTGCGTGCCGTGGAACCCGGCCGCCCCGATGGGTTACACCGGCCCGGGCTCGCTGAGCAACCAGGACGTGCAGGACTACCTGTTCACCCGCTTCGTCGACAAGATGCAGAGCACCACCAAGGTCGCCAGCGGCAACATCTCCGGTTCGCTGTTCACCCTGCCGGCCGGCGACATCCTGGCCGCGATGGGCTTCGAGCACCGCAGTGAAGAAGCCAGCTACACCCCGGACACGATGGTGCAGAAGGGCGAGATCGCCGGCACCAGCGGCCAGCCGACGCGTGGCAACTACTCGCTCAACGAGGTCTACCTGGAGCTGCAGGTGCCGCTGCTGGCCGACCTGCCGTTCGCCCGCGAACTGTCGCTGGACATGGCCGGTCGCTACTCGGACTACAACAACTTCGGTTCGACCACCAACAGCAAGTTCGGCCTGAAGTGGAAGCCGATCGACAGCCTGCTGGTGCGCGCCACCTACGGCACCGGCTTCCGTGCGCCGACCGTGGATGACCTGTACGGCGGCACCGTCAGCAGCCGCGACTCGTTCACCGACCCGTGCGATACCTCCTTCGGTACCGCCGCCAGCAGCCCGACCGTTGCTGCCCGTTGCCAGGCGCTGAAGGTGCCGGCCGAACTTCCGCCAGCTCAACAGCGATGGCAGCGTGGCCACCAAGCCCGGCCAGCAGGCCACCACCGATTTCAGCTCGGGTTCCAACCCGAACCTGAAGCCGGAAACCGCCAAGACCTGGACCGTGGGCCTGGTCTACAGCCCGGACTTCGTGCAGGGCCTGGACGTCAGCCTGGACTGGTGGAAGATCCGCATCGACAACGCCATCGTCGGTGAGTCGGCCACCAACATCCTGGAACAGTGCTACGTGCAGGGTTCGGATGCCGCCTGCGGCCGCTTCACCCGTGGCAGCAACGGCCAGGTCAACGCGCTGGACCGCTCGCTGGTCAACGCGGGCTACCGCGAAACCGCCGGCTATGACATCAACGTGCGCTACCGCCTGCCGGACACCGTTTCGGCAAGTTCGCCGTCAACTGGAACACCACCTACACCGACTACCTGGAGCAGCGCAACGACAGCGCCGCCACCACCCCGGTGGAACAGCGTACCGGTTGGGCGGGTGACTTCCGCGTGCGCTCCACCTTCAACCTGGATTGGCAGTACGGCGACCTCGGCATCGGCTGGACCGCGCGCTACTACTCCAGCATGAAGGAGAAGTGCTCGTACATGGACGAGTGCAACATGCCGGGCTTCAACTCGTCGTACACCAGCGCATCGCCGACCAACAAGGTGGGCTCCAACACCTTCCACGACCTGCAGGTGCGTTACAGCCTGCGGTGGGATGGCACCGTGTCGCTGGGCGTGAACAACGTGTTCAACCACCCAGGGTCCGATCATGTACAGCCAGCCGAACAGCAGCTTCACCTACTACGGTGGCTTCGACATCGGCCGCTTCATGTACATGAAGTACCAGCAGCGCTTCTAAGCCTGCAACCGCGTCCCACCACGGCCATCCCTCTCTCCTGGCCGTGGATGGAAGCAGAACGGCGCCCCTCGGGGCGCCGTTCTTTTTTCGGGAAGCGGGGTCGGATCCCTTCGCCCCGCGAAGGGCTCTGACCCCCGTTCCATGCGACCCCGCCCCGGTCAGCGCCTCGCGGCGCGCATCGTGCGGATGTTGTCGCCGACAAACAGCACCAGGCCGGCCCAGATCGCGGCAAAGCCGATCGCCTTGGCGGTGTCGAACGCTTCGTGGAAGAAGAACACGCCCAGCAGCAGCTGCAGGCTCGGCGCGATGTACTGCAGGATGCCGACCAGCGACAGCGGAATGCGCTTCACGCCGTAGGCGAAGCCGATCAGCGGCACGGCGGTGACGGCGCCGCCGAAGATCAGCAGCAGGTCGTTGCGCCAGCCCCAACCATGGAAGAACGCACCGCCATGGCCGTTCTCGGCCCAGATCGCGAAGGCCAGCGCCGGCAGGAACAGGTACATGCTTTCCACGCCCAGGCCGGCCACCGGGTCGACCGAAACCAGCTTGCGCAGCAGGCCATACAGGCCGAACGAACAGGCCAGGCCCAGCGCGATCCACGGCGGTGTGCCGGCATCGATGGTCAGCCAGGCCACGCCCACCGCCGCCATCGCCACCGCCACCCACTGCAGCCGGCGCAGGCGTTCCTTCAGCACCAGCACGCCCAGCAGCACGTTCACCAGCGGGTTGATGAAGTAGCCCAGGCTGGTCTCGATGACATGGCCGGCGTTGACCGCCCAGATGTACAGGCCCCAGTTGAAGGCGATGGTCAGGCTCGACACCAGCAGGATCGGCAGCGCGCGCGGCTGCGCGGCGATCTTCTTCCACCAGCCCAGGCGCGAGCTGATCAGCAGCCAGCCCAGCACCAGCACGGTGCTCCAGATGATGCGGTGGGCGATGATCTGGAACGAAGGCACCTCGTTGAGCAGATGCCAGTACACCGGCACCAGGCCCCAGATCACGAAGGTGGACGCGGTGACCAGCAGGCCCCGGCGTTGTTCTTTCTCGTCCATGCTCATTTCTTTCTCGTCCTTGCCATCGTCAGCACCACCACACCCAGAAGAATCACCGCCATCGCCAGCAGGTCGCGCCAGCCGAAGCGTTCACCGTTGAGCAGTGCGCCCAGCAGCACCGCGATCACCGGATTGACGTACGCGTAGCTGCCCGCGAGCGCCGGGCGCACGTTCTGCAGCAGCCACACGTAGGCGGTGAACGCGACGATGGAGCCGAACACGCACAGGTAGGCCATCGCCAGCAGGCCGCCGGTGTCCGGCAGCGTGGTCGGGCGCTCGCCGACCGCCAGGCCGATCAGCACCAGCAGCACGCCGCCGCAGATCATCTGCCCGGCCGCGGTCATGAACGGGCCCGGCAGGTCCAGCCCGCGTGCCCAGCACCGAACCGAACGCCCAGCCGATCGGCGCGATCAGCAGCAGCACCAGCCCGGTCGGCGAGGCGGTCAGGCTGCTGCCGGCGTTGAGCCAGACCACGCCCAGGAAGCCGATGGCGATGCCCAGCCACTCACCGCGGCTGGCATGCTGCCCGCGCAGTGCCGAGAACAGCGCCATCCACAGCGGCACCGAGGCCACCGCCGTAGCGGCCAGGCCCGAAGACACCTCGCGCTCGGCCAGCACCACCATGCCGTTGCCCAGCACCAGCATGGTCACGCCCATCACCACCAGGTTGCGCCACTGCCGCAGGGTCGGATTTGGCATCTTCCAGAACAGCCGCAGCGCCGCGAACATCACCCCGCCGGCAATGATGAAGCGGCTGCCGGAGACCATCGTCAGCGGCAGTGCGCCGCCGTGCAGGGCCTTGGCGATGCCCAGGTAGGTCGAACCCCAGACCACGTAGACCAGCAGCAGTGCCAGCGCGACAAGGCCACCCCGGGGGGCAGCCGCAGGACGAAGAAGGGGGAGCCGACATGACACACCAGGGAGCCGGGGGAAGGCGGATTCTAGGACGTTTTGAGTATGGTCCGTGACCCCAGACGGTGGCACGCTGTCATCCATCCATGCACCCTGCTCTGGTCTGCTACCCCGTGTTGACGGTCGATGCAGTACCAAGAGGGCTGCCCGGCCGCGCCGCCCCAAGGCCGGGCGCCGTTTTCCCTGCGCACGGACGCGCCGCATCGAGGATTCCCACCCAGATGAGCACCACGTCCCAACCTGCTGTCCCCGCGAACGACCGCGCCGCCCTGCGGCGGTCGATCTCCAATACCCTCAAAGGCTCCGCCGGCAACCTGGTGGAGTGGTACGACGTCTACGTGTACTCGGTGTTCGCCGTGTACTTCAGATCGCAGTTCTTCTCGCCCGACGACAAGAACTCCACGATGTACGTGTGGGCGATCTTCGCGGCGACCTTCCTGATGCGCCCGATCGGCGCCTGGTTCTTCGGCCGCTTCGCCGACCGCCATGGCCGCCGCCTGGCACTGACCGTGTCGGTCACGCTGATGGCGCTGTGTTCGTTCCTGATCGCCATCACCCCCACCGCCGCCAGCATCGGCATCTGGGCCGCGGTCATCCTGCTGTTCGCACGCCTGCTGCAGGGCTTCGCCACCGGTGGCGAATATGGTGCCAGCGCGACCTACATGTCCGAAGCCGCCATTCCCGGCCGCCGCGGCTTCCTGTCCTCCTTCCACTACGTCACCCTGGTTGGCGGCCACGTGCTGGCCCAGCTGACCCTGCTGCTGATGCTGACCTTCTGGGGCAAGCCGGAAATGTCCGAATGGGGCCGGCGCATCGCCTTCGGCATGGGCGGCATCGCCGCGGTGGTGGTGTTCTGGCTGCGCCGGGGCATGGACGAGTCGCTGTCGGAGTCGTCGATCGAGGCCGCGCGCGAGGGCAAGGCACAGAAGTCTGCGGTTCGATGTACGAACTGTTCGTGCACCAGTGGCGGCCGCTGCTGCTGTGCTTCCTGATCACCGCGGGCGGCACCAGTGGCCTTCTACACCTACTCGGTGAACGGCCCGAAGATGATCCAGAGCGCCTTCGCCGGCAACGACCCGATGACCGGCACCCTGATCAACCTGGGCGTGCTGGCCTTCCTCATGGTGCTGCAGCCGGTCGGTGGCTGGCTGTCGGACATCATCGGCCGCAAGACCCTGCTGGTGTTCTTCGGCGTCGGCGGCGTGCTGTACAGCTGGTACCTGATCACCCAGCTGCCGCACCAGCATGACGCCACCCTGGCCTTCCTGACCCTGGCCATGGCGTTCGTCATCCTCACCGGTTACACCTCCATCAACGCGGTGGTGAAGGCCGAACTGTTCCCCACCCACGTGCGTGCACTGGGCGTGGGCCTGGGCTATGCGCTGGCCAACTCGCTGTTCGGCAGCACCGCCCCGCTGCTGTACCAGGGCGCGCTGAAGACCGGCCACGTCGACTGGTTCGCCATCTACGTGACCGCGACGATCGCGGTATCGTTGGTGGTCTATGTGTTCTTCCTCACCAACAAGGGCCCGAACTGGCTCGACAGCACCCGCAAGTGAGCGCGTCGTCATGATCGCGGTCACCGGTGCAATGCCGGTGGCCGCTGCGTCTCCCGCCTCGCCGCTGATGTGGATCGCGGCGACGCTGGCCGCAGCCACGGCACTGGCCGTGGCTGCTGCGCCGCCCCAACGCGCAGGCCGCGTGGCCGCGCATCGGGTTTGGGGTTGCCCTGCTGGTGTTCTGCGTCGCGCTGGTGCTTCAACTGGCGGTGGACCTGGGCAGCGGCCACAGCTCGCTGCAACTGCGCCTGCATCGCGGCATCAATGCAGGGCCGCCGGTGGGACTGCGCACGATGGTGGCCTGCTATCTGGCCGCGCTCGCCGCCAGTGGCTGGGGCGCGTGGAAGCTGCTGCGCCAGCGACGGTAGTGCCGGCCGCTGGCCGGCAACTCCACCGCCTCTCTTTCGGTAGTGCCGGCCGCTGGCCGGCAACCTCATGAACCTTCGGAAAGAGCTGGGCGTTGCCGGCCAGCGGCCGGCACGACCTCAACGGCGGGCCGCTTCGCTCTTGTCGCGCGCACCGCGGAACTCCGATTCCTTTTCCCACGTCGGCCAACGGCGGCTGTTGGCCAGCTCGGCGCCCAGGTCGTAGACCAGCAGGGTGTCGGCGGCGTGGCCACTCGGGTCCCAGCTTGGCGTCCACGCATCGCAGGCCTGGTGGTAGCAATCGGCGAAGTACTTCTCGCGCAGCGCGCGGCCGGCTTCAACCCCACCGTCCAGCTTGTCCAGGCCCGGGCCAATGGTGATCGCCGGCACGCCCAGGCGGGCGAAGGCGAAATGGTCGGCGCGGTCGAAGAAGCCAGCTTCCAGGTTCGGGTCCGGGCTGTAGCTGCGGCCACGGGCCTTGGCCACGCGTTCCAGGTCGCCTTCCAGCGAGACCCGGCCCTTGCCCCACGACGCGATGTCGCGGGTCGGGCCATCCGGGCTGAACATCTCGATGTTCAGCACCGCGGCGGTCTTGTCCAACGGCGCCAGCGGGTGCGCGGCGTAGTAGCTGGCACCCAGCAGGCCCTTCTCTTCGGCGGTCAGCGCCACGAAGTACAGCGTGCGCTGCGGCTGCGGACCGGCAGCGAACACCCGGCCCAGTTCCAGCACCGTGGCCACGCCGGTGGTTGTCGATCGCGCCGCGGCGGATGCGGTCACCCTTGGCGTCGGGCTGGCCGATACCGAACGCATCCCAGTGCGCGGAGAAGATCACCGCCTCGTCGCCATGCTCGCCACCGGGCAGCTTGGCCACCACGTTGCGGGTCACCACCTGCTCGCGCTTCAGCGCGAAATCCACGCTCAGCGTGGCGTTGTCCAACGCCACCGGGCGGAAGTCGGCGCGCATCGCCTTGCGCTTCTCCGCATCGAAGTCGAGGCCGGCGTCGGCGAAGATCGCCTCGGCCAGCTCGCGCTGCATCCAGCCACGCAGCGGGGTGTGCTGGGCCATCGCCTCGGCCTGGCCGCGCTCGATGTCGAACAGCGGCGAAGTACCCGAGCTCTTCACCGTGGCCCAGCCATAGGCGGCCGGCGCGGTCTCGTGCCGATCAGCACGCCTTCGGCACCCCGGCGCGCGGCTTCCTCGAACTTGTAGGTCCAGCGGCCGTAATAGGTCACCGCCTTGCCGTCGAACGCGCCCGGTGCATCGGCTTCGAAATCGGCATCGTTGATCAGTACCACGGCGATCTTGCCGTGCAGGTCCACGTCCTTGTAGTCGTTCCAGTGGCGTTCCGGCGCGTCGATGCCGTAGCCGACGAACACCAGCGGCGCGTCCTTGTCTGCACGCGCTTGCGCGGCTGCAGGCTCTGCAGGGTCACGTCCACGCCATTGGCCAGCGCACGCTTGCCCTGCTTCAGCGACAGGCTGGCCTTGGCCGCGCCGTCCAGCTGCGCGCGCACCAGCGGCACCGGCTGCACCCAGCTGCCATCCACGCCGCCCGGCTGCAGGCCATAGCTGCGGAACTGCTCGATCAGGTACTGCACCGTGCGCTCTTCGCCCTCGGTGGCCGGCGCGCGGCCCTCGAATTCATCCGACGCCAGCACGCGCACATGGCGCGACAGTGCCTGCGGATCGATGCCGCCGCCCGGCAGGTCGTTGGCCGCATGGGCCAGGCCACCGACGAACAGGCAGGACGACAGCAGCAACACGCGCATCGGATTCACGGCAGTACCACGGCTAGCTTGGAAGTCACCAGAGTGTAACGTGGTCGTGACATCACCGGCGCGGCTCCGGGCCTGCGTCATCCGCGCATGGCGTGGATCTACCTGCTGATGCGGTCCAGCCAGCAGGCCAGGCCCTGTGCGTTGAGCTCGATGTCCATCGCCAGCACGGCGGTCACTGCCGCCTCGTCCAGCGCACAGCCATGCAGCTGTGCACGTTCCAGGTACAGCGCCTGCAGCGCTGCCAGCAGGCAGCGGTGGCGGTGCCGGACGGCCATCGCACTGGCGGCCGATGGCGGCCATCGCATCGATCTGCTCGAACAGGTCCCCTGCCAGTTTTTCCACCTGCTGCACGCGCCCATAGTGGGTCAGGTACATCGCCTGCGGCGCGTAGCCCAGCATGCGCCGGATCGAGGCCTTCATCGCCTCCGGATCGAATTGCACCGGCGAGGAGGTCGGGAAGATGAAAGCGCCCTGCGCGCTGTCCAGCTCGCGGTAGGAGATGCCGAACGTATCGCCGGTGAACCAGGCGCGGCTGCGCGCATCCCACACGCAATAGTGGTGCAGCGCATGACCCGGCGTGTGCAGCAGCAACAGCTCGCGGCCGGCCAGGTCGATGCGGTGGCCGTCTTCGGCCACTACCACGCGGTGTTCGGCAATCGCCTCGATGCGGCCATAGCTGCGCGCGATCTCTTCGGCGCCGTATACCGCCGTCGCACCGGCAATCAGCCGGGTCGGGTCGATCATGTGCGGCGCACCGCGCGGATGCAGCACCGCCTTCGCGTTTGGCAGCTCCTGCATCAGCAGGCCCGCTCCACCGGCGTGGTCCAGGTGCACATGCGTGAGCAGCAACCAATCCACCGCTTCCACGCCCAGGCCGGCGTCTGCCAGCGCCTGCAGCATCGCCAGCACCGACAGCCCAGATGCCGCAGTCGACGAAGGCCGCGCAGCCATTCTCAACGATCAGGTAGGCCGCGTCGAAATCGGGACGCTGGAAGCCGGTATCGATGGTGTGGATGCTGGGGTCGGCGGTCATCGGCACGCACCTGGCAGGATCGGGAACAGACCCCCATGGTAGGCGCGCAGGCGGCCCGGATTCGATGCGGCTTTGGTCGGGTAGTGCCGGCCGCTGGCCAGCAACCCCGGGATAGCCGGGGAGAAAGCATGTGCCGGCCAGCGGCCGGCGCTACCGATCAGCCGGAGCGCAATGCGAACCGCGGCCGCAGCAGCAACGCCAGCACCAGCACCGCCAGGAACGCGCCGTAGGCGTACAGCACCGCCAGCACCTGCGGCCAGATCGGGCCGGCGCCAGGCTGCACCACACCGATGCGGTAGCCCCACAGCATCGACACGATGCTCAGCGCGAACGCCAATACCAGGGTGGAGCCATCGAACAGGCGCCGCCGCGCGGTGCGCGGCTGGCGCGGGAACAGCCAGTACAGGCTGCCCAGCAGCAGGAACCAGGGCAGGAACAGCAGCAGCGACAACCAGGCCATCGCAGACTCCATGTCATCGCGCCGGAGGCGCGCAGACATCATGCCATGGGCGCTGTGCCGCGGTCGTGCCGGCCGCTGGCCGGCATTCCCTATGCAAATGCCGTGGTAGTGCCGGCCGCTGGCCGGCATTCCCTATGCAAATGCCGTGGTAGTGCCGGCCGCTGGCCGGCGTTTCCTATGCAAATGCCGGCCAGCGGCCGGCACTACCTTACTCCGGCGCGCAGCACGGCCAGGGCGGCCAGCACGGCGTCCACCTCGGCGTCCAGCTTGAACAGCTCGCTCTGCAGCTGGTCACCCTGCTCGGCCTGCTTGATCACCGCGATCAGCTGGCCCGCATCGCGCGGCGAATCGAAGCCTTCGCTCTGGATCAGCAGCGTGCCGTCACCGGCGGTCAGCTTGAAGTAGAAGCGGCCATCCTTTTCGCGGTACTGCTTGAACAGCGGCGGTGCCACGCGGGCCACGCCGGCGTCCTCGCTGGCGATGTCGCCCGCAGTGGACAGGTCACGCAGGCCCACCGCATGGCGCAGCTCGTCCAGCAGCGGTGCCGCCAGCTGCTCGCGCAGCTGCTGGCCACGGCGCTTGAGCAGCGCTTCGATCTTCTCCGGCTCGGCCATCAGCGCGTTGTAGCGCTCGCGCAACGGCGACAGCTCGCTGTCGATGCGCTCGAACAGCTGCTGCTTGGCATCGCCCCAGCTGATGCCGGCGGCGAACGCCTTGGCGAATTCCGCGGTCTGTTCCGGCGTGGCGAACGCCTGGTACATCTGGAACAGTGCCGAGCCCTCGGTGTCCTTCGGCTCGCCCGGTGCGCGCGAGTCGGTCAGGATCGAGAACACCAGCTTCTTCAGCTCCTCGCGCGGCACGAACAGCGGAATGGTGTTGTGGTAGCTCTTGCTCATCTTGCGGCCATCCAGGCCCGCCAGCGTCGCCACCTGCTCGTCGATCACCACGTCCGGCAGCGGGAAGTACTCCTTGCCGTACACGTGGTTGAAGCGCTGGGCGAAATCGCGCGCCATCTCGATGTGCTGGATCTGGTCACGGCCCACCGGTACCTGGTTGGCCTTGAAGATCAGGATGTCGGCGGCCATCAGCACCGGGTACATGAACAGGCCGGCGCTGACGCCTGCGTCCTCGTCCACGCCTTCCTCGCGGTTCTTGTCCACCGCCGCCTTGTAGGCGTGCGCGCGGTTGAGGATGCCCTTGCTGGCGATGGCGGTCAGGAACCACATCAGCTCGGTGGTTTCGCGGATGTCGCTCTGGCGGTAGAACCACACGTGTTCCGGGTCCAGGCCGCAGGCCAGCCAGCTGGCCGCGATCTCCAGGGTCGCGCGCTGGGTGCGCTGCGGGTCCTGGGACTTGATCAGGCTGTGCAGGTCGGCCAGGAAGAAGAAGCTCTCGATGCCCGGCGCGCGGCTGGCCGCAATGGCCGGACGGATGGCGCCAACGTAGTTGCCCAGGTGGGGCGTGCCGGAGGGGGTGATGCCGGTAAGGACTCGGGTCGTCATGACTGCGTGGGGTAACCTTCGATGAACGGGGCCAGTTTACCTTGCACGCCACCAACCCCGTCAGGGCCTGCGGCGCGTTCATTCACGCAACCCCGCTGGAGACGCCCGATGAAACGCCTGCTGCCCCTGCTGCTGATCCTGCCCCTGGCCGGCTTCCGCCCGGCCCCGATGCCGCCGCCGGTGTACGAGGGCGGCCCCGTGCGCATGGCCCTGGTCGACCGCGACCGCGGTACCGAACTGCGCAGCTACCCGGCCGAAGGCCAGCGCTGGGTGGCCGGCGAGCGCGGCCACCGCTATGCCGTGCGCCTGTACAACGACAGCCCGCGCCGGGTGCTGGTGGTGCTGTCGGTGGACGGCGTCAACGCCATCTCCGGCGAAGATGCCGATCCCTCGCAGACCGGCTATGTGCTCAATCCCGGCCAGCGCGCCGACATCACCGGCTGGCGCAAGAGCCAGGACGAAGTAGCGCAGTTCGTGTTCAGCAGCCCCAGCGGCAGCTATGCCAGCCGCACCGGCCGCCCGGACAACATCGGTGTGGTGGGCGTGGCCGTGTTCGAGGAAGCGCGCCGCTGGCGGCCCGAGCCGATCCTGCGCCGTGGCCCGCCGCTGCCGGCCCCGGCACCGGCGGCGGAAGCGGCGGCCGATGCCAGCGCCAGCCGCATCGAGGGCTACGCCAGCAAGTCGCAGGCGCCGGCGCTGGGTACCGGCCATGGCGCACGCGAGCAGTCCTCGGTGCGCGACACCGACTTCGAACGCGCCAGCCGCAGCCCCGCACAGGTCCTGCAGCTGCGTTACGACAGCGCCCGCAACCTGCGTGCGCGCGGCATCCTGGTGGATTCGCCCTCGCGCCTGCCGCGCGAGCCGCAGGCCTTCCCGAACCGCTACGTGCCGGACCCGCCGGCGCGCTGATCACCCCGCCCAGACAACACAACGCCCGCAACCTCTCGGTGCGGGCGTCGTGCTGTGGGGGAAACCGAAGCGCTTACTTGTAGTCCGGGTAGTCCTTGCTCACCGCGTCCTGGAACTCACGTACTTCCTTCTCCGCGCGGTCCTTGGCCCAGCCATAACGTTCCTGCAGGCGGCCGGCCAGGTATTCGGCATTGCCTTCGGCCACATCGAAGTCGTCGTTGGTCAGATCGCCCCACTTGGCCTGGGCCTTGCCCTTCAGCTGCGACCACTTGCCGGAAATGATGTCTTTGTTCATTGCTGGGAGTCCTTGGTTGCAACGGCGTTCTTACCGTGGCTCCAGCTTCGCGCAGCGGCTGTTGAGTGCCGGTCAACCGGCAATGAAATACATGCTCACGTGCTTGAATGGTTCACTCCGCTTCGACAGACGCAGCGAAACGCACGCACAAAAAAAGGCCGGGGATGTCCCCGGCCTTTTCTCTTTCAGTTGCGTGCGGGGCTCAACGGCCCTTGGCGGTGTCTTCAACCTTTTCGCCCGCCTTCTGCACGTCCTTGCCGGCGCCGGCAATGGTGTTGCAACCGGCCAGCAGGGCCACCGAGAACATCGACAACAGCATCAGGGCAACTACGCGCTTCATGGGCTTCTCCTTGGGTTCGCCGCTATACCGCTTCATTCGCGGATGGGATTCTTTCGCTCGGCGGGAGGGCACCAATGCCCACTGCCGCCGCGTGAAGTGCAATCTGGCGGCAGGGGCGTGGAGCGGGTGTGAACGGTTCGAGATTCCGTTCAGCAGGGGCGCTCAGTCGCGCATCAGCGTGGACTTGCCAAACAGGCTTTCCACCAGGTCCACGGCCAGTTCGGCGGTGGCATTCTGCTTGTCCAGCAAGGGGTTGAGCTCGACGATATCCAGCGAACCCATGCGCCCGGTGTCGGCAATCATCTCCATCACCAGCTGCGCCTCGCGGTAGTTCACCCCGCCCGGCACGGTGGTGCCCACGCCCGGCGCGATGCTCGGGTCGAGGAAGTCCACATCGAAGCTGACATGCAGGTGGGTGTTCTCGTCGATGCCGGCCAGCGCCGCTTCAACCGCGCGCTTCATGCCGTTCTCGTCGATGTAGCGCATGTCGTACACATCGACCTTGTGGGTCTTGATCAGGCGCTTCTCTTCCGGGTCCACCGAGCGGATGCCGATCTGGTGCATCTGCGCCGGGGTGATCGCCGGCGACGTGCCGCCCAGGCGGGTCAGCGCGTCCGGGCCGAGGCCACACAGGCACGCCACCGGCATGCCGTGGATGTTGCCCGACGGGGTCACATCGCTGGTGTTGAAGTCCGAATGCGCATCCAGCCACAGCACGCGCAGGGTCTTGCCCTGCTCGCGGCACCAGCGCGCGACAGCGGTGATCGAACCGATGCCCAGGCAGTGGTCGCCGCCGAGCATGATCGGCATGCGCCCGGCCTGCAGTTCGGCGTAGCTGGCTTCCATCAGTGCGTGGTTCCACGCCACCACCTCATCCAGATGGCGGTAGCCTTCCACCGGCGCGGTCCACGGGTTGCGCGGGCCATCCAGGTTGCCCAGGTCGCGCACGTCCACGCCGCGCGCCTCCAGCGCCTCCGGCAGGCCCGCCACGCGCAGTGCTTCCGGCCCCAGCCGTGCACCGCGATGGCCCGCACCGACATCGGTGGGAACGCCAATCAGGGATACGGAAATGGGATGGGCCATGGGTGCCTCCTGCGGTGGGGAAAAGAAGCACAGTCTAGCCAGAGCTGTGTGACACCACTCGCGGCGGTGCAGCAGGCGGTGATCCAGAACACCGGGGTCACGCTGGCGTTCCTGGTCAGACATCCCAGCGCTGGTCCGTAAGGAAACCGACCTTTCTTGACCGACCTCACAGCCAGGTCGGTATCGCCTCTTATCCACGGCGGCCATTGTCTCCACACTGCGCCGGCACCCCAACGGTGCCTCTTCAATTCCCCAACAAAGGAGAACGACGCGCATGAAACATGCACTTACTGGATGTGCAGTATTGGCGATTGCCCTGGGCGGACTGGTTGCGCCAGATGCCCGTGCGTCTTCCCAGCGCATCACGCATACGGTGACCTCCGATGCGTTTGCAATGCACACGCAAGGCGCACGCCAAGTGCTCGACTGGGTGGCGCAGCGTGTAAAGCCGACGTTCGCCCCGCAGGGCTACGGCAACGTACACGTGGAACGGCGGGCGTTCTCCGTCGGGGGCGCGTCTGCACGCTCGGACGGATCGATTCCCGGCAAGCTACCGGAGCAGGGCATTCCCGGTGAGATCTACCGGGTGGAAAACCTGCTTCCCGATGGCTCCCTGCAGACATGGGAGTTCACCTGGGTGGAACCCTCCTCCGGCCATGGCGGCGGCTGGGACGTCACCGGGTACACCTACAAGAAGGGCAATGACCCGGTAAACCAGCAGTAACTGCTCGCTGCCCTGCCCCGCCTCAGACACGCTGCCGCGGAATCTCGGCAAACCGGCGTCAGGCGCCGTATGTGGACGTTGTTGCGCGCGGCAGGGCCTTGCTGGCTGTCCATGAAGACGCTCAAGAGCCGGACGGAACGCGTTGGGATTCACATCTGGTAGGGTGTTCTTGCAACGCCGCCAGGGCAGTTAAGCCAGCTTTACTTCTTGGGCCATCGCTGCCGCGCGGCAGCGGTGGAACAGCAGGATTCATCGATGATGACGGCACTGCGCGATATGTCGCTTCTGGCATTGCACTGCTCGAAACAGGCCAAACGCGATAATTCATTCTTTCTCTCAGATCACCCGATGCCATCGAAACAAACGACTGGCAGGCGGTGATTTCGCGTGCGCATGATGAATCGCCACCTGCACAGGTGGCCGGGACTTCCAAGCCCGTGTAGTCAACGATGTATACGCTTGCCAGCCGGCGTCGTCCTTTCAGGGGCGGCGCCGGCTGGCAATCCGTTCGCCGATCGACGGCGGGCGGTGCGTGGGGGCCTCGTGCCCGCCGATTCGTTGACCCGGTCTTGGAAGCCACGCATCGCCCGCCACCCTACCGTGGCGGCACCTCTGTTCCTGACGAGGATGCCCGCATGTCCAGAACCCACCACCCGTACCTGACCGCCACCCTGGGCGAGGCCGCCCTGCGCCTGCCGCCCGAACTGGCGCAGCCGTTGGAAGCCGCTTTTGCCGCTGCGAACGAGGCACCCGCGCCGATCAATCTTCCCGGCTGCCTGCAGCGCATCCGCGCCGGTGATGCCGCCGACGGACAGCCGTGGCAAGGGCCGGCCAGCACACCCGGCCATGCCGTGGCAGCCGCACGCAGGGACCGCGCCGCGGTGGGTTTGGTGTCGCTGTTGGAGCTGTACCACGCCACCGAGCGCGTGCGCGTGGACGGGGAAGAGAAGGACGACATCGGCGACGGCACGCGCGAAGGGCTGATGCTGGCCTGCCGGGGGCTGGCGGAGTATGTGGCGTTGCAGGTGGGTACGAGGTAGTTGGCGAGAAGATCTGCACAAATGCCTGAATTCTACTTCGTTGTGGAGTGTTTCCTTGCACTCGCACACGCGCGACTCATTACCGAGGGTGATACTCGACGACGCCGAGGGATACTCAATACCAAGACCGAAGTCACATCTACCCCTGTCGATCTCATGTCAACTGCTCCGCGTGGCTTCGAAACCACGGTGCACCACGCATCCTTCTAGACCAAGGAGAGATCTAGCATGAGAATGAATTCCAAGAGCATATTGGCCGCCTCCACTATCGCATTGGGAAGCGCACTCCTTTTCACAGGTTGCAATCTGAAGAGTGTTCGGGCTTATGGCGAGTGCAGCGGAAAACAAGCGGGTGGCGGAGAGTGCAAGGCGGGCATGGAAGTTATCTGGGAAGGGGACGGCGGTGGGAAGAAGGGCATTTACAACTCCCTGCTGTCTTCGCTCAGCGCACTCCCAGATGCCGCGACGTTTGAGCTGGATACATCCGGATCAACCATACCGTATCCTGCCACGGGCAATGCGGTACTCCGGGTAAAGAACGTCGCTACCGGCGTAATCAGCGCGTCCCAGACGTTTTCATGGATCAGGACAGGCACTGTGATCCGAGTTGCGGACCCTAACGCGGTGAATGCCTGGGTATACGCAAATGTGGGTAATGGCGATGCCTTGAGCTACGACCTACTCCCCTTCCATTCGGCATACGGAAATGGTCCGCAGGTTATCGCTGGGCAAGCCAAACAGGAAGGCATTACCAAGGCGAGCTACTACTTGGAGTTCGAAGGACGGGATTGCGTCAACCACCCGTCGCCGCACTTGTGCATGGAGATGTAGTAAACAACAGGAGATGCGGGTGCACCTTGAGCACCCGCACCTTTGGGAGAAGCGATGAAAGGAGTCGTACTCGCCGCATTCGCCGCCTCCATCCTGGCAGGCTGCGCCACAACAATTGGATTGCCACAAGGCATCCCTCCGGATGGCTACACCGAGCTGGTGTCCACGCCTCTCGGGCCATTCCGCTACTTCCGGTCTCTCTCCATTGTTCCAGGGCGCAAGGACCTGCCCGCTCTGGAATCGTTTCACTGCACCAACACCCAGCACGAAATCCTGCTCTTGATGGCTGCAGGATCACAGGTTGACGTTGCCGATACCTGTACGCGCATTGATGCAGCAGCGAAGTTCTCCGAATCATGGATAGAAGCAAAGGCTAACAGATACCGGATTCTTCTCGCGCCAACGGATACCGCCGCGACGATACAGTCGCGTGCTTTGGGATCGTTCTCGGGTGGGAAGACATTGGCACTTGCGGCTTCGATACATGACGACCGCGGACGGACAGTTGCAAACCTTGTCGATCTGGTCGCACACGAGACATTCCATGCGCTAGGTCATGCTACAAGGCACCCTCAGGCGCTTGATGAACGCATCGCCTACTACGCCGGACTCTGCGCACAGCTTCAGGTAAATGGCGTTGTTCGAGAGGATTCGCTGCCTGGAGCCGCCATCGGTACGGACGAAGCTGCAGTGCAGCTGTCTTCGCAAGCAGCCTATCGTGTCCGTCTCGAGACCTATCCCCTTCTCGCCGATGGCCGCATTCAAATGAATGAGCAATCTGGCGAACGTATGCTCCAGCGTTGCAGCCAACTCAGAAGGAGTCTTACGAGGTCGCGTTGAACACGCCTGCAGACCCACATTCTTTCCAGAACGGCAACGCACAAAAAAACCCGCCATTGCAGCGGGTTGATTGTTCCCAGTGGACATGTGCGGATGCCAAGGGATCGAAGATGGTGCCGCTTATCCGAATCGAACGGATGACCTACTGTTTACAAGACAGTTGCTCTACCAACTGAGCTAAAGCGGCATGGGTGGTGCACCGGCGGCAGCGCCGCGGTCCGGGGATTCTAGCGCAACCGCGTGCATTCCAGCGACCGGCTCTGTGCCGCCCCGCTGCGCTGCTGGGCCTGGGCCGGCTGCGTGCCCGCCGCCAGCTGCCCTTCCAGCCACCATTGGCCGGCGTCGCCGCTGGCGACCAGGCGCGGCTGGAAGCCGGCGGCCTGCACCGCCGCCATGCGCCGCTCTGCGCCTTCGCGGTTGCGGTACTGGCCCAGCGCCACGGCGTTGGCCTCCTCGCCCTGGCTGATGATGTAGTAGTCGCTCAGGCCGGCGGCGACGATGCGCTTCACGGTGGCCTGCGCTTCGTCGCGGTTGGCGGCGGCCGGCAGCATCACCCGGTAACGGGCACTGCCGCTGGCAGCGGGCTGTTCGCGCAGGCGCACCTGGCTGAGCTGCGTGCCAGCCTTGCCCTGCGCGCTGCTCGCGGCGGCGCGGTCGGCGAACGGGCCCAGTGCGACGCAGCGCGGCGGCTCGGCGGCTGCGGGCGGGGTTACGGGTTTTTCCGGTGCCGGTACGGGTGCAGGCGGCGCTACCGGCTTGGCAGCGGCAGCAACCGCCGCAGCGTCAGCCGTCTGCGGCTTGGGAATGTCCGGCTTGGCCGGCACGGCCGGCACCGGCGCGGGCGTCGCAGCCACAGCCGTCTTCGCGGCCGGTTCGCGTTCCACCAGCGGCGCGGTCGGGGCAGCGGCCGTCGCTTCGGCTGCGGCATTGGCATCCACACCACTGGGCACCCAGCGCAGCTCGGCCACGCCGGCCGGTTGCGGCGGCGGCGCGGGCGGTTGCGGTGCATCGCGCAGCAGCCACCAGCAGGCGACGCCAAGATTGAGGATGGCCAGTACGACGATCAGGGCACGGGTCAGCATGCGCGGATACTAGCCTGCGGGCTGGTGCACCGCCCAGCGGGCGAGGCCATCCAGCACCAGCGAGGGGTGGTAGTCGGCGCCGGGCAGCAGCGGCATCAGCGCCGGTGCGCCGCCACCATGCACCAGCAGCGACGGTGCCACGCCCAGCAGCGTGTGCGCCTGCTGTGCACTGCGTTCGATCAGCGCCACGGCCGCGCCGTCGCAGCCAGAGGCCAGCGCGTCGGCGGTGTCGTTGGCGAATTCGCTGTAGTCGCCGCCGGTCGCCGGCAGCTGCACCGCACGCGCGTGCAGTGCTTCGCGCATGGTGGTGGGCGATGCGGAAATGCGGCCCCCGTGGTGCTGGCCATCGGCGTCGAGCAGGTCAATGGTCAGTGCGGTGCCCACGCCGACCACCAGCACCGGGCGCTGCGCCTTGGCCGCAGCCAGCAGGGCCAGGAAGCGGTCAACGCCGAACTTTTCCGGCTTGGCATAGGCAATGCGCACGCCCGCGCATTCGGCGCTGGTGCGCACGACATGCACGTGCTCGAAGCGGCGCTGCAGCTGGTCCAGCATGGCGCTGGTCAGCGAGGGTGCGGCCACGCTGGCCACGAACGCGGTGCGGCCGCTGGGCAGGCTGTGCGGCGGTTGCCCGGCCATGCCTTCGGCGCCATGCGCCCAGGCCTGCACGTCACCGGCGCGGTCGCCCTGCAACGGCGCGAACTTGAAGCGCGAGTTGCCCAGGTCGAACAACCAATCGCTCATGCTGCCCTCACGCTGACTTCGCCGGCGTGCAGCAGGCGTTCCTGGCCATCGATGCGCACGCGCAATGCGCCGTCATCGGCCAGGCCTAGCGCGGTACCGTGCTGCCACTGCCCATCCAGTTCCACGCGTACTTCGCGGCCGGCCAGCATGTCGAAGGCGGCGTAGCGCGGCAGGAACGGAGCGAGGCCTTCGCGATCGAATTCTTCCAGCGCCGGCAGCAGGCGCGTCAGCACGGCCGCAACGACCACGTTGCGGTCCACCGGCGTGCCGGCCAGCGTGTCCAGGTCCACCCACGGCTGGGTGATCTGCTCGGCGAACGACGGCGGCATGTGCGTGTTGATGCCGATGCCGATCACCGCGCGCGCCGGGCCGGCGTATTCGCCACCACCTTCAGCGAGCAGGCCAACCAGCTTGCGCTTGCCATCGACGATCAGGTCGTTGGGCCACTTCAGCTGCGCCTGGGTGTAGCCCAGGTCGTGCAGCGCTTCGGCCACGGCGATGCCGGCCACCAGGCTCAGCCCGGCCAGGCGGCCGAGGCCACCGGAGTACAGGCGCAGCACCGACAGGTAGATATGCGCGGCCAGCGGCGAGGCCCAGGTGCGGCCACGACGGCCGCGGCCACCGGTCTGGCGTTCGGCCAGCAGGACGCTGACCCCGCGCTGGGGCGCGCTGCAACGCAGCAATTCGGCGTTGGTCGAATCCACCGTCCAGGCCACCTGCAGGTCGTGCAGCAGCGGCAGAACCCCTGCCGGCAGGCCGGCGCGGATCGCGTCCGGGTCCAGCAGATCGACCGCCCGGGTCAGGCCATAGCCTTCGCCGGCGCGGCCCTCTACGTCCACACCGGCGGCCCTAAGCCCTTGAATGCGCTTCCAAATTGCCGCCCGGGTCTGGCCCAGCTCACGGGCCAGGGCGTCGCCGGACAGGCGACCGGCAGCGAGTTTGGCCAGCAATTGGCGATCGTCCACGGCAGCTTCCACGAAGTCAGGAAGGAATTATGCGGGAAAGCCGCCAGCGACGCCCGCCACGCTGGGTTCCGCGGGGGCTTCCAACGGGGCGGCGAGTTCGGGCTAGAATCGGGAACTCACCTTCCCTTAACGTGGATGTCGTCAATGCGCCGTTATGCCCATTGCCTGATCCTGCTGATGATGCCCTTCGCGGCGTCTGCGACAGCAGCGCTGGACGACAGCCGCGGCGCCTGTGTGTCGTCCAACGGTGATGCCGCCTCCCAGCGCGCACCGACCGCGACCGCCTCGGCCGCCACCACCAAGCCGGCGGCGGTACGCCCGGCCGCCAGCAGTGCCACCAGCACCGGCGGCGGTGGCAGCGACGATGACGTGCTGCAACGCATCCGTGCGCCGAAGTGGCACAGCTACCTGCCGGGAATGTTCCGCTGATCAAGTCGTTGCTGCAGTGGCTGCGGCCTGCGCCGCGGCCGATCGACGATGCACTGTGGGAAGACGCCTGCCGCCGCGCGGCCTGGTTGCACGGACTGGACGACGAACGCCGTGCGCGCCTGCGCGTACTGGCCACGCGCTTCCTGCACGAGAAGACCATTACCCCGATCGGCGAGCTGCAGCTGCAGGCCGGTGACGGCGTGCTGCTGGCGGCACTGTGCTGCCTGCCGCTGCTGGAGTTCGGCGAGGTGGGGCTGGAAGGCTGGTCGCAGCTGATCGTCTACCCCGATGCGTTCCGCGTGCACCGCAGCCACATGGATGCGGCCGGCGTGCTGCACGAGTGGGATGACGAGCTGATCGGCGAGTCGTGGGACAGCGGTCCGTTGATCCTGTCCTGGGCCGACGTGCAGGCCGACCTGGCCGCACCCCACGAGGGTTACTGCGTGGCGGTGCACGAGATGGTGCACAAGCTGGATGCGCTGGATGGCGCGATGGACGGCACCCCGCCGCTGCCGCGCGAATGGCAGCGCGAATGGGCCGCCACGTTCCAGCGCGCCTACGATGCCTTCTGCACGCAGGTGGATGCGGGCGAGGAAATGCTGATCGATCCGTATGCGGCCGAAGCGCCGGAAGAGTTCTTCGCGGTGGCCAGCGAGTACCACTTCTCTGCGCCGGATCTGCTGCAGCAGGCGTTGCCGGAGGTGGCCGCGCAGCTGCGGCGGTTCTATGGCGAGCCGCCGAAGATCGAATTGCGGTAGTGCCGGCTGCTGGCCGGCAACCTGGCGCTGCCACCGAAGATCATGAGGTTGCCGGCCAGCGGCCGGCACTACCGGAACACCACGCGTTGTTGCGCGAGGCGATGCCCGGTGGACGGGAATGCGCGGCTTACGGCCCCGGCGGCAGACGCACTTCGAAGCGGGCACCGCCCAGTTCGGCCGAACGGCCCACGGTCAGTTCGCCGCGGTAATCCTTGATCAGGTCCTGCACGATCGACAGGCCGATGCCGTGGCCCTGCACGCGCTCGTCGCCACGCACGCCACGCTGCAGCACCTTGCCGATGTCGTCCGGGGCAATGCCCGGGCCATCGTCATCCACCGCCAGCAGCAGGCCGGCACGGCGTGCGTTCGGGGCCGGCAGCGGCTGCGCGGTCAACAGCACGCGGCGGTTGGCCCATTTGAAGGCGTTCTCCAGCAGATTGCCGAGCAGTTCCTGCAGGTCGCCCGGTTCGCCGTGGAAGCGCGCCGCCGGGTCGATATCGAATTCGCACAGCACGCCCTTGGAGGCGTAGACCTTTTCCAGGCCACGCACGATTTCCTCGGCATTGGACTCGATCGGCAGCGGCGCGGAGAACAGCTTGTGGCCCGACGAGGCCGCGCGCGCCAGCTGGTACGAGACCAGGTTGTTCATGCGCTGCAGCTGCACGTCCAGTTCCTCGCGCAGTGCGTTGTCGCCGGCACCGCTGTCCATCTGCGTGCGCAGCACCGCGATCGGCGTCTTCAGGCTGTGCGCCAGGTCGGCCAGGGTGTTGCGCTGGCGCTCGAGGTTCTCGCGCTCGCTTTCGATGAAGGCGTTGATGCTGTCGGTCAGCGGTTCCAGCTCGCGCGGGTGGCGCTCGCTCATGCGCTCGGTCTCGCCGCGCTGCACCTTGGTCAGCTCGGTGATCACGCGGCGCAGCGGGCGCAGGCTCCACTGCAGGATGACGGTCTGCAGCAGCAGCAGGATCAGGCCGATGCCGCCCAAGTAGAACCAGACGCGGCCACGGAACACGCGCAGCTGCGCACCCAGCGCGCGCGAGTCTTCCATCACGTAGATGGTGTACGGGAATTCGGTGGCGGGATCGGCGTCGGCGCCCCACACCAGGCCCAGGCCATAGCGGTAGACCGAGCCCTGGCTGCCATCGATCTGGATCATCGGCAGCGGGCCTTCGAACACTTCCTGGCGCGGCGCCAGCAGGCCACCACCGACGGTGGGCAGCATGGGACCTTCGGCGGACATCGAATTGCCCTTGCCGTGCGGCATCACCACCTGCAGGTACAGGCCACTGCCCGGCACGTCGAAGCGCGAATCCGGCGGTTGCTCGCGGATGTACAGCGAGCGGTCGCGGGTGAAGTCGATGCCGGCCGCGTAGGAGGTGGCGTAGTTCTTCAGGCGCTCACGCAGGTTCGCCTTCGCCGTATCGGCGAAGGCGGCGTCGAGCGCGTAACCGGCCAGGGCCAGGAACGCGACCAGGCCCACGGACGCGGCGAGCATCTGGCGCGCCTGCAGTGAGCGCGGCCGCCAGCGTCGGAAGAACCACAGACGGCCGGACATCGTGTTATCGCCAGGGTGAGCCGGCTCAGCCCTCGTTGCGCGGAATCGCGAAACGGTAGCCGCGACCGCGCACGGTCTCGATCGGCTTCAGTTCGCCATCCGGGTCCAGCTTCTTGCGCAGGCGGCCGATGAACACTTCCAGCACGTTCGAGTCGCGGTCGAAGTCCTGCTGGTAGATGTGCTCGGTGAGGTCGGCCTTGGAGACCAGTTCACCGGCATGCATCATCAGGTACTCCAGCACCTTGTACTCGTAGCTGGTCAGGTCGACATTGCTGCCGGCCACGCTGACGGTCTGGGCGGCGAGGTCCAGGGCGACCGGGCCGCATTCCAGGGTCGGCTTGCTCCAGCCTGCAGCGCGGCGCAGCAGCGCGTTGACGCGGGCCAGCAGCTCTTCGACGTGGAACGGCTTGACCAGGTAATCGTCGGCACCCTGCTTCAGGCCCTCGACCTTGTCCTGCCAGCTCGAACGCGCGGTCAGGATCAGCACCGGGAACTTCTTGCCTTCGTCACGCAGGGCCTTGATCAGCTCCATGCCCGACATCTTGGGCAGGCCGAGGTCGATGATGCCGACATCGAACGGAACTTCGCGCCCCATGTAGAGGCCTTCCTCGCCGTCCTGCGCAGCATCGACGGCAAAGCCTTCGCGCTTGAGCCGGGCTGCCAGGGTCTCACGCAGCGGGGCTTCGTCTTCGACCAGAAGGATACGCATGAACTCTCCCTAGTGTCCTGGGTGTGGCCCGGAGGCCTGTGGGGTACGGGTTGATAGCGACAACTATCCCTGTTCAGGGGTTATCGCCGCGTAGTGATGACATATCCGACCGCGGCGTGCGCGGCTGTGAACGCGACGGGGCAGGGTCGTCCATGTAGCGGACCCGGCCCCGGTCGTCCATGTACTTCACCCGGTTGATATCACGACCATCGAACGGCACGCGCTCGGCACCGAGGATGTGGCCGCCGGTGGTGCGCTGCACGCGGCGCACGGCATCGGACAGCGAACGCTCGTCGCCACGGTTGCCACGCTCGCCCCGCTCCATCATCTCCGCACGCCCCTGCTCACCGCGCGGCGGCTGCTGTGCCAGCGCCGACGACAGCGGCGCAGCCGCCAGCACAACGCAGGTGGCCAGGGCAATGCGGCAATGGAGGGAAGCGGAAGACATCGATGCGATCCTAGCCGAGCACGGCGATTCGTTCAAAAGTCGTAAATCCGGATGCCGGGTTTCGGGCCCGGCGCTTTACAAATCCTTTGCAAATTCTTGGTTTGGGGCAGTGAATCCGGTCTGAACTTTTCCGGCCGCGACCCCGCGATGTTCAGCTATGTGAACATTCGGGACGAATCGCCGCGCCTTGTCAAGTCAGGAATGTGACGGCGGTCACGCTGCAACGCGATCAGCGTCGCGTTCGGTCACGGCCAGTGCCTGCTCGACCAGGCTCCAATCGGCACCCGGGCGGTGTGCGCCCTCGCTCAACACCTGGCGGAATGCGCGGCCACCGGGCTGGCCATGGAACAGGCCGAGCAGGTGACGGGTGATGTGCTTCAGCGCCAGGCCTTCGCCCAGGCGCGCTTCCACATACGGGCGCAGCGCGCGCAGCAGGTCGCCGCGGGCCTGCAGCGGGGCGCCGGTCTGCAGCGCCTCCAGCTGATGCAGCAGGTAAGGGTCGTGGTAGGCCGCGCGGCCCAGCATCACGCCATCGACGTGCGCGGCCTGCGCCTGCACCGCCTCGATGCTGGCCAGGCCACCGTTGAGCACCACCGGCAGCGCCGGGCGCTCCTGCTTCAGGCGGTAGGCCCAGTCGTACTTCAGCGGCGGAACCTCGCGGTTCTCCTTCGGCGACAGGCCCTTCAGCCACGCGTTGCGCGCATGCACCACCACCATCGCGGCACCGGCGGCAACCTGGCGGTCGACGAAGGCGGCGAACACGTCGTAGTCGTTGTCCTCGTCCACGCCCAGGCGGCACTTCACCGTCACCGGGATCTCGACCGCGTCGACCATCGCCGCCACGCACTCGGACACCAGTACCGGCTCGCGCATCAGGCAGGCGCCGAAGCGCCCGGCCTGCACACGGTCGGACGGGCAGCCGCAGTTGAGGTTGACCTCGTCGTAGCCCCACTCGGCGGCGACGCGCGCAGCCTGCGCCAGCAGCGCGGGATCGCTGCCCCCCAGCTGCAGCGCCAGCGGCTGCTCGCTGCGGTCGAAGCCGAGCAGTCGCTCGCGATCACCGTGGATGACCGCGTTGGCATGCACCATTTCCGTGTACAGGCGCACACCCGGTGCCAGCACACGATGGAACACGCGGCAATGGCGGTCGGTCCAGTCCATCATGGGGGCGACAGACAGGCGCAGGGAATCGGCGTAACGGGCGGTGGCGGACGTCATCGGGGTGTTGATCGTGGAGACTGGCATTGCCAGTGAGATCAATAGTTTACACCGGACGGCTGAATGGCGGCGGGTGGCTCCGGGGCCGGTCGACCGGCCCCGGGGCGCCGCGTGGCTTACAACCCGCGGTTGCGCACCTGTTCCTGCTGCTGTTCCTGCGCACGCTGGTCGAACTGGCTGTCCAGCGCCTCGCTCTGCCGGCTGCTGGCCTCGACCGAGTGCGATACCGCCTGCTGGCGGTCGACGAAGGTCCGCTGCGCCGCCGGATCGCCCAGCTCACCCTGCACCGCGAACAGGCCGGTGCCGTCGGGGCGGGCCACCACGTGGTCGATCTGGCGCATGCCCGACACCTTGCTTTCGTAGGCCAGCTGGCCGGCTGCACGCTCGGCCTCCTGCGGGTTGTCGAACAGCGGCTTCAGCCCGGCCTGGGCACGCTGCTGCTCCAGCGCCTGCAGCTTGCCCAGCGCCTGATCGAAGCGCGCGTTGTCGGCATGCCCGGGGTCGCGCATGCTGGCCGGCGCTGCAGGCTCGGCCCGGGCCGGAGCCTCCGGCGCGGTACCGGCCTTCACCGCGTTGGGGGCATCGACCTGCGCCAGGGTCTTGCGGCCTGCCTTGCCATCGTCGTCCAGGCCGTTGTTGGCTTGGAACTGCTTGACCGCTGCGAGCGTGTCCTTGCCATACACGCCATCGGCGTGCAGCGGCTTGCCATCGGCACCGGCATAACCCAGCGCCGCCAGCTTGCCCTGCAAGGCCTTGACCTCATCGCCCCGCTCGCCCTGCTTCAACACGCCATCGGCCATCGGCGCCTGCTGCGCACTGCGTGCGGCCTGCGCGGCCTCGGGACCCTGCGCGTGGACCTTGCCGCCCAGGGTGATGCGGTCGTTGAGGATGTCGCCCAGATAGCGACGGTACTGGTCCGGCTCAACTTCGATGTGCGCGTGCACCGCACCCGGCGAGCCTACGTCCGACTGCCGCACCAGCGGCGCACCGTACTCGACGAAATCCCCGGTCTTGTACGGAATGGATCCGCGCGCGCCGTGCAGCACTTGGCCCACCAGCTCGCGGCGCGCATCGCCGACCGGATGGCTGTAGATGCTGATGGAGTTGGTGCCGTCGTTGTTGAGCTTGACGTAGCCGGCGACCGGACTGGGAACCATCAGATTGCGCCCGCCTGACCGGTCGGTCAGGATCAGGTCCTTCTGCACCAGCGGGATGTTGTTGACGTCGCCACGCCGGCGCACGGCCTCCAGCTCGCCCTCGACCATCTCCGCGCTACGGTCGACCCGGCTGGCATCGCCCGCGCGAACGGCAGCTGCGTTGGTGTTGGGGTGGTGGATCTTCAGTTCGCGGAACGCTTCTTCGCCACTGATGCCGTGGCGCAGGATGCGGTTGCTGCCGCCGTTGCCGAACGGCTCCACCACCGAGATGCGCTCGCCGCCGGGTGCAGCGGCTGCGGCTGGCCCGCTGTGGCGTTCGGGTGCAGGTGCTGCGGCCGGTGCAGCAGGCGCAACGGGTGCGGCCGGTGTCGGCGTTGCAGAGCGGTGCTGTGCCGCTTCGGCCTGGATCGCACTGCGCGTGCCTGCGTCGGCCATGCCGGTGGCCGGCAGATGGTGCTGCTGCTGGAAGGTATTGAGGGCTTGCTGGCTCCCTGCCCCCAGGTAACCATCGGCGGTAATCGCTTTGCCCCGTGCATCGGTGAGCCCCAACGCCGCCATGTCAGCCTGCAGCGCGCGTGCCTCGCGATCGATCGCGCCCAGCGTTGCCGGACCGGCCTTGCCATCCACCGGGGTCAGGCCATGATCGCGCTGGAAGGCTTCGACGGCCTGCCGGGTAGTGGCATCGAACTGTCGGTCGGGATGGATGGCCTGCGCGCCTGCGCCGCCATAGCCCAGTGTGTGCAGGTTGTGTTCCAGCTTTTCCACCGCGCGGCCGCTTGAGCCCTCCTTCAGCACCTGCGGACCACCGCCACCGTGGCCGTGCGCTCGCGCCTGTTGCAGCGCGACCTGGATATCCGGGTCGCTGCCTTCGGTGGCGGGCGCGAAATCGCGGCGCCCCACCTTCAGGTGCGCGCGATCCATTTCGGCGGAATGCTGCGCATAGGCATCTTCATACCCGGCAGCGACGTCGGCGGCAGTCAGCCCGGCATAGGAAGGGGTGCGATGGCGGATGGCAGCGGCTTGGTCGCGCAGTTCCTGGTAGTCACCCCCGCGCTTGAGCACCGCTTCCAGGCCATCCAGCCGACCCGGCAGCTGGTTGGCGGTCTTGGCGATCAACGCGATGGCCTCGAAGCGCTTGTCCTCGGCAATGCCGCTGCCATGCTTGTCCAGCATGGTCATGGCGATATTCGTGGCATTGCGCACCTGTGGGTAATCGATGTGCGTGTGGATCCACTGCTTGCCTTCCGCCGAGCCGGCCCAGGCATTGATGCTGTCACGCGTCGGTGCATCGATGAAGCGGATGGATGAGCGCTTTCCCTCGCCATTGCCGTGGCTGAGCAGATCCGCACGCAGGTCAGTGCGATCATGCGTGAAGGGCAGGTTGTGTGCCTTGGCGTAAGCGCTGGCCTGGTCGATGACCCCATCGACATACGTTGTCTCGCCCGGCTTCAGTTTGCGCTCCTGCGTCGCGCCCAGCGGCCACTCGCCACGTTGGCCGAAATCCACCTGGATGGTGCCCAGCGAATAGCCGCTGTTGTCCCTGACCGCGCTGACCGTGCCCCATTGCGGCTCGTTAAGGTGCTTGGTGATGCCGGCGATGCTGAGGTGGTACGAAGATCCACCACCTTCAGTACCGCGTCCGACAGCAAAGAACACCGCGCCGGCAGTGGCGTCCAGGTTGCGGGTGTCAATATTGTTTGGCATGTCTCACTTCCTTGTCCGTGGAGGAATGACCGGGTGCAGTTGCCTGCTGGCGACCGTGGATCAGGGCGTCAGCACGCGCGTGTGCAGCTCGACGGCGCGGTTGGCATACCGGTTGATGCGGCACGACTGTGCATCCAGCATCGGCCCCACATGGTCGCTGGCAGGTGCACAGCGCTTTTCGGTATCTGCAGCCCAGTTGGCCTGCTCGTCCATCCAGCGGTCCTTGGCCGGGCCGTCGGGGCCGTCCATCAGTCGCGCGACCTGTGCTTCCAGCAGCGCCTTGTGGTGGGCGAGCTCGGCCGTATCGCAGGCTTCCAGCTGGTCGTCCATGCCGCGGGCGTCCTGCACGCAGCGGGTGTATTCCGGACGCAGCGTTGCCTGGGTATACGAGGTATCCGGCGGCGCGCTCTGCGCCAGCAGCTGTTCGGCACGGTTGGCGACACGGTACAGGCGGCATTCCTGCGCGCCCTGCAGCTGCTGCACGCTGCCGTTGGGGACATCGCGGCAATAACGGTCTGTATCGCTGCGCCAGCTCGCCTGGGTGGTCTGGAATGCCGTCCGGGCAGCGGCGTCGAGCCCGGCCAGCGCCTTGCTGGCCGCCGCTTCGAGGCGCGCTTCCTGGTAGGCGAGTTCTTCCTTGCCGCAGGCCTGCAGCTTGCCGGCATCTTCCACCCCATCCACACACCAGCCATAGGCTGGGCGCAGGCGACCCTCGGTATAGGACGCATCCGGGTAGTGGGGGGAATCTGCCGATGCCGGGCCGGAAGGTGCTGTCGGCGATGCCGCAGCAATCGACGCGGGAGCCGCCGTTTCGGTCGATGCCTGGGAAGAAGGCGCCTGGCATGCGGTGAGCGCCAGGCACAGGGCCAGCACCTTCCAATACCCACGGCCGACGCCGACCCGTTCGTTGCGCCCAAGCGCGTCCATTGCCTGCATTACCTGTTTCTCCCTTGCGTGTCGCCAGCGGGTGCCGGCAGGGAGGGGCCGTCCATCGACCCCCATCACGCGGGCAATGCTACGACAGCGCCGGTTTCAACTGCCTGACTGGATTCAGAATGCGTGCACGTCGTCTCAGACGCGGACGCTGGAACCTCAATGCCCACCCCCGCGCCCCCCCACCTGTTCGATCAACGTCAGGCTGGCCGCATTCAGGCCCACCACCGTCACCTCCGCCCCATGCGCGGCCAGCTTTTCCTGCGCGCGTTCCAGCGCGGCCACCGCAGTGAGGTCCCACAGGTGGGCGTCACGCAGGTCGATCTGCACCTTCGACGCCACGTGCTGGTAGTCGAACGCGGCGCCCAGCTGGCCGGCCGAGGCAAAGAACACCTGCCCACGTACACGGTAGGCCTGCGTGTCTCCGGCATCCTCGCGCTGCACGTCCAGCATGCGGCCAACCTTGCGCGCGAAGAACAGCGCCGACAGCAGCACGCCACTGAGCACGCCCTTGGCCAGGTCGTGGGTGGCCACGGTGACCACCACGGTCAGCAGCATCACGGCCGAAGAGCTGCGCGGGTGCGTGCGCAGGTCGCGCAGCGAGCGCCAGCTGAAGGTGCCGATGCTGACCATGATCATCACCGCCACCAGCGCGGCCATCGGGATCTGCCGCACCAGGTCGCTGCCGTACACCACCAGCACCAGCAGCAGCACGCCGGCCACCAGGCAGGACAGCCGGCCACGTCCACCGGACGTCACGTTGATGACCGACTGGCCAATCATCGCGCAGCCGGCCATGCCGCCGAGAAAACCGGTGACCGTGTTGGCCACGCCCTGACCGACGCATTCTCGGTTGCGCTCGCTGGGCGTCTCGGTGATGTCTTCGACGATCTGCAGGGTCATCATCGATTCGAGCAGGCCAACCACGGCCAGCGTGGCCGACACCGGCAGCAGGATGCGCAGGGTCTCCCAGCTGAGCGGCACATCGGGGATGAGGAACTGCGGCAGGCTGTCGGGCAGCTGTCCCATGTCGCCAACACTGCGCACGTCCACATCGAAACCGATCACCACGGCTGTAAGCACCACGATCGCCACCAGCGGTGACGGCACGGCGCGGGTGAGGCGCGGCAGCAGGTAGATGATCGCCAGGGCGGCGGCACACAGCACGTAGACCGTGGGACCGCGGCCAATCAGCTCGGGCATCTGCGCCAGGAAGATCAGGATCGCCAGCGCGTTGACGAAGCCGGTGATGACCGAGCGCGAAACGAAGCGCATCAGCGAGCCAAGCTTGAACACGCCGGCCAGCACCTGCAGCAGGCCGGCCAGGATGCTGGCGGCGAACAGGTACTGCAGGCCGTGGTCCTTGACCAGGTCGACCATCACCAGCGCCATCGCGCCGGTGGCGGCGGAGATCATGCCGGGGCGGCCACCGGCAATGGCGGTGACCACCGCGATGGAGAACGCGGCGTACAGGCCGACCTTCGGGTCGACGCCGGCGATGAGCGAGAAGGCGATGGCCTCGGGAATCAAGGCCAAGGCGACGACCATGCCGGACAGCAGATCACCACGGATGTTGCCGAGCCATTGCTGGCGCAGCGGATAGGACGTTTGCATGGGAAAACTCCGCGCGCACGCGGGCGTGGCCGCATGGCGCTGCAGTGGAAAGACGCGGGTTCCTGAGCCGGGCGGGCCGGCTGCCGATGTGCGGCAAGGGTCAGGGTGGCGTGATCACTGCAGTGCGTCGTCGGGGAGCGTGGGAACGGCGCAGTCTACGGGAAGGGCCCGGGCGGCTCAAATGGCTGCCCGGGCCGGCAATCCCCGCTCAGTAGGTGTAAGCCGCAAGGACGAAACTTGGCAGGCGCGAAGCGAACGTCTGGTAGGACGCTCCACTGAGGGAACGCTGGCGATTGGCAGCCCGCCGGGTGAAGTTGACCCGCATCTGCGATGCATTCGGCGTACTGATGGCTGCCGAATAGCGCATGTTGGTACGGATGGTGGGGTTGCCGCTGGGCATGGCGTAGACGTCGTGGCAGAGGCCGATGTCTGACAGCAGGTAGGCAAGATTGTCGCCTGGGCCGTTGATCAGGTCACCGGTGAGGATGTTCTCGTTGGACGTCTCGCTGGGAAGTGGCGGCCGGGCGCCGGTCGTATTGACCAGGCCCGCCATGCGCAGCGGGCGGCTGCTCATGTCCCACTGCAGCGAGCCATCAGCGTTGTAGACCTGCATGCCGGTGTTGTTGCTGGGAACCGCATGTCCCCATGCCCACCATTCGAAGCTGGTGGTTCCCTGGGCCATGTTCCAGCCGAAACCCGCAGTGCCGGTGGAAATCCGCGTGGAGCCGCCATTGCAGCGGATGAACACCAGGTAGGGCACGCTCTGCGCCGGAAGGCTGACCGAGCCGTTCTGGCCCAACGGCGACGTGTTGCTGCCGATGGTTTCCACGCCCTTGCCTGCCGCGAAGAAGGCAAGGGCGTGTGCGTTGACCAGAACGGGGACACCGCTGTCGTTTGTGACTTCAAGGCCGACGGTCATCAGAAGCTCCCGTAGAAGACATAGGCATTGGGATTGGTGGTCGTCATGAACGTGAAGTTGAGTGTGAGGTAGTCGCCCTCGGCGGCGCCTGGTTTATTGAAGGACATGAATGCCATGTTCGGCGCGGAGAACTGGTTTCCATTCATGTCCTGCCAGCTGTCCCAGAAGGTGCTCGGCAGAATCGCGAATGGCTGCCCCATGCCCGCCATGCCCACATAGATGCTGTCTCTGGTGCTGACGTGCATCTCACCCATCACCTTGCCGGCACGATCATTGGTGTCGAACCACATCTGCCCATCCGGGCCGAATATCTGCATACCGGTTGCCATTACCAGATCCCCATGCGGACGCGGACGCGGCCGTTGTTGTCGTAAACGTGGATGACGCTGTCGTTGATGGTCAGGCGGCCGCCATTCTCGGGGCCGTTCATCGTCAATGTGCCGTTCTTGTCGAGCCTCCAGCGCGGTTGCCCACCGGCGCCGACCGCATTGGACTGGATCACGTCGCCGATCATGGCGTTCTGGATCCAGCCATTGCCGATCAGTGCCTGGCTGATGAAAGTCTGCCCGCCCTGCACCACGAAGGGCGCACTGACCTGGCCGCTGTTGGTGTTGAACAGCGCGAAGCGATCGGCCTGCATCAGGATCTGGCTCTGGTAGCTGCCATCCGGCTGCTGCTCGACGCCAAGCCCCATGCCGGCCATGTAGATCTGCCCGGCACTGCTGATCTGCGCCTTGACCGTATAGGTTGCGCTGACCTTGCCATCCAGGTTCACCACGGCCTGCGAGACCTGCTGGACCGCGGCACTGACACCTTCGATCCTGCCGGGCACACCCTCGATGGACGCTTCAACCGTATCTACACGCCTGGCCAGTGCCGCGTCCTTCTCGGCCATCACGCTGTAGACGGTGATGGCACCGGCGCTGACATCGTTCTCGCCGACGTTGTAGTCCTCCTCACCGGCGGTGTGGTCGCTGACCTGGGCGAACAGGCCATCGACCTTCTGCCCCTGCGCGGTCACCTTGCCATCGACATCGGTGACGTCCAGTTCCAGCTGGTCGACGCGGCCGACGATGGCGCCAGCCTCGGCGATGGCGTCGCCGATGTTCTTCCAATGGCTGCCCGGCGGCGTCTCGTTGCCTGCGGCAGTGCCCTGCCAGCTCCAGATCCGACCGTCGTGGATGACAGTCTGACCCGGGGTGTAGGTTGCCGCGGCATCCCAGACCAGCGGCAGCACTTCGGTGACGCGCTCGATCTTGCCCTTCAGCTGTTGGCCCAGCGCGCTTTCGTTGATGCGGCCGGCGAAATAGGCATCGTAGTCCGACGGGTTGCTGCTGGACTCGCCCAGAACACCCGCCTCCACCGGATGCCACGGACCCACGTTGCCGCTGCGATCGACCAGGCGCCCCCAGAACCAGAAGCGTGCACCCGCCGCGAGACCGTTCATCTGGTGCCGCGACTGTGGATAGGCGAAGTCGCCGAGCTTGATGGCGGCTGCACGATCCGGGCTGGTGCTGTACCAGAGTTCAGTGCGCTCGGTATCCGTGGCGCCTGCCGGGAACTGCCAGGCCAGCTCGATGCCGAACACCCGGCTGCGCGCGGTCAGCGAGGTCAATGCCGGTGGCGGCGTCGTCTTGCCTTCAATGGTGGTGAGCACACTGAGCGTCGGCTGCGATACCGCGCCCAGCGCATTGACCGCGCGTACCCGGGCCAGATACTCGCCCGCATAGACGCCCCGCACTTCCAGGCTCTGTGTGCCGACGCGGCCGGCGCGGACCCAGTTGAGATCACCACGGCGCCATTCCACGTCATAGCCGATCGCCTTGTCCGCCGCATCCCACTCGATGGTGAGCACGGACGTGGCAATACCCTGGTCCACCACCACATGCGAGGCCATCCGCACGTTGGCCGGTGCCGGCTGCACGCTGGGCGGAATGATGCTGATCGGCGGCTGCTCCAGGCGCGTGCCGTCGTCGATGGCGGCGTACTTGCCCGGCACGTGCTTGAGCGCGGTGATCTGATAGGTCAGGTCCTCGCCTTCGCTGATCGACAGCACGCGATAGTGCTGCAGGGCCAGCTCCGGCGATTCCAGTGCCCAGACCGACTGCGCCACCGGCACCGCCGACCACGGCGCGGTGACCGCTATCGTCTCGCCGTCCACCGACTGCACGGTGCGTGCTTCGGTCTGCCCGCTGGGCAGCGTGGCACGCAGGGTGTCACCGGCCGCGATCTGTTCCGGCACGCGATCCAGCACCAGGCTGCGCGTACCTGCACTGCGGATGCGACCCGCATTGCGGCGGCCAGCGCGGTTCGGGTCGGCCACCTGGATCACATCGCCAGGCATGCAGCCCAGCGCGTCCAGGCCCACCGAGAAGCTGATGGTTTCGGTTTCCAGCATCTCGGTGTGCAGGATGTGGTTGCCCACGCGCTGCGCCTGCGAACGCGAGTGGCAGCCCACCGCCGTCACTTCGGTCTGGTTGATGCCGTAGCGGGCCACACCGGGCAGGTGCTGTACCACTTCGACCTTCTGCCGGCCGAAGTCATCCGGATCGATCCACGACACCAGCGCCACCGTGTGCCGCGCCGTGCGGCTGCTGCCGGCATAGTGGAAGCGCCCTTCGATGACGTTGGCCTGGCTGTAGGTCAGCACCGGGTCCTTGGGCATGTCGGCCGAGGCCATCACCTGCCCCGCCGCATAGAAGCTGATGCCGCGGAACATGGTGGCGATGTCCTGCAGCACGCGATAGGCCTCGGCGCGGGTCTGCAGATACAGGCTGCAGGTGAAGCGCGGCTCTTTGCCGCCCTGGCCATCGCTGACCAGTTCATCGCAGTAGCGCGCGATCTGGTACAGCCGCCACTTGTCCACCCAGTCCAGCGGAACACGATGGCCCAGGCCAAAGCGATCGTTGGTGACGATGTCGAAGAACACCCAAGCCGGGTTGTTGGTCCACCCGCTCTTGAAGGTACCGTCCCACACGCCGCTGTAGAGACGGCTGAGCGGATCGTAGTTGGAGGGGATGCGCACGATGCGCCCCCACAGCTGGTAGGACCGGGTGGGGATGTTCTGGAACTGGCTGGCGTCGACCTGCACCGCCGCCAGCGCGCAGTTCGGATAGCGCAGCTTGGCATCGATGATCTCGGTCATCGACAGCACGTTGATGGTATCGGCGATGGTGCTGCTGTTGGCGTTGGCGGTCAGCCGGCGGATCCGCACCTGCCACTGGTTGCCGGCAGGCAGATCGATGCGGCGGCTGCGCTCGTACTGGCTGGTGGTCTTGCCACTGAAGGCATCGGTCAGCACCGTGCTGAACGGGCCGCCGTCGGTGGACAGATCCACCGCGTACATGATCCGGTAGCCTTCAGTGTCACCGTTCTCGGTGTTGGTCTTCTGCAACGCCGGTACCGCAAAGCGGATACGGACGGCCGACAGGTCAGCACCGGATACGGTGCGTACCACCGGCGCATCACTGCGCAGCTCGACATTGACGCCAACTTCGTTCTCGATGGAGGGGAAGCCGCTGATGTGCTCCTGGTCCTGGGTGCCGGAACGCGTCTGCACGTCCACGCCGGAGAAGTTCAGCGTGCCGTCGGGATTCTCGATCGGCACCTGGTCCAGGTAGATCGACTGCTTGCCGGCGACCAGTCCGCGGATCTCGCCTTCGCTGGCGAGGTCGATGATGCGGGCCACCGCCATCGAGTGCAGGCTGTCGGCGGTTTCGACCGGGGTTCGGGCGTTGCTCGCGCCCTTCTTGGCGCCCGCCAGTACGGGCGCGGCTGCACCGCGCGTGCGCAGCGTGGAATGAGTGATCTGGTTCAAAACTGGTCCTCCGCCAGGATGCCGCCGCTAATCACGGCCGAGCCGATGAACATGCCCTTGCTGTCATGGCCACCATAGGCGACCGGAACGGGGTTGCCCTGCGCCTGCGTGTTGACGGTGCCGTTCATGCTGTAGCTGGGCGCGTTTTCGGGTGTGTCTTTGGCGCCCAGGCCTTTTGGCTGGGGGGAGAGCATCTGGGTGATCCCGCCAACCACCATGCTGACGCCGGTTGATACCAGTGCAGCCCCACCAGCCCAAGATGTGTAGCTCCCCACAACGATCAGCACGATGCCAATGATGGTTTGCAGTACGCCTCCCCGCTTGCTACCCACCATCACCGGCGCGATGCGGATGTCATCCTGGCCTGGCGGATCGTGCAGCTGATCCCGCGACAGGTTCTGCCGGCCATTGAACACGGCAAATTCCATGCCCTTGGCTTTGGCACCCATCAGGTACTGCTGGAACCCCGGCAGCATCGTGCACAGCGCATGCACGGCCTCGGCCGGGCTGTTCACCGCCAGCCGGAACCTGCGTCCGAAGCGGGCACCCAGCTTGCCGTACAGGCGGATCGTACGAAGACGGTCAGTCATGGCGCACCTCGCGATGGCGGACGATGCAACGGGTGCGCTCGGCCCACATGCCGCCGTAGGGCACGGTCTCGGACAGGCGGCCATGCAGGTGATGCAGCATCTGCCCGTCACCGAGGTAGATGCCTGCGTGGTTGGTAACCGGCGAGCGGATCTGCATCAGGATCATGTCGCCCCGCTGCGGTTCGCCCTCGATCAGGTCGAAGCCCTCGGCGTGCAGCCGTTCAAGGCTGTACAGGTCCTGGCCATGGCTCCACCAGTCATCCTGGCGCTCGTACTCGGACAGCCGGATGCCCAGTTCGCGCGCGTGGAAATCGCGGACCAGGCTGTAGCAGTCCAGTACACCGTGGGCGAACTGGCGACCGACCAGCGGTGCCATGTAACCTGAGGGATGCAGGGTCTGCAGATCAGCGCACAGCGGTGGCTCGCCGGTTACCTGGCCGACGCTGACAATGTGCCAGGTCAGCCCGCTGCGCTCGCACATGACCCGATCGGCATCGGACGGCGTTGCAGCGGCATCGGGGTGGCTGTGCACCAGGGCCAGCACCTCGCCCTTGTCCTCGGCCACGGCATAGTCCTCAGCCGGCAGGCGGAAATGCTCGCTGGGCGTGGCGGCCACGTTGCGGCAGGGAAGATAGCGTTCGTGGCCTTCAATGGCCACGATCAGCCCGCAGCATTCGCGCGGGTACTCGGCCACGGCGTGCGCCTGGATGGCCTGCAGGGTTGTCGGTTGCATGTTTCACCCATGAAAAAGGCCCGCGCGGGCGGGCCTGGAAAGTGGAGTCGGGAAGGGGTCGATCAGGAGCGCAGCAGGCCTGCGGCGGGGAAGCCGCCATAGGGCAGCGGCTTGTCCTGGCCAAAGCGCAGCTTGCAGCTGCGCACCCGGCCGCCGCACTGGTCGCGTGCCGGATCGTCGGTGGCGACGTCGTCGCTGTCCGCTACCGCCGGACCGTTGTAGCCGCAGTACGCGCCGCGATAACCGCCACGCACCAGCCAGCCACACATGCCGGCGATGATCTGCCTGCCCGGCAACTGCTGGCCATTGAGATCAATCGCGGTGGTCAGCTCGAACTCGACCATCTGCTTGTCTTCGCCGATCTTGCGCTCGATGAACCAGACTTCGTCGGGGAAATGCTCGGCAGGATCCGCACTGGGATTGCCTTCCTCGAAGTTGGTGGCATCCAGGTACTTGGCCAGCGTCTGCCGGCGGATGATGCGGGCACCGACCAGGTCATCGAACAGCAGGCACATGGCGGTGATGCGGCCATCGATGTTGCTCACGCGCAGGCGTGGGTTCGGTGGCTGGTCACTGGTGCGTTCGAAGCCACTGGCCTCGATCGGCCAGGGGCCATATCCTGGCCCTGCCACCAGATGACACCACTCTGCAGGTGTGCGTGGAAGAAGAGCTTGTCGGCGCCGAAACTGCTGGCGTCGAGCTCGTAGACGGTGATGCGGCCACCCGGCTCAAGCTGCTGGGCATCGGCGGTGATCATGGGGTGTGCTCCTGTGCGGCAATGGGAAGAGGGCGTGGTACGGGATACCGCTCCTGGCCGCGCGGTACGATGACGTGGTGGCCCGGGCGCAGCGACGTAGTGGTAGTGAAGCAGGCGTGCTTTGACGCCTGCGGAAGCGTGGTTGTCATGGCTCAGAGCTCCGCATCGGCCTGCACCAGCACCTGTGAGGTGGTCGACCACACCACCACCGCGCCCCACTGCTGCATGTTGTTGGACATCGTGGACAGCACGGCCGCGTCCACGGTGGACTGCCAGCCCGGATCGCCACCGTTGAAGTTGATGAGGCTACCTTCGGAGCCGAAGCCGACCAGGTTGAGCGCGGCAGAGGGCGAGGTGACCCTGGGCGCCACGCGCTTGCGTACCTTGAACGGAATGCACGCGCGCGTGTCGCCGTTGGCGGTGTAGGTGATGCCCAGGATCCGGTTCACATCCACCGTCTCGTAGTAGCGCTGGCACAGCAACAGCTCCAGTGCTTCGGGCCGGCGATCGAAGTCGGTCGCGGTATCGCCTTCTTCGATCTGCACTTCGGCCAGCTGGACGCTGCCGCTCTTCTGCCCGGCGGCGAACGCCCGCCCGCCGAAGTCGGCACCGGCATCCAGCCAGAAGCTCAGTTGCAGGTAGCTGTCCGGGCCCAGCGTCTTGCCGGCAAGGCCCGGAACTGCCACGGTGACCTGGTGCCATCGCCACAGCGTATCGAGCACGACCGAGGCGCCGATACTATCGTGCGCGGTGGACCCGCCCGTTCCGTAGGACTGCTGCAGTTCCACACCGATGCGGAAATCGTCCACCGAGGACCGCGCCTTGAAGCTGATGGTGACGGTGCGCCCGGCCAGTGTCCGGACATCCTCGATGCGCTGTTGGACCAGCGCCATGTTGCCGGCACCGGCAACGCTCTGCACCTCCAGCCGAAGCAGATGGCGCGACCCAGCCAGCAGGCGCCCTGCCTGGCCGCCGCCTGGAGGCACATCCTCGCGCGTGGCAGCCACCGTGGTGCCGGTGGCATTGGCCTGCCAGCGGTCGGCGATGTAGCGAGTGCCCACGGATGCAGGGAACACTGCACCACGCTGCCAAAGGCGGAAGTCGCCGTTGATCAGGCAGTTGCGGCCAGCCATTCGGCCATCCAACCCATCCACCGCAGTCTGCACGGCATCCAACCCGCCATACACTTCGGCGAAGTTCTCGTTGATCTTGGTGAATGCCGGGCGCTGTGTTTCACCCCGCTTACCGTTCGCCTGAACGGTATCGAGGTCGATTATCTTTCTGCTCATTTAGCTTCCCATTCCGAATCAGCAAAGCCCAGGGACAGGTCGTTGCCACGCCTGAAAAAGACGGCGGAACGCCATACCTGATACTCAGTAAATCTCTGCATCCGCCGTCCAGTGGAACCAGCCCCCCCAGCGCCCGGGGGAATTGCCCCAGGCCACTTCGAAGACGTTCGTCGCGATCGTGGGAACCGATGCGGGCGTTCGGCTGCTGTCGTCCTGATTGACATATCCGGGCTCGACCACATTGTTGTTGGGCCTGACGACAATCACCGGCGTCACTCGCTTGCACGTCTTGAATGGCACCGACAGGTAACTGGTTGCGCCGCTCGCAGCCGAGTTGCCCCAACTGTAGCGACCGCTGTTGGTCGGAGTTCCAGGAACGACGTCATTGTCATAGGACTTTTCGTAGTAGCGCTGGCACAGCTGCAGCTCTTGGGCCAGCGGGCGCAAGTCGAATGCCGTTGCCCGGCTACCGCGCTCCAACTGCATCATCGCGATACCGAACTCTCCGTTCTGGCCGGAGATGACACCGCCATAGGCAGCCGCGCACAGATCCACCACCAGCCACAGGAAATCGCTGTCGGCATTGCTTCCCAGCGTCTTCCCCTTCACCGATGGCAGTCGCGCACTAAGCTGGAAATAGGTCCAGGACGCGGCGGTGACCGCTACGGTTCCCAGCTCCACGCTGATCGCGGCGGACGGCGAACCACCGGTGCCAAAGTGCTGGATGAGACGAACACCGATGCGTTTTCCTGGCGGGCCATAGGCGAAGCCGGAAACGGTCACCTCGCCGTCGGACAGGGTGACCGCCCCTTCGATTTTCTGTGCGACGTAGGCGCTGCTACCTGCACTGGTCTTGGAAACGACGCTGTTGAGGAAACGGCGCGATTCCGGCGCGGCGCCGCCGGCAGGCAGATTGGCCCCGCGATTTGCGGTATGCGTGCAGCCCAGCGCTGCCACCGTCCAACGATCGGCCACATAGATCTCGCCGCCCTGGGTGGTGCCGGTGGTGCCCCGCTGCCAGAAATCGAAGTTGCCGTTGATCAGGCGGTTCCTGCCTGGAACTGCGGTCTGAAGAGCACGCTCCAGTGAATCCACACGCTGTCCGATCGCGGTCACGCCATCCAGCGCGCCATACACTTCTGCGAAGTTCTCATTGATTTTTGTGAACGCTGGGCGCTGCGTTTCACCCCGCATCCCGTTCGGCTGAACGGAATCGAGGTCGATGATCTTTCTCGTCATTGCTGTCGTCCTGAAAGTCCTGGGGGCGCCCAATCACAGCTCGGCTTCGGCCCACCAATGCCACCACCCGCCCCAGCGACCTGGATTGTTGGTCCAGCTCACTTCGTAGCAGGAGGGTGATGCATAGTTGACGAGGCAGGGCACGCGGGACACGTCATCCTCGGCGATGTGTCCGTTCTGCTGGGTGGTATCGGCCGAGATGATCATCACGTAGGGATGGGCACGCTTTGCCGTCTGGAATCGCACACTCTGGTAATGCGCCATTCCCGGCGAGTTGACCGAGAACGCCTCTCGCCCTTCGTTGTTTGCCGTGTTGGGTAGGATGTCGAGGTTGTAGCTCTTCTCGTAGTACCGCTGGCACAACGCGAACTCCATGCCCAGCGGGCGCCAGTCGAAGCGCGTGGCCACACGTCCCGGCTCGACCTGGAATTGTGTGAAGCCAAACGAGCCGTTCTGCGCCACCAACTCACCCTTCTGGCCGGTGCCGCACAGGTCGAACACCACGTAGAGATGGTCGTTGCCATGGGTGCCCAGCACCTTGCCCTTGGTGCTCGGTAAAGTGACGGTGACGCTGTGGTGTGTGGCCGAGGTGCCCAGTGTGAGCACACCTGCTTCGATCACCACCTCCGGCGCGGGCGAGCCGCCCGTGCCGAAGTTCTGGATGACGCGCACGCCGACCTTGCGGTTCGGTGCATCGCTGTTTGCCCACACAGAGATGGTGATGTCGCCGCTCGCGCTGCGCACCCCCTCGATCTTCTGTCCCATCCAGGCGCCACTGCTGGCAGCGGCACCGGACACGGTACATACCAGGATCGACCGCGTGTCTTCCGGGTAGCCACTCTGCCCCTCGTAGGCCACGCGCTGGACGTCATGGTTGCAGATCAATGCCGAGTTGGTGAAGCGATCGGCAAAGAACGTCTCTGCCCCCAGGGTGCCAGACCCGCTACCGACACGGCCGGAGGTCCGGCGTTGCCAGAACTGAAGGCCACCATTGATAAGCAGATTCCTTCCCGGAACGCGCTCGGTGATGGCATTCCCCACGGTCTCCGGAATCTTCGCGACATCGGTCAAGGCGTCGTAGACCTCGGCGAAATTCTCGTTGATCTTGGTGAACGCCGGGCGCTGTGTTTCACCCCGCTTTCCGTTCGGTTGAACGGAATCGAGGTCGATGATCTTTCTTGCCATTAGTGGCTCCTTGAACGAGGTGAATCGGTGGCGGCCGATCGGAGTTCGAGTACTTTCATTCAGTCACGGCTTCCCGACTGGTCCCGCAGGTGTAGGAATGCACTCAGAGTTCGGCATCGGCGGTGTAGTGGCCTGCCAGCAGAACAGATCCGCTTACCAGGAAACCTGCGCCGCCCACGTCCGCCATGAACGCCTGGCTCGTTGCCATGACTACATTGGTCAGGGTTCCCGCGCGCCATGCTCCGCCAGCGGCGTCGTAGTACCTCCAGAAGCTCGGCGATCCGATGTCACCACCTTCTCCGCCTGCGTGGAAAAGCAGCTGTGGCGTGCCGCGCATCGTGCCCTTGAACTCTGCAACAACGCGGCAGGTGCCACTGTTGAAGGCCACTGCATTCCGGTGGACGGCGGAGCTGCTCCTGCTGTTGGGCACCTCTGCAACAGGGAAGGACTTCTGGTAGTAGCGCTGGCACAGCGCAAGCTCGTGGGCCGGTGATCTCCACTCGAAGCGGGTCGCCCGTGCGCCGGCTTCCCACTGCATTTCACCGAAGTACAACTGGCCTGCCTGCGCGCCGAGCCCTCCTGTGCGCGCGTTGAAGTCGCTGCCTGCCGAGAGCCATACCGCACAGATGACCGAATCATCGCCACCGCCAAGCGTCTTACCGTAGATGGAAGGAAGACTGACGGTCTTGCTGATCCGGTTCAGGCCCTGTGCGAGCGTAAACACTTTCGGCTGTATCCCCGTGACAGTGGGGCTTCCGCCTGTTCCGAAGCGCTGCAGGAATTCGACTGCGATCTTTCTCCCTGCAGTGCCTGCGTTGTAGACCAGGAAGGATAGCGTGCTCTCTGATGCGGCAAAGGTCCGCACACTTTCCACACGCTGCTCGAACAGGAAATGGTGTCCGGCAGCGTTGTGGTTCCCGTTGCAATTGGCGGCCAACGTGAACAGGCTTTTCGGGAAGTTCGCATCGCCCGGGGCAACGGGTGATTTGAATATGCCTGCTCCGTCCATCCCTCCCTGCTGTGCAAAGAATCTGTCCGCACAGTAGGCAGCAGCAGCGGTGAAGTTGTCCCCACGCTGCCAGAAGTCGAAATTCCCGTTGATCAAGCGGTTCTTTCCCGAGACAGAGTCTGCGATGGCACCGGGGATTCCCTCCAGCGCCAACGCAACATCCTGAAAGTTCTGGTTGATCTTGGTGAAGGCGGGCCGCTGGGTCTCTCCACGCTTTCCGTTGGGCTGGATGGTATCCAGGTCGATCCGTTGAAGATCCATGCTCATGCCTACGCCTGGAAGGTCTGCTCGAACGTCGCGGTGATGGTCGAGACCTGTCCACCGAGATGGCTGTCGGTGTAGGAATCACACATGTACAACCCCTGCCCCAGTGGCCCCTTCCACAGGAAGCTGCGGCCGGCATGACCATCCAGGAAGGCCACGATCTCGCTGATGGTCCTGCGGTTGCCTACGAACTGCAGCTGGTAACTGCGCGAGGTGGCGTTCAGGCCATCAGCGGCGGCCTGCGCATAGCCATCACCGAACTTCGCGCGCTTCACGGCGGCGGTGGTGGTCCCGGTGCTCTGGCTGGTTGCCGGCCAGGTGAAAGTGTCGGTCATTACATGGCACTCCTGCTGAGCACACCACCTGCCTTCAGGTCACGACTCTGCAGTTCGCGGTACTTGCGTTCCACGAACTGGCCGATCTCGTTGCCGAACTGCTGCAGCATGCTTTCGTTGGTGGTGACTTCCTTGCCACCGTTGTTGTCGATGCGGATGCTCACACCCACGCCACCGCCACTGCCTCCACCGCCATGTGCGGCCACGCCGAGACGGCCGTCCGGCCCGCGCTGCAGCGGCATGATCGCTTCCGGTCCCGCTTCGCCGAATACGCCGGCACCCTTGGCGAAGGCGAACAGCTGCGGGGTGTCATAGACACCGCCGGAGTAGACGGAGAGGCCGGGCGATCTGAAGGTGCCTCCCTTTGCAAAGCCGGAGATCGGAATTGATTCCTTCTGCACGGGCCCCACACTGCCACCGAAGAGCATCTTCACGCCCCAGACGATGGCCTGCTGGATCGCAATCTTCTTCAGATCCGCGATCAGTGCCTTGGTCAGTTCATGATGGTTGGATTTGCCGGTGGTTACGAAGTTGTAGAGCGCCGTTCCGGCGGCATCAAATGCCTTGGTGAAGACAGTCTGCGTGTTCGTCGCGGCATCCTGTGCCTTCGCGGTATAGGCCTCGAACGCATCCTGGAATCCGTTCTCGATACCCTTCATGCCCGTCTTGATCTTCCGCGAATCGTCTTCCTTCTCGTCCTTTTTCGCGCCCGTCTTCTCGGGCTTCGCGATGTTCAGGTACGTACCCCTGGCCGAACGCCGCGCATCAGCGAGGAAGCCGCTGCGACGTTCACCATCGGTGGACAGTCTGTCCAGGTTGCGCGCGGTAGCATCAGATGCGACTTCTCCGGGTGTCCTGCCATCACGCCGGGCGTCCTCTGCAGAACTCTGCGCCTGCTCCAGCGCAGCTTGTACGACTGCCAGCGTTCCAGCCAGCTTCTGAACCATGGTATCGGCGAGGGAGATGCTGCTTTGAAGTACACCGTTGAGTGCGGACTGAAGCACCGTGCTCTTCTGCGCATACTGCTGCTGAAGCTGCGTCAGTGCATTGAACTCGGCCATGCTGCGCGTCGCGGCCTGGACGGCGGAGTCCAGCCTGGCGTTGATCTCAACAGCAGCAGCCGTCGCTCCGAGCGTTGTGTCGGCCATGAAATTCTCCTGGCTTGAATGGGGCCTCACGTGCTGGCGAGGCCGTTGTCTGGCATCGGCGTTGGCCGCTGCCTGCTTATTCGTGCTGCATGTGCTTCAGGGCCGCATGCTCGATGACGCGGATGCCCGCCATCACTTCAGCGTGCCGCTCCGGCACAAGCGCTTCGCGCTGCAGCTCCTGATAGACCACGTTGTAGTCCAGCCCGATCGGGCCACCTGCGCCAACGCGCCACTGGGTGGAAACCCGTGAGAAAACCTCGATGGGAAGCACACACTCGGGCCACAGCTCGACCTGCGGCGGTGGAAAGTGCTTTGCCTTCAATCCAAGCTGCATCAGCTCGGACTCGGTGGGGGCCCGCCAGTACAGGGCCCCCACCGCCTCGATCAGTTTCCCTTGCGTGCGACCTGCAGCGCCTGGGTGTAGCCACCGATGATGGCGCCATCCAGGCCGGCCTGCTGCTGCAGCGCCAGCTCGACGCCGGCGGTATCCAGCGCCACATCGGCATCCCAATCCACCACGATGTCCAGGATGGCCTGGGCCACGCTCAACGTGTCATCGCCCAGACGCTCCAGCAGGCTGGCGTAGTCGGCCACCGACAGATGCCGGTAGGTCAGGTTGAGCTTCTGCTCGCGACCGTGACCGACGATGGTCAGGGTGCTCTTGAAGCTCTCCGGCGCCTTTACCTGGAACATCAGGCGCCCTCGACCAGGATGGAGTCGGCCAGCGCGGTGAAGGTCGCGGTGGTGCCCATCGGGGTGTTGGCAGCCATGGTCGGGTCGCCGTTGTAGCTCAGGTAGCCGTACCAGTACAGCACGTCGCCGCCGACCAGCTTGGCGCGCAGGATCACCGGCTCGCCCTTGGCATCAACGTTCTTCAGCGCCGGGTACCACGGCTTCTTCGGATCGTAGAACAGCGGCAGGGTAATGGTCTTGGCGTTCTTGAAGGTCGGCAGCTGGACCTGGCGACCGGTCGGGTCTTCCAGCAGCGTGCCGCTCCAGTACTGCTGCTCGCCACCGGCGGTGGTCGGGTCGCCCTGCTGGTCCAGGTCGACGAAGGCGCCTGCCTTGCGCAGCACGCCGGCACCGCTGGTGCCCGGGAACAGCACGGTGTCGGTGGTGTCGATGCCCAGCAGTTCAACGCTGCCGGTGGCTTCAGCACCCGCGCGGGTGGCGCGGTTGTTCAGGGCCGGCCAGCCCGGCAGTTCAATGACCACCACATCGCCGGTGTCGACGCTGTTGGCGGCAACGCTGGCCAGTGCCGGCGCAGCCTTGGAGATCGCGGTGGTGGCGATCGCGGTGGAGACGACCGGTGCGAAACCGAACTGGGTGCCCTTGGGAAGCTTGAGTGCCATGGTGTATTTCCTCGTTGGATAAAAAAAAGCCCGGCGGTTGCCGGGCTGGGGTGTTGCACGGGTGAAGGGGTTTACGGGTCGGCGTACCACAGGCCGAAGTCGAGCCGCGCGCCGTGTTTGTGCAGCACCGGCTCATGCACGGCGATTGCAGCGCCGAACGACTCGGCGGTCGGCAGTCCCGCGCAGACCTGGTCCTCAATGGTGCGGATCAGGGTGTTGGCCTGGGCACGACTGTCTGCCCAGACGGTCAGCTGCACGCGAGCGTGCTTCTGTTCGGGAGTGGAACCTTCGTTGAACCACACGGACTGTCCACCCATCTGCTGGTAGACGGCACACGGGTAGATGACCGGTTCCGGCGGAACGTCGGGATACAGCCGGCCCTGCAGCAGCGGGGCCAGCAGCGCGTGCAGCTGTGCTTCGTAACTCATCGCGGTGTCCTGGTTGGCGTCGCTCAGGCAATGCCTGAAGACTGTTCGGTGAACAGCACCGTGGTCTGGCGCCGGCTGAAGTCCGGAGCAACGCCGGTGATGTTGAAAGCGCGACCGTCATGCACGATGCGCATGCCGACATGGATGCCGGCCTGTCGCGCGGCCGCCAATCGGACATGGAAGCGCTGGCGGCGGATTGTTGCCGGGAGGCGGCTTTCCAGCGTCAGCCGCTGCACGCTGTCTGTAGGATCGGCAGTGACGGCGGCCCACAGTTCTGCCACCGGCTGCCAGGCGTCCAGCGGCTGCCCCCAGGCGTCGAGCTGGCCGTCCTGGCGCTCGATACGGATGCGGCGATTGAGGTGGCCGGCGTTCATGGCGTTGCGGCCGGTCGGTACGGATCAAGCAGCGCGGCCACGCCGAACGGCAGTTCCATTGCGATGGCAGTGGCGCCTGCCGGTGCATCGAGCGTCTGTGCAGAGACGACTACGGCTTCGCGATGGGCGTACAGGTGGCCCAGCAGCAGGCGTACCGCTGCACGGATGCTGTCATTGGCGGGCATGCCCAGCAGCAGGCGTGCACTGCGCGCGGTGGCCACGGCCAGGCGACGATCGGCCACATCCCGCATGGCCTTGGCCTTGGCCGCGTTGGTCTCGGCATTGGCGGCGGCAACCGCGGCTTCATGCCCGGTCACCGCCGCCGCCATGTCTTGCGGCAGCTGGTCCAGCGCCTGGTCCAGCGCGGCCTGGTCGGCGTACAGTTCGCGGCCCAGGTAGGCTGCGGCCGCGTCGCTGGCTGCCGCCAGCAGGTCACCCAGGATGGCGTCGTCAAAGTCGCCGTCGATACGGCAGTGCGCGCGGCACTGCTCAAGGGTCAGCAGGGGCATCGAATCCTCCTTCGTTGATGGATGTGGAGTGCCCCGACCCTGCGCGCACGGCGGCGCCCCACGCGGTCACCAGGACGGCGCGGGAAAAGCAGGATCGGGGCGGAAGACAGAACGGCCGCGACGGGAACGTCAGGGCCGGTGGCGATGGCGTCGCAGCGCGCGATGGCGCAAACGAAAGAAGCCCCCGGGGTCACCGGAGGCTTCTATGTCATCGTGGTACAAACGATACGCTTCGGGTGTGCACCCGTCAATCCGCAATCGGTTACCAGTCTGGTGACTTTTCCAGGCGCTGTGCGGCTGCGGTCACGGCGGCATGCTGCAGGCTGGATAGAATGGCGACGCGCTGCTTCCGCAGCCCATTTCCCGCTGGATTCCCGCATGCCTGCCACCACCGAACGCTTCTTCGATGCGCGTACCGAACAAGGCGTGCTGCGCCTGTCCATCGCAGGCTCACTGCTGCTGGCCGCGGCAGCGGTGGTGTTCGGCCTGCTGGCCAATTCCTCGCTGATCATCTTCGATGGCATCTACGGCCTGATCGATGTGGTGATGACCTGGCTGTCATTGCTGGTCGCACGGCTGATCGCTCTATCCACCAGCAGCGATGCGCTGCAGTCGCGTCTCAACCAACGCTTCACCATGGGCTTCTGGCACCTGGAGCCGATCGTGCTGGGCGTGAGCGGCACGCTGATGATCGGCGCGGCGCTGTATGCACTGGTCAATGCGGTGGATGCGCTGATGTCCGGCGGTCGCCACATCGCGCTTGGCCCGGCCATCGCCTTCGCCGGGTTGTCGATCGTCGGCGAAGGTGCGCTGGCCTGGTTCGTGCTGCGTGCCAACCGCCGCATCGGTTCGGAGTTCATCGCGCTGGACGCGAAGAACTGGGTGATCGCCGCCAGCATGTCGGCCTGCTATCTGCTGGCCTTCCTCGGCGGTGTGCTGGTGCGCGGTACCTCGCTGGCCTGGGTCGGGCCCTACATCGACCCGGCCATCCTCGCCTTCGTCTGCGTGCTGGTGATGATCGCCCCGCTGGGCACCGTGCGCCGCGCGCTGGCGGGCATCCTGCTGGTCACCCCACCAGAACTGCAGGCGCACGTGGACGCGGTGGCACGCGCGATCGTCGCCAAGCACGGCTTCGTCGAGCATCGCAGCTATGTCGCGCAGGTGGGGCGTGGCGAGCAGATCGAGCTGTTCTTCGTGGTACGCGAGGACGACCCGCCGCGGCCCCTGCTGGAATGGGACCAGCTGCGCGACGAGATCGGCGATGCGCTGGGCGAGGCCTCGCCGGACCGCTGGCTGACCATCATGTTCACCACCGACCGCGAGTGGACGATCTAGGCCGGCAGGACGATCAATCAAGTTTTTCGTACGAACTGCAACCCAACGTACGCAGAAACCGGGCAAAGTAGGCTCCAACGCAACACCCACCCACTGACCAGGAGCATCACGATGTCCATCGAAAAGGTTCTGTATACCGCCCAGGCCACCTCCACCGGCGGCCGTGAAGGCCGTTCCGTCTCGTCCGACAACGTGCTGGACATCCAGCTGTCGACCCCGCGCGAGCTGGGTGGCGCCGGCGGCCCGGGCACCAACCCGGAACAGCTGTTCGCCGCTGGCTACTCGGCCTGCTTCCTGGGCGCGCTGAAGTTCGTGGCCGGCCAGGCCAAGGTCGCGCTGCCGGCCGACACCACCGTCACCGGCAAGGTCGGCATCGGCCAGATCCCGACCGGTTTCGGCATCGAGGCCGAGCTGACCATCAGCGCTCCGGGCGTGCCGCGCGAGCAGCTGGAAGAGCTGGTGCAGAAGGCGCACATCGTGTGCCCGTACTCCAACGCCACCCGCGGCAACATCGACGTGACGCTGGTCGTTGCCTGATGCGAGGGGGGTCAGAGCCCTTTCGCGTTGCGAAAGGGATCCGCCCCCCCCCAAAAAAATGGGCGGATGCCGGTCGAAACCGAACATCCGCCCATCCCACCTTCGTTGTCCCGCACGGGGGCATGAGGTTGCCGGCCAGCGGCCGGCACTACCAGGTTACTTCTCGCTCGTGATGAGCTGCACGACGCTGGAGAAATCCAGCTTGCCGCGACCGGCCTGGTGGTTCATCGAGTACAGGTTGCGGGCCACTTCGCCCAGCGGAATCGAAGCGCCGACACTCATCGCCGCTTCCACCGCCAGGCCCATGTCCTTCAGCATCAGATCACTGCCGAAACCGCCGCTGTAGCCCCGCGAGGCCGGCGCATTCTCCAGCACGCCCGGCCACGGGTTGCACACTTCGGTGGCCCAGCTGCGGCCGGTGCTGACCGCCATCATCTGCGACAGCACCTTCGGGTCCAGCCCGTGCGCCACGCCGAGGGCAATGGCTTCGCCGGTGACCGCCATGATCACGCCCAGCGCCATGTTGTTGCACAGCTTGGCCACCTGGCCGGCACCGCTGGCGCCGACGTGGAAGATGTTCTTGCCCATCGCCTGCAGCACCGGGCGCGCGCGTTCCAGCGCGTCCTCCTCGCCACCGACGATGAAGGTCAGGGTGCCGGCCTGGGCACCGGCGGTACCGCCGGATACCGGCGCGTCGATCATCTGCAGGCCACGTGCGGCGGCGGCTTCGGAGACCTTGCGGGCGCTGGCCGGGGCGATCGTACTGCAGTCGATGACCAGCGCACCGGCCGGGATCGCGGCGAGGATGCCGTCGTCGCCCAGGTACACGCCTTCGACGTGGCGGCTGGCCGGCAGCATCGAGATCACCACTTCGGCACCGGCCAGGGTGTCGCGGGCCGACGATGCGGCGCTGGCACCGGCATCGACGGCGGCCTGCACCGCGGCCGGAACCAGATCGAACACGCGTACGCTGTGTCCGTTCTTGACCAGATTGGCGGCCATCGGGCCACCCATGTTGCCCAACCCGATGAATGCAATGTGGCTCATGCAAGGCTCCTTTCAACAAGGGGAGTGCCCAGGTCGGCCAGCGGATGCGCGGCATCGGCCCAGGGGGAAGCGAAGAAGGTGTCGGCCCACGCGGCGGTGGCCTCGGCCAGGGTGGCCGGATTCCACTGTGGATTGCGGTCCTTGTCGATCAGCAGTGCGCGGATGCCTTCGGCGAAATCACCATGGGCGGCGCAATGCAGGGCGACGATGTACTCCAGGCGGTAGATCGCGGCGAGGTCCTGGCCGGCACCGCGGCGCTGCAGTTCGTACGACAGCCGTGCCGAGCCCGGTGCACCGGCGGCGAGGGTCTTCTGTGCCGCCTGCAGCCAGGCATCGTCAGTCTGCAGGCCGGCAATGCGCGCAACGATCGCTTCAAGGTCATCGCCTTCGCACAGCGCATCGACCTGCGCCGCATTGGCCAGCAGCGGACCGGTTGCTGCATCGCTGGCATGCGATTGCAGCAGATGGCTGAGCCGCTCGTGGTTGTGTGCGGCATCGCCCGACCAGGCCACCTGCAGCAGCGCATCGAACACCGCGCTGCGGCGCTCTTCGGCCACGTGCACATCGGCCAGACCGGCGTAGATGGCATCGCCCGGATTGAGCAGCGCACCAGTCAGGGCCAGGAACAAGCCGCCCTTGCCCGGAACGCGCGGCAGCAGCCAGCTGCCACCCACATCGGGGAACAGGCCGACGGTGATTTCCGGGAAGGCCAGCTTGGAGCGCTCGCTGACCACGCGGTGGCTGGCGCCGGACATCAGGCCGATGCCGCCGCCCATCACGATGCCGTGGCCCCAGCACAGGATCGGCTTGGCGTAGGTGTGGATGAGGTAATCGACGCGGTATTCAACGTCGAAGAACTCAGCGGCGTAGTCGTTCTCGCGGATGTCGCTGCGGCCGGCCTCGCGGAAGGCTACCATGCTCTTGTACAGGCTATGCAGGTCGCCGCCGGCGCAGAACGCCTTTTCACCGGCGCCCTGCAGCACCACCATGGCGATACCGTCGTCGTCGGCCCAGGCATTCAACTGCTTCAGCAGCAGGTGCGCCATCGGCAGCGAGAAGCCGTTGAGCGTACGCGGCGCATTGAGCGTGGCGATGCCGATGCGCGTGCCGTTGCCGGCCACGCGCTCTTCGAACAGCACCGGTGCGTCGTCGGCAGCGGTGTCGGTGCTCATGCGTTCTTCCACTGCGCGGCGCGCTTTTCCAGGAAGGCGGTCACGCCCTCGACCTGGTCGGCGGTGTCGAACAGGTCGACGAAGGCTTCGCGCTCGGCCACCAGCGCCGAGGCGTGGGTGCCGGTGCGGGTGGACTGCACCAGAGTCTTGCAGGCGGCGATGCTGGTCGGGCTCTGCTTGCCGGCCTTCTTCGCCCATTCCAGCGCCAGCGCCTTGGCTTCGCCCTTGCCGACCTTTTCTTCGGCCAGGCCGATGCGCAGCGCGGTCTCGGCGTTGATGCGCTCGCCCAGCAGGATCATGCGCTTGGCCCAGCCCTCGCCGACCAGGCGCGGCAGGTTCTGGGTGCCACCGGCGCACGGCAGCAGGCCGACGGTAGCCTCCGGCAGCGCGACCTGGGCATGGTCTTCAATGATGCGCAGGTCGCAGGCCAGCGCGCATTCCAGGCCACCGCCCATGGCGTAGCCGTTGATCGCGGCGATCGACACGCCACGGAACCCGGACAGCGCTTCGAAGGCTTCGCCGAAGCGGCGCGCGGCTTCACGTGCAGCGGCCTTGTCGCCGGAGGCGAACTGGTTGAGGTCGGCACCGGCGGAGAAGAATTTCTCGCCGCCACCGGTGATCACCAACGCATAGATGTCGCGGTCTGCGTTGAGCGCGCCCACCAGGTCGCGCAGCGCCGACAGGCTGTGCACGGTCCAGGTATGCGCCGGCGGGTTGTTCAGGGTGACCATGGCGGTGTGGCCATCCACCTCGACCTTCAGGCCCACGTGCTCCTGGGTACGCCAATCCTTCATCGCAGTTCCTCTTCGGTGTTGAGCAGGTGACGGGCAACGATCACCCGCATGATCTCGTTGGTGCCTTCCAGGATCTGGTGCACGCGGCAGTCACGCAGCAGGCGCTCGATCGGGTACTCGCGGATGTAGCCGTAGCCACCGTGGATCTGCAGTGCTTCGTTGCAGACGTTGAAACCGGCATCGGTGGCGAAGCGCTTGGCCATCGCGCACCACACGTTGGCGTCGCTGGCACCGGCATCGAGCTTGCGCGCGGCGGTGTGCACCATCTGCCGTGCAGCCACCAGCTGGGTGACCATGTCGGCCAGCTTGAACTGCAGCGCCTGGAACTCGGCCAGCGCCTTGCCGAACTGGCGGCGCTCGCCCATGTAGCGGCGCGCGGCATCCAGCGCGCCCTGCGCCGCACCCAGCGAGCAGGCGGCGATGTTGATGCGGCCGCCATCGAGCCCCTTCATCGCCAGCTTGAAGCCGCCGCCTTCCTCTCCCAGAAGGTGGCTGACCGGCACGCGGACGTTTTCGAAGGTGATGCCACGGGTGGGCTGGCTGTTCCAGCCCATCTTCTCTTCCTTGCGGCCGAAGCTGATGCCCGGCAGGTCCGCCGGCACCGCAATGGCGCTGACACCGCCGGCACCGGCACCACCGGTACGTGCCATCACCACCAGCAGCTCGGTGGCACCGGCGCCGGAAATGAAGGCCTTCGAGCCGTTCAGCACATAGAAGTCGCCATCGCGCACGGCGGTGGTCTTCAGCGACGCAGCATCGGAACCGGCACCCGGTTCGGTCAGGCAGTACGAGGCCAGCTTGTTGCCCGAAGACAGGTCGGTGCCCCACGCATCGCGCAGTGCCGGCTGGCCCCACTTGGACACCATCCACGAGGCCATGTTGTGGATGCTGATGTACGCCGCCGTCGACGGATCGACGCTGGCGAGCTCCTCGATGACGACGGCGGCGTCCAGTCGGCTCAGGCCGCTGCCGCCCACTTCCGGGTCCATGTACAGACCGCAGAAGCCCAGTTCACCGGCCTTGGCGATCGCCTCGCGCGGAAAGATGCCCTCCGCATCCCATCGCGCGGCGTGCGGCGCCAGTTCGGCCTGTGCGAAGTCGCGCGCGGCCTCGCGGTACGCCTGCTGCGCTTCTTCCAGTTCCGTCGTCATCGAGTGGCTCATGGCTGCTCCTGCCGTTACTTCAGGCTGATCGTGGTGTTGACGCCATGGCTGAGCGTCTCGTCATCGAACCAGCGCGCGGTGACCGTCTTGGTCTGGGTGTAGAACAGCACCACCTGCTTGCCGTACGGGCCCAGGTCGCCCAGCTTGGACGCGCGCGAACCGGTGAACGAGAACAGCGGCACCGGCACCGGGATCGGCACGTTGATGCCGACCTGGCCGACGTCGATGTCTTCCTGGAACTTGCGCGCGGCGGCGCCGGACTGGGTGAACAGTGCGGTGCCGTTGCCGTTCGGGTTGCTGTTGACCATCGCGATGGCCTCTTCCAGCGTCTCCGCTTCGAGGATGACCAGAACCGGCCCGAAGATTTCTTCCTGGTAGATGCGCATGTCGGTGGTGACACCGGCAAAGATGGTCGGGCCGACGAAGTTGCCCTTCTCGAAGCCATCCACCTGCGGCTTGCGGCCATCCAGCACCAGCTTGGCGCCCTGCTCCACGCCCGAGGCGATCAGGCCTTCCACGCGCTCGCGGGCGCTGCAGGAGATGACCGGGCCCACGTCGGTGCCGGCCACGGTGCCACCGCTAACCTTCAGGGTCTTGGCCTTGGTGACCAGGTCCTGCACCCAGTTGCGTGCTTCACCGACCAGCACCAGGGTGGAAGCGGCCATGCAGCGCTGGCCCGCGGCACCGAAGGCGGCACCGACCATCGCGTTGAGGGTCTGTTCCTTGTTGGCGTCCGGCAGCACCACGGCGTGGTTCTTGGCGCCCATCATGCACTGCACGCGCTTGCCGGCCAGCGAGGCACGGTTGTAGACGTGGGTGCCGACGCGGGTGGAACCGACGAACGACACGGCCTTGATGTCCGGATGGTCGCAGATCGCGTTGACCACTTCCTCGCCGCCGTGGACGACGTTCAGCACGCCCTTCGGAATGCCTGCTTCCAGGGCAAGCTCGACCAGGCGCATGGTGACCATCGGGTCCTGCTCGGACGGCTTGAGGATGAAGGTATTGCCCGTTGCAATCGCCATCGGGAACATCCACAGCGGGATCATCGCCGGGAAGTTGAACGGGGTGATGCCGGCGCACACGCCCAGCGGCTGCATGATCGTGTAGGTGTCCACGCCATTGGCCACGTTGTTGGCCAGCTCGCCCAGCTGCAGGTTGCCGATGGCGGCGGCATGCTCGACCACTTCCAGGCCACGGAACACATCGCCTTCGGCGTCGGGCAGGGTCTTGCCCTGTTCGGCGGTGAGGATGTGGGCCAGCTCGCTCATGTTTTCGCGGATCAGCTGCTGGTACTTCAGGAAGATGCGCGCACGGGTGCCGATCGGGGTCTTGCGCCAGGTCTTGAAGGCTTCCTTGGCGGCGGCGACGGCGGCGTCCACTTCGCCGGTGGTGGCGAACGGCACCTTGGCCAGCACGTCCTGGGTGGCCGGATTGATCACGTCCTGCCAGTGGGAGGTGGCCGATTCAACGAACTGGCCATCGATCAGCATGCGGATACGGGGCGCTGCAACAGTCATGACGACAATCCCACAGGGTGCGAAAGATGCTTGGCATTATTCACAGCACCCACCTCGATTTCCGGGCTGAATCCGCTTAATCTGGCCAACACGCCAGACGATTCATGTTAATTTTGTGAATTATTCAGCCCCCCAGCGACAACTTGGCCTGCGCCTGCTGCGGCTGCGCGAGCAGCGCGGCTACAGCCAGGCGGATCTGGCACGGGCGCTGGGGCTGTCGGCCAGTTACCTGAACCAGATCGAGCGTAACAAGCGCCCGCTCACGCCGGCGGTGCAGAAGAAGCTGGGCGAGGTGTTGGGCGATGTTTCCGCACTGTTCGACGAGGATGAGCCCGCCGCGCTGCAGGAAGCACTGGGTGAAACCCTGCGCGATCTGGGCCTGGCCGAGGTCAGCGCCACCGAACTGCGCGCGCTGGCCGGCAACCTGCCGCAGGTCAGCCGCGCCCTGCTGGACCTGCATCGCCGCCACCTGGCGCTGCGCGAGCATGCCGCCGCACTGGAATTCCAGCTGGGCGAGCCCGGCGCCGGCAGCACCCTGCCGGCCGGCGACCAGGTACGCGAATTCTTCAACCGCATGCACAACCACATTCCCGAGCTGGACGAGCTGGCCGAGCAGCTGTTCGCCGAGTGGGGGCTGTCGCCCGGGCATGTGGCGCCGCGGCTGCGCCAGCTGCTGGCCGACCGCCATGGCGTGCTGGTGGAAGTGGCCGCCCTTCAGGCCGGGCGCGAGAAGCGGCAATACGATGCCGGTGCGCGGCGGCTGTGGCTGCCCGATTACCTGGAGCCCGGCCAGCAGGCGTTCCAGATGGCGGCCGAGCTGGCCCTTCACGGCTACCTGCCGCAGATCGATGCAGTGGTGGCGCGCGCCGGGTTCACCGATGAGGCACGCATCGCGCAGGCGCGGATCGGTCTCTCCAACTATTTCGCCGGCGCGTTGGTGATGCCGTACATGCGCTTCCTGCGGGCGGCCGAAACCAGCAGCTACGACATCGAACTGCTGGCGCATCAGTTCGGCGTCGGCTTCGAAGCGGTCTGCCATCGGCTGAGCACGCTGGCACGGCGCAGTGCGCCTGGCCTGCCGTTCTTCTTCATCCGCGTTGACCGCGCCGGCAATGTGTCCAAGCGCCATTCGGCCACCGATTTCCATTTCTCGCAGGTGGGCGGTTCGTGCCCGCTGTGGATCGTCTACGAGGCGTTCAACCAGCCCGGCCGCATCCTTACGCAGACGGCGCGCATGCCCGATGGGCGCCGCCATTTCTGGCTGGCGCGGCAGGTCAGCAGTGGCCCGGTGGGCCATGGCCAGCCGCGCAAGACCTTCGCGGTGGCACTGGGCTGCGATCTGCAGCATGCCGAGCGGCTGGTGTATTCACTGGGACTGGATGTGCAGAGCCCGGGCAACTCGGTATCGATCGGCCCGGGGTGCCGGGTGTGCCCGCGCGAGGACTGCATGCAGCGTGCGTTCGCGCAGTTGCCGGGGCGGTAGGGGTGGTTCGGCAGGGCTGCGCCCTGCACCTGCTTCAATCCAAGGCAACAGCAAAAGCAACAGCGGGCTTTCCGTGGGATGGCGGGGTGGATCCGGTTGCGGGGGACGCTGCAAGTACGTCCATGTAAGCTCGGTCGCCGCATCCATGCGGCTCACGCCCCCGCAACCGGACCCACCCCGCCTTCGACAGTTTCCCGCTGCTGTTGGTGGGTGCTGACCGTTGGTCGGCACGCTGCTGTTGGTGGGTGTCGACCTTGGTCGACACGGTAGATCCATGCCATGCGTGGATGTTCTTCGATGAAGGTTCGAAATATTCGATTTCGATGGGATTCCATCCACGCATGGCGTGGATCTACTAAACCTTTCGTGCGTAGGCTGCATCCCATTGCAATGCCTGCCCACGGAGTTGGCCATGTTCCTGCTGCGTTCCTGCCTGGTCCTGCTGCTCGCTGCCTGCGCTGCGCCGGCGTGGGCGACGTTCTCCATTGCCGCCTGCAACGAGGCCGGCGACTGCGGGGTGGCGGTGGGCACGCACAACCTGGCGGTCGGGGGCGTGGGTGTGCCGTGGGCACAGGCGAAGGTGGGCGCGGTCGCCAGCCAGTTCGAGACCAACCCGACCTATGGGTCGAAGGGTCTGGAGTTGATGGCCAAAGGCCGCACGCCTGCCCAGGTGCTGAAGCAGCTGCTCGATGAAGACGGCAACTTCGATGGCACCACGCTTGCCGAGCGCCAGGTGGGGCTGGTCAGCGCGCGCGGCGGCAATGCGCAGTACACCGGCGCTACCGCGCAGCAGGCGGATTGGGCAGGTGCGCAGGGCGAAGGCATGCTGAGCGTGCAGGGCAATGGCCTGGCTGGGCCGCAGGTGCTGGCCTCGATGCAGCGCGCCTTCGCCGCAACACACGGTGAATTGGCGGCGCGCCTGCTGGCGGCGCTGGAAGCTGGCCAAGACGCGGGAGGCCAGCGCAGCGGGCAGTGGTCGGCGGCGCTACTGGTGCGCACGCCAGGAGGCGACTGGCAGGACACCGACCTGCGCGTGGACGCCGACCCACGCGCGGTCGCGAGGCTGCGCGAGCTGTACGACATGCGCCTGTCCAACGAGGCGATCATCCAGGCCGAGCAGCGTTGGGAGAACGGCGATGTGGCAGGTGCGCGCACTGCGCTGGCGACCTCGTTGTCACTGGCCCATGGCTGGGACCGCACCTGGGCGCGCGCTGCGCGCCTGGCCATGCGGCAAGGTGATATCGCGCTGGCCCGCGAATACCTGGCCGGCCTGCGTGCGCTCAATCCGGGCTGGGTGAAGCAGGAGCTGGCATTGCCCTTGTATGCGCCATTGCAGGGTGATGCGGTGGTGGCGCCGTGGCGATGAGGCACCGCAGGGGGTCGGATCCGTTTTCCTGCGGAAAACGGATCTGACCCCCATTCGAGATGCATCCATGCATGGCGTGGATCTACCGAGGACCGGCTCAGTAGATCGGCGTCACCTTCATCTGCGGCAACGGGCGCGGTGCACCGTCGGTGAGGTCGGGGCCGAGGTCCTCCCAGGTGCGTCCCTGCTCGACCATCAAGCCCCACAGCTGCTGCGAGGCCAACCGCTTGTCTTCCGAACCCAGCTTGTATGACGGTGGCGTCGGTTCACCGCGGGCAACCATCGCGTATGCCGCGCGATAAGCCAGCACCTGCTGTGCCGGGTCATCGGTGCGCGCCACTTCCAGCGTGTAACGCTGGTAGGCCGAGGCCAGGTTGCGCCAGCGGATCCAGTAGTGGTTCTCGAACGAGAACGAACAGAAGCGCGCACCGGCCAGGCTGCCCTTGTCGGCGATGCGGGTCAGCACCTCCTGCGGCATGTCCAGGTTCATGCCGCCTTCGTCGCCCTGCAGGCTGACGTGCACGATACGGTCGCGGTAGCCCGGCGCACGCGCCTGCAGCAGGTCGCGCCAGTTCTGCATGGTCGCCACCACCGCGAACAGGAAGCGGCCCAGCTCCGCAGCGGCCAACGGCGTGGCGATCGACTGGTAGGTGCGCTGCCAGCCGTGGCGGTTTTCGGTGGGCAGGAACACGGCATGTTCCAGCGCCTGGCGGCCACTGCTGCCGTGGCTCACATCTTCGGCATGCTGCGGGTAGACCAGATTGATGGCGAACGTCGGCCAGCGCGGCAGGGCGGCGTCGAACAGGTGGATCGGGAAGTTGCTGCTGATGCCACCATCGGAGAACCAGCAGATGCGGAACGCGGTGATCACCGGGCCACAGGTCTGGCCGGCACTGGTCAGCCCTTCCATGCTGTCGGCCACGTTGTGCTCCTGGTCGGCCGCAGGCGCGGTCGGTTCACAGCGGCGTTCGCGGCGCGAGGGCTCATGCAGCGGCACCGCGCTGATCAGCAGCGGGAAGCTCAGGCTCATGCGCGTGGCCACCAGCACCGGCAGCTTCGGGCCCTGTGGCAGGTGGTAGTACTGCCGTCCTTCCACCTCCAGCGGCGGGCCGGCCTGCTTCACCAGCCACTGCACCACGCTGGCGGGGAACAGCTGCTCGAACTCCTCGCGCAGGAACCAGAACTGCGCGCCGCCCAGCGGCAGCGTGCGCGGCTCGTTGTGCGACACGCAGGTGGTGATCATCTGCAGGCTGATCGCATGCGGGCTGTCCGGCTCACCGGCGTAGCGCGGCGCGTCGTGCAGGTCGGCGAAGGTGAGCGGTGCATCCAGCGGCTTGCCGGACAGCTGCTGCAGGCATTCATGCAGCCACTCGGTCAATGCCGGCGTGCGTGCATCGCGGCCGAGGCCGCTGCACAGGCCCAGCAAGTTGCGCCGCGCCACCCGTGCCACACGCAGCGCGGCACCGGCCACACCCGCACCGTACGCACACAGCAGTGAGGGCAGCAGCGTGGCGGCCACGCCGCTCCAGCCACCGCCCCACCAGCCGAGGCCGAGCAGCAGCGCCAGCGACACCAGCACTTCCAGCGGCGCGATCTCGAATACCGCGACGGCCAGGCACAGCAGTTTGTGCGGCAGGCCGGCATTGCCGGTCAGCACCACCAGCAGCCGGTAGGCCGCGCGCGCGCCCCGTGCCGGCTGGAACAGGCTGTAGATGAAGCCGCGCCGCGACAGCTGCGCCGACACCGCCGACAACCCGCCGTAGCCGGCATCGCCGGGCAGATGTTCGCCCGCCTGCTGCCGGCGATCACCGCATGCCGCCGCGGCCGCCACGGCTGCGGCGATGGCGCCCGCCGAAGTGCCGCCGATGCTCTTGAAGCGATACTCGCGCGCCAGCGCCAATACCGCATTGGGGTACACGATGCCGCTGGTGATGCCGCCTTTCATGACCAGATCGCAGTACTTGTCCGCCACTGTCTTGCCCCCGAGCATGCCGTCCGCCGCGTGGGTGCCAGTATGGCGCAGAGGCTTCTCAGGGCCTGAGAACAGCAGCGCAGTCCCGGCAGGAATCTTCGGTGTTCAGCGGAAGGCATGCCTGCAGGCTTGACCCGCCCCGCCATCGGCGTAGCATCTGCAGCAAGCCAAGGGACAGACCCGCGGCTGCCACAACGACATGAGGGATTCTCATGGAATTCGACTATCTCGTCTTCATCGGGCGATTCGAGCCCTTCCACAACGGCCACGCCGCCGTTGCCCGCCTGGCCCTGAGCCGGGCCCGCAAGCTGATCTTCCTGGTCGGCTCTGCCGATACCCCCCGCAGCCTCCGCAATCCCTGGACCGTGGCCGAACGCGCCGTGATGATCCAGGCTGCCCTCGATGGCCACACCGACCGCCTGCTGATCCGGCCCCTGCGCGACCACCTGTACAACGAAGCGCAGTGGATTGCCAACGTACAACGCCAGGTGGCCGAAGCCCTGCGCAACGATGGCGCCGCTGCCGATGCCAAGGTGGGCCTGATCGGCATGGACAAGGATGCCTCCAGCTACTATCTGCGGGAATTCCCACAATGGCCGCTGGTGGACGTGCAGCACACCGCCACCCTGTCGGCCACCGAGCTGCGGCGCTACCTGTTCGAGGCCGGCGACGTCGACTTCCACGGTGCGCTGCTGATGCTGCGTGGCAATGTGCCGGCGCCGGTGTACGACATGCTCGAAGCGTTCCGCAAAAGCGCGCCTGCCTATGGCCAGCTGGTGGCCGAGTACCGCTTCATCGAACAGTACAAGGCCGCCTGGAAGGATGCGCCGTACGCGCCCACCTTCGTCACCACCGATGCGGTGGTCGTGCATTCGGGCCACGTGCTGCTGGTGCGGCGCCGTTCGGAACCCGGCAAGGGGCTGTGGGCGCTGCCCGGCGGCTTCGTCGGCCAGGAGCAGAGCCTGCTCGACAGCTGCCTGCGCGAACTGCGCGAGGAAACCCGGCTGAAGATTCCGCTACCGGTGTTGAAGGGGTCGTTGAAGGGCCAGCAGGTGTTCGACCACCCCGACCGCAGCCAGCGTGGTCGCACCATCACCCACGGCTTCCACTTCGAGTTTCCGGCCGGTGACCTGCCGCCGGTGCGCGGCGGCGACGATGCCGACAAGGCGCGCTGGATACCGGTGAGTGAAGCACTGGACATGGGCCCGCAGCTGTTCGAAGACCACCTGCACATCCTGGAGTATTTCCTCGGCCGCGGCTGACCGGCCCGGCTTCCCACTGGCGGATAGACCGCCGGTGTCACTCGACGCGAAGGAGCTTCCGTCATGCACTACCTCGATAATCTTCTCCTCAACACCGACAGCTACAAGGCCAGCCATTGGCTGCAGTACCCGCCGGGTACCGATGCCACGTTCTTCTACGTGGAATCACGTGGCGGCCTGCACGATCGCACGGTGTTCTTCGGCCTGCAGGCGATCCTCAAGGACGCCCTGGCACGGCCGGTCACCCACGCCGACATCGACGACGCTGCTGCGGTATTCGCCGCCCATGGCGAACCGTTCAACGAGGCCGGCTGGCGCGATATCGTCGACCGGCTTGGCGGCCACCTGCCGGTGCGCATCCGCGCCGTGCCGGAGGGCAGCGTGGTGCCCACCCACCAGGCACTGATGACCATTGAATCGACCGATCCGGCCGCGTTCTGGGTGCCCTCGTACCTGGAAACGCTGCTGCTGCGCGTGTGGTACCCGGTCACCGTGGCCACCATCAGCTGGCATGCACGGCAGACCATTGCCGCGTTCCTGCAGCAGACCAGCGACGACCCGCAGGGGCAGCTGCCGTTCAAACTGCACGACTTCGGCGCGCGCGGCGTCTCGAGCCTGGAATCGGCCGCGCTGGGCGGTGCCGCGCACCTGGTCAACTTCCTCGGCACCGATACCGTCTCGGCCCTGTGCCTGGCGCGCGCGCACTATCACGCGCCGATGGCCGGCCATTCGATTCCCGCCGCCGAGCACAGCACCATCACCAGCTGGGGCCGCGAGCGCGAGGTGGACGCCTACCGCAACATGCTGCGCCAGTTCGGCAAGCCCGGTGCGATCGTAGCGGTGGTGTCGGACAGCTACGACATCTACCGCGCGATCAGCGAGCACTGGGGCACCACCCTGCGCGATGAAGTGATTGCCTCGGGCGCGACCCTGGTCATCCGCCCCGATTCGGGTGACCCGGTGGAGGTGGTGGCCGAAAGCCTGCGCCGGCTGGATGAAGCCTTCGGCCACACCCTCAACAGCAAGGGCTACCGCGTGCTCAACCACGTGCGGGTGATCCAGGGCGATGGCATCAACCCGGACACGATCCGAGCGATCCTGCAGCGCATCACCGACGACGGCTACGCCGCCGACAACGTGGCCTTCGGCATGGGCGGTGCGCTGCTGCAGCGGCTGGACCGCGATACCCAGAAGTTCGCGCTGAAGTGTTCGGCCGCACGGGTGGACGGCGAGTGGATCGATGTCTACAAGGACCCGATCACCGACGCCGGCAAGACCAGCAAGCGCGGCCGCATGCGCCTGCTGCGGCGCCTGGATGACGGCAGCCTGCACACGGTGGCATTGCCTTCCAGCGGTGACGACACGCTGCCAACCGGCTTCGAGGACGCGATGGTGACCGTGTGGGAGAACGGCCGGTTGCTGCACGACCAGCGGCTGGATGAGATCCGCGCGCGGGCGGCGGCGGGGCATTGAAGGTGCATCCCGACCGGGGTCAGAGCCCGCTGCGTGGCAGCGGGATCCGACCCCTTCCTTCCGCTGGGGTCGGATCCCGTTGCAGCGCAACGGGCTCTGACCCCGATGCCCCTTGACCCTGGCCAGCAACGCGTCCACCGTGGGCACGCCGAAGGTATCCCTGCCGTAGTTGTCATCGCGGCAGGGATTTAAACGGGAATCCGGTGAAGGCGCTTCGCGCGCCCATTCCGGAGCTGCCCCGCAGCGGTGAATGGAAACGAATCCTGCCAACAGCACTGGGCTCACGCCTGGGAAGCGGCGGGTAGTAGGTGGGCTGCGGCCCGTGTCCATCAGCCCGAATACCGGCCCCGGCCGGGGGACACGACCGTCCCCTGACTCGACCTGGAATCTCCGCGGGGAGGTTGCCGGGGCCGCCGTCGTCCTGCGCGCGCAGGCGGTGTGGCCGCGCGCGTCCTGTTCACGGTATCCAGCCAGACCCGTTCACCCACGCGCTGATGCATGGGCCACCGCCGTTGCCGGCGGTCCATGCGGTACCTGACGATGACCGAGCTCCAACGCCCCACCCTGACCCTGCCCGCCGACGGCAAGCGCCTGCTGCTGCATTCGTGCTGCGCGCCCTGTTCCGGCGAAGTGATGGAGGCGATCACCGCCTCCGGGATCGACTACGCGATCTTCTTCTACAACCCCAACATCCATCCGGTGAAGGAATACGAGCTGCGCAAGCAGGAGAACATCCGCTTCGCCGAACAGCACGACATCCCGTTCATCGACTGCGACTACGACACCGACAACTGGTTCAGCCGTGCGCGCGGCATGGAGAACGAGCCCGAGCGCGGCATCCGCTGCACGATGTGCTTCGACATGCGCTTCGAACGCACCGCGCTGTACGCGCACGAGCACGGTTACGACACCATCAGTTCGTCGCTGGGCATCTCGCGCTGGAAGAACATGGCGCAGATCAACGACTGCGGCATTCGCGCCGCGTCGCGCTATGAAGGCCTGCAGTACTGGGACTACAACTGGCGCAAGGGCGGCGGTGCCAGCCGCATGATCGAGATCAGCAAGCGCGAGCAGTTCTACCAGCAGGAATACTGCGGCTGCGTGTACTCGCTGCGCGATGCCAACCGCCACCGCCGCGAGAACGGGCGCGAACGGATCAAGATCGGCCTGCTGTACTACGGGCAGGACGCTGAGGCGCCGCAGGGCGATTGACGTGCAGGCATGGGGCGGCCACGCTGGTCGCCCCTTCTGTTGTACCGGACCTGCCATGACCGCCCTGCCCGCCGATGTCGCCCTGCTGGTGATCGACCTGCAGCCGGACTTCATGCCCGGCGGTGCGCTGGCCTGCGACCAGGGCGATGCGCTGGTGGCACCGATTGCCGACCTGCTGGCACAGCGTCGCTACCGCACCGTGGTGGCGACCCAGGACTGGCACCCGGCCGACCATGCCTCGTTTGCCAGCCAGCACCCTGGCCAGCGCCCGTTTGAGACCATCCTGCTGCATGCACAGCCACAGACCTTGTGGCCCGACCACTGCGTGCAGGGCAGCGCCGGTGCCGCGCTGCACCCGGGCGTGGACTGGACGGTGGCCGACGTGATCCTGCGCAAGGGCACGCGCCAACAGGTGGATTCGTACAGCGCCTTCCGCGAGAACCACGGCCCCGATGGCGAGCGCCCGGCCACCGGCCTGGCCGGCTGGCTGCACGAGCGGCGCATCCGCGAAGTGCACGTGTGCGGCCTGGCCCGTGACTACTGCGTGCTGTGGAGCGCGCAGGACGCGGTGAAGTCCGGCTTCCGGGTGAAGTTCCTGTGGGACCTGACCCGGCCGGTGACCGAAGCCAACGACGCGATGGTGCGCGAAGCGCTGGGCAAGGCGGGGATCGCGATCGCCTGAGGCGTGACCGCCGGGCATGGCCCGGCGCTACCGCGCACGTCGCTTATGCCGCTTGCGCGCTCCTGCCCACGACAACACAATCGATTCATCCAGCCCCCAAACTACGCCCCCTACAGATCGCGGGACGGCCGAACCGGGGGCTTTTCATTGGATGAAATCAGGATTCGGTAGTGCCGGCCACTGGCCGGCAACCTCGGGATCTCTGCAGTTGCCGGCCAGCGGCCGGCACTACCGGATAGCACCCGTGGTAGCGCCGGGCCATGCCCGGCGGACGCGGGATGGGCGATTACCGGAACACCACCGTTCGGTGCCCGTTGAGCAGGATGCGGTGCTCCACATGGCGGCGAACCGCGCGTGCCAGCACCAGCGATTCGGTATCGCTGCCCAGCCGCACCAGCTCGCGCGGTGCCATCGCGTGGTCCACGCGGGCCACGTCCTGTTCGATGATCGGGCCTTCGTCCAGATCCTCGGTAACGTAATGCGCGGTGGCGCCGATGATCTTGACCCCGCGCGCGTGCGCCTGGTGGTACGGCTGCGCGCCCTTGAAGCTGGGCAGGAAGCTGTGGTGGATGTTGATCGCACGGCCGGCCAGCGCGCGGCACAGCGTGGGTGACAGGATCTGCATGTAACGCGCCAGTACCACCAGATCGATGCGCTCGCGCTCGACCAGGTCGATGATCTGTTGTTCCTGCACCGCACGCGTATCGGCGGTCACCGGCAGGTGGTGGAACGGTACCTGGTAGGACGCGGCCAATGGCGCGAAGTCGGCGTGGTTGGACGCCACTGCCGCGATGTCGACCTTCAGCTGCCCGCTGTGGGCACGGAACAGCAGATCGTTGAGGCAGTGCCCCTGCTTGCTGACCAACACCAGAAGGCGTGCGCGACGGCGGCCATCATGCAGCTGCCAGTCCATGCCGAAGCCTTCGGCAAGCGTGGCCATGGCGGCATGCACAGTCTCCAGCGGCAGGCCGGCGTCACGGTCGAAATGCACGCGCAGGAAGAAGCGACCGCTTTCCTCGTCGCCGAACTGCTGGGCGTCGAGGATGTTGCAGCCGCGGTCGAACAGCAGGCCGGACACGCGATAGACGATGCCGGTACGGTCGGGGCAGGACAGGGTGAGGATGGAATCGGGGCGCATCGCCCGAGTGTAGGGCAGCGCCCTGCCCGATGGATCGATGGTCACCGATGCAACCGACCTGCTTGGTTCAGTCCCAAGCGATACTTGGGACTCCCCGTGGCAAGCTGGTCGGTCATGAACCTGTTGCAACTGATCCGCAGCTTCACCCGCACCGCAGAGACCGGCAGCATTGCCGCCGCGGCCCGCATCCTTGGCATCAGCGCCACCGCAGTCGGCCAGAACATCAACCGGCTGGAAGCGCATCTGGGCGTACGGCTGCTGAACCGAAGTACGCGCCAGCTGGCCCTCAGCGAGGCCGGCGCGCTGTACCTGGCGCAGGTGCGCCACATCGAAGCCGACCTGGCGCGTGCGCAGGCGATGGTCACTGCCGGTGACATCGAGCCGGCCGGGCCGCTGCGCATCGCCAGCAGCAGCGCCTTCGGTCGCCACGTGCTTGCCCCCTTGCTGCCTTCACTGCAGAAACGCTATCCGCAACTGCAGCTGGAGCTGCGCCTGACCGACCGCGCCGTGCAGCATGGCCCGGAAGCGGTGGATGCCAGCATCCGCATCGGGGCGCAGCTGGAGGATGGCGTGGTCGCGCGGCAGCTGGCGCGCGTGCCGTTCGTGTTCTGTGCCTCGCCAACCTACCTGAAGGCCCATGGCACGCCGCAGGAACCCTCGGAACTGGGCAGCCATCGCGGGCTGCTGCACCGCTTCCCCACCGATGGCCGGCCGCTGCGCTGGGGCCTGCTGAAGGAGGGCCAGCGCGTGGACGCCGCGCTGCCGCCGAGCATGGTCTGCGATGACATCGATGCGCTGGCGTCGCTGGCGGCGGCCGGTGCCGGCATCACCCGGCTGGCCGCGTTCGTGGCCGAGCCGTACCTGCGCGATGGCCGCCTGACGCCGGTGTTCGGCGCCGACACGGCGTGGCGCCCGGAGCCGATGGAGGTCTATTTCTGCGTCAGCGACCGCCGCGACTTCACCGCCAAGATCCGCGCGCTGTTCGAGCATCTGCAGGCTGGCATCGCGCCGGCCTGGCGGGTGTGACGGGGAAGAGCGGAGGGCCTTCGCGGTCAGAAACTCTCCTTCAGGCTCATCAGGTGAGCACTGGCCTCTGCCCATCCTGTCAGGGTGCGCAGGCGCTGCCCATTCCTGAAAACATGGAATACCGGAGTTTCATGGACATCCAGTTCTTTCCAGCCCGCGGGCCCCGCTTGGAGCAACATGGGATGAGAGGGATTGCTTCTGTTCCACTCGCTGACACCCGGCTGCGGCCATGCAGGAGATCGACGCACGACAAAGCGCACGCTGGATCGAATCCATGTCCATTCTGGTTCGTTCATGATCACGTGCATCGCGCGTCGCGAGGGAGCGCATGCCGGACTGACATAGGCGACCACCTCCAATCCCTCCCTGTACGTCCACCCCCGCCATTCCAGCTTTCCACTCGCAAGAGGGTGGAGAACGCCCTGCTGGCCAGGCGCGTTCCGCTCTATCTCGGGAAGTTCATCTACACGCAATGACGCCATCTCACGCAGCGCATTGGCCTCAGCAAAATGTCGAACCTGCACCAGAACCGCGTGCATTTTCCGGTGCGTTGTCTCTGTGGCAATACCTCTCCGCCCCAGTTCTGCATGAATGCATCGGACCTTGCCAAGCCATTTCTCGTCTCCAACGTACATTGAGATGTAGAAGCTGGCGCGGAACGCGGCCTCAAGATCCAGATTGCTCAAACTGCCGCAACCATCCCCTGATGATCTGGAAGACTCCCATGACGAATAGCCATCCACCAGCTTCTCGACTCGGTCTGAAGCGCCAGCGGCCAACATCTCCCGGTCCATTTCACGCAGTTGAGCGTCTACTGGAGTTGCTGCCCACGTACTTGTGGGCAGCAGCAAACACCAAAGCAGCATGCGACCAATCATGCGATCAGCAACTCGACATGCAGATGCTGCTCATGGAGGTTGAACAGGTCGCACGCCCTGAACAGGCGTAGCCCGGATAATCTTCGAATACCGGGTTTGGATTGGCCGACTGCACGACCACATGATCCGCTTCCGACTCCTGCCGCAATCCCGGGATGTGCACAATTGCGCGCTGTGCCCCGAAGAGTGACAGGAGCCGATAGGCTTCACCTGCACTCAGTTCGGAGACGATGGGCTCGTAGCTGAAGCTGGCCAGTCCCCGATCTCCAAACACCAGCGAATCGACAAACTGCTTGCGCGCAAGGGGTGAAAGCAACATCAGTGGGGATTCGGGAGAGAGCTCGATCATGTGAAGATCAAGCCGCCCCCGCGAGTTCACAGGGGCGTGCATGAGCGAGACATTCTCCGCCCCGGTGACACTCGCCACGTCATCACCTGCGACGGCAGGCATTGATAGAGGCAGTGAGAAAGCCGAGAGCAGAACAACCAGCATCATGGGTTTCATTGCGTTTCTCCATTGGCTGCACAACCGTGTGTGCAGCTCAACGTTGCAATGTCCGCACCCAGCGCAATGAGGTGTCATTCACATAAAGTGGTATCCGCAATCATTCCTAGTTCGTTGCGACAGGCTATGCCGCAACTCGCCGCCGCGTAGATCCCCTGCATCCTGAAGCGTCACAATGCGCTCGCAGATTGCGTCAGCGCGCCTTGAACACGCCGCGCGCATCGCGTGGCTCACAGCGCAGGTACTGGGGCGCAGCGTCCACGCTGTCGCGCAATGCTGCGGCAGCGTGCCACGGCCAACGCGGGTCGTAGAGGATGCCGCGCGCCAGGGCCACGGCATCGGCGTGGCGGTGGCGCAGAATCGACTCGGCCTGTTCCGGTTCGGTGATCATGCCCACCGCGATCACCGGCATGCGCACCTTGGCCTTGATCGCCGCGGCGAACGGCACCTGGTAACCGGGGCCGACGGTGATCTTCTGGCGCTCGTCCAGGCCGCCGCTGGAGACATGCAGGAAATTGCAGCCGCGCGCGTCCAGCACCTGTGCCAGCGCCTCGCTCTGCACCAGGTCCCAGCCACCCTCGACCCAGTCGCTGGCGGAAATGCGCACGCCCACGGCGACCTTGTCGGACACCGCCGCACGCACCGCATCGAACACCTCCACCAGCAGGCGCAAGCGGTTCGGCAGCGAGCCACCGTAGCCGTCGGTGCGGCGGTTGCTCAGCGGCGACAGGAACTGGTGCAGCAGGTAACCGTGCGCGGCATGCAGCTCGATCAGCTCGAAGCCCAGGCGCTCGGCACGCACCGCACTGGCGGCGAAGGCGGCGATGACCTCGGCAATGCCGGCCTCGTCCAGTTCCTGCGGTGCCGGGTCTGCCGCATGGAACGGCAGCGGCGACGGCGCCACGGTGGCCCAGCCACGCGCATCGTCGGCCGGCAGCTGGCCACCGCCGTCCCACGGACGGTTCACCGAGGCCTTGCGGCCGGCATGGCCCAGCTGGATGCCCAGCGGCATCGGCGACCAGCGGCGGACGCTGGTCAGCACCTGCGCCAGCGCGGCCTCGGTACCGTCGTCCCACAGGCCCAGGTCGGCCCAGCTGATGCGGCCGCGCGGTTCGACCGCGGTGGCTTCCAGGATCAGCAGGCCGGCGCCGGACTGCGCCAGGTTGCCCAGGTGCATGGCGTGCCAGTCGCTGGCGCGGCCGTCTTCGGCGGAGTACTGGCACATCGGCGCGATCACGATGCGGTTGGACAGGGTCAGGGGGCCGAACGAGATCGGCGAAAACAGCTGGGTCACGGCGATGCGGGGGACAGGCGGATGGAGGGTGCGTATTGCACCGCTGCGCGGCTCCCGGATCAACCGCCTGGATGGATCGCTGTTTCGTGCGATCTACTTCAGCCGGGCGTGGGCTCGGCTCAACACGAAGCCCATCCAGCCAGCGCTTCAGCGCAATCCCGCTCGTCCTTGAACTGCAGCAGGTCGTCGGCGCGGGTGCGGCCACGGTTCAATGCCGCCACCGGCAACCCTGCCCTGGCCGCGGCCTGCACGAAGCGGAAGCCGGAATAGACCATCAGCGACGAGCCCACCACCAGCACGGCGTCGGCCTGCTGCAGGTGATCGTGCACCGCGGCCACGCGTTCGCGCGGCACGTTTTCGCCGAAGAACACCACATCCGGCTTCAACAGGCCGCCGCAGCAGGCGCAATCGGGCACCACGAACGTGGAGAAATCGGTCTCCAGGTCGGCATCGCCATCGGGGGCGATACCGGCCTCCAGCGCATCCCAGCCGGGATTGGCGTCCAGCAGCCGCTGCTGGAACTCCTCGCGGCCGCTGCGGCGCTCGCAGCCCATGCAGCGCACCCGATCCAGGCGGCCATGCAGGTCGATCACATTGTGGCTGCCGGCACGCTGGTGCAGGCCGTCCACGTTCTGGGTCAGCAGGACCTGCAGCGTGCCGCGGCGTTCCAGCGCGGCCAGCGCCTGGTGGGTGCCGTTGGGCCGGGCCAGGCCGAAGCGTGGCCAGCCGAGCAGGCTGCGCGCCCAGTAGCGCTGGCGGGTGGCCGCCTCGCCCATGAAGGCCTGGTAGGTCACCGGCGGCGTGCGTTTCCACTGGCCGTCGGTATCCCGGTAATCGGGAATGCCCGAGGCGGTGCTGCAACCGGCGCCGGTCAGCACGAACAGGCGCTGGGCGCGGTCGATGAAGTCGGTCAGCAGCGGGGTCATGGCTGCCACATGGGGGCGCGCAAGCGCCCCTGCAAGCGCCGGTTCAGCCGACGGGCTCAGGCCGCCGGCAGCGGCGGCACCGCGATCGGGTGGCCTTCCTCGTCCAGCGCGATCATCACGAAGTGGCCGCGGGTGCACAGCTTGCGCTCGCCGCTGTGCAGGTCTTCGGCGACCAGTTCGACCTCGACCTTCATCGAGCTGCGGCCGACTTCGACGATGCGGCCGATGGTTTCCACCATCTGGCCGATGCGGATCGGCAGCTTGAAGTCGACCTGGTCGCTGCGCGCGGTCACCACGGTGCGGCGCGAATAGCGGGCGGCGGCCAGGAAGGCGGCCTTGTCCATCCATGCCAGCGCCTGGCCACCGAACAGGGTGCCCAGGTGGTTGGTGTGGTTGGGGAAGACGATTTCGGCCATGCGCACTTCGGTGGGCGGCACGGTCTCGGGGATCGGGGTCATGGGGGTGCTTCGGTGTGGGGTCCGGCAATTTTAAGCCAGGCCCCGTGCAGGCGGCGCTACACTGCGCCACGCCCACAGCCTGGACCGCCCATGCCCGCACCTTCCGACCTTCTGGCCTTTGCGCTGGTTTCGCTGGCGATGGTGCTCACGCCCGGGCCGAACATGATCTACGTCATCTCGCGCTCGATCTGCCAAGGGCCGGTCGCGGGGCTGATCTCGCTGGGCGGGGTGGCGCTGGGCTTCGTGTTCTACATGCTGTGTGCGGCGCTGGGCATCACCGCCCTGCTGATGACCGTACCGTTTGCCTACGACGCGCTGCGCATCGGTGGCGCGCTGTACCTGCTGTACCTGGCCTGGCAGGCACTGAAGCCCGGCGGCCGTTCGCCGTTCGCGGTGCGTGACCTGCCGCAGGACAGCCCGCGCAAACTGTTCACGATGGGCTTCCTGACCAATCTGCTGAACCCGAAAGTGGCGGTGATGTACCTGTCACTGCTGCCGCAGTTCCTGCATCCGGACGGCGAAGGCAGCGTGCTGATGCAGTCGATCGTACTGGGTTCCACCCAGATCGCGGTGAGTGTGACCGTGAACGGCATCATCGCGCTGACCGCTGGCAGCATCGCCGGCTTCCTGGCCGCGCGCCCGACCTGGCAGGTGGTGCAGCGCTGGCTGATGGGCACGGTACTGGCCGGGCTGGCGGTGCGCATGGCGGTGGAAGGGCGGCGCTGACACTTTGTAGAGTCGAGCATGGCTCGACGCTACAGAAACGAAAAACCCCGGCGTTGGCCGGGGTTGTTCGTTGCGACAGAGCTGACCGGTTCGATCAGAAGTTCATGTCGAAGGCGACTTCGCCCTGCACGCCGACCTGGTAGGCCGAGACGCGGCGTTCGAAGAAGTTGGTCAGCTCCTGCACGTCCTGCAGTTCCATGAACGGCAGCGGGTTGCGCACGTTGTACTTCTTTTCCATGCCCAGCTTGGCGAAATGCTGGTCGGCGCAGTGCTGCAGGTACTGGCGCATGTCGCGGGTCGAGATGCCGGCCACGCCGCCGGACAGCACGTCCTCGGCGAACTGCACTTCGCATTCAATGGCTTCGGCCAGCATGTCGTAGACCTGCTGCTTCATCTCGTCGTCGAACAGGTCCGGCTCTTCCTCACGCACCACGCGCACCGACTCGAACGCGAACTCCATGTGCGCGCTCTCGTCGCGGAACACCCAGTTGGTGCCCGAAGCCAGGCCCGGCAGCAGGCCGCGCGAACGGAAGTAGTACACGTAGGCGAAGGCGGCGAAGAAGAACAGGCCTTCGATGCATGCAGCGAAGCAGATCTGGTTGAGCAGGAACTGGCGACGCTCGGCGCGGGTCTCGATGCGCTTCAGGTCCTGGATCGAGTCGATCCACTTGAAGCAGAAATCGGCCTTCTTCTTGATCGAGTCGATGTTCTCCACCGCGGCGAACGCTTTGACGCGCTCTTCCGGATCCGGCAGGTAGTTGTCGAGCAAAGTCAGGTAGAACTGCACGTGCAGCGCTTCTTCATACAGCTGGCGCGACAGGTACATGCGCGCTTCCGGCGCGTTCAAGTGCTGGTACAGGTTCAGCACCAGGTTGTTGGACACGATCGAGTCGCCGGTGGCGAAGAACGCGACCAGGCGGTGAATCAGGTGGCGCTCACCCGGCGACATCTTGCTGTGCAGGTCGGTGATGTCGATCTGGAAGTTGATCTCTTCCACCGTCCAGGTGTTCTTGATCGCATTCCGGTACATGTCATAGAACTGCGGGTAGCGCATCGGGCGCAGGGTCAGTTCAAAACCGGGATCGAGCAGCATCTGCTTGGGCTTGTCGGCCATGGGTGTTTCCTTGAATTCCTGGGTGAGACGCCGGGCATGGCCCGGCGCTACCGTGGGTGATGATCGTTGGCCGGGGTTGCCGGCCAGCGGCCGGCACTACCGCGCGGCGGTGCCGCTCTTACTGGCAGGCCTCACAGGCTTCCGGATTTTCCAGCGAGCAGGCGATGGCTTCGTCCGGGCTGAACACCTTGGCCGGGGCCGCAGCGCTGACCGTGGTCTTGGCGATCTTGGTGGCCGGGCGCGAACGCAGGTAGTAGGTGGTCTTGATGCCCTGCTTCCAGGCGTACATGTACATGGAGGACATCGCACCGATGTTCGGGCTTTCCATGAACAGGTTGAGCGAGGCCGACTGGTCGATGAAGGCGCCACGCTCGGCGGCCATGTCGATCAGCGAACGCATCGGCAGTTCCCACGCAGTGCGGTAGACCTCGCGCAGCGTTTCCGGAATCTGTGCCACGCCGGCGATGGAGCCTTCGGCCAGCTTGATGGCATCGCGCATTTCCGGCGTCCACAGGCCCAGCTTCTTCAGCTCGTTGACCAGGTAGCGGTTGACCTGCAGGAAGTCACCGGACAGGGTCTCGCGCTTGAACAGGTTGGACACCTGCGGCTCGACGCACTCGTAGCAGCCGGCGATCGAAGCGATGGTCGCGGTCGGGGCAATCGCGATCATCAGCGAGTTGCGCAGGCCGTGTTCCTTGATGCGGGCACGCAGGGCATCCCAGCGCTCGGCGTCTTCCGGCACCACGTTCCAGGCGTCGAACTGCAGTTCGCCACCGGCGGCGCGGGTGTCGTTGAACGACGGGTGCTTGCCACGTTCCTGGGCCAGCTCGCAGGAGGTTTCCAGCGCGTGGAAGTAGATCGCTTCGGCGATCTTCTTCGACAGGGCGCGGGCTTCGGCGCTGTCGAACGGCAGGCGCTTGCGGAAGAACACGTCCTGCAGGCCCATGCAGCCCAGGCCGACCGGACGCCAGCGCAGGTTGGCACGGCGGGCGGTTTCGATCGGGTAGAAGTTCAGGTCGATGACGCGGTCGAGCTGGCGCACGGCCAGGCGCACGGTCTCGGCCAGCTTCTCGAAGTCGAACTCGTTGTGCTCGTCGAAGTGGTTGCCCAGGTTGATCGAACCCAGGTTGCACACCGCGGTTTCATCGTTGGACGTGACTTCCAGGATTTCCGTGCACAGGTTCGACAGGTGGATCACGTTGCCGGCGCGCAGGGTCTGGTTGCTGGCGCGGTTGCACTTGTCCTTGAAGGTCATCCAGCCGTTGCCGGTCTCGGCCAGCGTACGCATCATGCGGGCATACAGCTTGCGCGCGGAGATGGTGCGGTTGGCCTTGCCCTGGGCTTCGGCCTGCAGGTAGGCCTGCTCGAAGGCTTCGCCGAACAGGTCGGTGAACTCCGGCACGACGCGCGGATCGAACAGCGACCATTCCTGGTCGGCCTCGACGCGCTTCATGAACAGGTCCGGCACCCAGTTGGCCAGGTTCAGGTTGTGCGCACGGCGGGCTTCGTCACCGGTGTTGTCGCGCAGTTCGAGGAAGTCCTCGATGTCGGCGTGCCAGGTTTCCAGGTACACACAGGCCGCGCCCTTGCGCTTGCCGCCCTGGTTCACCGCGGCCACCGACGAATCCATGGTCTTCAGCCACGGCACGATGCCGTTGGAGTGGCCGTTGGTCGACTTGATCAGCGAACCACGCGAACGCACGCGGGTGTAGCTGACGCCGATGCCGCCGGAGAACTTCGACAGCTGGGCAATGTCGCCGTACTTGGAATAGATCGACTCCAGCGAGTCCTGCGGCGAGTCCAGCAGGAAGCACGAGGACAGCTGCTCGTGGGTGGTGCCGGAATTGAACAGGGTCGGGCTGGACGGCAGGTAGTCCAGGTTGCCCATGCGCTTGTACAGCGCCAGGGTCTCGGACACGTCCTCGCTCAGCGCGCTGGCGATGCGCAGGAAGAACTGCTGCGGGGTCTCGATCACCTTGCGGGTGTGCGGGTGGCGCAGCAGGTAACGGTCGTACAGGGTGCGCAGGCCGAAGTAATCGAAGTTCAGGTCCAGCGCGCCGTCGATGGCGTCGTTGAGCTTGCGTGCATTGGTCTGCACGAAGTTCAGCAGGCGGTCGTTGATCAGGCCGACTTCATGGCCACGGCTGACCGACTGCGAGAAGGCGTAGATTTCCTGGCCCGAGACTTCCTTGGCGATGTAGTTGGCCAGCAGGCGCGCAGCCAGGCGGCCGTACTCGGGCTCTTCACCGATCAGCAGGGCGGCGGTGCGGATGGACAGTTCGTCCAGCTCGCGGGTGGTGGCACCGTTGTACAGGCCGGAAATGGTACGGGTGGCCACGCGCATCGGATCGACGGCGTGCAGGCCTTCGGAGGAACGCTGCACCGCACGCACGATCTTGTTCAGGTCCACCAGCTCGGTGGTCCCATTGCGCTTGGTCACACTCATCGCGTTGGCCGTCGGCGGCGACGTCAACAGGAATTCGCTTTCCTTCTCGATGGTGGCGCTGGATTCGGTGCTCACGGCGTGTGTCCTCTTGGCGTGATTGGGGGTGCTCGATGCATCGGGTGACGCAGCCCGGGACATGACAGCCCAGGATGGCAGGACGGCGTCGCAGGGGATGAGACCCTGCGCCTGCCACTGCCGTTGACGATCGCGGATGGGTACCCCGGGCACCCCCTGGAATTGGGGTTGCTGCGACCGACGGCCACAAGATAGTGGGGGTAATGGGGTCCGTCAACGCCAAATGTAGTGAAATTCGGCAATCCCTTGCGCCGCAAGGATCGTGCCATCGGCGCCCGGATCAGACGCTTCAGACCTGCCGGAACGGGCTGCGCAGTCAAGCCCGAAAGCGTCATTGCGGTGGTACAACGCACCGCGGAAACGGAACAATGACAGCTTCACATGACAGTGATGAAACTGGCTAGGGACAACCCTGTGGATAGGTGGTGGGCAGCCGGTGGGAATCCGGTGGACGGGTGACTTCCGGCCGGTGACGCCCGCGCGCTGGCGGCGGATGCTGGCCGCTCGCTCCCGGAAAAGGATGCTCCGATGCACCTGCGGTTGCCCGCGCTGGCCCTGCTGCCTGCCCTGTTCATTGCCCCGGCGCTGGCCGCCGAGGGGCCGGACCTGCGTTCGGACCAGTGCGGCATCCATACCGACTACGACGTGCTGGTGGACAGCGGCGGCATCTGGCTGCGGCATGGTCCACAGGCTCCGCATGAAGTGGTGTTCCACGACGGCGAGCTGAGCCTGGACGGCGCGATGGTGACGGTCAGTGCCGCCGACGCCGCACGCCTGCGGCAGATGGAGGCCGGTGCGCGCCAGCTGATGCCAGCGGTCACCGCACTGGCCCATGAAGTCTCCGGGGTCACCTTCGATGCGCTGGACGCCGCCTTCGAGGCCATCACCGGCAAGTCCCGCAACCGCCAAATGCGTGCGATGCGCGGCGAGATGCAGACCTGGATCGACGCCAGCCTGGGCCGAGGCTACTGGGAACAGGAGAACTTCGGCGATGGCTTCGACGCGCATATCGACCAGATGGCCGAGACGATGGCGGCGTCAATGACCCGCAGCGTGCTGTGGCAGGTGTTCACCGGCCGCGCCGGCGCCATGGAACGCCGTGCCGACCGCCTCGATGCCGAAGTCGACCGCCGCATGGAAGCGCGCAGCCAGCAGCTGGAAGCCAAGGCGATGGCGCTGTGCCCGCTGGTGCAGTCATTGGCAGCGGCCCACGACGCGCTGGAAGTGCGCTACCGGGGCCAGCCATTGCGGCTGCTGGAGCGCGGCGAGAGCATACGGGTGGAACACGGCAACGGCTCTGGCCTGCATGTATCGGCCGGGCCGGATGAGCGGCCGCGTGGCAACACCGTGGCGCCGACACCGTAGACGCCTGCCCTGGTAGTGCCGGCCGCTGGCCGGCAACGCATTCACCTGGAAACCACCCTCACGCCCGGTGCGGGGTACCCAGGTATTCGGCGCTCTGCATCTCGATCAGGCGCGAGGCGGTGCGCTCGAACGCGCCCTGCAGGCGGGTGCCGGTGTACAGCTCGATCGGGGAGGTACTGGCGGTGCAGACCAGGTTGACGTGGCGGTCGTACAGTTCGTCGATCAGGTTGACGAAGCGGCGCGCGGCATCTTCGTTCAGGCGATCGAACGCAGGGATACCGCCCATCAGCACGGTGTTGAACTCGTGCGCGATCTCGATGTAATCCGACGGGCCACGCGGGCCTTCGCACAACGCGGCGAAATCGAACCAGGCAATGCTCTTGCCACGGCCGCGCACCGGGATCTTGCGGCCCTCGATCTCGATGTTGCCGGGCTTGGCCGGCTGGCCGCCGCTCAGTTCGTTCCAGCGCGTGGCCAGCCACTCATCGCTGTCGGCCGCCAGCGGTGCGCGGTACACCGGCGAGCGGGTCAGCGCGCGCATCCGGTAATCCTCGGTGCCCTCGGCGTACAGCTCGACGCAGAAGCGCTGCAGCAGGCCGATGGCCGGCAGGAAGCTCTCGCGCTGCAGGCCGTTGAGGTACAGGTTCTCCACCGCGGTGTTGGAGGTGGTGACCAGGGTCACGCCTTCAGCGAACAGACGTTCGAGCAGCCGTGCCAGCAGCATCGCATCGCCGATGTCGGTGACGAAGAACTCGTCCAGCACCAGCACGCGCAGGTTGCTGCGCCACTCCTGGGCGATCTTCGCCAGCGGGTCGCTCTGCCCCTGGTGCTCGCGCAGGCGCTCGTGGACGCTGCGCATGAAGCGGTGGAAATGCGTGCGGTACTTCTGCTTGATCGGCAGGCCGTCGTAGAACAGGTCGACCAGGAAGGTCTTGCCACGGCCGACGCCACCCCAGAAGTACAGGCCCTTCACCGGCTCGGGCTTCTTCCAGAACGAGGACAGGCGGTCCAGCCAGCCGTCCTCGGCGCTGTCCAGCAGGCCCAGATGGATCCGGTCCAGCTCGGCCAGCGCCGCGTGCTGGGCCGGGTCGTTCTGCCAGTCGCCACGGGCAACCCCTTCAGCGTACCGCTGCGACGGGGTCAGCTCGGTTGCACTCATGCCGCCGCGCCCAGCCAGTGCTTGACGCCGTGGGTCAGCGCGCCACGCAGGTCGATCAGCTTGCGGTGGAAGAAGTGGCTGGTCTCGGGCATGCGCACCAGCTCATGCGGGACGTCCAGCGTGTCAAGCCACTGGTAGACGGCCTGCGGGTCGACGATCTCGTCCTGCTCGCCCTGGATCACCAGCCAGCGGGCCGGCGGCGCGATGCCATCGAAATCCCAGCGACCGGCCGGCGGCGCGATCGAGATCAGCGCTTCCGGCTGCAGCGCGGCAGCCGCCTTCAACGAAACGAACGCGCCGAAGCTGAAACCGGCCAGCCACAGGCGGTCGTCGGGGCGTTGGCTCTGCACCCAGGCGGCGACGGCCTTCAGGTCATCCTGCTCGCCCACGCCGCCATCGAAGGTGCCGGCCGAACCGCCAACGCTGCGGAAGTTGAAGCGCACCGTGGTGATGCCCAGCTCGCGCAGGGTGGTGGCGGTCATGGTGACCACCTTGTTGTGCAGGGTGCCACCCTCGGTGGACAACGGATGGCAGACGATGGCCACGATCGGCTGCACCGGCACATCGGCCTTGGGCAGGTCGACGACCACTTCCAGCGGGCCGGCCGGGCCGTCCAGTTCAAGGCAGGCGGTTTCGCCGGGGGCGACGGGGAACGAGGGCTTGTGCATGGCACCATGATACCGTCCCCCGCCCCTGCCCTGTGCCCGCCCCATGCTCTACCTGTCCTTGGCCGTGATCTGCAGCGTGCTGGTTTCGGTGTTGTTGAAGGTCGCTGGACGCCGCCAGCTGGATGTTGCGCAGATGGTCACCTGGAACTATCTGGTGGCGGCAACGCTCACCGCCGTGGTGCTGCAGCCGCCGCTAGATGCGCTGCGCGCGCCGCATGCCCCGTGGCTGTCGCTGCTGGCACTGGCGGTGGTGCTGCCATCAATCTTCCTGGTGCTGGGCCGCGCGGTGGCGGTGGCCGGCATCGTCCGCAGCGACGTGGCACAGCGCTTGTCGCTGCTGCTGTCATTGGCCGCCGCGTTCCTGTTCTTCGGCCAGACCGCCACGCCATGGAAGCTGGCCGGGCTCGGCCTGGGCCTGCTGGCGATGGTGGCAATCAGCCTGCGTCCACGCGGCCCGGCGGTGGCGTCTTCGCCCGGTGGCTGGGGATGGTTGCTGGGCGTATGGGCCGGGTTCGCGGTGGTGGACGTGCTGCTCAAGCAGGTCGCGCTGTCCGGCACGCCCTCGATGGCGGCGGTGCTGGCCAGCTTCAGCGTCGCCTTCGTGCTGATGCTGGCATTGCAGCTGTGGCGGCACGCCAGTGGCCGCAGCCGGTTGGCCTGGCGCAACCTGGGCGCGGGCGCGCTGCTGGGCCTGCTCAACGGCGGCAACATTCTTTTCTATGTGCACGCGCACCAGGCGATGCCGGAGAGCCCGGCCACCGTGTTCGCCGGCATGAACATCGGCGTGGTGGTGCTGGGCGCGCTGGTGGGCGTGTTCGCCTTCGGCGAGGCCACCACGAAGTGGAACCGCGCCGGACTGGCGCTGGCGGTGCTGGCGATCGGGTTGATCGCCTGGGGGTGAGCGCTGGTTGCGGCGGACCATTTCCGCGCCCGCGGTGGGATGTCACTTTTCTTTTCGCGCGAAAAGAAAAGTAACCAAAAGAAACGCGCCGCCAGCCGCGAGCCGGTGCTGTGCACCGGTACCCTGCGCTTCTCGGTGAATCAGGGGACGGCGCCGAACTCGCTGCGCTCAGACATCGGCGCCTCTTCGCCCCTGATTCACCTGCGATGCTCGGCTCGCTTGAAGGCGGACTGGTAGATCAAAAGCAACGGCAGCATCCGTGCCGATCAAGGTCGCTACCAGAGCAGATCCTCGGCGAACCTTATCTGTCAAAACCCAGCAGCAGCGGGTCGTGGTCGGAGCTGCGCCACGGGCCCTGCACGTTGCGGCCCTGGTAGCCGCTGGCGTCCTGTTCGTCGGCATTGCTGTGCCATTCGGCGGCGCCGCGCAGGCGCTTGGCCATGCCCGGGTTCAGCAGCGCGTGGTCGAGGCGGCCGGTGTAGCCGTTGTAGACATAGCTGTAGGGGTGCTCGACCTTGGCGACCTTGAACGCGTCCTGCCAGCCCAGGTCATGCAGGGTGCGGATCGGGTCTTCCATCGCGTAGGCGTTGAAGTCACCCAGCAGCACCGCGTCCTTGGCGCCGGTACCGGTCGGATCGGTCTGCAGCCAGGCGTGCAGCTGCTGCGCCGAAGTCACCCGGGTGGCGTTCCAGCAGCCCTGGTTGTCGTTGCGGTCGGCGTCGGCACCGGCCGCGTCACGGCAGCCCTTCGACTTGAAGTGGTTGGCAACCACCACGAACGGCGCGCCGTGCTTGCCCTGGAAGGCCTGCGCCAGCGGTACGCGGCTGTGCTCGACGAACGGGCCGCCGGTCAGCGTGGCCGGCTTGCCGACCGGCTGCAGGCGCGTGCTGCGGTAGATGATGCCGACCCGGATCGGGTTGTCGCCGGGGCCGGTGCCCGCGTCGACGAAGCGCCAGTCACCCTGCGCGCCGCGGTCTCGGTTGAGCGCATCGACCAGTTCGGCGATGGCCGACTGCGGGCCGTAGCCATCGTTCTCCAGCTCCATCAGTGCGGCGACATCGGCGCCCAACGCATTGACCGTGGTGACCAGCTTGACCACCTGCGCTTTGTGCTCGTCCAGCGTGCGCGCACCGCGCAGGGTCGGGAAGCCACCGCCCTGGCCATCACCGTTGAAGAAGTTCTCCAGGTTGAAGGCCGCCACGTGCAGGCTGCCCGGTACCGTCGGCACCGCCGGGCGCTTGAGTTCCGGCAGTTTCAGCGCCCCCTCGACCTGCAGGCGCGGGTGGCCCTGCGCGTCCACGCGCACGATGCCCTCCACGTTGCGCAGCTGCATGCCGGTGCGCAGCACCGGGTTGCCCGGCAGGTAGGCCACGCTGGCCGGGTCGCGGGCATCGCTGCCATCGTCAAGCACCAGGCGGCGACGCTGGTTGTCGGCCATCACCTGCTCGTAGCCGGCAGTACCCGGCGCGGCCACTTCGGTCGGCTGCCAGAGGCGGCCATCGAAGGCCACGGTGAGCTGGCCGAAGCGTTCCAGGCCATCGGTACCGGCCAGGGTCAGCGGTGCGGCGATGCGCACGCGCTGGCCATCCAGCGCGCGCCAGTCGGCCGGCGCGGCGGTCAGCACCACGGTGGCGCTGCTACCCGCGGCAGGGGTGGTCGCGGCCGGTGCGGCCTGTGGCAGGGCCTGGGCGAAGGCGCCGGCCGGCAGCAGCAGGGACAGGGCAAGGGCGAGGGAGCGGCGGCGCATCGACGGACGATTCCTTGGAAGAGGGCGCACAGACTAACCCTGAAATGCGAAACCCCGCCTGCGCAGCGGGGGCATAGGGGCGATCAGGCCTCGGCGGGCAAAGCCGGGGTCGTGCCGGCCGGTGGCCGGCAGCCCCAAGACCTTCGTGCGATGCGCGGTTGCCGGCCAGCGACCGGCACCACCGGTTATTTCAGGTTGCCCAGCATCCAGTCCACGGTGGCGTGGATCTGTTCTTCGGTCAGGGCCGGGTTGCCGCCCTTGGGCGGCATGATGCCGCCGTCGGGGCCGGTATAGCCCTCGATGGCGTGCTTGTAGAGGGTGTCCTTGCCCTGCGCGATGCGCTTGTCCCAGTGCGAATGGTCCAGCGTCGGCGCCATGCCCACGCCATTGGTGTGGCAGGCGGTGCACAGGTTGTCGAAGATCACCTTGCCATCCTTGGTGCCGCCGTAAGCCACCTGCGACGCGGCCTTGGCCAGCGCGGCAGCCTTGGCGGCGGCCTGCGCGGCGGCGCCGGTGCTGCCGGCATAGACCGCGCCGGTGGGCGAGATGCGCTGTTCGGTGCGTTTGGCCGCGGTCGGCGACACCTCGGGCGGAATCCGGGTGTGGATGTAGGCGGCAAGGAGGATGAGGCCGAGGGTGATGGTCGCCAGCAGCGCGATCACCATGGAGAAGCGTTTCAGGAACTCCAGATCGTAATTCCGCACTCTTCGTTACCCCTGGCTGATAGTCGTTGGACCACGGCTGAGCGACTGCGTGATGGACCGAGTATAGAACGCGCTTTGCGTGCGACAACAGGCGTCACTGCTGGTGCGGCGCAGCATGCCGGGGGATCTGACCCCGGCAACAGAAGCCGGCCAGCGGTCGGCGCTACCGAATCACCGGGGCACCGATCGCGCGCAGGCAGAAGCTGCAGATCGCATCCACCAGCGCGTCTTCGTCGCGGTGCGCTTCGCGGCTGGGTGCGGTCGGGCCGACCATCGCTTCGGTGAAGGCGCCGACCAGGCAGGCGGCGGCCACATGCGCGTCCTGCGCCGGCAGCTCACCGGCCGCCACGCCCTCCTCCACCAGCCGCAGGAACACGTCGCCGAACGCGCGACGACCGCGCATGCGCTCGGCTTCCACATCCGGATCGACCGGTTCAACGATGAAAGCGTGCGCCAGCCCCGGCCCGGCCAGGGCGCGGCGGACGAAGGCGGTAATCGCCAGCCGCAGGCGCTCGCTGGCCACCTCCGGACCACTGGCGATGCGCTCCATGATCGCGACCTCGTGGGCCACCGCGGCGTTGAGCACCTCCACGAACAGCTCGGCCTTGGACGGGAAATGGCGATAGATCAGGCCGGTGGACACCCCCGCCTGGGTCGCCACGGCGGTCACCGGGGCGTTGCGCCAGCCGCCGGTGGCGACCAGCTCGCGGGTGGCCAGCAGGATCCGTTCACGGGCGCCCGCCAGGCGTTCTTCCATCAATGCAGAGCGTTTATAGGCCATGTTCTGATTCTAGTTTCAATTTTTGAATTCGTATTCACTTCTTGCCCGAACCCCGCTACGCTGGGGCCATCGCCCGTGCGGGTGGCGGTCCTGTACACCGCCGCCCGCTCCCCCGCCGGGTGCGTCCATTTCCTGCCATCCCGCCGTGGAGCCACCACAATGCACGTGCCATCCCTGAACTTCGATCTTGGCGAAGACATCGACCTGCTGCGCCAGAGCGTGGCCCATTTTGCCGCCGCCGAGGTCGCGCCGCTGGCCGCCGAGGCCGATGCCAGCAACCAGTTCCCGCTGGCCCTGTGGCCGAGGCTGGGCGAGCAGGGCCTGCTCGGCCTGACCGTAGAAGAAGAATACGGTGGTACCGGCATGGGCTACCTGGCCCACGTGGTGGCGATGGAAGAAATCTCGCGTGCCTCTGGCGGCATCGGCCTGTCCTATGGCGCGCACTCCAACCTGTGCGTGAACCAGCTGCGCAAGAACGGCAACGAAGAACAGAAGCAGCGCTTCCTGCCCGGCCTGTGCAATGGCAGCCTGGTCGGCGCGCTGGCGATGAGCGAACCGGGTGCCGGTTCGGACGTGGTGTCGATGAAGCTGCGCGCCGACAAGCGCGGCGACCGCTACGTGCTCAACGGCAACAAGATGTGGATCACCAATGGCCCGGACGCCGACGTGCTGGTGGTCTACGCCAAGACCGACATGGAAGCGGGTGCCAAGGGCATCACCGCGTTCCTGGTCGAGAAGGGCATGAAGGGCTTCTCCACCGCGCAGAAGCTGGACAAACTGGGCATGCGCTCTTCGCCCACCTGCGAGCTGGTGTTCCAGGACTGCGAGATTCCCGAAGAGAACGTGCTGGGCCAGGTCGGCGGTGGCGTGCGCGTGCTGATGTCCGGCCTGGACTACGAGCGCCTGGTGCTGTCCGGTGGCCCGCTGGGCCTGATGGCCGCGGCCATGGACGTAGTGATGCCCTATGTGCACGAGCGCCACCAGTTCGGTGAAGCGATCGGCAGCTTCCAGCTGATCCAGGCCAAGATCGCCGACATGTACGTGGGCCTGGGTGCCTGCCGCGCCTATGTCTATGCCGTCGCGCGCGCCTGCGACCAGGGCCGCACCACCCGCCAGGACGCCGCCGGTGCCATCCTGTACGCCGCCGAGAAGGCCACCTGGCTGACCGGCCAGGCGATCCAGATCCTCGGTGGCAACGGCTACATCAACGAATACCCGACCGGCCGCTTGTGGCGCGACGCCAAGCTGTATGAAATCGGCGCCGGCACCTCGGAGATCCGCCGCATGCTGATCGGCCGCGAACTGTTCCAGCGCACCCTGTAAGGCCACCGCGATGACCGTCCTGAACAGCCAGCTGCAACCGGGCAGCGAAACGTTTGAAAGCAACCGCGCGGCCATGCAGGCCGTGGTCGATGACCTGCATGCCACCCTCGCCCGCACCGCGCTGGGCGGCAGCGACGCCGCGCGTGCCAAGCACACCGCACGCGGCAAGCTGCTGGTGCGTGACCGCATCGACGCCCTGCTCGACCCCGGCAGCGCCTTCCTGGAAATCGCGCCGCTGGCCGCGCATGGCATGTATGAAGACGCCGTGCCCGCCGCCGGCGTGGTGGCCGGCATCGGTCGGGTGAGCGGGGTGGAATGCGTGATCGTGGCCAACGACGCCACGGTCAAGGGCGGCACCTACTACCCGATGACGGTGAAGAAGCACCTGCGCGCGCAGGAAATCGCCGAGCAGAACCACCTGCCGTGCATCTACCTGGTCGATTCCGGTGGCGCGTTCCTGCCGCTGCAGGACGAAGTCTTCCCCGACCGCGACCATTTCGGCCGCATCTTCTACAACCAGGCCAACCTGTCGGCGCAGGGCATTCCGCAGATCGCCTGCGTGATGGGCAGCTGCACCGCCGGTGGCGCCTATGTGCCGGCGATGAGCGACGAGACCGTGATCGTGCGCGAGCAGGGCACCATCTTCCTCGGCGGCCCACCGCTGGTGAAGGCGGCCACCGGTGAAGTGGTCACGGCCGAGGAACTGGGCGGTGCCGATGTGCACACGCGCATTTCCGGCGTTGCCGACCACATGGCCGACAACGATCTGCAGGCCTTGGCACGGGTGCGCGCGATCATCGCGCAATTGAACTGGCGCAAGCCGGAACCGGCGATGGCGGTGCAGGCCAGCGAGGAGCCACTGCTGCCGGCACACGAGCTGTATGGCGTGATCCCGGCCGACACGCGCAAGCCCTACGACGTGCGCGAGGTCATCGCGCGCCTGGTCGATGGCTCGCGCTTCGATGAGTTCAAGCCGCGCTACGGCGCAACGCTGGTGACCGGCTTCGCGCATCTGAACGGCTACCCGATCGGCATCATCGCCAACAACGGCATCCTGTTCTCCGAGTCGGCACTGAAGGGGGCGCACTTCATCGAGCTGTGCACCCAGCGCAACATCCCGCTGGTGTTCCTGCAGAACATCACCGGCTTCATGGTCGGCCGCAAGTACGAGCAGGGCGGCATCGCCAAGGACGGGGCCAAGCTGGTGATGGCGGTGGCCTGCGCCAAGGTGCCGAAGTTCACCGTGGTGATTGGTGGCTCGTTCGGTGCCGGCAACTACGGCATGTGCGGCCGCGCGTACTCGCCGAACTTCCTGTGGATGTGGCCGAACGCACGCATCGGCGTGATGGGCGGCGAACAGGCCGCCAGCGTGCTGGCCACGGTCAAGCGCGATGGCATCGAAGCCAAGGGCGGCCAGTGGCCGGCGGCGGAAGAGGATGCGTTCAAGGCACCGATCCGCGAGCAGTTCGAACAGCAGGGCCATCCGTACTACGCCAGCGCGCGCCTGTGGGATGACGGCGTGATCGATCCGGCCGACACCCGCCGGGTGCTGGCCCTGGCGCTGTCGGCCAGCCTCAACGCCGCCCCGCAGCAGACGCGCTTCGGCGTGTTCCGCATGTAACCCGTGCCATGACCGAGCCTGTTGCCATGTTCACCAAAGTCCTGATCGCCAACCGCGGCGAGATCGCCTGCCGCGTCATCGCCACCTGCCGCCGTCTCGGCATCGCCACCGTGGCGGTGTATTCCGATGCCGACCGCACCGCACGCCACGTGCGCCTGGCCGACGAAGCCATCCACATCGGTCCGGCGGCCGCGCGTGAGAGCTACCTGCGCAGCGATGCCCTGCTCGACGCCGCACGCCTGACCGGCGCGCAGGCGATCCACCCCGGCTACGGCTTCCTGTCCGAGAACGCCGACTTCGCCGATGCCTGCGCCGCCGCCGGCATCACCTTCATCGGGCCGCCGGCCAGCGCCATCCGCGCGATGGGCGACAAGAGCGCGGCCAAGGCGCTGATGGCCAAGGCCGGTGTACCGCTGACGCCGGGCTACCACGGCGACCAGCAGGCGCCGGACTTCCTGCGCGCGCAGGCCGATGGCATCGGCTACCCGGTGCTGATCAAGGCCAGCGCCGGTGGCGGTGGCAAGGGCATGCGCAAGGTCGAACGCAGCGAGGACTTCGTCGATGCGCTGGCCAGCTGCCAGCGCGAGGCGGCCTCGGCGTTCGGCAACGACCATGTGCTGGTCGAGAAGTATGTCGAGCGCCCGCGCCATATCGAGATCCAGGTGTTCGGCGACAGCCACGGTGAGGCGGTCTACCTGTTCGAGCGCGACTGCTCGGTTCAGCGCCGCCACCAGAAGGTACTGGAAGAAGCACCCGCGCCGGGCATGAGTCCCGAACGTCGTGCTGCGATGGGCAAGGCCGCGGTCGATGCCGCGCGCGCGGTGGGCTACGTCGGTGCCGGCACGGTGGAATTCATCGCCGGCCCGGACGGCGATTTCTACTTCATGGAAATGAATACCCGCCTGCAGGTCGAGCACCCGGTCACCGAATACATCACCGGCACCGACCTGGTGGAGTGGCAGCTGCGCGTGGCCTCGGGCCTGCCGCTGCCGTTGCGCCAGGACCAGCTGGCCATCCACGGCCACGCCATCGAAGCGCGCCTGTACGCCGAAGATGCCGACCGTGGCTTCCTGCCCTCCACCGGCACCCTGCGCCGCCTGCGCCTGCCGACCCCGTCGGCCCATGTGCGCGTGGATACCGGCGTCGAGGAAGGCGACAGCATCACGCCGTACTACGATCCGATGATCGCCAAGCTGATCGTCTGGGACGTGGACCGCGACGCCGCGCTGCGCCGCATGAGCCAGGCCCTGGCCGACTGCCAGGTGGTGGGCGTGACCACCAATGCCGGCTTCCTGCGCCGGCTGGTGAACACCGATTCGTTCACGCACGCCAGGCTGGATACCGCGTTGATCGAACGCGAGCAGGCCGCGTTGAGTGCGGTGGGCGACAGCGACGACGCGCTGTGGCTGCTGGCAGCGGTTGCCGCTGTGGCCAGCACCGCGCACGCCGGCAGCGATGCGCGCGACCCGCATTCGCCGTGGCGAGCACAGGATGGCTGGCGCCTCGGCGCGTCCGCGCCGCGCGTGTTGCCGCTGCAGCAGGGCGAACGCAGGCACACGCTGAAGGTGTGGGCGCAGGCCGATGGCTGGCGGGTGCAGTGCGATGACGCAGCATCGGTACAGGTGATCGGCACGGCCGATGTGCACGGCCTGGCGGTGCAGCTGGGCGAGCGCCGCTGGTCACTGCAGCTGCTGCGCGACGGTGACCAGCTGTACCTGTTCGGCGCCGACGGCCAGCACCGCTTCACCCTGCATGATCCGGTGGGTGAATCGGACCACGCCGTGGCCGACGCCGGCAGCCTGCTGGCGCCGATGCCGGGCAGGATTGTGGCCACGCTGGTCGCGGCCGGCACCGAGGTCAAGCGCGGTACGCCGCTGGTGGTGCTGGAAGCGATGAAGATGGAGCACACCCTGCAGGCACCGGCCGATGGCACGGTGAAAGGCTACCGCGCCAAGGCCGGCGACCAGGTCGGCGACGGTGCCGTGCTGGTGGACTTCGAAGCGGCGTGAACGCCGGGGCGACGGCCGCTCAGCGGTCGTCGCCCGCCGTCACCCGACCAGCGGGATCGAATTCGGCCGTGTCCAGCGTGGCACTGCGCCAGCCCAGGCCGCAGATGGCCATCGCGCTCTGGCCGATGCCATCGAACCCGAAGGCACGATCGACATCGGCATCGTTGATGGCTGCGGTGACGAACGCCGCCAGCCCACGCTCGGTCGCGCACAGGTACAGCAGCTGCGAGATGTGGCCGACATCCAGCGTCACCGCACGGTGCGCCTTGGCGTGGTTGCGGTACTTCCAGAAGCAGCGGTCATAGCGCGGCGCCAGCACCAGCAGCGCCGGTGCATCGGCGAACCACTCCTGCCCGGACAGCATCCGCCGCGCCAGCGCAGCCAGTGCCTGCGGCGGTGGCGAGGGCAGCGGCAGCACCGCGTGCTGCACCGGGTGGTAGTGATACAGGCCCGGTAACAGCCCGTCCACGTTCTGCACCAGCAAGAAGCCCTCGGTGGGATGCAGGCCGCCACCGGAAGGCACGTTCTTCTTCAGGAACTCGGTATCGCGCTCGACCTTCTGCACCGCGTGGGCCATCAGCGTGCGCTGAAGCACCTGGGCCAGCAGCGGCAGCGGCAGCGCGCGCTCCCGGTCGAAATTGCGGCAGGTGGTGCGGCGCGCCAGCAGCGCGTCGAACGCGGCCTCTTCGCTGCGCGGCAGCGGCTGATAGTCGCCCCGCATGGGCTGTACCACCGGCGGTGGCGGCCCCAGCCGCTGGCGCAGGCCGGCAGCGGTGTCCAGCCCCTGCCGACGCATGTCCTCCACGCTGTCCACGGCCTGCCAGCGCGCATGGCGGTGGGCCAACGCGGCCAGCGGCCACCACTGGCTGCGGCGTAGCGCCTCGTCGCGCATCTGGTGCCCCACCTCGCTGGGCGGGTCGGTCAGCAGCAGGCCCTGCTCGACCAGGCGGGCCAGCATGGCCGGGGAGGCATCGGCGGGCGGTTCGCTCCAGCGGTGCGCGCTGAGCTCGCCCAGCAGCTGGCGCTCCTCGGCGTCCACCGGCAGCGGCTGGTCCAGATGGGCGGCCAGCGCCACCCAGCTGATCTGGCTGTCCATCTCGGCATGGCCGGCCAGCATCGCGCGCAGGTCCAGGGTGACCGCCTCGCGGGGTTCGAACATCAGGCTGGCGCAGCGGCGCAGGCGCATGGGTTTCCTTCCTTCTGCCGCACAACCGGCATAGCAGCAACGACCGCAGCGCGGCCAACTTTAGCGACGTGCAACGCGCGGCCCTCAATGGCAGGCTGTCGCGGCCGATACGAGAAACTCCACCTACGGACGATCCCCATGAGCACCCATCCCCGCCTTTCCGCCGCAGACGCCAGCACCCTGCTGGACCACCTGATCGGCAGCGACGACTTCCGCAGCCACTTCACCGCTTCGCCGGCCAAGGCCCTGGCCTCGATCGGTCTGGACGGTGCCGTTGGCGAAAACGACTGCATGAAGATCGGCACCCTGGCCTCGGTCGAGGAGCTGAGCCAGGTGCGTGACGGGCTGCAGGCCCACCTGTCCGGGTCGGTGGCGGCCATGACCGTGGTGTTCTGCTTCGAAGCCGGCAAGGTCGGCGAGCGCATCGACGGCTGACCCGCCATCAGGGCGCGCCGGCCGTGGCCGGCGTAGCCCACGTGGAGACGTCATACACGTTCAGCGGTTGCCACACCTGCAGGGCAGTGACCTCGGCAATGGCCTGGCCGCGATGCTGGGCCAGCCACGCCTGCTGACGACGCACGGCGGCTTCATCGCCCTGTGCGCGCAGTGCGAGCAGCAGTACCACGCGCGCCTGCACCGGCTCGTTGCCATCCAGCATCGGTTCGATCAGGGTGCGGGCGGCCTCGGGGCGCTGCATCTGCAGCTCATCCATGGCGCTGACGATGCGTAGCCAGCGGTCCGCGACCGGGCTGCGCAGACTGCGCAGCAGGGGCCGCTGATCGTCCAGCCAGCGCTTGGCCAGCTCGAACTGGCCCTGGCGCTGCGCCAGATGGACCAGCGCCAGCCACTGCAGGCCACGGGCATGCAGCATGGGATCATCGCGCTCCTGCAGCATCGGCTGCAGCAGCGCTGCGATGGCCTGCAGCTCGGCGCGGTCGGCGCCCGAACACAACGCCGCCACGCTGGCGTGCTGCAGGCGCTGCTGTACCTGAAGATCGACCAGCGTCGGCGCCGGTGCATCATCGCGTATCGCCTGCTGCATCGCCGGGCAGTCGCGCTGCGCGGCCGCCAGCAGCAGCTGCGCACGCAGCTTCATGCGCTGCTGCAGGGCATCGCTGGCATGGATCTGCGGCAACAGCTTCGCTGCCTTGGCGTACTGCCCCTGCGCCACCAGCACATCCACGCCGGTCTCATCGGCGTCATCACGGCCGCGCAGGATCTGCGCCTGGGCCAGTGTTTCGGCGGCACGCTGCGGTTGGTTGGCAGCAATCTGTATCCGCACCAGATGGACCAGCGGATACAGCCGCAAGGGGTCCTGCGGCACCGCGGCCGCTCGCGCATAGGGCTCAGCCTCGCTGAACTGGTTGGCCTGCAGCAGGTACCAGGACGTGTTGGACAGCCCCGCGAACGAATCCGGGTAGACCTTGGCCAGCGTGCGCCATTGCTCCAGCGCCCAGCCGCCCGGCTCCAGCTCGGCCATCCAGGCCTTCAGGTACAGCCGCTCGCGTGGTGGCAGGCGATCCTGCAGGTCCAGCGCATGCTGCATGGCTTCGCGCGCGCGCCGCCCTTCCTCGACGCGCGCATGCAGCTTGGCCACGCCCATGTAGGCCAGGGCAAAACCAGGATCGATATCGATCGCAGCCTGGTAGAGGTTGCGTGCCTCCTCGAAGCGACGCTGGCCCAGTGCACTCTCGGCCAGGGCGAATGCACGCAGTGCGCGCAGGTCCTGGGTCGATGCCCGCGGCAACGGCAACGACTGTTCCAGGCTTGCCACCGACTCGCCCAGTCCACGCCGCAGGCGCCCGACCACGTCGTCCACCGCGAACACCATCTGATCGGATCGATCCGCGGTGGCGGTGAACGTCTGGATCACCTGCCCGCTGCCCGGTGCAGCGACGTCGATGGCCAGCTCATAGCCACCGATCTTCTGCCGCACGGTCGGCAACAGCACCGCGCGCGCGCCTTCCCGCACCGCCACGTCGACGGCGGTATCGCGGTTCAACCGGGTATCGCCCGAGAGCCGCGCCATTTCCAGGCTTTCGCGGATCTTGCCCTCCGACAGCACGTTCACGTAGCGCGACTGCTCCAGCGCGATCCGGATCGCGTGGCGCATCGAGTCATCGAAGATCGGATCGCCGGTGAGGTTGTCGACATCACCGAGCACCACCCAGTCGCGCTCAGCGAACGCGATCGCCGGTTCCGGCCGCAGCAGCAGCCAGCCGCCGAGCACCGCCACCGCCAGCACCAGGCCTTCGGCGGCCAGCACCAGCGGCTGCCGCCACAGCGGCAGGTCGCGGCGCGCCTTGGCATTGGCGCGCGGCATGCGCAGCGGCGCCGAACCGATCTCGCCCACTTCGATCACTTCCTGCACTACCGGCACGCCCTTGAAGCGCCAGCGCCCGTGCGATTTCCACAGCAGGCGCGTACCACGCTCGCCCAGTGCATCGGTGGCACGGCGGGTCAGTGATTCGGCCACTGCCGACAGCAGGATCTGGCCGGGGCGGGCCAGCATCATCAGGCGCGCCGCCATCGGCTTGGCCAGGCCTTCCACCTCCATCGACTTGGCACCGGCACGGACTGCCTCGGCACTGTTCTCCCAGGTCAGCACGTCACCCACGTGCAGGCCGGCACGCGCGCGCAGTTCAATCGCGCGCTGCTGGCCCAGCGCGTGCAGCTCACGCTGGTAGTCCAGGGCGAAGCCCAGTGCATCGATGGCGCGCTCGAACAGCATGAACAGGCCGTCGGAGCGATCGATCAGCTGGCCATTCCAGCGGTGCTGCAGCACCAGCACCAGGCGGTCGTGTTCCTGGAACAGGCTCGCCGCTGCCACATCGCCGATGCGCTCGACCAGCTGCAGCGAATCACACAGATCGGTGAACAGCAGGGCGCGTAGCTGTGGGCTATGCGGGGCTGACGTTCCGTTGTCGCCATTCATCGCCTGCATCTCCCTATTGGTCGTCCGGATCATCCACCCAGCGCAGGCAGTTGCCGCCGTCACGCTTGGCCCGGTACAGCGCCCGGTCGGCGCTGGCATACCACTCGCTCCAGTCCGCGTCGGCGGCCAGCAGGCTGGCTCCGATGCTGACCAGGCTTACATGCGGCGTGCCATGGCTGCGCTCGAGCAGGCCATGCACCGCGCTGAGGATGAACTCGGCCGCATGCTGCACGATCTCGTGGTTGCCACGGCGCAGGATCAGGCAGAACTCATCGCCGCCGAGCCGGCAGGCCAGGTCCTGTTCGCCGGCCATCGAGCGCAGGATGTTGCCCATGCTCTGCAGCACGCGGTCGCCGGCCTGGTGGCCGTGGCGGTCGTTGATCTGCTTGAAGCGGTCGCAGTCGATCAGCAGCAGCGCCTGCGGCGGCCCCTCGGCATGCTCGCGGCACTCCTGCAGGTACAGGGTGAGGCCGCGGCGGTTGTGCAGCCCGGTCAGTTCATCGGTACGCACCAGCTCACGGGTGTGGGTCAACTGGTGGGTGGTGATGTACAGGTTGTCCAGCGCGGTTTCCAGATCGTGGTTGCGCCGGCGCAGCTGGCTGATCAGAGCCTGTTCGTTGGTCAGCACGCGCATGATCGTGCGGCGCAGGAAGTAGGCCACCAGGCCGGGATCGGATTCGACCAGCCGGTGGAAATCAGCCGGCCCCAGTTCCAGCACATCGCAGTCGACCAGCGCGCGCGCGCTGGCGCTGCGCAGGTGGTCGCCGACCAGCAGGCCCAGTTCTCCGAAGAACTCGTGCTGCCCGAGCGTCTTGATCACCAGGTCCTCGCCGAAGTCCAGTTCGATCTGGCCTTCGAGGATCACATACATGCGCTCGCCGCGGTGGCCGCGCTGGAACAGCCACTGTCCGGCACGGAGCTTGCATGCGCGGGCGAATCTGGCGAACAATGCCACCTCGGCATCTGACAACAGAGCGTGCACGATCTCGGCCATCGCCACCCGGGCGATACCTGTCGTCACATCACTGTTCTCGGCCGCACCCCTGCCGGTCATTCCCTGCACCCGCCGCCAGCGTCCCCTGGTGAGCCGCGGAGCATAGCACCGCTTTAAACTGTGCGCCCTATCTCATTTTGACCCTTCTGCCGATCTTGATTGATGTGAAGATCGGTGGTGGCCCGTTCTGGTCACGGGTGTCCGGGCAAAACTCCTGCCGGATCAATCCGATGCCGGGTTTCACAGGGTTTCGGCCAAGTTGCCGGCCCAGGGGGTGCGCCTGATTGACGCTCCCCGCGCGCTGCACCCTTGCATCGATACAACAACGCCGGCAGGTCCCCCGACCGGCCGGCGTTGTCTGGCCCTTCCCTGGCCACCCTGATCGCTCTGAGGCCCGGTAGTGCCGGCCGCTGGCCGGCAACCATGTGGACTCCTGGAACATCGACGGGTTGCCGGCCAGCGGCCGGCGCTACCGCATCACGCCGCGCGTTCGCTGCGCCCGCCGTGGAACTGCTCCTCCTCGGTCGAGCCGGTCAGCGCGGTGGTCGACGACTGGCCCTGCTGGATCGCCTGGGTCACCGCATCGAAGTAGCCGGTACCGACCTCGCGCTGGTGCTTGACCGCAGTGAAGCCGCGCTCGGCCGCTTCGAACTCGGCTTCCTGCAGTTCCACGAACGCGCTCATCTGCCGGCGTGCGTAGCCGTGGGCCAGGTTGAACATGCCGTAGTTCAGCGCGTGGAAGCCGGCCAGGGTGATGAACTGGAACTTGTAGCCGTAGCTGCCCAGTTCGCGCTGGAACCTGGCAATGGTGGCGTCGTCCAGGTTCTTCTTCCAGTTGAAGCTGGGCGAGCAGTTGTAGGCCAGCAGCTTGCCCGGGAACTTCGCATGGATCGCCTCGGCGAATTTCCGTGCGAACTCCAGGTCCGGCTTGCCGGTCTCGCACCACACCAGGTCGGCGTAGGGCGCGTAGGCCAGGCCACGGCTGATCGCCTGGTCCAGGCCGTTGCGGGTCTTGTAGAAGCCTTCCACCGTGCGCTCGCCGGTGGCAAACGGCTTGTCATTGCCATCGATGTCGCTGGTCAGCAGATCCGCGGCTTCGGCATCGGTACGTGCCACCAGCAGGGTCGGCACGCCCAGCACGTCGGCGGCCAGGCGCGCGGCGTTGAGCTTCTCGATCGCCTCACGGGTCGGCACCAGCACCTTGCCGCCCATGTGGCCGCACTTCTTCACCGAGGCCAGCTGGTCTTCGAAATGCACGCCGGCGGCACCGGCCTCGATCATCGCCTTCATCAGTTCGAACGCATTGAGCACGCCGCCGAAACCGGCTTCCGCATCGGCCACGATCGGCTGCAGGAAATCGATGTCGTCCTTGCCTTCGGCGTGGTGCAGCTGATCGGCGCGCAGCAGCGTGTTGTTGATGCGCTTGACCACCGCCGGCACCGAATCGGCCGGGTACAGCGACTGGTCCGGGTACATCTGCCCGGCCAGGTTGGCATCGGCCGCCACCTGCCAACCGGACAGGTAGATCGCCTTCAGGCCGGCCTTGACCTGCTGCATGGCCTGGTTGCCGGTCAATGCACCCAGCGCGTTGACGAACTCGCGCTCATGCAGCGACGCCCACAGCTTCTCCGCACCCAGGCGGGCCAGCGAATGCTCGATGTGGACGGTGCCGCGCAGGCGCACCACGTCAGCGGCGCTGTAGTTGCGCTGGATGCCTTCCCAACGCGGGTTGGTATCCCAGTCGTGCTGGATCTGTTCGGCAGTGGGCAGCTTGCTCATGTCTTTCTCCAGTTCGGTTCGTGCGTGCAGCGGGGAGGGAAACGGCGGGAAACGCGGGCGGCGATCAGTCGATGCGCGCGTAGGCCGGCAGGGTCAGGAAATCGGTCAGTTCGTCGCTGCGGCTCAGTTCGCCGAGCAGGGCGATGGCCTCGCCGATGCGTGCGCCACCGGGCAGCGCGGTGGTGTCACCCAGCCGTGCCGGCAGCTGCGCCAGCGTGGCATCCAGCAGGGCCAGGTCGATGGCGGTGCCGTCGTCCAGCTGCTGGCCCGGCGTATGCAGCCACTGCCACAGCTGGCTGCGGCTGATCTCGGCGGTGGCCGCGTCCTCCATCAGGTGGTGGATCGGCACGCAGCCGTTGCCATCCAGCCATGCCGCCAGGTAGCGCACGCAGACTTCCACATTGCCTTCGAAGCCGGCGCGGGTGATGGTGCCGGGCGGCCGTGCGATCAGTTCGTCGCGGCCGACGCGCACATCCTGGCGCAGCACGCTGTGCTGGTTCGCACCGGGCATGTGTTCGTCGAAGATCGCCATCGCCACCGGAATCAGCGCCGGATGCGCGACCCAGGTGCCATCGTGGCCAGCGGTCACTTCGCGCAGCTTGTCGGCGCGCACGCGGGCCATCGCCTGTTCGTTGGCAGCGGCATCGTTGTTGATCGGGATCTGCGCGGCCATGCCGCCCATCGCATGCGCACCGCGGCGATGGCAGGTCTGGATCAGCAGCTCCGAATACGCCTTCAGGAACGGCTGGGTCATGGTCACCTGGCCGCGCTCGGGCAGCACGCGGTCGGCGTGGCGGCGGAAGGTCTTCAGGTACGAGAAGATGTAGTCCCAGCGCCCGCAGTTCAGGCCGACGATGCGGTCGCGCAGCGCGTGCAGGATCTCATCCATCTCGAACACCGCCGGCAGCGTTTCGATCAGCACGGTCACCTTGATCTGCCCGTGCGGCAGGCCGAGCATGCCTTCGATGTGCGACAGCGCGGTTTCCCACAGCGCCGCTTCCTCCATGCTCTGCAGCTTGGGCAGGTAGAAGTACGGGCCACGGTCCTTCGCCTGCAGGGTGCGGGCGTTGTGGAAGGCGAACACCGCCGCGTCGAACAGGCCACCAGCGATGAACTGGCCATCGATGCGCACGTGCTTCTCGTCCAGGTGCCAGCCACGCGGGCGCACGATCAGCACCGCCTGCTCGTCGTACGGGCGCAGGCGGTAGTGCTTTCCATTGGGTGCGGTGTATTCGAGATCACCACGCACCGCGGCGGCCAGCGACTGCTGGCCGGCCAGCAGGTTGCGCCAGGTCGGCGAGGTCGAATCCTCGAAGTCGGCCATGAACACCTTGGCGCCGGAGTTCAGCGCGTTGATGACCATCTTCGGGTCGGTCGGGCCGGTGATCTCGACGCGGCGGTCCTGCAATGCCTCCGGCAGCGGCGCGACGGTCCAGTCGCCGCTGCGGATGGCGGCGGTGTCTTCGCGGAAATCCGGCAGGCCGCCCTGGTCGAAGAACGCCTGGCGTTCGCGGCGTGCCTGCAGCCGTGCCTGCCGGCCCGGTTCCACCGCGCGGTGCAGCGACACCAGCAGGGCCAGCAACGGCGCCGGCAGCACGGTGTCCTGGCCGGCCACACGGGTCGCCAGGGCGATGCCGGGGGTGGCCTTGCTGGCGGGGGTGGGAACAGCGGAAGCGACGGCGGACATGGGGCGACTCCAGCGGTGGGGGAACGTCTCCACGGTGCCGCTGGTGCCGAGTATTTGGCAAAACAGTTTTTGCAATGTTCTACATAAATTGTGCTAATACTTGTGACGCGATGACCACACGCACCCCGCCAAGTCCGCGTTTTTCCTACAAATCCGACCGGCTGAAGCCACTGCGCGCGTTCTGCCAGACGGTGCGCCTGGGCTCGGTCTCACGGGCGGCTGAGGCACTTTTCGTCAGCCAGCCGGCGATCAGCCTGCAGTTGCAGGCGCTGGAACGGGAGCTGGGGGTGCCGTTGTTCGAGCGCAGCGGGCGCCGCCTGGTGCCCAGCCGCGAGGGCCAGCTGCTGTACGAAATGGCACAGCCGCTGGTGGAGAACCTGGACGGGCTGGAGGCGCGTTTCCGCGACAAGGTGCGTGGCCTGGACGCGGGCGAGCTGAACATCGCCGCCAACAGCTCGACCATCCTGTACCTGCTGCCGAAGATCGTCGAACGCTTCCGCCTGCATCATCCGGACGTGCGCCTGACCCTGCACAACGCGATCAGCGCTGATGGCACCGACCTGCTGCGCGAGGACGCCGCCGACCTGGCGATCGGCTCGATGACCGATGTGCCGGCCGACCTCAGCTACGCGCCGGCCTACCGCTTCGAGCAGGTGCTGATCGCACCGCACGACCATCCGCTGGCCAGCGGCGGCGAACTGGAACTGGCCGACATCGCCCGCTATCCACTGGTGCTGCCACCGAAGCGGCAGATCACCTACCGCCTGGTGGACCAGGTGTTCCAGCGCCACCGCATCGCCTACACCGTGGCGCTGGAGGTGGGCGGCTGGGAGGTGATCAAGCAGTACGTGGCGATGGGCATGGGTATTTCCATCGTGCCGGCGCTGTGCCTGAACGAGGCCGATCGCGAGCGGCTGGCGGCGCGGTCGATGAAGCGCTGGTTCCCGGAACGCAGTTACGGGGTGATCGTGCGCCGGGGCAAGGCGTTGTCGGCGCAGGCGCGGGCGTTCATCGAGCTGATCCAGCCGGAGTTGTTCAGCCCGCGCGATTATGACCAGAGCGGGCATTCGGAGCGGTGAGGGTGTGCGGCAGGGCTGCGCCCTGCACCTGCCGAAGCCGAAGCAACGTCAACGTCAACGTCAAAAGCTGGCATTCGGTGGGATGGCGGGGCAGTGTGGGTGGGCAGGACACGCCGTAAACCCATCCATGGGGGCTCGATGGCGCCATCCATGGCGCCAACGGTCCTGCCCACCCACACCGCCCCGCCTCTGACAGTTGGTCGCTGCTGTTGGTGGGTGCCGACCGTTGGTCGGCACGATAGATCCACGCCATGCGTGGATGACGGGTGACCGGGGTCAGATCCGTTTTCCGCAGGAAAACGGATCTGACCCCATTTCCCACCGGCGATGAATAGACTGCACCCATGTCCATCGAACTCCGCCATCTTCGCTACTTCCTTGCCGTCGCCGACACGCTGCACTTCGGCCAGGCGGCGGAGCGGCTGGGTATGTCGCAGCCGCCGCTCAGCCAGCAGATCCGCCAGCTGGAAGACCTGATCGGTGCGCGCCTGTTCGTGCGCAGCCATCGTCGTGTGCAGCTGACGCCGGCGGGCGAGCTGCTGCAGGAACGTGCGCGGGCCATCGTGCAGCAGGTGGAAACGGCGGTGGACGAAGTCCAGCGCGCGCAGCGCGGTGAGCAGGGTGAGCTGCGCATCGGGCTGACCCGCGCGACGCCACTGTCGCCGCAGATTCCGCGCTCGATCCTGCAGTACCGCCAACGCTATCCGCAGGTGCGGCTGCAGCTGAGCGAGATGAACACCCTGCAGCAGATTGATGCGCTGCTCGACGGTTCACTGGACGTGGGCATCATCCGCAAGCGCGCGCTGCCACCAGAGCTGGTGGCGCACAGCCTGTTCGTCGATCCACTGGCGTTGATCGTGCATGCCGACCACCCTGCCCTGCGCAGGCTCTCGGCGCAGGGCACGCTGTCGCTGCGCGACTTCGCGCAGGAACCGTTCGTGGCGTTCCGCCGCAGCGCCGGTGCGGGCATCCATGACCACATGATCGCGTTGTGCGCGGCCGCCGGGTTCACCCCGCGCATCGTGCAGGAGGCCGGTGAGGCCTCGACCCTGATCAGTCTGGCCGCCGCCGGCCTGGGTGCGGCGATCCTGCCGTCGTCCTGCGATCACATCCGCGTGGAGGGCGCGCGCTTCGTCGCGCTGGCCGATGCTGGTGCGCATTCGGAAGTGCAGCTGGCGTGGCACCGCGAGGGTGTGACGCCGTTGATCCGCAATTTCGCCGGGCTGCTGCGTGAAGCGTTCGCCGAAGGGTAAGCGTGCAATCCACCCGGTAGTGCCGGCCGCTGGCCGGCATGCGGACCCAGGTGGGGTAGCCGGCCAGCGGCCGGCACTACCGTACGCGGTGATTCACGCCGTCACCGGCTGCGGGGCGCGCTGCTGCAGCGCCCAGACAATGCCACCGCCGATCAGGGTCAGCACGGCGGCGAACAGGCACACACCCAGCCAATCCCACGCCGCATAAGCCAGGCCGCCCACACCACCGAGCACGCTCGAACCCAGGTAATAGGCGAACAGGTACAGCGCCGAGGCTTCGGCGCGCATCGCACCGGCGCGGCTGCCGACCCAGCTGCTGGCCACCGAGTGGCCACCGAAGAAGCCAAAGGTCACCAGTGCGATACCCAGCGCCATCGTGCTCAACCACGACAGTGCCAATAGCGCGATGCCGGCGCCGATCAACGCAAACGAGATCGACAGGATGCGGCCGCGGCCGTAGCGCGTGGCCTGCTGGCCCATCCACGCCGAGCTGAAGGTGCCCACCAGATAGACGCTGAAGATCAGGCCGACCACGGTCTGGCTGAGATGGTACGGCGGCGCCAGCAGGTGGTAGCCCAGGTAGTTGTAGAGGGTGACGAACACGCCCATCAGCACGAACGAGGTAGCGAACAGCCACGGCAGGCCCGGGTCGGCGAACAGCGTGCGCCAGCGCGACGGCAATTGGCGCAGGCCGCCGCGACGTGCATGGAAATGCCGCGACGGTGGCAGCTGCAGCCACAGCAGCACGGTACTGGCGATGGCGATGATCGAGACCACGCCGATGCCCCAGCGCCAGCCCCAATGGTCGGCGATGATGCCGGCCAGCAGGCGCCCGCTCATGCCACCGATGGCGTTGCCGCCGATGTACAGGCCCATCGCCAGGCCCAGCGCGCGGCTGTCCATTTCCTCCACCAGGTAGGTCATCGCCACCGCCGGCACGCCGCTCAGCGCCAGGCCAAGCAGGGTGCGCAGCACCAGCAGCGTGGTCCAGTCATCCACCAGCGCCGTGCTCAGCGACAGCATGGCCGAGGCCAGCAGCGCAGCGATCATCAACGGGCGGCGACCGACCGCATCGGACAGCAGGCCGGCCAGCAGCATCGCCACCGCCAGCGTGCCGGTGGTCAGCGACAACGACATCGCGCTGCCAGCTGCGGACACGCCGAAGTGACGGCTGAACTCGGGCAGCAGCGGCTGCACGGTGTACAGCAGGCCGAAGGTGGAAAAGCCGGCCAGGAACAGCGCCAGCGCGGTGCGGCGGAAGGCCGGCGTGCCCTGCTGGATGCGGGTCTCGGCGCTGGAATCAACAGTGTGGGGGCGGCGTTCGACGGCCGCCGCGGTTTCGCCAGTCATGGGATCGAGGGGCCGGTGGGGACGGCCGGGCATGGGAGGGAACGGGCCTCAGACTAGGCCCGTCGATCCAGTCGATCCATAACCTGATAGATCATGATTGATACACGAGAAGTATCAATTCAGCTTACAGCCGCTGCCACTCGAAGCCGTCGCCACGACGGTAGTACACCGCCACGGCGCGGCCGTAGAGCTTGTCGGCGTCGACGAAACCGAAGAAGCGGCCGTCGAAGCTGTTGCCACGGTGGTCACCCAGCACCAGCACCTTGCCGGCCGGCACCACCAGGTCGGCGATGTCCGGACCGCCGCCCATGTCCAGGTCGAGGCGGGCACGGCGCTCGCCGAAGGCTTCCACGTCCTGCAGGTCGGCGATCTGCAGCGGCTGGCCGTTGATGCTCAGATGGCCCTCGCGCATCTGCACATGGTCACCGGCCACCGCCGCCACGCGCTTGATCAGGCGGGTGCCGTCGGCCGGTGAATCGAACACCGCCACTTCACCGCGCTGCGGAACGCCGGTGGACATCAGTTCCTTGCCGGTGAACGGCAGGCGCAGGCCATAGGCGCGCATGTCCACCACTACCCGGTCGCCGGGCTGCAGGGTCGGCTGCATCGAGCCGCTGGGCACCACGTAGTGGTTGGCCAGGGTATCGCGGGCGGCGGCGAGCAGGCCGAGCATCACCAGCAGCGGCAATGCTTCCTTCTTCAGCCAGACCAGCGCGCGTTCGGAAAAGGGAGGGCGGGCAACAGCATCCATGACAGGCTCCGGGTAGGTGGTAGCGGTATCAGACCACATGCAGGCGCCGCAGGTTCCCGGTAGCGCCGGACACGGGTTACGCAGGTTTTACGCCCCGGCCCGGCCGCGGGCATCGCACCTTTACGGGCAGCACGCGCATCGTGTGCCCACCGCGCCACAGGGCGCATTCCGCAAGGTGTTGTATGACCCTCCTGGTGATCCGCCACGCATCTTCGTCGGCGCCGCGCCCGCAGCTGCCGGCGCAGCTGGCCGGCCATCGCGTGCTGTGCAGCGACTGCGCCAACCTGTCCGAGGTACGCCAGTGCCTTTGCCAGCCGCAGGCGCGGTCGGCCGACTGGGTACTGCTGGATGTCGGTACCGCCGACGAAGCGCAATGGCAGGCCGAAGGTGGCGCGCTGCAGGCAGCACTGGAACGGCTGCCGGCGCAGTACATCGAGCTGCAATCGCCTAGCGAGCCGGGTCTGGATGTTCGCCTGCGCCTGCAGCACGGCCCCGCCGCCGTGGTGGTCGACCAGCGCAGCCAGCAGGCCGGTTACCCGTTGTCGCTGGCCATCGTTGGCCGCCGCCTGGCGCAGGAGGGCTGAGCCATGTCGATCTTCATCATCCGCGGCCCGGAAGCCGCCGGCGCACTGATCCGCACCGCGATGCCCCTGCCGGCGCCGGTACTGAAGTCGCTGGTGCATCGGGCGATCGACGCAGGGACCAGCGTGGCGATCCGTGCCTGTGGTTCGGAGCAGGAACTGCTCGATGCGCTACGCGTGGCCGACCACAGCCGCGGCGAGGTGACCCTGCTTGACCCGGGTGCATGTGCCAACAGCCTGCGCCTGCAGCGCCTGCTGCCCTACCTGCACAACGCCTATGTGGAAGTGCATGACGACGGTGCAGTGGCCGAGCCGTGCCTGCCGGCCGGCGTCGGCCAGCGCTTGGGCATCGCCGCGGGGTATGGCGCGCAGAGCTATGTACTGGCGCTGGATATCGCGCTGGATCACCTGGGACTGGCCGAGCAGGCGAACCGCGTGCACGTAGGCACGTGATGGCCGGGCTGCGCCCGGCACCCGGTAGGTAGTGCCGGCCGCTGGCCGGCAACCTCAACAGCGACAGCAAAGGCTGGATTTCCGTGGGATGGCGGGGTGGGCCCACTTGCGGGGGACGCCGTGAATCCGTCCATGGAGGCTTAGCCGCGCCATCCATGGCGCGGATACCCCCGCAACCGGACCCACCCCACCTTCGACAGATTCCTGCGATCTGCAGTAGATCCACGCCATGCGTGGATGAGCGGTAACTGCAGAATTCATCGATGGCATCGACGCAAAAGGAAAACGGCGGGGTTGCCCCCGCCGTTTTCGCTTTCTTACTTCAGGCCGCGGAACTTCAGCAGCGGTTCCACCGACGGATCCTTGCCGCGGAAATCGCGGTACAGGGTCGACAGCTCCACGCTGTTGCCGCGCGAGAGGATCTTGTCGCGGAATTCCTGGCCGTTGGCCGCGGTCAGGCCACCGTGTTCGGTGAACCACTGGTAGGCGTCATGGTCCAGCACTTCGGCCCAGAAGTAGGCGTAGTAACCGGCCGAGTAACCGCCACCCCAGATGTGGTCGAAGTAGGTGGTGCGGTAGCGCGGCGGCACCTGCGGCAGGTCGACCTTGAACTTCTTCAGCGCGCTGGCTTCAAAGGCGCCGACATCCTGCAGCGGCGCATCGGCCTTCTGCGTGTGCCAGGCCAGGTCCAGCAGTGCGGCCGACAGGTACTCGGTGGTCGCGTAGCCCTGGTTGAAGCTGCGCGCCTTGAGGATCTTGTCGACCAGCTCCTGCGGCATCGCCTCGCCGGTCTTGTAGTGCTTGGCGTAGTGCGCGAACACCTTCGGGTCCAGCGCCCAGTGCTCGTTGAACTGCGACGGGAACTCGACGAAGTCGCGCGAGGTGGCGGTGCCGGCGATCGACGGGTACTTCACGTTCGAGAACATGCCGTGCAGCGCATGGCCGAACTCATGGAACATGGTGGTGACGTCGTCGAAGCTGATCAGCGCAGGCTGGCCGGCGGCCGGCTTGGTGAAGTTGCAGACGTTGTAGACCACCGGCTTGGCACCGGTCAGGCCATCCTGTTCGACGAACACGTCCATCCAGGCGCCGCCGGACTTGCTGTCACGCTTGAAGTAGTCGGTGTAGAACAGGGCCAGCGAGGTGCCGTCCTTGTCGAACACTTCGTACACCTTCATGTCCGGGTTGTAGGTTGGAATGTCGGTACGCGGCTTGAAGGTGATGCCGTACAGCTGGGTGGCGGCGTAGAAGACGCCGTTCTGCAGCACGTTGTCCAGTTCGAAGTACGGCTTGATCTGCGACTCGTCCAGATCGTACTTGGCCTTGCGCACCTGCTCGGCGTAGAAGTCCCAGTCCGAAGCGGCGACCTGGAATCCACCCTTCTGCGCGTCGATCACCTTCTGGATCTCGCCGGCTTCGGCACGGGCCTTGGCGGTGGCGGCCGGCACGGTGTCGGTCAGCAGCTTCAGCGCGGCGGCCGGGGTCTTGGCCATCTGGTCGCCCAGCTGGTAATCGGCAAAGGTGTCGAAGCCGAGCAGCTTGGCCTTCTGCGCACGCAGCTGGGCCAGGCGCTGCACGGTCTGCCGGGTGTCATTGGCATCGCCGCGCTCGGCGCGGGTTTCCGAGGCCTTCAGCACGGCGGCACGCTGGTCACGGTCGCTCAGCGAGCCGAGTACCGGCTGCTGGGTGGTGTTCTGCAGCGGCAGCAGGAACTTGCCATCCAGCTTGCGCTCCTTGGCAGCCGCCGCAGCGTTGTTGATCGCGTCCTCGTCCAGGCCGGCCAGCTTGGCCTTGTCGTCGACGACGACGGCAGCAGCAGCGGTGGCGGCCACCAGGCGGGTGTGGAACTGGGTGGAGAGGGTGGTCTCTTCCACGTTGAGCTTGCGCAGGGTCGCCTTGTCGGCGTCGGACAGCTGCGCACCGGCGCGCACCAGGCCGTCGTAGTAGTGCTCGACCAGGCGCTTCTGCACCGGGTCCAGCTCCAGCGTGTCACGCTGGTCGTACAGCGACTTCACGCGCGCGAACAGCTTCGGATCGAGGTTGATCTCGTCCTGGTGCGCGGCCAGCTTCGGCGCCACTTCTTCCTGGATCTTCTGGCGCGCATCGTTGGTATCGGCCTGGACCAGGCCGAAGAAGATGCGCGACACGCGGGTCAGGGTCTCGCCGCTGCGCTCCATCGCCACGATGGTGTTGTCGAAGGTGGCCGGCTCACTGCTGTCGGCGATCTTGCGCACGTCGGCCAGGTGCTGGCGCATGCCTTCTTCGAACGCCGGCAGGTAGTCGCTGTCCTTGATCTTGTCGAACTGCGGAGCCTGGAACGGCAGCGTGCTCGCACTCAGCAGCGGATTGGTGGAGGCTTCGGCCGGCTGCTGGGCCGGGGTCTTCTGGGCTTCGGACACGGGGGTGGACTCCTTGCCGGAACAGGCCGCCAGCGCCAGGCTGATGGCGGCGGCCAGGACTACGGTACGCGACATGTGAAACGCTCCTTGGGCAGACGGTACGGGATACCAGCCCTCCACCCTACTCCTGTCGCGCTCGCCCGGCATGTGCCGGACGTGGCGTCTACGCGGCGGCCTACGGCCGGCTCAGACCGTGCCGCGGGTCTTGCCGATCCACGGCCGGTAGAACTCGCGGATGGCGGCCATGTCGGCCACGTCGTCGCCGGTCGGCGTGAACAGCGGGCCGATGCCGATGGTCTTTTCCGGGTAGTGGAAATACGCGGCCAGGATCGGCACGTCGGCCATCCGGGCGATCTTCAGGAAACCGGCCTTCCAGTCCTTCACGGCCTTGCGGGTGCCCTCGGGGGTGATGGCGAACCACATCTTCTCGTTGTTGCGCAGCAGGTCCACGGCCTGGCCGACGGTGCCCTGCGGCGAGCTGCGGTCCAGCGGGATCACGCCCAGCTTGTGCAGCAGCGGGCCCAGCGGCCACCAGAACAGCGAGGCCTTGCCCAGCACCTTCACCTTCATGCCCAGCGCGATCTTCGCCGCCATGCCCCACAGGCCGTCCCAGTTGGACGAGTGCGGAGCGATGATGAAGACCAGCCGGGGGATGTCAGGCAGGGTGCCGGTCACCTTCCAGCCACCCATGCGCAGGGTGCAGCGCGCCAGCCAGCGCAGGAAGGCGTTGGGTTTGACCTGCGGCATCTGCGGCGGCACGGCCGGCAGCAACGAAGTCGGGTTGTTCAAGCAATCACTCCCAGTCACGTGATGAGCGCCCGCGCTTGATCTGCGCGCGCCCGCGTTTGGCGTCCAGACGACGCAGTTTCGACCCGAGGGTCGGCTTGGTGGCCTTGCGCGGTTTGGGCACGCTCAGCCCGGCCTGGATGAAGGCCGCCAGCCGCTCGCGCGCATCCTCGCGATTGCGATCCTGGGTGCGGAAACGCTGCGCGTCGATGACCAGCACGCCTTCGCCGGTCATGCGCCGGTCACGCCGCGCCAGCAGGCGCGCGCGCAACGGTTCGGGCAACGAGGGCGAGTTGGCGACGTCGAAACGCAGTTCCACCGCGGTGGAGACCTTGTTGACGTTCTGGCCACCGGCGCCACTGGCACGCACGAACCGCTCGACGATCTCGCCGTCGGGGATTTCAAGCTGCGCGCTGATGGTGACCGGTCCACTGCCCATCCGCGCATTGTAGCGGCAGGCACGCGGCGGAGTGCGGCATCGCGCCCCGTATGCCGCCGATCAGGTACCGAACACGCCGCCTTCGCCTTGGCTGCGGGTATGCTGGCCGTCCCATGTACCGCAGGAAGCCCCGCATGACCCGCTTCGCACCCGCCCTGCCGTCCCTGCTGCGCCGCGCCGCCCTGCTGCTGGCGCTGGCCGTGGCCAGCGTTCCGGCCCTGGCCGCCCCGCCGACCGACGGCGACATCAACCGCCTGCTGTCGGCCTCGCGAGCGCAGAGCATGATCGACACCATGGTGCCGCAGATCGAAGCCATGCAGCAGCAGCAGTTCCAGCAGGTGGCCGCGCAGCGCCAGCTCAATGCCCAGCAGCAGGAACAGCTGAAGCGGATCCAGGCCCGGACCAGCCAGACCCTGCGCCAGGCGATGTCCTGGCAGCAGCTGCGGCCGATGTACGTGGACCTGTACAAGAAGACCTTCAGCAAGGAAGACGTGCTGGCGATGGCCGAGTTCTACGAGAGCCCGGCCGGCCAGAGCCTGCTGGACAAGACCCCGGCACTGATGCAGAACGTGGTGGTGGCGATCCAGGCGCGCATGCAGCCGCTGTTCGCGGACCTGCAGAAAGACCTGGAAGCGATCGTCAACGAGCCGGAAAAGAAGTGACCTCGGCGGGGTCGGATCCCTTTCCCGGCGGGAAAGGGCTCTGACCCCTCGACCGCGTGGGCGTCAAACGGCGTCCACCTGCCAGCCGAACAGGTCCAGCGCCTTCTGGAATTCGCGATCCAGCGGCGCACTGACATCCACGCTGTCACCGTCCGGATGCGGAAAGCGCAGGCGCTCGGCGTGCAGCAGCATGCGGTGCACGCCCTGCATGCGGAAGATCCGGTTGTGGCGGCCATCACCGTGGCTGGTGTCGCCGATCATGTGATGCGAGAGATGCTTGAGGTGCCGGCGGATCTGCCGGAAGCGCCCGGTCTGCGGCTGGCAGCGCAGCAATGCGTAGCGTGAGCTGGTGAATTCACCCACCGGCACCGACAGCTCGCCGGTGGCCAGCCGCTGGAAATCGGTGATCGCCGGCTTCTTCACCGGCTTGCCCGGCCCACCGTCCAGATCATGGTCCACCCGCCAGGACAGCTCGGCCGGCCAGCCACGGCAGACCGTCAGGTAGTCCTTGGCCACTTCACCCCCCATCAGCGCCTTGCCCAGCGCACTGGCGGTCTCGCGGTCGAAGGCCAGCAGCAGGCAGCCACTGGTGGCCCGGTCCAGGCGATGCACGAGGAAGATCGGCCGCCCCAGCTGCTCGCGCAGGCGGTCGGCCAGGAAATCATCTTCGCCACGGGCCAGCTTGCTGTCGTGGACCATCAGCCCGGCCGGCTTGTTGACCACGGCCAGGCGCTCATCCAGGTGCAGCAGCTGCAGGGGCGCGGTTTCGGTCTCGACCGCGGCGAGGGTGTCAGGTTCGGTGCTCACCGCGGGATTATACGGGTGCCCTGATCGGGGTCAGATCCCTTTTCCTGTGGAAAAGGGATCTGACCCCAGGTAGGCAGGCGCGGCGGTCAGGCGTTGCGCACGGCCAGCAGCTCGCCATTGCCCACCGGGACCAGGCTGGTGCTGAAGTCCGGATCAGCGTCCAGCAGCATCCGCAACGGCTCCATCTGCGTGGCGTGCGAGGTGGCGTTGTCCACCACCAGCAGGCCACCCGGACGCAGCACGCGGCGCAGCTGCGGCCACCAGCCGGCGTATTGTTCGCGGTCCGAATCGAGGAACAGCAGATCGATGCTGGCATCGGCGGCCTGCGTCAACCACTGCCCGGCATCGCCCTGCACCAGCGTGATGTACCCGGCCAGGCCACTGCGCGCGAAGGTGGCACGCGCCATCGCCACCTTGTCCTCGGCGTATTCCAGCGTGGTCACGTGGCCATCGATGGCGGCTGCGGCTTCGGCCAGCCACAGCGTGGAATAGCCGTTGGAGGTGCCGATCTCCAGCACCCGACGCGCATTGCCGAAGCGCACCAGCACCGACAGGAATTCACCGGTGTCCGGCGTGATGTTGAGCATGCGCCGACCGCGCTCGGTTTCATGCGCGTCGTTTTCGGCGCCGAACCGTGCCAGCTCGTCCTTCAGTTCCGAAAGTTGCATCGTCATCGCTGCTTTCATTTGCCCCGGCATGGGTAAGCATTGTGGCCTGTCCGGCCACATTTCGTATTCCTCCTAGCGCTGCGCTGCGCTCACGTTGCGATAGTGCCCGCCTTCTTCACGCGGGACGCTCCACCTGCCCGCTGCCCTCTTGGTTTCCGCAAGGACACGGCCATGGTTCTCGACATTCTGGCAATCGGTGCCCACCCCGACGACATCGAGCTCGGTTGCGGTGGCAGCCTGGCCAAGCTCGCCCGCGCCGGCTCGCGCATGCATGCATTGGTGCTCAGCCGTGGCGGCCGTGGCTGCCATGCCGGCATCGACCGCAGTGACGAATCGCACCGCGCGTTGCGCCGCCTGGGCGTGACCGAGGTGATCCAGCTGGATTTCCCGGATACGCGCTTTCCCGCCTGCCGCAACGACATCGTCGCGGCGATCGAGCAGGCCTGCGCGCAGATCGCACCGCACCGCATCTACACGATGTGCGGCGAGGATCATCACCAGGACCACCGCACCGTCCACGAAGCGTCGATCATCGCCTGCCGCCATATCCCGCAGATCCTCTGCTACGAGAGCCCCAGCACCCTGCCGCAGTTCGCGCCGCAGGTGTTCGAGGACATCAGCGCACAGCTGGAGCTGAAGATCCGTGCACTGCGCGAGCACGCCAGCCAGGGCGATCGCCATTACATGCAGGAAAGCCACCTGCGCTGCCATGCGCAGTTCCGCGGCCAGCAGATCGGCATCGGCCCCAGCGAGGGCTTCCAGCCCTACCGGTTGGTGCTGTGATGAAGACGCTGCTATTCCTGGCCATGTGTGCCTTCATCCTGGTGCGCGTGTGCATGCAGGCCTCGCGTCGCCCCAGCACGCGCCTGTACAGCATCGATGCGATCGTGCCGGCCTACAACGAAGCTCCCTGCCTGGAGCGTTCGTTGACCAGCCTGCTGCAGAACCCCTACGTGGCGCGGGTGATCTGCGTGAACGATGGTTCCACCGACAACACGGCCCAGGTACTCGATGCACTACAGGCGCGCTGGCCCGAGCGCCTGGTGGCGGTACACCAGGCCAACACCGGCAAGGGCGGCGCGCTGATGCATGGCCTGCAGCACGCCACCGCCGATCAGGTGTTCCTGACCGACGCCGACACCCATATCGATCCGCGCGGCCATGGCCTGGGCCACCTGCTGGACGAGATCGAACGCGGTGCCGATGCGGTCGGTGGCGTGCCCTCGTCCAGCCTGCAGGGTGCCGGCTTCCTGCCGCATGTACGCGCCAGCCTGAAGCTGCCGATGATCGTCATCAAGCGCAGCTTCCAGCAGTGGCTCGGCGGCGCACCGTTCATCGTTTCCGGTTCGTGTGGCCTGTTCCGCACCTCGGTGCTGCGCAAGGTCGGCTTCTCCGACCGCACCCGCGTGGAAGACCTGGACATGTCCTGGTCGCTGGTCGCGCAGGGCTACCGTGTCCGCCAGAGCGTGCGCTGCGTGGTCTACCCGCAGGAATGCAACACGCTGGTGGAAGAATGGCGGCGCTGGCGGCGCTGGATCGTCGGCTACGCGGTGTGCATGCGCCTGCATCGCAGCCTGCTGCTGACCCGTTTCGGCCTGTTCAGCATCCTGCCGATGATGCTGCTCGCGCTGGCCGGCATCGTGCTGTCGCTGCAGGTCTGGTTTGGTACGGCCCTGCTGCACGGGCCTGGCGGCCTGGCCCTCTCGGTGATGCCAGTGTTCTGGATCGGCATCGTCATGCTGCTGGCGGTGATCAGTGCGATCCATCACCGCCGCGCGTGGCTGGTGCCGGCTGCCGCGTTCTCGATGCTGTACGTGCTGCTCGCCTACGCGATCTGGCTGATGCACGGCCTGGCCGGCCTGTTCACCGGCCGCGAACCCGTGCGCGACAAACCGACGAGGTATCCGCATGTGGTGGAATGATCTCGCCGCCATGGCCGATGCGCTTTCGGTCACGGCACCCCACATCGATTCCAGTGCACAGGTTTCGCCGCGCGCGACAGTGCATGGCCACGTGCAGATCGGTGCCGGCAGCCGCATCTGCGACGGTGCCCAGCTGCAGGGACTGGTATCGATCGGCCGCGACTGCCTGATCGGCAACAACGCGCTGCTGCGCGGCCCGCTGCACATTGGCGATGGCGTCCGCATCGGCTTTGCCAGTGAGCTGAAGAACGCGCTGATCGGCGACGGCGTCTGCATCGGTCCGCAGTGCTTCATTGCCGACAGCCGTATCGACGCCCGTGCCTACCTGGGTGCGCTGGTGCGCACCAGCAACCATCGCCTGGATGGCGCGACGGTCGCCGTCCACATCGGCGACACCGTCATCGACAGCCAGCGCGACAAGCTCGGCGCCTGGATCGGTGAAGGCGCCGCGCTGGGTGTCGGCGTGATCATCCTGCCGGGTCGCATCGTCGCGCCGGGCAGCCAGTTCGGTCCGCGCATCACCGTGGAACTAAACCTGCCACCCGGTCGCTATCGGCTGCTGCAGTCACTGCAATCCCAACCCCTGGAGTAACCCCATGCGATTGATCATCCGTGGCGCACTGCCGTGCGCCCTGCTGCTGGCTGTGTCCAGCGCCCATGCCGGCATCGACCGGGTCTCGGTGCAGCTGGACCATGCCGACTACACCGATGGCTTCGGCAAGCGCGACGTACAGACCGTGGACGTGGCCGGCCGCAGCGGTGACAGCCGCTGGCACCTGGGCCTGGCCCATGGCGAACGCGACTATGGCAGCAAGCGCTTCAGCGGCAACCGGGTGCAGGGCTCCCTGCACCAGCGCTGGGGCCGACGCTTCTCGACCCGCACCGCCTTCACTGCATCCAACGATGACCCGGTGTTCGTCAACCGCCAGGTCAACCAGGACCTGCAGTGGCACGTGGCACCGCAGACCGTGCTGAGCGTGGGCGGCAAGTACGCCCAGTACCACGCCGGCGCGTACGTGAGCGGCTGGTCGGTGGGCGCAGCGCATTACTTCCCGCGCGTGACCGCCTCTCTGCGCCACGAGCGGCATCGCCAGTCCAATGGCCCCGATGGCCATGGCACCACGCTGTCACTGCGCCTGAAGGACGGGCAAGGCCGTGGTTCGACCCAGCTGTGGCTGGGCAGCGGTACCTCCGGCTATACCGCCGATGCCGATCCGCTGCTGCTGCGCGAACACGATGCACGTCGAGCCTTCGTGCGCCGCAGCCAGCCGCTGGGCGAGCATCTGGTGCTGGACATGGGCATCGGCAAGACCTGGCACAGGACGCGCCTGGACCGCTTCCAGAGCGTGCAGTCGCACCTGGGCCTGGGCTACCACTGGTAGACCCCCAGTCAGTCGGCGGCGTGCATCGCCGCCGACCTTCGACCAACAGGGATCAGCGCCACCACGCGCGCGCCAGCGCCAGCGCGCCGACGGCACCGGACACCCAGCTCCACATCGGCACGTCGCCCCAGTACCAGCCCGGCGGCTGCAGCACATACATCAGTGCGGCGATGGCCAGCAGGCCGACACCAGTGATCGCACCCACTGCGTGCTTCTGCAGGCGCTGCACGCTGGCATCGAGTGCAACCAGATCGCGCGAGCGCATCGCCAGTTCATGGCGGCCTTCCACCTGCTGGGTCAGCCAGGCGTGCACCAGGCGCGGCATGTCCGGAGCGTGGGTCATGATCTCCGGCAGGCGCTTGCCGATCTCGCGCACCACCCGCCGCGGGCTGTAGCGCTCGCGCAGGATCTTCGCCAGCACCGGCTTGGCCACCGCCCAGATGTCGATCTGCGGATCCAGCTGGCGGCCGACACCTTCGATGTTCAGCAGGGTCTTCTGCAGCAGGATCAGCTGCGGCTGCAGGGTCAGCTGGTAGCGCTGCGCCACGCGGAACAGCTTCATCAGCACTTCGGCCAGCGAGATCTGCGACAGCGGACGGGTGAAGTACGGCTCGCACACCGAACGCACGGCTGCTTCCAGATCATCGATGCGCACGTTGTCCGGCATCCAGCGCGCCTGCACGTGCAGTTCGGCGATGCGGCGGTAATCGCGGTTGAAGATGGCCATGAAGTTCTCGGCCAGGTAGTACTGATCTTCCTGCGAGAGCTGGCCCATGATGCCGAAGTCCAGCGCGATGAAACGCGGATTGGCACGGCGCGACGGATCGGTGTCGACCCAGATGTTGCCAGCGTGGGCATCGGCATGGAAGAAGTTGTCGCGGAACACCTGGGTGTAGAACACCCGCACACCCTTGGCGGCCAGCGCCTTGCGGTCGATGCCGGCCTTGTCCAGCGCGGCGATGTCGTCGGACGGAATGCCCCATACGCGCTCCAGGGTCAGCGCGCGCTCGGCGGTGTGGCTCCAGATCACTTCCGGCACGTACAGGTCGTCGCTGTTTTCCCAGAAGCGGCGCAGCACGCTGGCATTGGCGCCTTCGCGCTGCAGGTCCAGCTCAGCGGCCAGGGTGTTCTCGACTTCGGCCACCACTTCGCGCGGGCGGATCTTGTCGGCACGCGGGTGGGTGCGCTCGACCAGGGCGGCCAGCGAGTTGAGCAACGCGATGTCGGCGTCGATCTGCTTCTCGATGCCCGGGCGCAGCACCTTGACCACCACCTGGCGGCCATCGGCCAGCGTGGCCGCATGCACCTGCGCGATCGAGGCCGAGGCCAGCGGTTCGGTGTCGAAGCTGGCAAACGCCTCGCTGACCGGCAGGCCGAGTGCTTCCTCGACGATGCGGCGCGCGGTATCGCCGTCGAACGGCTTGACCCGGTCCTGCAGCAGGGTCAGTTCGTTGGCCACGTCCGGCGGCACCAGGTCGCGGCGGGTGGACAGGATCTGGCCGAACTTGACGAAGATCGGGCCGAGATCCTGCAGCGCCAGGCGCAGGCGCGCACCGCGCGACTGTGCGGCGATGTCGGCCGAAGCACGCGGTACGAACGGTTTGGCCAGGCGCAGCCAGCGCTCGGCCGGCGTGCCCTGCAGCAGGTCGTCGAGGCGGTAGCGCAGGATCACCCGGCCGATGCGGCTTGCCCGCAGCACGGCCTTCATGCGGCACCCCGCAGGCGCTGCACGCGCGCGCCGAGACGTTCGACGTCGTCACGCAGCACGTCCACGTCATCGTGGAAGGCATCCAGTTCGGCGCGCGGCACCACGTCGCGCGATTCCTCTGTGATGAATTCGGCGGCGCTGTGGGCGAGGTCGATCGCGCCCTGGCGCGCGTGCTGCAGGGCGCTGCGCAGGGTGTTGGCCACCTGCACGCCCAGCACGTCGCCGAACACGCTGACGAACGGCTGCTGCCAGTCCGGGTCGAAGCCCTTGGCCAGCTGCTGCAGGCGACGCGCCAGTTCGGCGTCGCCGGCCACGCGTACGCGGCCCTTGCCGTTGTTGTCGCCGCGCCGAGCGTTGGCCAGCAGTGGCAGCTGCGCCAGCACCCCGGCCAGGCTGCTGCGCACGGCCAGGTCGGCTTCCTGCGCATCCACCGGGCCGACCCGCAGCTGGTCACCGTCGACACTGATGCGCATCGCCAGCGACGGCGCTTCCAGGGTCAGGTCGATGTGCCGGCCATCGAGGCTGGCCAGTGCATGGCGGGTATCCGGATCCAGCGCCAGCGCGCGGTTCAGGGCGATCTGCAGGGCGCGGCCAGCGACCGGCTTGAGGGACTTGAGCAGGGAAAGAGCCATGTGCGCATTCTACCTGCGTGGGTGGGGGGCTTGGGCCGGGCGACCGCCCGGCACCCGCAGAGGCACCGGCCTCTGGCCGGCAAGAGCAACATCAAAGGCTGGCTTCCTGTGGGGAGGCGGGGTGGGTCCGGTTGCGGGGGACGCTGCAAGTACGTCCATGTAAGCTCGGTCGCCGCATCCATGCGGCTCACGCCCCCGCAACCGGACCCACCCCGCCTTCGACGGGTTCATGGTGCTGTTGGTGGGTGTCGACCTTGGTCGACACGGTAGATTCATGCCATGCGTGGATGGATTTCTGATTCATCTGTGCCTCACCTGGGTGGCTATGGAAGGTTCATGCTGTACGGCCACGCAACGCACAGGACATCGCAACACCATGGCACGGACCCGGGTCGGCATCATCTTCGGGGGCAAGTCCTCCGAGCACGAGGTTTCACTGCAGTCGGCGAAGAACATCCTCGATGCGCTTGATCGCGAGCGCTTCGAGCCGGTGCTGGTCGGCATCGACAAGCAGGGCCAGTGGCATCTGAGCCAGCCGGACACCTTCCTGATCAATGCCGATGATCCGTCGCGCATCGCGCTGCATCGCTCGGGCCAGTCGCTGGCGGTGCGCCCGGGTGCCGAGCAGGCGCAGCTGCAGCCGTCCGATCCAGCCAGCGCGCTGGGCCAGATCGACGTCGTGCTGCCGATCGTGCATGGGCCGCTGGGCGAAGACGGTGCGCTGCAGGGCCTGCTGCGCATGGCCAACCTGCCCTTCGTCGGTTCGCCGGTGCTGGGCTCGGCGGTGGCGATGGACAAGGACGTGACCAAGCGCCTGCTGCGCGACGCCGGACTGAAGGTTGCACCGTGGCTGTGCATCCGTCGCCATCAGGCGGCGGCGGTCGATGTCGAGGCGGTGATCGCGCAACTCGGCCTGCCGCTGTTCGTGAAGCCGGCCAACCAGGGTTCGTCGGTAGGCGTGAGCAAGGTCAAGGATGCGGCTGGTTTCGCCGAGGCACTGGAACTGGCACTGCGCTATGACCACAAGGTGCTGGTGGAATCGGCGGTGGTCGGCCGCGAGATCGAGTGCGCGGTGCTGGGCAACGCGCATCCGCAGGCCAGCCTGTGCGGCGAAGTCGTGGTGCACGACGAGTTCTACGCCTACGACACCAAGTACATCAACGAGGATGGCGCCGAGGTGGTGGTACCCGCGGATATCGATGCCGCAACCCAGGCGCGTATCCAGCAGGTCGCGCTGCAGGCCTACCAGGCGCTGGAGTGTGCAGGCATGGCGCGCGTGGACGTGTTCCTCACCGCGGGCGGCGACATCATCATCAACGAGGTCAACACGCTGCCCGGCTTCACCCGCATCAGCATGTACCCGAAGTTGTGGGGTGCCAGCGGCGTGGACTACACCACGCTGATCACGCGCCTGATCGAATTGGCGCAGGAACGCCATGCAGCCGATCGTGGATTGCACAGCGCCGTGCAGGAGCGCTCGCTGTCTCTGTAGAGTCGAGCCATGCTCGACTCATGAAAAGCAGTCGAGCATGGCTCGACTCTACAAAGGGGCTTGCCGACCAACGGTCGGCGCCCACCGGAAAGAACAGTGCCGGCCAGCGGCCGGCACTACCCCGCGGTCGTCTAGCCGCGCTTGCGGAACATCGAGATCACCGCCAGCACCAGGAACACAACGAACAGGATCCAGGCGATGTTGCTGGCGGCACCGGCGATGCCGGAGAAGCCGAGCACGGCGGCGATGATGGCGATGACGAAAAAGATGACGGCGTAATGCAGCATGGTGCTCCTCGCAGATGTCCGGGCCAATGGATGGCGTGGGCCCATCCTCCCGATCCTGCGGTGTGCAACCAGTGATGGCGACCTATGCAGCAGATGAAGCCTTCAGCCTGCGCAGCCCTTCTTCGATGCTGACCTGCGGCACATAGCCGAAATCGCGGCGGGCGGGCTCCATGCTGTACCAGTGCGGCGTGCACAGCTGCTCGGCCAGGAAGCGGGTCAGCGGCGGCTCGCCGCGCAGGCGCAGCAGCGGCCACACCCGCTCGCAGACCGCGCCGATGCGATAAGCGGTCTTGAAGCTGATCGCCTTGTCCACCGTCGGCGCGCCAACCGCGGCCAGCAGCTTGTTGACCAGCTCGCGCATCGGCAGCGGCTCGCCGTTGGAGATGAAGTAGGCCTTGCCCGCACACGCAGCGCCCGGTGCCAACGCTTCGAAGGCGAGGAAGTGGGCGAGCGCGGCGTTGTCGATGTAGGTGGTATCGACCTTGTTGTTGCCGTCGCCGACCAGCCGCAGGCGGCCCTGCCGTGCACGCTCGGCCAGGCGTGGCACCAGTTGCTGGTCACCCGGGCCCCAGATCAGGCGCGGGCGCAGTGCCACCGTCGCCAGCGACGCATCGTTGGCGGCCAGCACGCGCTGTTCGGCGATCGCCTTGGTCGCCGCATACGGCGCCTGGAAGTCCTCGCCGTACGGCACCTCGTCAGCCCCCAGCCCTTCCACCGGATGGGTGGCGCGGTGGGTCACGCTGGGCGTTGAGGTGTAGACCAGCCGGTCGATACCGTGCGCGCGGCAGGCCGCAATGACATTGTCTGTACCGACTACGTTGGCCTGGTGGTAGCTGTCATAGCTGCCCCAGGCACCGGCCTTGGCGCCGTTGTGGAATACCGCATCGACGCCGGCCACCGCGTGCAGCACCGCCTGCGCATCGGCCAGATCGCCGCGGATCTGGCCCACGCCCATGGCCTGCAGTTCCGGGTAGTGGCTGCGGTTGAATGCCAGCACCTGGTGGCCACGTTCGACCAGCCCGCGGCACAGCGCCTGGCCAAGGAAACCACCACCACCGGTGACCAGGATCTTCATGCGCGCTTCTCCAGTTCGGCGCTGGCCCAGACGGCGAGCTTCTCGCGGCCGATCTTGGCGTTGTGACGGATATCGACGGGGAACGCGGGATGCATCAGTACGTGCTGCAGGTTCGCCTCGGGCAATCGCAGGGTGGCCTGGGCGCGCAGCGCCTCGCGCAATGCCGGGCTGTCGCTCTGGCCACGCTGCAGTTCCACACACAGCACCGGCACCTGCGCACCCGCCGGGCCAACGCCAACCAGTGCCGTGCGCGCTACGCCGGGCACGGTGTTGAACACCGGCTCGACCTGTTCGGTGTACAGCGGCCCCTGTGCGGTTTCCACGCGATGGGTCTTGCGGCCGCAGAACCACAGGCGGCCCTGCGCATCGAAGTAACCCACGTCACCCATACGATGGACGATGCGGGTGCTGCCATCGGCCAGCGTCTCGCGGATCTTCGCGGCGGCGGTGGCCTGCGGGCGGTTGAAGTAACTGTCGGTGGCGGTCGGCCCGGCCACGGTGATCTCGCCCACCTCGCCGGTGGCCAGCACACGTGCCTGCGACCAGTCGGCCAACGGTGCGTCATCGATGGCGATGATGCGCACCTCGTTCGGCTCCACCACGTTGCCTACGCAGGTACCGGCGCCGGCCTCGGTGGCCGCGCGGGTACGCTCCAGCTCGCGCCCCTCCACCACCGCCACCGGCAGGCACTCGGTGGCGCCATACGGGGTCCAGAACTGCGCATCGGCGGGCAGCAGGCTACGGATGGTGGCGACCACGTCCGGCGGCACCGGTGCACCGGCCGAGGTCACCCGGGTCACCGTCGGCAGCGGCCGGCCGTGCCGGGCCAGCACCCGCATCAATGCTGGCGAGCCGAACAGCTGGGTGACGCCGAAGCGCTGGATGGCATCGTGCAGGCGTGCCGGGTCGGCCTGCGCCGGCCGCGTCGGGTCCATGTCCGGGATCACCGAGGTCAGGCCCAGCGCCGGGTCGAACAAGGCAAACGGCGGGAAGGTCGGCAGGTCCACGCCGCCCGCTTCCATGCCGAACGCGCTGCCCAGCAGCTGGATCTGGCCAACGAAGTGGCGGTGGCGGTAGACCACGCCCTTGGGCACGCCGGTGGAGCCGCTGGTGAACAGGATCGCGGCCATGTCCTCGCCATCGGTGTCGGCCAGCATCGGCCCCCCCTTGGCGCCGGCGCGCTCCAGCGCGGCCAGGCTGGTACCGTCCCAGCCCAGGCGGCGGCCAACGGTGACCAGATGGGTCGCCGACGGCGCCCAGCGCAGCACCAGCCGCGCCACGTGCGCCAGCGGAATGCCGATGAAGGCCTGCGGCTGTGCCTCGTCCAGGCACTGTTTCAGCGCGCGCTTGTCGATGCCCGGATCGACCAGCACCGGCACCGCGCCCAGCTTGAACAGGGCGAACATCAGCAGGAAGAACTCCGGCGACGGCCTCACCATCACCACCGTGCGCACCCCGCGACCGATCCCATAGCCGGCCAGGCCGGCGGCCATGGCATCACTGCGGGCGTCCAGCTGGCGGTAGTCCAAGGTGACGTCGTAGGCGGCCATGCCGTTGCCAGCGCCCCGGCGGCCCGGGCAGCGGATGGCGATCTGGTCAGGGCGTTCACGCGCCAGTTCAGGCAGGCGCGCGGCAATGTTGCAGGGTCGGTTCATCCGTTCATTGTCGCCGCTTACGGAATTTCTTGCGCGGCGGCCCACTTCGTGGAAAATCCGCACCCTCGTTCCTGATTCCGACTGCCGCCCGGGGCGGCTTGCCCATGCAACATCCCTGCATGACCTGCGGCGCCTGCTGCACCCAATACCGCGTGGCCTTCCATTGGATGGAATCAGACGAGGTCACCCCCGGCGGCGTGCCGCACCAGCTGACCGAGGTGCTGGACCCGCACCGCCTGTGCATGCGCGGCACCCATTCCAAGCCGGTGCGCTGCGTGGCGCTGGACGCGCAGATCGGCGTGTACTCACGCTGCACCATCCACCCCAACCGGCCCAGCGTGTGCCGTGAGGTGGATGCGTCGTGGGAGTACGGCAAGGCCAGCCCGCAATGCGACAAGGCGCGCATCGCCTATGGCCTGGATCCGCTGACACTGGCCGACTGGCGCTGGCGCGATGACGCCGACAATGACGACGATCATCCGGACGACAACGGCAACAGCCCGTCGCCGCAGGCGCCGGTCGCGGCATAGGGGTAGTGCCGGCCGCTGGCCGGCAATCTCATGAACCTGTCCGGTGTGCCGACCGTTGGTCGGCATGCCCTTCAGATCGGGTTCTTGTCCAGGAACGCGCGGATCTCCGGCACCAGCACGTCCTGCTTGTCTTCCAGCACGTAGTGCCCGGCGTCCTCGAAGGCATGCACCTGGGCCTGCGGCAGCGCCGCCTGGAAGCCCTTCAGGAAGTGCTGGTCGAACACGAAGTCGCGCAGGCCCCAGCCGAGGAAAGCCGGTCGGTCAGCGAACGACGGCAGCGCCTTGCCGGCGCGCTCCAGCAGCGACCAGGCCTTGTCGGCCGGCGACAGCGGGATGTCCTGCATGAAACGGATGGTGCTGATGCGGTTGGCGTAGCTGTTGTACGGCGACACGTAGGCACGGCGCACGTCGGCCGGCATCTTCCGCTCCACGCCCAGCCACGAGGCGCCGGACGAGAACGCGTTGAAGGTGCGGATGATCCACTCGCCGATCTTCCAGTGGCGGCCCAGCGCGATCTGCCACGGCATCGTCTTCGCCGCCGGCATCGGGAACGCGGCGGTGTTGAGCACCACCAGCCGCTTCACCTGGTCGTGGTGCGACAGCGCCCAGCCGAAGCCGATCATGCCGCCCCAGTCGTGCACGGCCAGCGTCACCGGACCGGTGATGCCCAGGTGCTTCAGCAGCGCGTCGAGATCGTCCACGCGCGACTGCAGGGTGTACTCGTAGCGGCTATCGTCCGGCTTGTCCGACAGGCCCATGCCGATGTGGTCCGGCACGATGCAGCGGTACGTGTCCGACAGGCCGGCCACCAGCGTGCGCCAGTAATAGCTCCACGACGGGTTGCCGTGCACCATCACCACCACTTCGCCATCGCGCGGGCCTTCGTCGAGATAGCTCATCGACAGGCCGGGGCGGACCTCGAAGCGCTGCGGGTGGGCGGGGTAGCCGGGAAGCTGGGACATCGGATCGCACCTGTAGAAAGGGCCGGTAGAACCGGCCCTTGGACACTTGGAAAAATCATCGCTGTCCGTCGCGAGCGATTGGCCAGGCAATCGCGCAGCAGGTCAGCGGTGACTTTTTTACCAGACCACTTCAGCCATTGAGCAGTTCAGGCCCGAGCCGATGCCGAGCAGCGCGATGCGATCGCCCTTCTTCAGCTTGCCCAGCTGCTTGAGCTTGCTCAGCACGATCGGCACCGAGGCCGGGCCGATGTTGCCGTGCTCGCCGAAGATGGTCATGACCTTCTTCGGGTCGATGCCGAAGTTCTTGATGAACGCAGCGGTGTGCGGCTGGCTGACCTGGTGGATCACGAACTGGTCCAGCTCTTCCACGGCCCAGCCCAAGGCGATCTTGGCGGCGGTGAAGGTCTTCTGGGCCAGCTTGATGCCTTCGATCAGCAGCAGGCGGGTATCGGTGACCATGCGGTCCAGGTTGCCCAGGCACAGCTGGTTCCACTCGGTGGCCGAACGGGTCACGCCACCCTTGTAGCGCGGCGCGTCCGGCACCAGTTCCGAGCGCGCCATCACCATCGCGGCGGCGCCCGAACCAGTGGTCAGGGCGGCCAGCTCGTTGCGGAAGTCGTCGGCGGTGACATCCGGGGCGGTCATGCGCTCCAGGGTCTTCTCGTACACCAGGTTGGCGGTCTCGCCATCCACCACCAGCGCGTAGTCGATGTCGCCGCGCTCGATCATGCGCGCCGCGATATCCATGCCGTTGATGAAGGCCAGGCAGGCATTGGCGACGTCGAAGGTCATGCACTCGTCGCTGACGCCGAGGTTGCCCGACACGATCGAGGCCGTGGACGGCTCCAGGTAGTCGCGGCTGACCGAGGTGTTGACCAGCAGGCCGACCTGCGTCGCATCGATGCCCGCGTCTTCCAGCGCCTTGCGGCCGGCCATGGTGGCGGCATCGGACGCCAGCACGCCGTTGTCCCACAGGCGGCGGGCATGGATGCCGGCGATATCGCCGAGCACGTCGGTGCGGATACCCAGGCGATCCAACGTCGGCTGCAGCCGCTCGTTGATTTCCTTGGTCGTCAGCGTATGCGGCGCATCAACGTGTGCCAGGCCGGCGATCGAGACATTCTTGAAGAGCATCGAGGTTAGCGCCAAGGCTCAGGCAAAAGGGGGCGCTATTCTATAACCCCCAGGGCCTTCACCGCATCTTTACGAATTCAGGCTTGGCCGTATGGTGAAGCGTTCAGCGCGGCGGGCACTGGAAAGCGGCGAAGCGCTGGCTGCCATCGGCGGGCGCGGCGGCGGCCTGTACGGCGTTGGCGCCGGCGCTCGGGGCCTCGTTGCGGGCCAGGGTTTCCAGCTCTTCCTGCACGCGCAGCGGGTTGCGGTTGTAGAAGCCGACCTTGCTCTTCACGGTGACCACCACCTCGCCCTTGGCGATGCAGCCGGCCGGAACCGGGCCTGCCGGCAGCACGCGGGTCGCCTTGCCGGCCGGTTCGATCGGCACCCAGGTACAGGCGGTGACGGTGAGCAGCAGGGAGGAAAGCAGCAGAACGCGCATGGGCAGATCCTGGAAGGGTATGGAGGGATTCTGCCTGAACAGCCTGAATCGGGGGTAGCCGGGTAGGGGTCGGATCCCCGCAGGGGGCGCTGACCCCGAATGCACGGTGGGGGTCGGAGCCCTCCCGGGGGAGGGATCCGACCCCTTCAGGGTTGCCGGCCAGCGGCCGGCACTACCCGACGCGGTGCCTTACTTCTTCACCGGGTTGCCTTCGGCGTCGATCACCGTCACCTCGCCCAGGTTCAGCGCGCGCACGGCCGCTTCGGTCTGCTTGAGGTCACCCACCACCACCCAGGTCAGGGCCTGCGGCTTGATCTCGGCGGCGGCCTGCTGCACCTGCGCCGGGGTCATCGCCTCGATCTCGGCCTTGCGACGCAGCACATAGTCGTCCGGGCGCTTGAACTGCACGATCGAACCGATGGTCGCGGCCACCGCACTGGCGGTCTCGTAGGCACCGGGCAGGCTGAGGGTCTGGATGTTGCGGATGCGGTTGACCTCGGCAGCGGTGGCCGGCTTGCTGCCATCCGCGAACGCGGCGATTTCCTTGCGCATTTCCGCCAGTGCCGGGCCGGTCTTGTCGATCTGCACCGGCGCGCTGGCCATCCACGGGCGCTGGCCCACCGAGTTGGTCGCACTGCTGCGCGCGCCGTACGACCAGTGCTTGTCCTCGCGCAGGTTCATGTTCAGGCGCGAGGTGAAGTCACCACCGATCACGCCGTTGGCGATATCGAAGCGGGTCGAACTGGCGGCGCTGGACGGCGGCACCACCTGGCCGGCGAACAGGTTGGCCTGCACCGCACCCGGCTGGTCGATCAGGAACACGCGCGGGCCCTTCGGCAACACCACGTCGGTGGCCGCCTTCACCTGCGGCGCCTCGCCGGTCGCCTTCCAGTCGCCCAGCTGCTTGTCCAGCAGCGGCACGATCTCGGCCAGGGTGGTGTCACCGACCACGATCAGGGTGCCGTTCTGCGGGCGCAGCCAATCGTGGTGGAAGTCGACCAGGTCCTCGCGGGTCAGGCCATTGATCGCCGCCTCATCGCCGCTGCCGGTGAACGGAATGGCGTACGGGTGGCCCTTGCCGTACAGCAGCGGCGGCAGCACGCGCATCGCCACCGCACCCGGGTTCACCTTCTCCTGCTGGATGCCGGCGATCCAGGTCGCCTTGACCCGGTCGATCTCGCCCTGCTCGAAACGCGGTTCGCGCAGCAGGTCGCGGTACAGCGCCAGCGACGGCGCCAGGTTCTCCTTAAGCGCCGACAGGTCCACGCTCATCGAATCCAGGCCGGCCGAAGCATCCAGGCTGGCGCCCAGTGCGTCGGCGGCATCGGCGAAGGCCAGCGAACCGAGCTTGCCGGCGCCTTCGGTCATCAGGCTCATGGTGAAGTTGGCGGTGCCCGGCTTGCGGCCCTGGTCGGCGCTGAAGCCGCCCGGGAACTGGTAGCTGAACTGCACCACCGGAATCTCGTGGCGTTCGGCCAGGATCACCTGGGTGCCGTTCTTCAGCGTGGCGCGCTGCAGCGCCGGGAACTTCAGCTGCGGGAACTCGCGGGTCTGCGGCACGCCGGCCTTGCGGTCCACCTGTTCCGGCAGGGTGCTGTACTTCGGGTCCACCGCCGGCACGGTGAACGGCTTCGGCGTCTGGCTCGGCTCTTCCTTCAGCGCCACGCGCTCACCCGGTGCGATCACCAGGGTGTGGCTGCCCTTGTCCAGCCACTGCGCGCCCAGGCGGCTCAGATCAGCGGCATTGGCCTTCTCGATGTTGGCCAGCGAGGTACGGAAGCAGCCCGGGTCGCCGGTGAACACCGCGCACTCGGCCAGCGCATCGGCCTTGCCGCCGAAGCCACCGATGCGCTCGATGCCACGGATGAAGCCGGCACGGGCGCCGGTCTTGGCGCGCTCCAGCTCGGCCGCGGTCGGGCCCTGCTTGATCAGGCGGTCCAGTTCCTCGTCGATGATCTTCTCGACCTTGGCCGGGTCCTGGCCCTGCTTCACGGTCGCCACGATCACGAAGTTGGAGCCCAGCTGCGACGTCGACAGGCCCGAGCCGATGCTGTCCACCAGCTTGTCCTGGTGCTGCAGGCGCTGGCTCAGCCGCGAGGACTTGGCGCCACCCAGCACTTCGGAGAACAGCTGCAACTGGTCGACGTCGGCGGTGCCGACCTGCGGCACGTTCCAGGCGCGGTAGATGCGCGCCTGCGGCACCTTGTCGGTCATCGTCTCGCGGGTATCCGCACTGCGCTTGGCCACGTTCACCGCCGGCTGCGCCATGGTCGGGCCAGCGGGGATGCTGCCGAAGTACCTGGCGACCTTCTCCTTCGCCGTGGCCAGATCGATGTCACCGGCCAGCACCAGCACCGCGTTGTTCGGGCCATACCAGGTACGGAACCAGGTCTTCACGTCGTCCAGCGAGGCCGCGTTGAGATCGTTCATCGAGCCGATCACGCCGTGGTGGTACGGGTGGCCAACCGGATACAGCGCCTTGTTGATCTGGTCCCAGGCCTGGCCGTAGGGCTGGTTCTCGCCCTGGCGCTTCTCGTTCTGCACCACGCCACGCTGCTCGTCCAGCGCGGCCTGGTCGATCGCACCGACCAGATGGCCCATGCGGTCCGATTCCATCCACAGCGCCATGTCCAGCGCGGTGGTCGGCACGTTCTCGAAGTAGTTGGTGCGGTCGGTGTTGGTGGTGCCGTTCTGGCCGGTGGCACCGACCTGCTTGAACGGCTCGAAGTACTCACCGTCGTGGTTTTCGCTGCTCTGGAACATCAGGTGCTCGAACAGGTGCGCGAAGCCGGTGCGGCCGGCCGGCTCATCCTTGCTGCCCACGTGGTACCAGACGTTGACCGCGACGATCGGCGCCTTGCGATCGGTATGCACGATCACGCGCAGGCCGTTGGGCAGGGTGAACTGCTCGTACGGGATATCGACCTTGGCCGGTGCCGCCGGCTTGGCGGCAAGCGCAGAGGTGGGCGCAAGCGTACCCAGGGCGGTGCTGAGGGCGACGGCCAGCAGTGCAGCGCGCGGGCGAAGGGCGAGAGACATATCCGGATCCTTGGTCACATAGGTGAACCCCGATCCTAGCCTGCGCAGGCAGCGGCAGGAATCGGTCGCCAGTCACTGGGGGTGTTTGCCCCGATGGCCATCCAGCCCGGCGCCCACGGACGCTCCTGAAACGTCACATGCGCCGGCTTAAGGCGTCCGGACAGTGTCCGCGGCACATCGAATGGACAGGTGTCCGCCCACCGGACACTTTTCGATGAACATAAAACCCTTATAAATCAACAACTAAAAGTTGGCACGAGGATTGCTTGGTACTTCCTGCGCCAGGAAGGGCTTCAGACGAAAGCTGACTGAAGACTGAACAAACGCAGGAAACCGAAAATTTTCCTTGCAAGCCCAGAATCAGTGTACTACCTTACTACCACACCACTGATCACCAACACTAAACAGGCCCCGTCATGAACGCCAAGACCATTGCCATCGCCATCGCCCTGATCGCCGGCACCGCGGTTGTTTCGTCGGTGCAGGCCTCCGAATCCATCAAGACCCTGTCCACCGTGCAGGTCCGCCCGGCCGCCGACCAGCTGGCCCAGCAGGCCTGGGAACAGGCCAGCGGCATCCCGACCCTGGCCACCGTGGAAGTGCGTCCGAGCGCCGACCAGCTGGCCGAGCGCAACGGCTACGTCGCCGCCCCGGTCGCCGCCGCGATGCCGATCACCACCCTGGCCTCGGTGGAGGTGCGCCCGAGCCTGGAACAGCGCGTCGCTCTGGCCGCCGAGCTGGAAGCCCAGCGCTACGCCGCCACCCTGGCTGCCGCTGCCACCAACGTCGCCAACTCGGTCATCATCAACCTGCCGGCCCTGCAGGTGCGCCCGAGCGCCGCCGACCTGCAGGCCCTGGCCACCGAAACCGCCCAGGTCCTGCTGCGCCCGTAACCGGTGCCGCCCTGCCCAGCGCAGGGCGTGCGCCGTAAAGGCGGCGGTCGTCGCAGGTACACTGCGCCGATGAATGCCGCGCCCCAGTTCCACGTGATCCTGTTCCAACCGGAAATCCCGCCCAACACGGGCAATGTGATCCGGCTCTGCGCCAACACCGGCGCGCAACTGCACCTGGTCGAGCCACTCGGCTTCGCACTGGAAGACAAGCAGCTCAAGCGCGCCGGCCTGGACTACCACGAGTACTCGCGCCTGCAGGTCCATCCCGACCTGGACACCGCGCTGGCGCGGATCGCACCAAAGCGCTTGTTCGCACTCAGTACCCGGGCCAGCGTGCGCTACGACAGCGTGGCCTTTGAAGATGGTGATGCCTTCCTGTTCGGCCCGGAAAGCCGCGGCCTGCCGCAGGACGTGCTCGATGCATTGCCCGATGGCCGCCGCCTGCGCCTGCCAATGCGGCCGGACAACCGCAGCCTCAACCTTTCCAACACCGTCGCCGTGGTGATGTACGAAGCGTGGCGGCAGCACGGGTTTGCCGGCGGCGCGTAACGCCACGCGTCTCTCTTCTGCCCAATTGCTGTGGCGGGCGCATGCGTTCATGGGCGTTACTTTTCTTTCCGCGCGGAAAGAAAAGTAACCAAAAGAAACGCGCCGCCATCCGCGAGCCGGTGCTGCGCACCGGTACCCTGCGCTCCTCGGCCCGCCGGGGGATGGCGCGGAACTCGCTGCGCTCAGACATCCGCGCCTCTTCGCCCCCGCCGGACCTGCGATGCTCGGCTCGCTTCAAGGCGGACCCAACAGCCGCTCAGTAGATCCACGCCATGCGTGGATATCTTCCGCCTGGATCAATCAGGAGCGGGCGCCATTGCGTTGCCTGGAACGCGTGCGATTGCCCGCAGAAGGAAACTCCAGACCATCAATATCAGCATGCGTGCCGCACAAGCCCAAGCCCATTGCCGTCGGGTCGATCCCGCCGGATGAGACTCTCAGCGCACCTGCATGTTGCTCGATAACCACTGTGCCTAGTTCGGACTGGTGAATCAGCTTTCCGCCTTCTGGCTTCATATGCAGCACGAAGGAGCAGACGTGCTGCATCGCCTGGATACTGTGCAGCTCAACCCTATAGCCCAGTGATTCTTCGACAATCGACAGGCTGTCCCTGAACCCATCGCGGCAACTACGCCCGCTGCCCGGTTCGGTACACAGATCGCTCGCCTGCGAATAGCTGCCTGTCCATGCCCCATGATCGCTGTCGCCTGCCCACGCCATCTGCAGCACGGAGGCTTGGAAAAGCAGCGAGAGACACAGCAGCCTTACAGCGGGATTGTTCTTCATTCAGCTTGCATCTCCGGATAGGCGTCCCATGTCGCCCACCCTACTCGGCAACGCCGGCCAGCGGCCGGCGCTACCGGTGCACTCAGAACGCGTTGATGCCGGTCAGTTCGCGGCCGATCACCAGCTGGTGCACGGTCTCGGTGCCTTCATAGGTGATCACCGATTCCAGGTTCAGTGCATGCCGGATCGCCACATGCTCGGTGGTGATACCCGCGCCGCCCAGCAGATCGCGGCATTCGCGGGCGATGTCGATGGCCATGCGGCAGTTGTTCCACTTGGCCAGGCTGACCTGCTGCGGCTGCAGCTGGCCGGCTTCCTTCAGGCGGCCCAGCTGCAGCGCCAACAGCTGCGCGGTGGTGATGCGGCGGGCCATTTCGGCCAGCTTGATCTGCGCACTCTGCGTGGCGGCCAGCGGGCGGCCGAACAGCACGCGCTCCTTGGCATAGCCCAGTGCTTCATCCAGGCAGGCGATGGCGGCACCGATCGGTCCCCAGCTGATGCCGTAGCGGGCCTGGGTCAGGCAACCCAGCGGGCCCTTGAGGCCCTTCACGTTCGGCAGGCGGTGGCTGTCGGGCACGCGCACGTCGTCGAAGAACAGCGCGCCGGTCAGCGACGCACGCAGGCTCATCTTGTGCTTGATCTCCTGCGTGGTGAAGCCGGCCATGCCCTTTTCCAGCACGAAGCTCTGGATGCCGTCCTCGGTCTGCGCCCAGACGATGGCCAGGTCGGCCACCGGGCCGCTGGTGATCCACATCTTGCTGCCGCTGATGCGCCAGTCGCTGCCGTCGCGCACCGCCCGGGTCTTCATGCTGGCCGGATCGGAACCGCCGTGTGCCTCGGTCAGGCCGAAGCAGCCGATCAGCTCACCGCGCGCCATCGCCGGCAGCCACTGCTGGCGTTGCTCCTCGCTGCCGTAGGCATAGATCGGGTACATGCACAGCGAGCTCTGCACCGAGACGAAGCTGCGCAGGCCCGAATCGCCGCGCTCCAGCTCCTGGCAGATCAGGCCATAGCTGACCGCACCCAGGTCGCCGCCGCCGTACTCGGCTGGCAGGGTGGCGCCCAACAGGCCCAGCGAGGCGATCTCCGGCACCAGTTCAGAGGGGAAACGGGCCTGGTCAAAGGCATCGCCGATGATCGGCAGTACGCGCTCGTTGGTGAAGCGGGCGACGCTCTCCTGCACCGCGCGCTCTTCCTCGTTGAGCAGGGAACGGACATCGAACAGATCGTACGGATGCAAAGCCATGGCACTCACACGCAGTCAGGACCCGGCCATTGTCGGTCATCCGCAAGCATCGCGTCTGGTAGGTATGGACCTTGGTCCACACGGAAGCGGGTCCGGGCGGTGAAACACTGTGCCAACCCAGGTTGGCACCTACCCGGCCACGAGCATTACGCTGCACCGCAGCAATCATGACGTGAACATCGGCGATCTAGCTCGATCACGCGCGGCCCGGTACCCTGACACATTCAAACAACCGTTTCGCTCGTGGCTGCACGCGCGATTCCCAGGCACCGCCGGTGGCCCCGATGCCGGCCCTACCCACGAGTCATGCAATCGATGAGCGCTGAAGCCAACGCCCTGCCCCCGCGTGAAGTAATGGAATTCGACGTGGTGATCGTCGGCGCCGGCCCCGCCGGCCTGGCCACCGCGATCCGCCTGCGCCAGCGCGCGGTCGAGGCCGGCCGCGAACTGTCGGTGTGCGTGCTGGAGAAGGGCTCCGAGCCGGGCGCGCACGTGCTGTCCGGTGCGGTGATGGACCCGCGCGCGCTGACCGAGCTGTTCCCGGACTGGGCCGAGCGCGGTGCACCGCTGAAGCAGAAGGTCACCCGCGACGAATTCCTGTTCCTCAGCGAGACCGGTTCGCGCAGCACCCCCCACGCGCTGCTGCCGGAGTGCTTCCACAACGAAGGCAACTACATCATCAGCCTGGGCGAAGTGACCCGCTGGCTGGCGCAGCAGGCCGAGGCGCTGGAAGTGGCGATCTTCCCGGGCTTCGCCGCCGCCGAAGTGCTGTATGGCGACAACGGTGAAGTGATCGGCGTGGCCACCGGCGACATGGGCATCGAAAAGGACGGCAGCATCGGCCCGGCCTTCGAGCGCGGCATGGCACTGCAGGCCAAGTACACGATCTTCGCCGAAGGCGCACGCGGCCACCTCGGCCGCCAGCTGATCGCGCGCTACAAGCTGGACGAAGGCAAGGACCCGCAGGCCTACGGCATCGGCATCAAGGAACTGTGGCAGATCGACCCGGCCAAGCATGAGCCGGGCCTGGTGGTGCACGCCGCCGGTTGGCCGCTGGACAGCGATACCTATGGCGGCGCGTTCCTGTACCACGCCGACGGCGGCAAGGTCGCCATCGGCTACGTGGTCGGCCTGGACTACAGGAACCCGTGGCTGAGCCCGTTCGAGGAGTTCCAGCGCTTCAAGACCCATCCGGACATCCGCAAGCACCTGGAAGGCGGCACCCGCATCGGCTACGGCGCGCGTGCGATCACCGCCGGCGGCCTGCTGTCGCTGCCCAAGACCGTGTTCCCCGGTGGCGCGCTGGTCGGCTGCGAAGCCGGCTACCTCAACGCCAGCCGCATCAAGGGCAGCCATGCCGCGATCAAGACCGGCATGCTGTGCGCCGATGCCGCGTTCGATGCACTGGCTGCCGACCGCCAGCACGATGAACTGAGCGCCTACCCGAAGGCCTTCGAAGCCAGCTGGCTGTTCACCGAGCTGCAGCAGGCCAAGAACTTCAAGCAGTGGTTCAAGAAGGGCCAGACCGTGGCCACGCTGATGACCGGCGTGGAGCAGTGGCTGCTGCCGAAGCTGGGCGTACGCAACCCACCGTGGACCCTGCACCGCACGCTGCCGGACCATGCCTGTCTGGAACCGGCGGCCAAGCACACCCGCATCGCCTACCCGAAGCCGGATGGCGTGCTGACCTTCGACCGCCTCAGCTCGGTGTTCCTCAGCAGCACCAACCACGACGAGAACCAGCCCAGCCACCTGACGCTGAAGGACCCGAGCATTCCGGTGAAGGTGAACCTGGCCGAGTACGCAGGCCCGGAAGCCCGCTATTGCCCGGCCGGTGTGTACGAATTCGTCGGCGAAGCCGACAGCGCGCGCCTGCAGATCAACGCGCAGAACTGCGTGCACTGCAAGACCTGCGACATCAAGGATCCGACCCAGAACATCGTCTGGGTGACGCCGCAGGGCGGTGGCGGCCCGAACTACTCGGGCATGTGATCGCCCCGGGCTGCGACCGCGTGTCGCAGCCCGGCCGCTCCACCGCACCGCTATCCTGCCCGACCATGCGTGCCTCCCGCCTGCTCATCGCCGTTGCCGTGGCCCTGCTCGCCACGGCCTGCCAGCGCCCACCCGCGGTGCCGGCCACGCCCGAACAGGCGCAGCAACAGGCCATGCAGCGCGCGTTCGAACTGTGTGCCGGCTGCCACACCGTGCAGCCGGTGGCATCCATCGCTTCGGGCCGAACCTGCACGGCGTGATCGGACGCCGCGCCGGCAGCCTGCCCGACTATGGCTACTCCGACGGCATGCGCCGCGCCAACATCACCTGGACCGCGCAGACCCTGGATACCTTCCTGCAGTCACCCACGCACCTGGTGCCGGGCACGCGCATGTACAACGCTTTCCCCAGCGCAGAACGCCGCGCCCTGGTGATCGCCTACCTGCAGCAGCAGTCGGCTCAGTGAGCCAGGCGCTGCAGCTGTTGCTGCAGCCGCACCACGAACGCCGTTACGGCGGCGAACAACGGCGCCGGATCGGCCTCCGCCGCATCCTGCAGGCGCTCGACCAGCGCATTGGCCTGCCCGGCCAGTGCCCTTGCCCCGATGGCCCCCAGGCCGCCCGCCTGGCGATGCAGGTGCAGCGCCGCGGTCTCGCGGTCGCCGGCCTGCACGGTGCGCTGCACGGCCGCCAGATCGCCTTCGCTGGCCTGCAACAGGCTGTCACGCAGCTGCTCAGCCACCGCGCGCGAACCATAGCGTTGCTGCAGGGTGGCCAGATCAGGCAGCACTTCATCGTCGTCGGCGACGGCCTCCTGCACCGGCGCCTCGAACGACTGGCCCTGTGCCTGCGGCAGCCAACGCAGCAACGCGGTGCGCAGCGTGGACAGCGACAGCGGTTTGGCCAGCACCTCGTCCATGCCGGCCTCGCGGCAGCGGCGCGCATCGTCGTCCAGCACGCTGGCGGTCAGCGCCAGCACCGTCAGCCGCGGCTGGCCGGTACGGCCCTCGCGCTCGCGCAGCAGGCGGGTGAAGCCGAACCCGTCGAGTACCGGCATGCGGCAGTCGGTAATGACCAGATCGAAGGACTCCGTCGACAAGCGGTCCAGCGCCTGCTGGCCATCGCCCAGCAGCACATGGGGCACGCCCAGCTGCTGCAGCCGCCACGCCATCATCGCCTGGTTGGTCGGGTGATCCTCGATCACCAGCACCCGTGCCTGGCGCAGCGCGGCGGGCAGCAGCGCGGTCTGGTCCTGCTCGGCCAGCAGCGCCGCCGCGTCCTCGCTGCCGGCCTCCACCAGCGATATCCGCACTTCGGCGCGGGTTCCTTCGCCCAGCGTGCTGTGCAGGGTCAGTTCGCCCTGCATCATCTGCACCAGTCGCTGGCAGATGCTCAGGCCCAGACCCGTGCCGCCGTGGTCACGCTGGATGTAGGCACCGGCCTGCGCAAAGGGCGCGAACAGGTGCTGCAGTTGTTCCGGCGCGATGCCGATGCCGGTGTCGGTGACGCTCAGGCACAGCGGTTGCACACCGTCTTCGCTGGTCGGGCCCAACACCTCCAGCTGCAGGCGTACTTCGCCCTGTGCGGTGAACTTGATGGCATTGCTGAGCAGGTTGAACACGATCTGGCGCAGTCGCACCCCATCCACTTCGTGGGCGGGGGCCAGCTGTGGGTCGATCTGCACGTGCAGCGCCAGGCCACGCGCACTGGCCTGTGCGGACAGCAGTCGGCACACGCTTTCCAGCAGGGGCCGAAGCGGCTGCGGCACCGGCTCCAGGCGCATTGCGCCCGCTTCCAGCCGCGAGTAGTCGAGGATGTCGTCGAGGATCTGCCGCAGCATCTGCGCCGAATCCTCGATCACGCCAAGAATGCGCTGCTGTTCGCTGTCCAGCGGGGAATGCGCCAGCACTTCCAGCATGCCCAGCACGCCGCTCATCGGCGTGCGGATCTCATGGCTCATCGTGGCCAGGAAGCGTGATTTGGCCTCGGCGGCCTGCTCCGCCTCCGCCTTCGCCGCCGTCAGGGCGTCGGCCTGCATCCGCGCTTCGCTCACGTCCACCCAGTAACCACTCCAGATCACCGCGCCCTCTTCGGCGGCATAGGGGTGGGCCTGGCTGCGCACCCAGCGCGCGCCCTCCCCATCACTGCGCAGGCGGAACTCCAGGATCAATGGGGCGAACTGGCGCGCGGCCTGCTCGATGGAGTGCAGGATGTGCGCGCGGTCCTCTTCCTCGATGCGTTCCAGCAACACCCTCGCGTCCTGTTCGGCCTGCTGCCGGGTGATACCGAACAAGGCAGGCAGGTCGCCGGCAATGAACGGGAAGCTGAGCGTGCCATCGGCATCGCGACGTGCCTGGTACACCACCGCAGGCAGATTGTCGGTCACCTCGGCCAGGCGCTGCTCCAGCTGGCGGCGTCCGGCCACCTCACGGCGCAATCGCCAATGGCCGACACCATGCACCAGCATCGCGGTCAGCAGCACCAGCAGCACTGGTATCCCCCACCGCAGCGCGTTGTTCCAATTGACGCCGTTGCGGTACTCCACGGCCAGCCAGGCGCTGCGCAGCGCTTCGCGCTTGCGTGGGGTCATCTGCAGCAACAGGCGGTCGAAGGTAGTGGCCAGCGCTGCATGTCGTCGATCCACCGCCAATGCCAGCTGGTCATTGAAGCCTGCCGGAGCCGCCACCTGCAGCCGCGCCGGGAAACGGCTGCGCAGCAGGTGATCGACCAGCGCAAGATTGCCGACGTAGGCATCGGCTTCACCATCGAGCAGGCGCTGCAGGGCCTGCTCGGCGCTGCGCGCAGCAATGATCCGGGCCTGCGGTGCCTGCTGCAGCACGTAGCGGCGCAGGCGCTCCGGATCAGAAAGCAGTACGCGCTTGCCCTGCAGGTCGGCCAGTCCCAGCAGCGCCGGACCATCGGTCCGGGTGACGATCACGTTCGGCACGCTGATGAAGGGCTGGCTGAACACCCAATCCGGGCCCAGGTAGCGCGAATCCGCGGGCATGCCCATCACCGCCTGCAGTTCACCGCGGCGGGCCTTCTCACGCACCTCGTACCAGTCGTGGCTGTTCTCGATCTGCAGGTTGGCGCCCGCCTGCATCAAGCGCTGCAGGTACTCGCTGGCCAGGCCACTGGGCCGGCCATCCTCGCCGGTGAACGACAGCGGCGCGGCATTCGGGGCGAAACCGATCTTCAGCGGCTGCTCCAGCACACGCTTCTCGGCCTGGCTCAGCGCCAGCTGCGCTGATGCCGACCAATGCGGAGGGGGCAGCCAGCGTTGCGCCAGCGCATCCCGCTGGGCCTGGCTGGTGGCAGCCAGCGCCAGGTCCAGGGCTTCAGCCAGGGGTTGCTTGCCGTTGGGAATGCCGAAGTGCAGCCGTTCGGGGGGAAGGTCGCTCGGTCGCAGCAGCGCCACGCCCTGCAGGCGTCGGCTGGCGATCAGCTCGGTGGCGACGAAGGCATTGCCGATGTAAACATCGGCCTTGTCGTCTCTGACCATCTGCAACGCTGTCAACGTGTCGTTTGCGACAAGCTGGCGGGCACGCGGGAAACGCGCGCGTACCTGCGGGCCGGTCAGGAAATCCTGCTCGATCACCACCCGCAGGCCGTCCAGGTCGGGTATCTCGGACGCACGAAGGTCCGCCGGTCGCCCCACCAGCGCCAGTGGCGCTTCGGAATACGCAGCGGTATAGACCATGCAGCGGGTGCGGTCGGCACTGAGACCGACATTCATCACCACGTCGATCTCGCCACGACATGTCGCATCCAACACGGATGTCCAGTCGGGATAGCGGCGCATCTCGACCTTCACGCCGAGCTGGCGTGCAAGATGCGACAGGTAGTCCGGCCCCAGGCCGACCTGTTCGCCATCACGGAGGGACTCGAAGGGGGGCCAGCCACTGTCATACTGCCCGACAACGATGGTCGGATGCGCCACCAGGTATTCGCGCTGCAACGGGCTGAGCGGCAGCAGGCCAGGGGCCGGCTGTGCCTGGGCCACGGGCAGGGCCAGCACCGCCAGCAGCAGGAGCAGCCCGCGAACAGCCCACCTACGCATCTGCGTCGATCTCCTAGAATCCTGCCAGGGACCGCGATGGTCGCGGTCCGGCGTGCCCGATGGCCATACTAGAGCATGAGCTTGCGCATCATCATCGCAGACGATCACCCCGTGGTCCGTATTGGTACCCGCGCCGTCATCGAGTCGAGCGGCGTGGGCCGCGTGGTCGGCGAGGCCGACAGTGCGCAGGCGCTGATGACCCTGCTCGCCAACCAACCCTGTGACCTGCTGGTCACCGACTACTCCATGCCGGGCAGCCCACAGGCCGATGGCTTCGCCATGATCGGCATGATCCGCCGCCGCCATCCCGACCTGCCGGTGCTGATGCTCAGCGTCTCCAGCAACCTGGCGATCCTGCGCATGGTGCTCGACAGTGGCGTGCTCGGCCTGGTCGACAAGAGTTCGTCGATGGACGAGCTGCCGCAGGCCATCCAGTCGGTCTACCGCGGCCAGCCCTACATCAGCCGCAGCCTGCGCGAGCGGGTGGACGCGGCCGGCAGCTGGCGCATGCGCGAGGGCGACGGCAAGCCGTTGTCACCACGCGAAGTGGAGGTGCTGCGACTGCTCGGCACCGGCATGACGGTGAAGGAGATCTCGCTGCAGCTGCACAAGAGCGTCAGCACCATCAGCCGGCAGAAAGGCGACGCCATGCTCAAGCTGGGGCTGAAGGGCGACGCCGAATTGTTCGACTATCTGCGTGACGGCAAGATCTGAGACGCACTTCACATAACAGCCCTGTCTGCCGCACCCCTCTTTGACGGCCTGCGGATCTGTGCCAAGATGGGCGGGCATGAGTTCTCAATGCGAGGTCGAAGGAATCGACCGGCTCATGTCCTCGCTCCCGTCCCTGGTGGATGGGGTGCGGCTTCCTGCCGGCCGTCTGGCCCGGCAACGCTGACCATGGAGAGGCGCATGCAGTCCCCCCCCGAGCTACGTTGGACCCTGCCGTTGCGGCCCCTGCGCGCATTCGCGGCGTGCCTGCTCGTCTCCCTTTCCGCTGCCGCCTGCAGCGCCGCCGATCCGGCCCCCTCGTCCTCCCAGCCTGCGCCTGCGCAGGCTGCCAAAGCGCCCCGACAGGATGTTGCCCCGATGCAGAACCCCTCTCCCGATGCCGCCGTCACCCCGCCCGACGCGCCGACCGTGATGTATTTCATCTACCAGGTGGATGGCGATGGTGCGACGTCCTATGAGGTCCAGAACGGCAGCGTGGCGACCTTCTGGTTCGGCCACAGCTTCACCCTGGACGGCACCACCTACTACACCGGTTTTTCCTGGGACACCCGCGAGCACTACGGCAAGCCGGGCGAACAGCAGCCGGCCGGCCCCGACGACCGCGCCAACTTGGCCGAAGCCACCTTCGTGCTGGCCGGCAGCGACGCGAAGAAGCCATGGAAGTTCCGTGGCCAGGAATGGACCATCGGTGCGCTCGGCGCCTACGACAAGGCCGACGACGTCGATACCCGGCGCAAGCCGATCGAACACCGCACCGCCGACGGCCGCCTGCTGCTGGCGGTGCCGACCAGCAGCTTCGACCGCGGCATCAGCAGCAGTGGCTACGCCCTGCTGCTGTTCAACCCCAAGCGCAGCGAGGACGACCTGGACAGCAAGGTCTGGCGCTACGTCGGCTCGGTGCGCACCGGGGAAGACAACAGCGCGGCCTGCGACGACGGCAACGTGATGCCGTGCACCGACAGCGACGGCGAACTGGCCTTCGTGGCCGACGGCAACGGCCTGCCGCAGCTGACCGTGACCTTCAAGGGCACCACCATCGAAGCCCCGGGCAAGACCCGCGCGCTGGGTGCCGGCGACACCGTGCGCTACCGCTTCGACAGCAAGGCCCAGCAGTACATCGCGCCCTGATTTCCATCCGCCGCAGGCGGGTTACCTGTTGACCGACATGTTCTTGACTCACGGATGAGTCCGGTTGGCGATTCGCGGCATCGGCCGCTCCATCAACCCCGAGGAAAACGTCATGGCACAGCATGACTACAGCAAAAAGGAAGTCCTGGACATCGTCGAGCAGGTCGCCCGGCAGAAGGGCATTCCGGTCGATGACTTCATGCGCTTCGCGCACATCGAGACCGGCGGCACCTTCAACGAGCGCGCCCACAACACCTCGACCGGGGCCAAGGGCCTATTCCAGTTCGTGCCCGGCTCGGCCCGCCAGTACCACCTGACCGGCCATGAGTTCGACCCGACCCGCAACACCGAAGCCGCCGCGCAGATGTACCAGGACAACCTGGGCTCGATGGCGCGCCGCAATGAGCGCACCGGGCACCCGTACCTGTCCGGCGGCGACACGCCGACCGGCCTGGACCTGTACCTGGCCCACCAGCAGGGCAGCGCCGGCTACGGCTCGGTGCAGACCGCGATCGCCACCGGCACCTTCGGCGTGGTCCGCAACGGCCATGGCGAAGAGATCAACATGCGCCGCAACGTGCTCAACCAGATCGGCTCCGATGCCAAGGCCCTGACCGGCCACACCCTGGCCGAGATGCGTGGCATGAACGACGGCGACCTGGCGCGGACCTTCTCCAGCTACTACATCCACAAGTACGCGGCGATCAGCATCCCGGAAAAGCACATCGAACCGCAGGCGGTGGCACCGGGCCAGACCCAGACCCAGGCTCCGGCCACCCCAGCGCAGACCGCTGCAGTGGGCGCTGCTGCAGCCACGCTGGCGGCGACCGCAACGGCTGCCGCCACGCCGAAGCCGGGCATCGAACTGCACGCCGCCTACGACGCCGGCGTGAAGTACGACGATGTGAAGTACGCCATCAACATCCCGGGCCACGCACTGTACGTGCCGGGCAAGACCGGCAAGAACGTGGACCAGGGCTACATCGATTGCTCCGGCTGGGTCGGCACCCTGCAGAACCGGACCATGGACGAGATCAACCAGAAGGCCGGGCACGCTGTCTTCAGCAAGGCCGACCGCATCGACCTGGGCAACCTCGGTTCCGGCGGCATCGTGCACAAGGCCGTCGAACAGTCCGGCGTACTGCTCGAGCGCGACGCCATCCTCAAGCCCGGTGCGCTGAAGGAAGGCATGGTCATCGGCCTGGATACGGCCAGGACCCGCCACGAGCACTGGAATGGCATCGACCACATCGTGATGGTGGTGCGCGACCCGAACACCGACAAACTGCTGATCAGCCAGTCCACCGGCAGCAAGGGCGTGCACACCATGCCGGTGGAGGACTACCTCAAGCAGGTGAAGGACCACCCGAACTGGAAGCTGTTCGCGTCGGACCCGTTGTCCAAGGCGCGCGACCTGCTGGAGAACCGCACCCAATCGCACGAGCAGACCCAGGGTAAGCCTGCCGCCGAGCACAAGGCCGCCGCCACCCCGCACGCCGAGCTGTACAAGCCGGGCGCGCACAGCGAGGGCGTACGCAAGGTGCAGGAGCAGCTGGGCCACCTCGGCTATGCCGGGGCCGACGGCAAGCCGCTGGTCGAGGACGGCCGCTTCGGCCGCAATACCGAAGCGGCGGTGCGCCAGCTGCAGAAGGACAACGGGCTGGTCGCCGACGGCATCGTCGGTGCGAAGACGCTGGATGCGATCAAGGAGGCCCGCGAGCGCCCGCTGCTGAACGACGAGCGACACCCGCGCAATCCGATGTACCTGCAGGCCACCGAAGGCCTGGAGCGGATGCCGGCGGGCACCTTCAAGGACCGCCACGCGCTGGAAAGCGCCGCAGCGGCGTTGACCAGGGAGGCGCATGCCGCCGGCCTGCAGCGCATCGACGCGGTGGTGCCCAGCCCGAACGGTGAGCGCCTGTTCGCCGTGCAGGGCACGATCGGTGACCCGGCGGCCAGCCGCGTTGCGGTGGAAACCCGCACCGCCAGCGAACAGAGCATGGCGCTCAGCAGCGGCGCGGTGCACGGCGCGCCGAACGTGCTGCACCAGCAGCAGGACGCGCAGCAGGAACAGACCCGCCAGGCACAGAAGGCCATGGGCATCTGAGCCCGCAGCGCCTTGCAGACCGGGAGGGGCCGCGCCATGCGCGGCCCTTTCCCTTTCTGCCAGCTGAGCGGCCAAGGCCGCTTTCAGCCTTGCTTCATGCCGCCTGCCGCTAGATGAATGCGCAAGCCGCCCGGTAGGCCAGGCAATGTTCCGGCAATGTTGGAACGCCAGCGTGGTCTCCACGGCAGCCGGGGCGCCCCGCGCCCTCCCTGCCCAGCGTGGCATGCACCTCACAGGAGAACCGAACATGCTCAGTACTTCCACACTCAGCTTCCGTGGTCTGGCGATGGCCCTGGCACTGGTGGCCGGTGTCGCCGTGGTCAGCGATGCCAGCGCGATGTCGAGGAAGGACAAGCGCACCCTGGTCGGCGCCGTGGTCGGTGGCGTGGCCGGCAACCTGCTCTCCAACGGCGACCCTGCGGCCACCGTCGGCGGTGCCGTGGCCGGCGGCGCGATCGGCAACCTGACCACGTCCGACCGCCGCGACCGTCGCTATTACGACAACCGCTACTACGACAATCGCTACGATCGCCGTTACGACCGTGGCTACTACCGCAGCGGCTATTACGACCGTGGCGATGACCGCCGCTGGCAGCGTGAGCGCTACTACGACAACCGCTACTACAACGACCGCGGCCGCCATCGCGGCTGGTAAGCAGCGCCGGCACACTGATGACGCGGAGACGGGCGGGTCGATGACCCGCCCGTTTGCGTTGGCCACGCGCATGGCGTTGAATGCGCAGCCTTGGATGTGACTTTCCCGATCGGACTGCGGCATGACGTCTTCCTCCCACCGCGTGCAGGGCCTCAACAACGACGAGGTCGCTGCCGACTGGCCGCCGATCAGCGCGGCGGACATCGCGTGGCTGAGTGCGCGTTACCCGCAGCTGGGCGGGCACAGCCAACCGCGCTGGCACAGCCCGCGGCCGCTGTCGGCCGCCGCCATTGTCGACGGCACGCGCGGCGCGGTATTCATCAAGCGCCACCACCACAGTGTGCGCAGCGCGGCCTGCCTGGAAGAAGAACACCATTTCATCGCCCATCTCGCCGCCGCCGGCGTACCGGTGGTGCAGGTGCTGCCGGCCACCGATGGCCGCACCGCGATCGAACATGGCGAATGGACGTTTGAACTGCACGATGTCGGCGTGGGCGAAGACCTGTACCGCGACGCGGTGTCGTGGTCGTTGCTGACCGATGTCGCACAGGCCCGCGAGGCGGGCCGCATGCTGGCCCAGCTGCACCGTGCCGCCGCCAGCTACCACGCGCCCCAGCGCAGCACCCATCTGCTTGTCGCGCGCGATGATCTGATCCGTACCGACGATCCGCTCGCGGCGATCAAGGCGGAGCTGCACGAGCGCCCCGGGCTGGCCCGCTATCTCGCGCGCATTCCATGGGAAGCGCAGCTGCAGCGCGACGTGCTGCCGTGGCACGCCGGGCTCGCCGAGCGCCTGCGCGACGAGCCACGGCTGTGGGCGCACAACGATTGGCATGTTTCCAACCTGCTGTGGCGCGACGGGCAGGTCAGCACCGTGCTGGATTTCGGCCTGGCTTCACCCACCAGCGCCTTGTTCGACCTCGCCACCGCGATCGAGCGCAACGCAGTGGCGTGGCTGGAACTGGAGCGCGGGATGGAGGCGGTGCGCATCGACATCGCACTGGCGTTGCTCGACGGCTACCGTGAGGTGCTGCCCTTGTCGGCAGCACGCGTGCATCTGCTGGCCGACCTGCTGCCGATGGTGCATTTCGACTTCGCACTGTCCGAAGTGGAGTACTTCGAAGGCATCACCGGCTCGACCGCGAATGCCGACGTGGCCTGGCAGCCCTTCATGCTGGGGCACCCGGCATGGTTCCGCACCGGGCCAGGGCAGGCGCTACTGCAGGCCCTGCACGCGGCGGCGTGACCCGGTTGGTACACCGTCGGGGTCAGATCCCCTTCCTTCGGAAAGGGATCTGACGCCGCACCGCCCCGCCGCCTGAAGGGCACCGGCTCGCAAATCCGTACCATTTGTAGTGAAATGGTCACCTGAAGCGGGGGTGCCTGGATCTGCCAGGCTGAGAGAGTCCCTTGGAACCTGATCCGGTTTGCACCGGCGTAGGGAGCTTTGAGCCGCAGCCACACCCCCGTCATGGGCCGGTGCACCTGCGCGCCGTCGCTTCGTCTCCCTTGTTGTCCGAAGACGAACCGAATGAACCGCTGCCTGCGCCCCACCCTGCTCTCCCTCGCCCTCTGCGCCGCGCTGCCGCTGCATGCCAGCGAGGCTGACGCTGCTCCCGATGCGGCTGCCACCGGCGCCGATCGTTCGCCGACCGAACTGGCGGCGGTGCGCGTGGAGGCTGGCAAACCGAAGGCCGATACCTCTCGCGTGAACGCCTTCGGTGGTGGAAGCTGGAAGGACACGCCGGCCTCGGTGAACGTGCTCGAGCGCGATTACCTCGACCGCCGCCAGGTGCGTTCGCTGTCCGAGCTGGCCAGCAACGATGCCTCGCTGGGGGATGCCTATGCACCGGTGGGCTACTACCAGAACATCGCCATCCGCGGCTTCGCGCTGGACGCCGCCACCGGCTACCGCTTCAACGGGCTGTCCATCGCCGGCGAGCAACGCCTGGCGCTGGAGAACGTGCAGTCGGTGGAGATCCTCAAGGGTGAAGCCGGCCTGGCGGCAGGCGTGATGGCGCCGGGCGGGATCATCAACTACATCGGCAAGCGCCCGGCGGAAGTGCGCACCGCCACGCTCGGCACCGATTCGGAACGCTCGCGCTACGTCGCCGTCGATGTCGGCCACTGGATCACCCCGCGCTTCGGCCTGCGCCTGAATGCCGCATGGGATTCCAGCAATTCCTACGTCGAGCACGCCGATGGCCGCCGCAACTTCTACTCGCTGGCCGCCGACTGGCTGATCGGCGAGCGCGGCAAGCTGGAAGTGGATGCCAACTACCAGACCAGCTCGCAGCGCTCGGTGTCCGGCTACCAGCTGCTGGGCGCGCGTGACCTGCCGCGCGGCGTCGACCGCGAGCACCTGCTCGGCTACCAGCCGTGGCAGCGCCCGGTGGATATCGCCAGCACCAACATCACCGCGCTGCACACCTACGACTTCAACGATGCCTGGCAATCGCGCGTCTCGGTCGGCCACAGCCGCTCGGTGATCGATGACAACGTCGCCTTCGCCTACGGTTGCTACTACGCCGCGCAGTGCGCCGACGGCAGCGTGCCGGGCAACTACTTCGCACCCAACGGCGACTACGACGTCTACGACTACCGCAGCCCGGACGACACGCGCCGCAACCAGCAGGCCCGTGCCGAGCTGCGCGGCCGCTTCGAGACCGGCAACGTCGGCCACCAGCTGACCCTCGGTGCCGACTACTTCCGCCGCACCGTGGACAAGCGTCCGAGCGTCAACGAGTACGTCGGCACCAGCAACATCCACGACGCACAGGTGCCGGTGTTCCAGCCGTCGCCGAAGATGCCGGGCCCCTCCGCACGGCGCCTGGACAGCCGCCAGACCGCGTTCTTCGCACTGGACCGCATGAGCTTCGGTGATGACTGGCAGTGGCTGGCCGGTGGCCGCTTCGTGCGCCTGGACGAACGCGCCTACGACAAGCGGGGCATCCCACAGCGGCACAGCCGCCTGTCGCGCTTCCTGCCGCAGACCGCCGTGGTGTGGAAGGCCACCGACCAGCTCAACGCCTACGCCAGCTATGTGCGCGGCATTTCGCTGGGCCAGGAAGCGCCGTTCTGGACCAGCAACGCCGACACCTTCCTGCCGTCGGTGCAATCGCGGCAGCTGGAAGTGGGCGTGAAGTACGTGCCGGTGGAGGCGCTGACGCTGGGTGCGGCCGTGTTCCGCATCTCGCAGCCGTACCAGTACGCCAAGCCGGACAGCAGCGACGTCGGCTACACCTTCGTCGAGGAAGGCACGCAGACCCACACCGGCCTGGAGCTGACCGCCAACGGGCAGCTGACCGACGCGCTGCAGATCGTGGCCAGCGCCAGCGTGCTGCAGGCGCGCGCGCGCGACACCGGCACCCCGGCCTATGAAGGCCATCAGCTGGTGAACGTGCCGAAGGTGCGCGCCAGCGTGCATGTGGCCTACGCGCTGCCGTTCGTGCAGGGCCTGGACGTGACCGGCGGCTGGCGCTATGCCAGTGCCAATGTGGCACGCGCCGACGGTGGCGTGCGCGCACCGGACTACTCGGTGTTCGATGCCGGCCTGCGCTTCCAGCATCGCCTGCACGAACGCGCGGTGACCTGGAACCTGTCGGTGGACAACCTGTTCAACCGCTTCTACTGGCGCGACACCGGCAGCAGCGGCGGTGATTACTACCTGTTCCCCGGCGCACCGCGACAGGCCCGCCTGTCGGTGACGTTCGCGCTGTGAGCGGCGTGATGCTCGAGTGGACCGCCGCGCTGTGCAGCATCCTCGGCGTCTGGCTGATGGCCCGGCGCCGGTTGTCTGCATGGCCAGTGGGCCTGCTGTCGGTGACGCTGTACGGGCTGGTGTTCGCCGAGGCCAAGCTGTACTCGGACACGCTGTTGCAGGTGATCTTCGGCGGCTTCCTGGTCTATGGCTGGATCAACTGGCGGCAGCATGCCGCCGATGAGGGCAGCATCCGCATCGTGCCATTGGCGCGCGGCAAGCTGCTGCGCGATCTGGCCATCGGCGTGTGCGGTGGCGTGGCGCTGGGCGCGGCCATGCACAGCTTCACCGACGCTGCCCTGCCGTGGTTGGATGCGATGCTGACCGGTCTGAGCCTGGTCGGGCAATGGTGGCAGGCACGTCGCCACGTGGCCTGCTGGTGGGTGTGGATCGCAGTGGACGTGGTGTACGTGGGTGCGTACCTGTTCAAGTCGCTGCACGTGACCGCCGCGCTGTACGTATTCTTCCTCGGCCTGGCCGTGTTCGGCCTGCGCGCATGGAGCGCAGCCGCGCGCGAGCCGCGGGGTGCACCCGTGCGTTGATGCGGATGGCCGGGCTGTGCGCTGGCCATCCACAGTAGAGCCACGCCATGCGTGGCTGGGGGCTACGGTAGTCGCCAACCTTGGTTGGCGCGCGCCTGACGACCAGGCGTATCCACGCATCGAGTGGATCTACTTCGGCTCCAGTACCAGGCCCAGCCGCATCGGCTGGCGCATGTCGGCCGGCGGCGCCGCCTGCAACGGCGCGGCCTGCAGCGTCGCGCGCAGGTCGGCGTCGACCCGGGCGTCACCCAGGCTGTCGAATTCCAGTTTCGAGATACGGCCATCCGCCGCGATCCACACGCTCACCGGCAGCGGCGTGGGCGTGTCCGGGTGTGCCTGCAGCCATTCCAGTACACGCTGCGCCTGCGGGTCCTGCTCCTGCTGCAGGCGCTGCTGCAGCTGCCCCCCCACGGCGGCGGCGTAGGCCATCCAGTGCGCAGGAGCTTCCTGCGCGGAAACGCTGGCACTCCCCAGTGCCAACGCACCGAACAACGCGGCCAGTGGCCGCCACCAGCGGCGCATGCCGGTCCTGTTCCCTGCCATGACCATCGCCTGCCTCCTGCACTCCCATCCAGCGCGCCATGGTCGGCGCCATAGATGACAGGCAGATGGCGGCGGGGAGGGTCCAGGCCGGGCGCGATCACTCGGCCAGGTCGGCCAGCACCTTGCGCGAGGGCGCGAAGAAGGTCACGCCGGTGGTGGCGGTGGAGAAATCGAGGATGCGGTCATGCAGCGGCGCGGGATTGCCGATGAACATGCGCTCGAGCATCGTCTCGATCACCCACAGGCGGCGCGTGTAGCCGATGAAGTAGGTGCCGTACTCGCCACGGCCCGGGTTGGCGAACGGCATGTTGTCGCGCAGGATCTCGTGCTCGCCGTCGGCATCCTCGATGGTGCACAGCGTCTTGTGCGATTTCTGCGCATCGGCCGGCGCATCATCCAGCTCGATGTTGTCGTGCTTGGTGCGGCCGATGATCGCTTCCTGCGCCTCGGTCTTCTGAGCGCGCCAGGCATCAAGATTGTGCAGGTACTTCTGCACCACCACGTAGCTGCCACCGGCATGCTCCGGGTCTTCCTCGCCCACGATGGTGGCTTCCGGCAGCGACAGCCCTTCCGGGTTGGCGGTGCCGTCGACGAAATCGAGCAGGTCGCGGCCATCGAAATAGCGGAAGCCGGCCACGTCATCGACCGTTTCCACCGCATCGCCGAACGCCATCAGCAGGTTGCGCTCGAACGCCACGATCAGGTCCATGGTGCGCGCACGGATGTGGTACAGCAGGTCACCCGGTGTGGACACGGCCGTGTGGGTCGCGCCCTTGATCTCGCGGAACGGCTGCAGCTCACGCGGCGGCGTGGTGCCCACCAGCGGCTGCCACACGCGGTGGCCGATGGCCACGTTGCAGGTGAAAGTGCGCTCGATCTCACGGATGGCGGTGTTCTTGATCAGATCATCGGTGCTGGCCAGCACCTCGCGCGCCTTGGCGATCGACGCCTCGTCATCCTTCACCTTCAGCACCAGGAACGCCGCCGAATGGGTGAGCGGCGCAGTGATCTGCTGCGGCTCGTTGTCGAGCGTGTGATTGAGGGCGGTGATCGGTGCGGGCTGGGAATTCACGGCAGTTCCTGCTGGCTTCAGACGGGTGCATCGCCGACGGCGATGTGCCGGCGATCATAGCGGAACCGCCTGACCGGGGACGGAGCGGTTCTCGTTCCGTCCACCGATAAAGGTCGGAAGACCTCAGTCCACGTCACTCCAGACCGCCAGCTCATAGCCATCCAGATCGCGGAAATGGAAGCGGCGGCCACCGGGGAAGGCGAACACCGCCTGCACCACCTCGCCACCGGCGGCAACCACGCGCTGCTGTGCACCAGCCAGGTCCGCGCAGTACAGGATCACCAGCGGACCGCCGTGCGCGCGCACCGGTGCGTCGGCCACGAAGCCACCTTTCAGGCGGCCATCGTCGAACTCGGTGTAGGCCGGGCCATAGTCGGTGAAGTTCCAGCCAAACACCTCGCCGTAGAAGCGTTTGCTGCGGGCGATGTCGGCGACGTTGAATTCGATGTTGTCGATGCAGCGTTCGGCATCGTGGGTAGCGGCATGGCTCATGGGGTGGCTCCGTGGTTGGAACCCCAGCTTCGGTCAGCGCGGCACGCCGGTCTTGAACGAAACGGCCATCATCGCCCCCATTCCACGCGGAGCTGCCGTGCGGTCATGCTGGCAAGCTCTCGCGCCTCACGGCTGAGATGGGCCTGGTCGGCATAGCCGGCATCGGCGGCCAGCATTGCCAACGAGTGCTGCGGCAGCGCGCGGCTGTGCCGCAGGAAGCGTTGCAAGCGCAGGATCCGCTCCAGCGTCTTGGCCCCGTAGCCGAACTGCGACTGGCTGAAGCGCCGCAGGCTGCGCGGGCTCAGGCTCAGGCGTGCCGCGAGCTCATCCAGCGTGGCATGCCCGCTGGCAAGCGCCTGGAACAGGACGTGCGCCCGCTGTGACCGGCTGTCGGGCGCCGCGCCCCCGAGGTGCGACTGCAGGCAGTGCGCCATCCGCTGCAGGCGCTGCGCAGGCGCGGTGTCGCCGATGGAAGCCGCGGCCTCTACCGCCCATCGACCCTTGAGATCAGCCAACGGCACCGCCTGGCCGATGATCTCGGCCAACGGCAGGCCCAGCGCGGCCAGCGCCTGCCCTGGCCGGAAGCGCGCACCCAGCACCTGCGCGCCCGGTGCCAGCATCGGATGTGCGGCTACCCGGTCAGGGCCGACGACGAACAGCGCACCGTCGCGCCAGAGGATATCCACGCAGCCATCGGGCAGCACGGTGATGTGCCCATCAGCATCGTCAGGAAGCTGGCTCTGCCACAGCTGGCCGAAGCGGCCACGCAGCGGGGCAGGTGCCAGATGCTCCTGGTAGGCCGTGCCGGTACCTGCGAGAGAGGAAGGGTCGCGCATGCCGCATTGTCGCGCCACGCGGCCCATAAAAGTGAAGCCCGGCGCGAGGCCGGGCTTCGGTTGGCGTGTGGGAGAGAGAGAGAGAGTCACACGCCAGCACAACACGCACTAACGACAGGCGTTTGTTACCAGGTGAAGCGCGGGCCCACGAACCACTCGCGGTCGCCGGCCTTGGCCAGCTTCACTTCGCCACTCAGGCCCCAGTTCTGGTTGAACTTGGCGGTGGCGCCGACGCGGCCGTAGAACTCGCCGTCCGGGTTGATGCCGTGCTTCTTGGTGTAGTCCTCGTAGCCGGCCATCACGTAGCCTTCCACGTACGGGTTGAACGCGGTGCGCACGCCGACTTCGGTCGAGTAGCCGTTGAAGTCGAGGCCGTGCTTCATGTCGAACTTCTGGTACGCGACGCGGGCCACCAGGTCGGTGTTCGGTGCGATGCCGTAGTTGTAGCCGGCACCGATGCGCCACTGGTCGACGTCATTCTTGAACTTGTCGGTCTCCTGCGCGCTGTAGTCGCCGAAGATGTGGAAGTTCGGGTGCACCGCCACGGAACCCTTCACCTTCCAGCCATCGGCGTCGCCGCCCTTGGCATCGGTGTTCACGTAGCCGCCTTCAACGTAGTTGTACGACAGGCCGTCGGTTGCCGATGCAGCGAACGGCAGAGCAGCCAGAAGACCCAGGGCGAGCAGCGAATTCTTGTTCATCGGGACACACCTTTAATTATTTTGGTTTCGTCGGCCGCCTCCCGGGAGGGGGAGAGAGAGGAGGCGGTCGACAGGTGTGAATTATCCGTTAGGGGGTCTAATCAACCCTGAATATTGAACTGACTGGTGTATAAATAAGGCTGGCGTTCAGGGAACTCCACATGCCGCACGCGTTCGCCGCGTCACTGCTGTTTCCGCCCCATGCGCGCCGCGCAGTGCGGGTGCTGCTGGTCGTCCTGCCGATGATGCAGCTGCCAGCCAGCGCCGCCGAGCGCGCCCAACCTTCTGCGCGCATCGTGGTTCAGACAGACGATGTCACGCGATTCTTCAGCGTGCTGGATGCCAGTGGAGGAAAACCGAGTGCCGAAGATCTGCAGCGCGGCTATCTGGACACCGGCACGGATGCATTGCGCAGCTTCACCGATAGCCGCATCGGTTCAATGGAGCGTTTGGCCAGGACCATCCAGGAGAAGCCGGCATTGTTCGCCAGGGCGCGGACCTGTGCAGCGGCATTGCCGGCGATCCGCGCGCGGGTTGCCGACGCACTCGATCGGTTGGGCACGCTGCTCCCCTCCGCACGTTTTCCTCCGGTCACCGTACTGGTCGGGCGGGGCAACAGCGGCGGCGTCACCACCAAGGATGGTGTGGTGATCGGACTGGAAGCACTGTGCAACGCCGACTGGATGCAGCCCGATGTCGGCGATCGTTTCGTGCACCTGATCGCCCATGAGTACGTGCACGTGCAACAGCCCGGTGCGAGCGTCGATGTCATGCAGCCCACCCTGCTCTATCAGACGTTGCTTGAAGGCGGCGCCGAGTACGTGGGCGAACTGATCTCGGGGCAACCGGCCAACGCGCATCTGCGTCGTTGGACGCAAGGCCGCGAATGTGCGCTGGAGCGCGCGTTCGTACAGGACAGTACAGGCACCGATCTTTCGAAGTGGCTGTACAACGGCCCCGGCGATGAAGCACGACGCGGAGATCTCGGATACTGGGTCGGCTACCGCATCGCCCGCGACTATGTTTCCCGCGCGCCAGACAGGACCAGGGCCATCGCCACGCTGCTGGATGTGCGCCCCGACACCGCCGCGACCGTGTTCAAGGCGAGTGGATGGAAGCCTGCCTGCACCGCTGTAGATGGCGTCGAAAAGCAGTTGCCGTGACAGCGGCTTCATACTGATGAATTGGCGATCTTGAACAGGCGCAAGGCGCTGCGCCGACGCAGATCAGCTCGCCTGATCCCGCTTGTTAATGCAGGGTCAGGAGCGGGCTTCACAGTGCATCCACGTATTCAAATTCCAGCTGAAAGCGCTTGGTAGCAGCGGGAACAAACGCCGCTATATTCCAGCTTCCCCAGACGAAGGAGGGAGTGCAATGAACCTGAACCCGCAACACATGAAGACGGCCCGCGCACTTGCTGTAGCGCTCATCGCTACCGTGAGCCTTGGCGCCTGCGCCTCTTACAAGAACGAGTTTGCAACCATCAACTCGCGTCTCGATCAGCTCGACGTCAAGGTGCAGGGTGCTGCGCAGAGCGCGGAGTCCGCCAACCAGTCGGCACAGCAGGCCAACCAGCGTCTGGACCAGATCGAAGGTCGCGTGCAGCAGCTTGAAAGGGCACCTGCCGGCCGCAAGCCGCGCGGGTAATCGTTCCCTCACCGTTTGAATTGATCCACCTCTGTATCGGGTGTATCGGGACCCAGTGGCCTTCGCCGGCCACTGGCATCCTTCCACCCACGATTGCATTGCAAGGAGCCGTCCCATTCGTACTTCCTCCTCCCCTGCACGCCGCGCCCTCCATGCCGCACTGGCCATGGCACTGGCCGTTGCGTGCAGCGGCGTAGCCAACGCCAGGGACAAGGACGCACCTGCACCACCGGTGGCCGCCGTTGATGAACTTCCGCCCGACCAAGGCGTGTCCGAAACAGTGATCGAGCTGGCTGGCTGGGTCGTCGCAAGCAAGGACAACCAGGGCTATCCGTTCGCGGTCATGGACAAGGCGGCAGCGCAGGTTCTGGTCTTCGGCGGCGACGGCAAGCTGCGCGGTGCAGCACCGGCGCTGTTCGGTTCGGCCATCGGCGATCACTCCGCACCCGGCGTCGCCAAGCTCGCACTCAGCGCGATTCCCGGCCATGACCGCACCACGCCTGCGGGCCGCTTCATTGGTGGTTACGGCCCCTCCGACGATGCCGGGCGCGTGCTGTGGGTGGACTACGATTCCGCCGTGTCGATGCATCCGCTGCCGCCGGGCAGCCCGAAGGAAAAGCGCGCCGAGCGACTGGCGACGCCAACGCCGGACGACAACCGCGTCACCCACGGCTGCATCAACGTCTCGCCTGCGTTCTACGAGCAGATCGTGCAATCCACCTTCGAGAAGGGCGGCGTGTTCTACATCCTGCCGGACAAGGATTCGATCGCGAAGACGTTCCCGGAGTTCGCGCAGAGCCGTGGGGATGCAAAGGACGAAGACGAGAAGGGCGCGCGGCGCGCGAGCAAGTAGATCGCGCTAGTGTGTTGCCTCGGCTCCGCGCCCAGGCTCACGGTGAAACATGTCGCACTACTATGTCCACAATGGCTACTGCGGCTGGGCCTACGGCACGCCAAGCGATCCTCAGCTGATCTCGCCCGAGGATGCTGCCAGGCTGATGCAGACCGCGGGACTCAGCTCCATGCAGGTTTCATCCATCCTGCCACCGGCCGAGTACGCCGAAACTGGAAGCCGCCTCTTTGAAGTGACGGGCGGCAATCGATTCCTGTTCCTGGGAGACCACTCCGACTGCTCGGATGTCGATTCGGGGAAGGTCTCCTCGCCTCTCGTCATCGACTGGACGGCGGTCTGACACTGTCGTTGTTTGACGCCGTTCTCGGCCCTGCTCTGTCGTCATCGGCTTGGTGCGGCACCTGTACGCCACGTCATCAACTTCGACCCATGTCGCATATTCCCCATGCCGCTACGGCCGTTGCGCCGCCTACATCTGCGGCAGCTTAACAGCGTGCCAAAATGCCGAAAGCGTCTTTGTTTCAGCGTGGAATGCAACTGTTCTGATTGGCACTGCGCAGCGACCCGCGTACAGATGGCGGGCCACCGGAAAATGGGTGGCCGGGCCTCGAAAACCCGTTAGATCACGAACGTTGTTTGCGCTTGCCAGCCGGCGTCATCCCGCGTGGCGCCGGCTGGCATTCCGTCTGCCGGCTATGGCGGGCGGAGCGTGGAGGCCTTGCGCCTGCCGGTCTTGTTCGTGATCTCCCGGTTTTCGAGCCACGTCTCCGCCCGCCACCTTTGCGTGGCGGCTACCGTCTGTCCTGCACGGAGCACTGCCATGACCACTCCGGACTTCCCTCGCCTGCATCCGCATCACTCACCCGCCAAACCCGGTGAGCCGTCAGAACGCGCGCCTGCGGCCGATCCGAATGCCTTCATCGCCACGCTTCATCGCATCGGCAAAGGCGCGGCCGCCGACGGCCAGCCCTGGCCGGAGCGTCACCAGATGCCGGGACGCTGCATGGCGCTGGCCGATGCGGACTGCGCACTGGCAAGCCAGCGCGTGACGCTGGAGCTGCTGCTGGCGGCCGAACGCGTGCGCCAGAACGGCACGGAGGCCGAGTACGTGGGCGACCGGGTGATGGAAGGGCTGATCATGGCGTGCCTGGCCATGAACGCACAGGCCAGCGCGCGCATGCGGCCAGACGGGTGATGCCAGCGCCACATCACTCGCAGAGCGCGCTGTCTTCCTTCAAGGCGGCATCCTGCAGTGGCTGGCGCTGTTCGATCTGCTCACGTTGTTCCGCCGTGGGTTCGCCCAGCCACCACACACGGCAGCGCGCGGTAAGACGGCCGACCATCTTCGACTGATCGGGCGAGTACAGCATCGCCAACGCGGTGCCAGGGCAGTCGTGGGCCTGGCAGGCGGTGTAGAACCACCACGGCTCGCCCTGCAGCACCACCAGTTCGCCAGGCCCGCTGGGCCCGCTCAACAGGCGTTCGCGCAGCGACGGGATGTCCTTGTCGGCAGATTCGGCCGCCGCCGTGTTCTTCATCAGGGCGTTGAACGCGGCCAGCACCTTCGGGTCCTTGCGGCCGCAGTCATCCACAGTGTTGCCGCCCACAAGGGTGAAGAAATGGGTCGCCAGCGGGTTGTCTGCGCAGGTGAGTTCGCCGCCGGCAGTCGGGTCTTCCGGTTCGCCTTCGTTGTCCCACACCGAGGGGTCCACACCGTCTTCGATGGACGGTTCCTTTTCGACCACCGTCGCCGTGGCCGCCGGTGCTTCGGTGGTCGGTGCCGGTGCGGCCGGTGCTGCATCGGGTGCCGGTGCCTGCCCGCAGGCGGCCAGCAGTGCGACCGTCAGTGCCATCCCTGTGATTCGAATCTTCATTCCGTGTCCTTGTCTGATCTGCGGTGCTTGCCGCCGCGCGGGCGCCTGCGTGATTCTAACCAGCAGCGCGCTAGGATGCGTTCGCACCTTCCCGTCATCGCCTGGAGGCGGACGCATGCGCCGTGCACGACTCGCCATGATCTTCTGCAGTGCCCTGCTGCTGGCATCGCCGGCCATCGCCCACGATGCTGAAGGCGCGAAGCCTGCACAGCCGCTTCCCGATGCAGCCTTGCCCGCGCCGCTGGATCGCGTGCTGCGCGACTACGAGCAGGCGTGGCGTGCGGGTGACGCCAAGGCGCTGGCCGGGTTGTTCGCCGAGGACGCTTTCATCCTGCAGAGCAACCAGCCCCCCGTGCGCGGGCGCGATGCGATTGAACGCGCGTATGCCGGACAGGGTGGCAGCCCGTTGCGGCTGCGTGCCCTGGCGTACTCGGCGGAGGGGAACGTCGGCTACATCATCGGTGCCTACACCTACGGCAACAACGTAGGGGACACCGGCAAGTTCACGCTGACGCTGAAGCGCGTGGGCGACGGGCCGTGGTTGATCTTCTCGGACATGGACAACAGCAACGCGCCACCGCGGGCGCGGTGATTGCTGCCGCCGGGCGCGAACCAAGGTTGGCAGCTACCAGAAGCGGGTTCGGCAGTAGATCCACGCCATGCGTGGATGGGGCGCGCACAGAAAAAACCCCGGCACGTGGCCGGGGTTTTTCGATTCACTTGAACAGCGTGTCCGGATACTCCGGCTTCTGTTCCCGCGCCAGCAATGCGCGCAGGCCTTCTTCCGGCGTCTGCTCGCCGTGCAGCACGGCACGCACGCGGTCGGAGATCGGCAGGTCGATGCCATGGCGGCGCGCCTGGCGCATCACCTCGTCGGCGGTCTGCACCGACTCGACCACCTGGCCGATTTCGCGCACGGCATCCTGCAGCGTCTGGCCGCGGCCCAGGGCCAGGCCCAGGCGGCGGTTGCGCGACAGGTCGCCGGTGCAGGTCAGCACCAGGTCGCCGAGTCCGGCCAGGCCCATCAGCGTTTCCGGCTTGGCGCCGATCGCCGCGGCCAGGCGCAGCATCTCGTTGAGGCCACGGGTGATCAGGCCGGCACGGGCGTTGAGGCCCAGCTGCATGCCATCGGCCACGCCGGTGGCCACGGCCAGCACGTTCTTCATTGCGCCGCCCAGCTCGGCACCGACCATGTCGTCGCCGGTGTAGGCGCGGAACGCCGGGCCATGCATCGCCTCGGCCACCGTCTGCGCGAACTCGGGCACGTCGCCGTGCACGGTGATCGCGGTCGGCAGGCCCTGGGTCACTTCCTTGGCGAACGACGGCCCGGTGACGACGGCCAGCGGCACGTCCTCACCCAGCACTTCGCGCGCCACTTCATGCAGGAAGCGGCCCGAACCGGGTTCGAAGCCCTTGGTGGCCCAGGCCACGCCGGCACCGGCCGGACGCAGCGGCGCCAGCGCACGCACGGTCTCGCCGAACGCATGCGACGGGGTCACCACCAGGATCCAGGCCGCGCCCTCCACGGCCGACGCCAGGTCGGTGGTGGCACGCAGGCTGTCCGGCAGCGGGATGCCCGGCAGGTAGCGCGGGTTCTCGTGGCGCTGGTCGATGGCCTCGACCACGGCAGCGTCGCGCCCCCACAGCACGGTCGGGTGACCGTGCCGTGCGAGCAGGCTGGCCAGCGCGGTTCCCCAGGAACCGGCGCCCAGCACGGCGATCTTGTCAGCGGTAGTGCTCATCCGTGACGTCGCGGCAGGAATCAGGCGTTGCCAGCCGGCTCGGAGTCAGCCAGCGACGGTGCGTCGCCCTGCTCCTGGCGCTGCCGCAGGGTTTCTGCGTACAGGCCTTCGAAGTTGATCGGCTGCAGGAAGAACGGCGGGAAGCCGCCGGCCTGGATCAGGTCGCTGATCAGCTGGCGCACGTACGGGAACAGGATGTTTGGGCACTGGGTGCCGAGCAGCACGTCGATCGACTGCGGGTCCAGGCCGACCAGGCCGAACACGCCGGCCTGCTTCACTTCGGCCACGTAGGCGGTGCGCTCACCGGCCTGGCAGGTCAGGGTCACGGCGAGCACGACTTCGAAGGCGTTCTCACCCAGGCGCTGCACCTGCTGGTTCAGGTTCAGCTGCAGCTCCGGCTGCACCTGGTCGTTGAAGATGGTCGGGGCGTTCGGCGACTCGAAGGAGACGTCCTTGACGTAGATCTTCTCGACGGTGAAAGCGGGGCCGGTGGCGGCATCGACCGGCGCAGCGGCGCCGTTGGTGATCTCTTCGGACATTTCCAGTAACTCCAGGTGAATGCAATGAAAACGATGGTCGAACTACTGCGATGGGGGCGGGATCAGGCCCATACAAGGCCGGATCCGCCACCTGCGACAATCAGTTGCGGCCCTTGACCAGCGGCAGTTCGGCCTGCTGCCAGGCGGGAATGCCGCCGTCGAGCACGTAGACCTTCTCGAAGCCGGCCTTCTTCAGCGCCTTGGCGGCGGTTTCCGAGGCGTTGCCGCTGCGGCAGACCAGCACCACCGGCGACTGCCTGGCGTTGGCCACCAGCTTGTTTTCCGGGCCGAAGGCACTGGCCTGGGCGTTGCGGCTGCCGGCGATGTGGCCCTTCTCGAAGTCACCGCTGGCCGACAGGTCGACCACCACCGTGCCGCCCGCGTTCATCAGCTGGGTCAGTTCGGCGGGCTTGATGCCCTTGAAGCCCCGGAACAGGCGGCGGATCTCGGTGACGATGATGGCCACGGTCAGGCCGACCAGGGCCGCGGACAGCATCGGGTTTCGGCCTGCAAAGGCCAGCAACTCTTCGTAATTCACTCAGGTCACGGGTCGATTAAGCGGGCGCCGATTGTCGCACAAGCCGGACGCGGCCCGTCACTGCCCCTTCCACAGGTCCGGCAGGCCGGCGGTCTGCCACCAGCGCTTGGCCTCGGGGTCCCAGCGCCAGCGCTCGACCACGACCACGGTGCGCTCGGCCTGGGTGTTCTGGTTGATCACCCCGATTTCGACCCGGCGCTCGACCAGGCCACCGTCCAGCGAGGCGCTGCTGCGCTCGCGGTAGGACGACACGCGCAGCTGCGCGTAACGGTTGAGCTCGAACTCGGTGGGCGGCTTTTCCTTGCGCAGCTTGGGGTCGAGGTAGCCGATGGCATCGTCCATGCTGCCCCAGCGGATGGTCGCCCCGTAGGCGATCTGGGTCTCTTCCAGCAGCTTGCGCTGCTTGCGGCTGAGGTCGTCGGCCGAGGCCACGGCGCTGGCCAGCAGCAGGGAACAGATCAGGAACTGGATCAGGCGGCGCATCAGTGGTTTCCCCGGAACGTCAGCCTGCCATCCTACCCTTTGGCGAAGGCAACGAAGCGACCGCTGAATTCGGCTGCGGGCTTGCCATCGGCACCGGGCTGGGTGGCGATGATGCTGATGCGGGCCTTGCGGCGCTGGCGGAAGGTGTTCAGGAAGGCATCCCAGCCGGTGGCTTCGGCCGCTTCGGCGTGGGCGTGCAGGTCTTCATAGACCGGCGCCAGGTAGCGCAGGTTGCTGTCGGCCACATAGACCTCCGCATCATGGCCGGCCAGGCGCAGGCGCAGGCTGACCAGCGCCCAGCCGGACAGGGTCAGCACCGAGGCCAGGCTGCCGCCGAAGGCGTTGCCCTTGTCGTTGACGTTGGCAGCCAGCGGCGCGGTGATGCGCAGCACGCCGTCGGCATAGCCATCGAGCTGGATCTGCATGGCGCGCACCGCCGGCATGCAGTCCAGCACGTCCTGCAGGGCGGCCAACGAGGAAGTCAGGGCATCAACGGACATCGGAGCAGCGACCACGACAACGAAGGGCCCGCATAATGCAGGCAATGGTCGACCATACGATACCCACTGGCGCCAGCCGTTCCGGCGCGCGCTGGACCCTGATCTCGCTGCGCCCGCAGGGCCAGCATGCGGCGCTGCGCCGCGCCGTTGCTGGGCTGGGCGGGCATGTGCTGGCCCTTTCGCCGTGGCGGTTGCAGCGCCTGCACGGCACGCCCGTGCTGCGCCAGCTGCAACGCGCGCTGAACTGCGATCGGGTGGTGTTCACCAGCCCGGCCGCCGTTGCCGCAGCCGCGTCCCTGCTGCCGCTGGCCGAAGCGCAGCGCAGCCCGTGGCTGACCGTGGGCGAAGGCACTGCGCGCGCATTGCAGGCACACGGCATCACCGAGGTGCACGCGCCGCAGCGGATGGACAGCGAAGGCCTGCTGGCGCTGCCGGTGCTGGCCGACGTACAGGGCCTGCGCATCGGCCTGGTGACCGCGCCCGGCGGGCGTGGCCTGATTGCCGCGCAGCTGCAGGCGGCGGGCGCCACGATCGAACGTGCCGACGTCTACCAGCGTCGCCTGTTGCGCCTGCCGCCCCGTGCGCTGGCTCGATTGGCGCATTCAGCACAGCCGTGGGTGCTGGCCGTGAGCAGTGGCGAGGCGCTGCAGCATTTCTGGCAGCAGCTTCCGCCGGCATTGCAGCAGCGCGTGCAGGTGCACGCGACCGCCGTGGTGGCCAGTGATCGCCTCAGCGAACAGGCCCGGGCACTGGGCCTGCAGCACGTCGTGCGCGCGGCCGGCCCCACCAGCGCACAGCTGGTGGGGGCCGCACACGCCACGCTCACCGTCCCGGCAGCGACCTGAACAGGGACGTGGGTCACGCTTGCCGCTGTCGTCGGCAACAGTGATGCTGTGCACAACGCGGCCTGCCGGCCCCCGACCGGCGACGTTGCCGACAAGGAAGCCCGATGAACGACACTCCGCCCGTTTCCCCGCCCCGTCGACCCGTGCGCTGGCTGCTGCCGCTGGCCGGTGTGGTCGTGCTTGGCGTGGGCGGCTATGCCGGCTGGTACGTCTGGCAACAGCAGCAGAACGAACAGGCAGCGCAGGCACAGACCACCGCCGTGCAGCTGCAGGGCCTGGAGGCCACGCTGGATGCACTTCGCCGTGACCAGCGCGCGAGCAGCCAGCGCCTGCAGGACGCGGCCGCCACCAACCGCGTGCTGCGCGACGAGATGCTGGGCCTTTCCCAGCGCAGCGCATTGCTGGAAGAGAACCTGGCCAAGCTGGCCGACAGCGCCAACCAGGGCCGCCAGGCGGTACAGCGTGATGAGGCCGAACTGTTGCTGACCCAGGCCGCGCAGCGCCTGAACTACGCCGACGATGTGGAAGGCGCACGCCGGTTGTACGCCCAGGCCGCGACTGCACTGGCCGAACTGCCCGACACTGATGGCCTGAACCTGCGCCAGGCGCTGGTTCAGGAGCGCGAGGCACTGGATGCGCTCGGCAGCGGCCCGCGCGTGCAGTCGCTGCAGCGCCTGGATGCTGTGGGCCGGGCGCTGCAGGGCCTGCCCTCGCAGATCACCGGCACGACCGGCAGCAGCACCGCCAAACCCTGGTGGCAGGCAACACTGGCACCGTTCGTGGACATCACCCCGAGCCGCCAGAACGGCCCGCTGACCGCCGCCGAACAGCGCAATGCCGACGACGCGCTGCAGCTGGAACTGACATTGGCACGTGCCGCCATCGAGCGCGGCGACCGCGCGGGCCGCAATACCGCATTGGACCGCGTGGAGCACTGGGCACAGCGGCGCTGGCCGGATTCACCAGCCCTGCGCGCACAACGTGCTGAACTGAAGGCCTTGCGCGAACTTCCGCTGCAGGCCAGCGACGCTGTTCTTGGCAGCACCCTGCAACAACTGCGCACCCAGACCGACCGGAGGTAAGCCCGCATGAAACCCCTGCAATCCCTGGTCGTGCTGTTGCTGGCCGTGGCCATCGGCGTGGTGGCCGCGCAATGGCTCGGCGCCGATGACCTGAACCGCTTCGGCGAAGTGACCCTTCGCTACGGCGGCTACGACTACCACAGCAACCTGCCGAAGGTGGCGCTGCTGACAGTGATCGCGGTGCTGGTGCTGTGGCTGCTGTGGAGCCTGATTGCCGCACCGTTCCGTGCCTGGGGCCGCTACCGCCGCAAGCAGGGCCGGGTGCGCCTGATCGACGGCCTGCAGGCCTATGAGCACGGCCAGTGGCAGCGTGCCGAGAAGCTGCTGGACGGTGCCGCCAAGGACCCGGAAGTGAGCGCGGTGGCGCTGGCCAACGCTGTGCGCAGCGCGCAGGCACGTGCCGATGGCCCGGCTGGTGAGGCGCTGCTGCAGCGCCTGGGCGAGAGCGATGCCACCCTGCAGGCGCTGCTGCGCGCCGAGCAGCTGCTGGCACGCGATTTGCCGGTGGATGCGATCAATGCCTTGGACGTAGCGGCGATCCAGCCGCTTCCGCCGCGTGGCCTGTGGCTGCGTACCGAAGCGCTGGCACAGGCCGGCCGCGCCCACGAGGCGTATGGCCAGCTGGGTGCGCTGCGCCAGAGCAAGGTGCTTCCGGCCGACGCGAACAGCGAGCTGGAAGCGCGCCTGGCCGCACAGGCGCTGCTGGAAGCAGCCGACGTCAATGCGCTGGCCGCGCAATGGGAAGCCACGCCGAAGGCACTGCGACCGACCCCGGACGTGGTGGGCGCCTATGCCAGCCGTGCGGTGGCACTGAACTGGGATGAGCCTGCATTGCTGGCGCTGGAACAGGCGCTGGACCATCGCTGGGACGACGAACTGGTGACGCTGTATGGTCGCCTTCCCGCCGAGCGCCTGGCCACGCGCCAGGCCAACCTTGCGCGCTGGCGCAACGTGCACGACAGCTCGCCCGCACTGCGCCTGGCGCAGGGCCGCGTGGCCCTGGCCCAGCAGCAGTGGGATGCCGCCGACGCGTTCCTGCACGAAGCCATCGCCGCAGGCGCGGGTGCACCGGCGTGGGAAGCGCTGGGCGAACTGTTCGCGCAGCGTGGGGATCATGCGCTGGCCGCGCAGTGCCTGGCCAATGCGCTGCGCCTGCAGCGCGGCGAGGACAGCGTGGAACTGGTGCGCGGCAGCGAAGCGCCGCTGCGTGCCACTGTGGAAGAGCAGCCGGTTACGGTGCAGCCGCCGGTGTATGACGCCAACGAAGAGCGCGACGAATTCGGTAATCCGCGGTTGCCGTAAGCATGGCTGAGGTGTGCCGACCAACGGTCGGCACCCACCGGAGCAAGAAAAAACGCCGCCCATCGGGCGGCGTTTTCGTACCAGCGTTGCCGGCCAGCGGCCGGCACTACCGTGATGCTCAGCGCTCGACGATCGCCACCACGCCCATGCCGCCGGCGGTGCAGATCGACACCAGCGCACGGCCACCGCCGCGCTCGGCCAGCTGCTTGGCGGCAGTGGCGATCACGCGTGCGCCCGTGGCCGCGAACGGGTGGCCGGTAGCCAGCGACGAGCCCAGCAGGTTGATCTTGTCCGGATCGATGCGGCCCATCGGCGCGTCCAGGCCCAGGCGGTTGCGGCAGTAATCCTCGCTCTCCCACGCGCGCAGGGTGCACAGCACCTGCGCGGCGAAGGCTTCGTGGATCTCGTAGATGTCGAAGTCCTGCAGGGTCAGGCCGTTGCGCTTGAGCATCTCCGGCACGGCCACGGTCGGTGCCATCAGCAGGCCTTCGCCATGCACGAAGTCCACCGCAGAGACATGCGCATCGCGCAGATAGGCCTGAGGCTCATGGCCGTGCGCACGCGCCCACTCTTCGCTGGCCAGCAGCACGGCGGCGGCGCCGTCGGTCAGCGGGGTGGAGTTGGCGGCGGTCAGCGTGCCGCGGCCGGAGACCTTGTCGAACGCCGGCTTCAGCGTCGCCAGCTTTTCCAGCGAGGTATCCGGGCGCAGGATGTTGTCACGCTCTACGCCACGGAACGGTGCGATCAGGTCGTTGAAGAAGCCGCGCTCATAGGCTGCGGCCAGCTTCTTGTGCGACGACACCGCCCACTCGTCCTGCGAGTCGCGCGAGATGTTCCACTCCTTGGCCATGTCCTCGCAGTGGTCGCCCATGCTCTTGCCGGTGCGCGGCTCGGCCACGCCCGGGAACTCGGGCTTGAGCTCGGAGAACTTGAAGCCGGCGGTAAGCGCGCGGATCTTGTCGCCGGTGCTCTTGGCACGGTTGGCAGCCAGCAGGCGCGCGCGCAGCTTCTTGCCGTAGACGATCGGCACGTCGGAGGTGGTGTCCGAACCGCCGCCGATGCCCGATTCGATCTGGCCCAGCGCGATCTTGTTGGCGACGGTGATGATGCTGTCCAGCGAGGTGCCACAGGCGCGCTGCAGGGTGATACCCGGGGTCAACGGCGACAGGCCGGAAGACAGCGTGGCTTCGCGGCCCAGGTTCCAGTCGCTGGAGTGCTTGATCACCGCACCCATCGCCACTTCGCCCAGTTGCTGGCCATGCAGGCCGAAACGTTCGACCAGCGCGCCCAGCGTACGGACCGACATGCCGAGGTTGCCGACATCCGAATACGCGGTGTTCTGGCGGCAGAACGGAATGCGGACGCCACCGAGGATGGCGACGGGACGAGCGTTGGGCATGGAGATACCTGGCATGGATGAGGGTGTCTGCAACATGGCCTGCACGACGGAGCAGGCATAATGGAGCCAAGTGTAGCTGCCGCCCTGTGATGGGCCAACCGTGGAACCATGAGCAAACCCGACCCCGCGATGAATGCCCTTGGCGTGCTGGCCCTGGAACTGGCCGGCGGCGAAATCCCCCGCCAGGCGGTGCTCAGCGCTGAACAGGCCGGTGAACTGGCCGAACGCGTCGGCCGTGACCTTTCCAAGCTGGTGCCGCAGGTGGCCGAGCTGGACCTGGTGTTCGCCGCCGCCCATTTCGACCCGGCCGAAGTACTGCGCCCGGGCTGGCCGATCCATCGCCGCCTGGAAGAACTGCAGATGCGTGCCCCGGGCCGCAACCAGGGCCCGCGCCTGCTGGCGTTCGGCACCGATGCCGAGGGTGATGTGCCGCTGCCGTTCCAGGCCGATGCCAGCCTGGTGGGCGGTGGCCTGCGCGTGGTGCCATTCCTGCTGACCGGCAGCGATGTGGCCACCACCAATGCAGTGGCCAATGCGCTGGAAGAGACACTGCTGGCCAACGGCATGGCGCATGCCGACACCGCGTTGATGGCGCAGAACAGCTTCGGTGCCCGCATCGAGCACGCGCGCTATTTCACCGTGAACGACCTGGCCGCGATGATGTCGATGCAGTACGACAACCAGGGCCTGGCAGCGCTGTGGCCGCTGATCGAAACCGCAATCATGGCCCCGGGCGAGGACGAGTGGCTCAACGCCGCGCCCGAGCCGCTGCTGCGCTATACCCACGGCGAAGCACGCATGGCGCTGTTCGATCCGGCCGGCTGGTGCGCCCACTACAACCACGGCAACAACGACTGCGACCGCCTGAAGGGCATCTACGAGCAGTTCCTGATGCGCCAGCGGCAGATGGCCGCGGTGCTGGAAGCACACGGCGTGCCGGTGCTGTTCGTGCATTGCGAGGCCGGGCAGGACGCGCGCGAGCTGTTGGCGCGCTGATCCGGGGGGCCTGTTGGTAGTGCCGGCCGCTGGCCGGCAACCCTCATATCTGCGAATGCCGGCCAGCCGCCGGCACTACCGATCAAGAAAAACGCCGGCAAAAGCCGGCGTTTTCCATTTCCGCCACGGGCGTCCTTACGGGGCCTTCTGGATCACCGCGCAGGCCAGGCGCGCGCCGGCGTTGCCGGTCGGCTGGGTCTTGTAGTCGTCCGCATCGGCGTGGACGATCAGGCCGCGGCCGATGATGTCGAAGTCATCACCCTTGCCGATGTTGACGTTGCTCGACACCGGGCCGTCGATGGTGGCCACGCCCTTGTCGTCGGCCTTGATGTTGGGCATGTCGCCGCCGTGGTGCGGATCGGTGGCGACGTTGCCGTGATCCTGGTGGCCCGGGTTGAAGTGACCGCCGGCGCTCATGCCGTCCGGCGCGCTGCAGTCGCCCTTTTCGTGGATGTGGAAGCCGTGCTCGCTGCCCGGCTTCAGGCCGGTGATCTGGCCGGTCACGTGGACCTTGCCGTCGACCACCTTGAAGGTAACGCTGCCCTTGGCCTCGTTGCCCTGGGTCGGTGCCAGCTCGGCGGTGGCCGAGGCATCGGCCGCCGGGGCGGCAGCGGGTGCCGGGGCTGCGGCCGGTTCGGTGGTGGCGCCCTCGGCCGGGGCGGCCGGCGGGGTTTCAGTCTGCGGAGCGGCCGGCTGCTGGCCGCAGGCCGCCAGGCCCAGCGCGGCGATGGCCGCAAACAGTGAAGTGTGGATCATACGCATTGGAATCTCTCCCTGGATGAAGCCTGCGGTGATCAGCGGACGACCCGGATCACGCCACAGGCGATGCGGACGCCGGCATTGCCGGCGGGCTGGCTGCGATAGTCGTCGGCGTTGGCATGCACGACCAGTGCACGTCCGGCGATATCGGTGGCGGCGCCTCCGCCAAGGGTAACGCCCTTGAGGTGGATATCGACGTTGGCGCGGCCCTGGGCGTCGGCACGCAGGTTGTCCATGTCGCCCAGGTGGTGCTTGCCGGTGCCGGCGCGACCATGCGCGGCGCCACCGGGGTTGAAGTGGTTGCCGGCGCTGCTGGCATCCACCGCGCTGCAGTCGCCACGCTCGTGGATGTGGAAACCGGCCTGCTGCATCGGCTGCAGGCCACCGATCAGCCCGGTGATGTGGATGCCACCAGGCTCCACCATCAGCGCGATGCGGCCACTGACGATGCTGGCCGAGGCCGGCGACAGGTTGGCCTCCGCCTGCTTGGCGGCACTGACCACGGTCGGCGGCGGCGGGGTGGGCTCGGCCTTCTTCGGTGCGCTGCCACAGGCAGACAGCAGCACGGCGGCGGACAACGGCAGGATGGCAAAGGACAGACGCATCGAAGACTCCTTGCAGGTGACACTACGGACGGCATCGTCCATGAACGATCAACGGTTCGGCAAGCGGGCGCGAGGATCGCGTGCAGGGACCGTTCAATGGCCCCCGCGGCGGCGCCCGGCGCCCAGCTTGCGGGTAAGGGTATTGCGGCCGAGTCCCAGGCGGGCAGCGGCTTCGGCGCGGCGGCCATGGGTGATCTGCAGCGCGGCCTCCAGCAGGGCATGGTCGACCCGCTCGCGCACCTGCGCGTGCAGCCCTTCCACGCCTTCGGCCAGCTGACGGCGCGCCCATTCGGCCAGCAGCGCTTCCCACTGGCCCGGATCGGCTGCGCTGGCACTGTTGCGGCGGCCGCGCGCGCGGTTCAGCGCGGTATCGACATCGGCCACGCCGATGGTGTCGGCGGCGGCCAGCGCGGCCATCCGCCAGCACACGTTCTCCAGCTCGCGCACGTTGCCCGGCCAGTCGTGCTCGCGCATCGCCTGCAGGGCCGCAGCGGTGAGGCGCTTCGGCGGCGTGTCCAGCTTGCGTGCGGCGGCGGCCAGGAAGGTGCTGGCCAGTTGCGCGATGTCCTCGCGGCGCTCGCGCAGCGGCGGCAGCTGCAGGCGCACCACGTCCAGGCGGTGCAGCAGATCGGCGCGGAACTTCCCCTGCGCGACCAGGCCTTCCAGATCCTGGTGGGTGGCGGCCACCACGCGCGCGTCGACGCGGATCAGCTCGCGGCCACCGACGCGGAAGAACTCACCCTGCGCCAGCACACGCAGCAGGCGGGTCTGCAGCGGCAACGGCATGTCGCCGATCTCATCCAGGAACAGCGTGCCGCCGTTGGCCTGCTCGAAGCGGCCGATATGGCGGCGTTGCGCACCGGTGAAGGCGCCCGCTTCGTGGCCGAACAGCTCACTTTCCAGCAGTTCGGCCGGAATCGCGGCGGTATTGAGCGCGACGAACGGGCCCTGCGCACGCGGCGATTCGCGATGCAGCGCATTGGCCACCAGTTCCTTGCCGGTGCCGGTCTCGCCGGTGATCAGCACCGCCAGCGGCGCCTGCGCCAGGCGACCGATGGCGCGGAACAGCGCGCGCATCGGCGGCGTATCACCCACCAGTTGCGGCGGCAGGTCGCTATGCGCTTCCGCCGCAGGCGTGGGCGCCGCCAATGCCGGCGCAACTGCCGGCAGCACACGCTGCGCCAGCGCCACGGCATCGTCCAGGTCGAACGGCTTGGACAGGAATTCATGCGCGCCACCGCGGAATGCACCGGCCGTGCTGGAGACATCGGTATAGGCCGACATCACCACCACCGGCAGCTGCGGCAGCGCGGCCTTGAGCTTGTCCAGCAGCACCAGGCCATCGTCGCCGGGCATGCGCACATCGGTGAACAGCAGCGCCGGCGGCGGGCCTTCGCTCAAGGCCTGCAGGGCGGGCGCGGCGCTGTCGAAATCGACAACCTGGTAGCCCGCCTCGCGCAGCGCGGTGCACAGTACGAAGCGCACCGCACGGTCATCGTCGACCACCCAGATGCGCTGCGCGGTGGTGGGGGACTCAGACATCGCGCGGGGCCTCCTCGGCCGGGGCGGCGCCGTTGCCGATCGGCAACAGCAGGGTGAACACGGTATGGCCCGGACGCGAACGGTAGGTCAGCGTGCCGCGATGCTCGCGCGCGACCTGCTGGGCCAGTGCCAGGCCCAGCCCGGTGCCTTCGGCACGGCCACTGACCAGCGGCAGGAACAGGTGTTCCGCCAGTTCCTCGGGCACGCCACGGCCGTCGTCGGCGATTTCCAGGCGCAGCGCCAGCGTGTGCAGCTGCTCGGCGATGCGCACGCCATGCTCCACCCGGGTGCGCAGGGTGATGCTGCCGGCGCCGGCCTGGATCGCGTTGCGCACCAGGTTCCACACCGCCTGGGTGAGGCGGTCGGCATCGCCATGGAATTCGGGAATGCTGGGGTCGTAGTCGCGCTGCAGGCGTACCGCCCAGCCGGCCTCGTTCTCGGCCAGGCGCAGCACACGTTCCAACGCAGCATGGATGTTCAGTTCGGCATGCGGCGCGGCCGGGGCCGGCGACAGCAGCTGGTCGAGCAGGCCGTTGAGGCGCTCGATTTCCGAGCCGATCAACTCGATCAGCTCGCGTTCGCTGGCATCGCGCTGGGCCGCGCGGCGGGCCAGCAGCTGGGCCGCGCCCTTCAGCCCGGCCAACGGGTTGCGCAGCTCGTGGGCCAGTCCCTTCAGCGCCGCGCTGAGCGCGCTGGGCAGGGCCTGGGTCGGGTCCAGCCCGGGGAATTCATCGACCGGATGCGCCTCCAGCAGCCAGCCGCCATCGTCGCGGCGGCTCATCCAGCCCTCGGCGAAGCGCGGTGCCTCGCCGGGCACCGCCAGCGCCAGCCGGTTCAGGCGCAGGCTGTCGCGCTCATCGCGGGCCAGGAAATGGGCCAGCGCCTCGCCCTGCACTTCCAGTGCAGCCAGCGGCCGGCCCAACAGGCGTCGGACACTGACACCCAGCCAGCGGGCAAAGGCCGGATTGCAGCCGGCAATGCAGCCATCGGCCCCGGCCCAGGCCAGCGGCGTGCCCAGGGCATCAAGGGACGGCGGGGGTGCGGCGTCGGACATTGCACCAATGTAGTGCAAAACGCGGGTCCGGGGTCGGATCCCTTTCCGTCAGGAAAGGGCTCTGACCCCAGCCGGGCAGCGTTACACCGGGTAGCCGGTGGCTTCCCGGGCTTTCTTCCAGGCGCTTTCGAATTCGCGCGCGGAGATTTCGTCGTCTTCGTCGAAATCCAGGAACGACACCGGCTGGTCGGCCAGCAGGAAGCGGTCGTCGCTGTGGGCATGCTCGTCGGCCCAGACCATCTTGGTGCCGTAGATTTCCACCTGGCGCACGATCTTCTCGCCGCGTGCTTCCATCAGCACGTTGCCCTTGCCCAGGCCCGATTCGGCCCAGTGCTTGTAGTACTTCTTTGCGGCCGATTTCGCGCCGGATCTTGCGTTGTGCTTTGCGTAGGTCATTGCAGGGGGCCTGGCCGCAGGCGCGGCCGGAAAGTTCGGAATGGCGCCATTATCAGGCATCCGGGGGCCAACCTACTGCGGCAACGCCACGCCCTTCGGCCACAGCATCCAGATGTTGCCCTTCTGCTTCATGTCGCCGGCCAGCTTGCCGGCAGCATCGCCGCTGCCCCAGTACAGGTCCGCGCGCACTTCACCGGCAATGGCGCCGCCGGTGTCCTGCGCAGCCACCGGGCGCACCACCGGGCTGCCGTCCGGGCGCGTGGTGGACAGCCACAACAGGCTGCCCAGCGGCACCACGGTGCGATCCACGGCGACGCTGTAGCCGGCGGTGAGCGGCACGTTCAGTGAACCGCGTGGACCCTCCGGGCTGTCCGGATTGCGCACGAAGAACACGTAGCTGGGGTTGCTGCGCAGCAGCTCCGGCACGCGCGCGGGGTTGGCCCGGGCCCAGGCGCGGATCGCGTCCATGGTGACGTCTTCCTTCTTCAGCTGGCCCTGGTCGACCAGCCAGCGACCGATGGCGCGATACGGGTGGCCATTCTGCTCGGCATAGGCCAGCCGCACCTGCGTGCCGTCAGCAAGGCGTACCCGGCCCGACCCCTGGATCTGCAGCAGCTGCAGGTCCATCGGATCGGTCAGCCAGGCCAGCACCGGGGCCTTGGCGCCCTTGGCCGCGATGGTGCCGGCGTCGTCATAGGGCTTGAGCACCTTGCCTTCAACGCGCCCGCGCAAGCGCTTACCCTTCAGCTCCGGGTAGACGCTGTCCAGCTGCACCACGATCAGATCATCCGGCGTGCCGTAAACCGGTACGGTGGCAGCGGCCGTGCGGGTGAGGCTGCCGGCGTAGATCGGCTCGTAGTAGCCGGTAATCAGCCCATCGGCCTGGTGACCGCCGGCACGCAGCGCATAGACATCGAGGTCGCGCTGCAGGAACTGGCGGATCGCGGCCGGGTCCTTGTCCGATACCGCGGCGGCGGCGGCGCAGGGCTTGGCCCAGACCGCATCGTTCTTCAGGCGGGTGCAGCTGCTGCGCCAGGCAACGAAGCCGGCCTGCAGGTCGCTGTCGGCGACCGGCGGCAGCGCACTCCAAGCGGCCTTGGCATAGGTGGCCGCGGGCGGCGTGACCGGCGTCGGCACTTCGGATCCAGTGCGGGGAGCGGTGGTGGAGCAGCCTGCGAGCACGGCCGCTGCCAGCAGGATGCAGTGCTTGCGCTTGAAGAAGGTGGCGGAATCGATCATGCCGCCATGGTGGCCGGCCGGCCGCTGGGCGGCAACCCAGCGCGGGGTCAAGCGTTCATGCGCGTGGTCACGGCGTCTGCAGCAGCAGCGAGTGCAGGATGCGGGCGTCTTCGGCATCCAGCGTCTTCGGCAGGTCGTCGCGGCCACGGAAACGGCGGTGGAAGGCAGCGACGGTGGCGTCGCGGTTGTCCAGCGGATAGCCGAAACGGGCCAGCGCATTCCACGCGTCGAAGCCTTCCGGCGCAGCACCATCGGCCGCACGCGGCCAGACGCCGAATCCGGCCTCGGCCAGCTGCTGCCACGGGAAGAACCGGCTCGGATCCTGCTTGCGCGTCGGCGCCAGGTCGGCATGGCCGATCACCTGTCGCGGCGAAATGTTCAGGCGCGTGGTGAGATCGCGCAACAGCACGATCAGCGATTCGATCTGCGCCGCACTGAACGGGCTGCGGCCATCGTTGTCGAGCTCGATGCCGATCGAGGCGGAGTTGAGATCGGTGATGGTGCCCCAGCGCCCGGCCCCGGCGTGCCAGGCACGGCGCTCATCGGCGACCAGCTGGTAACGATGGCCATCGGCGCCGATCAGGTAGTGCGCACTGACCGGTCCACCGCTGTTGGCCGTGCGCAACGTATGCAGGCTCTGCTGCACCGACTTCTGTTCGGTGTGGTGGATGACGATGATGACCGGCGTGCGCGCGTTCTGGTTGGGTGACGGCACCCAGGTGGCGAGCGGGTTGTGCTGCACGGGCGCGGTGGCGGTGCAGGCCGCCAGGGCCAGCGCCAACAGTGTGGAAGCCAGGAGGCGGGGGCTGATCATGGGCAGATTGTAACCATGGACCGCAGCCGTGGTTCGGCGCAGCGCGCCGATCGTCCAGACACCCCTTGGCCCTGAAACCGGATATTCGACAGTCAAAATTCGCCTAATGACCTGCACGAGTCCAAAGGAACAATTGCACGCAGAAAAGCCTGCCCGACACCAGCCACAGCCCCACCCCCAATAACAACCAAAATAATCAAAAATCCGTAACTTCAATCAGACCCTAAAGTACCAACTAGCACCCGAAAACAGCTGACATCAAACTATCACTTCAAATACCAATTCATCCCTAAAAAGCGTAAGCCTTGAAACTTCCGCAATGGACGCAAGGTCTCTCCGGGTCGTCCCTTCGCGAACTACTCCCGATATGAGGATCTCATCAAAGTATGAGGCAACACCACCAACCCATCCTCCCACGGCCTCATCAAGCAATCTTTCGAGACCAGGTGAACTCACCTCCACCCTAAGATCAGAAAATTGATGATCACGACTATCTACCAGAAAGCATTCCCTACCACGAACAACCAGAAAAGCCCTCAACGATATAACACTTCCATACAGAGCCGGAAAATCAATACAAGAGAATTTTTCGAAACCATCAGACATTAAATATCACCTATTTACTAGTAATAATTGCTTCACCAGAGAATTTTCTTTTAAACTCATCAATGGGCGTGAAATACTGCCTGCCCATTGCAGGGTCACGTATGGCAACTACATATTGCCCGTTCCTCATCGTAACACCGTCCACGACAACAGCATGACCTCCTCGATCCAAGCTCATTCTAACGATTGCAGGATCACCCTTCGCTGTTGCTTCCGCGAGCTCTTCAATAGTGACCGACGCCCTTCTGGTTGAAGAAAGTCCGTTGTTTCTTAGAACTTGGGCCAAGGCAGGCATAGTGGTCCCTTCAGCTCTTACATTGGACTGTATGATAATGGCGCCCAGGTCCACCTTTTTACCGGCGGTATCCAGCACCATTGCACAAGAAGTCGGCCCACAGGTGGGAAGCTGTCCCTGATCAATTAGCAGCCTATCCCCGAAACGCGGGAGACTTGAACTACTTGGGTTGCCCGGCTCAAGTTTGCCGATGACATCGCCTGATGGTGCATCTGAATGAGGCGTTCCATCTTTGACGCCGACTGCTGGCTTCGCACCTTCCACGCCATTCGTTGCGACCTCCCTCTCCAACGCCGCCAGCTTCCTGGCCTTCGCGGCCGCCCGCATCGCGGTGACATCACCCAGGCTGACCACGGCCAATGCGACGTCCAGTCCCATGTCGCCCTTGATGAAGCCGTTTGCTGCCACATCTGCCAGGTTCCACTTCTGGTTCAGGCCCAGCTCGTAGGTCGCCGCATCCCAGCCGTTCCCGAAGTAGCCTGAAATGGACGACCAGGCGCCGGCACCCTTTTCCTTCACGACACCCCAGCCGCCAATTTCGCCGATGCGCTGGAAGTCGTTCAAGGCCTGCTTGGTGCTCTCAATGGACATGTAGATGGCATTCATCTTCGCCATGTCCATGACCATTCCACCCGCGTTGGTCACCACGCCTGCTCCCGAGCCCACCTTGTCGAACAGCAGATTCAGTGCCGCGTTGGCTGCCGCCTCCTGTGTCTTCCCATTCAACGCGAGCACGCCGGCGGTGAATGGATCGCAGCGCCCTGCCGCTGCACAGGTGATCTTGTAACGGGCATCCAGCGAGGACGTATGCGTCAGCAGATCGGAGGCGACCTGGCCACCATTGCCCTTCGTCAGTGCCGCCTGGGCCAGATCAAGGCCATTGTCCTTGATCCATCGCAGATAGGTGGAATCATTCTGGGTAAGTGACCAATAGGCGTCACCCAGCTTCGTCTGCTCTGCGCGGCAGGCAGGCGAATCGGCAGCCGCGGTACATGCAGCAATCAGTGCCGCATTGCGCGCGTCCGACAGTGCTGCCAGCTCCTTCTGTTCGCCGCAACGCTTCCCGCTCTTCATGCAGCTCAGCATGGCGTCGAGGAACTGCATGCGCTCGGCATGATTCAGATAGTTGTTCTCGACGGAGTTCCTGGCGATGGTGGCTCCCAACGCCGCACCCATGGCTCCGTCTCCACCAATCCCACCTGCCATCGCGCCGACCGCCTGGCCCAATGCCTTGATCTGCTGTTCCTGCTCCGGAGTCAGCTGCCCGCCATTCTGCCGCGCGTAGTAGTCACCCAGGAATTTGGCTGCCAGTTCACCCCCTCCGGCAGCAGCGGCTCCGGTACCCGCCGAACCCCCATTCGCCTCCGCAAGCAGCGCGCCCAGAAGCGCATGCGAGAGCATCTGCATCGCCTCACTGGGGACGGCGCTCTGCTTGTTGGGATCGAATGTCTTTCCAATCAGCTCAGCGGCGTAGGGCGCGAGTGTGTTCGAGATGACCTGACCACCCGCCTGCCCTGCCACGCCGCCGACCAGCGCGGTGGAGACCGCGTTGAGCGCACGGCCATAGGTACCGTCGGGTGCCCACTTCTGCTGCGTGACCAGCGCATCAGGGTAAGAGCTGTCAAAGCCGGCAAGGGCGGTGTACTGGTCCTTGGGACTGAGGTTGGCAAAGGCCTCCTTCTCTGCGGCGCTCTTACCCTCCAGGTAGGCATCGGTGATCTTGTTGATCCCGTAGCTGCCAATGTCCGATGCGATCTGCTTGCTGGTGGCCAGTACTGTGCCGGCTGCGTTCGCCAGTGCCTGCTGGTCGGCCAGCATCTTGTTGGCATCAGGCATCGCCTCCAGCACACGGTGTGCCGCAGCCGCATCGGTATTGACACCCAGTTCGGCCGCCGTGGTCTTCCTGCCGCCGATGGTGATATTGCCCTCGGTCAGTGTTGCACGCGTGCTTGAGCTGTCGCTGCCACTTTCATTCATCGGCAGTCCACCGCCGAACGCGACACCATCCACGCCGCCGAACGTTCCGGATTTGATGTTGCTGCCGATGCCTTGCAGCTGCTCAACCGCTCCCACACCCTTGTCCGTCGGGCCCTTGCCACTGCTGCCGAAGCCACCACTGATGCTGCCCGACGTGGCCTTGTAGTCCATGTGGTTCTGCAGGTCGGTGAACGTCAGCGAATCCGCAGTCAGTTCACTGTTGCCCGCATTGGTGCTGGCAATCGTGCCCCCCACCAGGTTCACGTGACCTGCATCGACGTGGTACCCGCCATTGCCGGCAAACAGGCCGCTCTGCTGGCCAACACCCTGATAGCTGCCGTTGGCCTTGCCCGCACTGGCATACCCGTCAGCATTCCATGCGGTACCGAACGACACCTGCACGCGACCGCCCACCTGGCTGTTCTTCGACATGCTCTCGGCGATGTCCTGCAGCGATTCGATGGTCAGCGTCCCGCCGGTCTTGACGTCGATGCGATCAGCGGTCGCCGTGGCGCCACGCAGCGTGGTATCGCCCTCGGCCTTCATCGAAATGTTCTTGCCTGTCAGGGTGGTGTTCTGCCAGGTGCTGCTCTCGGCATTGGACTTGCTGCTGCCGACGCTCGCTTCGGCGTACACATACACACCGGTCTGCGCGCCCACCGCAACGCCCACGCCGACTTCGGCGCCGGCATTGCTGCTCTTGCTGCGGTCGGCCACATGCGCCTTGCCCGCTTCCAGCAGGATGTCGCCGGCCGAATCCAGACTGAGCGTGTTGCCCGCGCTCAGATTGCCCTGCACCACGTGGATGTCGCCCTGGGTACTGGTCAGGTTGACGTTGCCGCCACCTTGGATGGTAGAGCCGCGCAGAGACCTGGCTGCTGCCATCGGCACTGCTGCTGGAGGTCTTGAAGCCGACGCCGGCCTCGGCACTGAGCAGTGCCCCGCCTCCGCCCTTGCCGGCCATGCTGGAAATCGCACTGGCCGCTTGATAGGCATTGGCACCAGCAGCAAGTCCCTGCATCTTCTGCAGGCGATCGTCGGACTTGCGCGCGGCGTCGACGTTGTTCAACAGATCGATCAGCGGCGACTTCACCCGCGCGAAGGCACCGATCTTCAGGTCCTTGTCGCTCTGCGAGTAATGACCACTTTCATCGGCGGTCAGCAGCTCGATCTCGGCAGCGGTGATGTTCACGTCCTTGGCGGCCACTACATTGCTGGCGCTCTGCGTGTACTTGCCACCTGCGGTGAGGTTGACGTTGCCGCCAAGGCTGCCGACAGTGCTGGCCACCTGTGAGACCTGCGCGCTGTCATCGCGATGCTGTTCGCGATGCCAGCCGGAGAACTTCTCGGTGTCGGAGATCTGCACAGTGCCGATCGCCTTGCTGTCGGAGCGGTTGGCATTGCTGACCGTATCCTGCCCGCTACGGATCGTCAGGTCGCCCGCAGCGCGGATGTTGACATCCTTCTCGGCCGCGATGTTGGCGGCGGTCAGGCTGATATCACCCTCGGTGGTGGCCATGCGCACGCCACCACCGACCGACAGCTGGGTGCCGGTGATGGTGTCGCTCTGTCCGGCGCCATCGCTGCGTGAGTTGTTGGTGCCGAACGGCAGCCCAGCGGAGTTGGTGGCGATACCCCAACCCTTGCCACGGCTGTCGCTGCCACTACGCTCGGTGTTGTGCGCGACGTCGAAGACGATGTCCTTGGTGGCCAGCAGGACAGCATCGCCCTCGGCCGACATCTGCGCGCCCTGGCTGGTGATCGAGCCGCCATTGGCGATCAGCGAGAGATTGCCCCCTGCATTGAGGTTGCTGACCCGGGCATCACTGCTGGAGTGGCTCTGGTTGCTGTTCGAGCGCTGGCTGCCGGCCGTGATCGCCGGCAGCACGGCGGCCACACCGGCCGCCACGCCTTCGGCGGTGCGCGTGATCCGGCCCATCATCGTGCCGCTGTCGGCCATGCCTTCGGTGGCCTTGTCGCGTGCGGTGCGGTAGGCCTTGGCGGGATCGTAGGTGACGCCCACCGAGAACCCGCTGGACTTGCTCGACTGGCTGGACTGGGTGTCCTCGGTGTCCTGGCGGGCAATCAGATTGATGTCCTTGCCAACCAGGGTCAGGTCCTTGCCGGCCGCCACGTCCGAGGCAGCGATGGTCAGCTGGTTGCCCGCGTTGATCAGCACGCTGCCCTCGCGCGAGGCAATGGCCGAGCCGACCTGGGTGGTCGACTGCTCGGCAGTGCTGCTGCTGTTCTTCGAGCTGCCGTAACCGATCGAGGCGGTGCCATTGGAGAAGCCACCGGTGAAGCCGGACTTCTTCCTGCTCTCACTGGACTCGCTGCTGTGATGGTCTTCAGCGGAGGTGATCAGCACATTGTTGCCGGCGCCGAGAACGACCGTACCGGTGGCATCGACTACCGCACCCACCGCGGTCAGGTCACGGCCGGCGGTGACGCTCACGCTCTCGCCCATCAGACCGGTGCCGATCGCGTAGCTGTCGCTGCTCTCGGCATGGCGGGTGGTGGTGGTGCTCGAAAGTGTCTTCTTTTTCTTATCGTAACTGTCCAGGCTGAAGTCATGCGTCTCGCTGGCCGAGAGCAGGTTGAGGTCGCGACCGGCGGTGACACTCAACGTGCCATCCGAGCTGGTGGCCTGGGTAGCGGTCAGATTGATATCGCGGTTTGCCCTCAGCACCATGTTGTCGCCAGCCAGCAACTGGCTGCCGCGCACGGTCTCATCACTCTGGCTGATCTGCAGCGAACTGCGCTTGCCGCCTGCATTGAAGTCGCTGCTGCGGCTGTCCACCAGCACCTGGCTGTTGATATCGCCGCCGGCCTGCAGGGCCATGCCGCCATCGGCCTTGATGCGGGTCGCAGCCAGGTTGATGTCCTTGCCCGCTGCCAGCACCACATCGCCGGCGCCCTCAATCGAAGTCACCGCGTGCGTGGTCTGGCTGTTGCTGGTGTGGTTGCGGCTGTCGTGGTTCAGCGCGCTGCTCTGGCCCAGCGTCTGTGCGCCGAGGTCCAGGTTGCCGCCGGCAACCAGCTGGGTGATGCCATCCTTGCCGGCATTGCGGATCTCCGCCGCCTTGAGGCCGATGTCACCGCCAGCCACCACCGACAGCACACCGTCGCCGCTGGGATTGGTGACATACAGGCCTGCCACGCGGTCGAGCGTGGTCTTCTGCTGCGACAGGCGATCGCCCTGGTCCTTCCATTCCGTGGTGGTCGAGGCCACGGTGATGTTGCCGCCGGCCTTCAACGCCAGCGCGTCGGTAGCCTTGACGGTGCTGCCGATGATGTCGATGTCCTGCCGTGCCGACAGGCCCACCTGGGCACCGCTGATCTGGCCGCCGGACAGGTTGCGGATGTTGCCGGCATCGATGCTGACCAGCTGGCGGCCGGCAATCGTGCCGCTGTTGACCAGGTCACCGCGCAGCTTGACGTCCACCTCCGCGCCGGCCAGCAATGCGCCATCGTTGCCAAGGTCGCCCGGCAGCACCCGCAGGTAGACCTGCGGCACCAGCGCGCGAACCACCGAGCCATCGGCCAGGGTGACGTCCTTTTCCACCAGCCAGACGATGTCGCTGGTCAGGCGCGCCATCTGCTCGGCCGTGAGCGCTACGCCGGGGCGCAGGCCCCATTCGCTCGCCACTGTGGCACCGGCCTCCAGCAGCGCGCGGTACTGCTCCTCGTCGCTGGCGTGGCCGGTAAGGAAGCGACGGCCGGTGAGTTCGCCGATCTGTTCGCGCACCAGCTTCTGCTCGTAGAAGCCATCACCCAGGCGCTTCTGCGTCTGCGCGGGATCAAAGCCTGCGCGCTGCAGAAGGTAATCCGAGCTGAGCCAGTCACGGTAGCTGGTAAAGCGCGGATCGGTTTCCACGATGTGGCTGCCACGGTTGGCGTCCACGTTGAACAGGCTGGCCGTGGGCGCACTGGCATTCGGGCGGGTGGTCACCACCACGCGCGGGTCAGAACCGGTCGTCGTGGTGGCCTGCTTGCCCTCCACGGCGGTGTTGCCACCACTTCCAGTGTGCTCCCCAGCGCGGACCGTGCCCGGGCCATTGGCATTGGCCTGCCCGGCCTGTGCCGCACTGATGTCCTGCGCCGTGCCGGCACCGGTGCCTGCATTACCGGCCTGGCCCGGTCCTTGTGCACCGGCTGCATCCGCGCGCACACCGTCGGCCTGGGCTACCGCCTGCTGGTGGCCGCCATTGGCGCCCTGCGCCGCGCCGGCCGAGCCCGGCCCCTGCGCATCCACGCTGCCCGCACCCTGGCCGGTGCTATGGCCAGGCCCCTGCACGCTGCCCGCGCCCGGACCGACCGCGCCTGTGCCGCGGCCACCGGTATCCAGCTGCGCCGTGCCCTTGCCGCCACCGGCATTGGGGTTGCTGCCACCGCTGTTGTCGTTGCGCAGGTTGCCGACATCGATGGTGAGCTTGCCGCCCGCCGTTATCGACGAGCCCAGCGCACCGGTCTTCTCGGTGATGGGGGCCGCCTTCCAGCGGCTGGAGGAGCCACCGTACGTGATGGACACATTGTCGAAGGTGCTGGTGCGGGTCAGCTGCTCGGCGGCATTGATCACCTCGGACTGGTCACGGTTCAGGCCGACGATGGCCAGGTCGCGACCCGCGGCGATGTTGGCGAAACGGTTCTCCAGCCGATCAGTGTTGATCCGCATGTTGCCACCCGCATTGATCACGGCATTGTTGCCTGCCGAAACCACCACATCCTCCACGGTAGTGCGGGTGGCAATGCGGGTCTTCTCGTTGCCGCTGGTCTCCTGCGGGTGACGCTGCATGTTGATCAGCGTCGCGTCCGGATTGTCATAGTCCGGATAGGTGATGATCTGCACGCAGGTGGTGGTGCAGGTGCCGTAGGCGTTGTTGTACCTGAGGGTGTCGGTCACGTACTCGACGGGCGGCGAACCGGGCCCCCGGGTGGACAGGTCGCGGAACGGATCCTCCGCCCCCGCACCGAGCTGATCGGGGTTGTTGCGGTTGTCGGCACGGCCGATGTAGTAGACCGTAACGGTGCCGTCCTGCACGTTCAGGCGTTCGCGCGAAGCGCGCGCACCATATGCGCCACCGCGGGCGAAGGCATAGGCACTGGTGTTGCTGGTCAGCCGGATGACCGCCTTGCGGATCTGTTGGCCATCCGGGGTGACATAGGGGGTGTCTTCGAGGATGTCCGACGGATCAAGGTAGTAGATCTCGTACGGCTGGTAGTTCGAAGTCGCCCTGAAATCGCGGTTGTTGTTGGTGGCGTTCTTGAACCAGCCAGGCTGCTCCAGCCGGACCGGCGCGTGCACGGTGGTGACCTTCTCCACGACTACGTTCTCGCGGATGTTGTTCACTGCCAGTGCGGACAGGTCCAGATTGCCGCTGACCTCGATGGTGGAACCGATGTTGTCCACCTTCTGGGCACTGCCTACCGCGCCCAGGCCGTTCAGGGCGCCGCCGATCGCGGCGTCACCATCACTGAAGATCAGGCTCTTGCCGCTGTTGGTCAGCGTGCCGACGCCGAGGTCCAGGCGCTGGCGCGCGGCGATGGTGCCCGCACGGTCCGCGCCACCGATGTTGGCGGCGAGGTTGTTGAGCGATCCTGCCTGGATGGCGACGTGGTCACCGTAGATGCGGCCGCTGCCGATGTTGTCGACGGTCGCGGCGGTGATATGGGTGACATTGCCGTCCAGCAGGCCGTAGTTGACCAGTGCGCCACCCGCTGCAAGGCGGGTCAGGCCGATGCTGCTGATCTCGCCGGTGGAGGCGTTGGTGATGTTGCCGGCGTTGATGTTGACGTTGGCGCCGGCCAGCTTGCCGCTGTTGTCCAGGTTGCCCTGGATGGACAGGCTCAGCGTGCCGTTGGCCACCATCTCGCCACGGTTGGTGTGGCTCTGGCCCAGCTCCAGGGTCATGTCACCCTGCGACATCAGCCGGCCGTCGCCGATGATCTCGCGGGTGCGGAGCGTCTGCTGCCGGCCGGCCACCAGGGTGCCTCCGCTGTTGACCAGGGTATCGGCGCGGACATCGGAGGTCAGTGCCGCCGACACCTGGCCACCGCTGTTGTCCAGGCGCTGGTTCACCTGCAGCAGCAGGTTGTCGGCAATCACCTGGCCGTTCTGGTTGTCCAGGTTGCCGGTGGTCACCTGCAGGGTCTTGCCCTGCAAGCCCAGCGCAGGGCCATTGGCCTGGCTGAGCGTATTGCGGTTGTCGATGTAACCGGCCTGCAGGTCGAGGCGGCCGGTCGCCGCCACCAGGCCACCGCTGTTGAGCAGGGCGCCCTGCAAGCCGATGTCGGCATTGCCACCGGCGGTCACGCTGCCACCGCTGTTGGCCAGCTGCTGCGCGCGCAGCAGTAGATCGGCAGCACTCACCAGCGAGCCGCCACCACCGTTGTCGATGTTGATGGCCTGCACGTCGGCACCGGCCTTGGCGAACACGGCGCCACCACGATTGTCGAGATCGCCGCTGCGGATCTGCAGCGTGCCGCTGCTGACGATGCCATTGCCATTGGAACCGGCATTGGTCAGCCGCTGTCCCGCGGTGTTGATGCTGAGTGCCGCCGCCGACTGCAACAGCCCACCGGTGTTGTCCAGCGCACCACTGTTCAGCTCCGCATTTCCGGAAAGACTGGCAATGATCCCGCTGCGGTTGTCCAGCGCCTGGCCGCGACTATCCAGCTGCAGGTCGTTGGCAATGATCCGGCCACTGTTGTTGTTCAGGCCACCGGCCGAGACCTGCAGGTGCTTGCCTGCCTGGACCAGGCCGCCGCCGTTGCGCAGCAGATCGGCACTGGTCAGTTGCAGATCCTGCCCCGCGGCCACAGTACCGCCGCTATTGTTGATGGCCTGTGCCTCGGCCAGCAGCGTGCCTCCCGCGGACAGGGTGCCCTTGTCACTGTTGTCGAGCAGTCCGTCCACGCGCACGGTCAATGCGCTGTTGCCATCGCTGTGCACGGTGCCGCCACGATTGTCGAGCGTGCCCGCGCTGATGCCTGCGTTGCCTGTGGTCAGGATGCGGCCGCCGCGATTGTCCAGCGCGTGGGTGATCGCCAAGGTGCTGCTGCCGCTGCCGGCGGCCTGGATCGTGCCCCGATTGTTGAGCAGTTGCGCGCTGCGCAGATCCAGCGCGCCATTGCCGGCAAGAGTGCCTCCGCTGTTGTCCAGCCGATCGCGGGCGGACACCTTCAACGCATCGGCGCCGGAGGCGATGATCGAACCGCCCGCGTTGAGCAGCGTGCCCGTATCCACGGCGATGCGGACCGCGGACAGCGTGCCATCACGCAGGTCGGTGGTCTCGCCGGTCAACTGCAGGGCGCCATTGCTGAGCAGCTTGCCGCCCTGGCCATTCAAGGTGTGCGCGTTGATGGCCAGCGTGCCGGTACCGGCCTGCTGCACGGTGCCGCCGGCATTGCCGAACCGTGCGCTGGTCAGGGTCAGGTCGCCATTGCTGGCGATCAGACCGTTGCCACCATTGTCCAGTGAGGTGGTGGCCTGCACGCCGCTGGCCTGCGTGCCCGTCGCCAGCAGCTTGCCATTCTGGTTGTCGAAGCGGTCGGTATTGATGTTGAAGTGATCGGCACTGAGCGTGGCGTCGCGATGGTCCACAGTCATCGCATCCAGCTGCAATGCGCCTGCCGTGGCGATGCTTCCGGCGGCTCCATCCAGCTGGTCGGCATGCACGTTCAACACGCCCTTGCCTGCATGGACGATGCTGCCCGCGGCGTTGACCAACTGCCCGGCATCGATACGCAGGTTGGCGGCATTGCTGGCGATGGTGCCGCCACCATTGTTGAATCGGCCGGTGACGGAGATCCGGCTGTCGGACGTACCTGCCGAGCTCAACGTGCCGCCTGCATTCGACAGCGAATCGGCACTGATCTGCTGCGCGCCGTTGGCGGCAATGGTGCCGCCGTCATTGCCCAGCGCGCCGAGCACCTGCAGCGCCATCGCCTGGTTGCCGGTGGCGTTCAGCGTACCGCCCGTGTTGTCCAGCTGCCCGGCCTCGATGCTGACCTGCTGCGCGGAAGTGGTGCCTGCGCTGAGATCCAGTGTCTCACCCTTCAGCTGCAGCTCGCCGTTGCTGACGATGCGGCCGGCGTGGCCCTGCAGTGTGGTGGCATCGATCTGCAGCAGGCCGTTGCCCGCCTGCTCGATGCTGCCGCTGCGGTTGTCCAGCGAAGCCGCCGCCACCTGCATGCCCGCGCCGCTGGCGATGGTGCCCTTGTTGCTGTTGTCGAGCAGGCCATCGGCCTTGACCACCAGCCGTGCTGCGCTGTGCAGCGTGCCGCCCTGGTTGTCGATGCTGCCGGAGGTGATGCCGAGCCCGCCGTTGGCCAGGATGCGGCCGCCGCGGTTGTTGAGGTCCTGGCCGATGATCAGCTGGCTGGCCGCCGTGCCAGCGGACTGCAGCGTACCGCCAGCGTTGACCAGCACGGCGCTACGCAGATCCAGCCCACCGTTGCTGGACATGGTGCCGCCGCTGTTGTCGATGCGCTCGCGCGCGTTCAGCCTCAGCATGTCGCTGCCGGTCGCAGTGAGCGTGCCGCCGGCGGTGATCAGGGTGCCGGTATCCACCTCGATCCGCTTGGCCGAGGTGACACCCGCCCGCAGGTTGGTGGTGGTGCCCTTGAGCAGCAGGCTGCCATTGCTGACCAGCGTGCCGCCAGTACCGTCGAGCGTTCCGGCGTTGATCGACAGCACCCCTTCGCCGGCGTGCTGCACAGTACCGCCGGCATTGCCGAACACCGCCGCCTGGACATCCAGGTCGCCGTTGCTGGCCAGCAGACCGCCCTCACCGTTGTCCAGGTTGCCGACCACGTCGATACGGCTACCCTCTGCACCGGTCGCGATGACCTTGCCGGCCCGGTTGTCGAACGACTGTGCATCCAGTTCGATGCGCTCGGCCTGCAGGGTGGCGCCGCGATGGTCCACGCTGCCCGCCTGCAGGGTGATGCCGCCTGCGGTGGCGATGGTGCCGCCCTGGCCATCCAGTTGCCCGGTGCGCAGCAGCAGGCCCTGGGTGCCGGCATGGCTGAGCGTTCCCTTGACGTTGGTCATGTGGCCGGCATCGATCTTCAGCGCGGCGCCGTTGCTGGCGAGCACGCCGTTGCTGTTGTCGAACAGGCCCGCTACGTGCAGCTCGGTCGTGGCGCTGCCTGCCGAACTGAGCGTGCCACCGCGGTTGGAGAGTTCGCCGGCTTCGATGCGCTGCGCACCGTTGCTGGCGATGGTGCCCGCGTCGTTGGCCAAGCGGCCGCTTACCTGCAGTGCCATTGTCCCGCTGCCGGTTGCGCGCAGCGCGCCTGCGCTGTTGTCCAGGCTGTCGGCCACGATATCGAGCTGCTCGGCCGCCACGCTGCCGCCGCGGAGATCCAATGACCCGCCCTGCAGTGACAGCGCGCTTGCGGCACCGATGCTGCCGCCCTGGCCCGACAGCGTATCCGCCTCGATGTGCAGCTTGCCGTTGGCGGAGATCGAGCCGCTGCGGTTCTCCAGCTGCGCGGCGCGGATCACGGATGCAGCATCACCGGCAGCAATCAGCGTGCCATGGTCGTTGGCGAAGCGGCCTGCGCGCACATCGACGGTGCCATTGCTGCCCAGCGTTCCGCCGGCATTGTCGAGCAGGCTGCGGGCCTGCAGCTGCAGCGCCCCGGTGCCCAGCGCACTCAGTTTGCCGCCCGCGGTGATCACGCTGTCACCGTCGATGCTGATGCGCTGCGCGGTCGTGGTGCCGTTGCGCAGATCGAGGGTGTCGCCCTGCAGCTCCAGCGAACCGTTGCTGAGCAGGGTGCCACCGGCGCCGGTCAGGTCCTGCGTGGTGATGACCAGGCTGCCGGACCCGGCCTGCTGCACGGTTCCACCGGCATTGCCGAAGGTACGCGCGTGGATATCCAGGTTGCCATTGCTGGCCAGGGTGCCGCCATTGCCGTTGTCCAGCGTGCCCTGCACGCGCAGCGTATTGCCGCCGGTGCCGGTGGCGATGATGCGCCCGCCGCGGTTGTCGAACCCGGTCGCCGTGATGTCCAGTTGCGCGGCAGCCAGCGATGCGTCCTGGTGGTCGACCTCGCCCGCAGTGAGCTGCAGAGCGCCAGCAGTGGCGATCTGTCCCTTCGCCCCGTCCAGGCGCCCGGTGTCGATGGCCAGGCCGGCGCTGCCCGCATGGCTGAGGGTACCGTTGGCATTGACCAGTGCGCCGCTCTTCAGCTGCAGATTGGCCGCATTGCTGGCGATGCTGCCGCCGCTGTTGTCGAGCGTGCCGTCGACCCGGATCTCCGAAGCCGCCGTGCCCGCCGAGTTGAGCGCGCCGCCGCGGTTGGACAGCGCGCCCGCCTGGACCTGCTGCGCACCATTGGCGCTGATGCTGCCGCCGTCGTTACGCAGCAGGCCCTGCACCTGCAGCTGCATCACGTTGTTGCCCAGTGACAACAGGCTGCCACCGCTGGTGTCCAGGCCCGTGGCCGTGATCTTCACGTCACGGGCGCGGGTGTTGCCCTTCTGCAGGTCCAGCTGCTGCCCGCTCAACTGCAGCTGGCCGTTGCTGGCGATGCTGCCGCCAACCCCCTGCATGGTGGTCACTTCGATCTGCAGCGTGCCGGTGCCAGCATGGTCGATGCTGCCGCCCTCATTCAGCAGGCCATCGGCCTTGATGTCCAGATCGCCATTGCCGGACAGCAGGCCGCGCTGGTTCTGCAGCCGCTGGCTGGCATGGATGCGGCTGGTGCCGGTGCCTGCGGCGATCAGTTTGCCGCCATCGTTGATGAGGATGCCGCCGTTGATGTCCAGCGCACCATTGGCGCCAACGGTGCCGCCGCTGTTGTCCAGGGTGCGCGATACCTGCAGCTGCAGCGCGTCGCTGCCCGTGGAGGTCAGCATGCCACCGGCGGTGGTCAGGTCGCCGGCGCGCACATCGATGCGCTGCGCGGCGGTGGTGCCATTGCGCATGTTCAGGGTATCGCCGTGCAGCTGCAGGGTGCCATTGCTGAGAACGGTGCCGCCCTGGCCCTGCAGGCTGGCGGTGGTGATGCCCAGGTTGCCGGTGCCCGCCTGCTGCACGGTGCCGCCGGCATTGCCGAAGGACGCTGCATCGATCTGCAGGTCGGCATTGCTGGCCAGCAGGCCGCCGTCGCTGTTGTCCAGATGATTGCGGACGTTGAGCGTACTGGCCTGCTGCCCGGTGGACAGCACGCGCCCGCCACGGTTGTCGAAGTCCTGTGCGGTCAGCTCGAGCTGGCGGGCGACCAGCTGCGCACCGCGGTGGTCGGCACGGCCCAGCAGCAGGTCTGCCGCGCCTGCGGTGGCGATGCTGCCCTGCACACCGTCCAGTACCTCCGCACGCAGCAACAGCCCCTCACTGCCAGCGTGGCTGATGCCACCCCGCGTGTTGACCAGGGTGCCGATGTCCAGGCCCAGGCGCGTGGCATTGCTGGAGATGTTGCCCTCGCTGTTGTCGAGCTGGCCAATCGTCCAGGTCGTTTCGGCGCTGCCACCGTGGGCAAGGCTGCCGCCGCGATTGATCGCCGACTGCGCCTTCAACTCGAAGCCACGGGCGAAGGTCATGCGGCCGCCGCTGTTGTCCAGCTGCTGCACCTGCGCGCTGGCCGCGCCCTGGACCTGCAGGGTGCCACGCATGTTGCGCAGCGCTTCTCCCTGCACCTGCAGGGTGCTTGCACCCAGCATGCCGTCGCTGTTGTCCAGGCTGTTGCGGGCGCTGAGCTGCAGGTCACCGCTGGCTTCAATGCGGCCGCCATCGTTGCTCAGGGTTCCGGCGATGTTGAGCAGGCCGGTTGCCAGAGATGGGAGCTGCGTGACCGGCGGGGTGCCGGTGCCAGGAGAACCGGTGCCCGGAGTACCCGTGCCTGGCGTGCCGGTGCCCGGGTTGCCAGTACCCGGTGTCCCGGTTCCCGGCGTACCCGTGCCAGGTGAAGTGCCGGTACCCGGCGACGCACTGGCCACGTTGCCGATACGGCCCTGCAGGTTGCTGACGTCGGCCGCCTGCAGCTGCAGCGCCTGCGCTCCCAGCTGTTCGATGCTGCCGCCACGATTGCGCAGCGCGTCGGCAGTCACGTCGATGCGCCGCGCGTTGAGCGTGCCGCCGCTGTTATCGACATCTGCCGGGGTCTGCAGGCGCAGCTCGCGCTCGGCACTGAGCGTGCCGGCATTGGCGATGCCCGCGCTGGCATCGATGCGCAGGTCCTGTTGCGCATGCATCGCGCCGGTGTTCTGCAGCCGGCCGTCGGCAGTGACCACCAGCTCGCCGGCCTGTGCGCCGATCTTGCCGGCGTTGCTCACGCCCACGCCGTGTTCGTTGCCGACCAGCCAGATGCGGTTGGCGTACATGCCGCCGAGCGCGCCAACATCCAGCGCAAAGGTGGGCGCTGCGGATACAGGCTTCTGCAGCTGCACGCTGCTGTGGTCAGCGCTGACCACGTTGCTGCCCAGGCTGGCCTGCAGCTGGTTGGCCCAGATGCCGGCGTTGACCTGCAGCGAACGGGTGATGATGTCGGTGTAGTCGGCGCGACTGGTATCCAGGCCTGCGCCACCGACACCGATGCTGCCGCCCTGCACGCGATAGCCCTCCAGCACGCCATTGTTCACGATCGGCGTACCGGTGGTGAGGGTCACCCGGCTGGCATTGAGGAAGCCCGCGCCATTGACCTGGATTCCAGCCGGGTTGGCGATGACCACCTGCGCCCGCGCACCCGCCACCTCGACATAGCCATTGAGGTGGCTCGGATTGCTGCTGTTGACCTCGTTGAGGATGACGCGCGCGGTACCTGTGGCCAGCCACGGATTGCCCTGCACCCAGCCGCCCAGCTGGGTCTGCACCTCACCGCGCGAGTTGTTGAGGATGACGCCCTGCTGGCCGACGTCGAACTGCTGGTAGGTATTGCGCGACACTCCGCCAGCACTGGGCGTGGTGATGTTCACCTGGGGCGTGCCGTTGGCCGAGGTGATCACTGTCGGGCGCTGGTTCGCCGGCGCGCCGGGGTCTGCGGAAATCCGGCCCGGGTCGGCCGGCGCCTGCTGCGCGGACAACGGCTGCACCAGACCCACCCACCCCAGCATCAGCCACAGCGCGAAACTGATCGGACGCAGCGTGCCAACCGCACGGCCTTCCCGGTTGTCGGCGCCGCCATGCGCGGCGTTGACCAGCTCGGACACAACCTGCATGACCCCGAGCGTACGGTTGAAGACCAGACGGTAGATTCTGTTCACGCTGCTGATTCCTTTCGGTGCTGTTGGGTTGTATGCGCAGCAGGCTGCGCGGTACCGCATCGTGCTGGCCGCGCAGCAAGCAGCGCAGGCCGGCCATGTGCAGGCGTCAGAACGAGACGCCCATGTTCATTCCGAACGTGGTGTAGGCAGTCTGGAAGCCGCGTGGCTTGGACAGGGGGCTGCCGACGAACGCTTCCCAGTTGATGTGGCGGCTGCCGCCGCGAAGCCCGAGTGCGGTGCCGGTGAGCCGGTCGCCCGCCAATCGCGCCATGGAAGGTCCACCGACACGCCCGTGATCGACGACGACATAGGCCTCCACGCCACCGCCCAGGGGCACGCCGAGTTCATTGCGCAGCAACCAGCCGCGCTCGCCGGTCAGCGACATTTCGCCATCGAAGCCACGCACCGTGTAGCGGCCACCAATCGAGAATCGATCCTGCGGCACCAGCGGCGAGCGGTTCCATTGCGCTCGCCAGCTGCCGGTATAGCGCAGGCTCTGGCGGCCCCATTGCATCGGCAGCACCAGCTGCGCATCGGCGGTGTAGATGCGGCCATGCGCCGTACCTTCGCCAAACGCCTCTTCCGGCGCACGCAGCGCGTTGAAGGCGCCGGTGCCCTGGCGGTATGCCAGATTCACATCCAGCGTCGCCTTGCCGATGAAATGACGGTGGCCGAGGCCCAGTTCCCAGCCCGCCATGCGGCGGCGCTGCACTTCGATCTCGGTATCGTTGATGAAGTTGTCCGATTCGCGATACCAGCCGCGCGCATACATGCTGGTCTTGGCACGCGCGTTGCGGAACAGCATGCGTGTCAGGCGCAGCTCGGCGTTGCGGCTGGAGCCACTGTAGACGTAGTTCTCGAACGCGCCGGCAACGGTCTGCTCATAGTCGAAGTTGCTGGCGTTGGCGCCCAGCAGCCATCCGCCCAGCGGCACGCTGTAATGCACCGCCCAGCTGTCGGTGCCACGCTCGCTGCCGTTGAACACCGATTTGCCCACGTTGATGTAGAACAGATCGCTGAGACCGGCCGCGTTGTCCACCGACACCGTGGTACCGGCCTGCATCTTGCCCGTGGACTGGCTGCCGGCATCGTCCAGGGTCAGGTTGACCCGTACCAGATGCGCCTGCTGCCAGCTGATCACCAGGTCGCTCTCGCCCGGTTTGGCAGCCGCGCCCTCGGCCGGGGGGGCGATCTGGATGTCCACCGAAGCGGTCGGCACACGCTGCAGGTTTTCCAGCGCCTGCTCGATGTCACGCAGGTTCAGTACTTCGCCGCGCGCGACCCGCACCGCGTTCCAGAGCGCGGGCGTACGGCCTTCGCCATCGGCGAAGCGGATGGCATTGACGCGCCCTGGCACGACCGTGAGCGTCAGCACGCCGGACTTCAGGTCCTGCGGCGCAGCGAGAATGCGGGTGGTGACGTAGCCACGCTCGATGATTGCGTTCTGCACGCGCTTCATCACGATGTCCACGCCGGCGGTGCCCAGGCAGCGCCCGGTGGCGGGGTCGCTGCGCGGATCGGCCGCCGCCAGTGCCCAGCGGAAGCGTTCGGCCAGATCACCCTGCAGCGCGATGCGGTTGATGGTGAAGCAGGGCGACTCGTCCGCCGGCAGATGGCCGAGACCTTCGGTGGCCGGCTGCAGCCGGACATCCGGCGCGGATTCCTGTTGTTCCCGCAGCGCGCGCTCGCGCTCCTGCTGCCGGAGCAGCTCCTGCTCCGGTGACACTACCTGCGCCAGGACAGGTGCCGGGATGCCAACGATGGCCAGTGCCACGCCCACGGACAACCGCCACTGCAACGCGCGGCTGCGCACACTACGTCCCTGTTTCACGATGCTCTGTTCCCTGCGGATAGCTGCCAGTCCGACGAATAGTCGGCTGGAAGAGGCAGCACTTTAGGGGAATCGCATCGCAGGCAACAGGGCCGGCGAGCCAAGCGGAGCGGGGCTTTCCCGGCAAAGTGTGATGTCCGACGGAGCGTCTTTCGCGAGCCGGCGATGCTTGGAATCTGTGCCGGATCTGCCCGCGTACCAGCAGACACCGGCCGCACTAAGGCTGCCGGTGATGGACGCCCGCCACTGACTGCGGCGCAGTAGTGACGGGGCGTCCACCGAAACCGTGAAACCGATCAGGCCTCGTAGGCGGACTCGCCATGCGAAGTCACATCCAGACCCGTGCGTTCGGCTTCCTCGGTGACGCGCAGGCCGACCACGCTGCGCACCACCAGCAGGATCAGCGTGGTCACCACCGCCGACCAGACCACGGTCAGGCCGACGCTGACCACCTGCACCCAGACCTGATGGGCGATATCCAGATCGGGCTTGGTACCGCCCAGCGACTGTGCGCTGAACACACCGGTAAGAATCGCGCCGACGATGCCGCCGACACCATGCACACCGAATACGTCGGCGGTGTCGTCCACCTTCAGCAGGCGCTTCAAACCGGTCACGCCCCACACGCAGACCACGCCGGCGACGAAGCCGATGATGATCGCGCCGAGCGGGCCGACGGTGCCGCAGGCCGGGGTGATGCCGACCAGGCCGGCCACCGCGCCCGAAGCGGCACCCAGTGCCGACGGCTTGCCCTTGCTGATTGCTTCCACCAGGGTCCAACCGAGCACGGCGGCGGCGGTGGCCAGCACGGTGTTGAGGAAGGCCAGTGACGCCACGGTATCGGCAGCGGCGGCGGAGCCCGCGTTGAAGCCGAACCAGCCCACCCACAGCAGCATCGCGCCGATATAGGTGAACGGCACGTTGTGCGGCTTCAGCGCGGTCTGGCCATAGCCCAGGCGCTTGCCGACGAACCATGCGGCCACCAGGCCAGCCACACCTGCGTTGATGTGGACCACGGTGCCACCGGCGAAATCGATCGCGCCCATCTCACCCAGATAGCCGCCGCCCCAGACGATGTGCGCCATCGGGATGTAGCTGAGGGTGAACCACAGCGCCGAGAACAGCAGCACCGCACGGAACTTGATGCGCTCGGCGAAAGCACCGACGATCAGCGCGGTGGTGATGCCGGCGAAGGTCGACTGGAAGGCGACGAACAGGTAATCCGGCAGGCCCTTGATCGGCGTGTTGCCAACCGAGTCGGGCGTGAAGCCCTTGAGGAAGGCGAATTCGGTGAACGAGCCGAAGAACGGGTTGCCCACGCTGAACACCGCGCTGTAGCCATAGGACACCCACAGCAGCAGGACCAGCGAGAACACCACCAGGATCTGGCTGAGCACCGACAGCACGTTCTTCGAACGCACAAGGCCGCCGTAGAACAACGCCAGCCCCGGCACCACCATCAACAGCACCAGCAGGGTGGAGGTGAGCATCCACGCGACGTCGCCGCGGTCATAGGCGGCCGCCGCTTCGGCCACGGCCGGTGCAGCCGCTGCGGCAACCGGATCCTGCAGCGGTTCAACTGCCACGCTCTCGCTCGGCAACGGCGACACCTGCACCTGGGCATGGGCACTGCCCGGCCAGGCACCGGCCGCCAGCGCGCTGAGCAGCATCAACAGGCACACCAGATGGAACCGGGCTTGCCACCCGGTGAGAAGGCGCATCTTCATGGGGGAGTCTCCGGAAGGGGGTTACAGCGCGTCGGCACCGATTTCGCCGGTGCGGATGCGGATGACCTGTTCGACGGCAGTGACGAAGATCTTGCCGTCACCGATCTTGCCGGTGCCTGCCGACGACTGGATCGCTTCGATCACCGCGTCGGCACGCTCGTCGGTGACCACGGTTTCGATCTTGATCTTGGGCAGGAAATCGACGACGTACTCGGCGCCGCGATACAGCTCGGTGTGGCCCTTCTGACGACCGAAGCCTTTCACTTCGGTCACGGTGATGCCCGACACGCCCGCGTCGGACAGGGCCTCGCGGACCTCGTCGAGCTTGAACGGCCGGATGATGGCGGAGATCAGTTTCATGCGCATGTCCCGAGGGTGGATGGGGCCAGCGCGCCAGCGCGCGTTGGCATCAGGCAACCAGCGGCCATCAGGGTGATGGCCGTGGCTGTTGCACCGGACACGTACAGGGCCGGGACGGCCGTGCCTCTCTCCTTGCACGACCGACGCGGGAGGGAGGGCAGCCCTGGTCGCGTATCCGGTCTCTCTCTTGCCCCTGGATCAGGGGTCAGAGCCCATTCGTAAACGAACGGGATCCGACCCCGATCTGACCGCGGCTCCCCAGCCGCGAAAACGGGTGCGATGGCGGCGGGTGGGAGGGGGATGCCCACCGCCATCGCGCCCGGTCAGCTGGCGTAGTACAGCTGGTATTCCAGCGGGTGGGTGGCCGCGCGGAACTTGGTCACTTCCTGCATCTTCAGCGCGATGTAGCCGTCGATGAAGTCATCGCTCATCACGCCGCCGGCCTTCAGGAACTCGCGGTCCTTGTCCAGCGCTTCCAGCGCCTGGTCCAGCGAAGAGCAGACCTGCGGGATCAGCTTCTCTTCTTCCGGCGGCAGGTCGTACAGGTCCTTGTCGCTCGGTGCGCCCGGGTCGATCTGGTTCTTGATGCCGTCCAGGCCGGCCATCATCAGCGCGGTGAAGGTGAGGTAGCCGGACTGGATCGGGTCCGGGAAGCGCATTTCGATGCGGCGCGCCTTCGGGTTGGAGACCCACGGAATGCGGCACGACGCCGAACGGTTGCGGGCCGAGTAGGCCAGCATCACCGGTGCTTCGTAGCCCGGCACCAGGCGCTTGTAGCTGTTGGTGCCCGAGTTGGCGAAGGCGTTGATGGCCTTGGCATGCTTGAAGATGCCGCCGATGTACCACAGCGCCAGCTGGCTCAGGCCACCGTAGCCGTCACCGGAGAACAGGTTGGTGCCGCCCTTGGACAGCGACTGGTGCACGTGCATGCCGCTGCCGTTGTCGCCGACGATCGGCTTGGGCATGAAGGTGACGGTCTTGCCGTTGCGGTGCGCGACGTTCTTGATCACGTACTTCATGCGCAGCAGTTCGTCGGCCTTCTGCACCAGGGTGCTGAACTTGGTGCCGATCTCGCACTGGCCGGCGGTGGCCACTTCGTGGTGCTGCACTTCCACTTCGATGCCGACCTGTTCCAGGGTCTTGCACATCTCGGCGCGCAGGTCGTGCAGGGTGTCGGTCGGCGGAACGGGGAAGTAGCCGCCCTTCACGCCCGGGCGGTAGCCGCTGTTGGCGCCGTCGTACTTGGCGCCGCTGTTCCACGCCGCTTCTTCCGAGTCGACCTGGAAGAAGGTGTGGCCCATTTCATTGGCGAAGCGGACCGAGTCGAAGATGAAGAATTCCGGCTCCGGGCCGAAGAACGCGGTTTCGGCGATGCCGGAGGACTTCAGGTAGGCCTCGGCGCGCTTGGCGATGCCGCGCGGGCAGCGGCCATACGGCTGCATGGTGGCCGGGTCGAGGATGTCACAGCTGATCACGATGGTCGGATCGGCGTAGAACGGGTCGACGTAGGCACTGGCGGTATCCGGCAGCAGCACCATGTCCGATTCGGCGATGCCCTTCCAGCCGGCGATCGAGCTGCCATCGAACATCTTGCCTTCTTCGAACAGCGACGGCTCAACGATGCTGACCGGGAAGGTCACGTGCTGCTCGACGCCACGCATGTCGACGAAGCGCAGGTCGACGAACTCGATCTGGTTGTCCTTGATCAGCTTTTCTACGTTTTCCACGGACATCGGTACGACCTCGGATGGGGATGAATGCCTGCTGAGGTACAGCAACGACCGTGCCAACTTTTCGCTGGCCGCAAGTCATTGATTTCAAAAAGGGCGCCCCGTGGCGGTGCGGAACCGTGCGCACCAAACGGGTGCGCCCGTCACCAGACGCACCCGTTTGGTGCAGCAGGGATCGTCTATCCTCTCGACCTTCTTCCTTCCGCCGCGCGTGCACGCACCGTCCATGTCCGACCTGCTCTCCGCCCTGCTGCTGGGCATCCTCGAAGGCCTCACCGAATTCCTGCCGATCTCCAGCACCGGCCACCTGCTCATCGCCCAGCACTGGCTGGGGGCCCGCTCGGACTTCTTCAACATCGTCATCCAGGCCGGCGCGATCGTGGCCGTGGTGCTGGTGTTCCGCCAGCGCCTGCTGCAGCTGGCCACCGGCTTCAACCAGCGCGAGAACCGCGAGTACGTGTTCAAGCTGGGCGCCGCCTTCCTGGTCACTGCGGTGGTGGGCCTGGTGGTGCGCAAGGCCGGCTGGTCGCTGCCGGAGACGGTCAGCCCGGTGGCCTGGGCGCTGATCATCGGTGGCGTCTGGATGCTGCTGGTGGAGGCCTACACCGCGCGCCTGCCCGACCGCGACCAGGTGACCTGGACGGTGGCGATCGGCGTGGGCCTGGCGCAGGTGGTGGCCGGCGTATTCCCCGGCACTTCGCGCTCGGCCTCGGCGATCTTCCTGGCCATGCTGCTGGGCCTGAGCCGCCGCGCCGCCGCCGCCGAGTTCGTGTTCCTGGTCGGCATTCCCACCATGTTCGCCGCCAGCGCCTACACCTTCCTGGAAATGGCCAAGGCCGGGCAGCTGGGCAGCGAGAACTGGACCGACGTGGGCGTGGCCTTCGTTGCCGCGGCCATCACCGGCTTCGTCGTAGTGAAGTGGCTGATGGGCTACATCAAGTCGCACAGGTTCACCGCCTTCGCGATCTACCGCATCGCGCTGGGCGCGGCGCTGCTGCTGTGGTTGCCCTCCGGCAGCTGAACAGCGCCGGGGCACGGTAACCCCGTTGCCGGCCCCACCCCGTTTCCCCCACGGTTCCCCAAGGAGAATCACCATGAACCGCAAGCTCACCCTGCTCCTCCCGCTGGCCCTGATGGCCGCCTGCAGCCAGACCCCGGCCCCGGCCGGCAACGGCGGCGACGACGTGGCCCCGGCCGCGGCCAAGGCAGCAGACCAGCAGACGCTGGCGCACCTGGATGCGCAGCGCCTGCAGAGCCAGCACTGGCTGCTGCAGCAGGCCACCGGCGCCGACGGCAAGCGCATCGACGCGCTGTTCGCCCGCGAAGACAAGCCGGTCACCCTGGACTTCGCTGATGGCCGCCTGTCGGTCAGCAACGCCTGCAACCACATGGGCGGCGGCTACACCCTGGCCGACGGCAAGCTGACGGTCAGTGCGATGGCCTCGACCCTGATGGCCTGCACCGACAAGGCGCTGATGGCGCTGGACGAGGCCGTGTCGAGCCGCCTGCAGGGCGAGCTGAAGGCCGAGCAGGATGCCGATGGCAAGCTGACCCTGACCAACGCCAAGGGCGACGTGCTGGTGTTCAACCCGGAACCGACCGCTGAAACCCGCTACGGCGGCGCCGGCGAAACCGTGTTCCTGGAAGTGGCCGCCAAGACCGAGAAGTGCTCGCATCCGCTGATCCCGGACTACCAGTGCCTGCAGGTGCGCGAAGTGAAGTTCGACGACAAGGGCCTGAAGCAGGGTGAGCCGGGCAAGTTCGAGAACTTCTACGGCAACATCGAGGGCTACACCCACGAAGACGGCGTGCGCAACGTGGTGCGCGTGAAGCGCTACGAAGTGAAGAACCCGCCGGCCGATGCGCCGTCGCAGGCGTACGTGCTGGACATGGTGGTCGAGTCGGCCATCGAGAAGAAGTAAAACCACAGAAGGGCGGCCGCGAGGTCGCCCTTCTTCGTGGTGGGTAGAGCCGGCCGCTGGCCGGCTGCCCTGCGGAGCACCGCCAACACACGGATGTTGCCGGCCAGCGGCCGGCACTACCCACATGCATCGGGAGATCGGCATGAAGCATGTCCCCGCCCTCATCGTTGCTGCGCTGCTGGCCATGTCTGCGGATGTGGCCGCTGCCAGCACACCCAGCACCGATCAGCTCGAGGCACACCGGTGGCAACTGGAGCGCGCCACCGACGCGCAGGGCCGGCGCATCGATGCGTTGTTCGTGCGCGGTCGACCGCCCTACACGCTGCGCTTCCAGCCCGGTTACATGAGCCAGTTGAACCTGTGCAACCAGGCCAGCAGCACCTATCGCCTGCAAGGTGACCGGCTGGTTCTTGAGGGCGGCATCATCACCACGGCCGCCTGCATCCGGGCCGAGGTGGCCGAACAGGAACGTGTCGCCGGGACGGTGGTGAATGCGCGCGCAGAGATGACACTTGCGCTGGATGGGCGTGGCCGCCTGCTGCTGCGCAACGCACATGGCGATGTGCTGGAGCTCGCGCCGGTATCCGGTACGGACGAATGAAAAGGGCGGCCGAAAGGCCGCCCTTCTTCATGGTGGGTAGAGCCGGCCGCTGGCCGGCTGCCACGTCTGGCTCAGGCAGCACACGGACGTTGCCGGCCAGCGGCCGGCACGACCCGTTATGCCGCCTCAGCCCAGCGCGGGGTTCAACGTGTAGGTGCCATGCAGCGTCGCTTCGGCCAGCACGTGGCCGTGCATGGCGCGGTAGGCGTCGGCGGCGGTGAAGCGTGCCGGCAGCTGCAGCGAGGCCACGTCCAGCGCGAACACACGGAAGAAGTAGCGGTGCACGCGCTCGTCGTTGAACGGCGGGTACGGGCCGTCGTAGCCCAGGTAGTCGCCGGCCATGTCCGGGTTGCCGGCAAACCAGCCGGTGAAGTCGTTCAGGCCCTGGCGGCTGCCTGCCGGGCCGGCCGGTGCGGACTTGCCCTTCACCACGAAGCCGTCGCTGCAGCTGCCTGCGGCGATCTCGTGCACCGAGGCCGGGATATCGGCCATTACCCAATGCACGAAATCACAGCGTGGCTGATCGCGCGGCACGCTCATGTCGGTGCGGCCAACCGTTTCCGGCACGGTCGGCACGTCCGGATCGACGCACACCAGCAGGAACGAACGGGTGCCCTCCGGCACATCGCTCCAGGCCAGGTGCGGATTGCGGTCGGGTGCGAAGCCCGCGGCATCGCCGGCGGCGAATTCGCGGTCGATCGGTGCACCGTTGGTCAGGCTGTGGCTGCTCAGTTGCATCGGCGTGTCCTCACTCTTCCGGGTAACCCAGGCGCACCGCGATCGGGGTGAGCTTGGCGAAGGCGGCGCTCATCACGTCGCGGTAGTTGCGCCAGTGGCCCGGCGGGAAGCGCGGCGCGCCCAGCTGCGCGGCCGGCGGCATCGGCCGCTCGAACAGGCGGCCCAGCAGATCGGCCATTGCCTGCGGATCGTTGCCGATCTGGTCGATGCGCAGCAGCACCTGCGGGTACAGGTCGTCCTCGTGCAGCGCGGCGACCTGGGCCAGCGCGCGCGCCAGCCATTCGCTGGCTTCGGCCAGCGAGGTCATCGCCAGCGGTGCAGCCGCACCGTAGGCCACCCAGTCCAGCAGCATGTCGCGCGGATCACGCAGCACCACCAGCAGGCGGCCCTGCGGCAGCTGCGGGCGCAGCGCCCACAGCAGCGCGTTGTCCCACCACAGCAGCCAGTCGATGACCGCGTCGTCCTGCACGCCGCGCGACGGCAGCTGTTCGCGCCAACGCTGCACCAGCCGCTCCGGGGTCAGCACGCCGGAGGCTAGGTCCTGCAGCGTGTGGTAGTTCTGGAAGGCGTCGTCAGGCGCGTTGGAGGTATAGCGGTCGCTGCGCAGCACCGGGCTGGCGGCGGCCAGGCCGGTCGCCACGCGCTCCACGCCCGAACCCGGCGCGCCCCACAGGAAGATCGGCGCGGAGGTGGCATCACCGTCGATCTCGCCCTTGTCCGGCCAGCTCGGCGGCGCCTTGGCCTGCGGCGGCAGCGGCAGGCGCTGCGAGGCCTGGTCGGCCTGCAGTGCCAGCCAGGTCTGCAGCGCATCTTCGTGCTGGCCGGCGCGATCCTGGATCTCACCCAGCCAGGTGCGCAGGTCGGCGCGGTGGCCTTCCGGTGCCATGTCGATCAGCGCCTGCACGCGGGCGACCGCGGCGGCCGGATCGCGTTGCAGCAGGCCTTCGACCAAACGGGTTTCGCCGCTGACACGACCCGGTTCGAGGCTGACGATGCGCTCGGCGATCGCTTCGGCCTGGGCGTGTTCGCCCACCATGTCGTGCAGGCGCAGGCGCGCTTCCAGCGCCGGCAGGTGGCCCGGCATCGCGTCCATCCAGCGCTCGACCGTGGCGGCGGCGGTGGCACTGCCAACCTCTTCCACCGCCAGGCGTGCCAGCCACAGGTCGTGCAGCTGCGGGTGCTGCTCCAGGGCGGCATCCAGGCGGGCGCGGGCCTCGTCTTCGCGGCCCAGGCGCTGCCAGGACATCAGCAGCAGCTGCAGCACGTCGCGGTCGTCAGGCAGCGACTCCAGCAGCGGCAGCAGGTGCTCCAGCGCCTGCAGCGGCTGGCCGCCGCGCAGTGCCAGTTCGCCGGCCAGGCGGCGCATCGATGGCGTATCCAGGCCCTGCTGCTGCAGCGCGATCTGCATCGCTTCGGCGGCAGCGTCCAGGTTGCCCTGGCGCATGGCCAGCTGCACCACCAGGCCATGCAACGAGGCAATGGTGGGGTTCAGTTCCAGCACGCGGCGGAACGCCTGCTCGGCGAAGGCCAGCATGTTCTTGCCCAGGTAGGCAAAGCCCAGTGCGTAGAGCACGCGAATGTCGTTGGGCTGGGCCTGGTTGGCGGCCGACAGCAGCGTCAGCGCGCGATCGGCATCATCGCGGCGCAGCGCGATCATGCCGTCGATGGTCAGCAGTTCCGGGTGGTCCGGTTCGACACGCGAGGCCAGGGTGGACAAGCGCTGCGCTTCATCGAAATCGTTGCGGCCGATCGCCAGGTGGGCCTGCATCAGGTAGGCGGCGAATGCGTTCGGGTCCAGCCCGGTGGTGCGCGTCAGTGCCTCGCCCGCGCCGTCGAACTGGCGCAGGGCCAGCAGCAGGCCGGCGTGCTGCAGGTGCAGCTGGGCATTGTCCGGGGCCAGCTGCAGCGCCTGCTGCAGGGCCTGCATCGCGTCCTCGGCCTTGCCCTGCTGCTGCAGCGCAAGCGCCAGCCAGCGGTGGGCCTCGGCCTGGCCGGGTTCATCACGGGTCCACGCCTGGGCCAGCTGCACGGCCTGGTCGGCCTCGTTCTGGCGCAACGCTTGGATGATCTGGTCTTGCATGGCGGTCCGGTTCAAGGGCAAACCCGCATTGTAGCGGCCTGCGCGCCCGTGCCGGTTCAGCCTTGCAGCACGCGCTGCAGGCGCTGCGCCACCCAGCGCTCGGAGAAGCCGTCACCGCGCCAGTTTTCCAGGAAGCCGCAGTGGCCTCCCCAGCAGGCGGTTTCCAGGTGCGCCTGGCGCGGCAGCTGCCAGTCGCTGAAGGTCGCGTACGGGATCACCGGGTCGTCCTGCGCCATCAGGATGTCGGCCGGCACCTGCAGGGTGGACAGGCGATCGCCGGCAATCGAGTAGCCATCGAAATAGGCCTGCAACGAGCCGAAACTGGTGTGGCGTTCGACCAGCCAGGCGGTCAGCGCGCGGATGTCCAGCTTCAGCACGCGGTCGTCGCAGTCGCTCAGCTCGGGGAACAGGTCGCGCTTGCGCCGCAGCGAACCGGCCCACTTGCGGCGGAAGTACCAGTCGTACATCGCCGGGCCGTTCTCGATGCTTTCCATGGTCAGCGCCGGGTCCAGCACCGGGCATACCGAGGCCACGCGCAGCAGCGGCACGCCGGCCGCTGGCGCGCGCAGGGCCAGGCGCAGCACGAAGTTGCCGCCCAGCGAATAACCGGCCGCCACCAGCGGCAACTGCGGCCAGCGCTGGGCGATATCGCCCGCGGCATGCACGACTTCGTCGATCAGGTTGGAGTGGAAGATGCCGGGGTTGAGATGATGGGTATTGCCGTGGTCGCGGAAATTCAGCCGCACCACGTCGAAGCCCTGTTCGAGCATGCGCGCGGCCGCCATGCGCATGTAGCTGGATTCGGCGCTGCCTTCCCAGCCGTGCAGCAGCAGGGCCATGCCCTTGGGTTCGCGGCCTTCGACGTGGCTGTGCCAGCCCTGCAGGCGCACGCCATCGCCGCCGTCGAGGATCAGTTCTTCGCTGATCGCGCCGGTCGCGGCCAGCAGCAGTAGGCCGCGCTGCAGGCGCATGCGGCTGGAGCTGAGCATCGACTGCAGGTGCGGATTGCGCAGCCAGCGCGGAGGCTGGTAGTCAGCCGCGTGCAGCGTCGGCGTGCCGGCGTCCAGGACGGGTGGCGGGATCAGGGCCACCGCACCCTCACCCGGTGCTCATGGCCGCCACGATGCGCGCGCGCGAAGTCTCCGCGATGCGCCGACGGCCTTCCAGGTCCTGCGCACCGATCGGTGCCAGGAAATGCACTTCTGCACGCCGCGCCGGCTCACCGAGCAGGCGCAGGAAATTGGCGAAGAAACTCTCGCCGGGACCGAATGCGACAATGGTCTGCGCATCGCCCCTGACGCCGTACACCAGGGCCACCGGCTGCACCGGCACGCCGGTTTCAACCGCCGCCTGGAAGATGCGGGCATGGAACGGGCCGACTTCATGGCCGCCGCGGGTACGCCCTTCCGGGAACACGCCCACCGCCTTGCCTTCGCGCAGGCGATCGGCCATCACCTGCATCACGCCACCGAGTGATTCGGTGTTGCCGCGCTGGTGGAAGATGGTCTGGCCACGCGCGGCCAGCCACCCGACCAGCGGCCAGCTGGCGATCTCGCGCTTGGCGACGAAGCCCATCATGCGCTGGCTGTGCAGGATGCAGATGTCGACCCAGCTGACGTGGTTGGCGACGAACAGCACGGCACCGGGCAGCGGCCTGCCGATCTGCACCAGGCGGAAGCCGAAGATCCACATCAGCCCGCCCTGCCACCAGTTCACCACCTTGGCACCGAAGGTCGCTTCGCCCACGCGCAGTTCGCCCCACGGCCGAAGCATGCCGATCAGGATGAGCGGCAGGAACACGAGGATGTGGACCAACAGCAGCGGTACGCGGTACAGGTAACGGCACACACGCGCCACGCCGCCACGGGGGGCCGGAGTGGGGGAAGTCATCCGCGCACGATACCGGAGGGCCGTCATCGCTGCCAGCCGATTTAGGCCATAACCTCCATCGACCGGGGCAATCGGCAGGGAACGCTGGGTTCCGCTGCCGTCACCGGCCGTCCGAGGCTCAGCCGTGGCCGGCCGCCACCACCGCCAGGGTCAGCCGCGAGATGCATACCAGCCGGCCCTGCTCGTCCTCGATGCGGATCTCCCACAGCTGGGTGCTGCGGCCCACGTGCAGCGCGCGGGCAGTGCCGGTCACGGTGCCCGAACGCACCGCACGCACGTGGTTGGCGTTGATTTCCAGGCCCACGCAGATCTGTTTCGCGGTATCCACGCACAGGTTGCCGGCGCTGCTGCCCAGGGTCTCGGCCAGCACCACCGAGGCGCCGCCATGCAGGATGCCGTAGGGCTGGCGGGTGCGCTCGTCCACCGGCATGGTGGCCTGCAGCCAGTCGTCACCGGCCGCGCTGAAGACGATGCCCAGCGACTCGATCGCGGTGTTGCGGCTGAGCGTGTTGAGCTGCTCGAGGGAAACGGCTTCGCGGAACACCTGGGTCATGCGGGCACCTTCAGAGGATGGGAACGAGGCCAGCGCCGAATGCGGTCAGCATGCGTACCAGCAGCCACTTCGGGCCGACATTGACCTCGGGGAAGTCGCCCACGGCGACATAGCAGCGGTGGAAGCCCGGGTCCTGCCGCGGCAGCGGCTGCGGGCAGTCCGGACCGGGCTTGAACTCGTAGTCGGTGGCATAGCGCCACGGCCAGAAGTCGAGGATCGGCAGTGCTTCGGAAGCCTTGCCGACGCTGTAGTTGAGCCCGGACAGCACCGGCGGCTTGGCCCGCGGCGCCACCGTCCACGAGTTCTGCGGGTGGGTGTCGCGCAGGATGCTCTCGGCCAGCTGCTCGGCGAAGGCCGGGTCATCGATGATCACCGCGCCTTCGGTGTTGTAGTTCTCGCTGCGCGGATCGAAGTTGTGGGTACCGACCACGCCGATGCGGCGATCGACCACCAGCGACTTGGCATGCAGGCCCATGCGCGCGCCCTTGCGGGTGACCGGCAACGGCTTGTTGACCGCCTTGCTGCCCAGGAACGAGGGACGGGTCTCGGTGCGCAGCAGGCGGGTCTCGACCTCGCTGCCGGCCGCGCGGCGGCGCTCGCGCGCGTTCTGGTAGGCACTGCCGGTGCGCGGATGGTTCACCGGCCCCTGCTTGCCGGTGGGTGCCGGGGGCTCATCGCGATCGCGGCTGTCGCCGGCGTTGCTGCCGGCGGCGCTGCCGCCGATCAGCGGATTGCGCCCGCCGTCGTCGTCGCCTTCCGCCGCGGCGATCGGGTCGGGCAGCAGGTTGCGGTAATCGACCGGTGCATCCAGCGGGAACGGCTTGTATTCGAAGATGTTGAAGCCCAGTTCGCGCATGTTGCGCCGCTTGTACTTGTACGACAGCGCATACACGATCGGGTTGTCGGTAGCCGCCAGGCTGTTGCTGGACACCACCACGCGCGGCGGCTGCGGGCGCTTGCGCAGCTCGCGGAACAGCTTCTGCGCCGGCTTGGACAGCACCAGGTACGGCGTCTGCAGGATCACTTCCTTCTGCGCGCCGGCGATCAGCGCATCCAGCTGCGGCTCGGTCACGTGCTGGCCGGCCAGCGGCGCATCGGCCTTCTCGCGCCGGTGCTTGCGCGGCAGGTCGGCGACATAGCGCACCGAGGCCACCGGCAACGCGGTATCGACGAAGGAACGGCTGACGAAGTCCATGTCGTTGGCTTCGGCACTGACCCGCTGCACCCGCTCGGGGCGTCGGAAGCTGGCCGGCGGCAGGGTCGGCACGCCCTCGCGCAGCAGGGTGCGGCCGACATCGTTCAGGCGCTCGGCCGGCACGCTGCGCCTGGCGCGCCAGAAGGCATCGAAGTTGGCCGCCATCGCCCGCGCCTCCGGGCCGGCGATCAGCACGTCGCGGTCGCGGAAGTTGTACTCGCGGTCCCAGTCGTAATAGTCGTCCTGGTAGTTGCGGCCGCCGACCACGCCGATCGCATCGTCGATCACCAGCAGCTTGTTGTGCATGCGCTGGTTGAAGCGGCGGAAGCAGCACAGCACGCTGCCGGCATAGTCGAAGTAGTTCAGCCGGGCCTTGCCGAAGGTCGGGTTGTAGACCCGCAGCTGGAAGTTCTGGTGCGCCCCGGACAGCGCGCCGAGGATCTGCAGGTCGGAGATCGCCGAGAGCTGGTCGATCAGCACCCGCACCTTCACCCCACGCCGCGACGCGGCCAGCAGCTCGTCGATGACCAGCCGGGCGCTGTCGTCCTTGTCGAAGATGTAGGTCTGCAGGTCGATGCTGCGGGTGGCGCTGCGCAGCAGGTTCAGGCGCGCCACCAGGGCGCCCTCGCCCTCGTCGAGCAGGGTGGCGTAGTGGCGCGGCTGTTCCGGGGTGGATTCGGTGAACGCCCGCCCGGCCAGCGCACGCAGCGGCGAGTCCTGCGCACAACGGTCGGCACGCTGGCAGTCGACGTCGGTCGAGCGCGCCTGCACGGCGATCGCTTCGGCGCGGTCACGCTCGGCATGCGAGAGCGATGCACAACCGCTGCCCAGCAACACGGTTGCCAGCGCCAGTACACGCAGCAGGAGGTTCACGGTTTCGGCGCCTCGCTCAGGCGCGCACGCAATACGAAGGTCACTCGGTCACTCAAGGCAAGCTGCCAGCTGTCCATTCCATACCGGCCTCGCTGCACGGTACCGCGGCTGACGACGTCGCAATCATAGCCGGGTCGGGCGCACTCCGCTTTCTCGACCTGCAGCGACTCGGGGTGGCTGATGCCGCGCAGGGTCAGCCGGCCGTTGATGTCGCCGCCCTGTTCCACGGTCTCCGGCCAGTATGGCAGCGAGTCGAACTCGACCACCGGATGGCGCCCGGCATCGAAGAACTCCTCGCCACGCATCCAGCCCGTATAGCGTGCCTTGCCGGGGATCTCCACCGAACGGGTGAACATCTTCAGGTGCACCTGGTGGCGGCCATCGGACAGGATCTCGATACGCCCCTCGAAGTGCGGGAACACGCCTTCGATGCGCTGGCCGAAGCGGGTGCGCACCTCGAAGCCGATCCGCGAGCGCTGGGTATCCAGGCGCAATACCCGTGGCGCTTCGGCGGACACGGGCGGCAACGGGGTCGGTGGCGGCGCCGCGGCCCAGGCCGGGCCGAGCGCCAGCAACGCGGGCAGCAGGAAGCGGCTGCGCCGCGCCAGGCTCATCGGATCACGGCCACCAGAACGCGTTCAGGCTGGCCACGCCGGGTTCGATCGAGGCCTCACGCGGGAAGCCAAGCACGGCCACGCCGCCCGGCGGCATGCCGCGATAGTCACTGCTGGTGCCGTCGGTCATCAGGGCCACCAGCTGCTCCAGGCCCGGGTTGTGGCCGACGATCAGCACCCGGTCCATGTCACGACGCTCGTCCACCAGCGCCGCCAGGGTGCCCGGGGTGGCTTCGTAGATACGGTCTTCCAGGCGCTTTTCGACATAGCCGATGGCCGTCATCACCGCTTCCAGAGTCTCGCGGGTACGTCGCGACGGCGAGCACAGCACGCAGTCGGGCAGCAGGTTGTTTTCCTTCAACCACTTGCCGGCGGCTTCGGCCTCGGCGAGCCCTACCGGCGACAGCGGCCGGTCGAGGTCGGCCTGGCCGGAAACGGCGGGTTCGGCATGGGCATGGCGCAGCAGGATCAGTTCACGCATCGCGGGTTTCCATGAAAAGAGGGTGGAGACGTGCAGCGTTACAGCTTCAACCAGGACAGCAGCGGCTCCCAGTCGGCCTGGTGCTCGCGCACCTGGGCCGAGCGGTAGTCGAACAGGCTGCGGCCCAGGCCGGTCATGACCACGTAGCTCTGGCTGTCACGCAGCTGCGCGACCACCGGGTACGGCCACTCGCCCAGCATCTGCAGCGCCTGCTGCGAGGTCTGGGTCCAGGGTTTGGTGCGGTTGAGGACCAGCCCCACCGGCAGCTTGCGGCTGTGCACGCGCGGGTTCTGGGCCAGGCTGTTGAGGAAGCCGACGATGGCTTCGATATCCAGTGCCGAGGGCAGCACCGGCACCACCACGGCGTCGGCCGCGTCCAGGAAATGGGGGATATCGTCGGCCAGCGCACCGGCTGGTGCATCGATGATGACGGTATCGGTACCGTCCGGCAGCTTCTGCGCCCACTGCTTCTTCCGATACACATCGATGGGGAGCACCGCGCTTTCCAGCCCGGCACGCCGTTGTGCCCAGCGGGTGCTGGAGCCCTGCGGGTCGGCATCGGCGATCACCGTGGCCTTGCCCTGCAATGCCGCGTACGCGGCCAGGTGGGTGGCGACGGTGGTCTTGCCCACCCCGCCCTTGGAACCGGCCACCAGGATCGTCTTCATGCCAGCCTCGCTTCCGGGTACGTGCCCCGAGCGTACACCGGCGGTGGTGACGGGAGGTAGCACCGTGCTGAACCAGTGGCCATCGCCTTTGCTATCGTGGCGCCCCCGAAGGATCGAACCGGCATGAGCGAACTGCAGGACCTGAGCGCACTGATCCGCGCCAATACCCCCCTGATCGTGATCGAGACCCAGGATGAGGGCCGCATCGTCGAGCTGTTCCGGCAGACGCTGATGCACGTGTGGCGGGCCCTGCACCGCTGGTCCATCACCGAGGGCCTGCGTCGCATCGACCTGGACCGCGAGGACCCGCCGGTCGGTCCGCCCGATGCCAGCGCCGCCCTGCAGATGATCCGCCAGGCCGACCAGCGGGGCGTCTACCTGCTGCTCGATTTCCACCCCTACCTGGGTTATGCCAGCCACCAGCGCGCGCTGCGCGACCTGATCCAGCGCCGCCACAGCGAGCCGCACGTGCTGGTGCTGATCGGCGCCAAGGTCGAGTTGCCGGCCGAGCTGGAAGCGCTGGCGGTGCGCTTCAACCCGCGCCTGCCCGATGCCAATGCCCTGCTGAAGATGCTACGCGAGGAGGCCGATGCCTATGCGCGCGAGCACGGCGGCCGCCGCGTCGAGGTCGACAGCGAGGCGGTGAAGAAGATCCTGAAGAACCTGCAGGGCCTGAGCCTGGTCGATGCCCGCCGCATCGCCCGCCAGCTGATCTACGCAGACGGCGCGCTGCGCGACGACGACCTGCCGCAGCTGGCACGGCTGAAGTTCGAGCTGCTCAACCGCAGCGGCCACCTGTTCTTCGAGCATGACAGCGCGCGCTTCGGCGACGTGGCCGGCGCCAACCGGCTCAAGCGCTGGATCAGCCAGCGCCGGGTGGCTTTCATCGCCGGCTCGGCACCGGCCGGCCTGGACCCGCCGCGCGGCATGTTGCTGCTGGGCGTGCAGGGCTGCGGCAAATCGATGCTGGCCAAGGCCACCGCCGCCGGCTTCGGCGTACCGCTGCTGCGCCTGGACGTGGGCGCGCTGTACAACAAGTACCACGGCGAGACCGAGGCCAACCTGCGCCAGGCGCTGGCCTCGGCCGAGCAGCTGGCGCCCTGCGTGTTGTGGATGGACGAGATCGAGAAAGGCCTGGCCAGCGGTGGCGAGGACGGTGGCGTATCGCGCCGCGTGCTCGGCTACCTGCTGACCTGGATGGCCGAACGCAAGGCGCCGGTCTTCATCGTCGCCACGGCCAACCAGGTGCACGAGCTGCCCGCCGAACTGCTGCGCAAGGGCCGCTTCGACGAGATCTTCTTCGTCGACCTGCCCACCCCCGAAGTGCGCGTGGAACTGCTGCGGCTGCACCTGGGGCGACGCCAGCTCAATGGCGACGACTTCGCGCTGCCGGCGCTGGCGGCGGCGGCGAATGGTTTTTCCGGCGCCGAGATCGAGCAGGCGATCGTGGCCGGGCTGTATGCGGCGCACGCCGAAGGCCGGCCGCTGGATACCGAGCTGCTGATGAACGAGATCCGTGCGACGCGGCCGCTGTCGGTGCTGATGGCCGAGCAGGTCGAGGCATTGCGGGCGTGGGCGTCGGGGCGGACGGTTTCCGCGGACGACTGAGGTTCCCGCGAACGGCGCAGCCCCTCGTGGCTGGTCGCTCAACGCAAATGCCGGGTAGGCTGCGCAGGGGGCGCTGCAAGTACGTCCCTGTAAGCTCGATCGCCGCATCCATGCGGCTCACGCCCCTGCGCAGCCTACCCGCCCGGCCTCTGACAGTTCCCGGGGCGTCCATCCACGTAGAAGAAAGTAGAAGAGCAAAAGCAAAAGCGCTTGGCTGGCTGCTTTTTGTAGAGCCGAGCCCACGCTCGGCTGCATTTCGATCAGATATCGAATAGTTGATTCCGATGCGGATGCATCCACGCATGGCGTGGATCTACCCACCGTCGCCGAGAACCTGTCGGGGTCGGGGCGGTCTGGGGCTGCAGGACCGTTGGCGCCATGGATGGCGCCATCGAGCCCCCAGGGGTGAGGGCGCTTTGCCTGCGAGGCATGCCTCGCAAGCGCCCGAACGCACAGCCGCCAGCGGCTGGGCCGGACCCCGGAGGGGGGTTTACGGCGTGTCCTGCAGCCCCAGACCGCCCCGACCAAGCCACAGATAGCTCAGAGCCGGCTGTTGCTGTTGCTCCAGCCGTTGCCTCTGCGGGTGCCGGGTGCAACCCGGCCAACCCCCTTCCCTCAGGGCCAGGCCGGCGGGGCGGCCGCCCAGGCCTGCTGCACTTCCGCCAGCGAGGCGCGCTCGTCGTCACGCCACAACGGCAACAACTGCGCATAGCGGCTGCTGTCGCTCCATTGCGTCGGCTCGGTACGCACCGCTGCGGCATACCACTGCACCGCCTCCTGCTTCTGCCCGGCCCGCCACAGCGCCAGCGCATAGGTGGGTGGCAACCAGCCCGGCTTGCTCAGCGAACCACCTGCGGCGGCCTGCCATTGCTCCAGGGCCGCCTCGGCCTGGCCCTGCCGCAGCAGGTCCCAGCCGTAGTTCCAGCGCACGCCACGGCCCAGGCTGCCCTGCACCGGCGCATCCTTCAGTGCTTCGCGATACAGCTGTTCACCCAGTTCGGTGCGGCCCTGCGCAATGGCCACTGACGCCAGCTGCACGGTGGCCTCCACGGTACGCCGGCCGCGCTCGCGCTGCTTGAGCAGCTGCGCCACCAGTTCATCCCCGTCGGACTGGACCACGACCATCGGCACGGCGGCCGCATCGCTGTCGAAGTAGAACTCCTGTGGTGCCGGCACCGCCGGCGCGGCCCACACCGGGGCCGTTCCCGAGACCAGCAACATGCTGCCCAGGATCTTTCCTGCAACTGACATCCCTTCTCCCCAGGCCGCAACCGCAGCCTCCCTCTCTCTCCCCGATCCTAACCCCAGCATGGCCGCCGGCGCGAGTGCCGGGGCGGAAGGGCCTCGCTGCTACAATTCGCGCCTTTCCCGCCGCGTGCCTGCACGCGGCCGGTGCCAGCCGATCCTGACCGGGCCAGCCATGACCAGTACCGCGCAACTCACTTCGCCCTCTTCCGCCGACCTGATCGACCGTGACTACACGCTCGACCACAAGTACACCCGCAACGAGGGGCGGATCTACCTGAGTGGCGTGCAGGCGCTGGTGAAACTGCCGTTGATGCAGCGGCTGCGCGACGCGCACGAAGGCATCGACAGCGCCGGCTTCGTCAGTGGCTACCGTGGCAGCCCGCTGGGCGGCTTCGACCTGGAACTGTGGCGCGCGCGCAAGCACCTGGACGCGGCCAAGGTGAAGTTCACCCCCGGCCTGAACGAGGACCTGGGCGCCACCATGGTGTGGGGCACCCAGCAGACCAACCTGTTCCCCGGCGCCAACGTGCAGGGCGTGTTCGGCATGTGGTACGGCAAGGGCCCGGGCGTGGACCGCTGCGGCGACGTGTTCAAGCACGCCAATGCCGCTGGCACCTCGCGCTACGGCGGCGTGCTGGCGCTGGCCGCCGACGACCATGCCTGCCGCAGTTCAACCCTGCCGCATGGCAGCGAGGATGAGTTCGTCAGCGCGATGATGCCGGTGCTGAATCCGGCCGGCGTGCAGGACATCCTGGACATGGGCCTGCTGGGCTGGGCGATGAGCCGCTACACCGGCCGTTGGGTCGGCTTCAAGACAATCGCCGAAACGGTGGAATCGTCGGCCTCGGTCGAGGTCGACCCGATGGCGCGCCGCATCGTGCTGCCGGAAGACTTCGAAATGCCCTCGGGCGGCCTCAACATCCGCTGGCCGGACCCGCCGCTGGACCAGGAAATGCGCCTGCACCGCTATGCGGTGAAGGCCGCACAGGCATTCGCCCGCGCCAACGGCATCGACAAGGTGGTGATGGACGCGCCGCGTGCGCGGCTGGGCATCGTCACCACCGGCAAGAGCTACCTGGACGTGCTGCAGGCGCTGGAATACCTGGGCCTGGATGAAGCCGCGTGCGCCGACATCGGCATCCGCGTGTACAAGGTCGGCATGACCTGGCCGCTGGAGCCGCAGGGCATCGCGCGCTTCGCGCAGGGCCTGGAAGACATCATCGTGGTGGAGGAGAAGCGTGCCTTCATCGAGCGCCAGATGAAGGAACAGTTCTTCAACTGGCCGGCCAGCTGGGGCCAGCGCCCGTCGATCGTCGGCAAGTACGACGAGAGCGGTGAGTGGATCCTGCCATCCACCGGCGAACTGACCCCGGCCACCATTGCCGGCGTGATCGGCCGCCGCATCCAGAAGTTCTTCAACAACGAGTCGATCGAGCAGCGCCTGCAGTGGATGCAGGAAAAGGAAGCCGAGCTTGCGCTGCCGCGCGCCAGCTTCCCGCGCGTCCCGCACTACTGCTCCGGCTGCCCGCACAACACCTCCACCAACGTGCCGGAAGGCTCGCGCGCGCTGGCCGGCATCGGTTGCCATTACATGGTGACCTGGATGGACCGCAGCACCGACACCTTCACCCACATGGGCGGCGAAGGCGTGACCTGGGCCGGGCAGGCGCCGTTCACCGACACCCCGCACGTGTTCCAGAACCTCGGCGACGGCACCTACTTCCACAGCGGTTCGCTGGCGATCCGCCAGGCAGTCGCGGCCGGCGTCAACATCACCTACAAGATCCTCTACAACGATGCGGTGGCGATGACCGGCGGCCAGCCGGTGGACGGCCCGCTGAGCGTGCCGGACATCGCAAAGCAGATGCGCGCCGAAGGCATCCACACCATCGTGGTGCTGTCGGACAACATCGGCAAGTGGACCGGCCAGCGCGAGCACTTCCCCAGCGATGTCGAGTTCCACGACCGCAGCGAACTGGATGACGTGCAGAAGCGCCTGCGCGAGGTGAAGGGTGTTTCGATCCTGATCTACGAACAGACCTGCGCCACCGAGAAGCGCCGCCGCCGCAAGCGCGGCAAGCTGGAAGACCCGCAGAAGCGGGTGCTGATCAACTCGCTGGTCTGCGAAGGCTGCGGCGACTGCGGCAAGAAGAGCTTCTGCGTGTCGGTACTGCCGAAGGAAACCGAGTTCGGGCGCAAGCGCGAGATCGACCAGTCCAACTGCAACAAGGACTATTCGTGCGTGAACGGCTTCTGCCCGAGCTTCGTCACCGTGCACGGTGGACAGCCGCGCAAGGGCAGCAAGCGCGATGCCTCCACGCTGCTGGACAACCTGCCGGCACCGTCCCTCCGCGGCACGCTGGAGCAGCCCTGGAACATCCTGATCACCGGCGTCGGCGGTACCGGCGTGGTGACCATCGGTGCGCTGCTGGGCATGGCCGGCCACCTGGAAGGCAAGGGCGCGACCGTGCTCGACCAGACCGGCCTGGCACAGAAGGGCGGCGCGGTGACCACGCATATCCGCATTGCCCGTCGCCCTGAAGACATCCACGCCGTGCGCATCGCCGCCGGCGAGGCCGACCTGGTGCTGGGCTGCGACATGGTGGTGGTCAACGATTACTGGGCGCTGTCGAAGGTGCGCGCCGGCCGTTCGCAGGTGGTGCTGAACACCTATGAAGCGATGCCGGGCACCTTCACCACCCGCCCGGACATGCAGTTCCCCGCCGCCGACATCGTGGCCGGTGTGCGCGTGGCACTGGGTGGGCAGGAGCCGCTGCTGCTGGATGCCACCCAGCTGGCCACCGCGCTGCTGGGCGATGCGATCGCCGCCAACCTGTTCATCCTCGGCTACGCGTGGCAACAGGGCCTGGTGCCGCTGTCGTTCGAGTCGCTGATGCGCGCCATCGAGCTCAACGGCGCCGCCGTGGCGATGAACCAGCAGGCCTTCGCCTGGGGCCGCCTGGCCGTGGTCGACCCGCAGGCCGTGCAGCAGGCCGCGGGCCTGGTGCGCAACCGCCACACCGATACCGAATCCACCCCGGGTCCGCTGCATCCGCTGCCGCCGGGCGAGTGGGAGGGCAACGAATGGGGCGCCACTGCGGCGCCGCGCAATACCGGCGACGAACGCGAACTGCGTGGCCTGCCCTCGCACGGTGGCGATGTTGCGTTCCTGCCGCTGGACGACGCCCGCCTGTCGCGCTCGCTGGATGAAATGATCGAGCGCCGCGCCGCGTTCCTGGTCGAGTACCAGGACGCTGCCTACGCCAACCGCTACCGCAGCCTGGTCGAGCGCGTGCGCGCCGCCGAAGCCGACCGCATCGGCGGTTCCACCGCGCTGACCGAGACCGTGGCCCGCTACCTGTTCAAGCTGATGGCCTACAAGGACGAGTACGAAGTGGCCCGCCTGTACACCAGCGGCGACTTCCAGCGCCGTCTGCAGCAGCAGTTCGAAGGCGATTACCAGCTGCGCTTCCACCTGGCGCCGCCGCTGTTCGCCAAGAAGGACGAGCAGGGCCGGTTGCTGAAAAAGGAATACGGCCCGTGGATGTTCAAGGCCTTCGGCCTGCTGGCCAGGCTGAAGTTCCTGCGTGGTGGCCGCTTCGACGTGTTCGGACGCACCGGGGAACGCCGCATGGAACGCAAGCTGATCGGCGATTACGAAGCCACCGTGCAGCTGCTGCTGGACGGCCTGGATGACGACCGCCTGGCGCTGGCGGTGGAGATCGCCAGCGTGCCCGAGCACATCCGCGGCTTCGGCCACGTCAAGGAAGCGCATTTCGAGCAGGCCAAGGCGCGCGAAGCCGCCCTGCTGGCGCAGTGGCGCAACCCGAAGGCGCTGCATATCGTGCAGGTGGCGTAACGCCGCGGAACAGGGAGTGCCGGCCGCTGGCCGGCAGCCATCCTGGCGCTCGGTTGCCGGCCAGCGGCCGGCACTACTGGCGGTTCACCCCAGCCGCCACAGCAGCAACCGGTTGTTGGCCGGCATCGCCACATCGCCCAGGCGGGTGAATCCGTGGTCGGCGGCCAGCGCCTGTACCGCTTCGCTATCGCGGATGCCGCTGCGCGGGTCGCGCGCCTTCAGCCAGGCATCGAACTGCGCGTTGCTGTCGCTGGTGTAGCGGCCACCGTAGTTGAACGGGCCGTACACCGCCAGCAGCGCACCATGCCGCAGCACCGGTGGCAGCGCGGCGAACAGCGCCTGCACGTGCTCCCAGCTCATGATGTGCAGTGTGTTGGCACTGAATGCGGCGTCGAACATGCTGCCTTCCGGCAGGCTCAGGCCGGTCGCCGGCGGCAGCTCCACCTGCAGTGCCACCGGCGGCAGCAGGTTCAGCAGCGCTGCCTCCGCGCGCCAGGCCTCGATGCCCGGCAGATGGTCCGGATGGTCGCTGGGCTGCCAGCGCAGCCACGGCCAATGCTCGGCGAAGAAGGCCGCATGCTGGCCGGTACCACTGCCGATTTCCAGCAGCCGGTGACGGTCGCCCATCCACGGGTCGAGTGCGGCGGCGATCGGTTCGCGGTTGCGCTCGCAGGCTTCTGAATACGGCTTGCTCGACATCAGGACGGTGTCCAGGCGGGGTCGGCCCCATTGTGCATGAGGGGGTGTCTGCAGGGCTTGCAGCCCTGCACCCGCAGGAGCAACGGCAAAGGCCGAAGCAACGTCAAAAGCTGGCATTCCGTGGGATGGCAGGGTGGGTCCGGTTGCGGGGGACGCCGTGAATCCGTCCCTGGAGGCTCGGTCGCGCCATCCATGGCGCTTACGCCCCCGCAACCGGACCCACCCCGCCTTCGACAGTTTTCTGCGGTCTGTTGGACCGGCTCTCGGGGTCAGATCCGTTTTCCGCAGGAAAACGGATCTGACCCCGGATTCATTTCGATATCTGACAGATGTGTCGACCAAGGTCGACACCCACCAACAGCCGCAACGATCTGTCAGAGGTGGGGCGGTGTGGGTGGGCAGGACCGTTGGCGCCATGGATGGCGCCATCGAACCCCCATGGATGGGTTTACGGCGTGTCCTGCCCACCCACACCGCCCCGCCAACCCACGGAATGCCCGCTGTTGCTGTTGCTCCGGCTCTGAGCAGGTGCAGGGCTGCAAGCCCTGCCGAAACCCTCCCCAACCATGACTGCAGTCACTTGCCCGGACGCGCTGCGCTGGCGAAAGTCAGGCAGTTGACGTGATCGGCTCGGCCTGTTGCCGGCCGCACGCAAGCGAGAGAGAGAAACGCTGTGCAACGACGTGAGTTCCTGGCTTTTTCCGGTCTGGGCCTGGCGGGCCTGCTGCTGCCGCATTCCCGTGCCATCGCCGCCGAGCAACTGCTCGCCCCGGTCGACACCCTCCAGCGCAGGCGCCTGGCGGACGTGGCGCTGGCCACCGCACGCACGGCCAAGGCCAGCTACTGCGATGTGCGCATCGGCCGCTACCTCAACCAATCGGTCATCACCCGCGAGCACCAGGTCGGCAATGTGACCAACCGGGAATCGTCCGGCGTGGGCGTGCGGGTGATCGTCAACGGTGCCTGGGGATTTGCCGCGACCCATCAGCAGACCGAGGCCGCCGTGCGCGCTGCGGTCGAGCAGGCTGCGGCAATCGCCCGTGCCAACGCCAGCATCCAGACCCGGCCGGTGCAGCTGGCGCCGACGCCCTCGGTCGGTGAGGTGCGCTGGCAGACGCCCGTCCGCAGGAACGCGATGGCGGTGCCGATCCAGGACAAGGTCGAGCTGCTGCTGGCACTCAATGCCGCCGCGCTGAATGCGGGCGCCGACTACATCAATTCCACCCTGTTCCTGGTCAACGAACAGAAGTACTTCGCGTCCAGCGACGGCTCGTTCATCGACCAGGACATCCACCGCATCTGGTTGCCGTTCACCGCCACCGCCATCGACAAGGCCAGCGGCAAGTTCCGCACCCGTGCCGGCCTGTCGTCGCCGATGGGCATGGGCTACGAGTTCCTTGATGGCGATGCGCGCGGCAAGGTACACCTGCCCGGTGGCATCACCGCTTACCGCGATTCCTACGACCCGGTCGAGGACGCCATTGCGGCCGCCCGCCACGCGCGCGAGAAACTGAAGGCGCCGTCGGTGAAGCCCGGCAAGTACGACCTGGTGCTGGACCCGTCCAACCTGTTCCTGACCATCCACGAGAACGTCGGCCACCCGCTGGAGCTGGACCGCGTGCTCGGCTACGAAGCCAACTACGCCGGGACCAGCTTCGCCACGCTGGACAAGCGCGATGCCGGTTTCCGCTGGGGCAGCGACATCGTCACCTTCTTCGCCGACAAGACCCAGCCCGGCAGCCTCGGTGCAGTCGGCTACGACGACGAAGGCGTCAAGACCCAGCGCTGGGACCTGGTGCGCGACGGCATCCTGGTCGATTACCAGGCCACCCGTGATGAAGCCCACATCCTCGGCCGCGATGCATCGCATGGCTGCAGCTATGCCGATTCCTGGTCCAGCGTGCAGTTCCAGCGCATGGCCAATGTCTCGCTGGCGCCGGGCAAGCAGCCGCTCAGCGTCGAGGACATGATCAAGGACGTGGAGAACGGCATCTACATCCACGGCCGCGGTTCGTATTCGATCGACCAGCAACGCTACAACGCGCAGTTCGGCGGCCAGCTGTACTACCAGATCAAGGACGGAAAGATCGCCGGCATGGTCGAGGATGCGGCCTACCAGATCCGCACGCCGGAATTCTGGAATGCCTGCACCGCCATCTGCGATGAGCGTGACTTCCGCCTGGGCGGTTCGTTCTTCGACGGCAAGGGCCAGCCCGGCCAGGTCTCGGCGGTCTCGCACGGTTCGTCCACCACCCGCTTCAACGGCATCAACATCATCAACACCGCGCGCAGTCTCGGCGCTTGAGCCACCCATCCTTCGACATGGAGAGCAGCCTTGCAAAGACGTGACTTCCTGGCCCTGACCGGGCTTACCGCGGGCGGGCTGATCGTGCCCTCCTTCTTCGGCAAGGTGATCGCCGCCGAACAGCTGCAGTCCAGCCTCGACCCGGCGCTGAAGAAGCGCCTGGCCGACGCCGCCCTGCAGGCCGCGCGCAGCGCCGGTGCCACCTACTGCGACGTGCGCATCGGCCGCTACCTGCGGCAGTTCGTGATCACCCGCGAGGACAAGGTGCAGAACGTGGTGAACACCGAGTCCACCGGCGTGGGCATCCGCGTGATCGTCAACGGTGCCTGGGGCTTCGCCGCCACCAATGCGCTGGGCACCGCCGACGTGGCCAAGGCCGCGCAGCAGGCCGCGGCGATCGCCAAGGCCAATGCCGGCGTGCAGACCGCCCCCGTACAGCTGGCCAAGGCGCCGGGCGTGGGTGAGGTGAGCTGGCGCACGCCGATCCGCAAGAATGCGATGGAGGTGCCGATCAAGGACAAGGTCGGCCTGCTGCTGGACGTCAACGCCGCCGCGATGGGCGCCGGTGCCAGCTTCGTCAATTCGATGCTGTTCCTGGTCAACGAGCAGAAGTACTTCGCTTCCACCGATGGTTCCTACATCGACCAGGACGTGCACCGCATCTGGGCGCCGATGACGGTCACCGCCATCGACAAGACCAGCGGCAAGTTCCGCACCCGCTCGGGCCTGTCCTCGCCGATGGGCCTGGGCTACGAGTACCTGGATGGCGCCGCCGCCGGCAAGGTGGTCAGCCCCAATGGCGTGGTCAACTACAGTTCTTCCTACGACATGAAGGAAGACGCCATCGCCGCCGCCAGGCAGGCGCAGGAAAAGCTGAAGGCACCGTCGGTGAAGCCGGGCAAGTACGACCTGGTGCTCGATCCGTCGCACACCTGGCTGACCATCCACGAATCGATCGGCCACCCACTGGAACTGGACCGCGTGCTCGGCTACGAGGCCAACTACGCCGGCACCAGCTTCGCCACCCTGGACAAGCGCGAACAGCATTTCCAGTATGGCAGCGAGCTGGTCAACATCTTCGCCGACAAGACCCAGCCGGGCAGCCTCGGCGCGGTGGCGTACGACGACGAAGGCGTGAAGTGCAAGCGCTGGGACCTGATCAGCAACGGCAAGCTGGTGGACTACCAGACCATCCGCGACCAGGCCCACATCCTCGGCAAGACCGAGTCCGACGGCTGCTGCTATGCCGACTCGTGGTCCAGCGTGCAGTTCCAGCGCATGGCCAACGTGTCGATGGCACCGGGCAAGAAGCCGCTGAGCGTGCCCGACCTGATCAAGGACGTGGAGAACGGCATCTACATCATCGGTGACGGCTCGTTCTCGATCGACCAGCAGCGCTACAACGCGCAGTTCGGCGGCCAGCTGTTCTACGAGATCAAGAACGGCCAGATCACCCGCATGCTGGAAGACGTGGCCTACCAGATCCGCACGCCGGAGTTCTGGAATGCCTGCACCGCCGTGGCCGACGAGCGCGACTACCGCCTGGGCGGTTCGTTCTTCGACGGCAAGGGCCAGCCCGGCCAGGTCTCGGCGGTCTCGCACGGTTCGTCGACCGCGCGCTTCAACGGCATCAACGTCATCAACACCGCGCGCAGCCTCGGCTGACCGGTCAGGAGCCCTTACACCATGAGTATCTTCACCGAAGCCCAGGCCAAGGCCATCCTCGACAAGGTCATCGCCCTGTCCAAGGCCGACGAGTGCACCGCCGTGCTGGCCGGCGCGATCAGCGGCAACATCCGTTTCGCGCTGAACAATGTCTCCACCAGCGGCATCGTCGACAACACCGAGCTGGCGGTCACCGTCGCCTTCGGCAAGCGCGTCGGCACGGCCTCGATCAATGAGTTCGACGATGCCGCGCTGGAACGCGTGGTGCGCCGAGCCGAAGACCTGGCGCGCCTGGCCCCGGAAAACCCTGAGTTCATGCCGGCCATCGGCAAGCAGAGCTACCGCGCCAGCCCGACCTTCAGCGAATCCACCGCTGCGATCGATCCGGCGTTCCGCGCCAAGGTCGCCGCCGATTCGATCGCCCCGTGCCGTGGCCACGGCTTGGTCGCCGCCGGCTTCCTCGAGGACGGCCAGGGCTTCCAGGCCACCGCCAACAGCAACGGCAACTTCGCCTACCAGCGCACCACCAACTTCGATTACACCTGCACCGTGCGCACCGAAGATGGCCGCGGTTCGGGCTGGGTCGGCCGCAACCTGAAGGATGCCGCCGACTTCAAGGCCGACCAGGACATCCGCATCGCCATGCGCAAGGCCACCGAATCGGCCGAAGCCAAGGCGCTGGAGCCGGGCAAGTACACGGTGATCCTGGAGCCGGCCGCGGCCGCGGGCCTGATCAGCTTCATGATGAACTTCTTCAGCGCACGCTCGGCCGATGAAGGCCGCAGCTTCCTGTCGAAGAAGGGCGGTGGCAACAAGCTGGGCGAGCAGGTCTACGACCCGCGCGTGACCATGATCGCCGACCCGTGGCATCCGGACGCACCGGTGCTGCCGTGGGACAACGAAGGCCTGCCGCGCGAGCGCATGGCCATCATCGAGAACGGCAAGGTCGCCAACCTGGACTACTCGCGCTTCTGGGCGCAGAAGCAGGGCAAGACCGCCAAGGCCTCGCCGGGCAACCTGCTGATGAGCGGTGGCGACAAGAGCACCGCCGAGCTGGTGCGCGGTACCCAGAAGGGCATCCTGGTCACCCGTACCTGGTACATCCGCATGGTCGATCCGCAGACCGTGCTGCTGACCGGCCTGACCCGCGACGGCACCTTCTACATCGAGAACGGCCAGATCAAGCACCCGGTGAAGAACTTCCGATTCAACGAGTCGCCGGTGATCATGCTCAACAACATCGAGGAGCTGGGCAAGCCGGTGCGCGTGGCCGGTGATGAATCCAGCTACGTGATGATGATCCCGCCGATGAAGCTGCGCGATTTCACCTTCACCTCGCTGTCCGACGCCGTCTGATGGATCGCCGGGCCTGCCTGCGCTGGTTGGCCGCTGCCGCTTCGGCGGCGGCGCTGCCAGCCTGGGCGCAGTCAGGCCCGCGCAGTTCGCGCTACGACTTCTGGTTCACCCGCCTGCAGTACGACTCCGGTGACTGGGACGTGGACGCGCGCATGCCGTCCAACCTGATCACCTCGCTGATTGATTACACCTCGCTGCGCGTGGACCCGCAGGAACACGTGGTGGCGCTGGCCGACCCGCGCATGCTGGAAGCGCCGTTCTGCTACCTGGCCGGGCACACGCTGGTGGAGTTCAATGCCGCCGAGCGGCAGAACTTCGTGCGCTACGTGCGCAATGGCGGCTTCGTCTTCGTCGACGACTGCAACCATGATATCGATGGGCTGTTCGCCACCTCGTTCGAGGCACAGATGGGCCGCCTGTTCGGTCCGAAGGCATTGCAGAAGCTGCCCAACAGCCACGCGCTGTACCGCAGTTTCTTCCGCTTCCCGGATGGCCCGCCCGCCACCAGCTTCGAACTCAACGGCTGGGGCGACGACCTGGTGCACGACTACCTGAAGGGCATCGAGGTCGACGGCCGCCTGGGCCTGCTGTACAGCAACAAGGACTACGGCTGCGAGTGGGACTACGACTGGCGCAACAAGCGTTTCCTGGCCGAAGACAACACCCGCTTCGGCGTCAACATCGTGATGTACGCGTTGAACAATTGATAGGACCTGCACGCCCATGACCTCCCCCGACCTCGACTCCCTGTTGCCGCGCCTGGATGCGCTGCGCGCCGCGCTCGCACGCGCCGTGGTGGGCCAGCACACCGTGGTCGAGCAGCTGCTGATCGGCCTGCTGGCCGGCGGCCACTGCCTGCTGGAAGGCGCGCCGGGGCTCGGCAAGACCCTGCTGGTGCGCTCGCTCGGGCAAGCGCTGGAACTGCAGTTCCGGCGCGTGCAGTTCACCCCCGACCTGATGCCCAGCGACATCCTCGGCACCGAGCTGCTGGAGGAAGACCACGGCACCGGCCATCGCCATTTCCGCTTCCAGCAGGGCCCGATCTTCACCCATCTGCTGCTGGCCGACGAACTCAACCGCACCCCGCCCAAGACCCAGGCCGCGCTGCTGGAAGCGATGCAGGAGCGCACGGTCAGCTACGCCGGCACCACCTACGCATTGCCCGCGCCGTTCTTCGTGCTGGCCACGCAGAACCCGATCGAGCAGGCTGGTACCTACCCGCTGCCGGAGGCACAGCTCGATCGCTTCCTGCTGCACGTGCTGGTGGATTACCCCAGCGAGGACGAGGAACGGCAGATCCTGGAGCAGACCACCGGCGGTGCCACCGACGCGGTGCCGAAGGTGATGGATGCCGAAGCGGTGATCGCGCTGCAGGCCGCAGTACGCCAGGTGCATGTCAGCCCTGATGTGCTGGCCTGGATCACCCGTCTGGTGCGCGCCAGCCGTCCAGGCGAAGGCGCACCGGCGGCGATCAACCAGTGGGTGAAGTGGGGCGCCGGCCCGCGCGCCGGGCAGTCGCTGGTGCTGGCGGCGAAGGCACGCGCGTTGCTGCAGGGTCGTTTCGCCGCCACCCGCGAGGATGTGCAGACACTGGCCGCGCCGGTGATGCGTCATCGCCTGCTGCTGTCGTTCGCCGCCGAGGCCGAGCAGAAGCGTGCCGACGACGTGGTCGCCGCCCTGCTGCAGGCCGTGCCGTTCCCGGGTTGAGCCACGCGTGAACGCAGGTGCCCCGCTGACGTTGCCACCGGAACTTCGTGCGCGCCTGCGCATGCTGCGGTTGCGGCCGCGCCTGGCCAGCGGTGCCAGTGGCATCGGCCAGCACGCCAGCCGCAGCCGCGGTGCCGGCCTCGAATTCGCCCAGTACCGGGCCTACGAGCCAGGCGACGCGCTGCGCCAGATCGACTGGAAGCTGTACGCACGCTCGGACCGCTTCTTCGTGCGCGAATCCGAACGCGAAAGCCCGATCACGGTCTGGCTGCTGCTCGATGCCACCGCCTCGGCCGGTCAGGCTGATCGCGCGGCACCGCAGCGCACGCGCCTGGACCACATGCGCGGCGTGGCCGCGTGCGTGGTGGAGCTGGCCCTGCAGCAGGGCGACCGTTTCGGCCTGCTGGCGATCAATGGCGAAGGACTGCAACTGGTGCCCGCAGCGAACGGCGCACGCCAGCGTGATCGCGTGCATCTGCAACTGCATGCCCTGCAGGCACGCGGCGGCTGGCCTGCAGCCGATCGCCTGCGTCCACTGTGGGAGCGTGTGCGCCCGGGCGACCTGCTGCTGGCGATCGGCGACGGCTTCGACGAAGCCGGCATCGTGTTGCTGGAACAACTGGCCAGCGCGCGCCGCGAAGTGGCGCTGCTGCAGATCCTCACCGCCGACGAGCGTGACTTCCCGTTCGACGCCGGCCATCGCTTCCGCGATCCGGAGACCGGCGATGAACTGCTGGGCGATGGCGCGGCGATCCGCACCGACTACCTGCAGCGCTTCGCTGACGCACGCAACGCATTGCAGTCGCGTCTGCAGGCCAGCGGCATCGCCAGTGCCACCGGCTGGCTCGACCAGCCGCTGGACCAGGCACTGCAGGCGCTGTTCGGCCGTGGGGGCGGTGCATGACCCTGCTGTTCCCGCTCGGCCTGGCCGCGCTCGCTGCAGGGCTGCTGCCGCTGCTGATCCACCTCGCACGGCGCCATCCGTACACACCGTTGGATTTCGCCGCGCTGCGCTGGCTGCGTGCACAGATCCGGCCGCGCCAGCGCATCCGCTTCGATGACTGGCCGTTGCTGCTGGTGCGCCTGCTGTTGCTGGCCGCGCTGGCCTTGCTGCTGGCACGACCTGCGTTGACCGGCCCCGCGCCGGCCTCCAGTGCATGGACGGTGGTGGCTCCCGGACTGGACGCGACCGCACTGCGCGGCACCGCCGAAGCGGGCAACTGGCATTGGCTGGCGCCCGGCTTCCCGGCCATTGATCAAGTGCCACCTGCGTCCACGGCCTCCCTGCCCAGCCTGCTGCGCGAACTGGACGCACAACTGCCCGCGGGCACCGCATTGACCGTGCACGTTCCCGATCCCCTGCCCGGCCTGGACGGCGCACGCCTGCAGCTGTCGCGCGAGATGCAGTGGCGGCCGCAGCCGATGCCGGTCACTGCGCAACCGAGTGCCGCAACGTCGCCGCGCCTGCGCGTGCACAGCGATGCTTCGGCCGCCGCCCAGCATTGGTTGAATGCGTTGCAGCGCGCGTGGGGCGTGCAGGCGCCGCTCGCCCCCCTGGTGGCGGATGCGCTGCCCGAACGCGGCGAGATCGGCGTGTGGAGCCGGAACGGCGCACTGCCGGCGAACTGGCAGGCGTGGCTGCAAGATGGCGGACGTGTAGTGACTGCCGGCAAGCCTGCCGCCGAGGCCAGCATCCTGCTGCGCAACGCCGAGGGCGCCCCGCTGCTGTGGCAGCAACGCATCGGCCACGGTGTCCTGCTGTCTCTGACCGGCGACTGGGATGCCTCAGGCAACGCTGCGCTGCGCGATCCGCAGTTGCCGCATGCCCTGCTGCTGGCCCTGCAGCCGCCTCCGCTGCCGCGCCTCGGCGATGCACAGGATCAGGCACCCCAGCGGGCGGCACTGCCTGCGGCAACGCCGCCGCTGCGCGAGCTCACCCCGTGGCTGCTGCTGGCCATCGTGCTGCTGTTCGCGCTGGAGCGCTGGATGGCCAGCAGTCGCCGACGCAGGGTGCCCGCATGAAAATCCTGCAGCACGCCTGGCAACGCGCGCGCCGCCGCCGTGCACTCATCACCCTGCTGCTGGGCCTGCCGTGGGCGCTGGCCGCAACGGCGCTGGCGCTGCGCCTGGCGGGCTTCGATATCGCCTGCGTGGTTGGCACCGTCGGCCTGCTAGCCTGCGCAGCGCTCGCCACGGCTCGCTCCCGCCAGCTGGACCCGCAGTGGTTGCAGCGCCAGCTCGATGGCAGCGGCGCCAGCGAGGACAGTGCCGACCTGCTGTTCGCCGATGCAGCCATGCTCAATCCGCTGCAGCAGCGTCAGCGAGCGCATGTGCTGGCCGCGCTGGAACGTGCGATGCCGGAACTGCGTCCGCGCTGGCCGCGCGCGGCATTGGCGCTGTACTGGATTGCAGGCCTGGCCATCGTTGCGCTGGTCGTCGGCTGGCCACGTTCCAGCCCCGGCTCCGCGCCGGCCGGTGCGTCGGCGCCTGGCAGCACGGCTGCCGCGGGCCCACTGCACCTGCAGTCCACCCGCCTGCGCATCGACGCGCCGGCCTATACCGGCCAGGCGACGCTCACCCAGAACGCACTGGATGCCAAGGTCGCCGCCGACAGCCGGCTGTCGTGGTCGTTGCGCTTCGATCGCGCGCCGGACAAGGCATGGCTGCAGTTCCACGATGGTCGCCGGCTGCCGCTGAACGAACACGATGGCCAGTGGCAGGCACAGGATGTGGCGCGCACGCCGGTGCTGTACCGCGTGGTGAGCGAACCGGCATTGGCCGGAACCCGCCTGCATCGCCTGGACGTGGTCGCCGACCGCGCGCCCAGCGTACGCGTGCTGGAGCCGGCCGCCAGCCTGGTGCTGGGCGCGCCCGGGCAACGCCAGTGGACGCTGCGCTTCGAGGCCAGCGACGACTACGGCGTGGCCGCGCAGGCAACACTGTCGATCACCACCACCCAGGGCAGCGGTGAGAACATCACCTTCGTGAAACGCAGCGTCACGCTTGCCGGCAGCGGCGAAGCCACCGCGCGGCGTTTCGCCCACACTCTTGATCTGGCTGCGCTGGGCGCACAACCGGGCAACGATGTCATCGCCCAGCTGGAAGTGCGCGACAACCACGCGCCAACACCGCAGACCGGGCGCAGCAGCAGCGTGATCCTTCGCCTGCCCAGTGCCGAGGTTGCACTCGGTGCCGAACTGGAAGGCCGCATCAAGAAGACCCTGCCGGCCTACTTCCGCAGCCAGCGGCAGATCATCATCGATGCCGAAGCGTTGATCCGGCAGCGACGCAGTCTCGCCGCCGAGGACTTCATGAAGCGCAGCGATGCGATCGGCGTCGACCAGCGCATCCTGCGCCTGCGCTATGGCCAGTTCCTGGGCGAAGAAAGCGAGGGCGCACCGAAGCCGCCGCCGGCCAGCGACCTGCCCACCAGCGATGCACCGGCTGCAGACAGCCACGACGACGATCACGATCACGACCATGGCGCCGAGGCCGGAGCGCACGATGAGCATGGCCACGATCACGGCGGCAAGGCGTCCAATGCCGATGCGCCACCGGTGTTCGGCAGCGCCACCGATGTGCTCTCCGAATACGGCCACACCCACGACCATGCCGAGGCCGCGACCCTGCTCGACCCGCAGACCCGCGCCACGCTGAAGGCCGCGCTGGACCAGATGTGGTCGGCCGAAGGCGAGCTGCGCCAGGGCCGGCCAGAGCAGGCGCTGCCGTTTGCCTACAAGGCGCTGGCTTTCATCAAGCAGGTGCAGCAGGCCGAACGCATCTACCTGGCGCGGGTCGGGCCGGAGCTGCCACCGATCGATGAAGGCCGCCGGCTGGGTGGCGATCGCGCCGGACTGGCCAGTCGCGAACTGCCACTGGCCGCACGCACGCCGCCCGACCCGGCCATCATCGAAGCCTGGCAACGCCTCGGCGATGACACCAGCGTGCCCGACCTCGACGCACTCGCCAGCTGGCAGCAGCGCAATGCCGCCTACCTGCCCGATGCACTGGATCTGGCCGCCGCCATCGAGCAGCTGCGCATCGAACCCAGTTGCCGTGACTGCCGCCAGCGCCTGCGCGCACAGCTGTGGCGGGCGCTGCAGCGACCACTGCCGCAGGCAATGCGGCGCAACGCCGCCGATGCGATGGGGCAGCGGTACCTTGATGCGCTGGAGGCGCAGCCATGAACGCCTCCGCCGTGAACCTGTGGATTGCGCCGGCACTCGTCCTGATCGTGGTCATCGCCAGCGTGCGCCAGCTGCGTGGCACTGCCACGCGTCGTGGCCGCCAGTGGATCGTGATCGCGCTGCAGCTGATCGCTGCCGCGCTGCTGTACTTCTGCCTGGTCCCCCCCACCCGCCAGCAACCCGCGGTCGGCCTGGTCGTGCTGGGAATCGATGCCGGCAAGGCCGGCGCGCTGCCGGCCAGCGCAGGCCCGCTGCTGCTGTTGCCGGAAGCTACCGATGTGCCCGGTGGCCAGCGCGTGCCGGACCTGGCCACCGCGCTGCGCCAGCATCCGGCCTCCACGCTGACGCTGGTCGGTGCCGGCCTGGTCGCTCGTGACCGCGACGCGGTACTGCCACGCGACGTGCGTTGGCAGTCGGCAGCTCCGCCGCGCGGGTGGATCGCACTGCAGCCACCCGCCGACACCGCGCCCGGCGCACGCTTCGACGTGCATGCACAGGCGCGCGGCGTCGCCAGGGCCCGGGCGGAACTGCTGGACCCCGCCGACAGCGTGGTCGATCGCGTGGACGTTGCCGAGGACGGCCGCGTGCAGCTCAGCGGCATCGCCCGTGCCGAAGGCCGCAGCGTGTTCCAGCTGCGCCTGCTCGATGCCGAGGGTCATGTGGTGGACAGCACGCCGGTACCGCAGCAGACCCTGCCGGCGGCACCGCTGCGCCTGCTGGTGCGCGCCAGTACGCCGGGCCCGGAGCTGAAGTACCTGCGCCGCTGGGCCGCCGATACCGGCATCCGCGTGCAGGTGCAGGCCGATACCGGGGCGGGCGTCAGCGTGGGAGATGGCGTGGTCGCGCTGGATGCAGCGTCACTCACGCGCAGCGATCTGTTGCTGCTGGACGAGCGCAGTCTGGCCGCCTTGAGTGCCGGCCAGCTGGCTGCCGTGCGGCAGGCGTTGCGCGACGGCCTCGGCGTTCTGGTGCGTAGTGCGGGCACACCTGCTGCCAGCGCGCGCCAGCGCCTGCACGACCTGGGTCTACCGGTGCAGGGCGATGGCAGCAGCCACGCCCTCGAACTTCCCGGCGGCGGCGACAGCGCGGTCCTCGCCGCACGGCGTGGCCCGCTCGCCGCGGGTACGCTGCCGACGGGCTACGGCGAGGAAGCTGACCGCAGCTCGCACAATGCTCCCCTGCCTGCGCTGGAAGCACTCGCGCTGCAGGCACCGGGCAGCACCGCCCTGCTGCAGGATGGCACCGGCAAGGCTGTCGGCGGCTGGCGCGCTGCCGGCAAGGGCCGCATCGGCCTGCTGCCAATCACCGACAGCTGGCGCTGGGTGCTGGCCGGGCGCGATGACCGCCACGGTGAACTCTGGAGCAGCGTGGTCGCCACGCTGGCACGTGCGCAGGGCAGCGGTGATGCGCTGTGGTCGCCGCAGGCGCTCAGCTGGGCGGGCGAACGGCAGGCGCTGTGCGGCGTGCAGTCGCCACTGCAGGTGTTCAACGCACGCGGCGACAGCGTGCCCCTGATCGTCGACGGCGCGACGTCGGCCCTGCGCTGCGCCGGCTGGTGGCCGCGTGAGGGGGGCTGGCAGCGCCTGCAGCACGGCGATATCACGGTCTGGCGCTATGTGTTCGACCCGAAGGACGCACCTGCACTGCATCGGCAGGCAATGATCGACGCGACCACACGTGCACTGGCGACCAGCACGCCGGCAAACGCGTCGGTGATGCAGCCCGTGCCGGGCTCGCGCTGGCCGTGGTGGCTGGCGTTCGTGCTCTGCGCATCGCTGCTGTGGTGGCTGGAGCGGCGGCGCTGAGCCCGGGGTCGGATCCCATTCGTCCACGAAAGGGCTCTGACCCCACCGATTGGATCGCAAACAGCATCCACGCATGGCGTGGATCTACTGGCCCCCCCCTCATGCGTCCTTCAACGTTTCCCCGCGCGCCGGTACACGCCATTGAAGCGCACGTTCATGCCACCGCATTCGCTGTTGTCGGCCACGACCAGTACATCACCCAGCGAGTGCACCCGCACCTTGCAGGTGTCTTCAACGAATTCCACATCGGCGCCGCGCGGCGTCGCGCGTGCTTCCACCTGGCCCAGGTTCGGCCCATACGGGCGCTGTTCCGGCGTGGGGTTGGCAGAGGGCCAGTAGGCGTCGCCATCCACATGCAGTTGTCCACCCTGCACGGTGATGCGCAGGCCGTTGTCGCCATCTTTCCAGTGGCCCGTCCACTCCTGCAGCGTTGGCACGACCACGGGCAACGGCTGCAGCTTGCTGCGGTCGACCCAGCCGGCGCTGCCGCCCACCTTGTTCGGGAAGAACGCGCAGCGGTAGCGGCCCAGGTCGCGACCGGTCACCACCGTATCGCCGTTGACCACGTAGCTGCGCTGCCGGCAGGCCGGCTCGCCCTTTTGCGGGCAGCCGTCCATGTCGCCGAGCAGGTACAGGCGCGGTGCATCGACCACCCGCGCCAGCGCGAACCGGCTCTGTTCAGAGGGGAACGCACCATTGCGGCAGGCGCCATCACCGGCGATGCCGGCAGCAAAGGCGGACGCCGGCAACAGGGCAGCCAGCAGGCAGAACGAACGCAGGAACATGGCAGCGCTACCGGTTGAGGAACCGGCAGGATATACCGGCCTACTTCACCGGCGGCGGATCGCAGCCGTCCTGCTGCTGGCAGAAACGCAGCGCACGCTGCTGCTGTTCGGGACTGAGCTCCGGCGGTGGCCGGGCAATGGCGGACTGGATCTGGTCGGGGCCGCCGGTGAGCTTGTTCAACCCCCGGCCCGCCGCCAGCACGCCCTTGACCACGCCCATCATGATGTAGCCGCCGCCCATGCTGACCTGCTCGGGTGACGGTGGCTCGCTCCAGTCGCGGCTGAAACGGTTGTCGCCGAACTTCACCGGGTTCTTGAAGCGGTACAGGTCCAGCGGCTCGTCATCGGGCTTGAGCGCACGCACTTCGCCAAGGGTGGTGACGTTGTCCTGCGGCAAGGCGGTGGAGACCGGTGCGGTGGTTGCAGCCGGCGCATCTGCGGGGGGAACGGGCGCGGGATCACGCGCCGCTGCCGGTGCGGCCTGCTGCGCCTGCGCGAGACCCGCCAGCAGCAGGCCGGCCAGGAGTGCTCCCTGCGTTCCACGTCGTGCCACAGCCATCCGCCCTGTTGGTTGCGTCCAGCGCTCAAGGATACGGATGCCGGCTTCAGATTTCGTTGTGACCTGCGTCGGTGTTCAGCTTCCATCGGCGCCCCCTACGTGGTGACCCCGACCGCGATCTGCAACTACTTGCATTCCCCTTGCAGGCAGAAGAACCCAGTCTGCGGACTGCCCTGCACCCGCTGTCGATGAAGCCCATGCCGCTCCCCTCCCGCCGTCCACGCCACGGGCACCGCTGATGTCGCCGGCGCTGGCGTTGGTCCTGGTGTTCCTGCTGGCCCCGATGGTGCTGATCGCCCGTGCCGAATGGGCGTCGCGCCGCAGGCGGGCCTTTGCCGAGCTGCGCCGGCAGCCACCTTGCCGCGTGCTCAGCGACAACGAAGACGCAGCCCTGGCCGTGGTGCGCGCACTGACCGGCTGCGCCCACGACCATCAGGTCCGCGTGGTATCCGGGGCATTCGGCAATGCCTCGTTGTTCGGCGCGCGCGCGATCAATCATGCCGACCTGGGGGAGATCCCGGTCCTGCTGCCCTTCGATGCCTGGCGCCACATCGCCACCGACAATCACGCCGAGGTGGTACTGGCCGATGGCATGGCCGTGGTCGTGCGTCTGAACGGCTTCCATATCGTCGGCGCACAGCGGCGAGCCGACCGCGCAGCTGCGGTCGAGGAGGCCCCTTTCGAACCCCTCGTCCTGCGGCCCCGGCGACACCGGGTGCATTCGCTGGCACCCAGTGAAGTACTTGGCATGCGAATGGAGAATGCTGCGGAAGTCCGTCTTCGCCGCCACCGCCCCCCACGCTGGACGGGGTTGCTGGTGGCATTGCTGGCCCTCGGAGCAGCGGCCGCCCTGCATGACGACTCGCCGTTCTGGTTGCAGCTGCTGCTGTGCAGTCCGCTGCTCGCGATCGCCGCGCTTGCGCTCTGGTTGTCGCGGCCGCGACGACGCGGGCCGGCGGTGCCGCAGCGTGTCCTGCAGGTCCGCGGCAGGCTCGCCGACTTCGCGCTGCACCCACAGCATCCGCCGTTGTGGCTGATCGGCAGTGACCGCCGCATTGAACTGCCGGCGGAGTGGCTGGGCAGCGGGCACTTCGTCAGCGGCAGATGCGTGCGGCTGGACGTGCGCGAGAGCGACGGCGTCGTACTGGGTGCGGGACCGCATTGGTCCCGCGTGGAGGACCACCACCACTATCCGCCGAGCGGCGCGCTGTGGCCACTGGCCTGGCTGGGGATGATGCTGGTGGTGCTGTTGTTCGGCGGGACAAGCCCGGACCTGATCAGCGATGCGGGCGCCGCGCGTGCGGACGCGTGGCGGCTGTGGTGGCTGCTGGCCCTGGCCATCACGCTGTGGCAGCCCATCGGGTTCCTGCGCAGGACACGGCATGCGCTGCGTCGGACGGCCCGGTACACCGCCGCACTGGCCAATCGGCCGCCGCCAGCGCACTGAACGGTTCACTCCGTCCCATGCCGATGTCTCACATCCTGAGACGTGGATGTGGTGCCATGTGACCCCTCGCAATCCGTCCCGGCTCCACTTTCCATGGCTTACGAACTCGCCAAGCGCACCGCCGATGCCGAGCAGAAGCTCGCCACCCGCGATGGCCTGCCCGCCCGCGACGGCGCCCTGCTCAGCGCGCGACTGCAGCGCCGCTACCAGGACCGCATCACCGGCAGCTTCGCCATTCCCGGCCGCGAGGGCCGCTACGCCCCCATTCCCGACTCGGTGCCACCGGCACTGGCCGCGGCCCTGAAGGCACGTGGCATCGAGCAGCTCTACAGCCACCAGGCCGAGGCCTGGGAGGCCAGCCAGCGCGGCGAGCACGTGGCCATCGTCACCCCCACCGCCAGCGGCAAGTCGCTGTGCTACACCCTGCCGGTGGTCAGCGCGGCGATGCAGGACAAGGCCAAGGCGCTGTACCTGTTCCCGACCAAGGCGCTGGCGCAGGACCAGGTGGCCGAGCTGCTGGAACTCAACCGTGCCGGCGACCTCGGCGTGAAGGCCTTCACCTTCGATGGCGACACCCCCGGCGATGCGCGGCAGGCGATCCGCCTGCATGGCGACATCGTGGTGTCCAACCCGGACATGCTGCACCAGGCCATCCTGCCGCATCACACCAAGTGGGCGCAGTTCTTCGAGAACCTGCGCTACATCGTCATCGACGAAGTACACACCTACCGCGGCGTATTCGGCAGCCACGTCACCAACGTGCTGCGCCGGCTCAAGCGCATCTGCGCGTTCTATGGCGTGCAACCACAGTTCATCCTGTGCTCGGCCACCATCGGCAATCCGCAGGCGCATGCCGAGGCGTTGATCGAGGCACCGGTCACCGCCATCACCGAATCCGGCGCGCCCAGCGGACCGAAACAGGTACTGCTGTGGAACCCGCCGGTGATCAATCCAGACCTGGGCCTGCGCGCCTCGGCACGTTCGCAGAGCAACCGCATCGCGCGCATCGCGATCAAGTCCGGGCTGAAGACCCTGGTGTTCGCGCAGACCCGCTTGATGGTCGAGGTGCTGACCAAGTACCTGAAGGACATCTTCGACCACGACCCACGCAAGCCGCCACGCATCCGCGCCTACCGCGGCGGTTACCTGCCCACCGAGCGCCGCGAGACCGAGCGTGCGATGCGCGCCGGCACCATCGACGGCATCGTCAGCACGTCGGCGCTGGAACTGGGCGTGGATATCGGCAGCCTGGACGTGGTCATCCTCAATGGCTACCCCGGCAGCGTGGCCGCCACCTGGCAGCGCTTCGGCCGCGCCGGCCGCCGCCAGCAGCCGGCGCTCGGGGTGATGGTGGCCAGTTCGCAGCCGCTGGACCAGTACGTGGTGCGGCATCCGGACTTCTTCGCCGAAGCCTCGCCCGAACACGCGCGCATCGCGCCGGACCAGCCGCTGATCCTGTTCGACCACATCCGCTGCGCGGCGTTCGAGCTGCCGTTCCGGGTCGGCGATGGCTTCGGCCCGATCGACCCGGAAGTGTTCCTGGAGGCGCTGGCCGAGACCGAGGTGATCCACCGCGAAGGCGAGCGCTGGGAATGGATCGCCGACAGCTATCCGGCCAACGCGGTCAGCCTGCGTGCGGTGGCCGACGGCAACTTCGTGGTGGTCGACCGCAGCGACGGCCGCCAGCAGATCATCGCCGAAGTCGATTATTCCGCCGCCGCACTCACCCTGTACGAAGGCGCCATCCACATGGTGCAGTCCACGCCCTACCAGGTGGAAACGCTGGACTGGGACGGCCGCAAGGCCTATGTCACCCGCACGCATGTGGACTACTACACCGACAGCATCGACTTCACCAAGCTCAAGGTGCTGGACCGTTTCGACGGCGGCGTGGCCGGGCGTGGCGATTCGCACCATGGCGAAGTGCACGTGGTACGGCGCGTGGCCGGCTACAAGAAGATCCGCTACTACACCCACGAGAACATCGGCTATGGACCGGTGAACCTGCCCGACCAGGAACTGCACACCACCGCGGTGTGGTGGCAGCTGCCGCAGGCGCTGCTGCTGCGCGCGTTCGCCAGCAGGCAGGATGCACTGGATGGCTTCCTCGGCGCGGCCTACGCGCTGCACATCGTCGCCACCGTGGCGGTGATGGCCGATGCGCGCGACCTGCAGAAGTCGGTCGGCAACGGCGATGGTGCCTGGTTCGCGATTGCCGACCAGAGTGGCCGTGGCCAGCTGCGCGGCAGCGAGGGCGATCCTGGCGTTGTCGAGCTGCTGCAGGAGTTCGTGCCCACTGTTTACCTGTACGACAACTTCCCCGGGGGTGTCGGCCTCAGCGAACCGCTGTGGCAGCGCCAGGCCGAGCTGGTGCAGCGCGCGCGCGAACTGGTGCAGCGCTGCGACTGCAAGGCCGGCTGCCCGGCCTGCGTGGGCCCGGTACTGGCCGCGCAGGAAGAAGATGAAACTTCGCCGCGTGCGCTGGCGCTGCGCGTGCTGGACCTGTTCGATGCCGACGCCTGCCAGCACGTACCCGACGTGGTGGTGACCGCGCGCGACCCGATGGAGCTGCTGGCCCCGTGAGCCTGAGCCTGGACAAGCTGCGCCTGCTGCGGAAGCAGGCCGGCGACCCGAAAGCAGTCACGCCGGTGGCGCCCGAGCCACCGCCGCCAGCGCCGGCCCCGGTAGCCGCCAACGATGCACAGCAGCCGCCGGCCGAGCGTTCGGTGTTCGCCTGGGTCGAGCAGGAGATCCGCCACAAGCCGACCGGCGCTGCCGCGCCCGTGACGGCCGCCGCACCGCTGCGTCGACCGGAAGTGGGCAGCCTGCACCGCCTGCTCGGCCTGCGCTCGCGGGGCGGAGCCGCACCGGCACGCGCCAGTGCGCAGGATCGCCAGCTTCCCGGTGAGGAAATCGCACCGGGCCTGTTCCTGATCGAATCGCTGCAGCCGCAGCCGATTCCCGCAGAACCGCTTTCCCTGGCTTTCGCCAAGCGCGAGCACGAATACGTCGCCGCGCGCGACCTGCTGTTCTTCGATACCGAGACCACCGGCCTGGCCGGCGGCACCGGCACCCGCGCCTTCATGATCGGCGCCGCCGACTGGCATGTGTGCCCGCAACGTGGCGAAGGCCTGCGCATCCGCCAGTTGCTGATGGCCACGATGGCCGCCGAGGACGCGATGCTGGCCACCTTCGCCCGCTGGCTGCAGCCGTCCACCGTGTTCTGCAGCTACAACGGGCGCAGCTACGATGCGCCGCTGCTGAAGGCGCGCTACCGGCTGGCCCGCCAGCGTTGCCCGATCAGCGCGCTGGATCACGTCGACCTGCTCTATCCGACCCGCCGCCGCTATCGCGGCACGTGGGAGAACTGCAAGCTGTCCACCATCGAGCGCCAGCTGCTGCGCGTGGTACGCGAGGACGACCTGCCTGGCTCCGAAGCCCCGGGCGCATGGCTGCGTTTCCTGCGTGGAGGCGACGCGGTGGACCTGCGCCGGGTCGCCGACCACAACCACCAGGACGTGGTGACCCTGGCCCTGCTGCTGCAGCGGCTGGTGCACGAGGAACAACGCGAACGTGAGACGCTGGCGCTGGTCGGGCAGTAACGGCATGGGGCCGCGTTGACATGCCCTGACGCTGGCAGCGGTGACACTGCCGCCACCATCCACGCCTGGAGCCCGACGATGCGCCTCAATCCCCTTGCCCTGCTCGCCATCCTGCCGCTGGCCGCCTGCAGCCACGCCGGCAGCACCACCCGCCACGATGCCGCACCGGCGCCGGTGGCCGATGCCGCGCACGAATGCAGGCCGGAAGCGCTGGAAGCCTTCACCGGCAAGACCGCCGACGAGGCCACGATCAAGAAGCTGGTGGCCGACAGCGGCGCGCGCAACGCGCGGGTGGTCAAGCCGGGCATGGCGGTGACCATGGACTTCCGCCAGGACCGCGTGACGGTGCAGGTGGACGGTCAGAACCGGATCGAGCGCGCCAGCTGCGGTTGATCAACGGGGTGCCGGCCGCTGGCCGGCACCCCACACATTGCCGGCCAGCGGCCGGCACCACCGATCAGAGCCGCTCGGCCTTGCCGCTGGCCAGTGCGCGCGCGATCACCTGCTGCGCCTGCCGCGACGCCTGCTCATGCACGCGTGCCTGGCGCTCACCCAACGCGGCCTGCTGGCTGCCCAGCGCCGCCTGGCGGCTGGCCAGTTCAGACTGCTGGCTGGCCAGGCGCTGCATGTCGCGGGTGTGAGTGGCCCGCGCGGTTTCTTTATCAACTTCCTGCATCGCACGACGTGCCTCTGCAGCGGCCTCACGTGCGGCCTCACGGGCAACAGCCGCATCGTTGGTCGCGCCGCGCGCCGCCTTCGCCGCTTCCGCCGCCGCTTCGCGGTTGATGTCATGCGCGGCCATCGCGCTGCGCGCGGCCTCGGCGGCAGCCAGTGCCATGCGGCGCGCCTCCTCGCCCTGCAGGCGGCCCATCTCGCCCATCTGCTTGCCGAGTTCGCCCTGCTGGCGACCCAGCGCACTCTGCTGGCGGCCCAGTTCGCTCTGCTGGCGGCCCAGATCCGCCGCGCCGCTGTAGGCACGCTGCAGGGTCTGGATCATCATCGGATCACGCACCACGTAGCGCTTGTCGCCCTGGCGGAACCACAGCGCCGGGCCCTTGCCGAGCTGCCTGCGGGCGACCGTCACGTCGTCCATGCCGCCATTGGCGAAGGTCGAATCGCCATCGACCAGCACGAAGGCCTCCGGCGGCGACTTGCCCAGGTCCAGGCGGCCGTAGGTGGTGATGGAGGTGGCGCGGGAGGTCGTGTGTTGACTGTGCATGCCGGTATCGACATCGACATCCGCATCCACGTCGACCGCCACATCCGCATCGTCCGGACCTGACAACGCCTCGGCATCAGCCGGCTCGGCAGGCGGCGCGGGCGCCACAGGCACGGCCGGAACGCGCGCGGACGAAGGCGGTGCGGGCGGTGCTTTCGGAGCCTTCGGCGGCGACGGCACAGCGACCTTCGGCGCCGCAGGAGGCGCGGGCGGTGCCGGCGGCACCGGCGCAGCGACCAGTCGCATCGGCGCCACGCCCACCACCAGCACCACAGCGGTCAACGCCATCGCCAGGATGCGCGGGCAGGCCCGGCGTGGCTGCAACGAGAGCAGGCGACGCTTGAGGCTGGTGGTATCCGGTGCGGCACTGGCCACGCCCAGGTGCGGCTGCGGTGCCACACCCAGCTGCAGCAGCAGGCGCCCATAGGCCTGGCGGCTCGCGCCATGCTGGCCAACCACCGCTGCATCCACCGCTTCTTCGCGGGCCTGTGCGTATTCGCGCACCGACAGGCGCAGCAGTGGGTGGAAGAAGAACAGATGCTGGGCCAGCGCCGGCAGCAGGCCCCACTGCAGGTCACGCCGCTGCAGGTGCTGCAATTCATGGGTCAGGGCCAGGTCCAGCGCATCGCCCTGCAGGGCGTTGTCGCCGGCCGGCAGCAGCAGCACCGGGCGGAACGGACCGACCAGCTGCGGTGCGTCCACCTGCGTGCTCATCCACAACCGCGGCGCAGGACGCACGCCATGTGCATCGGAAGCCAGCTGCAGGGCCTGCACCAGCGCCTGGTCCTCGCAGGGATAGGCCGCTGCCAGCAGCGCACGGCAGCGACGCCACTCACCGAAGGTACGCAGTGCCATCAGCAGCACGCCGGACATCCACAGCGCGGCCAGTGCGACGGCCCACCATGCCACCGCCGGCACATCCGCGGCAGGCACCGGCATTGCGGCCAACAGCTGTGCCGAGGCCTCCGGGGCCAGCGGGTAGACGATATCGGCGGCCACGTCAGTCGCGCTCATCGCCACCGCCTGCGGCGCCGGCAGCCAGGCCAGCTGCAGCGGCTGGCTCCAGAACAGGCCGAGCACGGCCTGCAGCGAGACGAGCCACCACAGGCGGCAGCGGGTCGCCGCCGACAGCGACGGCAGCGCGCGGCATACGCCATACACCAGGGCCACCAGCAGCACGGTCTGCAGGCTGGTCCAGCCCAGCCGTTCCAACATCGGGATCAGCATCGTGGTGTCCATGGCTCAGCCCTCGTGGCGGCGCGATTGGAGTTGGGCGACCAGCGCTTCCAGCTCGGCCAGCTCGTTGTCGCTGACCTGCTTGCGCTGCGACAGATAGGCCACGAACGGCGACACCGAGCCCTGCAGGGTGTTGTCGACGAACTGGGCCACGGCGCCCTGCAGCACGCTCTCCGGGCCACGCGTGGCCTGGTAGCGATAGACACCGTCCTGCTGCTGGCGCTGAAGATACCCCTTCGCCCGCAGCCGCTCCATCATCGTCAGCACGGTGGAGCGGGCCAGGCCACGGGCCTCCCCATAGCCACTGGCGACCTCGCCGACCGTGGCCGGCGCATGTTCATCGATGTACTGCAGCAGGGCCAGTTCCTGGTCCCCGATCGTCTTGCCACGCATGACACCACTCCCTTGACTACACGTGTCGTCACTGTCTGCGTGACGACAACTGTAGTCAACCCCCCGAAAGTCATGGGCCGACGAACGGTAGGGGCGGCCTACCCCCTCAGCGCCCCGTCACGAACGGGTCGCCCTTGCACGGCAGCAACGGGCTGTCGTCGCAGGGCCATAGCGTGGCGGGAACGGTCCTGGCCACTTCGAAGTGGTCCTGGTTCCAGCGCAGGAAACCGGCGTGGATGGCATTGCCATGGTCGAAGCTCCGCGCATCGGCGGCCAGTGGCTGTTCGGGGTCGGCTTCGGCCACCCAGCGCAGCACTGGCACTTTGTCCAGCACGCCGATGAAGGCGAACAGATCGCCCGCGCCCTTGTCCTGGTACGCCGTCAGGGTCGCCGCATCGGGCAACCCCGCCTGCGCCAGGATGGATGCAGTGACATCCTGCAGCGGTGCGGCTCCCTGTGCGATGTAGGCGCGCATGCCCGTGGTGGTTGCCGGGCAATCCTGCAGCTGCACCAGATACCCGGTGGTACCGCCAGTGCCGGAGAACGACCGCATCCAGTAGCGGAAACGCGGCCCGCTGCGATCAGTAACCATGAAATCCTGCTGGCCATCCTGCGCGGGAATGGAAAGCACCTGCACCTTGCTGGCGCCCTCCACGTTGCACTTCAACTGCGCCAGCACCTGCCTGTCAGGTTCGGGCAGCGCAGCGTAGCGGCCGCCGGGATAGGCGCTGCCGGAGGCTTCCGGCAGTGCGGGCAATCCACGATCAGTGGGCAGGGTCTGCGCAGGCAAGGCCTCCGGTTTCGCCGCCGGGCTGGCAGTGGGCGCTACCGGCGCGACGCGCTCTCCAGCGGGCGCGCAGGCACTGCAGGCCAGCAACAGCATCAACGAAATGCCCGGCATCAGGTGTGATCGGATCATCGCTCAACGCCCTCCCATCGCCGGCGCTTCCTGCAGTTGTGCAGGCGCGGGTGTGGGTGCCGCCTGTTCGCGCGATTGCTGCTGCAGTTGGCGCAGGCTGCTTTCCACCGAAGTCTCGCGTACCTCGGCCGCATTGACGCCTGCGCGCAGCGCCGCAGGATCGCCCGGACTGCCCTGCACCAGGAACAGTGTCTCGCCCGCCGCACGTCCAGCACTGGGATTGCTGGCCACGATCTGGTCGACCCGGGTGATGCCCGCGGCCTTCGCTTCGCGCAGCATCACCAGACTATAGTCATCAGCATGCTCGGCGTAGCGTCCGCCCAAGGCCTGCAGGCGCGTGCTGATCTGCTGCTGCAGGGCATGGTCGCGATGCTGCGGCTGACGGGGGTCGTCATTGGCCGCGAGCGGCACGTCCTGCCCCAGCTCACGCGCCTGGCCGGGTGCGACCGAGGTCAGCACGTACTGCCAACGGTTCTGCCCGGGCGTGCCGCGCACCGTCGACACGAAGTCGTCGTACTCGCCGCCGCCGATGGTCTGGCAGCCGGCCGAATCGGTGTTGGAGCGGCTGCCCCGATGGATCTTGAAGGTGTCGTTGAGGTCCTGCACGCCCTGCGTATCTCGCGCATCGAACCAGCCGTCGCCATTGCTGTCGCGCTCCACCCGTCCGGCGCCAGCAGTGATCGCGTCCTGCGAAGGACGCAGCGCGAACTCATTCGGATGGCCATTGCGCGGATGGGTCGTTGCGCGCATCTCGGTGGTGCCCTCACCCAGGCGCCCCAGATCCTTGACCCGGTCGCCGTTGACGTCCTCACCCTCGGTCTTGGTGCGCGGCGCCACGTTGCCAAAGCCCGGGCTGCGTGGCGTGGTCTTGGCATGCCCGTCGTACTGGGCGGTCGGCTCAGTCGTGGCCTGGTTGAACTCGCGCACATGGCCGTGGCCCTGCGCATCCCTCCACAGCACCACGATGCGATCGTCGTAGACGCCACGCCCACGTGCCTCGGTGGTGCGGTTCTCGTCGCGCAGCCCCAGCACCACGCGGTCCTGCGTTGCCATCGCGTCATTCGCTGCGGTGTTGCCGCGCTGGGCCACCATGCTGCCATACACATCGTACTGCTGGGCCTGGCTCAGGGCTGCGGTCTCCGCCGCATCCGGCATTCGCGGTGGCCGCGTCGCCTCGCCCAGGCGATCCAGCATCGGGTTCACCGTTGCCGCATCCGCTGCGGCAACACCACCATTCCGTCGCAACGCCTCGAGCTCGGTGGCGGCACGCACCGATATGTAACGATCCAGCGATTCCTGCACCACGGCGCTCTGGCCGTCGTGCAGGACCTGCAGACGGGTGGCGGCAGCGCGCGCATCGTTCTGCCGCAGCAGGGCGACGACTTCGTCGGCCGCCGCATTGATATCCATCTCGGGCATGGTCGGTCCTGGGACGTGATCAGTACAGGGTCAGCCTACCCCAGCCCCCCGCTGGGGCGTTTGACGCACTGCACACCCTCACTGCCACGCCGTATTCAGGCAGATCACGCCGGCACTCAGCCCCGTGGGCCGCCCATCACCGGCAGGATCACCCCGCTGATGTAACTGGCACAGACCGGCGAGGCCAGGAACACATACGCCGGTGACAACTCTTCGGGCTGTGCAGGCCGGCCCATATCGCTGTCCCTGCCGAACTCGGCGACGTCCCCGGCCTGCTTGTCGGCCGGGTTCAGCGGCGTCCATACCGGCCCCGGCGCCACGCAGTTGACCCGGATGCCGCGTGGCAGCAGCTGGCTGGCCAGCGCCTTGGTGAAGGCATGGATGGCGCCCTTGGTGGCCGAGTAATCGATCAGCGCCTTGCTGCCGAAAATGCCGGTTTCCGAACCGGTGTTGATGATGCTGGCCCCCTCGCCCAGATGCGGCAGTACCGCGCGCGCCATCTGGATGTAGCCGCCGATGTTGGTCTGCAGGGTCTCCTGCAGGTGCGCGTCTTCCAGGTCTTCCAGCCGCTTGCAATGCAGCTGGAACGCGGCGTTGTTGACCAGGATGTCGATGCCGCCGAACGCCTTGGCCACCTGCTTGACCGCCTTGTTGCAGAAGCGCGGATCGCGCACATCACCGGCGATCACCACGCAGCGGCCGCCTTCGCGCTCCACGTGCTGGCGGGTGATGTCCGCGTCTTCGACCTCGTCCAGGTGCAGCACTGCCACATCGGCGCCTTCGCGTGCGAACAGCACCGCCACCGCACGGCCAATGCCCGAATCGCCACCGGTGACGATCGCGCGCATGCCCTGCAGCTTGCCGCTGCCGGCGTAGTCCGGTGCAAGGAAACGCGGCGCCAGCTCCAGTTCGTGTTCATGCCCGGGCTTGGCCAGCTGCTGCGCCGGCATCGCTTCCGGTTGCCGGCGTGCACCGGCCTGGGTAGCGGGCTTCTTTGTGGCTTTCTTTGCCGCGCGCACGTCCTTGGCCTTCTCCTGGTCCTGCAGGCGTCGCTGCCGGGCCGCGACGCGCGCTGCCCGTGGATCGCTGGCCGCCGCCTTGCGGGTTGCGGTCTTCACCACCCGTGGGCGAGCGGGGTCGGCAGCGGTCTTCGTCGCGGTGCTGCCTTTGCGCACCTTGGGCGAGGCTTTGCGGCGGACGGGGGTCTTTCGGGTGGTGGCCATGCAGGTCTCCTCGGGAGGGAAAGGGGCTGCCGGCCAGCGGCCGGCACTACCGGGGGCGGCGCACGCCGCTCCTGCAGTGTCTCCACCCAGGCTGTTGGCGGCAGTGAGCGCGCCGTGTCCACGATGTGCACGGTATTCATTCCGCCACCACGTGCGGCGTCGCACGCTGCACCCAACCACACCAAGGAATCCTTCCATGAAACATGCCATCGCCACCGCCGCCGTCTGTCTTGCCCTCGCCGCCTGCAGCAGCACGCCGATGGCCCAGGTGCAGCCGATCGACGGCGTGATTTCCGGCCAGTGCCACAGCGACATGGTGCGCGGCGCACTGGGCCTGGCCGCGTCGGACGCCACCGTGGCCCGTGCACGCGTGGACAGCGACAGCCTGCACGTACGGGTGCTGCGCCACGATGGTCCGCGTGTGCCGCCGGCCAGCGAGGGCGGCGACCGCCTGACCATCGAGAAGGGCCGCACCAACAACATCGTCGCGATCTACTGCGGCTGACGACTGCGGCTGAGCCGGCGCGCCCTGCGCAGCACGCGCAGGGTGGCCTGTTCCCACTGGCGCGGCCCACGCAGGCCGGCCAGCTTGGCCAGTTCGCCGCGCTCCCAGCCGGCGAACACGCACGGGTCGATGTAGGCCTTGCGGCACACCGCCGGGGTGTTGCCCAGCAGCGACGCCACCTCGCACACCACCGCGCGCTGCGCCTGCGCCAGGGCGCGCTGGCTGGCCGGTTCCGGGAGCTCGGTGGCGGCGAACGCCTGCACCGCCGCCACCGTGCCGCCCCAGGTGCGGAAATCCTTGGCGGTGAAGTCCTCGCCCATCACCCCGCGCAGGTAATCGTTCACCGCACCGGAGTCCACCGGCTGCAGCGCACCGTCGTCATCGCGGTACTGGAACAGCGCCTGCCCCGGCAGCTGCTGCAGGCGCCGCACCAGCAGCCCCAGCCTGCGATCGCCCACGGTCACCTCCTGCAGCTGCCCGGACTTGCCACGGAAGCGCATGCGCACGCGGCCGCCGCGCAGCAGTTCCAGATGCCGGTTGCGCAGCGTGGTCAGCCCGAACGAACGGTTCTGCTGCGCATAGGTTTCATTGCCGACCCGTACCAGCGTATCGGCCAGCAGCGCGACCACCATGGCCAGTACCTTTTCCTGCGGAAACCCGGGCCGTTTGAGATCCCGCGACAGCCGCCGCCGCAGCGTGGGCAACGCCTCGCCAAAGGCGATGATGCGGTCGAACTTGCCGGCGTCGCGCTCCTTCGCCCAGTTGGCGTGGTAGCGGTACTGCTTGCGCCCGCGGGCATCGCGGCCGGTGGCCTGCAGATGGCCATTGGCGTGGGCGCAGATCCACACGGCGGTATACGCAGGTGGAATCGCCAGCGCGCGGATGCGCTGCAGGGTGGCGGCATCGCGGACCGCGTGGCCATCGGCATCGCGATAGCTGAAACCCTTGCCGGCGCGGCGCCGGCTGATGCCCGGCTGGGTGTCATCGACATAGCGCAGGCCTGCAGCACGCGCAGCCTGTCGTTCGGGGGTAGAGGGGGTTGGCATGCCCGCAGTGTCGCCGCCGCGATGCCGCGAACCTGTCGATAACACAAGACAAACACGTGAGGGTCGGTTCGCCGCTATGCTCGGGCTTTCACAATCCCTTCCGGAGTCATGATGTCGTTCCCGATTCGCGCCCGTTCGCTCTCCGCCCTGCTGCTGCCGGCCGTACTGGCCCTGACCGCCTGCCAGGCACCGGCGCTGGATGAACAGGATTCGGCCACGGCCCATGCCCAGCAGGCTGCCGAAGCCGCCAAGGCACCGGCCGATGAAGCCGGCAAGGCCACCGAGGCACCGCCGGTCGGCACCTGCGATGCCAGCCAGGTGCAGAGCCTGGTCGGCCAGGCCTACGCCGACGCGCTGGGCAAGCAGGCGCAGGAAGACGCCGGTGCCCACCAGCTGCGTGTCATGAAGCCCAATGATGTGGCCACGATGGAGTTCCTCGGCGACCGCCTGAACATCGAAGTGGACGACAAGGGCCTGGTCAGCGGCGTGCGCTGCGGCTGAGTTCGACCCCGCGCCGGCACGGGGTTGCCGGCGCGTTCTGTTGCACCTGCAACCGTGTATTGCGGCGCTGCAGCAACCTGTGATCTAGTCGAGGCATCCGGTGGCCTCACGATGCGCTCCAGGGATTGAGCGGGCTTGAGTGTCCCCGTTCAATTCATCCCGCATCGAGGTAGAGATGGCCCCCCGCAACCGCCAAGGGCTTTACGACCCGCGCTCCGAGCGCGATGCCTGTGGATTTGGCATGGTCGCCCAGCTCGACGATCAACCTTCGCGCCTGTTGGTTGATACCGCCATCGCCGCGCTTTCGCGCATGACCCACCGTGGTGGCGTCGCCGCCGACGGCCTGACCGGTGATGGCTGCGGCCTGCTGCTGCGCCGCCCCGATGCATTCCTGAAACTGCTGGCCGGCGAAGCCGGCATCACGCCGGCTGCGCGGTTCGCTGCCGGCGTCGTGTTCCTGCCACACGATGCCGATGCGGCCCACGCCTGCCGCACCCAGCTGCAGGCGCAGGTCGAAGCGGTCGGCTGCAAGGTCGCCGGCTGGCGCGAGGTACCCATCGACGACAGCGTCTGCGGCCAGCTGGCGCGCGATACGCTGCCGCGCATCGAGCAGGTGTTCGTCGATGCCGGCGTCGGCCAGGATGACGGCGGCTTCGCGCTGGCGCTGTTCCTGGCCCGTCGCCGCAGCGAACAGCAGCTGCGCGAACACGCCGATTTCTACGTCACCACCCTCACCCCGGATGCGATCAGCTACAAGGGCATGGTGCTGCCGGACAAGCTCAGCCGTTTCTATCCGGACCTGCAGCGCCGCGAACTGGCCTCCAGCGCGATCGTGTTCCACCAGCGTTTCTCCACCAACACGCTGCCGCGCTGGCCGCTGGCCCACCCGTTCCGGATGCTTGCCCACAACGGCGAGATCAACACCATCGAAGGCAACCGTCGCTGGGCGCAGGCGCGCAGCAAGGTGTGGAAGACGCCGCGCTTCGACATCGCCGAGTTCGACCCGGTGATCTCCATGCACGGTTCGGACTCGCAGAGCCTGGACAACATGCTGGAACTGATGGTCGCCGGCGGCATGGAGTTGATCCAGGCGCTGCGCATCCTGGTGCCACCGGCCACCCAGTCGCTGGAGTTCAAGGATCCGGACCTGGCCGCGTTCTACGAATTCCACGGCCTCAACAGCGAACCGTGGGATGGCCCGGCCGGCATCGTCGCCTGCGACAGCCGCTACGCCGTATGTACCCTCGACCGCAATGGCCTGCGCCCTGCGCGCTGGATGCTGACCGCCGACCGCCACTTCCTGGTCGCCTCCGAAGCCGGTGTGTGGGAAGTGCCGACCGAGCGCGTGGTGCGCAAGGGCAAGCTCGGCCCCGGCGAAATGGTGGCCATCGATCTCAAGCGCGGTGACCTGCTCGACTCCGATGCGGTGGACCGCATCAACCGCGGCCGCGCACCGTACAAGCAGTGGCTGCAGCAGGGCGTGACCTACCTGCAGACCGAACTGATCGATCCCTCGCTGGTGGAAGAGCCGTTCGACGAAGGCACCCTGCGCAGCTACCACAAGCTGTACCAGCTCAGCAGCGAGGAAGTGGAACAGGTGCTGCGGCCGCTGGCCGAGACCGAACAGGAAGCCACCGGCTCGATGGGCGACGACACGCCGATGGCGGTGCTGAGCCAGCGCAGCCGTCCGCTGTACGACTATTTCCGCCAGGCCTTCGCACAGGTCACCAACCCGCCGATCGACCCGCTGCGCGAAGACTGCGCGATGTCCCTGTCCACCCAGCTCGGCAAGGAGACCAACATCTTCCATGCCGGCCCGGAGACGGTGAACCACGTCATCCTCAATTCGCCGGTGCTCAGCCAGCGCAAGCTGCGCCAACTGCTGAAGATGGACCAGTACGTGCAGGCCAACCGCCTGCTCGACCTGTCCTACAGCGAAGACGAGGGCCTGCGCGCCGGCATCGAGCGCATCTGCGCCGAGGCCGAACAGGCCGCGCGCGAGGGCATGGTGATGCTGCTGCTGTCCGACCGCTACCCGGTGGCCGGGCGGCCGATGGTGCATGCGCTGCTGGCCACCAGCGCCATCCACCACCACCTCTCGCGGCTGGGCCTGCGCTGCGACGTGAATCTCATCGTCGAGACCGGCACCGCGCGCGACCCGCACCACATGGCCTGCCTACTCGGCTTCGGTGCCACGGCGGTGTATCCGTACCTGGCCTACCAGACCCTGTTCGACCTGGGCCGCCGCGGCATCCTCAAGCTCAGCAAGGGCGGTGAGCAGTCGCAGATCGGCCGCCGCTACCGCAAGGGCGTCTACAAGGGGCTGTCGAAGATCATCTCGAAGATGGGCATCTGTACCGTGGCCAGCTACCGTGGCGCGCAGCTGTTCGAGATCATCGGCCTGGAACCGGAGGTCGTGGACCTGTGCTTCCCGGATACCGCCTCGCGCATCGGTGGCGCGGGCTTCGCGCGCCTGGATGCCGACGCACGCGAACTGTGCGCGCAGGCGTGGGACGCACAGCAGGACGTGGATGTCGGCGGCCTGCTGAAGTATGTGCACGGCGGCGAGTACCACATGTACAACCCGGACGTGGTCACCACCCTGCAGCGCGCGGCACGCAGCGGTGATCCGCGCGCCTGGCAGCAGTACTGCGATGCGGTGCACGCGCGTCCGCCGTCGGCGCTGCGCGACCTGCTGGAGCTGGTGCCGGCCGCCACGCCCACGCCGCTCGATGAAGTGGCACCGGCCAGTGCACTGTTCCCGCGCTTCGATACCGCGGCGATCAGCCTGGGTGCTCTGTCACCTGAGGCGCACGAGGCGCTGGCGATTGCGATGAACCGCCTGGGTGGCCGCAGCAATTCCGGCGAAGGCGGCGAAGACCCCGCACGCTATGGCACCGCCAAGCGCAGCAAGATCAAGCAGGTGGCCTCGGGCCGCTTCGGCGTCACCGCCGAATACCTGGTCAATGCCGAGGTGCTGCAGATCAAGGTCGCGCAGGGTGCCAAGCCCGGCGAGGGCGGCCAGCTGCCCGGGCACAAGGTCAACGAACTGATCGCGCGGCTGCGCTATGCACGTCCGGGCATCGGCCTGATTTCGCCACCGCCGCACCACGACATCTATTCGATCGAGGACCTGGCGCAGCTGATCTACGACCTCAAGCAGGTCAACCCGACCGCGCTGGTGTCGGTGAAGCTGGTCAGCCATGCCGGCGTCGGTACGATCGCGGCGGGCGTGGTCAAGGCCGGTGCGGACCTGATCACCATCTCCGGCCACGACGGCGGCACCGGCGCCTCGCCGGTCAGCTCGATCCGCTATGCCGGCGTGCCGTGGGAGCTGGGCGTGGCCGAGGCGCACCAGGCGCTGCTCGCCAACGACCTGCGCGGGCGTACCCTGCTGCAGACCGATGGCGGCCTGAAGACCGGCCTGGACGTGGTCAAGGCCGCATTGCTGGGCGCGGACAGCTTCGGCTTCGGCACCGCGCCGATGATCGTGCTGGGCTGCAAGTACCTGCGCATCTGCCACCTCAACAACTGCGCCACCGGCGTGGCCACCCAGGACGAGCGCCTGCGCGAGAACCACTTCACCGGCCAGCCCGAGCGCGTGGAGAACTTCTTCCGCCTGCTGGCCGAGGAAGTGCGTGGCTGGCTGTCGTACCTGGGTGCGCGTTCGCTGGAAGAAATCGTGGGCCGTACCGACCTGCTGCGACAGATCGACGCCGCGCCGCGCGACGGCGTGCGCGTGGATCTGTCGCGCCTGCTGGCCGACAGCCGCTACGAGGGCAGCCACTGCGCGGCGCAACGCCTGTACGAATCGCCGGACAGCCTGGCCACGCAGATGGATGGGCTGCTGGCGCCGGCCATCGCGCACAAGCGTGGTGGCGAGCATCGCTTCCTGATCCACAACACCGACCGCAGCATCGGCACCCGCCTGGCCGGGGCGGTGGCGCGCGCGCATGGCAACCAGGGCATGGCCGAGGCGCCACTGGAGCTGCGCTTCCGCGGCAGCGCCGGGCAGAGCTTCGGCGCCTTCAACGTGGGCGGCCTGCACCTGGAAGTGGAAGGCGAAGCCAACGATTACGTCGGCAAGGGCATGGCCGGTGGCCGCCTGGTGGTGCGCCCGCCGCGTGGTGCCCGCTTCGAGGCACGCAGTACCGCGATCATCGGCAACACCTGCCTGTACGGCGCCACCGGCGGTGAACTGTTCGCCGCGGGCCGCGCCGGCGAGCGTTTCGCGGTGCGCAATTCCGGCGCGCTGGCGGTGGTGGAAGGGGCCGGTGACCACTGCTGCGAGTACATGACCGATGGCGTGGTGCTGGTGCTGGGCAAGGTCGGCCTGAACTTCGGCGCCGGCTTCACCGGCGGCCTGGCCTACGTGCTGGACGTGGACCGCGATTTCGTCGACCGCTACAACCACGAGCTGATCGACATCCATCGCGTATCCGCCGAAGGCTTCGAGAACTACCGCCAGCACCTGCACCGCCTGATCGGTCGCCACCGCGAGCTGACCGGCAGCATCTGGGCGCAGCAGATCCTGGACGAGTTCCGCGATTACATCGGCAGGTTCTGGCTGGTCAAACCCAAGGCCGCCAGCATCGAGTCGCTGACCGAAACCCTGCGACGCGCTGCGTGATGTTTTCCGGTAGTGCCGGCCGCTGGCCGGCAACGTTCCCCCTCGCATTCCAGAGCCCGCCATGAGCCGCAAGCACGCCTTCCAGTTCCTCGACCTGCCCCGCACCATGCCGCAGCGCATCCCGGTGGAACTGCGCACGTCCGGCGACTGGGGCGAGCTGTACGGAAAGTTCGGCAAGGAAGATGCCCAGTACCAGGCCGGTCGCTGCCTGGATTGCGGCAACCCCTACTGCAGCTGGAAGTGCCCGGTGCACAACGCCATTCCGCAGTGGCTGCAGCTGGTGCAGGAGAACCGCATCCACGAAGCGGCTACGCTGTGCCACAGCACCAACCCGCTGCCGGAAGTCTGCGGCCGCGTCTGCCCGCAGGACCGCCTGTGCGAAGGCAGCTGCACGCTGGAGGAGTTCGGGGCGGTCACCATCGGTGCGGTGGAGAAGTACATCGTCGATACCGCGCTGGCCAGCGGCTGGCGCCCTGACCTGGGCGCGGTGCAGCCCAGCGGCCACAGCGTGGCGGTGATCGGCGCGGGTCCAGCCGGCCTGGCCTGCGCCGATCGCCTCGCCCGCGCCGGCATTACCGCCGTGGTCTACGACCGCTATGAGCAGATCGGCGGCCTGCTGCAGTTCGGCATTCCCAGCTTCAAGCTGGACAAGGACGTGATCCATCGCCGCCGCGAAGTGCTGGAGGGCATGGGCGTGCAGTTCCGCCTCGGCGTCGAGATCGGACGCGACCTCAGCGTGCAGCAGTTGCTGGAGACCCATGATGCGGTGTTCGTCGGCACCGGCGCCTACCGCTACACCGATGGTGGCCTCGACGGCCAGGACCTGAAGGGCGTGCTGCCGGCGCTGCCGTTCCTGGTGCAGAACAGCCGCATCGTTGGCGGCGATGACCCGAAGGGCCGGCCGATTGCCGGCTGGGAAGACACCATCGCCCTGCCCGACCTCAACGGCAAGCGCGTGGTGGTGCTCGGTGGTGGCGATACCGGCATGGACTGCGTGCGCAGCGCGGTGCGCCTGGGCGCGGCCAAGGTCACCTGTGCCTACCGCCGCGACGAAGCCAACATGCCCGGCAGCGCGCGCGAAGTGGCCAATGCGCGCGAAGAGGGCGTCCGCTTCCTGTTCAACCGCCAGCCGCTGTCGATCGAAGCCGGCGCCGACGACGAAGTGATCGGCGTGACCGTGGTCGAAACCCGGCTGGGCGAACCCGATGCCAATGGCCGCCAGAACGCGGTGCCGATCGAAGGCAGTGAATCGCTGCTGGAAGCGGACGTGGTGATCATCGCCTTCGGCTTCTCGCCGAGCGTGCCGGCGTGGCTGGCCGAGCTGGGCGTGGAAGGCCAGTCCAACGGCCGCATCGTCGCCGGGGGCAAGGACCGCCTGCCGTTCCAGACCGCGCATCCACGCCTGTTCGCCGGTGGCGACGCGGTACGCGGTGCAGACCTGGTGGTGACCGCCGTGGCCGAAGGCCGCGACGCCGCTTCCAGCATCGTCCGCCTACTGGCGCACTGAGTCCGGCAACAGCAGCACTTCCAGCAGTGCGCGCAGTTCGCACGGCTCCACCGGCTTGGCCAGGAAATGGTCGATGCCCGCATCACGGCAGGCCTCGCGCGTGCGCTCCAGCACGCTGGCGGTCAGCGCGATGATCGGCACCTGCGCACGGATGGCGCAGGTGTCGCTGCGGATCGTGCGTGCCAGCGCGAAGCCGTCCATGTGCGGCATATGGCAATCGGTGATCACCAGGTCGAACGGCTGCGCCTGCCAGGCCTCCCATGCCTGCAAGCCGTCGTCGCAGGCGTGTACCTGCAGCCCCAGTTCGCGCAGGCGCTGCTCCAGCAACTGCAGGTTGGTCGGATGGTCTTCGACAACCAGCACCCGTGCCGCCGGCAGCGGCCGTTGCGCGGCCGTCGTGAGCACCGGTACCGCCGTTGGTGCCGCACAGTCCGCCAGAGCCAGCTCCAGCCATACGGTGGTGCCCTTGCCGGGCGCGCTGCGCAGGTGCAGCTGCCCGCCCATCGATGCCGCCAGCTCGCGGCAGATCGACAGGCCCAGCCCACTGCCACCGAAGCGGCGCGTGGTCGAAGTCTCGGCCTGCTCGTAGGCAGCGAACACCGCCTGCTGCCGCTCCACGCTGATGCCCATGCCCGTATCGGTCACCTGCAGGCGCAGCCGCTGGCCGCCATCGCCCTGCTGCAGCACGTGGACCTGCAACACCACGCTTCCCTGCAGGGTGAACTTGAGTGCATTGCCGGCCAGGTTGAACAGGACCTGGCGCAGGCGCAGCCCATCGGCCAGCGACCACCGCTGCAACGCGGGGTCGATCTCGCTGTGCAGGTGCAGGCCGCGGCTGGCCGCAACGGGCATCAACAGCTGCTGCACCGCGCGCACCAGCGCCGCAAGGTCGGTCGGCCGCAGCTGCAGTGGCGCTGGCTGCAGGCGCTGGCTGTGCAGCACATCGTCGAGGATCTGCCGCAGCATCTGCGCGGCGTCACCCACGGTGGTCAGCACCTGCCGCTGGCCCGCATCCAGGTCACTGCCCGCCAGCCGCTCCAGCATGCCCAGCAGGGTACTCATCGGCGTGCGGATCTGGTGGCTCATGGTCGCCAGGAAATGGCTCTTGGCCAGCGCCGCCTGCTCGGCCGCGCGGCGCGCCTCGGCCAGCGCTGCGGCACGCGCCTGCGCTTCGCTGACATCCAACCAGTAGCCGCTCCACTCCACGCTGCTGTCATCGCACTGCAGCGGTCGTCCCTGCGAACGGACCCAGCGCCAGCCCTGCGCCGAGCGGGTGCGGAAGGTAACGTCGATGGGACCGCGCACCAGCGCGGCCGCTTCGATGCACGCCATCACCCGGCTGCGGTCGTCGGCATGCACCGCGGCCAGAAGCTGCAGATGGTCGATCCGCGCGGTCTCCACGCTTACCCCGAACAGCGCCTGCACGTCGCCGGCGATCTGCGCCAGGCTGTAGTGGCCGGTTGCCGAACGGCGGGCCTGGTAGACCACCGCCGGCAGGTTCGCGGTGACGTCGCGCAACCGCTGCTCCAGCACGCGACGACGCACGCTCTCGCGATGCACGCGCCAGTAGCCGAAGGCATGCAGCAACACGAGTGCGAGCAGGATCAGCGACGCCGGCACCAGCCAGCGCAGTGCCGACCCGGTGAGCTGCGCGCGTGGCCGATCCGGCAGCCAGGCGCTGCGGTTCGACGCGCGACGTGCATCGCCCTCCTGCAGCAGCCGCTGGTCGAAAGCAGCGACCACCTCGGCACAGGCCGGTGCGGCCGCGAGTACCAGTGCATCGCCGAAGCCCGCGGGTGCCGCGATCACCACGGCATCCCCCGGCTCCGCGCGGAGCGCAGCTTCCACTTCAGCGAGATTGGCGACCACGGCGTCGACCAGCCCGGCACGCAGCAGTGACAGCGCGTGCTCCAGCGGCGCAGGTGCCAGCAGCTGCGCCCCCGGGGCCTGCTCGGCCAGCAACGCCTCCAGCGGCAGCCGGTCCGGGCTGGCCACGCTGCGACCACGCAGGCCTTCCAGCCCCAGCACCGCAGCGGCGCCCTCGCGCCGCACAATCACCTGTGGCACCTCCAGGTAGGCCCTGCTGGCCACCCAGTCGGCCGGCAGCTGCGCACGCGGCCAGCCCAGCAGCACCTGGGTGCCGGCCGGCAGTGAGCCCTCGGTAAGCACCGCCGCCGGCAACGGCTTCGCATGCTGCATCGCCTGCGTGCCCAGCAGCGGCAGGTAGTCCGCGGCCAGTCCCGCAACCTCGCCCTGCTGGCTGTACGACAGTGGCGGCCGGTCGGAGCGCCATGCCACCTGCAGGGGGTTCGCACACCCGGATGCAGCGGCGATGCCGGGCAGCAACAGCGATGCCATGACAGCGGCGACGGCGCGGCGGCCGGCGACATTCACGATGGACGTCCTCATTTCGCGGGCAGGAACCACGGCCGCGCAGCGGTACCGCTGCAGCCACGCTAGCGAGGCAGGCTTCCGCGACAATGAGAAAAATTGGAAAAGCATCCGCATCGGCGAATGCCGACATACACTGCCGCTTCTACCCGTCCCTACGGAGCGCTCGATGCGTATCGGCCTGGCCGCCAACCGTCTCCATCACCACGATGCACGCGCCGCGCTGTTCCGTTGGCTGCGTGCCAGCGAGGCAGGCCTGCGTGAGCTGGGGGTGTCACTGCATGCGGTCGGGCGCACCCACGATGCGATCGAGCGGCAGGGCTTCCTGGCCGGCTACGGTGGCCTGCACCGGTATCCCTACGGGCGCGAGGGTGGCCTGATGAAGCTGGTGGCCGAGGTGGTCGGCATGGGGCCGGAGCGGACACTGGACGGTGCGATCTACCTGATCGACCCGGTCGATCCGTCCTCGGTGTTTCCGGAAGCAACCGCGCTCAAGCGGCAGTGCGTGATCCACGGCAAGCCGTTCATCTCAACCGTGGCCACCGCACGCGACTGGATCGAGGTGGAGCGCATCCACGCCGGGCTGGCGGCCGACACCGGTGCCGACGACCTGCATGCCTTCCAGGGACAGACGCTGGCGCTGATCGCGCATGATGCGATGAAGCCGGCGATGCTGGCCTTTGCCGATGAACACTTCGATGTGCTGGCCCGATTTGGCCAACGCGTGGCGACGGGCACCACCGGGCAGCGCTTGAACGAGCTGGCCTGGAGCCGGGGGTGGCCCAGCGATACGCCGTGGGTGACGCGTTACCAGAGTGGCCCGATGGGCGGCGATGCACAGATTGCCGACCGGGTGCTGGAGGGGCGCTGCCAGCGCGCGATCTTCTTCGAGGACCCGCATGTGGCTCGCCAGCACGAGGCCGATATCCAGCTGCTGGAGCGCGCGGTGACGACGGTGACCGACCAGGCGGTGTGCATCACGGCGCCGCGGGTGGCGGCGCGCTGGGCGGCGGCGGCGGCGTTGCGGGCGGGGTGAGGGTTTCGGCCAACGGCTGAGCCCCTCGTGGTGGGTTGGGCCTGCGCGGTCATGAGGTTGGCCGGGATGGGTGGAATTGCGGGGGACGCCGTGAACCCATCCATGGGGGCTTGGCCGCGGCATCCATGCCGCGGACACCCCCGCAATCCCACCCATCCCGTCATTCGACAGATTCCGGTGTGCCCACCACGGAAGAAAGAAAAGAAGAGCAGGAGCGGGTCGCGCGCTGCGCGCGCTCTGCGGCGCGCTCCCATTCCGCGGAGTTGTTGTTCTTCACTCTGTAGCGTCGAGCTTGCTCGACTGCTCAGCACACGGTCTGGAGTGAAGCCCCTTCTGTTGAAGGGGCGCGCCGAAGGCGGGGGTAGAGGAAGAATGCGTGGGCAACTGCTGTAGCGCTGGCGCTACAGCAGTTGCCGGAGCATAGCCTTGAGGCGTCGCCCTTCGAGCTGGAAGTAGTCGCGCTGTTCGCGCCACGCGGGGAAGCGCTGTTCCACTTCGTACCAGAACGCGGGCGAATGATTCGGCTGGATCAGGTGGCAGAGTTCGTGCACCAGCACATACTCGAACGCGTCCGGACGCCCCAGCACCAGCGCAAGGTCCAGTGCCATGCTGCCGTCCGGCGCCAACGATCCCCACTGCGAAGACATCACCTTCAGCCGCAGGCGGCTGGGTGCACGTGGCAGGGTCGGCAGGTACTTCGGCAGCCAGCGGCCGACATCGGCACGGGTCTGTGCTTCGTAGAATTCGCGCAGCAGGCGGCGCAGGGTGGCATCGCCGGCACGGGCCGGCCACTGCACGCAGGCGCCGTGTTCGTCGATCTCCAGCCGCGCATAGCGGCCTTCCTGCCAGCGCAGCGGCAACAGTTCGCCGCGCAATGGCAGCACGCCGTCCTCGCCTGGCTGCAACGGGGCGGGCAGGCCATGGCTCTGGTATTGGCGCAGCTGCAGCGCCAACCAGTCGCGGTGCTGTTCCAGGAAACGCTCGCCCATCACCAGGCTGGCCCGCGGCGGCAGCGTCAACCGTGCGCCGCGCTCGTCCACGCTCAGCTTGATCCGTCGCGCGCGCGGATCGCGCACGCGCAGTACCTCGATCTCGGCGTCCTCCAGGCGCAGGCGAACGGTGTCGCGCTGCACGGTGGCGGGCGGGGTCGGGCTGATCAGGCGGCGCAGCAGACGGCTCATGCGCCCAGCATAGCGCTGCTTCGGGCCGCCGGATGACCGGCGGCCCACAGGGTGCCTGTTCAGTCAGCCTTGCTGAGCTTGAAGGCTTCTTCCAGCAGCAGGAACAGGCGACGGATCTCGGCGCTCTGCAGGGCGAAGCGGGCGTCGAACTCGGCGCGGCGGCCGTCTTCGTCGGCATGCTCCAGCTGGTCCAGGGCGCCATCGAGGAACTTCAGCTTGCGCACGATCAGGTCGTCGCCGATCACGAAGGACAGGTTGTCCTCGAAGATCAGCGCCAGCTTGGTTACCTGCTTGCCGGCGTCCAGGTGCTTGTCGATCTCGTCGCAGCGCAGTTCCTGGTGCTGGCACTTGACCACGGCGCCGCCCTCCACCGGATCCTTCATCTCGCACTCTTCGCCCAGGCTCAGCCCGGTCGGCAGCGGCTCGCCGGCGATCCAGCCGGTCAGGATCGAACGCGGTGCGACTTCGGCGTTCAGCGGCATCGCCGGGAAGCTGCCGAGCAGGCCGCGGATGTCGGACATGAAGTACTCGCCGGTCTTGCGGCTGGAGGTATCCACCGCCACGTAGCCGTGCTGCAGGTCGATGAAGGCGTCGTTGCGCGAGGACTTCACGAAAGCGCGCGGCAGCAGTTCATGCAGCAGGTCGTCCTTCATGCGCTTGCGCTCGCGGCCACCCGGGCGGCGGCCTTCCTTCTCCTCGATCTCCTCCAGCTTGCGCTCGAGCAGGTCGTTGACCACCGCCGCCGGCAGGATCTTGTCCTCGCCGCCCACGGTCAGCCACAGATGTTCGGCGATGCGGTGGGAGAGCAGCTCCTTCTCCTCGCGGCCGAACGGCGAGATGAAGCCGCGCGAATTCATTTCCAGCGCGCCGACCGGCTTCAGCAGGGCGTGCGGCAGCAGGGTGTCGACTTCGGAAAAATCGGTGGTGGTCGGGAAACGGAAGAACGTCAGGTTGCGAAAGAACATGGAATTCCGGATGGCAAAGAGGAAGGGCGACCGACCTTAAACGGTGGGCGTCTCGGGATCTGCGTCGGCGTCGGCCGGGGAGCCGGCCAGCCAGGCATGGGCGTCGGGCAGCGGCGCGTCGTCGCGACGGCCCAGCGCCATGAAGTCGAACAGGGTGGTGTCGGCCAGCTGCGAGGGTCGGACTTCACCCATGGCGCGCGCGATCTGCTCGATGCGGCCCGGGTGGTCCTTTTCCCACTGCTTCAGCATCAGGCCGACCTGGCGGCGCTGCAGGTTCTCCTGGCTGCCGCACAGGTTGCAGGGAATGATCGGGAACTGGCGGGCCTGCGCGTACTCGACGATGTCGCTTTCGCGCACGTAGGCCAGCGGCCGGATCACCACGTGCCTGCCGTCATCGCTGCGCAGCTTCGGCGGCATGCCCGACAGCCTGGCGTGGTGGAACAGGTTCATGAAGAACGTGGCCACCATGTCGTCGCGGTGGTGGCCCAGCGCGATCTTGGTGAAACCATGGGTCTCGGCGTAGTTGTACAGCGCGCCACGACGCAGCCGCGAGCACAGCGAACACATGGTCTTGCCTTCCGGGATGACCCGGCTGACCACCGAATAGGTGTCCTGCTCGATGATGTGGTACGGCACGCCCAGCCCGGCCAGGTACTCCGGCAGCACGTGCTCGGGGAAGTCCGGCTGCTTCTGGTCCAGGTTCACCGCCACCAGCTCGAACGGTACCGGCGCCTTCTTCTGCAGCTGCAGCAGCACGTCCAGCAGGGTGTAGCTGTCCTTGCCGCCGGACAGGCAGACCATGACCTTGTCGCCGGCCTCGATCATGCCGAAGTCGGCAATCGCCTCGCCGACCTGGCGGCGCAGGCGCTTGGCCAGCTTGTGCTGCTCGCGCTCGGCCACGCGCGGATCACGGGCGGCGCGCGGCTGGGGATCGGGAAGGGAAATGACGGCACTCATGGGTTCCATTCTAACGGCTCGGAGCCGCCCCGGCCGGGGGTCGGGGTTCCCCTCTCCCGGCGGTCATCATCGCTGTGTATGCTCGGAGGCTGTGGACACCTACAGCCCCGCCGAGATCGTCGAGCACCTCGCCGCCCTGCGCGCCGAGCACCGCCTGCTGGATGAACAGATCACCCGCATGGCGGCCAACGGCGAGGACGAGCTGGAGTCCAAGCGCCTGAAGCGGCGCAAGCTGCAGCTGAAGGACTGCATCGCCAGGCTGGAAAGCCTGCAGATTCCCGACGAACCGGCCTGAGCGGTGGCCCATCCACGCATGGCGTGGATCTACTGCTTCGCCCCGGTAGATGCCAACCTTGGTTGGCCCACTGCTCTGGTGGGTGCCAACCTTGGTTGGCACGGCTGGAAGGTGTGGACCAAGGTCCACACCCACCGCATCGCCCGGCGCTGCCTTCAATCCTGCGGCGCAGGCTCGTCCGGGCGGGCCGCTTCCGGGCTGACCCGTTCGATGGTGTGGCGCAGCTCGCGGCCGAGGATGAACTTGGCGTCCTTGGCCCAGGCATCCAGGCGCTCGTCGAACAGCAGCTTGCTGTTCTCGTCCGGCCACACCAGGCGCAGTTCGCGCAGCTTCTGGATGAAGCCACGGAACAGGGCCTTGTCGAAGAACTCCGGTGCCGCCGGTGCATAGAGCAGGCTCAGCCGCTGCGCCGCCTGCTGGCACAGGCTTTCCAGCTCGGCGGCGCCGAGCACGCCGGGGCCGTTCTTCACCAGCACCGAGATGGCGATGTAATAGCGCTCGAACGCCTGCTGCAGCGAATGGCCGATCGCACGCAGGCGGAACACCTCGTCGGTCTGCCCGGTATTGCGCGCCAGGATGCCGCCGTCGTCATCGTTGACGTTCTGCAGCAGGCCCTCGCGCACGAACACATCGATGGTCCGGTCGATGCGCAGGGCGAACTCGTCCTCGCTCCACGGCAGGAACAGCTCGGCCTGCAGGAACGGGTACACCGTACGGCCCAGCTGGACCAGGCCGGTGCGGCTCATGCGGCGGTTGTTCTGGAAGCAGCAGGCCACCCACGACGAGGCGGTGAACAGGTGCACCACGTTGTTGCGGAAGTAGCTCAGCAGCACCGCGGTGTCGCCGCTGACGCTGAGCACATCGCCCAGCGGGTGCTTGATGCGGGTGAGGACGTTGATTTCCTCGGCGTGGGCGATGATCCGCTCCGGCGAGTGCGGGGTCACCGTCACCCGGTCCGAGTACGGCATCTCGACCAGCAGGGTCTTGCACAGCTCGATCTGCGCGATCAGGTCGGCCTCGCCCATCGCGTGCTTCGGCGTGGACAGCAGGGCCAGCGCCAGCAGGTTGATCGGGTTGACGTCGGCGGCGCCATTGATGCGCACCTGGATGCGTTCGGCCAGCGTGTCCACCGTGGTCGACAGCCAGGCCGGTTTCTCGTCCTCGGACACCGCCTCGCCCTTCCACTCCGGCGCCTTCTCGGCCAGCACGTCGTTCAGCGCGATCGGCTCGCCGAAGTTCACCACCACCTGGCCGTAGTTCTGCTTGAGCACCTTGGGGATGCCCCACAGCAGCGACCAGATCGATTCCTTTTCCTTCGGCCGGCCGGACAGTTCGTCCAGGTAGCTGCCGCCTTCCATCAGCTTCTCGTAGCCGATGTAGATGGGCTGGAACAGCACCGGTTTGCGCGGCTGGCGCAGGAACGCGCGCAACGTCATCGAGATCATGCCGCCCTTGGGCTGCAGCAGGCGCCCGGTACGCGAGCGGCCGCCTTCGACGAAGTACTCCAGCGAGTAGCCACCGGCCACCAGCTGCGCGACGTATTCGCTGAGCACCGCCGAGTACAGCGCATTGCCACGGATCGAGCGGCGGATGAAGAACGCACCGCCCTTGCGCAGCAGGGTGCCGACGACGGGCAGGTTGAGGTTGATGCCGGCCACGATGTGCGGCGGCACGATGCCACGGTCGTACAGCAGGTACGACAGCAGCAGGTAGTCCATGTGGCTGCGGTGGCTGGGCACGTAGACCACTTCGTGGCCCGGCGCGGCGGCCTTGAACTTGTCCAGGTGGTGCACCAGCACGCCCGCATAGATGCGGTTCCACACGTGGCTGAGCATGAAGCTGGCCGAGCGCACCACCGGGCTGGAATAGTCCGCAGCGATTTCCCAGGCGTAGGCGTGTGCCTTCTTCCAGGCATCGGCCGGCTTCGAGTTGTCGCGCTTGGCCTGCGCGGCGATCGCTTCGCGTACCGGCTCGGCGGCCAGCACCTGGTCCACCAGCAGGCGCCGGGTCGACAGGTCGGGGCCGATCACCGATTCACGGATGCGTCGGAAGTGCGTACGCAGCACGCGCTGCAGCTTGCGCACCGTGCGCTCCGGCTCCAGGCCTTCATCCACGGTGTTGCGCAGCGAGATCGGCGGGGCGAAGCGGACGATGGTGCTGCGGCCGTTGAGCAACACCGCCAGCAGGCGACGGAAGCGGCCGACCAGTGCCCAGTTTTCCGAGAACAGCACCGCGAACCAACCGCTCTGCTTGTCCGGGGCGCGGCCAACGAAGATCGACACCGGCACCAGGTGCACGTCCAGGTCATCGCGCACGCGGTGTGCCTGCAGGACCTTGGCCAGCGAGTCGGAGTGGGTCTTCGCGCCGCGCTGCTCGGGAATCAGCGAGTTGCTGGAGCTGCGCCGCGACAGCGCCAGGTAGGCGCGCTTGCGGCCGGTCGGGTCACCGGCCAGCGGCACCAGCGGCGACGGCAGGCCGGCCTGGCGGCAGGCCTTGTCCAGGATCAGCGCGTTGGACAGGCCGTAGTCTTCCAGCACGTACATGACCGGGCGGCCATCGTTGTACTGGCCCGGGTCTTCCGGCTCGATCTTCAGCGACAGCCACGGCTCGACCAGGCGGCCCAGCAACCGCGCCCACAGCGGGCGGCGGCCGGCCGGACGCGCGTGCGCGGGCGGCGGTACCGGGTTCGGGCCGGTACCGGTCGAGGGGGACGCCGGCACCGTATCGGCGGGCGTCGACTGGGATTCTTCGCCGGGGAACGGCAGCGGGTTCTGTTTCGACATCGGCGCCATTATGGCTTAGGCGGCGGCGTTGCCGCTTCCCCACCCTCCGCGGGGGCTTCAGCCGGTGCCGGCGACGCAGCCGCGCGGGCCGCGTCGGCCTTGCGCAGCAGCGCGTCGGTGTCGGCCAGGGTACGGGTCAGGTACCAGTGGCCCTCGCGCCGGCTCAGTGGCAGCTGCAGGGTCATCTCGCGCCCGGCCAGGTCGTAGTGCAGGCGTACCAGCGCATTGTCGCCCTCCACCGAGAGCAGCTCGCCCCGGACGCTGCGCAGCGCGTCATCCACGCCCAGCCCGTAGCTGCCAAGCACCGCCTTGAGGGTGTGGATGAACGGCGCCAGCTGCTGCAGGCTGCCTTCCATGCCGGCCGCCTGCAGGCCGGCTTCGTCATCGAAGCCGACCTTGTTGGCGGCGCCGACCAGCGCGGCAATGGTGCTGCGTGCGCGGGCGCGGTCACTGATCGGCGCGCCCTGGGCCCAAACGGCAAGGGTTTCGACCAGGGCGATGTAGTGGGCCTGCTGGCCGGGCGTGTAGCCCTTCTGATGGCGCAGGTACTGCACGCCGAAGTTGCCCATCGACTGCGCGGCCTGGCGCACGGCGCTGGCCTGGCCGGCCAGCTGGCGGTCGAAGCTGCGCTGCAGTTCGGCGCTGGCATCGGGCTTGCGCAGCGCGGCCAGCATCGGCAGCAGCTGGTCCCCCAGCGGCAGCTCGGTCAGCGGCCACTGGCTGTGGCCCTCCGCCCAGGCCTGCTGCAGGCGCTGGTACTGGCCCGGCGGTACCGACAGCTTCGCGTAGCCGACCAGATCATCTTCGGCCAGGCGCAACGCCATCGCCTGCACCGCAGCCACCGGCTCGGCCGCCGGCCTGGCCGGATCGTTGGCAGACTCGCGGCACGCCGCCACGGCCAGCAGCAGCATGGCCGCCAGCCCCCATCCACGCGCAGACCTTCCTCGCACCGCCACGCTCATGCAATCGGACTCCCCGGACCGGCCCGCATCTTGCGGCCTGCGACGTGACAGCGGCAAGCCGGGACGTCACGGTTTTCGGCCAAGGCGGTCAGATCCCTTCTGCCGCGGGCAGAAGGGATCTGACCGCGGAGCCGCCGCCGGCATAAAAAAAGAGCCCGGATCACGGGGATCACAGGCTCTTCAAACCGGCGCGAGGCCGGAGGACAGTGTTGTGGCACATGTCCGGTCCGAGGACCGGATGGCGGCGATCCTACGCTGCCCTTCAAGTTAAGGCAATACTTCACGTAATGCCATGTATGTATTTGATTTTATTGAATCAATCACGCTGCCAGACAGATTCAATGAAATCTACGGCGTGTTTTTCGGCGATTCGGGCATAAATCCCCGGATAGCCGGCCAGCGCGCAGCCCTCGCCCCAGCTGACGATGCCGAACTGGGTCCAGCCATCGCGCAGGCGCAGCAGCAGCGGCCCGCCGGAATCCCCCTGACAGCTGTCGATGCCCTCGCGGCCGGCGCAGATGACCTTGCCACGCGACAGTTCCCCACCGTAGGCCTGCTGGCATTCATTGAATGCCACGAACGGCACCTGCACGGTCTGCAGCTGGGTCGGGTAGACCCGGCCATCGCCGATGTCGGTGTCCCCCCAGCCGATCACGGTGAATTCGCGGCCCGGCTTGAGATAACTGGCGTCGGGCCGCAGCCGCAGTGCCACCGGCTGTGCACCATCCAAGGGGGCGCTGAGCTGGATCAGGGCCACGTCGTGCTCCAGCGAGTTACCACTGTTGAATGCCGGATGGACGTGGATCGCCTTGACGTTGGAGGCGCGGGGCGAGGCGTCGGTGGACAGGGCAGCGGCGTTGCCGACGACGGCGATGCCGCCAGGCGCTTCCCCCTGCATGCAGTGCGCGGCGGTCAGCACCCACGAGGGCGAGATGAGGGTGCCCCCGCAGAAGTGGCGGTCATGATCCGAATCGCCGTCGAAGATGCCCTGGATGCTGACCATGAACGGGTATTCGCCGGCCGGAGCCGCTTCACCGCCGATGATGCGTGGTGCTTCGCGTGCCTGCGGCGCAGCGATGGCGGGTACGGCAGACGCGGCCAACAGCAGGCCGATGAACAAAGAGGTGCTGCGATACATATCCCTGTACTCCTCTATCGATGGTTGGAACCGGCGCGGCCGCGGTCCGTGCCGGTGCATCGATTGGGGAGCAGTGATGAGGCCAACAGCGCGAACGCGCGCACAGTTCCGGAGCCTTGCGCCGCCTGCGACAGCTGCAGACCCACAAATGCGAACGCCATCCCGCATGGATAGGGATGGCGTTCGACGTGCCGGCGTGACCGACGTCGGCGGTGGGCTCAGCGGGCAGCCAGAGCCGACGCGATTTCCTGCTGGATTGCCCGCGCTGCGGCCTGCGGATCAGCCGCCAGGCGGATCGGTCGGCCAACCACGATGGCATCGGCGCCATCGGCGAAGGCCTGCGCCACGCCAACGGTGCGCTTCTGGTCATCGCCGACCGGGCCACCGGGTCGGATGCCGGGGCAGACGATCGAGAACCCAGCGCCGGTGGCGGCACGGATCGGGGCGGCTTCCTGGCCCGAGGCGATCACGCCGTCGATGCCGGCGGCCTGGACGGCCAGCGCGCGCTCGACCACCACGTCCACCGGCTCGCGGTCGATGCCCATCTGCGCCAGGTCGGGGCGGCCCATCGAGGTCAGCACGGTCACTGCCAGCAGGCGCATGTCGCTGCTGTTGGCGGCTGCGCAGGCCTCCATCATGGCCGGGTGCCAGCCGTGGATGGTGGCGTAGCTGACCGGCCACTGCGACAGGCGCTTGATCACCGCCGCAGCGGTGGCCGGGATGTCGAAGAACTTCAGGTCGACGAACACGCGCTTGTCGCGGCGGGCCAGCGCATCGAGCACCTGGAAGTACTCGCCGGAGGCGAGCAGTTCCATGCCGATCTTGTAGAACGCCACGCTGTCGCCGAGGCGGTCGACCCACTCCAGTGCCTGCACGCGGTCGGGTACGTCCAGCGCGAAGATCAGGCGCTCGTCATCGCGCAGCGGCAGCGGTGCGCGGCTCACGGTGCGTAGTCCAGCGCAGCGCGCTTGGCGTCGTGGCGGGCCTGGCGCGACTGGCTGTAGTCGTTGTTGAACTGTGCCGGCTCGAAGCCGCCGTAGGTCGGGTTCGGCAGCATCCACCAGCGCTCGCCGAACCAGTCGTGGTACTGCTGCAGCAGCGCGTCGCGGCCGTCGTTGGTGTTGGCGGTCACTTCCACGAAGTCGCCCAGCTGGTCACCGAACTGCATCAGCACGCGGTACTCCTGCCCGGCCAGGCGGCGGCGGCAGTTCTTCTCGCTGCCGTTCTGCTCGCACCCCGGCACCACCGTGCCCAGGCCAAGGAACACACTGTCGTCGGCCACCGGCAGGCCCTGCTCGCGCAGGTTGGCCAGGGTCGCGTCCTTCAGGTGCACGGCGCGGTTGGAGATGTACAGCAGGGTCACGCCCTTGGCATTGGCGGCCTTGGCGAAGTCGACCACGCCCGGGATCGCCTTGGCCTTCTTTTCGGCTACCCACTGGTCCCAGGTCAGCTCGTCGTATTCCTTGCCATCGCGCACCAGGCGCGCCTGGTAGGGCGAGTTGTCCAGCACGGTCTCGTCCACGTCCAGCACCACCGCCGGCTTCAGGCCCTTGGCCTCGTTGCCGCGTTCTTCCGGCACCAGTGCGTCCCAGTGGGCTTCCTTCAGCGCCGCGTCGAGACGGTCGGCGGCGGCACGGTAGGTCTGCTCGGTGATCGCCTTGTACTCCTGCGCGCGCTGCATCCACAGCACCGCGTTGAGGTTGTCGTTGGCGGTGGCATCGAGCGCGCCATCGGCCTTGGCGGCGGCGGCCGGGGCCTGCGGGGCAGCGGCTTCGGCGGCAGGCGCATCCACGCGCTTGCAGGCGGACAGGCCCAGCGCCGCGGTGGCGAGCAGGGTCAGGGACAGGGAAACGGGACGACGCATGGGTTCACCGGCAATCAGATATACCGGCGCATTTTACCGGCAAAGCCGGCCTTGGGACGGCTATGCTTGGCGGTTGACCCGTTGCCCTTCCGGAGGCCGCCATGACCGATTCCGCCCAGACCCCCGACGTCCCCCTGCTCGACGCCGTGCAGGCCCGCCTGCTGGGCTGCCTGGTGGAGAAGGAGGCGACCACCCCGGACACCTACCCGCTGACGGTCAACGCCGCCCAGTCGGCCGCCAACCAGAAGACCGCCCGCGAGCCGGTGATGAACGTTGATGCCGGCAGCGTGCAGCACGCCCTGCGCCAGCTGGAGACGCTGGGCCTGGCCCGCCAGCACTTCTCCTCGCGCGCCGACCGCTACGAGCACCGCCTGCAGGCCGCGCTGGACCTGACCCGGCAGCAGACCGTGCTGCTGGCGATGCTGCTGCTGCGTGGGCCGCAGACGCTGGGCGAGCTGGTGACGCGCAGCGAACGCCTGCACCGCTTCGCCGATACCGACGAAGCCCGCCACGCCATCGAGCGCCTGCAGCAGCGCGCGCTGCTGGTGGTGCTGCCACGCGCCAGCGGCCAGCGCGAAGACCGCTACATGCACCTGCTGTGTGGTGAAGTGGACGGTGCGGCGCTGGCGGCGAAGTACGCCGGCAGCGGTGGTGGCAGCGAGGCCGCCGACCCGGGCCTGGCCGAGCGCGTGGCCCAGCTGGAAGCGGCCGTGGTCGATCTGCAGGCGCAGCTGGCCGAACTACGCGGTTGAACGTCCATATGCGGTAGTGCCGGCCGCTGGCCGGCAACCCAGGTTCACCGAGATGCCGGCCAGCGGCCGGCACTACCGGATGTCCTGCCGATGCAGTGCCGACCAACGGTCGGCACCCGCCACGATCAAACCTCGGCCGCGCCCGGCGTGGCATACAGCCGGCTCGGGCTGTCCACGCCCGGCAGCTGGATCACCCCGCGTTCCTGCATGCCCAGGCCCAGCAGGATCTTCCCGGACACCACATTGTCCAGGTCGGTGATGCCGTACAGATCCACGATGCCCAGCTCCGCACGTGCATGCGCGAACACCGCCCGCGCCGCCTCGCCGGCATAGCCCTGCCCGGCGAATTCCGACAGCACTGCATAGCCGATATCCGGCCCCGGCAGGCCATCCCGCCGCACCAGCCCGGCATTGCCCAGCCAGGCACCATCGGACAAGCGCTCGATGGCATACATGCCGAACCCGTTCAACGCATAGCTGTGCAGCACCCGCAGCGCGATGTACTCCCTCGCCTGCTCTTCACTGCGCACATCTCGGTCGCCGATGAAGCGCAGGAAGCCCGGATCATTCAACAGCGCCAGCATCGGCGCCGCATCGCGATCAGGTTCGATCGCACGCAGTCGCAGGCGTTCACTTTCAATCGGATGCACGCGCAGACCTCCAGCCGAAACCCCGATTCTGCCTCAACCCCCGGCTGTTGAATTTGATTTTCCTTGCATTGCCGTGGAAGGACGCGCCCGGAATCTGTCAGAGGCCGGTCGGGGTGGGTTCGCGGGGGTATCCGCGCCATGGATGGCGCGGCTAAGCCCCCAAGGACGGGTTCACGGCGTCCCCCGCGAACCCACCCCGACCGGCCACACCGCAGGACCAACGCGCACTCCACCACGGAGGGGCGGCGCCGTTGGAGCGGCTTAGTCGAACAACGCCTCGATCGCCGCCAACCCCGCCGTCGCCCGCTCCTTCTTGCGCGCCGCATCGGCCACCGGATCAGCTCCATCGCGCTGGATCTCCTCGGCCGGAATCTCCTCGAAGAACCGGCTCGGCTTCAACCGCACGTGCTCGCCGAACTTGCGCGTCAGCTTGCTGTAGCTCATCCACAGCTGGATCTTGGCGCGGGTGATGCCCACGTACAGCAGGCGGCGCTCTTCCTGCAGGTTGCCCTCGTCCAGGCTGACCTGGTGCGGCAGCACGCCGTCCTCGCAGCCGACGATGAACACGTAGGGGAATTCCAGGCCCTTGGAAGCATGCATGGTCATCATGCGCACCTGGTTGCCGCCCTCGTCCTTGTCGCTGCGCGACAGCAGCGCCAGCTGGCCGGCCAGGTCGGCAGCGGTGGCACCGCGCGGGCCACCCTCGAACCACTGTGCCAGTTCCTCGATGTTGTTGGCACGGCGCTGGTAGCTGGCCTCTTCCTTGGCCTGCTGGCGCAGCTCACTCAGCAACCCTGATTCCTTGGCGACCTTGCGGATCATGTCGCCGGAGGTGACCTGCCGGGTCTGCGCACGCAGGTCGCGCAGGATGTCGGTGAAGCGCGCCAGGCTGTTGGCCGCGCGCGGTGGCAGCTGCTGCAGCGCCCCGATCGCTTCGGCGGCCTGCGCCATCGGCATGTCCTTTTCCTGCGCCAGTTCGGCCAGCTTGGCCAGCGTGCCGGCACCGACGTCGCGCTTGGGTGACTGCACCGCGCGCATGAACGCGGTGTCATCGTCCGGGTTTACCAGCAGGCGCAGCCAGGCCAGCGTGTCCTTCACTTCCTGGCGCTCCAGGAACATCGTGCCGCCGGTCAGGTGGTAGGGGATGCGCAGCAGCTGCATCGCCTTTTCCAGCGGGCGCGACTGGAAGTTGCCACGGAACAGGATGCAGAAGTCGCTCCACGGCACGTTGCGCGACTGCGCCACGAAGGCAATCTCCGCAGCGACCTTCTCCGCTTCATGTTCGCTGTTGCGGCATTCCCATACGCGGATGCGCTCGCCGTCGGCCTGGTCGCTCCACAGCTTCTTCAGGTGCTCGTGCGGATTGTTGGCGATCAACGCATTGGCCGCGCGCAGCACGCGGTTGGAGCAGCGGTAGTTCTGCTCCAGCTTGATGATCTCCAGCGCGGGGTAATCACGCCCCATCTGCTGCAGGTTTTCCGGGTTGGCGCCACGCCAGGCGTAGATCGACTGGTCATCGTCGCCCACGCAGGTGAAATTGCCCTTGTCGCCGGCCAGCTGCTTGAGCAGGCGGTACTGCGCGTCGTTGGTGTCCTGGCATTCGTCCACCAGCAGGTAGCCGATGCGCTCGCGCCAGGCCATCGCGATCTCCGGGTTCTCTTCCAGGATCTGCACAGGCAGACGGATCAGGTCGTCGAAGTCGACCGCGTTGAACGCGGTCAACCGCAGCTGGTAGCGCTCGTAGACGCTGGCCGCTTCCTTCTCGCGGTTGCTGCGCGCGGCGGCCATCGCCTGTTCGGGCGACAGGCCAGCGTTCTTCGCGCGCGACACCAGGTTCTTCATGTCCTCGATGTCATCAGGCTTGGCGCCGTACATCAGGTCCTTGATCTGCGCGGCGGCATCGTCGGCATCGAAGATCGAGAAACCGCGCTTCAGGCCCACGGCGGCATGTTCGATCTGCAGGAACTTCAGGCCCAGCGCATGGAAGGTGCAGATGGTCACCTCGTCGGCGTCCTGCTCACGCAGGCGCTTGGCCACGCGCTCGCGCATTTCCTTGGCCGACTTGTTGGTGAAGGTGATCGCGGCGATGCGGCGGGCCGGGTAGCGGCCACAGCTGATCAGGTGGGCGATCTTCTCCACGATCACGCGCGTCTTGCCGCTGCCGGCGCCGGCGAGCACCAGCAACGGGCCTTCGATGTGCAGGACCGCGGCAGCTTGGGGAGGATTCAGACCGTGCATGGGGACAGGATTGTAGCGGGGTGCTGGCAGGCCCACCTGACTTGCATGGCGCCCGCCCGTAAGGTATTGAATCGGCACCGGAACACAGGAGCGTGGTCCATGTCCTCGACTGTCATCGCCCGTCCGCTTGCGGCCGTCCTGCTGGGCCTGCTGGCCATGCCTGCGGCCGGGTCCGGCCCGCCGCCGCGCACGGATGCCTATGAAACGATCGTGCTGCAGTCGCACGAGTTCCTCGTCTACCACCCGGACCTGCGCTTCCGCCAGCTGGGCATGGAGGCCCGCGAACGGGGCCGCGACGAAGAAGCCCGCAACAACTTCCGCAATGCCGCGCGCTATGGCGACAAGCTGTCACAGGCGGCGCTGGCCGACATGCTGTGGAACGGGCAAGGCGGCCCCGCCGACCGCGCCCTGGGCTATGCGTGGATGGATCTGGCGGCCGAGCGTGGCACCGAATGGCTGGTGGCGCAGCGCGAACGCTTCTGGGAGGCGCTGTCAGCGGATGAACGCGAGCGCGCGGTGCGCGAGGGCCGCACGCTGTACGCCGAGTTCGGCGACCCCGCCGCCACGCCGCGGCTGGAACGCGAACTGCGCGCCGGCAGCATGCAGCAGACCGGCAGCCGCGCCGGCTGGAGCGGCGCCATGCGCAGCCAGGGCCGCGGCGATGCCGGGCCGCGCGTGCTGCAACCGGAGAAGCACCAGCTGGCACGTTACTGGGACCCGGTGGCCTACCGGCAATGGCAGGACGAGGAACTGGCCAGGTCGGGGCGATGACCCGCGCCTGCCGGGCCATCGGTGCCTTCGTGCTGGTGCTGCTGGCACCGGGGTACGCGGCCGCCAGCACCTGCGCGCCCGACCCGGCCGCGTCGATTCCGTCGGCATTGCTGACCGAGGGTTTCCTGCAGGCCCATCCCGACCTGTACTGGCGCGACCTGGGCCAGCTGTCGTGGCGACGTGGCAAGCCGGCACAGGCGCGGCTGCGCTTCCAGCGCGCCAGCCTGTACGCCGACAAGTTCTCGCAGTCGCTGGTTGCGCGCATGTACCAGGAAGGCATCGGCATCGACGCCGATCCGGTATTGGCCTACATCTGGATGGACCTGGCCGCCGAGCGCGGTTACCGCGACCTGCTGGTTGAACGCGAGCGTTACTGGCAACGGCTGGATACGGCGCAGCGGCAGCGGGTACTTGCCGAAGGCCCGGCGCTGTACGCGCAGTACGGCGATGCCGTGGCCAAGCCGCGCATGGAAACCGTGCTGCGGAACGCCCGCCATGCGATGACCGGCAGCCGCACCGGCTTCGTCAACCCGGGCCTGCGCATGGCGCTGGGCGAGGGGCCGGAGGCCAACCGGCCGGTCACCGGCGATGACTACTACCGCGATGCCTTCTGGGAACCGGCGGCCTACTGGTGCCTGCAGGAGCAGATCTGGCAGAACACCCGGCTGCGGCCCAGCATCGAGATCGGTGCACCGCGGCAGATCCGCGACGGCGGGCCGGGTGGCGACTAGAATTGGCCGATGGCCAAGCTCTACTTCTACTATTCGGCGATGAACGCCGGCAAGACCACCACCCTGCTGCAGAGCGCACACAACTACCGCGAACGCGGCATGCGGGTGGCGATCCTGACCCCGCGCCTGGACGACCGTGCCGGCGCCGGCGTTGTCGCTTCGCGGATCGGCCTGCGCGCCGATGGCATGGCCTTCGACCGCGATACCGACCTGCAGCACTGGGTCGAGCAGGATCTGGCAGCCAACGGTCCGATGGGCTGCGTGCTGGTGGACGAGGCGCAGTTCCTGACCCGTGCCCAGGTCTGGCAGCTCAGCGAAGTGGTCGACCAGCTGCGCATTCCGGTGCTGTGCTACGGCCTGCGTACTGACTTCCGCGGCGAGCTGTTCGAGGGCAGCCAGTACCTGCTGGCCTGGGCCGACGAGATGCAGGAGATCAAGACCATCTGCCACAGCGGCAAGAAGGCGACGATGACCGTGCGCGTGGACGAGCATGGCCACGCCGTGCAGGACGGCCCGCAGGTGGAGATCGGTGGCAACGAGCGCTACGTGTCGGTCAGCCGTGCCGAGTTCAAGAAGATCACCCGCGGCGAAGGACGGATCGATCCGGCGCAGGCACCCCTGCCGCTGTAAGGGGTGTTCTTTTGCAGGGCTTGCAGCCCTGCACCTGCTCAACGCAACAGCAACAGCGAAAGCTGGTATCCCGTGGGATGGCGGGGCGGTGTGGGCTTGCAGGACACGCCGTAAACCCATCCCTGGGGGCTCGATGGCGCCATCCATGGCGCCAACGGTCCTGCAAGCCCACACCGCCCCACCTCTGTCAGATCCCCACGGCTGTTGGTAGGTGTCGACCTTGGTCGACACATCTGTCAGATATCGAATGAAATTCCGGGGGTCAGATCCGTTTTCCTTCGGGAAACGGATCTGACCCCCAGAGCAATTCCCACAGATCGCGGAGATCTGTCGAAGGCGGGGTGGGTCCGGTGGCGGGAGTGTCCGCGGCATGGATGCCGCGGCCAAGCCCCCATGGACGGGTTTACGGCGTCTCCCACCACCGGACCCACCCCGCCTACCCACGGAATGCCGGCTTTTGCTTCGGCTGTTGCCGTTGCTTGGAGCCTCTGCGGGTGCAGGGCGCAGCCCTGCCGATAAACCCACTTAGTACAGCGTGCGCTCCGGCGCGCCCGCCGGCGGCGGGGTGTACTGGTACAGCCAGGTCTCCGTAAGCGTCTTGCCACCACTGCGCAGGAACAGGCGGATGTCGATCTGCTCGGTACTGCCTTCCGGCGGCACCAGGTCGAACATCGCGCGATAGCCGTTGATCTCGCGCAGCGGGCGCGCCGACACGATCTCGACCCGGCCACGGCTGGCTTCCACCACCGCCTCGACCTCGCCCTTGTCGATCAGGCTGGCCAGCTCGCCCCCTTCGAAGTCCACCGCGAAGCGCCAGCTGAAGTACTCGCGCTTCTTGCCAACCACACCGCCCAGGCCGGTACGGCTGGCCACGCAGTGCGCCAGCGGCGGCCGCGCCGGCGGTTCGGCGCCCCAGTACAGGCGGTAGCCGACCAGCAGCTCCTGGCCCGGCTGCGGCTTTTCCTTCGGGTTCCAGAACGCCACGATGTTGTCGAAGGTCTCGTCCACGGTGGGAATCTCCACCAGCTGCACCGAGCCCTCGCCCCATTCGCCCTTCGGCTCCACCCACAGGCACGGGCGCTTCTCGTAGAACACGCCGTCGTCCTGGTAATGGTCGAAGTTGCGGTCGCGCTGCAGCAGGCCGAAGCCGCGCGGGTTGCGGTCCACGAACATGTTGAAGCGCAGGTTGCGCGGGTTCAGCAGCGGCCGCCAGATCCATTCACCGGCACCGGTCCACAGCGACAGACCATCGGTATCGTGGATCTCCGGGCGCCAGTCCCATGCCATGCGGCGGTCGTTCTCGCCCACCTGGTACATGCTGGTGCACGGGGCGATGCCCAACCGCTCGATCGCCTTGCGCGGGTACAGCGCACTGTCGATGTCCATCAACAGCACGTCGCCATTGGTGATCGCGAAGCGGTAGGCGCCAGCCACGCTGGGCGAATCCAGCAGGCCGTAGACCACGATCGTCTCCGAATCGGCCGACGGCTGTTCCAGGTAGTAGGCGATGAAGTCCGGGAACTCCTCCGGCTTGCCCATGCCGGTGTCGATCGCAAGGCCACGCGCGGACTGGCCGTACTGGCCTTCCTTGCCGACCGCGCGGAAGTAGCTGGCGCCGAGGAAGGCGGCAAAGTCGCGGTCAGTGTCCTTGCGGGTGTTCAGGCGGAAACCGGCGAAGCCGAGGTCGGCCGGCAGCTCGCCGTCCTTGATGCCGCTCTTGCCGTAGTTGAACGCCGCGCCGTCATAGGCCAGCTCCTGCGCCTTGCCGTCGACCACGTCGAACATGCGCACCGGCGAATGGAAGTACAGGCCCAGGTGGAAGAACTTGGCCTGGAACTTGCCCGGCTGGTCAGCCCACAGCGCATGGTCCTGGCGGTAGCCGATCGACTGGTACTGGTCCCAGTCCAGTCCCTCCAGGCGGCCCGGCAGCACCCGCTTGTGGCTCTTGTAGGGCGCCTGCGCCAGCGCGCGCGCCTGGCCCTTCAAGGTGGCGAAGTCGAACGGCTGCGGCTGGCCGAGGCGGCGCAGGCCCATCTGGCCGCTCTTGCTGGCCGCGCACGCGGGCAGGGACGGCAGGCCGAATGCAGCCAGGGCGAGGGAGGCATTGCGGATGAAGTCGCGTCGTTGCATGCAGGCGCGTCAGGCACAGGGAGGAAGGTCGGCCATCATAGGCAGACAAACGTTAACGGGCAGCGGAGACGCGCCCTGCCCGTTCAGCTGCCGCTGGCGGCCCGGCTCAGCGCTGGCAGTGGCTGCACCAGACGCTGGCACGCTGGCCGATGGTGGCGTGCTTCAGCGCACGGCCGCAGTTCGGGCAGGGCAGCCCGTCACGGCCGTACACCAGCAGTTCCTGTTCGAAGTAGCCCGGCGCGCCATCGGGGCTGATGAAATCGCGCAGGGTGGTGCCACCGCGGGTGATGGCGTAGCCCAGGATCTCCTTCACCGCGTCGGCCAGCCGCTGGTAGCGTTCGCGCGAGATCTTTCCCGCCTCGCGCAACGGACTGATGCCAGCCTTGAACAGGCTCTCGGCGGCGTAGATGTTGCCCACGCCCACCACCACCGCCTGGTCCATCAGGAAGGTCTTCACCGGCGCGCTGCGGCCACGGCTGCGGGCGAACAGGTAGTCGCCGTCGAACGCGTCGTCCAGCGGTTCCGGGCCCAGCCCCTGCAGCAGCGGGTGAATCTCACCGGCGGGCTGCCACAGCAGGCTGCCGAAGCGGCGCGGGTCGTTGAAGCGCAGCAGGCGGCCGTTGTCCAGGCTGATGTCGACGTGGTCGTGCGCACGCAGCGGGGTATCGCCGGGCAGCACGCGCAGGCTGCCGGACATGCCCAGGTGCAGCACCGCGCTGCCGATGGCGGTGTCCAGCAGCAGGTACTTGGCGCGCCGCCGGATGTCCTCGATGCGCTGCCCCGGCAGCAGCTCGGCCACTTCCGGTGGGATCGGCCAGCGCAGGTCGGCGCGGCGCAGGATCACCCCGTGCACGCGGCGGCCCTGCAGGTGCGGCGCCAGGCCGCGGCGGGTGGTTTCGACTTCGGGCAGTTCAGGCATGCAGGGATTCTATCGCTGCTCTGCCGCCGGCACCTGGCCGTCGAAGCCGGGGAATGATCCCCGGCTTCGACGGGTGTCAGGCGTCCTGCCCGGCGCGCGCAGGCTCCGCCGGGACAGGTGCGGCAGCGGCGGAACGGTCCGGGAACAGCGACGGCAGCGTTTCCACGAACCGGGCCAGGCACTGGTCGCTGTAGCGCTCGGCCGTCTGCTTGACCAAGGCGTAGTCGTCGGCCTGCCAGGCTTCCAGGGGTGCGGCCACCGGCTCGTCCACCTGGCACTGCACGCCTTCGCCACCGACCAGGCGCAGCAGCTTGCGGGTATACGGGAAGCCGACGTGCTGGGTCTGGCGCAGCTCGTACTGGGTATCGGCATCGCCCAGTTCCTTGTAGATCAGGGTGAAGCCATCGGCGGTGATCTGCACCGGCCGGACCTCTGCCGGCACAGCGCCCGGATGCGCGGTGAAGTATTCGGCCAGGCGCAGGCGCACCTGGTCCTGCAGGTAACCGAAGGCCGGGTTCGGAACAGTCTCGACCCGGGTTCCCTTCAGCTGATCCTTCTTGAACGAGCTGCCACCGAGCGTGCCGGAAAACAAGGACACGGCAACCTGCGCGGCCACCAGCTTGCCGGTGGTGGAACGCTGCACCAGGCGCAGCGTCTTGTCGCCGACCGGCTGGCCATCTGCGCCCATCTGCAGCTTGACGCTCAACGGCACCCGGCCTTGCCAGGCAGGCACCTCCGCCACGGTGGCCGCCGCCGTGTCTTCCACGACGGCGACAGCACCGGCATCAGCTGCGGGAACGTCTGCAGCCGTCGCCGTGTCGGACGGGGTGGTTGGGGGCGGCTCATTGGCCAGCACAGGCGAGGCGATGACGAGGCTGCCGAGCAGCGCGGCCGCCAGAAGCGGTGGGTTCGATTTCATGGGGGATCCTTGGGTCGTGTCGGGCCAGTGCAGGCGATTCCGTTCGGCATCGATCATCGCAATGGCACAGCACTCCCTTCCATGTCCTTCCCCCTACCGCGATCCATCGCGGTCGACATGCCAGCTCGCCTTACCCGTGCGGATCGACCGGTTCCCGGGATCGCGTCGAACCCACCATCGGCAGCACGCTGGGAATCTTTAGCGCGGAGGCGCTGCCAGTTCGCGCGCATCCAGGAAGCCATCACCGTTGGCATCCTGCTTGTGGAAGCGCTGCACGATCACCTGCCGCTGCTGCTCGCGGCTGATCACCCTGCCCTTGCCACCGGGCAGCTCCTCGGCCGTCAGCACACCGTCACCATTGCGGTCCATGCGGTCGAAGGCATACAGCATCCACTGCACGTACTCGGCCTCGCTGACCCTGCCGTCGCCATCGCTGTCCATCCGCTGCAGATAGCTGGCGGTATCGGTGACCTGGGCCAGCGCCGCGCCCGGCAGCAACGCCGCCAGCAGAAGCCCGTACCCTGCCCTCACGCGCCCACCAGGCTGTAGCCCTTCAAGCGTGCGGCGTAGGCCTGCAACGCCGCGATACCGCTTTCCTCGGCCTCGCGGCACCACGCCTGCAGCTGATGCAGGCGCTCGGCGGCATCGTGGCCGCGGGCTTCCAGCAGCGCCGCCAGCCGCGCGCGGTACTCGACCAGGGTGCGGATGCGCGGGCGCTGCGCCACCCATTCGCTGAGCTGGGCACGACTGTCCGGCTTCAGCCAGCGGCCATCGTTGACCAGGCCGCGGCGCAGCCGGCGCGGCAGCAGGCGGCGCAGCTTGGCCCCAGCCTGTACGGCTTCCTCGCGCAGGGCCGGCATGAACACATTGCGCTGGTAATCGGTCATCGCCTGGAAGCGGTGCGACAGCAGCGCCTTCAGGGTCTCGGCGTCGGGCACGGCGATGTTCGGGCGCACGTCCATGGCCGGCGCCACCCGCAGCACCCTGGCCAGGCGCAGCGCCTGCAGCAGGCGGATCGCACTCCAGCCGATGTCGAACTCCCAGCGCCGCATCGCGAAGCGCGCCGAACTGGGGAAGGCATGATGGTTGTTGTGCAGCTCCTCGCCACCGATCCAGACCCCCCACGGCGTGAGGTTGGTGGAGGTATCGGCCGACTCATAGTTGCGGTAGCCCCACCAGTGGCCCAGGCCATTGACCACGCCCGCAGCCCAGAACGGGATCCACGCCATCTGGATCGCCCACAGGGCCACGCCGGGCAGACCGAACAGCACGCTGTTGATCACCAGCAGCAGCACCGGCCCCAGCGTCGCGTGCGGGGTATACAGGTGGCGCTCGATCGCATCGTCCGGGGTGCCGCGCCCGTACTGCTCGATGTCCGCGCGCATGCCGCGCGCTTCCCGGTACAGCTCCACGCCGTGCCAGAACACCTTGCCGATGCCGCGGGTAACCGGGCTGTGCGGGTCGTCCTCGGTCTCCACCTTGGCGTGGTGCTTGCGATGGATGGCCACCCACTCGCGGGTGATCATCGAGGTGGTCAGCCACAGCCAGAAGCGGAACACATGGGCCAGCGCCGGGTGGAAATCGACCCCGCGATGGGCCTGGCTGCGGTGCAGGTACAGGGTCACCGAGAAGATGGTGATCTGGGTGAAGACCAGCAACACCACCAGCATGGCCCACCAGCCCAGGCCGAGCACACCACCGGTCAACAGGGACATCAGGGCATCAGGCATGGCAGCTCTCCGGATCGACGCGGGGATGGCAGACATGATGGGCGCTTGCGTTGCAAACTGCATCCCTGCGGCGATGAATCCCATCGCCATCCGTGGCACCGTTCACAGTTGGGGACCTGAGTTGTCGAGCCTTGATCCACGCGCCAGCGCCATGACCGCCGCCCCGCCCGTCGCGGAGCTGCCCCCCTTGATCGAACTGGACCGCGCCACCGTGGTGCGCGGCCAGGTGAAGGTGCTGCACGGGCTCAGCCTGCGCATCGCGCAGGGCCAGCACACCGCCCTGCTAGGCCCCAACGGCTGCGGCAAGTCCACCTTCATCAAGCTGATCACCCGCGAGCTGTACCCGCTGGCCCAGGGCGACGGCACGGTGGCGGTGAAGGTACTGGGCCAGAACCGCTGGCAGGTGGACCGGCTGCGCTCACAGCTGGGCATCGTCACCGGCGACCTCAGCAGCAACCTGGCCGACATGCCCGGGCTGACCGTGGAACAGGCGGTGCTGTCCGGCTTCTTCGCCAGCTACGTGGTGCCGGCCTTCCGCGAAGTGACCGCCGACATGCGCACGCGCGTCGGCGAAACACTGGCGATGACCGGCGCCCTGTCCCTTCGCGAGCGCGCCTATGCCGAGCTGTCGGCCGGCGAAACGCGCCGCGTGCTGATCGCGCGCGCGCTGGTCAATCGGCCGCAGGCACTGCTGCTGGACGAACCCTCCACCGGGCTGGACCTGGTCGCCCGCGAGCAGCTGGTGGCGACCATGCGGGTGCTGGCGCAGCAGGGCATCACCCTGGTGCTGGTGACCCACCACATTGAAGAGATCATTCCCGAGATCGAGCGGGTGGTGCTGCTGCGCGATGGCCGCGTACTGGCCGACGGCACCCGCGCCGAGCTGCTGCGCAACGAACCGCTGTCGGCGGTGTTCGACGGCGCGATCACGGTGATCGAGCAGGAAGGCCGGCTGACCGCGTATGCGGGGTGATCGACATGCGCAGTGCAGCGGGCCGGATATCCCGGCCCACTGCACCCTCGCTCAGAACTTCAGCGCCAGCGCACGCGACTCGATCGGCGCCATCCGGCTCTGGTCCTGAAGCTGCAGGTCGCGCAGCTCATACGGCGCACCGAAGCCGACCGGCAACGCAGCCTGGTCGAACGGCAGCACCAGCTGGCCTGCGCCCGGGCCATCGAACCACGCGGCCGCATGTGCCTGCGCGACCGGCTTCAACTGGCCATCGCGGGCCGTGGCATACAGCGTGCCCCGCGCCTCATAGCGTCCGGCCGCTGCTACCTGCAGCGGCAGCGCCACCTGGCGGCTGGCCGGGTCCGGTGCCGCCTGGCCGCTGAAGCGCGCGGTCGGCCGTGCCACCGCGAAGGCCACCTTGCCATCGCGCAGCACGCCATCGGCCTGGGCGAACACCTGCAGTTCCCATAGGCCCTGCACAGTGCCGACATCGGCCGGGATCCGTACCTGCGCGCGCAGGCTGCCATCGGTGGTGCGCAGCAGGCGCTGCGGCCAGCTGCGGCCATCCGGCGCGACCAGCAGGGCTTCACCGCCCAGGCCGCCACGACGCGATGCCAGCTGCGCGGTGGTGGCGCCGTCTTCCAGCAGGCGTGCCTGCAGCTGCACGTTGCCACCGGCCAGCACCTGCGCCTGGTTGGCCTGCACTTCCAGCCGCAGCGGGCTGTTCGGCTCCAGCACCTGCACCACATAGCGGCCCTGCGCCTGCGTGCTCTGCAGGGTGTACGCACCGGCCGCACTGGTCGCGCCGGTGCGCAGCATGCTGCTGCCATCCCCCACCGGCATGCCGGCATCCTGCAGCGCGCGCGCATCGACGCTACGCGCCACGCTGCTGCGGCCAGCCGGATCGCGCACCTGCAGGGTGTTGGCCGGCACTGCGCGGGCACCTGCGGCCGGGCTCAGCTGGATCACCGCATCGGGCGCCGTCAGCGGCAGGTCCAGGCCGCGCTGCAGCTGCGTGCCATCGACCTGCTGCCAGTAGCTGCGGCTGACCGAGGCATACGGCGTGGCCGCCTGCAGCGGCTGTGCCGGGTCCAGCGCCCAGGCAAACGACAACGGTGCGTGTTCGCTTTCATCAGCCGGCAGCGGCGCGGCCACCAATGCGGCAGGCACCTGATCGCCTGCACGGGCGGCCTGCAGCGGCTGCGCGGCCTGCGCCGTGGACAGGGACAGCACGGCCAGCACCGCACTGGCCAGCAGAGTGGAATGGTTCGTCATGGTCGTCTTCCTCACTGGGCCAGGTCGGTGCGCAGGATCGTGCCGAGGCCGAAGCACTCGCGGCGGCTCTGGTTGTGGCTGAGCGGCTCGGCATCCTTGGTGCGCTGCTTGTCGGTGAACCAGGTGGTGCCGGCGGCCTTCTGGCTGCTGCACTCCAGGAAGCCATCGGAGCAGGACGACAGCCAGTTCTGGGTGAACTCCAGGCCGACATTGGCGGCGTAGCCACCGCAGTAGCTGTTGCTGTCCCACACCGCCGATTCCACGTCGCTGCCGACCACGGCGCGGAACGGTTTGGGCAGCGCCGGGCGACCTGCGGTGCCGTACAGGTTCTGCGCGTTGTAGGTGGCCATGCTCGCCACCTGCTGCTGGCGCACGGCGTCGTTCTTGTAACCCAGCAGCCAGCCCAGCGAGGTTTCGAAGGTGTTGCCGTTGAGCACCGCATCGGCCAACGGCGTGCCCGCCGAAGACGGTGCCAGTGCGTTGACCTTGCGCACCGTGCGGATGATCTTCGGATAGCGGCTGTCGTAGGTCGGGTTGGACAGGATCCAGCGCATCACGTTGCCGCCGTTGGAGTGGGTGATCACCACCAGCTGGGTGATGCCACGGCTGGCGATGAAGCTGGTCAACTGGTTGGCCAGGCAGCCGGCGGCTTCCGGCTTCCACATGTACTGGGTGAAGTCACAGTTGATGACGACGTAGTTGCTGCTGTTCGGCAGGCCCTGGCGCACGGTGTCGATGATCGCCGGCTGCCAGTAGTCCTGGGTGGCATTGGTCTGCGCGCCGGTGCCATGCACGAAGGCCACGCCAACCACGTCGGCGGCCTGCGCTTGGGCGGTTGCCAGCCCGAGGAGCAGGGCCAGGACGGTACTTCCTGTTGCGGTGCTGCGCATCGCTTCTCTCCCTCTGTCAGCGGATCCCCCCGACCCGGCTGGAACTGGACGGCCTGTCGATCACCGTTGTGCCGATGCTCATGGCGCAGCCGTGTGAAAGTCCGTGCGCTGCGCCCGGATTCAGGAGACTGACGACAGTCGATGACGTTTTTCATACCGCTCCGATGACCATGCCGGGTCTGGCCGTATGACCGATGGCCACTGCGGTGTCGTATGGGGGCTGCGATCATGGCGCGATGTTTTCTGCCCGGAGCCTGCCCATGTCGCTGATTTCCCACCCTGCCCGCCCGCTGCTCGGCCTCGCCGTCGTCGCGGCCCTGGCCGGTTGCGCCGCCACCGCCGCCAAGCCGACCGCTGTCGAAGCCAACATCACCACCAAGGCGGTGGGCTATCTCGACAAGAGCGCGGTACCGGCCAGCCTCGACCTGGTGCCGGCACCACCGGTCGCCGGTTCGGCCGCCCTCGCCCTGGACGAACAGGTCAGCCGTGAAGCCCGCGCGCTGCGTGGCAGCCCGCGCTTCGCCCAGGCCGGCGTCGATGCCGAACTCGGCTTCCCCGAAGGCGCCAACCACTTCTCCTGCGCCGCCGACATCGACGTCGATGCGGTGAAGAGCCCGGCGCTGTACCGACTGCTCGAGCGCAGCCGGATCGATGCCAGCGCCGCCACCAAGGCGGCCAAGAACCACTACCAGCGCCCGCGCCCGTTCATGGTCAACGGTGAGCCGACCTGCTCGCCGAAGGACGAGGAAGGCCTGCGCAAGAACGGTTCCTACCCGTCCGGCCACACCTCGATCGGCTGGGCCTGGGCACTGATCCTGTCGGAGATCGCGCCGGACCGCGCCGATGCCATCCAGGCCCGCGGCCGCAACTACGGAGAAAGCCGCCTGGTGTGCAACGTGCACTGGCAGAGCGACATCCTTGAAGGCCGCTTCATGGGCGCCGCCGCCGTGGCCCGCCTGCACGACAACGCCGCGTTCAACAAGGACCTGCTGGCCGCACGCAGGGAAATCGCTGCCGCGCGCAAGGCCGGCCTGCACTCCAGCCGCGACTGCGCGGCCGAGAATGCTGTGCTGAAGATCCGCCCGCAGAGCGCGCTGTAAGCGGCGATCCGGGTCAGAGCCCTTCCCTTCGGAAAGGGATCTGACCCCAGCGCGGAATGCCGATGCCATCGGGGTCGGATCCCTTTCCGCTGGAAAGGGCTCTGACCCCATTCGGCAACGATGGGTGTAAAGCAGAGGGCCGGCATTGCGCCGGCCCTTCTTCATTGCATCAACGCAGCAACCGCATCAGAACTTCGCGGTGAATTCCACGCCCCAGGTACGCGGCTCGTTGAGGAAGCCGGTCAGGTTGTTGAAGTCGATCGCGCCGACCACGCGGGTCTGGTTGGTCAGGTTGCGGCCGAACACCGCCACGTCGTACTGGCCGTAATCCCAGTTGTAGCCCAGGCGCAGGCCGCCTTCCAGCGAACTACGGCCGCGGAATTCCGGCGACTCATAGATGAAGAAGTTCACCGCGCTGCGGTAGGCCCAGTCAGTGTAGGCGTACAGCTCGCTGCCATCGCTGAGCGGGAAGCCCACGCGCAGGGTCGCGTTGTGGATCCACTTCGGCGCCTGCGGCAGCGGGTTGCCGTTCACCAGCGCATAGGTCTGGCCGTTGATCACCGTGGTCGGGTCGGTGATGGTGCAGCCACCGCCACAGATCGCCACCGCCAGGTTCTTGTCCTTGATCTCGGTGTCGTTGTAGCTGCTGCCGAAGGTCAGCAGGACGTTGTCGGCCAGGTAGGCCTCCAGGTCCAGCTCGACGCCCTGGCCGATGGTCTTGTCGGCGTTGAGCAGGGTGGCGGTGTTGTTGGTGCCGCCCACTGCGATCAACTGCTGGCCATCGACGTTGTAGCGGAACACGCTCAGGCCCAGGCGCGCGCGGCGCTCGAACAGATCAGCCTTGATGCCGGCTTCGTACGAGATCACCTTCTCCGAATCGGCCTGCGACAGGCCCGGCGCGAAGGCCAGGCGGCCCTGGATCGACGGCGCGCGGAAGCCCTTGGCCACGCGGGCATAGGCGTTGATGTCGTCGGTCAGCTTGTAGACGCCGCTCAGATCCCAGCTGACGTCGTTGACGTCGGTGTTGGCCAGGTACGGGCCACTGACCGGGGTGCCGAACGGAACGGCCTGCAGCACGCTGGCGCTGAAGTCCTTCTTGTCCTGGGTGTAGCGCACGCCGGCACGCAGCTTGAAGCGGTCGGTGACATCGAAGTCACCCGAGGCGAACACCGCCCAGGCCTTGTTGCGCTGGTTCTGCACCACGTGGCCGGTCTGCGGATTGCCCGGGGCCAGCGAGTCGTAGTTGAAGTTGTTGATGGTCACGTCTTCATCGAAGTAGAAGACGCCGGCCTGCCAGTCGAAGCGGCCCCACTCGTTGGACTCGATGCGGAATTCCTGCGTCCACTGGCGATGGTGCGGCAGGCCGTCAGCCGACTCCGACGAGAACGGGATGAAGCCCGGGCCGTAGTTGCCGGCGCCGAGGAACGCCGCACCGTAGCCACCGTCGATGTCACCGCGGTTGAGCGATTCGGCGGTTTCGTAGCCGGTGATCGAGTGCAGCGTCACCGAGCCGAGGTTCCACTGCAGGCGCGCGCTGCCGCCCCAGGTCTTCAGGTCGGAGAAGTTGACGCCGTCGTTGGCCACCTTGTCGCGGTCGAAGTTCTCGACCAGCGAGTTGCCACCCTTCTCGATGATGTTGGCGCGGAACAGGCGGGCGGTGCCGTTGAGCTTGCGCTTGTGCAGGTTGAACAGCGCTTCGAAGTCGTCGCCTTCGTACAGGAACTGCACGCGGCCGGCGGCTTCGTCGTAGCCTTCGAAGCCGCTGTTGGGGGCGCCGACACGGGTGTTGTCGACCCAGTCATCGCGGCGCTGGTAGATCGCCGAGACGCGTGCCGACCAGCGGTCGGTCAGCGGGCCGCCGTAGGCGCCCTGCACGTTCCAGCTGTTGTAGCTGCCGTAGCCGACGCGGATGTAACCATCGGCATCCTGCGACGGACGCGCCGAATCAAACTTGACCACGCCAGCCGGCGTGTTGCGGCCGAACAGCGTGCCCTGCGGGCCACGCAGCACTTCCACGTTGGCCAGGTCGAACAGCGGGAAGCCCTTCAGCAGCGGGCTCTCCTGCACCACGTCGTCGTACACCAGCGACACCGGCTGCGATGCATTGAGATCGAAGTCGGTGTTGCCCAGGCCGCGGATGTAGAAGCGCGGGAAGGCACGGCCGTAGGACGACTCGATGTTGAGGCTGGGCACGCGTGCGGCCAGGAAGCGGATGTCATCGCCGGCCGAGCCGAGCACATCCAGCTTCTCGCCCTGGATCGCGCTGACCGCGACCGGCACGTCCTTGGCGTTCTCGACGCGGCGCTGCGCGGTCACCTGCAGGGTGTCGAGGGCAACCGGATCCTTGGCAGCGGGGGTTTCCTGGGCGGCTGCTACCAGCGGCAGCAGGGCGGAAAGAGCGGCAACGAGGGGGCGCGCGACCGGAAATCGGCCACGGGAAGTGCGGGTCGGGGACATGGCGGTAGGCTGTGTTTGGAGGGGTGGTAAAACGGCGCTACCAGATAATTGTTGCAATACAGCACCTGCCCCGCAAATGCCGGCCGTTCATGGCCCCGTCGCCCTGCCCCCGGTGCGCTCGCTAGACTCGGGGTTTTCCAGCGCCGCGGAGCCACCGCAATGACCCAGTGGTACTTCCATGCCTCCGCCCAGGCCGACCGCGTCGGCCCCCTCGATGACGAGGCCGCGCGCCGCTATGCGCAGGCCAACCCGCGCGCGCTGGCCTGGTGCCAGGGCATGGCGGGCTGGACGCCGACCGCCGAGGTGGCCGAGCTGCGTGCGCCGGGTGCGGGCCAGCCAACCCCGCCGCCGGTACCTTCCAACACCGCCGGCAATCGTGCCGACGATATCGAATTCCGCATCGTCGGCCATGAAATGCAGTTCGTGGAGATCGAGCTCGACCCCGGCGAAAGTGCGGTGGCCGAGGCAGGCGCGTTGATGTTCAAGGACGCCACGGTGCAGATGGACACCGTGTTCGGCAGCGGCGCCGCCAGCAGCGGCGGCCTGATGGACAAGGTGATGGCCGCCGGCCGCCGTGTGCTGACCGGCGAGAGCCTGTTCGCCACCGTCTACACCCAGACCGGCCACGGCAAGGGCAAGGTCGCCTTCGCCGCGCCCTACCCCGGCACGGTGCTGGCGATGCGCCTGGACCAGCACGGTGGCCGCCTGATCTGCCAGAAGGACAGCTTCCTGGCCGGCGCACGTGGCGTGCAGATCGGCGTGCAGTTCCAGCGCAAGATCATGACCGGCCTGTTCGGCGGCGAGGGCTTCATCATGCAGAAGCTGGAAGGCGACGGCTGGGTCTTCATCCATGCCGGCGGCTGCGTGATCGAGCGCGAGCTGGCCGCGGGTGAACGCCTGGACGTGGATACCGGCTGCGTGGTGGCCTACCACTCCAGCGTGGACATGGACGTGCGCCGGGTGGCCGGCATCAAGAGCATGCTGTTCGGCGGCGAAGGCGTGTTCCTGGCCACGCTGACCGGCCCGGGCAAGGTCTGGCTGCAGTCGCTGCCGTTCTCGCGCCTGGCCGGCCGCATGTGGATGGCCGCACCGCAGGGCGGCGGCCAGAGCCGCGGCGAAGGCTCGGTGCTGGGCGGCCTGGGCCGGATGCTGGACGGCGACAACCGGTTCTGACCGCCTCCGGTAGTGCCGGCCGCTGGCCGGCAACCCCGTGGACCGTTGCCAGTTTCCCAATGGTTGCCGGCCAGCGGCCGGCACTACCTTTATGAATAGGGATCTCCCCCACCCTGCCCGCCCCGCCACAGCTTCGGTATGCTGGCGCCCTTTCCTGAATCCGGCGCCGCGAGCGCACTGCCGATGAGCCTGTTCCGCCCCCGCATGCTGCTGTCCGTCGCCCTGATCGGCCTGCTGGCCGGCTGCGGTGGCGACCCGGTCCGTCCCACGCCGCCGCCGGCGCCGACCGTGGTGCCGCAGGCCAAGCCGATCAAGATCGGCATCGCTCTCGGTGGTGGCGCAGCCAAGGGCTTCGCCCACATCGGCGTGATCAAGATGCTGGAAGCCAACGGCTTCGAGCCGGCCGTGGTTTCCGGCACCAGCGCCGGCAGCGTGGTCGGTGCGCTGTATGCCAGCGGCATGGACGCCTTCCAGATGCAGAGCAAGGCGGTCGCGCTGGACGAAGCCAGCATCCGCGACGTGCGCCTGTTCTCCGGTGGCCTGGTGCAGGGCCAGAAGCTGCAGGACTACGTCAACGAGCAGGTTGCCAACCGTCCCGCCGAGCGCCTGAAAAAGCCGTTCGCCGCCGTCGCCACGCAGCTGGAAACCGGCGAGCGCTCGATCTTCGTGCGCGGCAACGTCGGCCAGGCGGTGCGCGCGTCGAGCAGCATTCCCGGTGTGTTCGAACCGGTGAAGATCGGTGGCCGCAACTACATCGACGGCGGCGTGGTCAGCCCGGTGCCGGTGGATGCCGCGCGCCAGCTCGGCGCCGACTTCGTGATCGCCGTGGACATCTCCAGCAAGGCCAGCGGCAAGGCACCGACGGACATGCTGGGCATCGTCAACCAGTCCATCTCGATCATGGGCCAGCGCCTGGGCGAGCAGGAACTGGCGCGCGCCGACATCGTCATCCGCCCGAAGGTGCTGGACATCGGCGCCGCCGATTTCAGCCAGCGTGGCACCGCGATCCTGGAAGGTGAAAAGGCCGCGATGGCGGCCATGCCGCAGATCCGCGCGAAGATCCAGCAGTTGCAGCGCGCGCGCGCCGCAGCAGCAGCACCGGCGCCGGTGGCCGCACCGAAGTGCGAGGAAGCTTCGCGCCTGGGTAAGCTGATGGGCCGCAAGGACAAGTGCTGATCCGTTGATGCCAGGCCACCGGGCACGCCTGGTGGCCGCTCAGGGCTCCAGCTGCGACAACGGCAACGCCTGGAAGCCTTTCACCGTGCGCAGCACGAAGCTGGAATTGGCATCGGCCACGCCACCGGCGTTGAGCAGCCGGTCCAGCAGGAAGTGCGAGAAATGCTCCAGGTCGCGCACGTAGACGTGCAGCAGATAGTCCATGTCGCCGGTCAGCGCATGGCAGGCCACCACCTCATCCCAGCCCTGCACGCTGTCCACGAAGTGGCCGATGGCGGCCTGGTCGTGCTTTTCCAGCTGCACGCGCACGAAGGCCTGCAGGCCGAGGCGCAGCTGCCGTGGCTCCAGCCGCGCGCCATAGCCGACGATCACGCCCTCGCTTTCCAACCGCTGCAGGCGGCGCAGGCAGGCCGAGGGTGAGAGGTTCACCCGTGTCGCCAGCTCGGCGTTGGTGGCGCGCCCATCCCGCTGGATTTCAGCCAGCAGGCGTATATCCGTGCGATCGAACTGGACTTCTCCGGCCATTGTTGCCCCGCAACATGGTGAGTACGCAAGGATATTGCGCCAACAAGGCCAATCGACGCAACTTTTGCAACCCTGTTGCGCGCCCCCTGCCCTAGCATCGTGGGTATCCCGTCAAGGAGTGCCCCATGGACCTCGCCCAGCCCCGCCGCGTCGAACACCAGCAGACCGACAAGGGCTACGTGCCGGTGTATACCACCGCGCTCGTCGAGCAGCCGTGGGACACCTACAGCGCCGACGACCACGCCACCTGGAGCACGCTGTACCAGCGCCAGCGCGAGCTGCTGGTCGGCCGTGCCTGCCAGGAGTTCCTGGATGCACAGGACGAGATGGGCATGAACGCGCACATGATTCCGCGCTTCGACCAGCTCAACGAAGTGCTCGGCGCCGCCACCGGCTGGACCCTGGTCGGCGTTGAAGGCCTGCTGCCGGAACTGGATTTCTTCGACCACCTGGCCAACCGCCGTTTCCCGGTGACCTGGTGGATCCGTCGCCCGGACCAGATCGACTACATCGCCGAACCTGACCTGTTCCACGATCTGTTTGGCCACGTGCCGCTGCTGATGAACCCGGTGTTCGCCGACTACATGGAGGCGTACGGCCGTGGCGGCGTCAAAGCCCACGCGATCGGCCCGGATGCGCTGCAGAACCTGACCCGCCTGTACTGGTACACGGTGGAGTTCGGCCTGATCGATACGCCCGACGGCCTGCGCATCTACGGCGCGGGCATCGTGTCGTCGAAGGGCGAATCGCTGTACTCGCTGGAATCGGCCGCGCCCAACCGCATCGGCTTCGACCTGCAGCGGATCATGCGCACCAGGTACCGCATCGATACCTTCCAGAAGACCTACTTCGTCATCGACAGCTTCGAACAGCTGATGCAGGCGACGTCACCCGACTTCACCCCGATCTACGCGGCACTGGCCGACCAGGCGCATCTTCCGGCCGGTGAAGTGCAGGGCGATGACCGCGTATTCCAGGCCGGCACGGGCGAAGGCTGGGCCGACGGCGGCGACGTGTAAGCGCGCAACGCACACCGCTTCGCACTGGAACGGCGCACCCTGGTGCGCCGTTCTCGTTTCCACCGGCCTGCACCGTTGCCACGGCGCAGGCGAGGGCAGGGCACTCAGCCGTCCACGGCCCGGCAGGAACCGCGCACCATCAGCTGCGGATGCACGCTGGCCGCAGTCGGCGCCTCCGGTACGTCGGTCTGCACCAGCATCGCGGCAGCCATGCGGCCGATGTCGGAGACGTGGCGGCGCACCGACGTCAGCGGCGGCCACAGCCGCGACGCCAGCGGGCTGTCGTCGTAGCTGACGATCGACAACTGCTGCGGCACCGCGATGCCCGCGCGCAATGCCACCTGGTAGACGCCAGCGGCCATTTCATCGTTACCGGCGAAGATCGCACTGGGGCGTTGTCCGCCCATCAGCAGCCGCTCGGCGGCATGCACGCCCGACTCGAACGTATCGCCCGCTTCCAGCACGCGTTCACCCGGCAGGGTCAAGCCGACCTGGGCCAGCCGATCGAGGAAGCCATGGGTACGCTCGCGTGCGCTACGGCGATCCCCCGGACCCGCAATCACCGCGATATCGCGATGGCCCAGCGAGAGCAGGTAGCCCGCAGCCGCAGCGGCACCGTCGCGATCGTGGGTGACCACCGCCTGCACGTCTTCCTCCGATGCATGCGCATTGATGCGGATGTAGCGGCAGTCGATCGCGTCCAGCATCTGCGCCAGCGCCACCGACTCGGAGGCGCGCGGGCCAAGGATCACGCCATGCAGCTTCTGCTGCTGCACGAAGCGGCGCACGCCGTCCGCACAGTCCGCATCCTGGCTGTTGCACGGGTGCACCACCAGCTCATAGCCGGTGCCGCGCAGCGCTTCCAGCGCGCCGTGCTGCAGGTCGACAATGCATTGGGCGCCGGGGTCGTCGTACACCAGGCCGATCAGGAAGGAGCGGCGGAACGCGAGTCCGCGCGCCAGGGGGTCGGGCACGTAACCGACCTCGCGCATCAACGCCTCGACCTTGTCGCGGGTGTCTTTGCGCACCAGCGGCGAGTTGTTGATGATTCTTGAAACCGTTTTCTTGGATAACTCCCGACAGTCGTGCGATGTCGTTGATCGTGGCTGCCTTGCCCTTCGATGCCGGCAACGCGGCATCGCTAATATTTCGCACTGACATGTATAGAACCAGGTAAGTCGGAGAATTCTAGCCTTGCGCCCGTCGGGCGCGAAGTTGCGGAATGTCGCAGCGGATCTGAAACGTGTCGTGTTCGACACGTTCTGCTGCGCGAGGTTCCATTGTGATCGCTCTACTGCCTCTGCATCTGAACCGTTCTTCCGCGCGTGTTCACCCTGAATGCGGACGCGACGCACGCGAACGCCAACATTCCCTTAACCATGCTCCGCTACAGTCAGGTGCATGGACCTGCATGACCTCTCCGTTTCCGCCGTTCCGTGGCCGCGACCGGTTGATCGCCGCGGTCGACGCGGCGATGACCTCCGGTGATGCCGGGCGCATCACCGCCGACCTGCAGCTGGCGCTGCAGGAAGCCATAACCGACAGCCGCATCGAATTGCCCGAATGCGTGCATCGGCCGGTCAGTGATCATTACGCGCGACGTCCGCTGTACCACAGCCGCGAACACGGCTACAGCGTGATTGCCATGAGCTGGGGCCCAGGGCAGGGCACGCCGCTGCACGACCACGATGCCATGTGGTGTGTGGAGGGAGTGTGGTTGGGCGAGCTGGAGATCACCCGTTACGAGTTGCTGGAGCGCGCCGGCGAGCGCTGGCGTTTCCACCGCCACGCCGCGCTGCGCGGGGGCTGCGGCAGTGCCGGCAGCCTGATCCCGCCGCACGAGTACCACACCCTGCGCAACGCCAGCGATGACGCGTTGGCGATCTCGGTGCACGTGTACGAGGCGCAGATGGAGCGCTCGGCGGTGTTCGACCCGCTCGGCGGCGACTGGTACCAGCGCCGCATCCAGGCACTGCAGGCCGACCCCGCCTGAGCCAGGCACGGGGGCAGGGTGCTGCCAGCACCTTCGCGATCCACGTGGCATCATGCGCCGCTGCGCTGCCGGACCCGGCAGCGATCCGCGATGCCCGGTCGGGCAAGGAGCAAGACGATGTCCAGCGCTGATCCGCGCCTGCGCGCGCTGTTGAAGCTGGCACCGGTGATCCCGGTGTACACCCCCGAAGATGTGAATGAAGCGGTCGACGTCGCCCAGGCGCTGTTCCGTGGCGGCCTGCCGGTGATCGAGGTGACGCTGCGCACGCCGCAGGCGCTGGATGCGATCAAGGCGATGGTCGAGGCTGTGCCGGATGCGGTGATCGGTGCCGGCACCGTACTCAACGCCACGCAGATGCACGCAGCGAAGCAGGCCGGTGCGCGCTTCGCGGTGTCCCCGGGTGCAACACCGGCGCTGTATGCGGCCGCGCGTGATGCCGACCTGCCGTACCTGCCCGGTGCGGCCACCGCCTCGGACCTGATCCTGGGCCTGGAGCACGGCCACGACACCTTCAAGTTCTTCCCGGCGGTGCAGGCCGGTGGCGCTGCGCTGCTGGCGGCCTGGCACGGCCCGTTCGCCGATGTGCGTTTCTGCCCGACAGGTGGCATCAGTGCGCAGACCGCGCCGCAGTTCCTGCACCTGCCCAACGTGCTGTGCGTGGGCGGCTCGTGGCTGACCACCCCGGCGCTGCTGCAGACCCGCGACTGGGATGCCATTGAACGCCTGGCCCGCGAGGCCTCGGTGCTGGCCAGCTGAACCCGCTCCACGAATCTTCAAAGGTTTGATCGTGATCAAAGCGCCGGCCTCGTGCCGGCGTCATTCTGTGGGCAAGCGCACTACGGAGATCCGAACATGAATTCGACCATGAAGGCCGCTGTCGTGCGTGAGTTCGGCAAGCCACTGGTGATCGAGGAAGTCTCGGTACCGCGCCCGGGGGCGGGCGAGGTGCTGGTCAAGATCGAGGCCTGTGGCGTCTGCCACACCGACCTGCACGCCGCCGAGGGCGACTGGCCGGTGAAACCGAACCCGCCGTTCATCCCCGGCCACGAGGGCGTGGGGCACGTCGTGGCCGTGGGAGGCGGGGTAGGGCACGTCAAGGAAGGCGACAGGGTCGGCATCCCCTGGTTGTACTCGGCGTGTGGCCATTGCGAACACTGCCTGGGTGGCTGGGAAACGCTGTGCGAGACACAGCGCAACACCGGTTACTCGGTCAACGGCGGCTTCGCCGAGTACGCACTGGCCGATGCCAACTATGTCGGCCTGCTTCCGAAGGACGTGGGCTTCGTCGAGATCGCGCCGGTGCTGTGTGCCGGCGTGACCGTCTACAAGGGCCTGAAGGTCACCGACACCAAACCCGGTGACTGGGTGGCGATTTCCGGCATCGGTGGCCTGGGCCACATGGCGGTGCAGTACGCCCGCGCGATGGGCCTGAACGTGGCTGCGGTGGATGTGGACGACAACAAGCTGGCATTGGCCCGGCAGCTTGGCGCGCAGATCACCGTGAACGCGCGTACCACCGATCCGGCCGCCTTCCTCAGGAAGGAAATCGGCGGCGCGCACGGTGCGCTGGTCACCGCGGTGTCGCCGAAGGCGTTCGAGCAGGCGCTGGGCATGGTCCGCCGTGGCGGCACCGTCTCGCTCAACGGACTGCCGCCCGGTAACTTCCCGCTGGACATCTTCGGCATGGTGCTCAACGGCATCACCGTGCGTGGCTCGATCGTCGGCACCCGGCTGGACCTGCAGGAGTCGCTGCAGTTCGCGGCCGAAGGCAAGGTTGCGGCCACGGTCAGCACCGACCGCCTGGAAAACATCAACGACGTGTTCGCGCGCATGCATGCGGGCACCATCGAAGGCCGCGTGGTGCTCGATTTCGCCGCCTGACCGCCTGTGCATGGCCGCCGTCGCTCCGTCCCCCTCTCCCACGGACGCGGCGGCCATGCCGATCCATCGGTAGTGCCGGCCGCCGGCCCGCAACCCCAGGCACTTCGCGCCGCCGTACAATGCGCGCATGCCCGGCCTGCTCAAGACCCTGTTCCTGTCCATCGTCGCCCTGATCGGCGGCGTGCTGTCGCTTGCGCTGGTCAGCAGCGTCGCCAGCTGGCTGCCTCCGCTGCTGGGCCTGTCGCCGGACAACAACAGCGTGCAGCTGGGGTGGGATCTCACCTTCAGCGTGCTCGGTGGCATCGCGGGCATTTCCTTCGCCACCTATTACGCCCCCTGCTGGCCGCGTTCGCATGGCTTCTCGATCTGGTCGCTGATCGCGCTGGGCTGTGGCTACGCAATGTGGACGGCCGGTGCGGATTTCCCGTTCTGGTTCGTCATTTCGCTGCTGGCATCGCTGCCGCTGCAACTGCTGGTCGGCTGGTGGTTCGGCCGTCGCGCCTCGCGCGATCCGCGCTGAGCGCATACAGGTAGTGCCGGCCGCTGGCCGGCAACCTCGGCCATCCTGCTGTTGCCGGCCAGCGGCCGGCACTACCGCTTCAGCGACGGCAGCGTCTGCTTCAACCGCTCGATGCCCTGCCAAGGGTCACCCTTCAAGCGCTTCGCCCTCGCCAGCGCCTTGCCCATGGGAAATGCGTCGGCGGCACTGATACGAGCCAGCTCCTCCCAGCGCAGTGGCACTGCCACACCGGCGGAATCGCGCGCGCGCAGCGACCACGAGCACACGCTGGTGGCCCCCCGGGTGTTGCGCAACCAGTCGATGAAGATGACGCCACGGCGCTTGGCCTTGCTCATCGTCGCCACATAGCGATCAGGTTGCTCCTGTGCCATTGCCTGCGCAAAGGCTTCGCAGAATGCCTTCGCCTCGTCCCAGCCAGCCTTGGGCTGCAGCGGTACCACCACATGTACGCCCTTGCCACCGGACAGCCGCACGAAGCTCTCGAGACCTGCCTGCTGCAGGCGGTCACGCACATCGCGTGCACCGGCTTTCACCTGTGCCCAGCTGACGCCGTCACCAGGGTCGAGATCGAACACCAGTCGATCCGGATGCTCCGGGTCGGCCACGGTCGCACCCCATGGATGCAGCTCCAGCGTGTTCATCTGCACCAGCTGCAGCAGGCCCCGCGCATCGTCGATATAGACATAGTCCTCGCGGCCGCTCTTCTGCTGCAGGGGCACCGCATGCACCGCGTCACCCAGGCCGGGGCCATGATGCTTCTGGAAGAAACAGACCTTGCCCACCCCATCGGGGCAGCGCAACAGTGACAGCGGCCGTCCGGCGATCTCGGGCAGGATCCAGCGCGCCATGCGCCGGTAATAGTCGGCCACGTCGCCTTTGCCTAGTCTCTGCCTGGGAAACACCACCCGCTCCGGATGAGTGATCTGGACCTCGCCTCCGACTTCATCATCTGCCGTTGCTGTGCTCATTCCCAGGTCCTCCTTCTGCTTGTCGCTGCGCAGCCGCTTGAAACTGGCCTGGCGCAGCAGGCCTTCCTTGCCCCAGCCACGGAACGCCACTTCCGCCACCGTCACTGGCTTCACCCAGCGCACGCTGGCGGCGCGGAACGGTACATGCGCCGGAAGCTGCAGCACAGGCGTCTTTACTGCCAGTGGCTGCAGTGCCTTGAGCAGCGCGCGCAGGTTCTCGTCATCGAAGCCGGTACCGACGCGGCCAACATAGCGCAGGCCCTCCTTGTCCGGCGTTGCCAGCAGCAACGATCCGAAGCCCACGCGTGAACCCTTTGGCGCCGTATAGCCGACGATCACGAACTCGTCGGTGTCTTCGTGCTTCACCTTCACCCAGCTGCGGGCGCGGGCGTTCACGTACGGCGCGTCCACCTGCTTGCTGACGATGCCTTCGAATCCCGCCTCGCCACTGGCATCGAACACCTGCGGGCCGTGGTCGATCACATGTTCGCTGAAGGCCAGGATGCCCGGCATGGGTCCGATGAGATCCTTCAGCAGCGCTTTGCGTTCCAGCAATGGCGCACGACTGATGTCCGCGTTGGCCACACCCGGAAGATCGAACACGATGTAGCGCAGTGGTTGCTTCGAGCTTCCATCGATCACGCGCTGCAGCGCTGCGAAATCGCTGCGCCCTTCCGGGTCCAGCACCACCAGCTCACCGTCCAGGCGCGCATCACGCACCGGCAGCGCCCGCACGGCCTGCACCACCTCGGGAAAATCATCGGTCCAATCCAGGCCATTGCGTGAGCGCAGCTTCACCTCGCCGTCATGCAGATCGGCCAACAGGCGATAGCCGTCCCACTTGATCTCGTGCAGCCAGTGCGCGCCGTCCGGCGCACTGTCGCGATGATCGGTCAATTGCGGTTTGAACCCATGCGGGTAGGGCGCGTCACGTGCGCCGTCCAATTTCAGCGCGCGCGCATGCCAGCGTGCATCGGCCTTGCGGGTAGACGTGCGTGCGGCCGGCACAGCACGCCCTGTCTTCCCCGCAGTGCGCTTCATCACTGCGGATGCGCGCTCGGGCGCGGGCGCGCCCAGCAGATCGTCTGCTTCGGCGTCGCGCGCTTCCTCGTCACCGCGCTTGATCAGCAGCCACTGTACCTGACGCCCCTTCATTGCCGTGCGCACCAGCTTCCAGCCGCCCGCCAGGCGTTGCCCATGCAGCACGAAGTCGATCTTTCCAGCGGCCAGCGCCTGCAGTGGATCGCCTTCACAGGCCCAGGTGCCGTGATCGAAGACATCCACGTGGCCAGCACCATAGTGGCCTTCAGGAATGTCTCCTTCGAAACCGGCGTAGGACAGCGGATGGTCTTCCACTTCCACGGCCAGCCGCTTCTCACCGACACGCAGCGAAGGTCCCTTCGGCACCGCCCAACTCTTCAGTACACCGTCCATCTCCAAACGGAAGTCGTAGTGGCGCGAACTGGCATGGTGCAGCTGGATGACGAAGATCGGCCGCCGCTTGGGATCAGCACGTACAGGCGTTTCGTCAGGTTCCGGCGTCTGCCCGGCGCCACCTCCAAGTCGGCGCTTGCGCCTGTACTGGTGCAACGACATGGCTCAACCTGCCTTGCGCCGTGGTGCGGTCTTCTTTGCAGCCTTCTTCGTCGCCTTTTTTGCGGCCTTTTTCACCGTCGACTTTGTGGCTGCCTTGCGCGTTGCGGTCTTCTTCGCTGGCGTACGTTTGTTCGCATCAAGGCTCTTCTGCAGCAGCGCCATGAAATCAACCACATTGGTGGTGGCGTCCTCGCGTGGTGCGGGCTCATCTTCCACCCGGGTGGTGCCGCCCTTGGACTTGATGCGCTTGTTCAACACCTGCTGCAGTCGCTCGCGGAACTCGTCGTGGTATTGGGATGGGTCCCAATCACCGGCCATCGACTCGATCAGCTGCTCTGCCATTGCCGTTTCCTTGCTGCTGATGCGGTAGTCGGAGAGTTTTCCGGTGGGCAGCTTGTAGTCCTCGGGATCCACCAGTTCCTGCGGATAGCGCAGGATCATCAGCACCAGCGCGTCCTCATGCGGCATCACCGCGCACAGGTATTCGCGCGTGCGCACCACCACCCGTGCGATGCCCACCTTGCCGGTGCTGCGCAAGGTCTCGCGCAGCAGCACGTAGCCCTTTTCGGCCTTCTTGCCGGGTACCAGCAGGTACGGTTTCTCGTAGTAGCGCGGGTCGATCTGCGCCGCATCCACGAACGATTCCACTTCCACCGCTTCGTGGCTTTCCGGTGCTGCCGAGCGGATATCCCCTTCCTCCAGCACGACATAGCTCCCCTTGTCGTACTCGTAGGCTTTGACGATATCCTTCCACGGCACTTCCTCGCCGGTATCGGCATTGACCCGCTCGAAGCGGATCGGTTTGCGGTCGCGCGAGTCAAGCATGCGGAACTGCAGGTCGACCTTGCGTTCGCCTGACATCAGCGACACCGGCACGTTGAGCAGGCCAAACGACAGCGTGCCGGTCCAGATCGGGCGGGCCATGGGTGCACCTTTGATGGGGCAGGGTGCCCAGCGTGTTCCGGGCGGTGTAAACCGGCCGTGTCGATGTCGTGCAGGTGGCTTCTACGGAAAACGGTAGTGCCGGCCGCTGGCCGGCAACCACAGCACACCCGCGCGTGTACGCAGAACCCCAGCGTTACTGCAGCAACGGCCTCACTGCCGCCGCCGGAATATGGTCCAGCGCACGCCAGGCGTCTTCCACCACCGGCCGCGCCTGTGACCAGCCCAGCCGCGACTGCCCGCGCATCTGTTCCCAGTGCTCGGCCAGTTCCTCGCAGGTATCGGCGGCGTCACCGCGCGGCCAGTCGGCAGCATGGGTGGTCAGCGCGAAGGCATAGACCGGGCACAGATCTCGCCAGTTGCGATGGCTTTGCCCGCGACGTTCCTCGTAGTCAGTGAGCATGTATTGCAGGTAGTCCTGGGCCACCGCCTGCGGATCCTCATGGCGACGCGTGCGGCGCTGCGCGGTGCGCTGGCCAAGCGGATCGAGCAGGGCGTTGAACACGGACGGTGCGGGTCGTTCAAGACGGGGCATGGCCGGCTCCTGCAGCGGGGGCGGGTGGGCAGGAATACGCGCGGTGCCGTTACCGGGGGGTGAGCGAGATGTTCATGACGCCAGGTTCGCGGTGGCTTTACCTGTGGCGCGGTGTAGTGGGAACCCCCGAGCGCAGGTAGCCAGACCATGAGCCGAGAGACCTCCCGCGATCCGCTGCGCGCGAACCATCCGCCCATTCCCGGCGAGCAGCGCGGCAAACATGATGCCGACAATGCCGACTACCGCGGCACCGGCGCGCCGTTCTTCGATGCCGGGCACGCCGGAGAGCATCTGCCGGTGAAGCACGAGGCTGAACAGGCAGCCCAGGACCGCAAGGACGGCGGTGACCGCCATCGCGGCGGCCAGGAAAGCCCGCTCAAGCGGCGCGAACGCAAGCAGCGCGCCAGCGACAACCAGGACGAGGCGCTGGAGGAGACGTTCCCGGCCAGCGACCCGACCTCGCCCTTCGTGCCGGCCAAGGCGCCTGACTGATGGGTAGTGCCGGCCGCTGGCCGGCACCTTGAATACCCGAGGCGAAGCGATGCCGGCCAGCGGCCGGCACTACCCTCCTAGCGCCACGACCATTGCAGGCCGACGTTGGCCCGCCGTCCTGGTCCCGGCTCGTAGAAGCGCCCGTTGCCATCGTTGACGATCACCGAGCCGATGTAGGCCTGGTCCAGCACGTTCTCCAGCCGGGCGAAGGCGCGCAGCTCGCCACCCGGCAGGGTCCAGCGACGGCCGGCTTCCAGATGCAGCAGGGCGAAGCCGGGCGCGCGTTCGGTCGCCACGTCGTTGACCACGGTATCGCTGCTGGCGGCGGCCTCCAGCGCCCACTGCCACTCGCCGGGTGACCATTGCAGCCGGGCGAAGGCCTGCTGGCGCGGTACCCCGGGAAGGCGGCTGCCGGCAGCAACCAGGGTATTCGAGGTCAGGTACGGCGAACGCACCTGCGCCTGCAGCCAGGTCCACGCCAGCTGCAGCTCCAGCTGCTCGGCCAGCGGCTGGCGATACTGCAGTTCAACCCCCTGGCGGCGGGTGCGGCCGATGTTGCGATAGGTGCTGCGACCTCCGTTGTTGCTGGCAACTGCCAGCTCATCGTCGGTATCTGCGCGGAACAGGCTGACATCAAGCTGGGTTCCATCCTGTGCGCGCCACTTGCTGCCGACCTCCAGGCTGCGGCTGCGCGCCGCCGCCAGATCCAGCGCCAAGCCCGCCTGGCCGTCGGCGCGATAACCCAGCTCGTTGAAGGTGGGTGTCTCGAAGCCGCGGCCCACGGCGGCATGCAGGCGCCACTGCGGGCTGGCCTCGAAGCTGATCCCGGCCACCGGCGTGGTCGCCTGGTAGCGGCGGCGGCCACTGTCATCGGGGTTGGCGCCGACGATGTAGCGGTCGTCGGACGCGAAGCGCACCGCGCTGTGGCGCACGCCGGCCAGCAACGACCAGCGCGGGCTCCACTGCCACCAGGCCTGGGCGAACTGGTCCACGTTCTGCACGGTGTCGATCTGGTCGCGGCGCAGGCGCCCGCGCACACCCAACGTACTGCCGATGAAGTTCTCGAAGCCGGTGCGGTGCTGGCGCTGCCGGTCCGCGCTGAGCCCGGCCACCACGTCCAGCGGCCGGCCGACGAGGTCGCCGTGCCAGCCCCAGCGCGCGTCCAGCCCACCATAGCCGCCCTCCAGATCGATCACCCCGCCGGCATGCAGTGGGTTGGCCTGGGCAGCCGGCGGAATCGGCAGGTATTGGGTCACCGCGCGCTGGCCGGCATAGCCCATCAGCTGCCAGCGCTGCGCCCCGGTCTCCCGGGTCCAGCGCAGACCGGCCTGCTGCTGGCGCACCGATTTGCGGGTGTTGTACTGGTGCGCCACGGCGGTGGCCTGGCGCGGATCCGCCGCCACCTGGGCACGGCTCAGGCCCAGCGGGTCCTGCGCATCGGGGGCATCCAGCGCATTGAGCAGCAGCTCCAACCGCCCACCGCCCAGATCACCACCGATGCGCGCATTGAGCGATTCACGGCGCGCGCGGCTGTGGTCGCGCCAGCCATCGGTGCGGAAGTGGTTGGCGGCGATGTTGTAATCCAGAACACGGCCGGCACCCTTCAGTTGCGCGCCGACGCTGAGCGTGTTGTCGGCACCGGCATTGAGCCGCAGCCGCCACGGGTCGCCGGGCTGGCCCTGCGCGCTCCACACCTGCAGCACGCCGCCGGAGGAATTGCCGTACAGCGCCGAGAACGGCCCGCGCAGCACCTCGATGCGTTCGGCGCCCAACAGGCTGGCGTGCGACAGCTGGCCCTGGCCGTCGGGCATGGTCGCCGGTACCCCGTCGATCAATACCCGCACCCCGCGCACACCGAAGGTCGAGCGCGCACCGAAGCCACGGATCGACAGCTGCGTGTCCTGCGCGAAGTTCTGCCGGTCGCGCGCGACCAGGCCCGGGACCCCGGCCAACGCCTCGGACAACTGCGCGCCGGCGCCGGCGCGGCTGGCATCGATCCAGACCGTATCCAGGCTGGCGGGCAGCGCGAACGGGTCGATGCCCGGCACCCGCGCAGCCTGCACCTGCACGCTGGGCAGGGCGGTCGGTGCGGGCTCGGCCACGGCCGCCCAGGGCGACAGCAGCAGGGCGGACAACGGCAGGCAACGGCGGCGTGCGGCAGGATTCATGATTCAGGTTGATGGATCGGGCGGCAACGCACGCCATGGTACGGGGCCGCGGATGACGATGGCGGCGGCCAGCCCCGGCAGGCTTTGTTACGATGGGCTGTTTCCGGCCGAAAAGCCGCAAGCCGCGTAGCGCACTTCCTCCCCCTTTCCGTCTACCGAACGAGTACCGCCGTGTCCTTCTTTGCAAACGTGGAACTGGTCCCAGGCGACCCGATCCTGGGCCTGACCGAGGCGTACAACGCCGACAGCCGCCCGACCAAGGTCAACCTGGGTGTGGGCATCTACTACGACGAGAGCGGCCGCATTCCGCTGCTGCGCGCCGTCAAGCAGATCGAGCAGCAGCTTGCCGCTGAAGCCAAACCGCGCGGCTACCTGCCGATCGATGGCCTGCCGGCGTACACGCAGGCCACGCGTGAGCTGGTGTTCGGCAAGGACTCGCCGCTGCTGGCCGCCGGCCGCGTCACCACCGCACAGACCGTCGGTGGCAGCGGTGCGCTGCGCGTCGGCGCCGACGTGCTGAAGAAGCTGCTGCCGCACGCCACCGTTGCGCTGAGCAACCCGAGCTGGGAAAACCACCGCGCCGTGTTCAGCGCGGCCGGCTTCGAGGTGGTGGAGTATTCCTACTTCGACCCGACCACCCATGGCGTCAACTTCGATGCCCTGCTGGCCGACCTGGGCAAGCTGGACGCCGGCACCGTGGTGCTGCTGCATGCCTGCTGCCACAACCCCACCGGTGCCGACCTCACGGTCAGCCAGTGGAAGCAGGTGGCACAGCTGCTGAAGGACCGCCAGCTGTTCCCCTTCATCGACATGGCCTACCAGGGCTTCGACAAGGGCATCGAGCAGGACGGCGCCGCCGTGCGCATCATCGCCGAAGCCGGCATCGACAGCTTCATCGTCGCCAACTCGTACTCCAAGTCGTTCTCGCTGTATGGCGAACGTGTGGGTGCGCTGTCGATGGTGGCGCCGACCGCCACTGACGCCAAGGCCGTGCAGTCGCAGGTCAAGCGCGTGATCCGCACCATCTACTCCAGCCCGTCCACCCACGGTGCTGCGCTGGTGGCCGGCGTGCTGACCAACCCGGAACTGCGCGCGATGTGGGAGCAGGAGCTGACCGAGATGCGCGAGCGCATCCACGCCCTGCGCCATGGCCTGGTCGAGAAGCTGGCCGCTGCAGGTGCACCGCAGTTCGGCTTCATCAACGAGCAGGCCGGCATGTTCTCCTACTCCGGCCTGAGCCGTGAGCAGGTCGAGCGCCTGCGCGACGAGTTCGGCATCTACGCCGTCGGCACCGGCCGCATCTGCGTGGCCGCGCTGAACCAGAACAACCTGGAATACGTCGCCAAGGCCGTGGCCACCGTCGCCAAGGGCTGAAGCAACGCTCCAGTGGTTTGAAGACAAAGGCGCCGAAAGGCGCCTTTGTTTTTTGCTCTTGCTCTTGCCTTTGCCATCCCCACCGCGCTCGCGGCGAACCCTGAAGCGCGTGGGAGGGGGAGGTGATGCAGGACCGTTGGCGCCATGGATGGCGCCATCGAGCTTACATGGACGTACTTGCAGCGTGTCCTGCATCGCCTCCCCCTTCCACGCGCCTCGACAAAAGGAAGGCGCCACGAGCGCAACGCATCTGGAAACGATTACGCCTTCCCGCGCTCACGCACGGCCCCGCCATACGGGCGACAATAGGCGTTTTCCCGCTGCCGAGACCTGCCCGCTCATGTCCCGTACTTCGTTGACCCGCTTCCTGATCCAGGAACAGCACGCCGGCCGCATCAATGCCGACCTGCGCCAGCTGATCGCGGTCGTCGCCCGCGCCTGCACCAGCATCTCCATCGCCGTCAGCAAGGGCGCCCTCGGTGGCGTGCTCGGCGACGCCGGTACCGGCAACGTGCAGGGTGAAGCGCAGAAGAAGCTGGACGTCATCAGCAACGAGATCCTGCTCGAGGCCAACGCCTGGGGTGGCCACCTCGCCGCCTGCGCCTCGGAGGAAATGGACCACAGCCAGCCGGTGCCGGACATCTATCCGCGCGGTGATTTCCTGCTGCTGTTCGATCCCCTCGATGGCAGCTCCAACATCGACGTCAACGTCTCCGTCGGCACCATCTTCTCGGTGCTGCGCTGCCCGACCAACGTCGAACTGCCGGGCGATGACGCGTTCCTGCAGCCGGGCAGCAAGCAGATCGCCGCCGGTTACTGCATCTATGGGCCCAGCACCCAGCTGGTGCTGACCGTCGGCCATGGCACCCACGCCTTCACCCTCGATCGCGAGAAGGGCGAGTTCGTGCTGACCACCGAGAACATGCAGATTCCGGCGGCTACCCAGGAATTCGCCATCAACATGTCCAACCAGCGTCACTGGGAAGCGCCGATGCAGGCGTACGTCGGCGACCTGCTGGCGGGCAAGGAAGGCGCACGCGGCAAGAACTTCAACATGCGCTGGATCGCCAGCATGGTGGCCGACGTGCATCGCATCCTGACCCGCGGCGGCATCTTCATCTACCCGTGGGACAAGAAGGATCCGTCCAAGGCCGGCAAGCTGCGCCTGATGTACGAAGCCAATCCGATGGGCCTGCTGGTCGAACAGGCCGGCGGCGCTGCCTGGACCGGCCGCGAGCGCATCCTCGACATCCAGCCCGACCAGCTGCACCAGCGCGTGCCGGTGTTCCTCGGTTCGCGCGAGGAAGTGGCCGAGGCCGTGCGCTACCACCACGCGCACGACGACGCGCAGGGCTGAGGCAGTTCCTCCGACAGCGGTCGTGGCAGAACGATGACATGACCGTGGGGTGACACCGAGGGCGGCAAACGGCACCATCAAGCCGTTGCCGCCTAAGGAATGCACGCATGCACGAGCAGGGCCCGGTCGATTTTATCGAAGTCATCCACAACGCCGTCCCCAGCGAGGTCTGCGCCGCCATCGTTGAACGCCTGCGCGCCACGCGTGGCCTGCAGCCCGGTGCGGTGGGCAGTGGCGTGTTCCCGGAACTCAAGCACAGCAAGGATCTGCGCATCAGTGGCCTGGACGGCTGGCAGGATGTTGATCAGCAGCTGCAGATTGCGGTGTTCAACGGCCTGCTGACTTATCTACGCCGTTATCCACAGGCGTTGATTGCGCCGCTGATGTTGCAGATCCAGGACAGCAACGGCCAACCGCGACGCCTGTCTGCCGAGGACTTCCCCGACATGCCGCCGCAGCAGCTGGCCGATCTGGCCCGCACCTGCCTGCGCCCGGGCGCGATCAACCTGCAGTGGTATGCGGCAGGCGAGGGCGGTTACCCGTACTGGCACTGCGAGCTGTACCCGAAGGATGCGCAGGCCGAGACCCTGCACCGGCACGTACTGTGGACGCTGTACCTCAACGACGACTTCGACGAAGGCGAGACCGAATTCCTGTTCCAGGGGCGCAAGATCGCGCCGCGCACCGGCAGCCTGCTGATCGCCCCGACGGCATTCACCCACACCCATCGTGGCAACCGGCCACAGGGTGGCGACAAGTTCATCGCGACCAGCTGGATCCTGTTCCAGAGTGCGCAGAAGTTGTTTGGGGGAGGGTGAGACTGTCGCAGCTACTTGGTCGGTCCAAAAGACCGCCAGAGATTGCCGTTGCCACCTTGCCAGGCACTGAGCTTCTCGACGGGGATTTCCCTGGGTTGACAGGTGAACTGGAGATAGAAGGAACGGTCTTCTTTTCGATAGCTGTTCCATCCGACAGACGTCACTTTGACTTCCATCGGACTATCGCGCTTGTGCGGTCGATGTAGCTCGATATCCGCCGAATCGGACAACCAGTAGTCTCCCTTGTGCGCGAAGCCCGCGCCACCACTGGTCATGCGTGCGTCGAGCACCTCCGGAATCCCTTCAGCGGACGGAGTGTATCCCTTCAGGATACCGGTGACCTTGGTGAACTCTTGGGAATCCATCACGCCCGGTGATTCCGAGAACAGGTGAAGCAGAAGAAGGGTGTCGGTGCCCTTGCTCACCACCTGACCCGCATTTGCTGTCCACAAACGCTGTTCGAACTCGTCCAGGCCAGCCGGCATGTCAGTGACGACCGTGGCCTGCGGAACGACGATGCATTCGTGCAGGGCGCGGGCCTGGACCTGCAGGGTCGCAAGGCATAGAAGAAGACCACTGGCACGGAAGCAGTGACTGCATTTCATCGTGTACAACACCAGGCGATGCGGCAAGGCTTGGATTGTTACCGGTGGGTCGCACTGCGGTCCAGCGTCCTAGAACAGACTGCCCTGCGGCGTATCCTTCTTCGGCGGCAGCGGCTTCTGGAACCGGCTGCAATCCAGCTTCGGCCAGTGGCTGTTCTGTGCATTGAATCCCAACCGTTTGCGCGCCAGCTTGAAGCGGTTGTTCAACAGATCGGCATATACGCCCTGGCCGCGCATGCGGGTGCCGAACCGGCTGTCGTAGTCCTTGCCGCCACGCAGCTGCTGGATGGTGCTCATCACATGCGCAGCGCGATCGGGATGGTGCGTATCCAGCCAGTCGCGGAACAGCGGTGCCACTTCCAGCGGCAGGCGCAGCAGCACGTAGCCGGCGGTGCTCGCACCTGCATCGTGTGCGGCCTCCAGCACGGCTTCCAGCTCACTGTCGTTGATCCACGGAATCACCGGCGCCACCATCACACCGACCGGAATGCCAGCGTCATGCAGGCGTTTCATCGCGCGCAGCCGTGCATGTGGCGCTGATGCGCGCGGTTCCAGCTTCGCGGAGAGATGCGGATCCAGCGAGGTCACCGAAAAATGCACGCTGACCAGGTTCTCCGCGGCCAGCGGCGCGAGCAGATCGATGTCGCGCTCGACCAGTGCGTTCTTGGTGATCAGCGAGAACGGATGCTTGGTCTCCAGCATCACTTCAATCAGTTGGCGCGTCAGCTTGAACTTGCGTTCGATCGGCTGGTACGCATCGGTGTTGATGCCCAGCGCGATCGGCTGCGGCACGTAACCCGGCTTTGACAGTTCCTTGCGCAGCAGTTGCGGCGCATTGGTCTTGGCGAACAGCTTGGTCTCGAAGTCCAGGCCCGGCGACAGATTCAGATAGGCATGCGAGGGGCGTGCAAAGCAGTACGAGCACCCGTGCTCGCAACCGCGGTACGGATTCACCGACTGGCTGAAGCCGACGTCCGGCGAGTTGTTGCGGGTGATGATGCTGCGCGCGGTTTCGGCGCGCACTTCAGTGCGCAGGCGCGGGGCGAGGAATTCCTCGCTCTCGTCGACCGCCCAGCCGTCGTCCACCGCCTCGCTGACGGTGCTTTCAAAGCGCCCGGCAAGGTGGGACGTGGAACCTCGGCCCTTGATCGCAATACCCATTGCGGCAGGGTACGTCGCCACCGTCTCAATGGCTGCGACGGCCGCCTGAAGGGTTCAGCCCCCTCGTAGAGGCGAGCCATGCTCGACTGCCTCCGGACGGATGGGAAATGGAGTCGAGCATGGCTCGACTCTACAGGGGAGGGGTCAGAGCAGCGCCAGGTACCCGCGCACGGTGGCATCCAGCCCGTCATACAGCGCCTCGCCGATCAGCGCGTGGCCGATCGACACCTCCAGCACCTCCGGCACATGGGCCAGGAAGTCGCGCAGGTTGTCCTGCGACAGGTCGTGGCCAGCATTGACGCCGAGGCCGACGGCCTGCGCGCGGCGGGCGGCAGTGGCGAACAACGCCAGCATCGCGTCGGCGTCGCCAGCCGCATGCGCCTCCGCATAGGGCCCGGTATACAGCTCGATGCGGTCCGCACCCACGTCGGCCGCCTGCTCCAGCAGCGGGTTGCCCGCGTCGACGAACAGGCTGACCCGGCAGCCCATCGCTTTCAGTTCGGCGATCAGTGGGCGCAGCCGCTCGGCATCCCGCGCGAAGTCGAAACCGTGGTCGGAGGTGATCTGCCCATCACCATCGGGTACCAGGGTGGCCTGCGCCGGGCGGGTCTGTTCGCACAGCGGCAGCAGCCCCGGGTAGCCCTCGCGCGGCGGCGCGAACGGATTGCCTTCGATGTTGAATTCAACGCCACGCGCGCGGGTCAACGTGGACAGGGCCAGCACGTCCTCGGCGGTGATGTGGCGGCGGTCCGGCCGCGGGTGCACGGTGATGCCATGTGCACCGGCATCCAGGCAGGCCTGGGCGGCGCGCACCACGTCCGGTTCGGCGCCGCCGCGCGAATTGCGCAGGACGGCGATCTTGTTGACGTTGACGCTGAGCTGGGTCATGGAACGGGACTACTTGGAAAGAGGGGATGGGTCGTGGTCGTTGTGGTCGTCGCTGCGGCGGGCCTGGGCCTGTTCGCGCAGGCGGCGCAGCTCTTCGGCATCGATCAGGGTGGCCGGGTCACGCTGCAGGTCGCCGAAACGGGCCACGTAGCGGCCGCGTACCCAGGCCAGCAGGAAGGCCAGGGCAGCCAGCAGGCACAGGGTCATCAACCCCGCGCTCGGGGTCTTCAGCGCGAAGGCAAAGCAGCCCAGCGCCAGCAGCAGGTACAACCAGTACATAGTCGGGCTCCCCGGATGATCGCCGCAGTGTAGCGCTGCGTCAGAGCAGCGGCGAGGCCAGCCGGGCGAAGGCCTCGGGCAGGCGGTGCAGCCATAGCGAGCGGCCGGCCTGGTCATGCACCCGAGTGGCGCGGTCGAATTCGCCCTGCAGCAGTTCGGCCAGCGCGGCGACACGGTCACGGTCGCTGATCATCATCGACAGCTCGAAGTTCAGCCGGAAGCTGCGATGGTCGAAGTTGGCACTGCCGACAATGCAGACATCGTCATCGGCAATGAACGCCTTGGTATGCAGCATCCGCGGGCCGTATTCGTAGATCTTCACGCCAGCATGCAACAGCTCGTCGAAGTACGAGCGTGCGGCCTGGGTGACGAACCAGGAATCGCTCATCTTCGGTACCAGCAGGCGCACGTCCAGGCCGCCCAGTGCAGCCGAGGTCAGTGCCATCCGCGCCGCTTCGCCCGGCACGAAATAGGGCGTGACCAGCCACACCCGCTCATGCGCTTCCTGGATCGCCGCCACATGCAGGCGATGGATGGTCTCCCAGCCCGAGTCGGGCCCGGACACCAGCACCTGTGCGCTGATCGGTCCATCCGCGCGCAGCGGCATGTCGGCCGGCCACAGGCGGGCGATGTCGAAACGGGAGTGGTCCTGGCCGCTGGCGTAGAGCCAGTCCTCGGCGAACACCAGCTGCAGGCTGCGCACCACATGGCCGCGGATACGCATGTGCAGGTCGCGGTAGGCGTCTGGCCTGCGGCTCTCGTCTTCCTCGTCAGTGATGTTGATGCCGCCGGTGAAGGCGAGGCGACCGTCGACGATCACCAGCTTGCGGTGCGTGCGCAGGTTCAGCCACGGGCGCTTGAACGGCTTCAGCAGCTGCCGCGGGTGGAACCAGATCGCTTCACCGCCGGCATCCAGCAGGGGTTGCAGGAAGCGGCGGGGCAGGGCGGAGGAGCCGACCGCATCCAGCAGCAGGCGCACCTGCACACCGGCCTGCGCACGCTCGACCAGGGCATCACGCAGAGCGGTGCCGGCGTGGTCGGGATTGAAGATGTAGTACTCCAGGTGCACGTGGTCGCGCGCCTGCGCGATCGCGTCGAGCAGCGCGGCGTAGGTGGCTGCGCCGTCGACCAGCCAGGTCACCTCGGTGGCACTGCTGGGCGCCAGCCCGGTGGTGGCCTGGGCAACCTTGGCCAGCTCGGTGCAGTCCGAATCCGGCGGGCAGACGTCACTGTAGTGCTCCATGCCCGAGCGGGCGCGGCCACGGCGCAGCCGCTGCCGCTTCACCTTCTGCGGGCCCAGCAGGTAGTAGATGAAGAGCCCCAGGTAGGGCAGCAGCGCCAACGACAGGATCCAGCTCAGCGTGGCCACCGGCTCGCGCTTCTGCAGCATGATCCAGCCCGCCAGCGCGAACAGGTACAGCAGATAGGCCACCGCCAGGATCGTGCCGAGGTGGGCGATGCCGTCGAGCCAATGGCGCAGGGAGTCGAAGAGGGCGAGCATCCGCCGATCATAGCGGCGCATGCTGCCTGTTGGGGTCAGGTCCCTTTTCCGCAGGAAAAGGGATCTGACCCCGATGGGACCCCTCGGGCACAAAAAAGACGCCCCTGTTTCCAGGGGCGTCTGCAGTCGCGTCATGACTGTTGTGTTGCGGTGTAGCGTTTACTGCTGCACAAAACCGATCTTCTTCATCTGAGCATTCTTCGCGGCGGCCAGAACCTTGGCCATCACGTCGTACTCGGAATCCGGGCTGGCGTCGATGCGCAGTTCCGGCTGGTTGGTCGGGTCACGCTGGACCTCCTGCTCCATCCGCTGCTGCAGCTCGCTGGTATTGATCGGGCTGTTGTTCCACGAGACCTGGTTGCTGGCGTCGATCTTCAGTTCGATCGGCGGCGGCGGTTCGACCAGCTGCGGCGGTGGGTTGAGCACGCGCTGCGGCAGGTCCACGGCGATCGGGTACGTCATGATCGGCGCGGTCACGATGAAGATGATCAGCAGAACCAGCATCACGTCCACGAGGGGCGTGACGTTGATGTCTGCCATGGGGCCCTTGCCACCACCACTACTGAATGCCATGGCTTATTGCCCCTTTTCTTTGGTCGCGACGAAGCCGACGTCCAGCATGCCCTGCTCCTGCGCGACCTTGGTCAGGTCGTTGATGACGCGCATCTTGGTGGTGCGGTCACCACGCAGGTTCAGCGGCGGCTGCGGGGTCTGCTGGGCGGCGGTCGCCAAGCGGGACTCGAGAGTCTGCTTGTTGATTTCTTCGTCGTTCCAGTAGATCGAGCCGTCTTCCTTGACTGCCAGCGTGATCGGGTTCGGACGCTTTTCAGCATCTTCCGGCTTCTGGATCAGGTTGGCTTCCGGCAGATCCACCTTGACCTTGTGGGACATCAGGGGCGCCGTGATGATGAAGATGATCAGCAGCACCAGCATCACGTCCACGAGGGGCGTAACGTTGATGTCGGCCATGGGGCCGCCGCTGTTACCACTACTGAAAGCCATAACGGGCTCCGTCTAGATCTTGGTGACTACTTACTTCGTCGCTGGGTGACGCGCGCCGCAATTAGCGGACGCGCGAACCGGTGGCGAAGAAGTCGTGCAGGTCGTGCGCGAAGGTGTCGAACTTGCTGATGGTCGCGCTGTTGATCTTGCTGAAGAAGTTGAAGGCGAACACGGCCGGGATTGCGACGAACAGACCGATCGCGGTCATGATCAGCGCTTCACCCACCGGGCCGGCAACGGCGTCGATCGAAGCGGAGCCGGTGGCACCGATCTTGATCAGCGCGCCGTAGATGCCCCACACGGTACCCAGCAGACCGACGAACGGAGCGGTTGCGCCGACGGTGGCCAGCAGGGTCATGCCCGACTGCAGCTTGTTGCTTTCGCGGGTGACGGCCTGACGCAGAGCGCGGTCGACGAACTCCGAACGGCTCAGGTTCTCACCGACGCCGCCGGTAGCACCGCCTTCAGCGCGCTGGTGGTGGGCAGCTGCCTGGGCAGCGTCCAGGGCGATCTTCGAGAACGGCTCCGAAGCCGGCTGTTCTTCCATCGCACGGATGGCGTCCTGCGCGTTCGGGGTGTCCCAGAACAGGCTGACGACGCGATCAGCGGCGCTCTTCAGGCGGGTGGCACGGAAGATGTTGATGACGGTCCAGTACCAGGACATGGCCGACATGGCGATCAGGGTCAGCAGCACGACCCAGGAAACCGCGAAATCACCCGGCTTGGTGGTCATTTCGTGGATCAGGTGCTCGAAGCCCATCTGCGACAGGGCGTTGGACGGATTGCCCCCGGCAGCAGCGGCGATGAAAATTTCCTGCAGCATGACGCTTACCTTTGTTGTGTGTGGTGATAAAGGGTGTAGCTAAGCTAAACAATCGAACTGGGAGCGGGGGTGGCCAGGCGGCCACCCGGGCGCATCAGTTCAGCGCAAAGTTGACCGGGACGCGAACGCGACCTGCCGCCTTCTTACCGCCAGATTCAGCGGCGTTGAAGCGCCACTTGCGAGCCGCTTCCATCGCAGCACGGTCCAGGTCGCGGTTACGGCTGGACTTTTCCACCGTGACATTGGTGACGTTGCCGCTGGCATCGACATCAATGATCAGGATCACTTCGCCCTGGATACCAGCGCGGAAGGCTGCCGGCGGGTAGCGCGGCGGATTCATGGCCTTCGACGAGATGTCCACGCTGGCCTCGATCGAGGTCGGCGGAGCCGGCGGCGACGGCGGCGACGGCGGGGTGACGATGTCGTTCGGACGCGGTTCCGGCACGTCCACGACCGGCGCCTGCGGCGGCGGCGGGACCGGCGACGGCTTCGGCGGCGACAGATTCTTCACCGGCGGCGGCGGAGTATCGGTCGGCGGCGGCGGCGGCGGCGGCGGGGGCGGCGGCGGCGGTGCGTCGACGATGGTCACCATGACGTTACGCTCCTTCTCAGCCACGGCCTTGGGGGCCACAGCGGGGATCAGGAGCATCATGAAGGCGGCCAGATGCAGGGCGATTACAAACGCGATGCCGACGATGCGAGGCCAGCTCAGCCCCTTGTCATCGGGTTGTTCGTACCGGTGAACGACTAGTTGTTCCGTCATGCGCCAAGAGCTCAATAGTGGGGCCGGAATCCCGGGGGCGGGATCCCTGATCAGCGGTGCATGACACCGCAGGAACCTCCAAGCTTATACCAATCCTGAGCGCCTGCGCATCAACTGAGCAGGCATTCAGGCGTTATTCCTACTTACTTCAGGTTGATGATTTTTTTGGCATCAGCCTGGTTCTTCACGCCCTTCGCCAGCGCCTGCTGGGCGGCCTGCTTGGCCTCGGGGACGCGACCTTCGGCATGCAGGACGCGTGCCAGGTTCAGGTAGGTCTCACCGTCCTTGGAGAGCGGGGCGGCCTTCTGCCACGCATCGATCGCCTGCGGCACCTGGTCGGAGTAGTAGTAGGACTGGGCCAGCGCCAGGTAGACCTGGTAATCCGGCTTCAGGATGCCCTTCTGCAACCCTTCGTTGATGACCGCGATGACGTCCTTTTCCTTGTTCTCGGTGTTGGCATAGATCGAGTACAGCTGCTTGTACTCGCGCTCTTCGGTGAGCTGGCCGCTGCTGCGCAGCTTGTCCATCACCGCGGCGGCCTTCGGCATCTGGTCAGCCTGCATGTACATGTTGGCCAGATTCAGCTGGGCCTTCTTGTCCGTCGGGTTCTTGGCCGCCAGCGCTTCCGCGGCCTGCACGGCCTCGCCGGTCTGGCCGGCTTCGGACAGGGCCGCCATCAGCAGCTGGTTCCAGTTGTCCTTCGGCTCGGCGGCGCCGGCGATGGCCTGCTTCAGCACCGGGATCGCTTCCTGGTAGCGCTCCAGCTGGTACAGCGCCTGGCCCTTGGCGATCAGCTCTTCCGGCTTGGTCGACTTGCTCTCGGCGAAGTACTTGTCCAGGGTGGCCAGGCCTTCGGCGGTCTTGTCTTCCTGCAGCTGCAGCTGGCCCAGCATCAGCATCGACTGGAAGTGCCCGTTGTTGTCCAGGCCGTTGAACTGGATCACCTGCTTCAGATACGCGATGGCGCCCGGCACGTCGTCGGTCTGGTACGCGGCCTGCGAGGCCAGCTGCGCGGCCAGCGACTTGTCGTACTCGTTGGAAGCGCTGTCGGCCAGGATCGCGTCAGCCTGTTCGCGCGTCTCCGGGAACTTTTCCTTGTTGTAGCTGTCGATCATTTTCTGCAGCTTGCTGCCCATCTTGGCCGAGGCCTTGGCGGTCGGCTCCTGGCGGGTCGCGTTCGGGTACAGCGGTTCGGCCTTGGCCTGCTTGCTGCTGCCGCCGCGGCTGCCACGGTCGGAGGAACGCGAGGACTGCGCAAAGGCATCGGTGACCACGGCGCCGGTCAGGGCGGTCGCGACGAGGACGGAAAGCACAGCTTTGTGGTTACGGAAAATCATCGTTCACCTCGATCGAACCGCCGGATAGCGGCAAAGTCGGACTGTCAGAAAAATCTGAGCCGCCAAACGTATCAGAAACAGATGGCGTGAGAAATCGTTTTATGTGCTGCAATACAGCATAGAACTGCGCACTCATCCGCACTTTGGCCGCAGCCCGGCCGCCTGCGCCTGCTGATAGACCGGCGTCAGGCCCGGTGCATCACGTCGCAGCTCCTGGATCCGGTTGGCCGGATCGGGGTGGGTGGACAGCCATTGCGGGCTGCGACCGCCGCTGGCGGCCATCATGTTCTGCCACAGGTCCACGGCCTGGGCCGGGTTGAATCCGGCCTGCGCCATCAGCCGCTGGCCAATCACGTCTGCCTCGCTTTCCTGGGTCCGCGAGCCCGGCAACAGGAAGGCCGTCTGCGCGCCCATCCCGCCCAGCTGGTTGACCGTACTGGCGGCGCCATCGCCATAGGCGGCACCAGCCAGCGCGCCCAGCACGGCCAGGCCGGTCTGCGCGCCCATCTGGCGGGTGATGCGTTCTTCGTGGTGACGCGCGATGACATGGCCGATCTCATGGCCGATCACGGCAGCCAGCTGGTCCTGGTTCTTGGCGACGGTGAAGATGCCGGTGTTCACGCCCACTTTGCCGCCAGGCAGGGCAAAGGCGTTCGGTTCCTTGTCGACGAACACGGCCGTCTCCCACCGTACGCCACGGTACTGAGGCGGCAACTGCGCGACCAGGGCATTGACCACGCACTGCACATAGCCGTTCTGGCGGCCATCAGTGCTGATCTTCTCTTTCTGCTTGGTCTCGGCGAACGCCTGCGCACCCAGCTGGTCCAGCTGTGCCTGCGACACGCCGCCGACCATCTGCCGTCTTCCGGTTGGCGAGGTGGTGGTCGCACAGGCACTGACCACGGTGGTGATGACTAGAGCCAGCAGCAGTTGTTTCATGGGTCCGCCCCCGTGTTCATGTGCGCAGTGTGTAGCCTACCTGCTTAATCTTTCGTCAAGCGGGCACGGCCTTACGTTGACCCCAGGAACACCATCGCGGCAAGGGCGACAGCGTTGTTCAGTGCGTGCGCGGTGATCGCTGCCCACAGCGTGCCGGTGCGCCGGTACAGCCAGCAGAAGGCGGCGCCCATGCCGCCGTACACCAGCCACAGCTGCGCCATGCCCAGCAATGAGTTCTTGCTGACACCGGGCACTTCATGGACCAGGGCGAACGCCAGGCTGCTGAGGATGAGGCCCAGCCAGGGGCGACCGGCCTGCCACAGGCGCCCGAACAGGACACGGCGGAACAGCAGCTCTTCGTAGGCGGGGGCGAGGACGACCGCAAACAACACCAGGAACAACGGGAAGCGCGCGATCGCGCTCTGCATCAGTTCCACGTTGGTGGGCACCGGCTCGATGCCGAACTGCTTGGAAAGGAAGGCGATGCCGTTGCTGCCAAGGACGATCAGCGTGGCCACCAGCAGGGTCCAGCCCCAGGTGGAAGGCCGCTGCAGCGCCTGTCGCGAGGCCAGGCGTTCGCCGGCGTTCGCCGGGCGGCGCCAGAAGTACAGCAGCAGTGCGGCGCCACCGGTGGCGATCAGGGCCATCAGGATCTGCGCCAGGGCACCGGGCTGGCCCACTGCCGTGCCGACGGCATCGGGTGTCAGTGCGCCGCCATTGGCCGCGGCGTTCGCGCGGCTGACCACGATCGCACGGTAGAAGCCCCAGAACAGGCCAGTGACCATGCTCAGGCCGACCAGCGTGACGGCGGCGATGCCCAGGTCGATGAAGAAACCTGCCAACGGTGCCACGGCGCGCGGCGGGGTAGACGCCGGCGGAACCGGAGGCGGGGCGGCGGAGACCGGGGCGGATGCGGACATCAGGTACCTGCGTTCAAGGGACGAAGGCCGGTGCAGCTCCCCGCGCACCGGCCAGGTCCCGATTGTGTCAGATATCCAGGTTGGCGACCTTCAGCGCATTGTCTTCGATGAAGTCGCGACGCGGTTCGACCACATCGCCCATCAGGGTGCTGAAAATCTGGTCGGCGGCGACCGCGTCTTCGATACGCACCTGCAGCAGGCGACGGGTTTCCGGGTTCACCGTGGTATCCCACAACTGCTCCGGATTCATTTCACCCAGACCCTTGAATCGCTGGATCTGACGGCCGCGCTTGGCCTCCTCGAGCAGCCAGTTCTGCGCCTTGGCGAAGCTGTCGACTTCGATCGACTTGGCGCCGCGGGAAATCGTCGCTCCTTCGCGCACCAGGCCGTGCAGCAGCTTGGAGGCCTGATGGATCGCGCGCAGCTCGCCGCTTTCGAACGCCGACATCGGCAGCACCTGGATGTGCTGCTCGCCCATGTGGCGACGGGTCACCAGCACGGCGGCGGGGCGCTCCTCGTTGGCGTCCTGCAGTTCCAGGCTGAAACGCGGGCTGCCCAGGCTGCCCTGGTTGAGGCGCTTGGCCAGCGCATCCAGGCCTTCGCCTTCGCCGGCATTGCGCAGGCTGTCCATGTCCATCGGCACGAAATCGACCAGCGCTTCGAGCAGGTTGCGGTCATAGCGGTGGGCGTTGCGTTCGATGGAATCGAGCGCGGCGGCATAGGCCAGCAGCAGCTTTTCAAGCGCCAGGCCTTCGATGCCCGGTTCGCCGGTGGCCGGCACCAGCGCGGCGTTTTCCACCGCACTGCTGGCCAGGTAACTGTCCAGCGCCGGGTCGTCCTTCAGGTACAGCTCCTGCTTGCCCTGCTTGATCTTGTACAGCGGCGGCAGGCCGATGTAGACGTAACCGCGCTCGATCAGCTCCGGCATCTGACGGTAGAAGAACGTCAGCAGCAGGGTGCGGATGTGGGCGCCGTCGACGTCGGCGTCGGTCATGATGATGATCTTGTGGTAACGCAGCTTGTCCGGGTTGTACTCGTCACGGCCGATGCCGGTACCCAGGGCGGTGATCAGCGTACCGACCTGGTCGGAGGACAGCATGCGGTCGAAGCGTGCGCGTTCCACGTTGAGGATCTTGCCGCGCAGCGGCAGCACCGCCTGGTTCTTGCGGTTGCGGCCCTGCTTGGCCGAGCCACCTGCCGAGTCACCCTCGACGATAAACAGTTCGGACAGCGCCGGATCCTTTTCCTGGCAGTCGGCCAGCTTGCCCGGCAGGCCGGCGATATCCAGCGCGCCCTTGCGGCGGGTCAGGTCGCGGGCCTTGCGCGCCGCTTCACGTGCACGCGCGGCGTCGACGATCTTGCCGGCGATCGCCTTGGCTTCGTTCGGGTTTTCCTGCAGGAACTCTTCCAGGCGCGCGCCGAAGGCGTTTTCCACCGCCGGGCGCACGTCGGAGCTGACCAGCTTTTCCTTGGTCTGGCTGGAGAAGCTCGGGTCCGGCACCTTTACCGACAGCACCGCGATCATGCCTTCGCGCATGTCATCGCCGGTCAGGTTGATCTTGGCCTGCTTGGCGATGCCGTTCTGCTCGATGTAGTTGTTGAGCACACGGGTCAGCGCACCGCGGAAGCCGGCGAGGTGGGTACCGCCGTCCTTCTGCGGAATGTTGTTGGTGAAGCAGTACATCGTCTCCTGGTAGGAGTCGGTCCACTGCAGCGCCACATCCACGACGATGCCGTTGTGCTCGCCGGTGACCGAGATGACGTTCGGGTGCAGCGGAGTCTTCAGCTGGGCCAGATGCTCCACGAAGCTGCGGATGCCGCCTTCGTAGTGGAAGTCATCGCGACGGCCATCGCCGCGCTCGTCGGCCAGGACGATCTTGACGCCGGAGTTCAGGAACGACAGCTCGCGCAGGCGGCGGGCCAGGATGTCGTAGTGGAATTCCACGTTGTCGTGGAAGGCGACGGTCGACGGCCAGAAGCGCACGGTGGTGCCACGCTTGGTAGTGGCTTCCAGCTTGGCCAGTGCGGTCACGGCTGCGCCGTTGCTGAATTCCTGCTGGTAGTGGGAGCCGTTCTGGAACACGTCCACCAGCAGCTTCTGCGACAGCGCGTTGACCACGCTGACGCCGACGCCGTGCAGGCCGCCGGAAACCTTGTAGCTGTTGTCGTCGAACTTGCCGCCTGCGTGCAGGACGGTCATGACCACTTCGGCGGCGGACACTTCGCGACCGAGCTTGGCGCTCATCTGCTCGTGCTTGCCGGTCGGGATACCGCGGCCGTTGTCGGATACCGAGACCGAGCCGTCGGCGTGGATCGTCACTGCAACGTGGTCGGCGTGGCCGGCCAGCGCTTCGTCGATCGAGTTGTCGACGACCTCGAACACCATGTGGTGCAGACCGGTGCCGTCATGCACGTCGCCGATGTACATGCCGGGACGCTTGCGGACAGCCTCCAGGCCTTCCAGGGCGGTAATGCTGTTGGCGTCGTAATTGCCGTTGTTTGCCGGGGTGTTCTGTTCGTCGCTCATTGCGCTTGCCGTAGGCTCCGCAGGTCGGCCACCGCTTGGAGCGATGCGCCGAGAATGAAAGGATTCCAACCCGAATTATACCAGCCGGGGTCGAGCGGCCCTGGTGTGCCCACTATGGCACAGCCACGATCTGTGCATGTTCCACGTGGAACCGGGCGATGTGGGTCAGTTCTTCCAGCGCCGCCGGCGTTTCGGTGGCGGTGATGAAGATCTGTGCCGGTCCATTGAGCAGGCGCTCCAGAACCCGCGCCTGGTGGGTGCGATCCAGCTCCGAGGCCAGATCGTCCAGCGCGATCACCGGCCATTCGCCGCGCTGCTCGGCATAGTCCTCAGCCTGCGCCAGCAGGCAGGCCAATGCCGTCAGCTTGGCCTGGCCGCGGGACAGCGCATCGCGACCAGGAATGCTGTGGAAATCCACGCTCCAGTCTGCGCGGTGCGGGCCGACCGAGGTGTACCCGGCCTGGCGGTCACGTTCCCGGGCCAGAAGCAGGGCATCGGCCAGAGGGAGCTCGTGCCGACGCCAGCCCGGGCTGAGTTCCAGGGCCTGGATGCCGAGTTGCGGGGCCAGGCTGGAAGCCAGAGCCACGGCGCGCTGCTGCAGACGCTCCAGGTAGTGCTGGCGGCGGCTGGTCAGGGGTTCGCCGGCTTCGGCGAGTTCGTGATCCCAGGTATCCAGCATCCGCGACGGGCCACCCTGCTTGAGCAGGGCATTGCGCTGTTTCAGTGCCCGCGAGTACCGACGCCACAGGGACAGGAAATCAGGTTCCACGTGGAACAAGCCCCAATCGAGGAAGCGGCGGCGGGGTTCACCACCACCGCTGACCAACGCATGGCTGCCTGGCTCAAACGTGACGACCGCAAGCGCTGCGCACAGATTGCCAAGCTGCGCCACGTCTTCACCGTCCAAACGTCCCTTCCAGTCCTGCCCGCTGTGGCGCAGGCCGGCCTTTCGGCGGTGCGGCGGGTGATTGGCACGTTGTTCGTCCCATTCCACGAAGATCTCCAGCGCTTCCTGGCCCTGGCGCACCAATCCATCGCGGACACGACCTCGGAAGCTGCGCCCATAAGCCATCAGATGCAGGGCCTCGAGCACGCTGGTCTTGCCGGCACCGTTGTCGCCGGTCAGCAGGTTCAATCCTGGCTGGGGCGACAGATCCACCGCACTGAAGCGACGCAGTTGGTGCAGGGCGAGGCGGCGGATAAGCATGGGGCGCGAAGGACCATCCGCACGGGGCGGTAGAGGGACAGGGAATCCATCAGCTTACTGCATCGGTCAAGCCGACACGGCCCGAAGCGGCTGCCGAGCTGATGGGCTGAACATGGCCGGATCCGGATCGCGTGTTCCACGTGGCGCCGCCTCAACGCGGGGCGCTATCACAGCCCTGAACTGTCCTCGAAATCTTCAAATCTGCAGTGGGTGGCAGGGTGTAGACCCTCAGAATTCAACGATTTCACGGCTCATCGCGCCCCACGTGCACAACACCACTTCGGCAGTCGCTCTGCATGACCCGCAGATTTCTTGAAATCTACGACGCCCTCTCTTGGACGGTTCCACAGATTTCAAGAAATTCGTTTCACGCTGTCCACAGCGGCCATGTATGACTTATACACAAGGTATGGGCAATCTGTGGATAAAAAAGGCCTTTTACCTTGCCCTTAAAACTATCCACAGGTTCCCCCCCAGCTTGGGGTGCCTCTATACAGGGGGTTTCAGATGCATAAATTTCTTTTAAATCAGTTAGATAATGCATTTTTCCACGAAATCTGGCCCTACCATCACCACCATGCTTTAGATTTATACCCAGATTTAGAAGCTAGGCTTGCCCCGATCTGCCCAGAACCAGGGCTGTGGACAGTGGCGTTTCCAGAAGGGCTGCGAACTTTCAGAGTCGCGTTCCAACCGCTGGCTGATGGGGTCGCAGGAGATGGAAGCTCGATCTAAGCATCCTGCGGCTGCAGCTCAAAGCGATTCGGAGTGATCCATGCACACATGGCCCGCTATCCAGCGTCTCCAGTGCAACCGTCGCGGAAGGATCAGTGGGAGCCATCAAGCATCCACCGACGGGGAACTTCCGGCTGGACAGGATCCAGCTCAATGGTTCGCCTTCAATGCTCCACGTGGAACCTAAAAAAAACGCCCGGGAAGATCCCGGGCGTCCTTCGGTTCCACGTGGAACAACGCTGCGGTCAGAGACGCAGCGGCATCACCACATGTCGCGACTTCTCGCTGCTCGATTCACGCACCAGCGCCGAGGAGTTGGAGTCGCGCAGCTGGATGATGACTTCCTCATCGCGCAGGGCGGAAAGGGCATCCAGCAGGTAGTTCACGTTGAAGCCGATGGCCAGATCGCTGACCGTGGTGTCGGCTTCGATCTCTTCCTGGGCTTCTTCCTGCTCCGGGTTGTGCGCGCTGATCTTCAGGTTGCCCGGCGAGACTTCCACGCGGATGCCGCGGTACTTCTCGTTGGACAGGATCGCGGCACGCTGCAGCGAGGCACGCAGCGCTTCGCGATCAACCTTCACTTCGCGGTCGGCGCCGATCGGAATCACCGCTTCGTAGTCCGGGAAACGGCCGTCGATCAGCTTCGAGGTGAAGGTGACATCGTCGCGCTTGACCCGGACGTGGCTGCGGCCGACTTCCAGCTCGATCTCGCGATCGCCGCTTTCCAGCAGGCGCTGCAGTTCGGTTACGCCCTTGCGCGGCACGATGATCTGGCGCTTGGAACCGCTGGGCTTGGCCAGATCGGTTTCACACAGCGCCAGGCGGTGGCCGTCGGTGGCGACGGTACGCAGGGCATCGCCGCGCAGATCGAACAGCAGGCCGTTGAGGTAGTAGCGCACGTCCTGCTGGGCCATCGCGAACGCAGTGCGCTCGATCAGTTCCTTCAGGGTCGCTTCGCCGATGGCCACACGCTCGGTGGCTTCCACTTCGTCAACCGACGGGAAGTCGTTGGAGGGCAGGGTGGCCAGGGTGAAGCGGCTGCGGCCGGCCTGCACGGTGATCTTGTCACCGGTCTGCGAGACGGTGATCCGGCTGCCGTCGGGCAGCGCGCGGATGATCTCGAACAGCTTGCGGGCGGGGATGGTGGTTTCGCCGTCCTGGGCATCTTCAACCGCGATCCGCGACACCATCTCCACTTCCAGGTCGGTACCGGTCAGCGACAGCTGGCCGTTCTGCACCTGGACCAGGAAATTGGCCAGAACCGGAAGGGTCTGGCGGCGTTCGACCACGTTGACGACCTGTGCCAACGGCTTGAGAAAGGCTTCGCGCTGCAGTGTGAAACGCATGTGGTTCCGTGCCCCTATGCTTTAAAAAATGTGGAATAAATCAAAAGCTTGGTGGTGCTGGTAGAGACAGAATCGCTGGAAAACAACGCTAAGTCTTTGTAAATAAAAGAATTTCAGACCTCGAAACCCTCTGTATTACCGACCCCCAGGGGGTGGGGAAAGCTGTGGATAAATCTCGCGCGATTTCAAGCGCCATTTTTATCCACAACGTGTCCCGCGCTTGCTACCGGATTCTGCACCGTTTTGTGCGATGACGCCTCATCGGCATCCGTGCATCATTCGCTCAGCTTCCGGATCAGCTTGTCCCAGTCCTCGCGGAGCTTGCCGTCGGTTTCCATCAGGGTCCGGATTTGGCGGCAGGCATGCAGCACCGTGGTGTGATCGCGACCGGCAAAGGCGTCGCCGATCTCGGGCAGGCTGTGCTCGGTCAGTTCCTTGGTCAGGGCCATGGCGACCTGGCGGGGGCGGGCCAGCGAGCGGGTCCGACGCTTCGACAGCAGATCCTTGATCTGCAGGCCGTAGTAGTCGGCAACGGTTTTCTGGATGTTGGGAATGCTGATCGCCTGCTGCTGGGCGCGCAGCAGGTCGCGCAGGGTTTCCTGGGCGAATTCGGTAGTGATCGCGCGGCCGGTGAAATTGGCGCGGGCGGTCAGGGTATTGAGCGCACCTTCGAGGTCGCGCACGTTGGAGCGCATCTTCTTGGCGATCAGGAACGCAACATCATCGGGAATCTCGGCACCGCGTTCGCGTGCCTTGGCCAGCACGATCGCGGCGCGGGTCTCGAAGTCCGGCGGTTCGATCGCGACCGACAGGCCCCAGGCAAGCCGCGACTTCAGGCGCGCTTCCAGGCCCTCGACTTCGCGCGGATAGCGGTCGCAGGTCAGGATGATCTGCTGCTTGCCATCGAACAACGCGTTGAACGTGTGGAAGAACTCTTCCTGGGTGCGGTCCTTGCCGGCGAAGAACTGGATGTCATCGATCAGCAGCGCGTCCACCTGCTGGAACTGGCGCTTGAACTGATCCATGGTCTTTTCCTGCAGGGCCCGGATCATCGCGCTGAAGAACTGCTCCGAACGCAGGTACAGCACCTTCGCCCCCGGATTGGCCTGGCGCATCGCGTTGCCGGCGGCGAACATCAGGTGGGTCTTGCCCAGGCCGGTGCCTCCGTACAGCAGCAGCGGGTTGTGCGCCCGGTCGCCCGGCTTCTGCGCTGCCTGGAAGGCGGCGGCCAGGCCCAGCTGGTTGCTGCGGCCTTCGACGAAGTTGGCGAACGTGTAGTGATTGTCCAGGTTGCCGGCGAAGGGCACCTGCGGTTCGCTGGACACATGCGCCGAGGGCGTGGAAACCGGCGCGTTCTGCGCCTCCACGGGACGCGGGCGCGAGCCGATTTCAAGAAAAACGTCGCTGAAACCGGCGAAATGAGCCAGCAGTTCGCGGATCCGGGCCAGGTACAGCTCGCGGACCTGGTCGACGATGAAGGCATTCGGTGCATACAGCACCAGGCTGTCCACGCGCAGATCGGCCTGCAGCGGCTTCAACCAGGTATGAACGTCTTCCGGCGGGAACTCCGCTTCGAGGCGCTCGAGACTACGGGACCAGGCATCCATCAGCAATAATCGTCCGGTGGCCGGGGCATGGACGCGACAAGGCGCCCAAACACAGGCCGGAAAGGGGGGAAATGGATGGCTCAGACTACCACCGAGCGCCCGCCTTCGGAATGCTTGTCCCCTACTTATTCACAAAAACATCCACAGCTATTGCACAGCCCAGTGAATTCGCGTAGCTGCCAGGGGTTGACGCGGGGTAGGGTACCTCTCTAGAATTTCCGGTTCTTTCCGTCCCATTCATACGAGAGGCCCCCAATGGCCACGAAGCGCACCTACCAGCCCAGCAACCTCAAGCGTAAGCGCGACCACGGCTTCCGTGCCCGTATGAAGACCGCTGACGGCCGCAAGATCCTGTCGCGTCGCCGCGCCAAGGGCCGCAAAGTCCTGAGCGCCTGATTGCCATGCCGCACCTCGCGGCAGACGCAATCCCTTCGACAGTGAATACTGCAGACCCGCGCAAGCGATTCCCTCGCTCTGCGCGGGTTCGCACGCGTGCCGAATATTCAACGGTCTTCAACGGCGCCCGCCGTGTGTCCGATCCGCTGATGACCCTGCACTGGCTGCCGGCTGACCGGCCGGCCAGGCTGGGTCTGGCGGTTTCCCGCAAGGTTGATCCGAACGCCGTTGGGCGTAACCGGATCAAGCGCGTCCTGCGCGACATCCTGCGTCAGACACGTACCGACATCCAGCCAGGCGACTTCGTCGTCGTGGCTCGTAGTGCTGCGCGTTCCGCCAGCAACGACGAGATCCGCCAGGCCTTCCTGCGCCTGCTGCGTCGCCTGCGTGCATTGCCCGCGCCGGGCGTGGACGGCACAATGCCGCCGCCTGATGGCATCGCAACTCCTTCTTTGACCGAGCCGGCATCGCGTCCCGGCCCCGCCGAGCCTGTCCGCTGATGAACCAGACCCGCGTATTCCTCATTTTTGCCTGGCTGATGGTGGCCGTGCTGCTGTGGATGGAGTGGAGCCGTGAAAAGGCTGCTCCGACCCCGGCACCGACGACCACGTCGGCCCCGGCTGCTGCACAGAGTGTTCCGGGCGCGACCCCGGGCAGCATCCCCAGCGCGCAGGTCCCGGGTGCCCCGGGCCAGGCCGCTGTGCAGGCCCAGGCCAGCGCCACCCCGGCCAGCCAGCGCGTGACCGTCACCACCGACGTGCTGCGCCTGGTACTGGACGGCGGCCGCGTGCTCGATGCCGAGCTGCTGCAGTTCCCGCAGACCAAGGACGAAGGCAGCCCGCCGGTACGCCTGCTGACCGAAGACCCCGCGCATCCGTACAGCGCGATCAGTGGCTGGGCCAGCGAAGACAAGAACACCCCGGTTCCCGGCGCTGACGGCTTCAAGCTGGTCGGTGACACCCGCGACTTCGTGCTGGCCAAGGGCCAGAACGAACTGCAGATCCCGTTCGTGTGGACCGCCGACAACGGCGTGACCATCAAGCGCACCCTGACCGTCTCGCGCAACGAGTACGCCGTGCGTTTCAAGGACGAAGTCAGCAACGCCGGTGCCGCACCGTGGAACGGCTATGTCTACCGCACCCTGGACCGCACCCCGACCATCCTGTCGCGGAGCATGACCAACCCGGATTCGTTCAGCTTCAACGGCGCCACCTGGTACGACAACGACAAGAAGTACCAGCGTCGTGCGTTCAAGGACTACCTGGACGATGGCACGCTGAACCAGAACATCACCGGCGGCTGGCTGGCGATGCTGCAGCACCACTTCTTCACCGCCTGGATCCCGCAGAAGGACCAGACCGCACACTACGTGCTGTCGCAGGTGGCCGGTCGTGACCTGATCGAAGCGCGTGGCCCGGCCTTCACCGTGGCCCCGGGCCAGTCCACCAGCACCGAGGCCCGCCTGTGGGTCGGCCCGAAGCTGGTGAACCTGATTGCCAAGGAAGACGTGCCGGGCCTGGACCGGGTGGTCGACTACAGCCGCTTCTCGATGATGGCGGTGATCGGCCAGGGCCTGTTCTGGGTGCTGAACCAGGTGCACAAGCTGGTCGGCAACTGGGGCTGGGCGATCGTCGGCCTGGTGGTGCTGCTGAAGCTGGTGCTGTACCCGCTGTCGGCGACCCAGTACAAGAGCGGTGCCAAGATGCGCCGCTTCCAGCCGCGCATCGCGCAGCTGAAGGAACGCTATGGCGACGACCGCCAGAAGTTCCAGACCGCGATGATGGAGCTGTACAAGAAGGAAAAGATCAATCCGATGGGCGGCTGCCTGCCGATCCTCATCCAGATGCCGATCTTCTTCGCTCTGTACTGGGTGCTGGTGGAATCGGTCGAACTGCGCCAGGCGCCCTGGTTCGGCTGGATCCAGGACCTGACCGCACGCGACCCGTACTTCATCCTGCCGGTGATCAACGTGGCGGTGATGTGGTTCACCCAGAAGCTGACCCCGGCACCGGGCATGGACCCGATGCAGCAGAAGATGATGCAGTTCATGCCGCTGGTGTTCGGCGTCATGATGGCCTTCATGCCGTCCGGCCTGGTGCTGTACTGGGTGGTCAACGGCGGCCTGGGCCTGCTGCAGCAGTGGTGGATGACCAAGCGCCATGGCGGCGAGCCGGTCCCGGCCACCACCGCGCCGGCCCCGGTCAAGAAGAAGTAATCGGTAGAGCCGGCTGCTGGCCGGCTGGCCCCCGCAGAAGCCCGCCGCAAGGCGGGCTTTTCGCATGCGGCGTTAGAATCGCCGGCACACTGTTCCTGCATCCATCGAGTCCGCCATGCCGCGTGCGTCGTCGTTCCGCCTGTTCCTGCCCTCGTTGTTGTTGACCCTGGTCGTTGCCGGCTGTGGCGACAAGGACGCGAAGGCACCGACGACCACCGTCACCCAGCCGAGCGCGCAGGCCGCGGCGGCCGCCGATCCGGCCGCTGCACCGCTGCTGGCGGCGCTGCAGAAGCAGCTCGACGGCTACCGCCGGATCATCGTGCTGCTGGCCGACGAGGAACAGCAGTCGGCCGCCGACCGCGGCACCTCCACGCGCGTCGGCCAGCAGCTGTTCCACGATGGCCTGGAACAGCGCACGGCGATCGCCGCGCAGTTCGACACCCTGCTGCGCGGTTCCAGTCCGCAGCGCTTCGCCACCCTCGGCACCGTGCTGGACTACATCGAATCTGCGCCGGAACTGTTCGATGCCGATCGCCTGGCCTTCCGCGAAGTGCTGCGTGATCTGCATGAGCGGGTCGGCACTGATTCGTCGCTGCCGGCGGTGAAACTGCACCAGCGCATCGGTGAGGACCTGGAGGCGCTCGATGAGATCGAGCGCAACTACAACCAGGAACTGACCCGCATCTTCAGCCGCTTCGAGCGCACCCGCGCCATCGAACTGAAGCGCGAGAAGTGGGACGACTACATCGCCCACCTGCACAAGGACTACAGCCGCGAAGCGATCCTGCGCGACTATGGCGTGATCGAGCCGTACCCGATGTCGATGAAGGACAGCGACCGCGAGATCTTCGGCCGCGACCTGCCGGCCAAGACCGTGGTGCTGACCTTCGACGATGGCCCGCACAAGGCCTATACCGATGAAGTGGTGGCCATCCTCAAGCGCTACGACGTGCCGGGCGTGTTCTTCGAGGTGGGCCGCAACCTGGGCAAGGTCGAGGCCGACGGAAAGGTCAGCCTCGGCCCGATGGCGAAGATCAGCCGCAACCTGATGGAAGAGGGCTATGCGGTCGGCAACCACAGCCTGACCCACGCCCAGCTGTCGCGCACCACCGGTGACGCGCTGCGCCAGCAGGTGCTCGACACCGACACGCTGCTGAAGGATGTCGACAGCAAGCGCGCGCCCCTGTTCCGCTTCCCGTACGGCGCGCGCAATGCCGAGGGCCTGCAACTGCTCAACGAGGCCGGGCTGAAGTCGATCATGTGGAACATCGACTCGATGGACTGGGCCGACCCGGTGCCGGAGTCGATCGTGCAACGCGTACTCGACCAGGTGAACAAGGAACAGCGCGGCATCATCCTGTTCCACGACATCCACGATCGTGCGGTGAAGGCGCTGCCGCAGATCCTCGACCGGCTGATCGCCGATGGTTACCAGTTCGCCGGCTGGAACGGCCGCGACTTCACCGTTGCCCGTGCGCGCAAGGGTGATGCCGGTGCCGCCACGGTCACCACCGGCTACGAGAAGTCCTGGGCGATCGTGGTCGGCATCGACAACTATGCCAAGTGGCCGAAGCTGGAATACGCCAGCCATGACGCACAGGCGGTGGCCGATACCCTGACCGGGCAGTTCGGCTTCCCGTCCTCGCAGGTGATCGTGCTGAAGAACGAGCAGGCGACCCGCAACAACATCCTGGCCGCCTTCCACGACCGCCTGGCCGACGACCGCACCGGCAAGAACGACCGCGTGTTCGTGTTCTTCGCCGGCCATGGCGCGACCCGCCAGCTCGCCTCCGGGCGCGACCTCGGCTACATCATTCCGGTCGATTCGGACCCGAAGGAATTCGCTACCGACGCCATCGCGATGACCGACATCCAGAACATCGCCGAGAGCATGCAGGCCAAGCATGTGATGTTCGTGATGGATGCCTGCTACAGCGGCCTGGGCCTGACCCGTGGTGGCCCCTCGTCGTCGTCGTTCCTGCGCGAGAACGCGCGTCGCAGCGCGCGGCAGATGCTGACCGCCGGTGGTGCCGACCAGCAGGTGGCCGATGCCGGCCCCAACGGCCACTCGGTATTCACCTGGGTGCTGCTGCAGGCGCTGGCCGGCAAGGGCGACCTCAACGGCGACGGCCTGATCACCGGTACCGAGCTGGCCGCCTACGTGGCACCGGCAGTTTCGGCGGTCTCGCACCAGACCCCGGCCTTCGGCAGCCTGCCCGGCTCGCAGGGCGGTGAGTTCGTGTTCCAGGTGCCGGACAGCCAGGAATTCCTCAACGCCGATACGCGCCAGCTGACCGCCGATGCGATCGCGCTGAACAACAAGGTGGATGCGGCCAGCGAGGCCAAGGGCAGCCAGGCGCCGGTGACCGTGGCCGACCTGCAGGGTGGCAAGGCCAAGCTGGTGGTGCCCACCGCCGGCCCGGCGTCCGACCGCCAGCGCGCGCAGCAGGCCAACGACCGCGGCCTGCAGCTGTACCGCGAGAAGCAGTACGACGAAGCGGCCGCGCAGTTCACCGAAGCGCTGAAGCTGCGCCCCGATTTCGCCCAGGCGGCGAACAACCTCGGCTTCGTCTACTACCGTCAGCAGCGCTACGCCGAAGCGGCGCGCTGGCTGGAGAACACGCTGAAGATCGATCCGTCGCGCGCGGTCGCCCATCTGAACCTGGGCGATGCCTACTTCAACGCAGGCGACAAGGCCAAGGCCAAGCAGGCCTATACCACCTACCTGGCGCTGCAGCCGCAGGGCAGCGGTGCTGCACAGGCGCGCGCGCAGCTGGAGAAGCTTTGAGCGATGGACGATACCTTTCGCACTGACACCATCGTAGCCATCGCCAGCGCACCCGGTGCCGGCGGCGTCGGCCTGCTGCGCCTGTCCGGCCCGCGCGCTGCGGCCATCGCCAACGCGCTGGGTGCGCCCGCGCTGCGCCCGCGTCATGCGCACTACGCACGCCTGCGCGATGCCGACGATGAGGTGATCGACGATGGTATCGTGCTGTGGTTCCCGGCGCCGAACAGCTTCACCGGCGAAGAGGTGGTGGAACTGCAGGGTCACGGCAGCCCGGTGCTGCTGCAGCAGCTGGTCGCGCGCTGCATCGCGCTCGGTGCGCGCCAGGCGCGGCCTGGTGAGTTCAGCGAACGGGCGTTCCTCAACGGCAAGCTGGACCTGGCCCAGGCCGAGGCCATCGCCGACCTGATCGCCGCGGGCGACAACCGTGCCGCGCGCGCTGCACGCCGTTCGCTGGATGGTGTGTTCTCGCGCCGCATCGACGCCGTGGTCGAGCAGCTGGTGCTGCTGCGCATCCATGTGGAAGCGGCCATCGACTTTGCCGACGAACCACTGGATACGCTCGGGGGGGCACAGGTGCGGCGTGGGCTGGAGCAGGCACGCGGCGATCTTGTCCTGCTGCGGCGGGACGCCGAGCGCGGCCGCCGCCTGCGCGATGGCCTGCATGCGGTGCTGATCGGCCCGCCGAATGCCGGCAAGAGTTCATTGCTCAATGCGCTGGCCGGCAGCGAGCGCGCCATCGTCACCGACATCGCCGGCACCACCCGCGACACGCTGCGCGAGACCATCCGTCTGGATGGCCTGGAGCTGACCCTGGTCGACACCGCAGGCCTGCGCGACGGCGGCGACGCCATCGAACGTGAAGGCATGCGCCGAGCGCACGTGGAAATCGAGCGCACCGACCTGGCGCTGATCGTGCTGGATGCGCGCGATCCGGCGGCCGGTGAAGTGGTGCTGGGCGATGCCGTGGCGGCGGTGCCGCACAAGGTCTACATCCACAACAAGTCGGACCTGCTGGATGTGCTGCCGGCGCTGGACGATCCGGACCGCGTGTTCGTCTCGGCCGCCACCGGCGCCGGGCTCGAAGATCTGCACGCGCGCCTGCGTTCGATCGCCTCGGCCGGGGCAGGCGAGCAGGTGGACGGCGAATTCTCCGCGCGCACGCGCCATGTGGATGCGATCGAGCGTGCGCAGGAGCATGCACAGCGCGCCGACGGTGAGCTGGCGCATGAACATCTGGAGCTGGCCGCCGAGGAACTGCGGCTGGCGCATGACGCACTGGGCGAGATCACCGGGCAGATGAGTGCCGATGACCTGCTGGGAAGGATCTTCTCTAGCTTCTGCATCGGGAAGTAGGCAGGGGTCGGAGCCCCTTCGGGGATCCGACCCCAGTCCCCCACCTGTCACATTGCCGCCTCATACTGACGCCCATCACATACCGCTTGGGGAAGTCGCAGTGAAGTCGTGGGGTTGTGCGTTGCTGTTGTCGCTGGCCGTGGCACCATCGGTGGCCATGAGTGCTGAATCCTCCACCCCGGCCGCACCCAAGGTGTCGGTCTACGGCCATCGCGGGGCAAGCGCACTGCTGCCCGAGCACACCCTGGCCTCGTATGCGCAGGCCATCGCCGATGGCGCCGACTACATCGAACCGGACCTGGTCATGACCAAGGACGGGGTGATGGTGGCCCGCCACGAGAACGAGATCGGTGGCACCACCGACGTCGCCTCGCATCCGGAGTTCGCCAGCCGCCGCACCAGCAAGGTGATCGACGGGCAGAAGGTCGACGGCTGGTTCACCGAAGACTTCACCTTGGCCGAGCTGAAGACCCTGTACGCACGTGAGCGCCTGCCGGAACTGCGCAGCACCGCCTACGACGGCCAGTTCCGCATCGCCAGCCTGGACGAGATCCTGGCCTTCCTGGTGCAGCAGGCCGGGCGCGCCAACCGCGGCATCGGCCTGGTGCCGGAGATCAAGCACCCGACCTACTTCCAGTCCATCGGCCTGCCGATGGAGGACAAGCTGCTGGCCGCGCTGCGTGGCAACGCGTATACGAACGTCGGTCCGGTCACCATCCAGTCGTTCGAGACCGCCAACCTGCGCTACCTGCACGGCAAGATCGGCCGGGGCAGCAACATCCGCCTGCTGCAGCTGCTGTGGAAGGGCGATACCCAGCCGGCCGACATCGCCAAGGCCGGCGGCACGCTGACCTACGCACAGATGATGACCCCGGCCGGCCTGAAGGACATCGCCGGCTACGCCGATGGCATCGGCCCCGAGCTGCGCTCGATCATTCCGCTGGATGCCAAGGGCGCGCTGGGCACGCCGACATCGCTGGTACGTGATGCACACGCGGCCGGACTGATGGTGATTCCGTACACCTTCCGCCCGGAGAACCACTTCCAGCCCAGCAACCTGCGCAAGGGTGCCGACACTGCGCGCAACGCGGAAGGCTCGATCGCCGAGATGCGCGCCTACCTTGCGACCGGCATCGATGCCTTCTTCACCGATGATCCTGCGCTCGGCCGGCAGGCGGTGGACGGGATGGGCACGGCGGCGAATGCGGCGAACTGACGGACTCTGGTAGATGCCAACCTTGGTTGGCACACGGCAGGAGTGCCGACCAAGGTCGGCCACTACCGGTTCATGAGGTTGCCGGCCAGCGGCCGGCACTACCATCGCTCAGCCGCGCGGCTCGTCCGGGCGGCGGAACGGGATCACCACGTAGTCCTGGCCCTCGCGCGGCTGCCACAGCACCGGCACGCGCTGCGGTGACGGCGGCTCCAGCTCGTCATCGGCCAGCGGCTCGGCCTCGTCTTCTTCGTCTTCCCAGCTGTAGCGCTGGCGCGGCGGCAGCGGATCGGCGTTGCGGAACAGCAGCGCGGCGATGATGCCGGCGAAGGCCCCGCCCATGTGCGACTGCCAGGACACGCCGTCGGCGTGCGGCAGGATGGTCATCAGCATGCCGCCGTAGAACAGCATGCCGATCAGGCCGGTGGCGATCGCCGCACGGTCGCGGCGCAGCAGGCCCAGGCTGGCCAGCAGGAACATCAGGCCATGGGTCACGCCACTGGCGCCCAGATGCACGCTGCCCGGATTGCCCAGCATCCACGCACCGAGGCCCGAACCCAGCCACAGCAGGGGCAGGGCGCGCACGGTGGCTTTCGGATAGACGCTGCCGGCGAGGGTGCCAAGAATCAGGATGGCGATGCTGTTGGCGGCGATGTGCTCGACCGAGGCATGCAGCATCGGCCCGCCGATCAGGCCGAGCAGGCCCTTGGCTTCCAGCGGTGCGACCGCCCACGGTCGCCAGTCGAACGTGCCTTGCAGGGCGAACACGGCCACCAGCACCAGCACGGCGGCCAGGCTGACATTGAACGCCCGCAGGATGCGCGAGCGGTCATTGCGGGGGGCCGGCACGTCGCCGGCGGGCAGGGGCGCGTTGTTGTCCATACCTCAGCAATGGCGGTGGCTGGCGCGAAACCAAGGCCACCGCGGCGGGAGAGTGGGGGGCGGCCGGCGGGACAATCCCACCGGCCGCGCCGTTCAGCCGGTCAGGTTCAGGCCTGGCCTTCGCCTTCCTTCGGCGGGTACTTCAGGCTCAGCACCACGGTGGCGGCGATGATCACGGCGACCACGCCCAGCGAGACCGGGGTCGGGATCTTGAACAGGTCGATGATCATCATCTTGATGCCGATGAAGCCCAGTACCAGCGCCAGGCCGTACGGCAGCAGGTGGAAGCGGTCGGCCATGCCGGCCAGCAGGAAGAACATCGCACGCAGGCCCAGCACCGCGAACACGTTGGAGGTGAGCACGATGAACGGGTCGGTGGTGATCGCGAAGATCGCCGGGATGCTGTCCACGGCAAAGATCACGTCGGTGACCGCGATCAGGATCAGCACCGCGAACAGCGGGGTGAACCAGCGCACGCCATCGCGTTTCACGCTCAGTGCGTTGCCGGCGTAGTCCGGCAGCAGGCGCAGGTGCTTGCGCATCCAGCGCAGGGCCGGGTTGGTCTCCAGGTCCGGCTCCTGGCCGGCGGCGAACCACATCTTCCAGCCGGTGAACAGCAGGAAGGCACCGAACACGTAGAGCAGCCAATGGAACTGGCTGATCAGCACGCTTCCGGCGAAGATCATGATCGTACGCAGCACGATCGCGCCCAGGATGCCGATGATCAGCACCTTCTGGCGTTGCTCCTCCGGCACCGCGAAGTAGCTCATGATCATCAGGAAGACAAAGATGTTGTCGACCGCCAGCGCCTTCTCGACCAGGTAGCCGGTCAGGAACTCGAGGCCGACCTTGTTGGCCACGACCTGGCCGGCGGTCTCATTCAGGTAGTACCAGAGGCCCGCATTGAACAGCAGGGCCAGCGCGACCCAGCCGATGGACCACCACAGGGCCTCCTTGAAGGTGACCTTGTGCGGTCCACCATGGCGCATCAACACGAGGTCGACCAGCAGGGCGATGACCACCACCGCTGCGAAGCCGCCCCACAACCACACGTTACCGATCGTCTGCATTGGGAATGTCCGTTGGAAAGATGAATGCCAGGCCGGACGGCGAGGATCTGCAACGGAGGATCGGGAGGGGATCCAGGGACAGAGCTTCGCCAGTACGGCGAAGGTCTCGCTCGCAGTTCCAGTCGGCTGGAACTGCCGTTGCACCGGAGCCTGCGGGCTCGAAATGACGGCGACAACGTCTGGGAGCTACTCCCCTTCTGGCGCCGATTCTGCGGCCTGGCCGGGCTGCCGTCAAATACCGGGTGACCGGGGTCCCCGCTCTGGTGGACGCCAACCTTGGTTGGCATGCCGGCCGGGGCCAGAGCCCCTGCGGGGATCTGACCCCGGCGCCCGGTTTACAATAGGTGGATGAATACCCCCCTTCCGATTGTCCGCCTCAAGAACGCGTGGCGCTCCAGCCACCCGTGGATCTTCCAGAAACTGGTCGAGAAGCCGACCGTCCGGCCCAAGCCCGGTTCCATCGTCGACGTGGTCGGCATTGATGGCGAGTTCATTGGCCGCGGGTTCTACAATGGGCATTCGCGCATTGCCGTGCGCATCCTCGAGACCGACCAGAACGTGCCGGTGGATGCCGGCTGGTTCTCGCGCAAGATCGCCCAGGCGGTGTCGCTGCGCCGTGAGGTGCTCAAGCTCGATGCGGTGTCCGACGCCTGGCGCGTGGTGCACAGCGAAGGCGATGGCCTGTCCGGCCTGGTGGTCGACCGCTACGGCGACCTGGTGGTGGTCGAGTTCTTCGCCGCCGGCATGTTCCGCCACCGTGAGTGGATCTACGACGCCCTGCGCGAGCAGTTCCCGGGCTGCCGCTTCCACAGTTTCGCCGACGAGCACGTGCAGAAGCAGGAAAGCTTCGATTTCCACGGCAACACCACCACCGAAGCGTCGGTGATCACCGAGTACGGCATCAAGTTCCGCGCCGACCCGGCCGGTGCGCACAAGACCGGCTTCTTCGCCGACCAGCGCGAGAACCGCGAATGGCTGAGCCAGCAGGTCGAAGGCAAGAGCGTGCTGGATCTGTGCTGCAACACCGGCGGTTTTGCGGTGTATGCGGCGGCGCGCGGCGCCTCGGACGTGGTCGGCATCGACATCGATGAAGACGTCATCCAGATCGCCAAGGGCAATTCGCGCCTGAACAACGTGCGCCCGAAGTTCGTCCAGTCCGATATCTTCCCGTGGCTGCGCGATGCGGCCAATCGTGGCGAGCAGTACGACGTGGTGATCCTGGACCCGGCGAAGATGACCCGTGACCGCGACCAGGTGATCACTGCGCTGAAGAAGTACCTGGACATGAACAAGCTGGCGCTGGGCGTGGTGAAGCCGGGCGGCCTGTTCGCCACGTTCTCCTGCACCGGCCTGGTGGCCGAGGACCAGTTCCTCGACATGCTGCGTCGTGCGGCGTACTTCTCCGGCCGCACGATCCAGATCCTGAAGGTAGCCGGCGCCGGCCCGGACCATCCGTTCATGGCCCACGTGCAGGAATCGCGTTACCTGAAGGCCGTGTTCTGCCGCGTGGTCGACTGACGGTCGGCTTCTGCGTTCGCCGGGCATGAATCATGTCCACTGCCCGGCGGTCAGCTTTCCGCGCATTGCGATGCGTTCGTGAAAGTGGCGCCCCATTGATGAGGGGCGCGGCTCGGCTCTACAAAAGCGCTGGCCGCAGCGCTATGGTCGGGCTCTTCCCATTCGCGGTGAGAGCCCATGCCTTCGTTGCGCCACCTGTCCGTTGTGCTTGCCCTGGCGCTGTGCGCGCCGCTGTCCGTCCACGCCGTTGAGTTCAGCGCGCAGGAGCTGGCCCGTGCCAAGGCGCTGCAACAGCGCCTGGTCACCCTCGACAGCCATCTGGATACGCCGGCTAACTTTGGTCGCAGCGGCTTCGACATTGAGCAGCGCCACGACCGCAACGCGCTTTCGCAGGTCGACTACCCGCGCATGGTCGAAGGCGCGCTGGACGGTGGCTTCTGGGCGATCTACACCGATCAGGGCGACCGTACCGCTGCCGCCCATCTGGCCGAGCGTGACCATGGCCTGCAGCGGCTGATGGAAATCCGCGAGATGCTGGCGGCCAATCCCGAGCGCTTCGCGCTGGCGCTGACCGCCGATGACGCGGCGCGGATCAAGGCCGCCGGCAAGCGCGTGGTCTACATCAGCATGGAAAACGCCAGCCCGCTGGTGGAAGACCCGAGCCTGCTTTCGTTCTACCACCGCGCCGGCCTGCGCCTGCTCAGCACCGTGCACTTCGCCAACAACGAGTTCGCCGATTCGGCCACCGACCCCAAGGGCGCGGAGTGGAAGGGCCTGAGCCCGGCGGGCAAGGACCTGGTGCGGCAAGCGGTGAAGCTGGGCATCGTGATCGACCAGTCGCATGCCTCGGACGCGGTGTTCGACGACCTGCTGGCGATGATGCCGGTGCCGTTCGTGCTGTCGCACAGCTCGGCCAAGGCCGTGTATGACCACCCGCGCAATCTGGATGACGCGCGCCTGCGCAAGCTGGCCAAGGCCGGTGGCGTGATCCAGGTGAACGCGTATGGCGGCTACCTGATCGACACCGCGAAGACGCCCGAGCGCAAGCAGGCCGAAGAAGCGCTGAGCAAGCAGTTGGGCGGCTGGGAAGGGATGGGCATCGAGCAGGGCGTGGCCCTGTTGAAAGCCGAACAGGCACTGGACCATGAGCACCCGGTGCGGCATGCCAGCCTGGACGACTTCTTCGCCCACTTCGAGCACATCCTCAAGGTGGTCGGCCCCGAGCACGTGGGGATCGGGCTGGACTGGGATGGTGGCGGCGGCCTGAGTGACCTGCCCGATGTCAGCCAGCTGCCGAAGATCACCGCCTGGCTGCTGCGCAAGGGCTATACCGAGAAGCAGATTGCCGGCATCTGGGGCGGCAACCTGCTGCGGGTGATGCGCCAGGCGCAGGATTACGCGGCAAAACAGGGCGGGTGAAACGCCCTGCGGTAGTGCCGGCCGCTGGCCGGCATTGCCCGTATCAACAGGATCCGAGTTGCCGGCCAGCGGCCGGCACTACCGGTGAACCGGTTATTTCGCGATCAGCGCGTGGCGGCGGCTGTACAGGAAGTACAGCACCAGGCCGACCGCGTTCCACAGCAGGAAGTACAGCTGCGTGCTGTGCGGCAGGCTGAGGAACAGGTAGATGCAGCCCAGCGCGGCCAGCGGGCCAACCACGAAAGCAGCCGGTGTACGGAAGCTGCGCTCGCGGTTCGGTTCGCGCAGGCGCAGCACCACCAGGCAGACGCCCACTGCAGTGAACGCGGCCAGGGTACCGGCGTTGGCCAGTGCCGCGATCTCGTCCAGGCGTGCCACGCCGGCCAGCGCCGACACCACGACCGCAGTGAACAGCGTGGTCGCCACCGGCGTGCCGGTACGCGCGTTGACCTTGGACAGGCCACGCGGCAGCAGGCCATCGCGGCTCATCACGAAGAAGATGCGGCTCTGGCCGTACAGGAAGGCCAGCAGCACGGTCGGCAGCGCGATGATCGCGATCACGCCGATCACCATTGCCGCGGTCGGGTGACCCAGCTGGCGCATGATCAGCGCCAGCGGCTCGGCGCTGTGGCCGAACACTGCATAGCTCATCGCACCAACGGCCGCGAGCGCGACCAGCACGTAGACGATGGTGCAGCCGATCATCGAGCCGATGATGCCGATCGACAGGTCGCGGCCCGGGTTCTTGGTTTCTTCGGCGGCGGTGGAGATCGCATCGAAGCCGTAGAAGGCGAAGAAGATGATCGCTGCCGCCGCCATTACGCCGTGTTCGACGCCATCAGGGCCCATCGACTTGGCAAAGCCATAGGGCATGAACGGCTGCAGGTTGGCGCTGTCGAAGGCGGGCAGGGCCACGGCCACGAAGATGGCCAGCGCGATCAGCTTGAACACCACCAGGATGGCATTGAGGGTGGCGCTTTCCTTGGTGCCGGCCATCAGCATGCCGGCCACCAGCCAGGTGATGACGATCGCCGGCAGGTTGATCATGCCGCCTTCCACGTGCGGGCCGGCTGCGAGCCAGGCTGGCAGGTGCACGTTCCAGCCGAACTGGGTGTGGACCCATTCGAGGAAGCCGACGAAGTAGCCGGACCAGCCCACCGCCACCGTACTCACCACCAGTGAGTACTCCAGGATCAGGCTCCAGCCCACCACCCAGGCGAACACCTCGCCCAGCGCGCTGTAGCTGTAGGTGTAGGCACTGCCGGCGGCCGGCATCGTCGTCGACAGCTCGGCGTAGGACAGCGCCGCACAGGCGCAGACCGCACCGGCGATGGCGAAGGAGATCAGCACCGCCGGGCCGGCCAGGTTGGGCACCGACGCCGATCAGCGTGTAGATGCCGGTGCCGACGATGGCACCGATGCCCAGCGCGATCAGGTGCGGCCAGCTGAGCGTCGGGATCAGGCGCCTGCCGGCTTCGTGGACGGTGACGGAATCTAGGGACTTGCGCCGGAACAGGGACATGCAGGCCTCGGAAGGGGTGACTAAGAACGACAAGTTCCCGAGTGTGACCGAACGCAGCGCAGCATTACCACTGACGGGGGTCATACGTGGGTCAGATGCGTCATCGATGCGCTTGCACTCCGGGCATGCTGCCGGAATCGGCACAATTGTCAGCAGAATTCGAATTTACTCGAGGTCCCCCGGGTGTCTGGAACCCTGTCCCTGTAGTTCACGCCACTTCCCTGCCAGGCCAGTGGCAGCCGTCTTCCTGCCAGGCCTCGACGTCATCGTGGAAGGTGGTGCGACGCCCGTCGCGGGTACGCTCGTAGCTCAGGTCCAGCACCAGCGCGCCCTGCGTGCTCAGCAGGTAGCGGCCGTTGAGGCGCCCGTTGATGCGCTCTTCCCAGACGCTGTCGAACTGGTACGGGCGGTCTTCGGCCAGCACGGTGGTCTCCATCGAAACCCGGCACAGCAGCAGGCGTTCGTGGTGCCCGGCGTAACGCACGTCGGCCTGGCCATCCTCCAGCCAGCGCCATTCCAGGTGGATGCTGTCGTTGCGACCGCCGCTCAGGCAACGATGGTCCTGCGCGGTGCCGGCAGACGCAGTGCCGGCCAGCAGCAGCAAGGGCAGGGGTGCAGCGAGCCAACCGGACCATCCGCGCGCATCCATTCGAGAAGGGAGGGCCAGCATAGCCCGCCCTCCCTGCCACGGCCTCAGCCTCCGCGTGGCCGCAGGCGTGTACCGCCGCTCATCAGCATGCGCGGCAACGGCATCTGCAGGAAATCGTGCGGGAAGGCCGGCGCCACCATGCTGATCGCATCGAGGCGGGCCAGCGCCTCGGCGGGAAGCGCCAGCTCCAGTGCGGCCAGGTTGTGCTCGAACTGCGCCAGGGTGCGGGCGCCGATGATCGGCAGCGCGCCTGCGCCAGGTCGCTGCAGCAGCCAGGCCAGCGCGACCTGGGCCGCCGAACATGAGAGATCGGCCGCGATCTTTGCAACTTCCCCGGCGATCTGCAGCGAACGCGGTGTCAACGCGCCATTGATCAGGGCCACACTGCGGCGCGATCCGCCCGGCGTGGCCTGCAGCGACTCGGTGCTGGCCAGGTCAGCCGCGCTGTACTTGCCGGTCAGCACGCCGCTGCCCAGGGGGGACCACGCCACCACGCCCAGACCCAGGGCCTCGGCCATCGGCAGCAGTTCGTGTTCGACGCTGCGCTGGATCAGGCTGTACTCGATCTGCAGCGCTACCAATGGTGACCAGCCACGCAGATCGGCCAGGGTCTGCATGCGCGCGATCTGCCAGGCCGGCGTATCGGAGATGCCGGCGTAGAGCACCTTGCCGCTGCGGACCAGGTCGTCGAAGCCCCGCATCACCTCGTCCACGCCGGTGGTGTCGTCCCAGGCATGCAGGTACAGCAGATCCAGATAGTCGGTACCCAGCCGGCGCAGGCTGTCCTCCACCGAGCGCAGCATGCTCTTGCGATGGTTGCCGGCGTTATTGGGGTCACCGGGCACGGTAGCGAGGGTGTATTTGCTGGCGATCACCAGCCGGTCGCGCTGGCCCCGGGCAAACCGGCCGAGCAGGGTCTCGGCACTGCCATTGGTGTAGTTGTTCGCGGTATCGATGAAGTTGCCCCCGCGTTCGACGTAGCTGTCGAAGATGCGGCGGGCCTCGGCTTCGTCCGCACCCCAGCCCCAATCGGCGCCGAAGGTCATCGTGCCCAGCGCCATCGGGCTGATTCGCAGGCCGGAGCGGCCGAGCAGGCGGTAGTGGTCCAGCGACATGACAGGTTCCATCACAGGAAGGCGGGCATCCCGCCGGGAGGCACAGCATCTGCCGCCCGATCCTGTGGATAAACTGGATGGAACCGGACTCACCATGAAGGTTGGCTTCACAATGAATCCCTCCGCACCGTTGTCGGCGGTGGTCGCCTTCGTCCACGTCGCCGACAATGCCAGCTTCACCCGCGCCGCCGATGCGCTGGGCATCTCCACCTCGGCGCTGTCACAGAGCGTGCGCGCGCTGGAAGCGCGGATGGGGGTGCGCCTGCTGCAACGAACCACGCGCCGGGTTGGCCTGACAGAACACGGTGCGCGCTTCCTCGAGCGTGTACGCGGCGGGCTGGAGCAGATCGAGTCGGCGTTCGCAGATCTCGACAGCGCGCGCGCGGTTCCGGCCGGCAAGCTGCGCATCACCCTGCCGAGGATCGTCGCTGAGCGCCGGGTGCTGCCGGCACTGCCCTCGTTCCTGGCGCGCTACCCGCAGGTGGATGTGGAGCTGTGCGTGGAGCCGGCGTTGACCGATCTGGTGGCCGAAGGCTTCGATGCCGGCATCCGCCTCGGCGAATCACTGGCGCGCGGCATGATCGCGGTACCGATCGGGCCGCCGGAACGGCAGGTGGTGGTGGCCACGCCCAGCTACTTCGCGCAGCACGGCATTCCGGCCAGCCCGCACGATCTGCAGGGCCATGCATGCATCGTCCACCGTCGTGCCAACGGCCGCTTGATGCCCTGGGAGTTCAGTCGCGATGGCCACGACATGGAAGTGGAGGTTGATGGGCGGCTGGTGTTCAACGATGCCGAACTGGCCTATGCCGCCGTGCTGGGCGGGCTCGGCATGGCGCAGGGGTTCGCGTCACTGGTGGCCGATGATCTGGCGAGAGGGCGCCTGCAGGCGGTGCTGCAGGACTGGCAACCGCCGTTCCCAGGCTTCCACCTGTATTACCCCGCCCGCGAGCATATGGCGCCGAAGCTGCGGGTGTTCATTGATCACCTGCGCGCGGAACTGCACGGCGGGTAGAGACCCGCCTCATGAACGCCGACGGCGCCAGCGCCGACCAGGGTCGGCGACTACCGGATCCCGCGCTCTGGTAGATGCCAACCTTGGTTGGCAGATGTAGCGCCGAGCCTGCTCGTCTGCGGTATCAGCCGTTCAGCCCCAACCGGATGCCGAACCCCACCAGGAACAGGCCGGCCACCCGGCGCAGCGCATCGCTGACCCGCGGATGCTGGATCAACCGGCGGCGGGCCAGGTTGCCCACGCCGATCAGCATCGAGCAGTAGGCGATGCTGACCACCAGGATGATGCCGGCCAGCGCGGCGAATGTGGCGATGCCCTGGTGTGCCTTGGGATCGATGAACAATGGCAGGAAGGCCATGTAGAACAGGATCGCCTTCGGGTTGAGCAGGCTGACCAGGATCGCCTGCTGGAAGTAGCGGCCCGGCTGCATGCGGATCGGGCCAGCGTCACCGCCCTCGTGCTTGGGCGTTCGCAGCAGGCTGATGCCGACCCATACCAGGTAGGCCGCACCGAGGTACTGCACTGCGTGGAACACCAGCGGGTTGGCCTTGAGCAGCGCCGCCACGCCGGCCAACGCCAGCCACATCAGGATCTGGTCGCCGACCAGCAGGCCGGCCAGCGCGGTATAGCCGCCGCGCACGCCACCACGGCCGGTGGCGGTGAGCAGGGTGAAGGTGCCGGGGCCGGGCAGGGCGAGGAACACCAGCACGGCGACCAGAAACGTCCACAGGTCCTGGATGCCCATCCACGGCATGGCGGCGTTCTCTTGTTACGGGGGGCCGCCATTGTCGGCCAGTGCCGCCGTTGGCGACAGTGGGCGGGTCAGGCCATCGGGCATGCCAGACAGCAGCGGTTGCAGGTGCTGGCGCAGCTGCGCATGCAGTTGCCGTACCGCAGGCGAAAACTGCTTGCGGTGCGGGCATACCAGCTGCAGCGGGATGCTGCTGCCAACCCCGTCGAGCAGCAGCTGCAGGCGCCCGGCCCGCACGTCTTCGCGCAGGTCCAGCCAGGACTTGTAGGTGATGCCTTCGCCGGCCACCGCCCAGCGCCGCACCACGTCGGCGTCGTCGCAGACCAGCGGGCCGCGCACCGGAATCACCGTGCGGCGTGCGTCGACCTCGAAGGACCAGCGATCGTAGGCGCGGCCATTGAGTTGATAGACCAAGCAGTCGTGCTCGCGCAGATCCTCCAGGCGCGTGGGCGTGCCACGCCGCTGCAGATAGCCGGGCGAGGCGGCCAGCACGCGCCGGTTGCCTTCCAGCAGCGGAAGGGCGACGTAGTTGGCGTCGTCGAAGTGACCGATGCGGATGGCCACGTCGACCGGGTCGCGGAACACGTCGGCCACCTCGTCGGACAGGCGCAGGTGCAGGCGCAGCCGCGGGTGCGCGGCGCGGAACGCACTCAACCACGGCAGCAGCAGGTTGCGGCCGAAGTCCGACGGCGCCGACAGCTGCAGGGTGCCGTGCAGTTCGGCGTCTTCGCCCTGCACGCGGGCCTGGCCCTCGCGCAGGGTCGCCAGTACCTCCTGTGCATAGGGCAGGTACAGCGCGCCTTCGCCGGTCAGGCGCAGGCTGCGGGTGGTGCGCACGAACAGGCGCAGGTCCAGCTCGCGTTCCAGCCGTGCTACCGCCGCGGCGACCTGGCCGGGCAGCAGATCGGCTTCGCGGGCGGCCTGGGAGAAGCTGCCCAGCGCGGCAGTGCGGACGAACAGCTGCAGGTCGTCGAAGCGGATCATCTTCATTGTTGGAGTGAAAGTGCTGCCCGATTCTGCACCTTTCTGCGGGGGTGCGCGCGGCGCAACCTGTCGCCTCCTTTCCCACTGGACCGCTGCCATGCGCGCCATTGCCTACACCCACGCCGGCCTGCCGATCGATGATGCCCGGGCCCTGATCGACATCGACCTGGCGCTGCCGCAGCCCGGCCCGCGCGACCTGCGGGTGGCGGTACGTGCGGTGGCGGTGAACCCGGTCGACACCAAGGTCCGCCGCAACATGGCCACCGACGGCCCGCGCGTGCTGGGCTGGGATGCGGTCGGTATCGTCGAGGCGGTGGGCAGCGAGGTGACCCTGTTCCAGCCTGGCGATGCGGTCTACTACGCCGGCGTGATTGACCGCCCGGGCAGCAACGCCGAGTACCAGCTGGTGGACGAGCGCAGCGTCGGCCGCAAGCCGGCCAGCCTCGACGATGCCGCCGCCGCCGCACTGCCACTGACCGCGATCACGGCGTGGGAGTTGCTGTTCGATCGCCTGCGCATCCCGGAGGGCGGTGGCGAGGGCCAGACCCTGCTGGTGATCGGTGCTGCCGGTGGCGTTGGTTCGATCCTGGTGCAGCTGGCGCGGAAGCTGACGAAACTGACTGTGATCGGGACCGCCTCGCGTCCGGATACCCAGGACTGGGTGTATGCGATGGGCGCGCATCACGTGATCGACCACAGCCTGCCGCTGGCCGAGGGCCTGGCGCGGCTGGGCATCAGCGAGGTGCAGCACGTGGCCAGCCTGACCCACTCCGACCAGCACTACGCGCAGATCGTGGAACTGCTGGCGCCGCAGGGCCAGCTGGGGCTGATCGATGATCCCGGCCAGGTCGATGTGATGGCGCTCAAGCGCAAGGCGTTGTCCCTGCACTGGGAGTCGATGTTCACCCGGCCGCTGTACCGCACCGCCGACATGCAGCGCCAGCACGACCTGTTGAACCGGGTGGCCGAGCTGATCGATGCCGGTGTGCTGCAGACCACCCTGGGCGAGCACTTCGGCCGCATCGACGCGGCCAACCTGCGGCGCGCCCATGCGCTGCTTGAAAGCCACCGCGCCAAGGGCAAGATCGTGCTGGAAGGCTGGTAACACCGGTTGTTCCCGCGCCCTTGGGGTCAGATCCCTTTCCCCTTGGGACAGGGATCTGACCCCTGCCTCAGCCCACGCCGTTGTCGACGTGTTCGGTGAAACCCGGCTGCTGTCGCAGGCGTTCGAACCACGCCGCGACGTGTGGCAGCACGGGCTTGTTGCCGGGCGTGCTGCGCCAGCGTTGGGTCGATAGCCCGAGCACGATGTCGGCCAGAGTGAAGGTGTTGCCCGCCACGTGCGAATGGCCACCGGCCAACTGTGTGTCGAGCACGCCCATCAAGCGGTTCCACTGCGCCAGGCTGGCCTCGGCGCGGGCGTCATCCGGATAGTCCGGATGCTGGCGCACACGCGCCATGAATACATGGCGCCAGGCGCTGTTGAGGTCGCTGGCCTGCCAGTCCATCCACTGCTCGACCCGGGCGCGGTCCTGCGCCGTACCGGGCAGCAGGTCGTCACGGCCAGCGCGTACGGCCAGGTAGCGGCAGATGCTATTGGATTCCCACAGCACGAAGTCGCCATCGCGCAGTACCGGCACCTGCCGGTTCGGGTTCAACGTGGCCAGCAGGTCCGCAGGCGGTTCTGGCTCGTGGTGAAGTGGCAGGTCGAGGTCGGCGCACAGCCACAACACCTTGCGCACGTTGATGGAGGTGGGCTTTCCGTACAGAGCGAGCATGGGGGCTTCCGGGGCGGACCGACCCAGCCTAGCGCAGCGGGGCTAAACTGATCGCATGAATATCGAAGTCCTCTTGATCCTGGCAGTGGTCCTGCTGCTGGCGACCCTGGTCACGCTGTTGCTGCTGTGGCGTCGCAGTGCCGGCGGTGCACCGTCCGGCGAACTGCAGCGGCAACTGGACAGCGAGCGCGAACAGCATCGCCTCGCCCTGGTCGATGCCGGCCAGCTGCGCGGCCGCCTCGATGCGCTGGGCGCTGAACTGGAAAACGAACGGAGCCGCAGCCAGCAGCACGCACAGGCCGTCACTACGCTGACCGCCCGGGTGGAGCGCGAAGCGGCGCTGTCGGCCAGCCGCGAAGCACAGCTGGCCGAACGTGAAGCGGCCCTGGCGCAGGCGCGCGCTGCCGTTGCGGACACCAGCAGCGAACTGCAGCAGGCGCAGCAGCGCTACCAGCAGCTGCACGGTGAACATGCCCGCGCGGTGGCCAATCTGCAGCACTCCGAACGCGCCAGTGCCGAACTGCGCAGCTATCTCGATACGGCCAAGGAAAAGCTGTCCGGCGCCTTCGCCGAACTGGCCGGCAAGGTGTTCGACGAACGTGGGCAGCAGTTCGAGAAGAACGTGCGGCAGGCGACGGTGCAGTCGCGCGCGGATATCGAGGGACTGCTCAAGCCGTTCGCCGACAAGCTGGGCGACTTCCGCACCCGCGTCGATACCCTGTATGGCGAGGAAGCGCGGCAGCGCGCCAGCCTGCTGGGTGCGGTGGGCGAACTGAAGACGCTCAACCAGGACATGGCCGCGCAGGCTTCGGCGCTGACCAACGCGCTGAAGGGCAATGCCAAGGTCCGCGGCGACTGGGGCGAGCTGATGCTCGACAACGTACTGCGCGGATCGGGCCTGGAAGAGGGCGTGCACTACCAGCGGCAGAAGCATGCCGTGGATGACGAAGGTGCGCGCCTGCGACCGGACGTGGTGGTGCAGTTCCCCGACGAGCGCAGCGTGGTGATCGACAGCAAGGTGAACCTGATCGCCTGGCAGGAAGCCATGAATGCCACCACCCCGGAGCAGTCCGAAGACGCCTTGCGCCGGCACGCGGTTGCGCTGCGCCAGCACGTGAAGGACCTGGGCGAGAAGAACTATCCGAAGGCGTTGGGCAGCGAGACGCTGGACATCACCATCGCCTTCGTTCCCATCGAAGGTGCCTTGTCGGCCGCACTGGGCGCCGATGGCAGCCTGCAGGCGTTCGCCTTCGACAACCGCGTGGTGTTCGCCTCGCCCAACACCCTGATGGCGCTGCTGCGCGTGGCCGAGCGCCTGTGGACGCGCGACAAGGTGCAGAAGCAGGCGCTGAAGATCAGCGAAGCCGGTGGCCTGGTGCTGGACGCGCTGACCGGGTTCCTGCAGGACTTCACCGCCATGGGCAAGAAGCTGGATGATGCCGGCAAGGCCTACGCCGATGCGCGCAATCGCCTGATCGATTCGCCGCAGTCGGCCATCAGCCGCGCCCGTCGGCTTGCCGAACTGGGCAGCAAGGCCAAGCGCGCGCTGCCACCGGAGCTGACCCCGGACCCGATGCAGCAGCTGGGCGCGCCGGAGGAGGAGGAGGACGGCAATGCGGGCTGACACGTCCCGTGCACCTGCGCCTGGCTATGCTGGGCGCCCTGGGTCCGTGGCGGGTATCGACATGCGCTTCCGCTCCTGTGCCGTTCTTCTCCTCGCTGCGTTACTGGCTGCGTGCAGCAGCACGCCCCCGGTTGCCAACACCACCACGGCCGCTCCCACGCCGGAAGCCAGCGAGGCCTACCGCGAAGCACGTGACGTCGACTGCCAGGCCGCCGGCGGCACCCTGCAGCGGCTCGGCCGCCTGCAGCGCGAGCAGTGCGTGATTCCCTATGCCGACGCCGGCAAGGCCTGCAGCCGCAAGAGTGACTGCACGGGCCAGTGCCTGGCCGGGGGCGAGGTGGCGCCCGGTGCTGTGGCGTCCGGTACCTGCCAGCGTGATGCCCGCCAGAACTTCGGGTGCCGCCAGCGCATCGATGACGGCAAGGCGCAGGGCACGATCTGCGTGGACTGATCGTCGTGCCGGCCGCTGGCCGGCAACCGCATGAACCCCCGGGAACGATCGCAGCATTGCCGGCCAGCGGCCGGCACTACCGGCGTCGCGCGGCGCTATGCTGGTGGGCCATTCCCCGACGTAGCCGGAGCCCCCGCGTGAGCACCCCGATCCAGGACATTTCCCTCACCACCATCGACGGCCAGCCGTCCTCGCTTGCCGACTACCAGGGCAAGGTGCTGTTGCTGGTCAACGTTGCCTCCAAGTGCGGCCTGACCCCGCAGTACGAAGGCCTGCAGGCGCTGTATTCGGAAAAGCACGCGCAGGGCCTGGAAGTGCTGGGCTTCCCCGCCAACAACTTCCTCGGCCAGGAGCCGGGCAGCGAGGCCGAGATCCAGCAGTTCTGCCAGCTCACCTACGATGTCAGTTTCCCGATGTTCTCCAAGATCAGCGTGGCCGGTGACGACACCCACCCGCTGTACCAGCAGCTGACCGCTGCGCAGCCGCAGTCGATCGGCGAAGGCCCGCTGCGCGAGCGCCTGGCCAGCAAGGAGATCCCGATCCATCCGGCACCGGCGGTGCTGTGGAACTTCGAGAAGTTCCTGGTCGGCCGCGATGGCAAGGTCGTCGCCCGCTTTGCGCCGGACGTGGCCGCCGATGATGCGCGCCTGCGCGAGGCCATCGAGGCGGCACTGGCGGCCTGATCGGCCGGGGTCGGATCCCTTTCCACGGGAAAGGGCTCCGACCCCACCCGCAGCGCCAAAGAAAAACCCCGCCGAGGCGGGGTTTTTCATGCGCTGCAGACCGGACTCAGTGGGTCCACTGCGGCATTGGCATCGCATCGACCGGGATCGGCGAATTGGCATCGTCGTGGCCGCGGTCGCGCTTGCTGCGCAGATCGTTCTCGATCTGGTAGTTGCGGCGCTGCATCCAGGCATCGCGGACCAGGGCGTATTCGTCCACTGCGGTGTCGCGCAGATCGTCGATCGCCAGCAGCTGTGCGCGGGTGTCGACCAGCTGCAGGCCCTGCAGGCCGATGCGGATCTTGTCTTCCTCGATTCGGCGCATCGGCGACAGCGGGATGTCACCGGCCAGGCCGAACACATCGCGCACGGTACGCGGGCCGAAGAACGGCAGTTCCACGTAGCGCGAACGACGCCAGCCCCAGGCACCCAGGGTCTGTCCGAAGTCTTCATTGCGACGCGGCACCATCGCCTTGCTGGCCGGATCGAACAGGCCACCGATGCCCAGCGTGCTGTTCATCAGGAAGCGGCCGAGGCTGTCCCACGCGTCGGCACCACGGCCCTGCAGCAGCTGGTTGGTGATGGTCACCGGCGCACGCAGGTTGCTGAAGAAGTTGCTGACGCCGGTACGCGCGAAGCGCGGCACCACATGGGTATAGGCGGTGGCCAGGGGACGGGCCACGCCGCGGTCGACCGCGTTGTTGAACTTGTGGACCTTGCGGTTGAACGGTTCCCACGGATCGTAGGCCGCCGCACTGCCGGTGTTGCCGGTGCCGCCATACAGGGCATCGAAATCATCGTCGCCAGCGGCGGCGGTGGACGCTGCGGTCTTCGGTGCGGTCTTCGGTGCGGTGGCCTCCGCGCCCTGCGGCGCAGCCGTCGGCGACGATGTGGCGGGCGCCGAAGGATTGGCCACGGGGGCGACCGGAGCAGCGTCGACCACGCCGGTATCGGCCGTTGCGGCAGGCGCTTCGGCAGCAGGGCTGGGCGCAACCACGGTGCTGGCGACCGGCGCATCGCTGCGCGCGGGCTTGCCGGCACAGGCGGTCAGGGCGGTGGCCAGGACAATCAGGGGGAAAGTGCGTACGACGTTCATGTCAGCTCGCAGCAGAAGTAGCGTTGAAATCCAGGTCGGGCGACAGCCGGTAGGCTGCGCTCAGCTCGTTGTAGCCGGCCGGCGCGCCGGAAATGGCCAGTGCATGGCCGGCCTTGCGTGCACGGGCCGCCAGTTCGGCCAGCAGGGCCAGGCCGGCGCTGTCCACGCGCTCGACCTCGCCCAGCTCCAGCCGCGCCAGCTTGGCCGGCAGGGCCTGCAGCTGCGGCCACAGCGCGATCACCGCGGCACGGTCGAGCACCCCGCGCAGGCGCAGGGTGTCGCCTTCCAGCAGCGCCAGCGCGTTACTTGCCATTGCCCGCGGGCCCGGCCTGCATGCTGCCGCTGTGCAGCTCGCTGGCCACCTGCTTGATGCCCTTCTGGCGCAGCGGGGTGTCGAACTGGTTGCGGAAGGTCTGCACGTAGGAGATGCCTTCGATGTTGACGTCGAAGATCTTCCACTGGCCGTTCACGTTGCGCATCCAGTACTCGACCGGGGTCGGTTCGCTGCCGGCGCGCACCAGTTCGGTGCTCACGCGCACGCCGCGGTTGCCCGGCAGCGGGCTCTCACCCTTCAGGCGGAAGCTCGGCTTGCCCTGGATGTTGAGCAGGGTCGAACCGTAGCGCTGCATCAGGCTGTCGGCCATGGCATGGGCGAACAGCTTGATGTCGGCATCCGAGGCGCCGCGGGCGTGCGGGCCCAGCACCAGGGCGCGCGGCGTAGTCGCGATCGAAGGTGCGGTTCAATTCGCTGTCGATGTAGCTGCGCAGGCTGGCCGGGTTGCTGCTGAACACGCTCCGGCGCTGCTGCAGGGTGGTGAGGATGCGCGTGCTGGCATCGATCACCACCTTGCCGGCCTGGCCCTGCGTCGCGGCAGCGGCGGGGGCGGCGGCCTGGGCTTGGGCGAGGAACGGCGTGGCCAGCAGCAGCGTCGAGGCGAGCAGGGCCGGGATCAGTTTCATCTTCATGGTTGCGGTTCCGTTGCAGGCGCCTGCGCGCCATCGTTGGGCTTCTGGCCTGCGCCACCACCGGCGCCGCCACTGAACATGTACTTGCCGACCAGCTGGATCAGGTCAACCGCCGGCTGGGTGAAGACGATCTCGTCACCGGCCTTGAGCACGTCCGGGTCACCGCCCGGCTGCAGACCGATATAGCTCTCGCCCAGCAAACCACTGGTGAAGATGCCGGCCGAGGTGTCCGCCGGCAGGTCCTTGACCTTGCTGTCCATGCGCAGGGTCACGATGGACTCGAACTTCACCGGATCCAGGTGGATCGAGGCGACCTGGCCGACGGTGACGCCGCCGATCTTCACCGGCGCCTGCTTGCGCAGCTGGCCGACCTGGGAGAAGCGCGCCTTCAGCTCGTAGCCCTGGCTGCCCCAGCTCCAGCGCTGGTTGGTCGAGGCCACCAGGCCAGCACCATCAGCGAGGCCAGGGCCAGCAGCAGGAAGGCGCCGACGGAGAATTCGAGTCTGGGACCGCGGATGGCCATGTGGATTACCTGATCGAGTCGTGGTGGCCTCGCGCGCCTGCGCACCGCCGGTGGAGGGGTTAGGTGAACAACATTGCCGACAGCACGAAGTTGAACATCAGCACCAGCAGCGAGGCGTTGACCACCGCACGGGTGGTCGCCACCGAGGTGCCCTCGATGGTCGGCTCGGCGTGGAAACCAACGTAGGCGGCGACCAGCGCGGCGGTGCCGCCGAAGATCGCCGACTTCAGCATCGCCACGCCGAAGTCATCCCAGAAATCGACGCTGTTGCGCAGCGCCGACCAGAACACGCCATTGTCCAGGCCCAGCACGTGCACCGCTTCGAAGTAGCTGGCACTGATCGCCAGCGAACAGAAGATGCCGGTCAGCAGCGGCACGGTCAGCACCGCCGCCCAGAAGCGCGGCGCCACGGCCTTGGCCACCGGGTCGATCGCCATCAGCTCCAGTGCCTTGATCTGGTCGGTGGCGCGCATCAGGCCCAGTTCGGCGGCGATCGAACTGCCGGCGCGGCCGATGAACAGCAGCGCGGTCAGCACAGGCGCCGGTTCGCGGTACAGCGCAACGCCGAGCAGGGTCGACGGCGCGGGTCGCGCCAGCCCGAAGGTGGTGGACCACGCAGTGCGGTAGCCCTCGGGTCAGTACCAGGCCGACGAAGGCACCACCGACAGCGATGATCGGCAGCGAGCGCGCGCCGATCTTGTAGATCTCGCGGGTCAGCTCGGCCAGGAAATCACGGGTTGGCAGCGAACCACGCAGCACGGTCAGCGAGAACAGGCCGGCGCGGCCCAGCGAGCGGGTGGCTTGGACGAACGGCATCAGGCGACCCTCGCGCGCGGCGCGGCATCGAACGGAATGGGGCCATCGGGCTGGCCATGCGGACTGCCGCAGCAGCGGGTCCTGGCTGGACTGCAGCGCCTCGGGCGTGCCCTGGAACACGATGCCGCCATTGGCAATGGCGATGACCTGGTCGCAGATCGGCAGGGTCTCGTGCACGTGGTGGCTGACGATGATGCTGGTCAGGCCCAGGATGTGGTTGAGGCGCTGGATCAGGCTCATGATCACCCCCGAGGCGATCGGGTCCAGCCCGGTCAGCGGCTCGTCGTAGATCATCAGCGGCGGGTCCAGCGCCAGCGCGCGGGCCAGCGCCACGCGGCGCGCCATGCCGCCGGACAGTTCGCGCGGCCAGGCATCGGCCGCGGCCAGCAGGCCCACCGCATGCAGCTTCATTTCCACCAGCCGACGCAGCACGGCGGTCGGCAGGCGGGTATGCGTACGCAGCGGGAGCGCGACGTTTTCGGCCACAGTGAGGTCGGTCAGCAGGCCATTGCCCTGCAGCAGCACACCCACGCTCTTGCGCATCTCCAGCAGCGCGCCGCTGTCATGCGGAATCGGCTTGCCGAACAGGGTGACCTCGCCGGCGACGGACGCAGTTCGCCGGTCAGTGCCGCCAGCAGGGTCGACTTGCCACTGCCGGACGGACCCAGTACCGCGGTGATGCTGCCCTTGGGCACCTGCAGCGACACGTCGCGCAGGATCGTGCGCCCGCTCCGGTCGATGCGGACGTTCGATAACTGCACCAGACTGGAGGTGGAAGCCGACATGGGCACCATTAACGTTTTTTAGACATCGAAGGATCGGGCCCGTCGGCTGAACATAAGCAGACTGGACGGTCCAGTATTGTGGCACGGCAAGACCCTTGCCAGGCCGGGACAATCGGCTGGCAGCCCGGAACAATCCGTACCGGCGATGGGCCGGCCATTGAATACTGCCTGCCGTCTGCACACTGTGCATGATGAGTGACCCGGGCAGCGATTTCCGCCTCTACCATTCCAACTCCCTGGACGTGCTGGCCGCGCTGCTGGCGCGCAACATGCGTGCGCCCGGTTCCGGGCCAGCCGTTGCTGGCGCCGGAGGTGGTGCTGATCCCGCAGGTGGCGATGCGGCGTTGGCTGGAGCGACACTCGCTGCCGAGTATGGCGTGGCTGCCGATCTCGAGTTCCTGACCCGGGCGAGTTCGTTGCCCGTGCACTCAACGCCAATGTGCCGGGCGAACGCGACGACCTGGACGCGGCCGGCCTGCACTGGAAGCTGTACCAGGCACTGCGCGACCCGGCGCTGCTGGCGCAGCCACCGATGCGCGCGCTGCAGTCCTATCTTGCCGGTGGCGACGCATTGAAGCCGTGGGCGCTGGCCGGTGAACTGGCGTCGGTGTTCGAGAAGTACCGCAGGCCTGGCGCCGCGACTGGCTGCTGCGCTGGGAGGCCGGCGCCGACCCGGCCGACCCGCAGGCGATCCTCTGGCGCACCATCGCCGGTGGTCACGACTACCGCGCGCGCCGCATCCAGGCCTACCTGGACCGCTTCGAGGGCGCCGGCCAGCCATTGCCACAGGGCTTGCCGCCGCGCATGTCCGCGTTCGCGACGCTCAACATCTCGCCCGACGTGCTGCGCGTGATGGCCACCCAGGCGCGGGTGGGCGAGCTGCACTTCTATATGCCTACCCCCGTGCAGTCGTACTGGGGTGACCTGCAGACGCTGGCCGAGCGCCTGCGCAGTGGCGCGCCCGATCCCTTCGGTGAAGCGGCCGGTGAGAACCGCCTGCTGGAAGCCTGGGGCGCGGCCGGCCGCGACTTCATGGCGGTGCTGGGCAGCTACGAGGTGGTGCACCCGGCCGGCGAGATTGCGGCCTATTCCGATCCGGAGGAGGACACCCGGCCGACCCTGGACGAAGGTGGCCTGTCCGACAGCCTGCTGCATCGCCTGCAGCGCGACCTGTTCCATCGCCGTGCACTGCCTTCGGGGCAGCTGCGCGACGGGCTGCGTCGCGACGACCCCAGCCTGCAGGTGCATGCCTGCCATACCCGCCTGCGCGAGTTGCAGGTGCTGCACGACCAGCTGCGCAGCCTGCTGCAGGACCCGCGCTTCGATCCGCCGCTGCAGGCGCGCGAGATCGCGGTGCTGGCGCCGGACATCGATCCCTATGTGCCGTACCTGGAAGCGGTGTTCGGTGGCCGTGGCGGCGAGGAAGAGCACATTCCCTATGCGCTGGCCGACAGCAGTCCACTGGCGGGCGAGCCGTTGGCCGGTGTGTTCGTACACCTGCTGGGCCTGCCGGTCTCGCGTTTCGGCCTGAATGAAGTGCTGGACCTGCTGGCCAGCGCGCCACTGGCCGAAGCGGCCGGTCTGGAAGCGGTGGACTTCGACCGCCTGCATGGCTGGCTGCAGCAGGCCGGCGCACGCTGGGGCCTGGATGCGAAGCACCGCAACCAGCACCAGGCACCGGCCGACGACGCCTACACCTGGCAGTTCGCGCTGGACCGCCTGGTGCTCGGTCACGCGACCGGCAGCGAGGCCGACCTGGCCGGTGTTGCACCGTGGATCGAGCTGGAGGGCGGCGCATTGGAAGCGCTCGACCGGCTGCTGCGCCTGCTGCGCGTGTTGGCGATCTACCAGCGCCGCCTCGGCGAGCTGCTGACGCCGGCGCAGTGGCGACAGCGCCTGCTGTCGCTGCTGGACGCGCTGCTGCCGACCGCGCCCAGCTCGCCCAACAGCCAGCGTGCGCTGGAGCGCCTGCGCAAGCTGCTCAACCAGTTCGCCGACGATGCCGCCAAGGCCGGTTTCGAAGACGGTGTGCCACCGGAGGTGGTGCGTTCGCACTTCGCCGGCGCGCTGGGCGAGGCCGATACGCGCGCGCCGCTGCTGACCGGTGGCATCAGCTTCGGCCGCATGGTGCCGATGCGCCTGCTGCCGTTCCGGGTGATCTGCGTGCTCGGTCTCAATGATGGCGATTTCCCGCGCCGCGACCCGGCGGCCGGTCTCAACCAGCTCACTGCCGAGCTGGACACGCCGCGCCGCCGTCCGGGCGACCGCTCCACCCGCGAGGATGACCGTTTCCTGTTCCTGCAGCTGTTCGCTGCCGCGCAGGAGGTGTTCTACCTGAGTTACCTCGGTGCCGATCCGCGCGATGGCAGCGTGCGCGAGCCGTCGGTGCTGGTCAGTGAACTGATCGATGCCGCGGCCGCGTATCACCTCGATCCGCCTGCGGCGGTCCGCGACTTCACCGTGCGCCACGCACTGCAGCCGTTCTCGCCGGCGGCGTTCGGTGATGGCGATCCCGCCGCTTCAGCTATCGCCGCCAGTGGCATCCGGCCGCTGGTCGCCTCACCGGCGAGCGTGGGGGCCTGCAGCCGTGGTTCGATGCACCGTTGCCGCCGCCGCTTGACGATGCGGTGGAAGACGACGTTGCACTCGATACCCTGCGCCGCTTCCTGTGCGACCCGGCCGGGCAGTTCCTGGCGCAGTCGCTGGGCCTGCGCCTGGCCGACGACGTCGAGGAGGTCGATGACCTGGAGCCGCTGGTGCTGTCATCGCGCGGCCCGGAAAAGCGCAGCGTGCAGGCGGCGGTGGTGCGCGCCACGCTCAGTGGCGATACCGAGCCGTTGTACCCGCGCCTGCGCGCACGCGGCCTGCTGCCCTCCGGCCCCTTGGGCGAGCGCCAGTTCGAGGTGGAGCAGTTGAAGACCCGCCCGTATGCCAGCGCACTGCTGGGCTGGATGCAGGGCGAACCGCTGGAAAGCCGCCGCTACGAGGTGGAGATCGATGGCGTGCGCCTGCATGGCCGGGTGGCCGATCGGCATCCCGAAGGGCTGGTGCGCCTGCGCGCCGGTACCCTCAATGGCAATGCGGTGATCCGCCAGGGCCTGGACTGGCTGCTGGCCAACGCAGCTGGCGATGCGCTGCCGCTGGTGCAGTTCCACGACGGCGGCGATGCCGGTCCTGGCCCGCACGTATTGCCTGCGTTGAGCGTTCCTGCTGCACGCGCCGCGCTGCGCGCACTGCTGCAGCTGCGCCAACGTGGCCTGCGTGAACCGCTGCGCTTTGCCCCGTACACCGGCTGGGTGCTGTACAACGCGCCAGCCGAAAAACAGCGCAGCGAAGGCTGGAAGCAGTGGCACGGCAGCGACCGCAGCTGGGGTGAATCCAGCAGCGATGCCTGGCAGCTGCTGCTGCGTGGCGCCGACCCGTTCGCCACCGACGCCAGCTATGCCGACCTGTTGCGCAACAGCCAGGTGGTCTTCAGCGCGGTACGCGAAGGCCGAACCCTTGGCGCTGATACACGCCAGGAGGGCAGCGCATGAGCACCGCCATCGCCGGAGACGGCATCGAATCTCTCAGCCGCGATCCCTATCTGGCCCTGCCGCTGGACGGCATCCGCCTTATCGAAGCCAGCGCCGGCACCGGCAAGACCTTCACCCTGGCCACGTTGTTCACCCGCCTGGTGGTGGAGCAGGGCCTGCGCATCGGCCAGATCCTGGCGGTGACCTTCACCGATGCCGCCACCCAGGAACTGCGCAAGCGCATCCGCGAGCGCCTGGCGCTGGCCGCGCGCCTGGTCGATCTGGAACCGGCCGAGGGCGAAGCACCGGACGCGAGATTGACCCGCGACGTGCTGCAGCGCCATCTGCAGGGGGGCACCGAGAGCGCTGCCGCACTGAAGCGCCGCCTGCAGGTGGCCGCCGACGAAATCGACTTGGCGTCCATCTTCACCATCCATGGCTTCTGCACCCGGGTGCTGCGCGAGCACGCGCTGGAAAGCGGCCACACCTTCGATCCGCCGGAACTGCTGGCCAGCGACCGTGAGCTGCTGGAGGAGCTGGCCGCCGATCTGTGGCGGGTGCACGCCAACGACCCGGCCACGCTGGAACCGCTGACCTGGCTGTGGTCCAACCCGGACGCGCTGGCCGCCGATCTGCGCGCGCTGCTGGCTGCGCCGCCTCTGCACCCGTTGCCACGGCCGGTGGCGCTGGCCGATCCACACCCGGCATTGCAGGCCACCGCCGCCGAACTGCAGCTGGCGCTGCGCGAGCATGGCGAGCAGTTCTTCATCGACCTCTGCGATGCCGTCGACAACAAGTGGATCAACGGGGTGTCCTACAAGCTGGGCTGGCTGCACACGCTGGGGCGGCAGCTGCTGGCCTGGGCCGGGCGCGCCGACCCGCGCGAGCTGCTGGCCAGCGAACGCCTGCCGGCACTGCTGCCGGACGTGTTGGCCGACAAGACCAACAAGAAATTCCCCGACCGCACGCCGTCGTCGCCAGTGCAGGCGCCGTTGGCGCGCTATGTCGCGCTGCTGGCCGAACGCGATGCCTGGTTGCGTGCCACCGCGCTGAATTTCCTGCACGCGCTTCGCGCCGAAGCCACGCAGCGCCTGCAGGCGCTGAAGCGCACCCGCCGGGTACAGACCTACGACGATCTGATTGATGGCGTAGCGCTGGCCCTGGAAGGCCCGCAGCGGCAGGCGCTGGTCAGGCAGCTGCGCGCGCAGTATCGCATCGCACTGGTCGATGAGTTCCAGGACACCGATGATCGCCAGTGGGGCATCTTCCACACCGTGTTCGGCGATTCGCCGGAGGTGCGCGAACTCGGCCTGGCACCGGCGCTGTTCCTGATCGGCGACCCCAAGCAGGCGATCTACGGTTTCCGCGGTGGCGACATCCACACCTACCTGAAGGCCAAGCAGGTGGCGCGGCAGGCGCCGGTGCTGGACCAGAACTTCCGCTCGCGGCCGGCTGTGCTGCGTGCGCTGCAGGCGCTGTACGACAACGGTGGTGAAGACGCCTTCCTCGAACGCGACATCCAGTTCGAGCCGGTGCGTCCCGGTGGCGTGCGCAGCGATGAGGACTACCTGCGCGACGGCCACGCCGCCACGGCACTTACCCTGCGCGTGCTGCGTAGTGGCGGTGACAAGGCGATGAGTGCGGACGCCTCGCGTGAGGCAGCGACCCAGGCCTGCGTGGCGGCGATCCACCGGATCCTGGTCGAGGCGCGTGCGGGCAGTGCCGTGCTGCGTGGTCATCCGGTGCGGCCGGGTGACATCGCGGTGCTGGTGCGCTCGCATCGCGAAGCGACGCTGGTGCAACGGGCGCTGGCCGCGGTCGGTATTCCTGCGGTGGCGGCCGGCAAGCAGAGCCTGTTTTCCACCCTTGAAGCGCGCGATCTTCGTGCGCTGCTGCTAGCACTGCTGCAACCGGCCGACGAAGGCCGCCTGCGTGCAGCGCTGGCCACGGTACTGCTGGGCCAGCGGGCCAGCGCGATCGCGGCGATGGAACGCGAGGGCGACCTGCAACGCGATTTCCAGGCACAGCTGCTGCACTGGCGCGAGCGCTGGCAGCGCGGCGGACCGTTCGCGGTGATCGCCGATGTCTGTGCCGCGCAGGGCGAACGCCTGCTGGCGCTGATCGATGGCGAGCGCCGCCTGACCAACTACCTGCAGCTGGGCGAACTGCTGCAGGAAGCCTCGGCGCAGGCGCTCGGCATGCATGGCCTGCTGGACTGGCTGCAGGGGCAGATGGCCAGCGCCGACCAGGATGACGAGCAGCAGCTGCTGCGCCTGGAATCGGATGCGCGCCGCGTGCAGATCATCACCCTGCACAAGAGCAAGGGCCTGGAGTATCCGCTGGTGTTCCTGCCCTTCGTCGGCATCGACGGCGGCGCGCCGAACACCGCTTCGCACTGCACCGTGCACGTCGATGGCCAGCGCCAGCTGCACTGGAAGCTGGACAAGGACGAAGCCTGGGAAGCGGCCAGTGCCCAGCGCGAGCGCGAGCAGCGCGCCGAGGATGCACGCCTGCTGTATGTTGGCCTGACCCGCGCCGAACACGCGCTGTGGATCGCGGTGGGTGATCTGGCCGGGCTGGGCAGGACACGGCTGGCACCGCTGCTGGGTGACCTGCAGGCGTTGCGCGCCCAGGCCGACGTGCACATCGATGACAGCGAGACACCGGCTGCGCTGCCGCAGCTGGCAGCTGAAGTGGAAGGTGACCTTCCGGCGGTGCGTGCCCTGACCCGGCGCGTACCCCACGACTGGTGGGTGTACAGCTTTACCCAGCTGGCACATGCCGACGCGGGTGCTGGCAGTGATATCGAAGCCGCCGCCACCGAGCTGCCGGCGCCCGCCGCCGACGAACCCGCAGGTCCGGAACTGCCGCTGGAACCGGCGCTGCCGGAACCCGCTGCGGCGGCCGAGGACAGCGCAGCGGTCGACCCGCGCTTCATGGGCAGTCGCTTCGGCAACGTGCTGCACGAAGCGATGGAGAACGTCGACTTCGCTGCCTGGGCTGACTGGCAGCCGGGTCTGGAAGCTCCAGAGGGCCAGGCCGAGGTGCTGCGCAAGGCGCTGCACGACGAAGGTTATGCCGACGTCGACCTGGACGATGGCGTGGCGGTGCTGGTGCCGCTGGTGGGCCACACGCTCACCGTGCCGCTGCCCGAGGGCGGTGCGCTGCACAGCCTGGGCGAAGGCGAGCGCCGCGCGGAAATCGACTTCCATTTCGCCATCGAACCGACCACGGTACCGGCGCTGTTGCAGGTGCTGCATGCACATGGGGTTTCCAGTACGCGTCGCGGCTTCGGCCAGCGCCGCCGCCTGGAAGGGCTGATGACCGGCATGATCGACCTGACCTACGTGCGCGACGGGCGCTGGTACGTGCTCGACTACAAATCCAACCGCCTGCCGGGCTACAGCCCGGACCTGCTGGCCATTGCCATGCGCCACAGCGAGTACGACCTGCAGGCGCTGATCTATACGGTGGCTCTGCATCGCTGGTTGCGTTTCCGCCTGGGCGCGGCCTATGACTACGAGCGCGACATGGGCGGCATCCGCTACCTGTTCTGTCGCGGCCTGGATGCCGCCGGCAACGGTGTGCATGTGGACCGCTTCCCGTTGGCGCTGGTGGATGCGCTGGATACATTGTTCGCCGGTGGCGAGCAGGCCCAGGCCGAACTGGCCGCACGTGCCCGTGGAGCCAGCGCATGAGCCTGCTGAAGGAACTGCACCAGAAGGGACAGCTGCGCACCCTCGACCATGCACTGGCGACCAGCCTGCAGCGGCTGCGTGACGACACCCCGGAAAGCGTGGCGCTGGCGGCCGCGTTGGCCTCGCTGGCGGTGTCGCAGGGCCACGCTGCGTTCGATCCGGCACAACCGCAGCGGTTGCTGGAAGGCGTGCCCGAGTGGCCTGCCGCGCAGGACTGGCTGGCGCAGCTGCGCGCATCGCCGTGGGTGGCGACGCCGGAGCAGGCCGATGCCATCGCCGAGGATGCACCGCTGGTGCTGGAAAACGGGCTGCTCTACCTGCGCCGCTATCGCGAGTACGAGCGCCAGCTGGCGGCCGGCCTGCAGCGCATTGGTCGGCATCCGCTGCCGGCACCGGACATGGCCGCGCTGGCACCGCTGTTCGCGCAGCTGTTCCCGCAGGCATCGGGCAGCGAGGATCATCAGGCACGCGCCGCCGGCGTGACCCTGCGCCATCCGTTGGCACTGGTCACCGGCGGCCCCGGCACCGGCAAGACCACCACCATCGCGCGCCTGTTGCTGCTGCTGGCTGCACAGGCCCGGCATGCCGGCCAGGCGCTGCCCGAGGTGGCGTTGGCCGCGCCCACCGGGCGCGCCGCCGAGCGCATGGCCGAGAGCCTGCGCGTCGCCGTGCAACGCCTGCAGGAACAAGGACTGGACCCGGCGCTATGCGCGACTTTGCCCAGTACCGGCACCACCCTGCATCGCCTGCTCGGGGTGATTCCCGATTCACCGCGCTTCCGTCACCTCGCCGACAATCCGCTGCCGGTGGACGTGGTGGTGGTCGACGAAGCCTCGATGATCGATCTGCCGATGATGGCCAAGCTGGTCGACGCGATTGCCAGCGGTACCCGGCTGATCCTGCTCGGCGATCCTGACCAGCTGCCCTCGGTCGAGGCCGGCGACGTGCTCAGTGCGATCCTGCGCGCCAGCGGTGATGGCATCGGCACCCGCGCCGATGACGCGCAGGCACTGCATGGCCTGCTGGCACCGGCTACCTTGCAGCCGCAGGCCACACCACGCGCCTTCGCCGGGCGCCGCGTGCAGCTGCAGCGCGGCTACCGGCAGAGCAATGCGCTGGACCTGGCACCACTGGCCCATGCCGTGCGCGAGGGCGACAGCAGTACCGCGCTGCAGCTGCTGCGCAGTGGTGAACTGGCCGGCGTGCATTTCCACGAAGGCGAAGCCGATCCGCTGCGTGGCCAGCGTGAGCACCTGCTGGGCCACTGGCGTGCACTGGCCGACGCAGCCGATCCAGTGCTTGCCCTGCAGCAGGCCGGGCGCCTGCGCGTGCTGACCGCGTTGCGCGAAGGCCCGCAGGGCGCGCGCGGGCTCAACAGCCGCATCGAACAGCTGCTGGCCGGCAACACCCCGGGCTACTTCCAGGGGCGCCTGCTGCTGGTCACCGAGAACAGCTACCGGCACCGCCTGTTCAACGGCGATATCGGCATCTGCCTGCGCGATGGCAGCGGCGCGATGGTGGCCTGGTTCCCCGGCGACAGCGTCGATCAGCCGCGCGCCTTCCACCCGGCCGCATTGCCCGCGCACGAAAGCGCCTTCGCGATGACCGTGCACAAGGCACAGGGCTCGGAGTTCGACGAAGTATGGTTGCAGCTGCCACGCCAGGACAGCCGCGTGCTGTCGCGCGAACTGGTCTACACCGGCCTGACCCGCGCCCGCCAGGTGCTGCATGTGGCGGGCAGCGCCGACGTGCTGCAGGCCGCGCTGAAGCGCCACGCCAGCCGGTTGGGTGGCCTGGCCTGGCGGCTGGGTGCGGAAGCGGTCGCCGAAGCACCGGCGCGCATTGAACAGCCCACGGTGCAGGGCACGCTGTTCTGAAGAGGGGTCGGATCCCGTTCCCAATGGGAACGGGATCCGGCCCCCGTCGCCGAGGCACGCATGCTCCGGGTCAGAGCCCTCCCTCCGGGAGGGATCCGACCCTGCGTCATTACGCGATCAGTACCAGCCCATCGGGGAACACGATCGCTGCTTCATCGGCACTCACATCGAAGAAGCCCACGCCGTGCTTCTCGGCCAGGTCCTGCACCCGTCCGTGTGCGCGCTCGGCCACCGAGTAGGCGAACGCACCGTAGATCACCTGACTACCGATGCTGTACTCGGTCACCTCGGCACGATCATCGTCGTCGTTGCTCAGCGGCCCGTTCATCGGCGGGAACTCCTGTGCCATCTCGGCAAACCACGCCTGCAGCGCCGGGCTGCTGACCGCCGGGTCGTCGTACTCGTGGCGCTCGTTCCACTGCGTCTGCTTCTCGAACCAGGCGATGAAAGCCGCGGCCTCGCGCGGGGCGGCGCTGGCCTCGAACACCATCATGTCGTAGCTCATTGGGGCTTCCTGTGCGGGGCGGGGGTCAGAGCCTTCGCCGGGGGCAAAGGATCCGACCCCGGCGCGGAGTCTGTGGACGCACAGGGTATCGCGCTACGGCTGCGCGGCCGCGCTCATCGCCAACCCCGGCGCCAATGCCTTGGCCTCCGGGAACAGCGCGAAGCGCAGGCCGATCAGGCCCATCAGCGCTTCGTCGCGCGCCTTGCACGCGGCCACGCTGCCGACCCGGCCCAGCGAGGTATCCAGCCGCTCGCGCAGCGCTTCGGCGGCCACAATCGGTTTGCGCGCGGCAATCTGCCGCCGGTAGTGCGCGGCGATCTCTTCCAGGATGTGCTCGACCGCTTCGCGGCTGCGCTCGGGCAGTTCCAATCGTGCGCGGCGCAGCTGCAGGATGTTCAGGCCGATGCGCGCTTCATTGAGCATGTCCACCGAGGCGATGTCGCTGCCCTCCGGCGTTGCCGCCAGGCGCGGGGCGAGCAGGCCCAGCAGGTCGAGCATGCGTGCGGCGAAGCGCTGGCGGTCCTGCTGGCCACGTCCTTCGGCGGCTTCGGCCAGCGTGGTCCAGCCCTGCCGCACCAGCCGGCGCGCGGTCCACTCGGCACCCACCGAACGGAACAGGCGGGTCATCACCACCGCAAAGCCAATGCCGATGAACATCGCGATCGACGAGTTGAGGAAGGTCTGGATGTTGGCGCTATAGGTGTTCTGCAGACTCAGCAGCGCGGCCAGATTCACCGTCAGCGGCAGCGCGAACAGCGCGCTCTTGGGGTGGTGCAGCATCAGCCCCAGTGGCAGGAACACCACTGCCAGCACCAGTGCCAGCAGGCCGAAGTCGTGCACCGCGGGGAACACACCGAACAGGTACACACCGGCCACCACCGAGGCGACCATCGCCCACACCAGGAACGACACCATGCTCGGTGCCGGGTCGTCCTGCGCGGCGAAGAACGCGGCGGTTACCGCGGCCATCATCGCGCCGTTGCCACCACCTTCCCAACCCAGCGCGATCCACAGCACGCAATAGCTCATCAGCGCCACGCCGGCACTGAGCGCGGAAAACAGCGCCATGCCGTAGTCGACGTGCTTGTCAGCGGCCACGCGCTCGGTGCGGATGCGGTAGTGCGCGCGGTCCAGCGGCGCGGTGCCGTGGTCGATCGCGTGCTGCAGCGTGCGGCAGTCCTGCCACAGGTCCACCAGCTCTTCCAGGCGCAGCAGCAGGCTGGCCAGTTGCAGGTGCTGCAGGTCGCGGTCCACCTGCGGCTTCAGTGCGCTGATGCGCGCGCGCAGGCGGGCGTATTCGCTGGCGTTGGTCGGGCCATCCAGCCAGTCGTGGATGTCATCGACCAGTGCCGGCAGCCCTTCCGGCAGGGCCTGGCCGTCGCTGCGCAGCGCACTCAGGCGGTCGGCAATCGACGACAGCACCGGCAACAGCAGCAGCATGCGCTCGCGCAGGCGCTCCATCGACACCGCCGAACCGGCATGGCGCGGATCATCGCGGCGCAGGAACTCGATCAGCGCCTCGAACTGCACCAGGTCGGCGGCCAGCCGGTTGCGCGGCGCATGCGCGCGGCCACGTTCAAGGATCTGCCGGCACCACTGCGCGGCGTCCTCCATCCAGTTGCCGATGCGCGCGCGCAGCATCGGGCGCACCGAGGCCGGGAACAGCAGCGAGGCGAACATCACCGCCACCACCGTGCCGAGGATGATCTCCTCGCTGCGTGCCACCACCGTGTCGAAGATGGTTTCCGGCGAGGTCACCGCCGGGAAGCCGATGAAGGCGGTGGTGTAGCCGGCCAGCAGGAACGCGTAGCCGCGCGGTCCGCGGTTGAGCAGGGCCATGAACAGGCAGCCGGCCAGCCAGATCGACATCGCCGCGCTCAGCACCAGCGGCGTTTCCACCAGCGCCGGCAGCACCAGCAGGGTGGCCAGGCCGGCCACCAGGGTGCCGACGATGCGGTACACGCCCTTGGCCCGGGTTGGGCCCAGCAGCGGCTGGCTGACGATGTACACCGTGCCCATCGCCCAGTACGGGCGCGACAGGTTGCCGGCCATGGCGATGTACAGCGCGGCCACCGCGGCCAGGTAGGTCTTGATCGAGAACAGCCAGGCCTGGCGGTCGGTCAGCGCGTTCATGGCTTACTTCGCTGCGGTCGAGGCGTTGGGCGCGGCGGCGCTGGCCTGCCAGCCACCACCCAGCACCAGGAACAGGTGGATCTGGTCGCGCGAGACCTGCGCTTCGGCGGCGGCCAGGGTGGCGTCGCTGGTGGCCAGGCTGCGGTCGGCATCCAGGCTGGACAGGTACGGCGTGCGGCCGCCCTGGTACAGCCGGCGGTTCTGCTCGGCGGCCAGTGCGGCCTGCTCCTGCGCAGTGCGCAGCGACTGCAGCCGGCGCAGGTCCTGCGCGTAGCGATCCAGTGCGGTCTGGGTCTCGCGCAGCGCCTGCAGCACGGTGTGGTCGAACTCGGCCAGCGCCGCATCGGCACCCGCCTCGGCGGCGTGGATGCGTGCGTGGGTGCCGGACGACGGCAACGTCCACGAGATCAGTGGGCCGATCGACCACTGCTGGGTCATCGGCGTGCCGAAGTCCTCAAGCAGGCCGGCGGCACCGAGCGAGGCCCCCAGGCGGATGTCCGGGTACAGCTCGGCGGTGGCCACGCCAATCCGTGCCGTGGCGGAGGCCAGCTTGCGCTCGGCCTGGCGCACGTCCGGGCGGCGCTGCAGCAGTGCGCGGCCATCACCGACCGGCAGCGGCTGCGCCAGGCTGGGCGCGTGTGCACAGTCGATCACGCCGGCCGGCAGCTGGCCCGGGGTCTGCCCGAGCAGCGCGGCCAGCGAATAGGCGGCCGCCGAACGCTGCGCGCGCAGCGGCGGCAATGCAGCTTCCAGCAGCGCCACCTGGGCATTGGCGCGGGCCAGCTCCGGCGGCGTGCCGCGACCGGCATCGATCAGGCGCTGGGTGACCGAACGGCTGCGCTGCTGCAGCTGCAGCGAATGCTCGGCCACGTGCAGCTCGTGGTTGGCGTGGCAGATCTCCAGGTAGCTGTCGGCCACCTGCGCGACCACGCTGACCTGGGCCAGGTCACGTGCTGCGGCAACCGACTGTTCGTCGGCTCGCGCCGCTTCGGCGCCGCGCTTGAGCTTGCCGAACAGGTCGAACTGGTAGCTGACCGCGAACTTGCCATCGGCCAGGTTGATCACCGGCAGCTCGTGTTCCTGCAGGAACGATTCGGCCGACAGCTGCGCGCGGCTGACCCCGGCCTCGGCCTCGTACTCGAAGCCGCCGGCGTCCAGCGCCTGTTCGTACACCGCTGCGGCACGGCGAAGGTGCGCATCAGCGGCCTTCAGTTCAACGTTGTCACGCAGCGCCTGGGTGATCAGCCCGTCCAGCACCGGGTCGTTGTACAGCGACCACCAGCGGTCGGGCAGCGCCTGGTTGGCGGCCACCTGCGGGTTCTGGGTATCGATGAAGGCCGCATTGGCCTGCGGGCGCTTGAACGCCGAGCCTTCCGGCAGCGCGTAATCCGGGCCAACGGTCCTGCATGCGGTCAGGCTGGCCAGCGCGACGATCAGGCCGAAACGGGGCAGGGCGGCGTTCACAGGCCCGCCTGTGTCGGCGCGGTGCCGGCCTTGTCGCTGTGCGGGTGGCGGCCGGTGTCCACGGTCACCGTGGCGGTGCGGCCGGCGATCAGTTCCACGCCCTTGGGTACTTCGTCGATGGCGATGCGCACCGGGATGCGCTGCGCCAGCCGCACCCAGTCGAAGGCCGGGGTCACGTTCGGCAGCAGGGTGCTGCCATTGCTGCGGTAGCGGTCCTCGATGCCGGCGGCGATGCTCTCGACATGGCCGCGCAGCGGCGCCGATTCACCCATCAGGCGGATGTCCACGCGCTGCCCCGGCGCCACGCCGCGCAGGCGGGTTTCCTCGAAGTAGCCATCGATGCGGAACGAGCCGATATCCAGCAGCGCCAGCACCGGCTTGCCGGCCACCACGTAGTCGCCCACGCGCATGATGCGGTCGTTGACCCGGCCATCGGCCGGTGCGCGCACCTCGGTGCGGCCAAGGTTGAGCTCGGCCAGGTCGACCGCCGCCTGTGCGGTGGCCAGCGCAGCCTGTGCGGCCTGCAGCTTGGCGCGGCGCACTTCGGCGTCCTCGGCGGCGACCAGGTCCTGCAGGCTGTGGTCACGGCCGATCTCGCGGCGCAGCTGTGCCACCGAGGCCTGGCGCTCTGCCAGGCTGGCACGGGCCTGCTCCAGCGCGATGCGGTAACGGGCGCGGTCGACCACGAACAGCAGGTCGCCCTTCTTCACCGCCTGGTTGTCGGCCACCTGCACCGTTTCCACCAGCCCGGACACGTCCGGCGCCACCTGCACCACGTCGGCGCCGACATGGGCATCGCGGGTCCACGGCTCATCCATGTAATAGACCCACAGCTGGCGCAGCACCAGCAGGGCGACGATCACGGCTGCGCTGGTGAGCAGCACCGGCAGGGTCTTCTTCACGATCTTGTTCACGATTGCATCCAACGCAGGAGGTGGAACAGCAGGCCAAGCACGATCCCGTACAGGGCCAGGTTGAACAGCGCCGGGTGCCATACATGGCGGTAGGCGCCGGCACGCTGCAGCAGCGCGTGCAGGCCGCTGTTGACCAAATAGGCCAACAACATCAACCCGAGCAGGGTCGGGACGAACACTCCGTGGAGACTGAATTCACCGGGCATCGGTAGGGGCGGGGGCGAGGTGGGGGAGGGGGAGGAACAACGAAACAACGGCAACGGGTAAAAGCCGCTGGCGTGTGCACGGCAGCGGCGGTATTCGGGGGCAGCGCTCTTACGTGATGCGGTCGGCGGCCTCGGCCAGCAGGCGCCATGCCTTCAGCACGGCGTGCAGTTCATCCATGGAAAGCTCGCCGAACACGTCCTGGCGCAGGCCGATCAACTGGTCTTCCAGCTCGCTGACCAGCGCGTGTCCCGCATCGGTCAGCCACAGCAGGTTGGCGCGGCGGTCGCTGGCGTCGCTCTCGCGGCGGACCAGGTCGCTGGCGCACAGCTTGTCCAGCAGGCGCACCAGGGAAGGACCCTCCATGCCCAGCTGCTGGGCCAGCGCCACCTGGCGGATGCCACCGCCGGAGCGGCCGATCATCAGCAGGGGCATGGTGCAGGCGGTGGAGATGCCGTAGCTGCCGAGCCGGCTGTCGGCCAGGCGCTGCCACTGCCGCCCTGCGTACAGCAGGCCGGAGCTGAGCTGCATCTGCAGCACGGTGCGCTCGTCGAGGGGTCGGTCCATAAGAGATAGATAGGATACTACTAATTTCATTCCTATCAATGGTTTTTATGAATGGACGGGTGTGTTGAGGAAAGCGTTGCGCCTGCCTGATGTCGGGTGGGGCGGCGGGGGCCGGACGGGGCAGGACACGCCGCAAGTACGTCCCTGTAGGCTCGGCCGCGGCTTGCTCGTGTGCGTGTCCTGCGCACACGGCAAGACCGGCGTTGGGCGTCCTGCCCAACCCGCCCGAGGCATGCCTCGGGCCCATGCCGCGGACGGTCCTGCCCCGCCCGGCCCCCGCTGCCCTCCCATTACCCCGCGAGCGCGGTGGGTTGGCTCTTAGAAGCAAGAGCAGAAGCAGTGCGGACCAACGGTCCGCACCCACCAAAGCAGAAGACACCACAGCAGCGGCGCGCTGCTTCCGAAGCCATGAACCCCTGCTTTTGACCCCGCTCTCGGGCGGTCCGGCCGCGCCCGCAAGAAACCGTCAGGGAGGGGGACAGGGGACTGCGCAGGACCGTTGGCGCCATGGATGGCGCCATCGAGCCCCCAGGGACGGGTTTACGGCGTGTCCTGCGCAGTTCCCTGTCCCCCTCCAAACCGATAGCAACGACGCGCCAACAACGACCCCCCGATGAACCGTCCCAACAGGACGACCCACCCCCCGGTCGGGTACGATGCTCGCCCCCCGTTCGGGACGCTGTACGCAATGAGCAAGAACAACGAAAAGGCCGCCCCGCAGGGCGACGTGACCCAGGACCAGGCCGAGGATGCCGTGCGCACCCTGCTGCGCTGGGCCGGTGAGGACCCGTCCCGTGAAGGCCTGCTGGATACCCCCCGCCGCGTCGCCGAAGCCTATGGCGACTGGTTCAGCGGTTACCGCGACGACCCCCGCGCCTACATGGAGCGGACCTTCGAGGAAGTGGCCGGCTACGACGAACTGATCGTCCTGCGCGACATCGAGTACGAAAGCCACTGCGAACACCACATGGCGCCGATCATCGGCCGCGTGCACGTCGGCTACCTGCCGGCCGGCAAGGTGGTGGGCATCAGCAAGCTGGCCCGCGTCGTCGAAGCCTACGCCCGCCGTTTCCAGGTGCAGGAGAAGATGACCGCGCAGATCGCCCAGTGCATCCAGGATGTGCTGCAGCCGATCGGCGTCGGCGTGGTCGTCGAAGGCGCCCACGAATGCATGACCACCCGCGGCATCCACAAGCGCGGCGTCAGCATGGTCACCTCCAAGATGCTGGGCAGCTTCCGCGACGACGCGCGTACCCGCGCCGAGTTCCTGCGCTTCATCGAAGTGGGCGGCAAGCGCTGAGCCGCTTGCCCGCACCCCGCCGGCCGCTGCGGGCCGGCATGCCCACGGCTGCCCGCGCGGCCGCCGTGCGTGGCGGCTCGTCCCTGTCAGCCCAACAGACCTCTTTCGCTGCATGAAGCATCGCGAACGCATCTCCCGTTACCGCCATCTGCGCGAACAGCCCCAGTGGAAGCTGCTCGCCGCCGACCACGCTCCGGAAATCATCGGCCTGCTGCAGGGGCTGCTGATGGACGGCGAGCGCACGCTGTCCTCGTCGGTGCTCAACGAGCGCCTGCAACGCGCGCTGGACCAGCTCAACGGCGATGAACTGTCGCGCGACCTGCCGCGTACCGCGCAGGCCTACATCGCGCACTGGCTGGCCCAGGGCTGGCTGGAACGCCGCCTGCCCGAGGGCGCCGACCAGGAGCAGTACGAACTGTCGACCGCGGCGCTGCAGGCGATCCGCTTCGCAGATGGCCTCGAGCAGGCCCGCGTGGCCGCCACCGAAAGCCGCCTGGCGCTGGTCATCGAACAGCTCTCGCAGCTGGCAGCGCAGACCGAGTCGGACCCGGATGCACGCCTGTCGGCGCTGCGCGACGAGCGCGACCGCATCGACGCCGAGATCGCCCGCGTTGGTGCCGGCCGTGTGATCGCGCTGGATGGCAAGCGCGCGCTGGAACGTGCGCGCCAGATCATCGGCCTGGCCGACGAGCTGACCGAGGACTTCCGCCGCGTGCGCGACGACTTCGAGCAGCTCAACCGCGATTTCCGCGAACGCATCATCGACGATGAGGGCGAGCGCGGCGACGTGCTGTCGCAGCTGTTCGAAGGCGTGGACGTGATCGGCGAGAGCGATGCCGGCCGCAGCTTCCAGGCGTTCTGGCGACTGCTCAACGACGCCGAACAGAGCGCCCAGCTCGATGCTGCGCTGGAAGCGGTGCTGGCGCGTGGCTTCGCCCGCCGCCTGGACCGCAACGAACGCAACTTCCTGCGCGGCTTCACCAGCACCATGCTCGAGCGCGGTGGCCAGGTGCACGACGTGCTGCAGAACTTCGCGCGCAGCCTGCGCGGCTTCGTGCAGAGCCGTGGCTACCTGGAACAGCGCCGCCTCAACCAGCTGCTGAAGCAGGCGCAGTCCGAAGCGCTGGCGCTGCGCGACGAGTTCCCCGCACAGCGCGGCATCGGCCGTGACCTGCAGCTGACCACCAGCCGCCTGCGTTCGTGGTCGCAGTGGAAGCTGCACGATCCACGCAGTGCCCAGGTCGATGGCAACGTCGAGTACAACGACGCGGCCGCGATCAGCCTGGAGAGCGTCGGCGACCTGGTCGCTTCGTCCGAAATCGACTTCCGCACCCTGCGCCGCGACCTGCACGACCTGCTCGATGCACAGCCGCGGCTCAGCATCGCCCAGGCCCTGTCGCAGCGCGAGGCGCCGCAGGGTCTTGGCAGCGTCATCGGCTACCTGTCGCTGGGCACGCGCTTCGGCAACGTGGTCGCCGGCGAGCAGGAGCTTGCGCAATGGCGTGGTGGCGACGGCCAGGTCCGTCGCGCCCGCATCCCGCTGGTTTGGTTCACCCAGGAGAGACGCCATGAGCTGGCATGAAGATCCCATCGACGCACCGCTGGCCGACGTGGCGGAAGACGCCTACGAGGCCGAGCCGGTGGCGACCGTGGCGCAGCCCCGCCGTGGCAACGACGTGTATTACCTGGGCGATACCGGGCGCCTGCCGCTGGATGCGCGCCGCGCGCTGTGCCAGCTGCTGATCGGCCCCAGCATCGACCAGCTGCGCCACGCCAAGCTGTGGCCGGCGCTGATCCGCAGCGAGGCGGCCATCCGTTCGTCACTGGCGGACCTGTTCCTGGAACTGGTGCTCGACCGCGACAGCGGCGTGGCCTTCACCCGCCAGGCCGACACGGAAGACGTTGATGCGCCGGTGCTGCTGCGTACCTCGCCGCTGACCTTCATCGATTCGGTGCTGCTGCTGTACCTGCGCCAGCAGCTGGCCGAGGCCGATGCGCGCGGCAACCGTGCGGTGGTCGCCGACGCCGAGATGGCCGAAGCGCTGGCCATCTACGAGAAGAACCTGTCCACCGACCGCGCCGGCTTCAACCGCCGCGTCGCTTCGGCGGTGCAGAAGATGAAGGACAACCACATCCTGACCCGCCTCAGCGGCCAGGAAGACCGCCACGAAGTCTCGCCGGCGCTGAAGCTGCTGTTCTCCGCCGAAGACGTGTCCCAGCTTTCGGCGGTCTACCGCCAGCTGCGCGAAACCCCGGCCGCCGAGGCCTGAGAGACCCGACCATCGCATGGCTATCTCCAAGCACACTCCCGCCCTGTTCAACGAAGGCCTGCCGGACCCGCGCCTGCAGCAGTTCCGCATGCGCCGCCTGCAGGTGCACAACTGGGGCACCTTCAACGGCCTGACCGAAGTACCGATCGCCGAGCGCGGCTTCCTGTTCGTCGGCCGTTCCGGCTCGGGCAAGTCGACCCTGCTCGATGCCATGTCCGCGCTGCTGACGCCGCCGGCCATCGTCGACTTCAATGCCGCCGCGCGTGAAGCCGAGCGCAGTGGCCGCGACCGCAACCTGGTGTCCTATGTGCGTGGCGCATGGGCCGACCAGCAGGACAGCGGCACCGGCGAAATCGCCACCCAGTACCTGCGCAAGGGCGCGACCTGGACCGCACTGGTGCTGGAGTACCGCGCCGGCGATGGCCGCGTGGTCAGCCTGGTGCGCCTGTTGTGGATCTCCGGCAACGGCACCTCGGCCGGCGACGTGCGCAAGCACTACATGATCGCCGAGCGCCCGTTCGACATCGCCAAGGACCTCGGCGGCTTCGATCTGGACCTGCGCAAGCTCAAGCAGAAGCTGTCCGACCTGCACCACTTCGACACCTTCTCCGGCTACGCCGAGCGCTTCCGCGACCTGCTCGGCATCGACAACGAAATGGCACTGCGCCTGCTGCACAAGACGCAGTCGGCGAAAAACCTGGGCGACCTCAACGTCTTCCTGCGCGACTTCATGCTCGACACGCCGAAGACCTTCGACGCCGCCGAGCGCCTGGTCAGCGACTTCGCCGAACTCGATGGCGCGCACCAGGCCGTGGTCACCGCACGCCGCCAGGTGGAAACCCTGTTGCCGGCACGCGCCTACTACAACGATCTGAAGGAAATGCACCGCCAGCGCGGTGACGACGAAGCGCTGAAGCTCGGCGTCGACAGCTTCCGCGAAAGCCGCCGCCAGGCGCTGATCGAAGCGCGCCTGCGCGAGATGGATGTGCGTGACCGTGGCCTGCTTGGCGAAGAAGCCCAGCGTCGCGCCGCATTGGACAACCACACCGAGCGCCTGGCCGAACTGGAACTGCAGCGCCGCCAGCAGGGCGGTGAACGCATCGAGGAACTGGAACGCGAGCAGGGCCGCGCCGAAGCCGAGCGCGACCGCCGCAAGGCCAAGCGTGACCAGGCCCAGGAAGCGGCACAGCAGCTGCAGGCCGAACTGCCCGACGACGCCCATGGCTTCGCCGAGCTGGTCGAGCGTGCGCAGAACGAACTGCAGGACCGCCAGCGTGCCTCGGCTGCACTGGACGACGCGATCAGCGATCGCCTCGGCGGCAAGCGCGATGACGAGCGCCGCTTCGGTGAAGTGCGCAGCGAACTCGAAGCGATGCAGCGCACCCCCTCCAACATCCCGGCGCCGATGCAGAAGCTGCGCGCGCGCCTGGCCGAGGAAACCGGCATCGCCGAAGCGGCACTGCCGTTCGTTGGCGAGCTGATCCAGGTCCGCTCGGAAGAGCAGGGCTGGCAGGGTGCCATCGAGCGTGTGCTGGGTGGCTTCGCGCTGTCGCTGCTGGTCGATGACAAGCACTACAACGACGTCGCCGAGTGGGTGAACCGTACCCACCTGGGCATGCGCTTCACCTACTACCGTGTGCGCCGCAACGATGATGCATTCGCGCGCGAGCCGTCGGCGAAGTCGCTGCTGCACAAGCTGGAGCTGCGCGAGCACGTGTTCGAAAGCTGGCTGCGCCGCGAGCTCGGCAAGCGCTTCGACTACGAGTGCGTGGATGCCAAGCAGCTGCGCAACGTCGACCGCGGCATCACCCGCGAAGGCCAGGTCAAGCATCCGGGCGACCGTTTCGAGAAGGACGACCGCAGTGCGGTGGGCGACCGTCGTCGCTGGATCCTCGGCTTCAACAACCACGACAAGGTGGGCGCCTTCGAGCGCGAAGCACAGGAACTGGCCAAGCGCATCGCCAGCTGCGAGACCGACATCGCACGCCTGCGCGGCCAGCGCGACCGCGACAATGAGCGCCGCCTGGCCTGCCACGAGCTGGTCAGCATCAGCTGGAACGAGATCGACATCGCTGCCCCGCAGCAGCGCCTGAGCGATATCGAAGCGACTCTGCGCGACCTGCGTGAAGGCAACGCCGACCTCGCCAAGCTGGCCAAGCAGATCGACGCCGTGCGCGCGGATATCGAACAATCCCGCCGCACCTATGAAGACGTCCGTGTCGAGCGTGGCCAGCTGGTCAAGGAACGTGATCGCCTCGACCGCGCCCGCCAGCAGAGCCGTGCGCTGGTGCTGCCGAGCCTGGCCCAGGAGCAGGAAGCCGGGCTGGCCGAGCGCCTGCAGGAGCAGGGCCCGCTCAGCCTGGAAACGCTGGAAGCGCACATGCGCCAGGTCAGCAACGCGTTGAATGAGCAGCTGTCGTCCTCGCAGCAGGACCTCAACCGCATCGAGAACCAGCTGATCGGCTGCTTCCGTCGCTTCATCCAGCAGTGGCCGGAGGAATCGGGGGACTTCACCGTATCGGTGGCCTCGGCCGAGGACTTCCTTGCCCGCCTCGAACGCCTGGAGCGCGACGGCCTGCCGCAGCACGAAGAGCGCTTCTTCGATCTGCTGCAGAACCAGAGCAAGAACAACCTGCTGGCCCTGCAGCGCCACAGTGCAGAGGCCCGCAAGTCGATCGGCCAGCGCCTGGATGAAGTGAACGCCAGCCTGGAGCAGGTGCCGTTCAACCGTGGCACGCTGCTGACCATCGAACTGAGCGACCGCCGTCTGCCGGAAGTCGGTGAGTTCCACCTGCAGCTGCGCGAGGTGCTGTCGCAGCAGCAGACCGAGCAGCGCGAGCTGGCCGAATCGCAGTTCACCGTGCTGCGCCAGCTGGTCAACCGCCTGGGTTCGCAGGAAGGCGAGGACAAGCGCTGGCGCGAACTGGTGCTGGACGTGCGCATGCACGTGGAGTTCATCGGCGTCGAGCTGGATGCGGAAACGCGCCAGCAGGTCGAGATCTACCGCAGCGGTGCCGGCAAGTCCGGTGGCCAGCGCCAGAAGCTGGCCACCACCTGCCTGGCCGCGGCACTGCGCTACCAGCTCGGCGGCGCCGACAGCCAGCTGCCCAGCTACGCCGCGGTCGTGCTCGACGAAGCCTTCGACAAGGCCGACAACGAGTTCACCGCACTGGCGATGAACATCTTCGACAACTTCGGCTTCCAGATGGTGGTCGCCACTCCGCTGAAGTCGGTGATGACGCTGGAGCCGTTCATCGGTGGCGCCTGCTTCGTCGAAATCAGCGGCCGCCACGACTCCGGCGTGCTGCTGATCGAGTACGACGAAGAAGGCAAGCGCCTGAAGCTGCCCGAGCGCAGCCGCCAGCAGGCCAACGAACCGGAAGAAGCGGAGGCCTGAGCCGGCCGGTTGAATGGGAATGCCGGCCAGCGGCCGGCACTACCCATGGGCGGGGTTCATGACCCGGTAGTGCCGGCCGTTGGCCGGCAACCGCATTCACGCGCCAAGGAACGTATCCCACGCCATCCGCGCGATCAGCACCACCACCAGCCCCACGAACAGCTTGCGGATGAACGGCGTACCGCCCTTCAGTGCCAACCGCGTGCCCACCACCGAACCGATGATGTTGGCCGCCGCCATCGGCAGCGCGAACAGCCACAGGATGTTGCCGGTCGGTACGAAGAACGAGATCGCCGCAACATTCGTCGCCAGGTTCACCACCTTCGACGCGGCCGACGCGCGCAGGAAATCCAGGCCGAAGAAGCGCACGAACAGGAAGATCAGGAAGCTGCCGGTGCCCGGCCCGAAGAAGCCGTCGTAAAAGCCGATTGCCGCACCGATCGCCAGCGCGATCGCCAGTTCGCGGCGGCCGATCTCCTGTGGCCGGTGCAGCGCGCCGAAGTCCTTTTTCCACAGCGTGTAGGCCAGCATCGCGATCAGCAGCACCAGCACCAGTGGGCGCACCGCGTCCTTGGGCAGCAGGCTCACCGCGGTGGCCCCAGCGAAGGAGAAGATGAAGGCGGTGCCGGCCGCGAACAGCACCGGCTTCCACGGGAAGCGCACGTTGCGCGCATAGCGCCAGGCGGCCGCGCCGGTACCGAACATCGAACTGAACTTGTTGGTACCGAACAGCATCGCCGGCGTCTGCTGCGGCAGCACCGTGAACAGGCCGGGCAGCTGCACCAGGCCGCCGCCACCCACGGCGGCATCCACAAGACCGGCGATGAAGGCGATCACCACCAGCCACCACAACTCAGGGGGAACCAGTTCCAGCACGGCGATCAATCAAGGTGGGGGCGCGACAGCATACGCCTGTCCTGCTTCAGCTGGCCCGTGCCGCGCGTGGATCAATCCGCACAACCCGGCGACAATGCCGGCATGAGCCGAAAACCCGCCGATCCCTGCCCCTGTGGCCTGCCTGCCGACTACGCCGCCTGCTGCGGCCGTTTCCACGCCGGTGAGGCCGCACCCGATGCCGAGCATCTGATGCGTTCGCGCTACAGCGCGTATGTGCGGGGCCTGGCCGACTACCTGCGCCAGACCTGGCACCCGGACACGCGTCCGGCCGAGCTGTCACTGGATGAAGCACCCGGCCAGCGCACGCATTGGCTGGGCCTGACCGTGCACGAGCACACCGTCACCGGTGCCGACAGCGCCGACGTCCGCTTCACCGCGCGCTACCGCATCGGCGGCGGCAGCGCGGTGAAGATGACCGAGCACAGCCGCTTCCAACGCATCGACGGCTGCTGGTACTACCTCGACGCGGTCTGAGCCCTACGCGCTGCGCGCAGCCAGCACGCGCTGGCCGCCGTGCGTGCGCACCTGGTTGCGGCCCCCGTCCTTGGCCACATACAGGGCCTGGTCGGCGGCCTTGACCACCGCCATCGGCCGCGGATCCACGCGGCTGTCGGCCAGCCCGATGCTCACCGTCACCTGCACCACCTGGCCGCTGCCGCCGCGTCCGCGCTGCTGGCGGCCGGCTTCGTCGTCACGGCTGCGGGTGCTGCGGTCGCGCAGCTGCATGCGGGTGTCCTCGATGCTCTGCCGCAATGCTTCGACGGCATCGACACAGGCCGCCGCCGGGCGGTCCAGGAACACCACCGCGAACTCCTCGCCGCCATAGCGGAACGCACGGCCACCGTCGCCCACCCGCGCCAGCCGCGAGGCCACCAGGCGCAGCACATCGTCGCCGGTGTCGTGGCCATGGGTGTCGTTGAATGACTTGAAGTGGTCCACGTCCACCATCGCGATGCTGTAGGTGCCGCGCGCCCGCTGCAGGGTCTCGTTGAATGCCCGTCGCCCCGGCAGGCCGGTCAGCTCATCGCGGAAGGCCATGTGGAAGGACTCCTGCAGCATCGCGCCCAGCATCAGCAGCAGGGCGGCACTGCTCAGCGCTGGCAGCAGCACCGGCTGCAGGAAGATCCGCGGCAGCATCCACCACAGGCACAGCAGGGCCAGCAGCATCGCCGTGTGCAGTGGCCGCGGACGCCGCCACGCCTGCCAGCCCAATGCTGCGGTGGCCAGCAGGAACAGCAGCGCCGGCAGCTGCGCCAACGCATTCCAGTCGGCGGGAATCCAGGCCCAGTGACGGTTCGACAGCAGATCGTGCATGCCCTGCGGCTGCTGTGCCGCCAGCAGCAGGAAGATCACCAGCGCCGTGCCGCACACCACGCTGCGCAGCAGCAGGTCCTGGCGTCGGCGTCCGCGTTCCGGCCACAGCGCCAGTCCCGCGAACAGCAGCGGTACCCACGCCGAGATCGCGTGGAAGCGCAGCGGGGTCAGGGTGTCGACATGGCCGCTGCGCAGGTAGCCACCGAGGTCCCGGTGCAGCAGCGCGAACACCACTGCCACCACCAGCAGCAGGCACAGCGTGCGCATCTGGTGGTAAAGCAGCGCCAGGCCCGCGCCGAGGCAGGCCAGCAGCCAGGGCAGGATGCGCTGGCCCGGGCTGGCCACATCCTCGGTGCCCAGCGCCATCCACAGCACCAGGACGACCAGCACGGCGGGCAGCACGAACAGGTAATGCGCAGGCTGGCGGAGCGGATGCAGGGGCACGCAGTAAGTCCAGTGCGGTGACGATGCGGCCGCAACATTGCCGTTAGCGGCGTCCCCACGCGCTTCTTGAATGGGCGCGCCCGCTGTCATGTGAACGTGGTGGTGCGGTGCCATGACGTCGCACTCACCGTCCTGCGCCGATGCTGCACGCATGGACAGCGTACCCGCCGCCGTCGCTGCCCCGCAGCGCGATCTCGCCCGCCGCTTTGCACAGGTGCGGGCGCGCAGCCTGCAGCTGGCCGCGCCGCTCAGTGCCGAGGACACCATGCTGCAGAGCATGGCCGACGCCAGTCCCAGCAAATGGCACCTGGCCCATACCACCTGGTTCTTTGAACGCTTCGTACTGGCCGGATTCGCCACCGCGCCGGCGCATGATCCAGCCTGGGACTATCTGTTCAACAGCTACTACAAGAGCATCGGTCCGGCGCATGCGCGGCCGCAGCGCGGGCTGCTGTCGCGGCCCTCGTTGCAGCAGGTGCGCGACTACCGGCAACAGGTCGATCTGCAGGTGCAATCGCGGCTGGCGGCAGGCGAACTTGACGCGCAGGCGCTGCAGCACCTGCAGTTGGGCCTGCAGCACGAACAACAGCACCAGGAACTGCTGTTGACCGACATCAAGCATGCGTTCTGGTGCAATCCACTGCAGCCACCGTATCGCGAGGATCTGCGGCCGGTCGCCGGCACCGCGACGCCGCAGGGCTGGATCGAATCGCCCGAACGCATCGTCACCGTCGGTGCCGCGGCATGGCCCCGGCACGCCGCCTTCGCCTACGACAACGAATCGCCGCCGCACCGTGTGCTGCTGCCCGCGCATGCGCTGGCAGAACGCCCCGTCAGCAATGCCGAGTACCGCACCTTCATCGAGGCGGGGGGGTACCGCGAACCGCACTGGTGGCTCAGCGAAGGCTGGGCGCTGCGTGAAGCCGAAGGCTGGCAGCACCCCCTGTACTGGGATGATGCCCTGCAGCGCGAGTACACCCTGGGGGGTTGGCGCGAGCTGGATCCGCATGCGCCGGTCTGCCACCTCAGCTACTACGAGGCCGATGCCTGCGCCCGCTGGGCCGGTGCGCGCCTGCCCAGCGAGTTCGAGTGGGAAGCGGCCGCCGCATCGCAGCCCCTGCGCGGCCACTTTGCCGATGACGATCATCTGCATCCGCAGGCCGGGCAGGGCAGTGGACTGCGGCAGCTGTTCGGCGATGTCTGGGAGTGGACCGCCAGTGCCTATGGCGCCTACCCGGGCTTCCGTCCTTTTGACGGCAACCTCGGCGAATACAACGGCAAGTTCATGTGCGGCCAATGGGTGCTGCGCGGCGGCAGCTGTGCCACGCCCCGCGACCACGTGCGCGCCAGCTACCGCAATTTCTTCATGCCGCCGGCGCGCTGGCAGTTCTCCGGGCTGCGCCTGGCCAGAGACCTCATATGAGCACGGTGCATGACGCGCTGCAGGCGCTGACCGACCTGACCCCCAGCCGCCAGCAGATCCTGGCCGATGCGGTGGCCGGGCTGTCACGCGCATCGCGGCAGCTGCCCTCCAAGTACTTCTACGATGCGCGCGGCTCGCGTCTGTTCGAACAGATCACCCAGACCCGCGAGTACTACCCCACCCGCACCGAGCTGGCGCTGCTGGCCCGGGTGCTGCCCGACATCGCGCGCGTGGTCGGCCCGCGCCTGCACGTGGTGGAGCTGGGCAGTGGCAGTGGCCGCAAGACCGCGCTGCTGCTGGCTGCGCTGCAGGATCCGGTGGCCTATACCCCGATCGAGATCTCGCGGGCGGCACTGTTGTCCAGCATCGACCATCTGGCACCCGCGCTGCCCGAGGTCGAGATGCTGCCGGTCTGCGCCGACTTCACCCGCGCCGTCGCCGTGCCCACGCCCGAGCGCGCGCCGGCCCGTCGCCTACTGTTCTTCCCCGGTTCCACACTGGGCAATTTCGCCGACGAGGATGCCGTCGCCCTGTTGCGGGCGATGCGCCAGACCATGGGCCGCGACGGCCTGGCCCTGGTCGGCATCGACCTGCACAAGGACCCGACGCTGATCGAGGCGGCCTACAATGATGCGCAGGGTGTCACCGCAGCATTCACCCTCAACCTGCTGGCCCGCCTCAATCGCGAGATCGGCAGCGATTTCGATCTCGACGGATTCCGCCACCGCGCCCGTTACAGCACCGCACGGCTGCGCATCGAAACCGACCTGGTCAGCCAGTGGGCGCAGGACGTTCACCTGGATGGCCGCACCTTCCACTTTGCTGCCGGTGAACCCATCCGCGTCGAGTACAGCCACAAGTACACCGATGACAGCTTCGAAGCGCTGTTGCAGCAGGCGGGCCTGCAGGTCGCGCAGCGCTGGGATGCCGAAAGCCCTGCCTATGGCCTGCGCCTGCTGCGCGCTGCCTAGGGTGGGCGGCCAGCCGGTGCCCCTTCAGGTTCGGCCGCACCGCTGCCCCTAAGATGGCCGTGCAACGGCAACACGGAGGACGCCATGCCCATTCTGACCACGCTCGGCCTGGCGGCCGCCCTCGCGTCGACGCCGACGCTGCCTGCGGCCCCCGCCGCCACCATCGATCCGGCATTCAGCCGCTGCCTGGCGGGCCTGCAGGCCACCGCCGCGACCCAGGGCATCAGCGCTGAGCGATTCAACGGGATCACCGCCGGACTCACGCCGGATCCGAGCGTGCTCGGGCTGTTGGACGCACAACCGGAATTCACCACGCCGATCTGGGATTACTTGGCCGCGCTGGTCGACCGCCAGCGCGTCGATGATGGCCGCACCCTGCTGCAGCAACATCGCGATCTGCTCGATCGCGTCTCCGCACAGTACGGCGTCGATCCGGCCACCATCGTCGCGGTCTGGGGGGTGGAGAGCGACTATGGCCGTGTCTTCGGCAAGCGCCCGCTGCTGCAGTCGCTGGCCACGCTGTCCTGTGCCGGCCGCCGCCAGGCCTTCTTCCGGGGCGAACTGCTGGCGCTGCTCAAGCTGATCGACCGCGGCGACCTGCAGGCCCAGGGTCTCGCCGGTTCCTGGGCCGGCGCCTTCGGGCATACGCAGTTCATGCCCAGCACCTACGCACGTATCGCGGTCGATGGTGATGGCGATGGCCGCCGCGATCTGGTCGGCAGCATTCCCGACGCGCTGGCGTCCACCGCCAATTACCTCAAGCGGGCCGGCTGGCGCAGTGGCGAACCGTGGGGCATGGAAGTACGGGTTCCCGCCGGCTTCAACGCCAGCCAGGCGGGCCGCACCCAGCGCCGGGCCTTGGCCGATTGGCGCGCGCAGGGCGTGACTGCGCTGGATGGCAGCGTGCTGGCGCCGCCCAACCTGCCGGCCGACGCGCGTGCCGCCCTGCTGCTGCCGGCGGGCATCAAGGGCCCGGCACTGCTGGTGTTCCGCAACTACGACGCGATCTACAGCTACAACGCTGCCGAAAGCTATGCGCTGGCGATTGCCACCCTGGCCGACCAGCTGCGTGGCGACACCGGCCTGGCCACCGCCTGGCCGACCGATGATCCCGGCATCGGCCGCGATGAACGCCGCCAGCTGCAGACCCTGCTGCTGGCCCGGGGCCACGACATCGGCAGCGCCGACGGCATGATCGGCACCGCCACCCGTCGCGCGATCCAGGCCGAGCAGCAGCGCCTGGGCTGGGCCAATGCGGATGGGCGCGCCGGCCAGCGCATCCTGCGCGCATTGCAGCAGGAGGCAGCAGCAGGGGCGCCTGCCACCCGCTAGACCTTGCCGATCGCAGGCTGGCCGCGACATCATCGCCGCGGTCTTCAAGGAGCGTCATCGCATGCAGTCGAACCCGGACGTCAGCACCGGCCTGTACCACGGGCTCGAGGCCTGGCAGGTACGCACCCCCAGCGCCACCGCGGTCATCAGCGTGTTCGGCGGACAGCTGCTGTCGTTCATTCCAGAGGGGCAGCCGGACCTGCTGTGGCTGTCGCCGAAACGTGCCGGGCTGCCCACGCCGATCCGGGGTGGCGTCCCAGTGTGCTGGCCGTGGTTCGGTCGCCAGGGCCAGCGCGATGACGTGCCGGCACACGGCCTGGTGCGCACCGCGCGCTGGGAACTGCTGCAGGCCCGCCAGGGCGATGACGGTGAGCTGGAGCTGCAGCTGGCGCCCCTGTCGATTGCCGAATGTGGCCTGCGCCTGCAGATGCAGCTGCGCATCGGTCGCCAGCTGCACCAGCAGCTGACCACCGAGAACACCGGCACGTCCCCGGTGACCTTCACCCAGGCCCTGCACAGCTACTTCCGGGTAGGCGATGCCCGTCGTGTCGAGGTCGATGGCCTCGATGGCCTGCACTATCTGGACAAGTACGAGGACTACACGCAGCTGCACCAGCAGCAGGGGCCCTGGTCGCTGCGTGACCCGCGCGATCCGGGGCGAAGCGACCGCATCTATACCGGTGCCGGCGGCCACTACGTGCTGCGCGATCCCGTCCTGCAGCGGCGGATCGAGATCCGCAGCGAAGGCAGCCAGACCCTGGTGGCCTGGAATCCGGGCGCGGCGGCGGCGGCGAAGATGGCCGATGTCGGCGACGGTTGGCACGACTACGTGTGCCTGGAAGTGGCCAATGCTGGGCCAGAGCAGATTACCCTTGCACCCGGCGCGCGCCACCAGCTGGTGCAGGTGCTGGTTAGTGAACCGCTGCAGGACGTAGCGGGATGTTCAGAGTAACGATGGGATCGACAGGAATGGATGGCATGCAGGACGCACAGTGGTGGTACGCCAACAGCAAGCAGAGCGAAGGGCCGGTGGACCTGGCCGGGCTGCGCCGCCTGCAGCAGGACGGCACCGTAACCGCCCGTACGCTGATGTGGCGGGAAGGAATGGCATCGTGGCGGCCGTTGGCCGAGCTGGATCCTTCGGTGACGCCGATGGAACCGACCCCGCCGCCGGTTGAACCGGTGCAGGCCGTCAGCGGCGGTGACGCACCGACCGCTGATCCGTCCGACCCCTATCGTGCGCCGGCTGCTTCGCCGGTGGCAGCGGCCGCGCCGCAGCTGGAAGGCGACATCGCCTTGTACGCCGCCGTGGTCGGCGGCAACTTCCCGATCTATCGACAGCGCTGGCGGCTCGACCAGGGTGTTGCCGACGGCAACGGCACCTGGCACTGGCCGGCGTTCCTGATCGGCGTGATCTGGATGGTGTACCGCAGGATGTACCGGCTGGCGGCGATCTGGGCCGGCATGCTGGTGTTCTTCAGCATCGCCGAGGCGTTGCTGGGCGTTCCGGAAGGCGTGTCGATGGTCATCACCTTTGTCATCAACATCACCGCCGCGGTGTATGCCAATCGCTGGTACCTGGCGCATTGCCAGCATGAGATCGCCCGTGCCCGTGCGCTGGCCGGAGACGACGAGCCACGCCTGCGCAGCGAGCTGGCCAGGCGGGGTGACACCAATGCACTGGCAGCGGCGGTGGTGGCCATCGCCGTCGTTGTGGTGATGCTGGTGGGGCAGGTGATGGCAGGCTGAGGCCGGAGCGGCTTCAGATTCACCGGTGGCTGCCGCTACCGCGGGATCATCCCGGGCAAGGAATCGCCGACATGAATCATCTGGATACCCCGCCGGTTTCCCCGGCGGACGACAATCCCTATCTCGCGCCCGCCGCAGAGGTGGGAGACGCGCCTGCTTCGTCCGACGCGGACTACCTGAACCTCCTCGTGGGCCCCAACGCGGCGCTCTACCGCCAGCGCTGGCACCTGGACAGCCCGGTGCCGAAGCCGCCGCGGCCGTGGCACTGGCCCGCCTTCCTGGTGCCGACCTACTGGCTGCTGCACCGGAAGATGTACCTGGCGGCCATCCTGTTCGAACTGGTCCTGTTCGGCATCGCGCTGCTGACCGCCCGCGCCAGCCCGCTGCTCACGGTGGCGTTGCTGGCGGTGCCACGGTTCGGCATCGCCGTGACCGCCAACAGCCTCTACCTGCGCTATTGCACGCGGCTGCTGGCCAGGGTGAAGGCTGCCCATGCAGGGCAGCACAACCGCATCCGCACAGAACTGCAGCGTCGTGGCGGCACCAGCGTGTGGGCGGTGGTGATCGGCATGGCGGCCGGCGCGGTGATCAACACCGTCGCCCGCCTGCCGACCTGATCATGCCGGCCTGATATGGTTGCTCAGGCCGCTGTCCGTGCCCGCAACACCAGCAGGCACAGCGCACCGGCCACCAGGCCCCAGAACGCCGAGCCGATCCCGGCCAGGGATACGCCCGATGCGGTAACCAGGAAGGTGACCAGCGCCGCCTCGCGGTCGCGCTCCACTGCCAATGCACTGGCCAGGCTGTTGCCGATGGTGCCGAACAGCGCGATGCCGGCCACGCAGGCCACCAGTTCCCTGGGGAAGGCCGCGAACAGTGCCGCCACCGTGGCGCCGAACAGCCCCACGACAATGTAGAAGGCACCGGCCGCCATCGCCGCTGTATAGCGGCGCGCCGGATCCTCGTGCGCGTCGCGGCCCATGCAGATGGCGGCGGTGATCGCCGCCAGGTTCAGCGCGTACGCACCGAACGGCGCCAGCAGCGTGTTGACCACGCCGATCCAGCCGATCAGCGGCGACACCGGGGCGTCGTAGCCGGACGCGCGCATCACCGCCACACCGGGAATGTTCTGCGAGGCCATGGTGACCACGAACAGGGGCAGGGCAATGCCGGCCACGGCCGTCCACGACAGGGACGGTGTCACCCACTGTGGCACTGCCAGTTGCAGCTGTACCTGCTGGGCATGCAGCAGGCCGCGGCTGGCGGCGACGGCGATGCCGACCAGCAGGGTGGCAATCACTGCATAGCGCGGGAACAGCCGCCGTCCGGCCAGCCAGGTGGCGAACATTG
>NZ_JBSZIF010000004.1:1492500-2118248 GCF_056491205.1 Stenotrophomonas sp. C9D9
GAGGAGCGTTCCGTAAGCCGTTGAAGGTGGATTGAGAAGTCTGCTGGAGGTATCGGAAGTGCGAATGCTGACATGAGTAACGATAATGCGGGTGAAAAACCCGCACGCCGAAAGCCCAAGGTTTCCTTGCGCAACGTTAATCGGCGCAGGGTGAGTCGGCCCCTAAGGCGAGGACGAAAGTCGTAGTCGATGGGAAGCAGGTTAATATTCCTGCACCTCGCGTAAGTGCGATGGAGGGACGGAGAAGGTTAGGTGTACCAGGCGTTGGTTGTCCTGGGGAAAGGCGGTAGGTTTGGATCTTTGGCAAATCCGGGATCCTTTAAGACCGAGCACCGAGACGAGCCTTTATGGCGAAGTCACTGATACCACGCTTCCAGGAAAAGCTCCTAAGCTTCAGCTTACGCAGACCGTACCGTAAACCGACACAGGTGGGTAGGATGAGAATTCTCAGGCGCTTGAGAGAACTCGGGTGAAGGAACTAGGCAACATGGCACCGTAACTTCGGGAGAAGGTGCACCCTTTTTGGTGGCTCGTGCGAGCTATAGCTGAAGAGGGTCGCAGTAACCAGGCCGCTGCGACTGTTTATCAAAAACACAGCACTCTGCAAACACGAAAGTGGACGTATAGGGTGTGACGCCTGCCCGGTGCTGGAAGGTTAATTGATGGGGTCAGCCGCAAGGCGAAGCTCTTGATCGAAGCCCCAGTAAACGGCGGCCGTAACTATAACGGTCCTAAGGTAGCGAAATTCCTTGTCGGGTAAGTTCCGACCTGCACGAATGGCGTAACGACAGCGGCGCTGTCTCCACCCGAGACTCAGTGAAATTGAAATCGCTGTGAAGATGCAGCGTTCCCGTGGCAAGACGGAAAGACCCCGTGAACCTTTACTATAGCTTTACACTGAACGTTGAGTTCGTCTGTGTAGGATAGGTGGGAGGCTATGAAACTGTGGCGCTAGCTGCAGCGGAGCCATCCTTGAAATACCACCCTGTCGTGCTTGACGTTCTAACCTGGGCCCATTATCTGGGTCGGGGACCGTGTATGGTGGGTAGTTTGACTGGGGCGGTCTCCTCCTAAAGAGTAACGGAGGAGCTCGAAGGTACGCTCAGCGCGGTCGGACATCGCGCACTGTGTGCAAAGGCATAAGCGTGCTTGACTGCAAGATCGACGGATCAAGCAGGTAGGAAACTAGGACTTAGTGATCCGGTGGTTCTGTATGGAAGGGCCATCGCTCAACGGATAAAAGGTACTCCGGGGATAACAGGCTGATACCGCCCAAGAGTTCATATCGACGGCGGTGTTTGGCACCTCGATGTCGGCTCATCACATCCTGGGGCTGTAGTCGGTCCCAAGGGTATGGCTGTTCGCCATTTAAAGTGGTACGCGAGCTGGGTTCAGAACGTCGTGAGACAGTTCGGTCCCTATCTGCCATGGGCGTTGGAGATTTGAGAGGGGCTGCTCCTAGTACGAGAGGACCGGAGTGGACGAACCTCTGGTGTTCCGGTTGTCACGCCAGTGGCATTGCCGGGTAGCTATGTTCGGAAGCGATAACCGCTGAAAGCATCTAAGCGGGAAGCGCGCCTCAAGATGAGATCTCCCGGGGCACAAGCCCCCTGAAGGAACCATGTAGACTACGTGGTTGATAGGTCAGGTGTGTAAGTACAGCAATGTATTGAGCTAACTGATACTAATGATCCGTGCGGCTTGACCATATAACCTCAAGTTGCCTTGGCTTTACGACAACGTCGTAAGAGCATCCAAGTGCACGCTACGTCACAAGAACTATGCGAGGCTGGCGCCTTGTCCCATCGGGACGAGTGCGACTCTCCAAAAGCCTCCCTGGTGAAATTAGCGCTGTGGAACCACCCGATCCCATCCCGAACTCGGAAGTGAAACGCAGCTGCGCCGATGGTAGTGTGGCTCAAGCCATGCGAGAGTAGGTCATCGCCAGGGTTTATACCCAAAACCCCGCTGCTCACGCAGCGGGGTTTTTCTTTGTGTGCAGAAAATGCAGATAGTGCCGGCCGCTGGCCGGCACCCCTCTGGCTGCAGGTCGGCCGGTAGATCCGCGCCATGCGTGGATATTCTCCGCGGGCAGCCACAGCGCCAACCAAGGTTGGCGACTACCGAGTGCAGGCGGACCCACAGTAGATCCACGCCACGCGTGGATGGGCTGTCCCTGCGAAGAGCGGTGCCAACCCCGGCAGCGGGTCAGACAGTGCGTGTCGCTGTGATTGCCGGCCAGCGGCCGGCACTACCGGTTGATCCATGTCGTGTGTGGATGCGACGCCAACCAGGGTTGGTCGTTCCTCACGGCAGGCCCGAAAGCGGTCTTTTCCTGACCCATCACGCAAAAGCAGGCAAAAAAACGGCGCCCTGAGGGCGCCGTCTTGATCAGGATCGAATTGCAGGCCCGGATCAGGCGGCCCGCGAGACCTCATGCGGTTCCTGCTGGCGGAACACCGACACCGCTTCGGTAAGCGTACCCGCCTGCGATTGCAGCTCGCGTGCGGCTGCGGTGGCTTCCTCCACCAGCGCGGCATTCTGCTGTGTGGCCTGATCCATCTGCACCACGGTCTGGTTGATCTGCTCGATGCCGACCGACTGCTCCTGCGAGGCCGCCGAGATCTCGTGCATCAGGTGGCTGACATTCTCCACGCCCCCGACAATTCCCTGCATCCGCTGGCCCGCGTCGGCCACCAGCTGTGCGCCTTCGCCCACCTGGCGACCGGCCTCATCGATCAGCTTCTTGATTTCCTGTGCGGCGGCGGCGGAACGCTGCGCCAGCACGCGCACCTCGCTGGCCACCACGGCGAAGCCACGGCCCTGCTCGCCGGCGCGGGCGGCTTCCACCGCTGCGTTCAACGCCAGGATATTGGTCTGGAAGGCGATGCCGTCGATCACGCCGGTGATATCGCCGATGCGCTTCGATGCACCTTCAATTGCCTGCATGGTATCGACCACGCGCTGCATGGCGATGTTGCCGTCACTGGCGGCGGCCTGCGTGGTGACCGCCAGCTGGCTGGCCTCGCGTGCATGGGCAGCGTTCTGGCGCACGGTGGCGGTCAGCTCTTCCATCGAGGCGGCGGTTTCCTGCAGGTGCGCCGCCTGGCGCTCGCTGCGCTCGGACAGCGCGCCATTGCCCGCAGCGATTTCGCTCGCAGCGGTGCTGATCGAGGATGCGCACTGCTGGATGCGGCCGACCATGCGCGCCAGCTGGCCGGCGGTGGCGTTGGCATCGCGCTGGATCGCGGCGAAGGCGCCGTGATACTCGCCGTGCATGCGTCGATCGAGATCGCCGTTGGCCAGCGCCGAGAGCATCTGCCGCACTTCGTCGACGGTACTGCCCAACGTATCCAGCAGCTGGTTGATGCCACCGGTCAGCCCATCAAGGAAGCTGGCGCCTTCGGTTGCCTGCAGGCGCTGGTCGAGGTCGCCGGCGGCGGCGGCCGTGACGATGCCGGCGACGGCGTTCTCCAGCGCGAGCTCATGGGTACGGTCATGCCATTCCACGGCGAAGCCCAGGCGCATGCCCTGAGCGTCGAAGACCGGAGTAACCACCTGGGCGAAGTGCACGGGGCCGATCTGGACCTTGCCGTTGTGGGTGACCTGCAGGCCATTGAGGATGGCGCGGATGCGGTCCGGGTTGGCGTGGAAGCGATGGATGCTGCTGCCCACCAGGCGCTCGGCATCGAAATCGGGGAAGGCCTGGCGCAGCGTCGCCTGCTGGTTGCGCAGCAGGGCCACCACCGAGCGGTTCACGTAGCGGATCACGTGGTCGTTGTCGGCAATCATCATCGCGGTGCGTGAGGCATCGAGGGCCTGGCGGATCTGCGCGTTCTCGGCGTGTGCCTCCGCGTCGCGTCCACGCTGGGCCTGCACATGGCGTGCGGTGTCGGCCAACGCATGGGCCAGCGAACCCAGTGCATAGGCGCTGGTGTCGGCATGTGCACCAAGATCGGCGCCAGTGGCGATATCGCGCGCCAGTGCGGCCAGCCGGCGGGGGCCGTGGCCGAGTGCTTCGGTCTGCTGGCGGAGCCGCAGTGCGACCTGGCCAAGGAACAGGGTCAGGCCGGCGAGCATCGCGGCCTGCAACAGTGTCGGCCCCACCGCGGCACCCGCCTGCAGCGGCGCCAGCAGTGCGAGCGTGCCGATGCTGCCGGCCAGCCACACCGGAAGGCGATCGCGATGGCCCAGCAGCACGCCCAGCAGCAGGGCGATCGGCAATGCCGGCGACAGGCCGGCGATCGCGCACAACAGGGACAGCTGCAGCGACAACAGGATCGCCAGGCCGTTGCGCGCGATCCCGCGGCCTGCCAGCGGACCAGCCAGCCACGAGGCGGGCAACAGCGCGCCTGCGGTCAACGCGGCGGCCACACCGTGCGGACCGCGCAGGGCCAGCACCAGGCCAGTCACGGCCAGCGCGGCGCTGCCGATCAGCAGTCGGCGGTCGGCGCCGCGGGCGAGCTGCTGCAGGTGCGACAGGCGGGCGGTATCGGGGGGACGGGCGGATGCAATGGACATCGGAGGCTCCTGGATCAGCAGACGACAACGAGCACGCCGCAGCGCACGCAGCAGGGCGTGACCAGGGCGGGTGCCGGGAATTCGAGGGATGCGGCGCGATCAGCGACGCGGAGACGGAACACCGTGGCCACATCCTGTGGGTGACGGTGCAGCAGAGCGGGCATGCGGACTTCCTTGCAGAACCAGACACATGCCGCAGGACCGACCGGGCCCGCGTGCAGCGGGCGCAGGGGCCCGCAACTGATGTATCGGCCGCAAACGCGCGGAGTGAAGCGCGTGGACGCCTGCGCTCAGCCGGCGTTGTCGTTGCTGAAGAAGTGCAGGATCACGTCTGCGATCTGTGCGGGGTCTTCCATGTGCAGGTGATGGTTGCCGGGAAACACGGCCAGCCGTCCATCCCGCAGATGCTGCAGGCGATCGCTGCGCATCGGTTCGGGATAATACGACTGCGCCGGCGTGGCATAGATCACCTGTGTCGGGCAGGCGATGGCCTGCAGCAGGTTGTCGATCTGGCCTTCACTGAGGCGGATCGCGGTGGGCAGCATCAGGCGCGGATCACTGCACCAGCGATAGCCGCCTTCGACCGGTTCCACGCCGCGCTCGACCAGCAGCCGTGCGCACGGTTCGCTGAGCTGGTTGGTCATCATCCGCGCGCGGATCGGCGCGGCCAGGTCGGGGAAAACGCGCAGCTGCTTGCGCGCCAACGCACGGGTGGCGTTCACATGCTCGCGCAGGCGATGGGCGGTTTCTTCCTCCGGGCCGCGCAGGCCGCCGAGAGCTTCGATCGCCACCAAGCGCTCGACGCGGTCGCTGACCGAGGCGGTGAGGCTGGCGATGCCGGCGCCCATCGAATGGCCGAGCAGGCTGAAGCGGTCCCAGCCCAGTGCATCGGCAACGTCGAGTACGTGGCAGATCGCAGCCGCCGTGGTGTAGCTGGCACCGGCCGGCAGGTGCGCGCTGTGGCCATGGCCGGGCAGGTCGATCGCCACCAGTTGCAGCGACGACAGGTGCGGCGCCAGCGGCACGAAGCTGGCGGCATTGTCGAGCCAGCCATGCAGGGCCAGCACGCGCGGGCCTTCGCTGCTGTTGCGCAGGCCGGCGACGCGGGTGCCGCCGACCTCGAGTTCAAAGGGCTGCAGATTCATGCCAGCGAGGCCACGGCCAGTCGCGCCAGTGCGCGCGCGTGTTCCGGTTCGGCATTGAGGCAGGGGATGTAGCGCATCGTCGCGCCACGTTCGGCCAGCGTTTCGGTGAAGCCCATCGCGACTTCTTCCAGCGTTTCCAGGCAATCGGTGGCGAAGCCGGGGCAGACCACGTCGATCTGCTTCACGCCGGATTCGGCCAGGGCCCACAGGCTCGGCTCAGCGTAAGGCTGCAGCCAGCGCTCGCGGCCGAAGCGCGACTGGTAACCCATCTGCCAGTCGTCCTTGCCCAGGCCCAGCGCGTTGGCGATGGCCTGCGCGCTGGCCTCGCAGCGCTGCGGATACGGATCACCCGCGTCGGCCAGGCGCTGCGGGATGCCGTGGAAGGAGAACATCAGCGTCTGGCCGCGACCGTGCTGATCCCAGTAGCGCCGGATCGAGCCGGCAACCGCTTCGACCCAGCCCGGGTCGATCGAGTAGTCGCGCACCAGGCTGACGGTCACGCCTGGATTGCGGCGCTGCCAGGCGTCGACGCGGTCTTCGACCGAGGCGGTGGTGGTGGTCGAGTACTGCGGGTACAGCGGCAGCACCACGATGCGGCGCGCGCCTTCGGCGGCAAGGCGGTCGAGCTCGCTGGCCAGGGCCGGTTCGCCGTAGCGCATCGCGTGGCGCACCTTCAGGGTCGGCAGCAGGGCCTGCATGGCCTGCGCCAGCTGCCGGGTATGGACCATCAGCGGTGAGCCATCCGGCAGCCAGACCTGGGCGTACTTGGCCGCCGAACGGCCGCTGCGCAGCGGCAGGATCAGCCCGCGCAGCAGCGGCTGCCACAGCAGCGCCGGGATCGAGACCACGCGGGGGTCGGACAGGAATTCGGCCAGGTAACGGCGTACGGCGGGGGCCGTCGGCGTCTCGGGCGTGCCTAGGTTGACCGCCAGCACGGCGGTATCGGGTGCGTCGAGCATGGTGTGTATTGTCGCCGATCCGGTGCCGCGCCGGGATGCAGGGTTCGGATTGCGGGCATAGCGCGCATCAATGTGAGCAGGGAACGCTCATTGGCGATTCATGACAACACCACTAATTTCAGTCACTTGCTATATCTTCCTATGGACTGACTTCTGGAGCCTGCCATGCGTCGCCCGATCCAAGCCCTGCTGATCGCCGCCAGCCTGCTGTCCAGCCAGGCCATGGCCGGACCGCAGGAAGACCAGCGCGCCCGCAATGCCGTGCGCGTGCTGGCTGAAATCCAGGAAATCCCTGAACAGGGGATTCCTGACAAGTTGCTCGACGAAGGCCGCGCGGTCATCGTCATTCCCGACACGATCAAGGCCGGTCTGGTCATTGGTGGTCGTCGCGGCCACGGCCTGATGTCGGTGCGCATGCCCAATGGCGCGTGGTCCAGCCCGGTATTCGTCAAGCTGACCGGTGGCAGCATCGGCTTCCAGGCCGGCGTCCAGTCTTCGGACGTGGTGCTGGTGTTCCGCAACGACCGCAGCCTGGACAATCTGGTCAACGGCAAGTTCACACTGGGCGCCGATGCCGGCGTTGCCGCCGGTCCGGTCGGCCGCAATGCCGCCGCCGCCACCGACGGCCAGCTGAAGGCCGAGATCTGGTCCTGGTCGCGCGCCCGCGGCCTGTTCGCCGGTGTTGCGCTGGATGGCGCGGTGCTGCAGATCGACGATGCCGCCAACCTTGACGCCTACGGCAGCAACACCACGCCGCGCATGATCTTCGAAGGTCGCGCCGTCGGGTCGCCGTCGATGGACGTGGTCGCCTTCCGTGATCGCCTGGAAGAGGCCACCTACGCCGCCCGCAACAACCGCAACGGCAACGGTGGCAACGCGCCGCGCCCGGCGCCGGCCCCGGCTGCCGCTCCTGTGCCTGCGCCTGTTCAGGCAGCGTCGGCGGCCCCGGCCGAAGCCACCACGGCGCCGCTGCAGAACGTCCCGCAGAACCCGCCGCCGCAGCAGCAGGGCTTCCAGCCGGTCAACGACGGCGAAATCCGCACGGAAACGCTGGGCGGAAACTGACTTTCGTCACGCGCGCCGGCTAACAGCCGGTGCGCTATGCTCGACAGCCTGATCACTAACGTAACGAGCGTCTTTATGGGCAGTTTCAGCATCTGGCATTGGTTGGTCGTGCTGGCCATCGTCCTGCTGGTGTTCGGCACCAAGCGCCTGACCAGTGGCGCCAAGGACCTCGGTTCGGCGGTCAAGGAATTCAAGAAGGGCATGCGCGACGACGACAAGCCGAACGCGCAGCTGGGCGACGAGTCGCGCAGCCAGGACGCCTCGCGCACCGCGCAGGACGAGCACGACCGCACCCCTCGCTGATCCGGAGCGGTCGCGGTGTTTGATATCGGCTTCAGCGAACTGCTGGTGATCGCCGTGGTCGCCTTGGTGGTGCTCGGTCCCGAGCGCCTGCCCAAGGCGGCCCGCTTTGCCGGCCTGTGGGTGCGTCGTGCCCGCAATCAATGGGATTCAGTGAAACAGGAACTGGAGCGCGAACTGCAGGCCGAGGAGATCAAGCGGCAGATGCAGGACGTGCGCCAGGGCATGCAGGACACCGAGAACCAGCTGCGCGCCAGCGGCGAAGCGATCCGTCGCGAAGCGCAGGAAGCGCAGCAGCAGGGCGATACGCTGGCGCAGGAGGTGCGCGCACCGGCCCCCGCGGATCTGCCGCCGCATATGAGCGGCCTGCCCCATGCCGATGCACCGGTACAGGAGAGCGTTGCTCCCGAGCCGACGCCGGCGACACCCCCTGAAGCCGGTGCGCCGCCGCCGCAGAGCACGGAGCGCCAGCCATGAGTGAACAGGATTTCGGCGAAAGCTCGCTGGTCGAACACCTGGTGGAACTGCGTGGCCGCCTGGTACGCGCATTGCTGGGCCTGGGCGTGGCGCTGCTTGCGCTGTTGCCGTTCACCCAGAAGCTGTACAACGCGCTGGCCGAGCCGCTGGTATCGCAGCTGCCGAACGGGCAGACGATGATCGCCACCAACCCGGCCGGTGCCTTCTTCGCACCGCTGAAGCTGACCTTCTTCGTTGCCCTGTTCGTGGCGGTGCCGTGGCTGCTGTACCAGCTGTGGGCCTTCGTCGCGCCCGGTCTGTATGCGCGTGAGAAGCGCCTGGCGGTGCCGCTGCTGGTGTCGTCGGTACTGCTGTTCTACACCGGCTGCGCCTTCGCCTACTTCCTGGTGCTGCCGGCGGTGTTCCACTTCCTGACCACCTTCAGCCCGGACGTGATCGCGATCACCCCGGATGCGAATGCCTACCTGGATTTCGTGCTGGCGATCTTCTTCGCCTTCGGTGGCAGTTTCGAACTGCCGGTGGCGATGGTGATCCTCGTGCTGCTGGGCTGGGTGACGCCGCAGCAGTTCAAGGAAGGCCGCGGCTACGCGATCGTCGGCATCTTCGTGCTGGCAGCGGTGCTGACCCCGCCGGATGTGGTCTCGCAGTTGATGCTGGCGATCCCGATGTGCCTGCTCTACGAGCTGGGCATCCACGCCGCACGCTGGCTGGTGCCGTCGTCGGTAGTGAAGAAGCCCGCCGCCTGAAAGAAAAAAAGGGGACGGAGGGGATTAAGTCGTTAGCTGCACACACTGGGCATAAACGACTTAATCCCCTCCGTCCCCTTTTCTATCCACGCATGGCGTGGATCTACCGATGTGCTGGTCAGGCGTGGAAGACGTCGCTTGAGGTCGGGGTGGTCGGGATCGGCGGGGCGGCGCGGCTGCCGCGGTGCACGAACATCTGCTTCCACGCGGCGTAGACCGCGCCGACATACAGCGGCATCAGCACCGTGGTCAGTACCAGCTGCGCGATGAAGGCGGCGGCCAGCGGGCCACCGATCAGCATCGCGATCTGGATCACGATCACGAACAGGATGTAGATGCAGAACGCGGCGATCAGGCCGAGCACGGCGAACACGATCATCGCGCCGATGTTCTCGATGCAGCCCTGCAGGCTCAGGCGCAGCGCGTGCATGCCGCTCTGCTTGTCGAACACCACCAGCGCCGGCTGGGTGAACATCGCCAGCGACAGCGCAACCGCGCTCAGGAACACCAGCAGCATCCACAGTGCGATGCGCTTGGCCGGCAGGTTGGCCACCAGCGCGGCCGCATCATCCGGCTTGATCTGCTGGCCACTGCGGCTGATCTCTTCCATCTTGGTCATGACCTCGCTGAAGGCGGTGAAGCCCTCGCGGCCGATCATCATGAACAACAGCGCGCCCAGCAGCAGGACCGCCAGTACCTGGATCGCCAGCGGTACCAGCAGGTGGCTGACGCGGTGGTCGCGGATCGGCTGCAGCAGGTGCGAGGCCAGGCCCGGGCGGCCTTCGTCGATCTCACCCACGGCGTACAGCATGCCGCCGAACATGATCGGCGAGATGGCCAGGGTCATCAGTTGTACAGCCATGCCGGCGGCGCCGGGAATCAGCGTCGACAACAGGGTGACCACCCAGCTCACCAGCAGCCAGGTCAGACCGATCCGGGCCAGCTGCAGCGGCGCACGCCGATACAGCGAGAACGTATCCAGCAACCACTGGGCGCCCGCCGAGGCCGGCAGCTTGCGAATCTCTTTCATGGACATCCGGGAAGGACAGGAGGGGGCCGGGCGGTTGCCCGTGGCGCCGATTATCCCTGTTTTGCCGCCGGCTGGGCTGAAGACAGCCGCGCCTGGCGGACGAAGCGGCGCAGCAGCTGGCGGGCCAGCGGTGCGGCGCTGACTGCGCGCTCGATGCTGCGGGCGCAGCCGCCATGGCGGCCGATGCAGTCGGCGCGGGCGCGCACGTAGCCGCGCATGTGGTGGGTGGCGAATTCGGGGTGGAACTGTACGCCCCAGGCCTGGCGCCCCCAACGGAACGCGTGGCAGCCGTCCAGCGGCGAGCGCGCCAGCACTTCGGCACCGTCGGGCGCGCGCAGCACGGTCTGCAGGTGGGTGGCGTGGGCGGCGAAGTGCTGCGGCAGGCCCTGGAACAGCGGGTCCTGCGCGGCCTGCGGCTGCAGTTCCAGCTCGATCGTGCCGGACTCGCGCCCGGCCGGGTTGTAGGCCACCTCGCCACCCAGCGCGTGCGCCAGCAGCTGGTGGCCGTAGCAGATGCCGAATACCGGCAGGTCGTCGTGGGCGGTCTGGCGCAGCCATGCGGCGCTGCGCTCACTCCATTCGGCGTGGTCGGTGACGAAGGCGGCCGAGCCGGTCACCAGCACGCCAGCGAAGGCATGCGGGTCGGGCAGGGCATCCCCGTGTTCGACATCGACCACCACCGTCTCGTGCTCTTCCAGCCCGGCGGCGACGCGGATCCAGTGCGGGAAGCGCCCATAGCGGCGCAGGGACGGCACCGGTCGGCCGGTTTCAAGGATCAGGAACGGGGCTGGGTTCATCCGGGGGCGGCAGGACTGACAGGACTTCCTCGATTGTAGTCAGCCCCTGCGCCACCTTTTCAAGCCCAGCCTGGCGCAGGGTTCGCAGCCCTTCAGCCCGCGCGGCGCGGGTGAAACCGGCCAGATCCATGTCGGCGCGGATCTGGCCACGCAGGCGCGAGCCCAATGGCAGCAACTCATACAGGCCGATGCGGCCGAGGAATCCGGTGCGCCGGCACTCCAGGCAACCGACCGGCCGACAGGGCGTGGCGGCATCTGGATATGCGGCTTGGCTATCAGCCAGCACCGCCCAGTCGGCGGCGCCGAGGCTGTGTGGCTGCTTGCAGTGCGGGCACAGCGTGCGCACCAGACGCTGGGCGAGGATGCCGTTGAGGGTGCTGGCCAGCAGGTAGTGCGGCACGCCCAGATCGAGCAGGCGGGTGACCGCCGACGGCGCGTCGTTGGTATGCAGGGTGGACAGCACCAGGTGGCCGGTCAGCGAGGCCTGCACCGCCATCTGCGCGGTTTCCAGATCGCGGATCTCGCCGATCATGATGATGTCCGGGTCCTGCCGCAGCAGGGTGCGCACGCCGCTGGCGAAGTCCAGGTCGATGTTGGCCTGCACCTGCATCTGGTTGAATTCGGGCGCGATCATCTCGATCGGGTCCTCTACCGTGCAGACGTTCACGTCCGGCGTAGCCAGCCGCTTCAGCGTGGAATACAGGGTGGTGGTCTTGCCCGAACCGGTCGGGCCGGTGACCAGCACGATGCCATGCGGGCGCTCGACCAGCGCATTCCAGCCGGCGGCCTCCTGCGGGCTGAAACCGAGCTGGTCGATGCTCTTGAAGGCGGCATCGGGGTCGAAGATGCGCATCACGCACTTCTCGCCGAAGGCGGTGGGCATGGTCGACAGGCGCATCTCGACTTCGCGGCCGCCCGGCGAGCGGGTCTTGATGCGGCCGTCCTGCGGGCGCCGGCGCTCGGCCAGATCCATGCGGCCGAGCACCTTGATGCGGCTGACCACGGCGGTCATCACTGCCGGTGGCACTTCGAACACCTTGTGCAGCACGCCGTCGATGCGGAAGCGCATGCGCCCCATTTCGCGGCGCGGCTCCAGGTGGATGTCCGAGGCGCGCTGTTCGTAGGCGTACTGCAGCAGCCAGTCGACGATGTGCACGATGTGCTGGTCGTCGGCGTTGACGTCGCCGGTGCGGCCCAGCTCGACCAGCTGCTCGAAGCTGGGCAGGGTGGTGTTGGCCTCGCCACGGACGTCGCCGCGGGCGCCACGCACCGAGCGGGTCACCCCATAGAACTCCATGGTGTAGCGGTGCAGGTCCAGCGGGTTGACCACCGCCAGCTCGATGCGGCGGCGGGTCAGGTGCTGCAGGTCGCGGCGCCATTCCTGCACCAGCGGCTCGCTGGTGGCCACCAGCACCCGTTCGGCATCCACCGCCAGCGGCAGGAAGCGGTGGCGGCGGGCGTAGGCGTGGGAGACCAGCGCGGTGACGGCCGCGACGTCGACCCGGGTCGGATCAATGCGCAGGTAGCGGCTGCCGGTACGCCGGGCCAGCCATTCGGTCAGGCGCTCCAGGGTCAGTTCGCCACCGTCGCGGGCGGCCAGCTTGAGGTTGGACAGCAGCACCAGCGGATGCACTTCACTGGCATTGCGCGCGCCCTGTGCGGAAAACCGCATGCGCTCGCCCTCGTGCTCGGCGACCAGGCCATCGGCCAGCAGTGCCGCACCGACCTGTTCGAAATGCAGGCGGCCCCACGGCAGCGGGACGCCGCCTGGCTCGCCGGGCGTGCCCACCGGCAGCCGATGTTCCATCTGCCTGCTCCTCCCGGGTACGGAATGCCCCGCAGGTCGGCCGTTATACTAGCGCACCCCCTTGCCGGCCAAGACTCGTACGCATGTCCGCGACCCCGACCGTTCCGATCACCTTCCAGGGCCTGATCCAGACCCTGAACCAGTTCTGGGCCCAGCAGGGCTGCGTGCTCATCCAGCCGCTCGACCTGGAGGTGGGCGCCGGTACCTTCCACCCGGCCACCTTCCTGCGTGCGATCGGTCCGGAAAGCTGGAACGCGGCCTACGTGCAGCCGTCGCGCCGCCCGACCGATGGCCGCTACGGCGAGAATCCGAACCGCCTGCAGCGCTACTACCAGTACCAGGTGGCGATGAAGCCGGCGCCGGACAACATCCAGCAGCTGTACCTGGATTCGCTGAAGGCACTGGGCATCGATCCGCTGGTGCACGACCTGCGCTTCGTCGAGGACAACTGGGAATCGCCGACGCTGGGCGCCTGGGGCCTGGGCTGGGAAGTCTGGCTCAACGGCATGGAAGTGACCCAGTTCACCTACTTCCAGCAGGCCGGTGGCCTGGAGTGCCGCCCGGTGCTGGGCGAGATCACCTATGGTCTCGAGCGCCTGTGCATGTACCTGCAGAACTGCGACAACGTCTACGACCTGGTCTGGACCTACGGCCCGGACGGCCAGCCGGTGACCTACGGCGACGTCTACCACCAGAACGAGGTGGAGCAGAGCACCTACAACTTCGAATACGCCGACGTGGAAGAGATGTTCCACCGCTTCGACGCCTGCGAACGCGAAGCGCAGAAGCTGGTGGAAGTGAACCTGCCGCTGCCGGCCTACGAGCAGGTGATGAAGGCCAGCCACACCTTCAACCTGCTCGATGCGCGCCGCGCGATCAGCGTGACCGAGCGCCAGCGCTACATCCTGCGCGTGCGCGCGCTGGCCCAGGCGGTGGCCAAGGCGTACTACGAGCAGCGCGAGAAGCTGGGCTTCCCGGGTGCGAAGAAGGCCTGACCGCCTTCCTGCACCGACCCGCTTTTCACCCACTACCCGGGGCGCCGGACGCGTTGCGCGCTGCGCCCCCACCACAGGATCGAACCGATGAGCCAACTGTCCCCCCTGCTGATCGAACTGGGCACCGAGGAGCTGCCGGTCAAGGCGCTGCCGGGCCTGGCCCAGGCGTTCTTCGACGGTGTCGTCGAAGGCCTGCGCAAGCGCGGCGTCGCGCTGGAACTGGGCGATGCGCGCCCGTTGTCGACCCCGCGCCGCCTGGCCGTGCTGCTGCCGGGCGTCGGCCTGGAGCAGCCGGAACAGCACAGCGAAGTGCTGGGCCCGTACCTGAACATCGCGCTGGACGCCGAAGGCCAGCCGACCAAGGCCCTGCAGGGCTTCGCCGCCAAGGCCGGGATCGACTGGACCGCGCTGGAGAAGACCACCGACAACAAGGGTGAGCGCTTCGTGCACCGCGCGGTGACCCCGGGTGCGAGTACTGCCAGCCTGCTGCCGGAAATCCTGCGCGAGGCGATCGCGGCGATGCCGATTCCCAAGCCGATGCGCTGGGGCGACCATGCCTGGGGCTTTGCGCGCCCGGCGCACTGGCTGGTGCTGCTGCACGGTGCCAACGTGGTCGAGGCCGAGCTGTTCGGCCTGCAGGCCGGCCGTGTCAGCCGCGGCCATCGTTTCCACCACGACCAGGCCGTGTCGCTGGCACAGCCGCAGGACTACGTTGAAGCCCTGCGCGCCGCGTTCGTGCTGGTCGACCCGAGCGAGCGCCGCGCGCGCATCGTCGCCGAGGTCGAGGCCGCTGCGGCCAAGGCTGGCGGCAGCGCCCGCATCACCGACGACAACCTGGAGCAGGTGGTGAACCTGGTCGAGTGGCCGTCGGCGGTGCTGTGCAGCTTCGAACGCGCGTTCCTGGCGGTACCGCAGGAAGCGCTGATCGAGACGATGGAGATCAACCAGAAATTCTTCCCGGTGCTGGATGACAGCGGCACGCTGACCGAGAAGTTCATCGGTATCGCCAACATCGAATCGAAGGACGTGGCCGAAGTGGCCAAGGGCTACGAGCGCGTGATCCGCCCGCGCTTCGCCGATGCCAAGTTCTTCTTCGACGAGGACCTGAAGCAGGGCCTGGTGTCGATGGGCGAGGGCCTGAAGACGGTGACCTACCAGGCCAAGCTGGGCAGCGTGGCCGACAAGGTGGCGCGCGTGGCCGCCCTGACCGAAGTGATCGCACCCCAGGTCGGCGCCGATCCGGCGCAGGCCAAACGTGCGGCCGAGCTGGCCAAGAACGACCTGCAGTCGCGCATGGTCAACGAGTTCCCGGAGCTGCAGGGCATCGCCGGCCGCCACTACGCCGTGGCCGGTGGCGAATCGGCCGATGTGGCGCTGGCCATCGACGAGGCCTACCAGCCGCGTTTCGGCGGTGACGACATCGCGCTGTCGCCACTGGGCAAGGTGCTGGCGATTGCTGAACGCGTCGACACGCTGGCCGGTGGTTTCGCCGCAGGCTTGAAGCCGACCGGCAACAAGGACCCGTTCGCCCTGCGCCGCAACGCGCTGGGCCTGGCCCGCACGATCATCGAAAGCGGCTTCGAGCTGGACCTGCGCGCGCTGCTGGCCAGCGCCAACGCCGGCCTGGTCGCGCGCAATGTGCAGGCCGACGTGGGTGAGCTGTACGACTTCATCCTCGACCGCCTGAAGGGCTACTACAGCGACAAGGGCGTGCCGGCCACGCACTTCAACGCCGTGGCCGAGCTGAAGCCGGCCTCGCTGTACGACTTCGACCGCCGCCTTGACGCAATTGGCACGTTTGCCGCGTTGCCGGAAGCCGAAGCACTGGCTGCGGCCAACAAGCGCATCCGCAACATCCTGCGCAAGGCCGAGGGCGACATTCCGGCCCAGATCGATCCGGCGCTGCTGCAGGAAGATGCCGAACGCGCGCTGGCCGAAGCGGTCACCGCGGCCATCGACGACACCGGCGCCAGCCTGCAGCACAAGGACTACGTGGCCGTGCTGGCACGCCTGGCGCGCCTGCGCCCGCAGGTCGACGCGTTCTTCGATGGCGTGATGGTCAATGCGGAAGATCCGGCGCTGCGTGGCAATCGCCTTGCGCTGCTGACGATGCTGGGCGAGCGCCTGGGCAAGGTCGCGGCGATCGAGCATCTGTCGAGCTGAGATGTGGTGCCAAGCAAGCTTGGCACCCACCGGTAGTGCCGGCCGCTGGCCGGCATTGCCCCCGCGGACCGGATCGCCGGCGGATGTCCATCGGGGTCATCGCCGGCATCGGGCACGATGCCGGCATCCTCGCCTGCGATCACGATGATCGCCACAAAGGCGCGTATTTTGACCGCAACTTAACAACCGATCCCCAATGACGTGATGCATTTCGCATCGTCACCTTCGGTCGGTATGCTGTGCCGCATGCAGCCAAAGAAATACGCCCTGCCGCTGATGGTCCTGTCGCTGGCCGCCACCTCCGTGGTCCACGCGCGCGGCACCATCGACAAGGTGGACATCAAGGGATTGGACAAGGGCGACGACGCCGCAATCATCGAGAACATCCAGGAATCGCTGTCGCTGTACGACACGATCGGCAAGGAACAGGGCGAATCGCGCCTGGAGTACCTGCTGTCCCAGGCCGAGCGGCAGACCCGCCAGGCACTGGAACCGTTCGGCTACTACAACCCGGTGATCAAGGTCGAGGCGCCGCGCGAGGACGAGCACGTCCGCGTGCTGATCCATGTCGACAAGGGCACCCCGGTGACCGTGCGCCGCGAGCACATCGACATCACCGGCCCGGCGATGTACGACCAGTACCTGCAGGATGACCTGGCCGCGTTCAAGCCGCGCAAGGGCCAGCGCTTCGAGCACACCCAGTACGAAGCCAGCAAGATCACCATCACCCGGCGCCTGGCCGAGCGCGGTTACTTCGATGCCGACTACACCCAGCGCCAGGTGCAGATCACCCGCGCCGACAATGCCGCCGACATCGACCTGACCTGGGACAGCGGCCGCCGCTACAACATGGGCCCGGTGCGCTTCGAGCAGGACTACTTCGTCGACAAGCTGTTCGATCCGCTGGTGTACTGGGACCAGGGCAGCTACTACCACGAGGGCAAGCTGGACCGCCTGCGGCAGTCGCTGACCAAGCTGGACTACTTCAGCGTGATCGACATCCAGCCGCGGCCAGACCAGGCCGACGAGAACGGCGATGTGCCGGTGGACGTGAAGCTGACCCGGGCCAAGCGCACGATCTACACCGCCGGCCTGAGCTACGGCAGCGAGAGCGGCCCGGGTGTGCGCGGTGGCATCGAGCGGCGGTTCCTGAACAACCGCGGCCACAAGATGAACACGCAGCTGGACTATGCGCAGAAGCGCAAGAGCCTGGTCACCAGCTACCGCATCCCGGCCTTCAACTGGCTCGATGGCTGGTACACCTTCGCTGCCAGTGCGTACGACGAGCAGACCGACTACATCGACCTGCGCAACTTCAAACTGATCGCCAGCCGCAGCGGCGAGATCAACGAGCACTGGACCGCGATCGCCTCGGTCAACGCACTACGCGAGCGCTGGCGCTATGCCTCCGGCACCGAGTTCACCGACGCGGTCTACAACACCTCGACGCTGGTGTACCCGCAGATGGTTGCCGACTACGTCAACGTTGACGACGAGATGTTCCCGCGCAAGGGCATCAGCGGCACCGCGACGATGCGTGCCGGCGTCGAAGGCGCCGGCTCGGACACCAGCTTCGTGCAGGCCAATGCGGTATTGCGCTGGTACATCCCGGTGGGTGAAAGCAATCGCCTGATCCTGCGCGGTGAAGGTGGCACCACCTGGACCAGCGACCTGGTGGCGATGCCGCCGAGCCTGCGCTACTTCGCCGGCGGCGACCGCAGCATTCGCGGCTACGCCTATCGTGAGGTCGGGCCGCGCACGCCGGCGCCGGACAAGTACGCGCTGGGCGCCAAGAACCTGGTGATCGGCTCGGCCGAATACGAGCACTATTTCAATGGCGGCCCCTGGGGCGCGGCGGTGTTCGTCGATACCGGCAGTGCCTTCGACAACACCATCGACCTGCATACCGGCGTTGGCTTCGGCGTGCGCTGGAAATCGCCGGTGGGCCCAGTGCGTATCGACGTGGCGCATGGCCTGAACAACCCGGATTCGCAGTTCCAGCTGTACCTGAACATCGGAGCGGACCTGTGAGCACGCCCGCACCGACCCCGAACACGCCGCCGCCGCGCGTGCGCTTCTATCGCCGCCGCCGCTTCTGGGCGTGGTCCGGCGCCGGCGTGATCGGCCTGGTACTGCTGGCCCTGCTGGCGGTGTACTGGCTGCTGCAGACCGTGGCCGGCCGCGATGTGCTGCTGGCACAGGTGGTAGCGCGGCTGCCGGTGGGCGCCAGCTTCACCTGGGACAAGGTGGACGGCCCGGTGGCCGGTCCGCTGACCCTGTACAACGTCGACTTCCGCTACGACGACATCCACTTCCACGCCGAGCGTGCACACCTGGAGCCGGACCTGCGCCCGCTGCTGGGCCGCAAGCTGCTGCTGGACAAGCTGGAGCTGACCAACGCGACGTTGAACCTGGCCAAGAGTGACGAGCCGTTCAAGCTGCCGTCGTGGCCCGATTCGCTGCCGCAGATCGAGATGCCGCTGGCGATCCAGGCCGATGCCATCGCCATCGACGGTTTCCGCATCAGCCAGGCCAACGAGCCGGTGATCGACATCAGCCGCGTGCGTGGCGGCATCGAGATCGCCAACGGCGAGTTCCAGGCGCACAAACTGGTCGTGGACAGCGACATGGGCAATTTCACCGCCCAGGGCCGCTACATCCCGGCCAAGGACTACGACACCGACGTGACGGTGACGGCAGTGCTGCCGGCGCCGCGTGGCCGTACCGCAGCGACGCTTGGCCTGGTTGCGCGCGGTGACCTGTCGCACATGGAAGTAGCGGTGGCCGGGCGTGCGCCCAAGCCGCTGCACGCGATGCTGGTGTTCGATGGCCGCACCGACCCGAGCTGGAGCGCCAGCATCCGCAGCGACGAGCTGGATCTGGCGTTGCTGTCGCCGGCACTGGCCAGCTCGGCGATCGCGCCGCTGGCATTGGACTTCACCGCCGCCGGCAAGGGCGGCAACGCCAACCTGCGTGGCAAGGTGAAGCAGGGCGACCAGGAACTGGAACTGGCACCGTCGGTGGTGTCGCTGCAGGACCAGGTGCTGAAGGTTTCACCGCTGCTGGTGAAGGGGCTCGGTGGCGAAGCCCGCCTGGAGGGCACCGCTGATTTCAGCCAGGAAGACCAGCAGAAGCTCAACTTCTCGGTGGTCGCGCGGGACCTGACCTATGTGCCGGCGCCCGATCCGAACACCGCCGGCAGCGCACCGGTGCCGGTGACCCTGAAGGAAGCACGCTTCGGCCTGGCTGGCACGTTGAAGGCCTGGGCCGCGATCGGCCGCGCCGAGGTGGAACGTGATGCACAGAAGGCGCAGCTGCGCTTCGACGTGCGCGGCAACGACCAGGCCGCGTCGATCCACCAGCTGCAGGCGCAGACACCGGGTGGGCAGCTGCAGGTGGAAGGCCAGGTGGCCTGGGCGCCGCAGCTGGACTGGGACGCCAAGGCCACGCTGAAGGACTTCGACCCCGGCTATTTCGTGCCGGGCTGGAACGGCCGCCTGTCCGGCAACCTGGCCTCCAAGGGACGCCAGCTGCCACCGCCGGCCAATGCCGCACCGGGCACCGCCGGAACGCTGGAAGCCACGGTGGACCTGCCGTCGCTGAAGGGCATGCTGCGCCAGCGCAACCTCGACGCACAGGGCAAGTTCGCGCTGCAAGGCGCGCAGGGCCAGGGCGACCTGAAACTGTCGCTGGGCAGCAGCCGGGTGACCGCGTCGGGCAAGGTCGGTGACCGCCTCGACATTGATGCGCGTTTCGAGCCGCTGCAGCTGAGTGACCTGCTGCCGGGCGCCGATGGTGGCCTGCGCGGCCAGGTGCAGGTGAAGGGCCCGCGCGATGCGCCGGACATCACCGCCGACCTGGTCGGCAACAACCTCAACTGGGATGGCTACGGCGCCGAGAGCGTGAGCATCAAGGGCCACCTGCCGTGGCGCGGTGACAGCGGCACGCTGGCGGTGCAGGGCCAGCAGGTTAACGCCGGCATGCTGCTGGAACGCTTGAATGTGGATGCGCAGGGCAGTGTCTCCAACCTGCGCCTGGCGGCGCAGACCCGCAACGAGATGGGCGCGGTCGAGCTGCAGGGCAGCGTGCGCCAGCAGGGCACGCAGTGGCGTGGCGAGCTGGCCGCGTTGCGCATCGCACCGGTGAAGGGCGATGCCTGGTCGCTGCGTGCACCGGCGGCGTTCGCGATCAACGGCGGCACCTACACGCTGTCCGAAGCCTGCCTGGCCGCCGCCAGCAGTGGTGCACTGTGTGCACAGGCGAACTGGCCGCGCGAGGGCCTGGTGGTGCGCAGTGATGCGTTGCCGCTGGCGCTGGTGCAGCCGTGGTTGCCGCCGCAGTCCGGCCGCCGCATCTACCTGCGCGGCGATGTCAGTCTGGACGCGCAGATCCGCCCGCGCGGCAACGCCTGGGAAGGCCATGTGGAAGTGCGCTCGAAGGAAGGTGGCGTGCGCCTGGGTGAGAACCGCAATGCCGTGGGGGACACCACCCGTGGCGAGCTGGTGCGCTACGACCAGTTCTCGCTGAAGCTGGACATGACCCCGGCCAGCATCAAGGGCTACCTGGGCATGGGCTTCCAGGGCAACGGCTTCGTCGACGCCAGGATGCAGACCGGCTGGGAAGCCAGTGCGCCGCTGAACGGTGAGCTTTACCTCAACATGTCGCGGCTGTACTGGCTGGAGCTGTTCTCGCCGGACATCGTGCGACCGACCGGCCTGATCGAAGGCCACGTCAGCCTGCGCGGTACGCGTGGCCAGCCGTCGCTGGGTGGTGACGCGCAGCTGAGCAACTTCAAGGGTGAATTCCCGGCACTGGGCCTGACCTTCGATCAGGGCAAGGGCAGCTTCGTGGCCCAGCCCGACGGTTCGGCCAAGATCACCGCGCAGGCCAACTCCGGCCAGGGCACGTTGTACGTGGATGGTGGCCTGTCGTGGTTCGGCGATGCACAGCCGCTGCAGCTGAAGATCCACGGCGAGAACGTGCTGCTGTCCAACACCAGCGAACTGCGCATCGTCGCCAATCCCAACCTCGACTTCACCCTGGCCAAGGCCGCGATGGAACTGCGTGGCACCGTGCACGTGCCCGAGGCCGACATCGACCTGGAGCGCCTGGACCGTGGCACCTCGGTGTCCGAAGACGTGGTGGTGCTCGACCCGGCCGATCCGGAAGAGTCGCGCACCTCGCCGCTGGACATGGACCTGACGGTCAGCCTCGGTGACAAGGTGAAGATGACCGGCTTCGGCCTGAAGGGTGCACTGACCGGCAAGATGCAGGTCTGGGCCAAGCCCGGCCGCGAGATGACCGCCAATGGCGGGCTGGAAGTGAGTGGTCGCTACAAGGCGTATGGGCAGGACCTGACCATCACCCGCGGCAACCTCACCTGGAACTACAACGCGGTGTCCGACCCGCGCATCAACATCCGTGCCGAGCGCCGGATTGGTGATGTCACCGCCGGCATCGACGTGACCGGGCGTGCGCAGCAGCCGCGTGCGGACGTGTGGTCCGATCCGGCGATGTCGCAGTCCGAAGCGCTGGCCTACCTGGTGCTCGGCCGCAGCCTGACCGGTGCCAGCAGCGACCAGACCCAGCAGGTCAACGCGGCCTCGGCGGCACTCTCTGCCGGCAGCGGGCTGCTGGCCTCGCAGCTGGGCGCCAAGCTGGGCCTGGACGATGCCGGCGTGAGCCAGTCGCGCGCGCTGGGTGGCTCGGTGATCGGCGTCGGCAAGTACATCTCGCCCAAGCTGTACGTCGGTTACGGCGTGTCGCTGGTCGGTGCCGGTTCGGTGATCACGCTGAAGTACCTGCTGCGTCGCGGCTTCGACGTGGAAGTGGAATCGAGCACGGTGGAAAACCGTGGGTCGATCAACTGGCGGCGGGAGAAGTAGAGCTACGCCATGCGTGGCTGCGGTAGTGCCGGCCGCTGGCCGGCAGCTGCACCGTATCTCCTGAGCTACGTGGATTGCCGGCCAGCGGCCGGCACTACCGTGCGCGTCGCCCCAACCATCGGCCGTTGCCCCATCCCGCCCCACGGGCTATGGTCCCGGGCTGTTCTGTCGTACCGGATTGCCTCATGTCACCACGCAAAGCCCTTCCCACCGCCCTGGCCCTGGGCCTGACCCTCGCCGCCGGTGCCCACGCCGATGAAGGCATGTGGATGCCGACCCAGCTGCCGGAGCTGGCCAAGCCGCTCCAGGCCGCAGGCTTCAAGGGCAATCCGGCCGACCTGGCCAACGTCACCGCGCCGCCGCTGAGCGCCGTGGTGCGTGCCGGTGGCGGCACCGGCTCGTTCGTGTCCGCCGACGGCCTGCTGCTGACCAACCACCACGTGGCGATGGGCGTGATCCAGTACAACAGCTCGCCCGAGCACGACCTGATCAACGGTGGCTTCATCGCCAGGGACCGCGCCGACGAGCGCCCGGCCAACCCGGACTTCCGTGTGCTGGTCACGGTCGGCTTCGACAAGGTGACCGACCAGGTGCTGGCGCAGGCGCGTGGCAAGACCGGCCGTGCCTACTTCGATGCCGTGGATGCGGCCAGCAAGCAGATCGTGGCCGAGTGCGAGAAGGACGGCAGCGTGCGCTGCTCGGTGGCCAACATGTACTACGGCACCGATTTCTACCGCATCGCCCAGCTGGAACTGAGCGATGTGCGCCTGGTGTATGCGCCGCCGCGTGCGATCGGCAACTACGGCGATGAGATCGACAACTTCATGTGGCCGCGCCACACCGGCGACTTCACCCTGCTGCGTGCTTACGTGGGCAAGGACGGCAAGCCGGCCGCGTACAGCAAGGACAACGTGCCCTACCAGGCACCGGCGCACCTGCAGATGTCGGTGGAAGGCCCGAAGGAAGGCGACTACGCGATGCTGGCCGGTTACCCGGGCATCACCTACCGCCACCGCACCGCCGCCGAATTCGCTGGCCAGATCGATACCGTGCTGCCGCGCCGCGTGTCGGTGTTCCAGCAGATGATCGACACCATCGAGGCGGCCAGCGCCAAGGATGCGCAGGCGCGTACCCGCTACGCCTCGCAGCTGCAGTCGCTGAAGAACAACCGCAAGCGCGCCGCCGGTGAGCTGGAAGGCCTGCTGCGCAGCGACGCCAAGGCCCAGCGTGCGGCTGACGAGACGGCCATGCTGGCCGCCACCGACCGCAAGTACCAGGGCGATATCAAGGCGCTGCTGGGCAACCTGTCGCAGGGCGCGGCGGTGGGCGAGCGTGACCTGCTGCTGGAGCAGATGGCCGCGCAGAGCCAGCTGCTGCGCTCGGCGCTGCTGCTGGAACGCCTGCGCATCGAATCGGCCAAGCCGGACGCACAGCGCGAGAGCGGCTACCAGCAGCGCGACCAGGCGATGATCGAAGGCGTGCTCAAGCAGGTCCAGCGCCGCTACGCGCCGGAAGTCGAGAAGGCGCTGCTGAGCACCCTGCTGACCCGCTACCAGCAGCTGCCGGACGCGCAGCGCGTGGCCGAGTTCGACGCCGCCTTCGGCCGTACCCCGCAGCAGCTGGCAGCGGCGCTGGATACCCTGTACGCCGGCACCCAGCTGGGCGAGGAGGCACAGCGCCTGTCCCGTTTCGCTGCGGCCCGCGAAGGCAAGGCACTGGCCGCCGATCCGCTGATCGCCGTGGCCGGCCCGCTGGTGGCCGCGCAGCTGCGCATCGAGAACGAGAGCAAGACCCGCGAAGGCGAGCAGCTGCGCCTGCGCCCGGCCTACATGCAGGCGCTGTTCGCCTGGCGTGCCAAGCAGGGCCGTGCGGTGTACCCGGATGCCAACCGCACCCTGCGCATCAGCTATGGCAAGGTCGAAGCGCTGCATCCGCGCGACGGCGTGACCTACTCGCCGGTGACCACCGTGGCCGGCATCGTCGAGAAGAACACCAACGCCTATCCGTTCGATGCTCCCAAGCCGCTGCTGGCCGCGATCGCCAAGGGTGACTTCGGCAGCACCGCCGACCCGGCGCTGAAGACCCAGACGGTCAACTTCCTGACCAACCTGGACACGACGGGCGGCAACTCCGGCTCGCCGGTGCTCAACGCCAAGGGCGAACTGATCGGCCTGAACTTCGACAGCAACTGGGAGTCGGTCAGCGCCAGCTGGTGGTTCGACCCGCGCTACAAGCGCGCCGTGCACGTTGACATGCGCTACCTGCGCTGGCTGCTGGCCAAGGTCTACCCGGCGCCGGAACTGCTGAAGGAAATGGGCGTGCCGGCCCAGTAACGCCGGCTCCTGGTGGGTGCCCACCGTTGGTGGGCACGGAGGCCTCCGTCACGACCAACGGTCGTGACCCACCGTCGCGCCCTCCTTGCGCCCCTCCGTCGTGACCTACCATCACGACCAACGGTCGTGATCTACTGGCCCCTGTCCTGACGGAAACGCGCGCGTGGTCTCCAGCTGGATCCTGCTGCTGGTCTCGGTTGCCTATGCCGCGCTGCTGTTCGGCGTGGCGTGGTGGGGCGACCGTCGGCCGATGTACCCCGACCGGCCGTGGCTGCGGCCGGTGGTCTACAGCCTGGCGCTGGCCGTGTACTGCTCGTCGTGGACGTTCTACGGCGCGGTCGGCACCGCCGTGCGCAACGGCGTGGGCTACCTGCCCATCTACATCGGTCCGTTGCTGCTGCTGCTGTTCGGCTGGCGCATCATCGAGCGCCTGGCGCTGATCGCGCGCAGCCAGAACGTGGTCTCCATCGCCGACTTCATCTCTTCGCGCTTCGGCCGCTCGCGCCGGCTGGCGGCGCTGGTGGCGATCATCGCGCTGATCGGCATCATTCCGTACCTCGCCCTGCAGTACAAAGCGGTGGCGATGAGCCTGCAGGTGCTGACCGGCAACACCGGCCCGACCGGCTTCTTCACCGATCCCGCGCTGTACGTGGCGCTGCTGATGGCATTGTTCGCCACCCTGTTCGGTACCCGCCAGGTCGATGCCACCGAGCACCATCACGGCATGATGCTGGCGATCGCCTTCGAATCGGTGATCAAGCTGCTGGCGATGCTGGCCGTGGGCGTGTTCGCCTACCTGTGGCTGAGCAACCGCACCGACGCGGTGGTCGAGTCGGTGCATACGCTGTTCACCGGCCTGCCGCCGGTGGGCTTCATCTCGCAGACCCTGCTCAGTTTCCTCGCCATCATCTGCCTGCCGCGCCAGTTCCACGTGGCCGTGGTCGAGTGCGGTGACGTGCGCGACGTGCGCCGCGCGCGCTGGATGTTCGGCGGCTACCTGGTGCTGATTTCCGGCATGGTGCTGCCGATCGCCACCGCCGGCGTGACCCTGTTCGGCACCGGTGGCAGCGTCGCCGACGATTCGATGGTGCTGGCCCTGCCGCTGGCCGAGGGCCGCAACGCGCTGGCGCTGATCGCCTATGTGGGCGGGTTCTCGGCGGCCACCGGCATGGTCATCGTGTCGTCGATCGCGCTGGCCACCATGGTCAGCAACGACCTGGTGATGCCGGTGCTGCTGCGCCGTAGCGGTGACCACCAAGAGGCCGCCGACGTCGCCTCGCGCGTGCTGTGGATCCGCCGCCTGGCGATCCTGCTGCTGGCACTGATGGCCTACAGCTATTACCGCACCAGCAGCAACGACAGCACGCTGGCCTCGTATGGCCTGATGGCGTTCGCAGCGGTGGCGCAGTTCGCGCCCGGCCTGATCGGCGGCCTGTACTGGCGTGGCGCCAGCCGTCGTGGCGTCGAGACGGGCATGCTGCTCGGCTTCGCCACCTGGCTGTACACCCTGCTGCTGCCGGCGATGACCATGGCCGGCTGGGTCGATGCCGCCTGGGTGCAGCACGGCCCGTTCGGCATCGAGTGGCTGCGGCCGCAGCAGCTGTTCGGCATGACCGGCTGGGATCCGTTGACCCACGGTACGTTCTGGTCGCTGCTGGTCAACGCGGCGACGATGATGCTGGTGTCCGCGCGCTGGCGGCCCGGCGTTGATGAGCGGCTTCGCGCTGCGCCGTTCCTCGATCCATATGCCGAGCGCCCGTCGGTGGCCGGTGGTTGGCCGGGTCACGTGCACGTGGGCGACCTGCTGGCGCTGGCCTCGCGCGTGGTTGGCGAGCGCCACGCGCGGCGTTCGTTCTTCGAGCAGGCGCAGTCGCTGGGCCGCGAGCTGCAATCCTCGGCGCCTGCGGACCGGCCGTGGGTACAGTTCACCGAGCGCCTGCTGGCCGCGTCGATCGGTGCGGCATCGGCACGCCTGCTGCTGACCAGCCTGCTGCGCGGCTCGGGCATGGACCTGGGTGAAGTGGTGGCGGTGCTGGACGAAGCGGGACAGGAACTGCGCTTCAACCGCGAGATCCTGTCGACCACGCTGGAGAACATCAGTGCCGGGGTCAGCGTGGTCGACCCGGACATGCGCCTGACCGCGTGGAACCGCCGCTACCAGGATATGTTCGGCTACCCCGACGGCATGCTCTACGTGGGCCGCCCGGTGGCCGACCTGATCCGCTACAACGCCGAGCGTGGCGAGCTGGGCGAGGGCGATATCGAAGTGCAGATCAACCGCCGCATCGGCTACATGCGCGCCGGTTCACCGCACGTGTTCGAGCGCACCCGCAGCGATGGCAAGGTGATCGAGATGCGCGGCCAGGCGCTGCCCGGTGGCGGCTACGTGACCAGCTACAACGACATCACCGACTACAAGCACGCGGAAAAAGCGCTGCTGGAAGCCAACGAGACGCTGGAACAGCGCGTGGCCGAACGCTCGCATGAGGCCGAGGTCGCGCAGCAGTCGAAGACCCGCTTCCTGGCGGCGATCAGCCATGACGTGCTGCAGCCGTTGAACGCAGCGCGCCTGTTTGCTTCGGCACTGCGCGACAGTGATCACGTGAGCGACGAGCAGAAGCATCTGGCCGAGCGCGTGGACGCTTCGCTGCGCGCGGCTGAAGAACTGCTCGATGGCCTGCTGGATGTATCGCGGCTGGATGCCGGCGGCCTGCACCCGGTGATCGGTGAGTTCGACGTGAGTGCGCTGATGCGCGAGCTGGCCGCGCAGTACACCCCGGTTGCTGCCGGCCGTGGCCTGCGCCTGGACCTGTTCGCACGCCCGGCATGGGTGCGCAGTGACCGCCGCCTGCTGCGCCGCGTGCTGCAGAATTTCCTGGCCAATGCGCTGCGTTACACCCGCCAGGGCCGCATCGTGCTGGCCGTGCGCCAGCGCGGCGACGAAGTGGAGCTGCAGGTGTGGGATACCGGGCCCGGCATTCCCGAGCACCACATGCGGCAGATTTTCGATGAATTCCACCGCTACCAGCAGCCGTTCGACTGGGGCGAGCAGGGGCTGGGCCTGGGCCTGTCGATCTGCCAGCGCATCTCGCGCCTGCTTGACCATCGCCTCAATGCGCGAAGCCGGGTTGGCAAGGGCTCGATGTTCTCGATCATCCTGCCGCGGGTGGCACCATTGCCGGGCTATACCGAACTGGCCACGCCGGTACCGGCCGTGGCCGCACCGGTACGCAGCGATTCCCTGGCTGGCCTGCGCGTGCTGTGCGTGGACAACGACGAGGAGATCCTCGACGGCATGCGCGCACTGCTCGGCCGTTGGCAGGTGCAGGTGATCACCGCCGCCACCGTTGACCAGGCGTTAGAGAAGATCGCCGAGCGCCCGCAGGTGATGCTGGTGGATTACCACCTGCACGACCGCATGGATGGCCTGGACGCGCTGGTGGCGCTGCGCGAGGCGGCCGGTTACCCGCTGCCGGGCGCACTGCTGACTGCCGATGGCCGCGACGAGCTGAAGCGGATGGCGCGCGAACGGGGTTACCGCGTGCTGACCAAGCCGATCAAGCCGGCCTCGCTGCGCGCCTTCCTGGGCGCGCTGCGCGACGCGCAGTAGCGCCGGCCGCCCGGCAGTAGATCCACGCCATGCGTGGATGTGACGTCTGGTAGTGCCGGCCGCTGGCCGGCAACCACGCAATCGCCCGCTCTCGGCGTTTTACCCCACGCCGTGCAGGTGCTCGTACAGGATCGTCGCACCGATGATCACCAGGATCACGCCACCGATGATCTCGGCGCGCTTGCCGACCATGCTGCCCAGCACGCGGCCGAGCATGATGCCGACGGTGACCATGGTCAGCGTGCACAGGCCGATCACCGCAGCCATCACGCCGATATGCACGTCCATGAAGGCCAGGCCGATGCCCACCGCCATCGCGTCGATGCTGGTGGCGAAACCGGTCAGCGCCAGCTTCCAGAAGCCGTGGTGCTGCGAGGGATCCTCGTCGTCCTCGGCACTGTCCGGGCGCAGGCCGTTGTAGATCATGTGGATGCCCAGTGCGCCGAGCAGGCCGAAGGCGATCCAGTGGTCGAAGGCTTCGACGTACTGCAGGGCGGCACGGCCAAGCAGCCAGCCGATGATGGGCGTGATCGCCTCGATGACGCCGAAGATGATGCCGGCACGCAATGCATCGCGGAACACCGGCTTGCGCATGGCCGCGCCCTTGCCGATTGCAGCGGCGAAGGCATCGGTGGACATGGCAAAGCCGATCAGGAGGATCGAAATGGGGGACATGGGCGGCGGCTGAGGTCGGGCTAGGACGGACGCACGGCCTGCGCTCGCGCCCAACCTGATGTTGCGCGCGCGGGCCGCTGGTCTCGCCAACCATCATGGTTGTCCACGCCACGGCGCACTGGCCGAGTATGTTGACGTGGACGATTCCTGCGAAGGAATCCGGCTACTCCCCAAGGGGACGCGAAGCTTAGCATCGCGATCCGCGCGTGGCGCACTTCCAGCGAAACGCGCAGGCAGGGCTGGTTTGTATAGCGATGGCTATAACAGGGCGAAGCAAAGGCGTGCCAAGCAAGCTTGGCACCTACCAGTGCGGTTTCAGATGATGTCGCGCGTTTCAGGCGATTGCCGGCCAGCGGCCGGCACTACCGTCAATCTTCTTCCGGCGGCAGCACGATGGCGTCGTCGTCGATCGCCAGCTTGCCGGCCATCAGCACGGCCTGGGTGCGGTTGGTCACGCCCAGCTTGCGCAGGATGGCGGTGACGTGGGCCTTGATCGTCGCTTCGGAGACGTTGAGGTCGTAGGCGATCTGCTTGTTCAAGCGCCCAGCGCCGAGCATCTGCAAGACGCGGAACTGCTGCGGGGTCAGCTCGCGCAGGCGCTGGCCGACTTCGCGTTCCTCGCTGCCGGTGGGCGGCACGTTGTGCGCTTCCGGCGGTGCCCAGGTCTCGCCATCGAGGATGGTGCCCAGCGCGTGGCCGATGGTGTCGGAGTCGGCGGATTTCGGAATGAAGCCCAGCGCGCCGTGGTCGAGCGCGCGGCGCATCACCGTGGCTTCTTCGCGCGCGGATACCACCACCACCGGCAGGTGCGGGTGCAGCGAGCGCATGTGCACCAGGGCGTTGAAACCCTGCGCACCGGGCATGTTGAGGTCCATCAGGACCAGGTCGGCGTCGTTGTGCTGGTCGGCCAGCGCGTACAGTGCTTCCACGCTGTCGGCCTCGAACAGCTGCACGCCGGGGATGACCCGCTGCACCGCCCCACGCAGGGCTTCGCGGAACAGCGGGTGGTCATCGGCAATCAGGAGGGTGGTCATGGGTCGAGCTTATCGATCAGGAAAAGGAGCGACGTGATGGCAGGTGCAGGACGGGTCGGACACGGCCGGGTCCCTCCTCCCGGCCACGTCCCTGGCGCGTCCTGCGCCTGCAGTCACGCCATCAGCGCACCTTGCGCTCGTCCACCAGCGACGCCACCACCGACGGGTCGGCCAGGGTCGAGGTGTCGCCGAGCTGGTCCGGCGCGTTCTCGGCGATCTTGCGCAGGATGCGGCGCATGATCTTGCCCGAGCGGGTCTTCGGCAGGCCCGGCGCCCACTGCAGGTGGTCCGGCGTGGCGATCGGGCCGATCTCCTTGCGCACCCAGGCGACCAGTTCCTTCTGCAGCTCATCGCTCGGTGCTTCTTCGGCCACCAGGGTGACGTAGGCGTAGATGCCCTGGCCCTTCACGTCGTGCGGGAAGCCGACCACGGCCGCTTCGGCCACCTTCGGGTGCGAGACCAGCGCGCTTTCCACTTCGGCGGTGCCGATGCGGTGGCCGGACACGTTGATCACATCGTCGACGCGGCCGGTGATCCAGTAGTAGCCGTCTTCGTCGCGGCGGCAACCGTCGCCGGTGAAGTAGCTGCCCGGGTAGGTGCGGAAATAGGTATCGATGAAACGCTGGTGGTCGCCGTACACCGTGCGCATCTGGCCCGGCCAGGAATCGCGGATGATCAGGTTGCCTTCGGTCGGACCGTCCTGGATCTCGCCATCGGCATTGACCAGCGCCGGCTGCACGCCGAAGAAGGGCAGGGTGGCCGAACCCGGCTTGAGGTCCATCGCACCGGCCAGCGGCGAGATCAGGATGCCGCCGGTTTCGGTCTGCCACCAGGTATCGACGATCGGGCAACGGCTGTCGCCGACCACTTCGTAGTACCAGCGCCAGGCTTCCGGGTTGATCGGTTCGCCGACACTGCCGAGCAGGCGCAGCGACGCGCGCGAGGTCTTCTTCACCGGCTCCTCGCCCTCGCGCATCAGTGCACGGATGGCGGTCGGGGCCGTGTAGAAGATGGTGACCTTGTGCTTGTCGATGACGTTCCAGAAGCGCGAGGTGTCCGGGTAGTTCGGCACGCCTTCGAACATCAGCGAGGTCGCGCCGTTGGCCAACGGCCCGTACACGATGTAGCTGTGGCCGGTGACCCAGCCGACATCGGCGGTGCACCAATAGATGTCATCCTCGCGCAGGTCGAACACCGCTTCATGGGTGTAGGCCGCGTACAGCAGGTAGCCGCCGGTGGTGTGCAGCACGCCCTTCGGCTTGCCGGTGGAACCGGAGGTGTAGAGGATGAACAGCGGGTCTTCCGCGTTCATGCGTTCCGGCTCGCAGGTGGCCGGCTGGCTGTCCACCACATCGTGGAACCAGCGGTCGCGCGGCGCCTGCATGTCGACCGCGCCGCCGGTATGGCGCACCACCAGCACGGTTTCCACGGTATTGGTGCCGGGCAGTTTCAGCGCGGCATCGACGTTGGCCTTCAGCGGAATCCTGCGGCCACCGCGCAGGCCTTCGTCGGCGGTGATGATCAGCTTGCTCTGGCAGTCGCTGACGCGGTCGGCGATCGAATTCGGTGCGAAGCCACCGAACACCACCGAGTGGATCGCACCGATGCGCGCGCAGGCCAGCATGGCCACGGCGGCGTCGACGATCATCGGCAGGTAGATGGTGACGCGGTCACCCTTCTTGACGCCGAGGTTGCGCAGCGCATTGCCGAGGCGGCAGGTGCGCTCGTACAGCTCGCGATAGGTCACGTGCTGCGCCGGTGCATCCGGGCCATCCGGCTCGAACAGCAGGGCGGTCTTGTCGCCGCGCGTCTCGAGCTGGCGGTCCAGGCAGTTCACGCTGGCATTGAGCTCGCCATCCTCGAACCACTTGATGTGGAAATCGGACAGGTCGTAGCTGACGTTCTTGATCTTCGTCGGCTTGCGCATCCATTGCAGGCGCTCGGCGGCCTTGCCCCAGAAACCATCCGGGTCGGTCACCGAAGCCTGGTACTGCTGTTCGTACGACGTCTTGTCGATGCGTGCCTTGGCGGCGAACTGCGGATCGACGGGGTAGATATCAGCCATGGCACCCTCACTTGCACGTTGACTTTGTGTGTGCGGTCGCAGCATTGCGGCGACCGATCCCCCTCAGTTTGCCCCATCCACCCCCGGCCGCGTCACCACCCTGGTTAGACCATGGTCGAAAGTGAGCGCCCAGCAGGGCCGGGTTCGACCAATGGCGAATAGCCGCTGTGCGTGAACGCCCCGCAGTCTCGGCTCGACCGTGCCCCACGCGCGGCATCACCTTGCCACTTGGGAGAGAGGGCAACATGAGCCACCGTACGTTGAAAGCCGTGCGTAAACCTTTGGCGGCCTGCCTGTTGGTCGCCCTGGTCGCACCGGGCATGGCGTTCGCAGAGACCGCCAAAGAGAAAGCACTGGAAGCACGCGTTGCCGAACTGGAACGCCAGGTCCAGCTGCTGCTGTCTTCGCAGCAACAACAACAGACCCAGATCAGCCAGACCCAGCAGGCGGTGACCGAAGTCCGCACGGTGCAGGCCGAGCAGAAGCCGGTCGCCTCGGTGCCGGCGGGCAAGCAGCCGATCCAGGTCACCACCATCACCCCGGGCGCCGCGCCGGGCACCACGGTCAAGATCGGCGGCTTCATCAAGGCCGATTTCCTCGCCACCCAGACCAGCGATGGCCAGCTGGCCGACGACGCCACCGGCCGCTCGCTGTACCTGCCGGGCCAGACCCCGGTGGAGGGCGCCGGCGGCAGCGGCAAGCGTTCGGGTACCGACTTCAACGCCCACGCCAAGTTCTCGCGCTTCAACCTGGGCATCGACAATGTGAGCGAATCGGGCAACAAGGCCGGTGCGTTCTTCGAGATGGACTTCTTCGGCAACTCGCTGGGCAACCAGACCGCCACCAACACCTATGGCGTGACCCTGCGCCACGCCTACATGTACTGGAACAACTGGCTGGCCGGCCAGACCTGGTCCAACTTCATGGACGCGGCCGCACTGCCCGAAGCGGTCGACTTCGTCGGCCCCACCGACGGCGTGATCTTCGTGCGCCAGGCCCAGGTGCGCTACACCCAGGGCGGCTTCAGCGTCGCGCTGGAAAACCCGGAAACCACCACCCTCACCGGTACCCGCAACCCGGTCACCGGCGCCTGGACCAACACCAGCGCCAACTCCGATCGTGGCAGCCTGCCTGATCTGACCCTGCGTTACGGCTGGAAGGGCGACTGGGGCACCTTCGGTGTCGGCGGCATCGTCCGCCAGCTGAAGGTCGACAACCAGGCCACCGGTGCCAAGGCTGACAAGGTGGCCGGCGGCCTGACCCTGGGCGGCAAGTGGGTGATGGGTGACAGCGATTCGCTGCACTACCAGCTGACCGGCGGCGAAGGCATCGCCCGCTACATCGGCCTGGGCATCACCGCCGACAGCGCCTACGACGTGGCCCGCGACGAGCTCAACCCGACCGGCGTGCTGGCCGGCTACGTGGGCTGGCGGCATGCGTTCTCGCCGAAGCTGCGCACCAACCTGATCTACGCGCGCAGCGACTACGACAACGACAGCATCCTCGGCCCGCTGGTGACCAAGAGCGTGCAGAGCATCCGCGGCAACATCTTCTATTCGCCGCTGCCCAAGGTCGATATCGGTGCCGAGCTGATGTATGGCCGTCGCGAAGTGGAGAACGGCAACAAGGGTGACATCACCCGATTGCAGTTCACCACCAAGTACAGCTTCTAAGAGCGTGCCGGCCAGCGGCCGGCACCTACCGAGATGGGGTGCCGGTCGCGGCCGGCACCTACCGAATTGAGTGCCGATCAAGGTCGGCACCCACCGAGATTGAATGCCGGCCAAGGCCGGCATCTACAGAGGGAAAGCGTCCCATGTCCAGCACTGCATCAAGCCCGCACAATGCGGCGGGCACCCTGACCAAGGGCCACAAGAAAGTCATCTTCGCCTCGAGCCTCGGCACGGTCTTCGAGTGGTATGACTTCTTCCTGTACGGCTCGCTTGCCGCCATCATTGCCAAGCAGTTCTTCAGTGGCGTCAATGAAACCACGGGCATGATCTTCGCCCTGCTGGCGTTTGCAGCCGGCTTCTTCGTGCGTCCGTTCGGCGCGGCCTTCTTCGGCAGCCTCGGCGACCGCATCGGCCGCAAGTACACCTTCCTGGTCACCATCCTGATCATGGGCATCTCGACCTTCCTGGTCGGCGTGCTGCCCAACTACGCCTCGATCGGCTTCGCCGCACCGGTGATCCTGATCATCCTGCGCCTGGCCCAGGGCCTGGCGATGGGCGGCGAGTACGGCGGTGCCGCCACCTACGTGGCCGAGCATGCGCCGGACGACAAGCGTGGCCTGTACACCAGCTTCATCCAGTGCACCGCCACGCTCGGCCTGTTCATGTCGCTGCTGATCATCCTGGCCTGCCGCTACTTCCTGGGCAACGAAGCCTTCGAAGCCTGGGGCTGGCGTATTCCGTTCCTCGTGTCGATCCTGCTGCTGGGTGTGTCCGTGTGGATCCGCCTGCAGCTGAGCGAATCGCCGCTGTTCCAGCAGATGAAGTCCGAGGGCAAGGGTTCCAAGACGCCGTTCCGTGACAGCCTGAAGGGCGGCAACCTGAAGCTGATGCTGCTGGTCCTGCTCGGCGCCGCAGCCGGCCAGGCCGTGGTCTGGTACGGCGGCCAGTTCTACGCGCTGTTCTTCCTCAGCAGCATGCTGAAGGTCGATGCCACCACCTCCTACCTGCTGATCGCGGCCGCGCTGGCACTGGGCGTGCCGTTCTTCATCTTCTTCGGCTGGCTGTCCGACCGTATCGGCCGCAAGAAGATCATCCTGGCCGGCTGCCTGCTGGCGGCTGTTACCTACATCCCGATCTTCAAGGGCCTGACCCATTTCGCCAACCCGGCCATCGAAGAAGCCCGTAGCAGCTCCCCGGCCCTGGTCGTGGCCGATCCGAACACCTGCTCGTTCCAGTTCGATCCGGTCGGCCTGCGCAAGTTCACCAGCTCCTGCGACGTGGCTACCGCTGCGCTGACCAAGGCCGGTGTGCCGTACGACGTACAGCCCGCCGCCGCCGGTTCGCTGGCGATGGTGAACGTGGGCAGCGCCAGCGTCACCTCGTATGAGGCCGCTGGCCTGACCAAGGAAGACGGCAAGGCCAAGGCCGATGCGTTCGGTGCGGAACTGAAGACCGCCCTGACCACCGCCGGGTATCCGGCCAAGGCCGATGGTGCACGCATCAACATCGCCGGCACCATCTTCATGCTGTGGCTGCTGGTGCTGTACGTGACCATGGTCTACGGCCCGATCGCCGCCTACCTGGTCGAACTGTTCCCGACCCGCATCCGCTACACCTCGATGTCGCTGCCGTACCACATCGGCAACGGCTGGTTCGGTGGCTTCCTGCCGGCGATCTCGTTCGCGCTGGTGGCCGGTACCGGCAACCTCTACTACGGCCTGTGGTACCCCATCATCATCGCGTTGATGTCGGTGGTGATCGGCGGCTTGTTCCTGCGCGAGACCAAGGACGTGGATATCACCAAATAACCGGTGTGCCGACCAACGGTCGGTACCCACCGGGTTTCAGGGGCCGCGGTGCAGACCGCGGCCCTTTTGTTTCCCTGTTTTTGGGGTCAGATCCCTTTCGCTTGCGAAAGGGATCTGACCCCATCGAGACGTGCTGTACGCCGTATAGTCGGCCCATGACCACCACCACGCCGGCAGACCTTCCCGCCCTCCTGCACACCCTGCGCAGCGCCTGGCAGTCGCAGCGGCCCACGCTCGACCAGCGCGAAGCCGACCTGCGCCGCTTGCGCGAGGCGCTGAAGCCGCGCCTGGACGAAATGGCCCAGGCCATCGCCGAGGACTTCGGCCATCGCGCCCACGTCGAATCAAAGCTGGCCGATGGCATGAGCGTGCTGTCGGCCATCGACCACCTGCGCCGTCACCTGCGCCGCTGGTCGAAGCCGCAGCGGGTCGGTGCCGGCTGGCGGCTGTGGCCGGCGCGCGCGCAGCTGCGGCCGATGCCGCTGGGCGTGGTCGGGGTGATCTCGCCCTGGAACTACCCGGTCACGCTGGCATTGGTGCCGCTGGCCACCGCCATCGCCGCCGGCAACCACGTGTTGCTCAAGCCCTCCGAACACACGCCGCGCACCAGTGCATTCCTGGCCGATCTGCTGGCCAGCGTGCTCCCGCCCGATCGCGTGGCGGTGGTGCAGGGTGGGGCGGACGTGGCCGCGGCGGTGTCATCGCTGCCGCTGGACCATCTGCTGTTCACCGGCTCGACGGCGGTTGGCCGCAAGGTAATGGCCGCTGCCGCCGAACATCTGGTACCGGTCACGCTGGAACTGGGCGGCAAGTCGCCGGCGATTGTCTGCCGCGATTTCCCGCTGGAAAAGGCCGCCGCGCGGCTGGCCACCGGCAAATGGTTCAACGCCGGCCAGACCTGCATCGCGCCGGATTACGTGCTGATTGATACCGTGCGCCAGCGCGAGTTCGTGCAGGCGCTGCAGCAGCAGGTGCGCGAACGCTACGGCGATTTCAGCGATGCCGGCGACTACACGCGCATCATCAACGAAGGCCAGTACCGGCGCCTGCAGGGCTATCTGGCGCAGGCGCGCGAACGCGGCGTGCCGGTGATTCCGCTGGCGCAGGTGGATGAGGCGCGCGCCGACCGCGAGCGCCTGCTGGTGCCGACCGTGGTGCTGGACCCGCCGGACGACCTGGACCTGATGCGCGAGGAGATCTTCGGGCCGATCCTCCCGGTGCGGGCGTACCCGGATCTGGATGCGGCGCTGGCCGACGTGCTGTCGCGTGATCGGCCGCTGGCGCTGTATCCCTTCAGCTACGACAAGGCGACGGTGGAGCGCATCCTCGGCCAGGTAGTGGCCGGCGGAGTGACCGTCAATGACACGCTGCTGCATTTCGCGGCCGATGGCCTGCCGTTCGGTGGGGTGGGGGCCAGCGGCATGGGCGCGTACCACGGCCGGGCCGGGTTCGATGCGATGAGCAAGCGGCTGCCGGTGCTGTGGCAGTCGCGCTGGGCCGCCAGCGACCGGCTGCGACCGCCGTATTCGAAGATTGCGGGGTTGTTGAAGTTCCTCTTGCGGTAGTGCCGGCCGCTGGCCGGCAGATGCAGGGTCTCGCCGAGGGTTCATGGGGTTGCCGGCCAGCGGCCGGCACTACCGGTCGGTGCCAACCCGCGCGGCCCCTTCCGGTGGGTGCCAACCTTGGTTGGCACGCGTGAACCCCATGCGCCAACCAAGGTTGGCGTCTACCAAACCCGGGCCGGGTAGAATGCCCCCATGAAGATCGCCTCGTGGAACGTCAATTCACTCAATGTCCGCCTGCCGCACCTGGAGCAGTGGCTCAAGGAGTTCGGCCCGGACATCGTCGGTATCCAGGAAACCAAGCTGGAGGACCACAAGTTCCCCGATTCGGCGCTGATCGGCGCGGGCTACCGCAGCGTGTTCGCCGGCCAGAAGACCTACAACGGCGTGGCGTTGCTGTCGCGTGAGCCGGCGCAGGACGTGCAGATCGGCATTCCCGGTTTCGAGGACGAGCAGAAGCGCGTCATCGCCGGCACCTTCGGCGACCTGCGGGTGATCAACCTGTACGTGGTCAACGGCCAGGACATCGGCACCGACAAGTACGAGTACAAGCTGCGCTGGCTGGAGGCGGTGCATGCCTGGATCGCCGAAGAACTGCAGCGGCACCCGAAGCTGATCGTGATGGGCGATTTCAACATCGCCCCGGACGCGCGCGATGTGCACGACCCGGAGGTGTGGAACGAGAACCACATCCTCACCTCCACCGCCGAGCGTGGCGCGCTCAACAAGCTGCTGCAGCTGGGCCTGCACGATGGCTTCCGCCTGCACAATGACGAGGCGGGCACCTTCAGCTGGTGGGATTACCGTGCCGCTGGCTTCCGCCGCAACCTGGGCCTGCGCATCGACCTGACCCTGGTCTCCGATGCGCTGAAGGGCAGTGCGGTGGCTTCGGGTATCGATCGTGAGCCGCGGACCTGGGAACGGCCGAGCGATCACGCGCCGGCATGGGTGCAGATCGGTTGAACGAACGGGGCCCGACGATTGCCGGGCCCGTTGTGATGCGTCTGCCGGCCAGCGGCCGGCACGACTGCCGTGTCAGCGTATGCTCTTGCGGGTGAACAGGTTGACGATCGCCAGCAGGATCACCGCACCGATCAGCGAGAACAGGAAGGTGCGGATGGTGATCGCTTCGTTGATGCCGCCGCCGAACAGCCAGCCGGAAATCAGCGCGCCGACGATGCCGACCACGATGTTGAGGATGATGCCCTGCTGGGCATCGCGCTTCATGATGATGCTGGCCAGCCAGCCTACGATGCCGCCGACGATCAGCCAGATGATGATGCCCATGATCGAACCTCCGGTGGGGAACTGTGACCAGTTGACGCGCACGGCTGTGAACCCGTCGTGGAATTGCGTGATGGGCGCGTGCGGATGAGCCTGCCAGCCACCCTCGACGGCCCGTGGCGCTTCGGTCCGGTGACGGTCTGGCGACGCCCGCATGTGCCGGGCCACCGCGGCGAACCGCAGGCGCGGCAGGTGCTGGCGCAGGCGCTGGGCGCCGAGCCGGAGACGCTGCCACTGGTCCGTGATGACAAGGGCCGGCCAGAGCTGAGCGGCGCGCTGGCCCACTACGGCACCGGCTGGAGCCACAGCGGCGAGGTGCTGCTGGTGGCGCTGGGCGAGGGCGTGCGGCTGGGCGTGGACCTGGAGCTGCTGCGGCCGCGGGCCCGCCTGCTGGAGATCGTGCAGCGCTTCTTCCACCCCGAGGAGGTGGCCTGGCTGGAAAGCCTGGACGAGGCCGGGCGCGAGCACTGGTTCTTCCGCGTGTGGTGCGCCAAGGAAGCGATGCTGAAGGCGCACGGGCAGGGCATCTCGTTCGGCCTGCACCGCCTGCAGCTGGCGCCGGGGGCCGATGGCGCCCTGCACCTGCGCTGGTGCGACCCGGAACTGGGCGAGGCCGCGCGCTGGCACCTGCACGAATGGCAGGCCACCGGCCAGTTCCGTGCGGCATTGGCCTGGTATCCACACTGAAGCGGGGAATCAGCGCGCAAAACCGGCGATAATGTCGGCATGAGCGAACACCCACTTCCCGCCAGCGTATCTGCCACGCTGGAACAGGGCCTGGCCAGCATGGGCCTGGATGCCGCGCTGGCGCCGCCGCTGCTGCGCTACCTGGCCCTGCTGCACCGCTGGAACGGCACCTACAACCTCACCGCCATCCGCGATCCGCAGGAGATGGTCACCCGCCACCTGCTCGACTCGCTGGCGATGCAACCGTTCGTGGCCGATGGCAGCCTGGCCGACCTCGGCACCGGCCCCGGGCTGCCCGGCATCCCGCTGGCGATTGCCTGCCCGGCCCTGCAGGTCACCCTGGTTGAGAGCAACGGCAAGAAGGCGCGCTTCATGCGCGAGGCCGTGCGCCAGCTCGGCCTGGGCAACGCCCGCGTGGCCGAATCGCGCGCCGAGGCGCTGGACGAGGCCGGCCGCTACGACCAGCTGACCGCGCGCGCGATGGACACCCTGGCCGGCATCGTCCGCGTCGGTGGTCACCTGCTGCGCCCCGGCGGTGTGCTGCTGGCCATGAAGGGCGTCTACCCGCATGAAGAGATCGCGGAGCTGCCGGACGGCTGGCAGGTGCGCGAGGTGACCCCGCTGAGCGTGCCCGGCCTGGCCGGCGAACGCCACCTGGTCACTGTTACAGGCCCCTGATTCCCGCCGCCAGCCCCTTGTGGAACAACGGGTTGGCGATTCACGATTTCCGCAAGGGGCCGGTTGTACGCATAATGACCGGTCCCAGCACACGTCGACGAGGCACACCCGCATGGCCCGCATCATCGCCATCGCCAACCAGAAGGGTGGCGTCGGCAAGACCACGACCGCCGTCAACCTGGCCGCTTCCCTGGCCAACGCACCCAAGCGCGTGCTGTTGGTCGACCTGGATTCGCAGGGCAACGCGACCATGGGCAGTGGCGTGGACAAACGAGAGCTGGCCGCCTCCACCTGTGACCTGCTGCTCGGCGAGAACAGCGCCGCCGATGTGCGCGTGCAGACTGCCGAGGGCTACGACCTGCTGCCCGGCAACATCGACCTGACCGCCGCCGAGATCCAGTTGATGGGCCAGAGCGAGCGCGAGCAGCGCCTGAAGCGCGCGCTGGCGCCGATCCGCGACGAGTACGACTACATCCTGATCGACTGCCCGCCGGCGCTGTCGCTGCTGACGCTCAACGCGCTGGCCGCCGCCGACTCGGTGATCGTGCCGATGCAGTGCGAGTACTACGCGCTGGAAGGCCTGAGCGCGCTGGTGGAAACCATCGAGGCGCTGCGCACCAGCCTGAACCCGGCGCTGGAGATCGAAGGCGTGCTGCGCACCATGTTCGACGTGCGCAACAACCTGGCCAACGCGGTCTCGGCCGAGCTCACCGAGCACTTCGGCGACCGCGTGTTCCGCACCATCGTGCCGCGCAACGTGCGCCTGGCCGAGGCGCCCAGCCATGGCCAGAGCATCGTCGGCTATGACCGCGCCTCGCGCGGTGGCGTGGCCTACCTGGGCCTGGCCGGCGAGATCATCCGCCGCAACAACGAACGCAACAAGGCCGCCAAGGCCGTGGAGACCGTCTGATGACCAGCAGCAAGCCGGCAGCCAAGAAGCGAGGCCTCGGCCGTGGCCTGGATGCCCTGCTGGGTCCCAAGGGTGCGGTCAGCCAGGTGCAGGCCACCACCGCGGTGATCGAGCCGCTGCCGGGTGAAGTGCTGCGCAAGCTGGCCGTGGGCCAGCTGCAGCCGGGCAAGTACCAGCCGCGCCGCGAGATGGACGAGGGCAAGCTGTCCGAGCTGGCCGACTCGATCAAGTCGCAGGGCGTGATCCAGCCGATCCTGGTGCGCCAGCTGCCGGCGGGCAACTACGAAATCGTTGCCGGCGAACGCCGCTGGCGCGCATCGCAGCTGGCCGGCCTGGACGAAGTGCCGGTGGTGGTGCGCGAGCTGGAAGACCGCACCGTCATCGCGATGGCGCTGATCGAGAACATCCAGCGCGAAGACCTCAACCCGCTGGAAGAAGCCGAGGCGCTGCAGCGCCTGATCAGCGAGTTCACCCTGACCCATGCCGAGGCCGCCGAGGCCGTCGGCCGCTCGCGCGCGGCGGTGTCCAACCTGCTGCGCCTGCTGGAGCTGCCGGTGGCGATCCGCCTGCTGCTGGAAACCCGTCGCCTGGAAATGGGCCACGCCCGTGCGCTGCTGACCCTGGCCCCCGAGCTGGCCGGCAAGCTGGCGCAGGAAGCGGCCGATGAAGGCTGGTCGGTGCGCGAAGTCGAGCGCCGTGCGCAGGCCTTCGCCGCCGGCAAGGTGCCGAGCAACCGCCCGGTGGCCACGCCGAAGGTGCAGCAGGCCGACATCGCCTCGCTGGAAACCGAGCTGTCCGAAGCCCTGGGGGCCAAGGTGGCGATCAACCATGGTCGCGGCGGCAAGGGCAAGCTGATCATCCACTACACCGACCTGGATACCTTGGACGGCGTGCTGGAAAAGCTGCGCACGCGCCAGGGCTGAGCCCGGCGCAGTGACAGGGGGCGCGGCCCGTTCCTGCCGTGTCCCGCGAATGACAGGGAACGCACCGCCGCGCGCGCCGTGGGATGTACTGCCTTCCGGCCCGCTGGCCTGCCATCGAGGGAGCAGGACATGAGCAACGCATTCGACGACGTCAGCCCGGGCGGCAGCCCGATCCTGGTGCACAGCCGCCAGAAGGATTTCACCCCGCCGCAGGGCGAAGAACACATCGAGGCGATCGGCGCGCACATCGAGCGCCATCTGGGCCCGGTGTCCGGTGTCTTCCACGAGATCATCTCCGACCTGGTGCACATCGACGTGCACGTGGTACCGGCCAATGACCAGTTCCCGTACCTGCGCCTGGTCACCTCCGGCATGAGCGACCTGCCGATGACCGTGCCCGCCGAGGTGGACGCGGACGTGCCGCGCTACATGGAGCTGATGGTGACCCTGCCGGCCGACTGGCCGATCACGCAGGACGCCTTCGAGGACGAACGCAACTACTGGCCGGTGCGCCTGCTGAAGGGCATGGCGCGGCTGCCGCACGAGTACGACACCTGGCTGGGCTTCGGCCACACCATTCCCAACGGCCATCCCAGCGAGCCCTATGCGCCGGGCGTGGGTTTCGACGGTGCCATCGTGCTTCCACCGGTGACTGCCCCGGAAGAATTCGCCACGCTGGAACTGGACGACGGCAAGACCATCAGCTTCATGACCCTGGTTCCGCTGTATCCGGAAGAGATGGATCTGAAGCTGAAGAAGGGCGCCGAGGCGCTGCTCGACCGCTTCGATGCGAAGAAGATCCAGGACGTGATCGAACCCGGCCGCACCAACGTGGCCAGGAAGCGTTTCGGGCTGTTCTGAGTCCGCAGCGTATCCTCTGCACCTGTACTCATTGATTTCCAGGCAACTGCAATGACCATCCTGCTCACCGGCGCTGCCGGCTTCATCGGTGCCTACACCGCCCGCGCGCTGCTGGAGGCGGGCCAGCCGGTGGTCGGCCTGGACAATTTCAACGACTACTACGACCCGCAGATCAAGCGCGACCGTGTGGCCGCACTGTGCCCGACCCTGGACCTGCGCACCCTCGACCTGACCGACCGCGAGGGTCTGGCCGCGCTGTTCGACGAAGTGAAGCCGACGGCGGTGATCCATCTGGCCGCTCAGGCCGGCGTGCGCTATTCGCTGGAAAACCCGCATGCCTACGTCGACAGCAACCTTGTCGGCTTCGTTAACATGCTCGAGCTGTGTCGCCACCGTGGCGTGCAGCATCTGGTGTATGCCTCCAGCAGCTCGGTCTACGGTGATTCGGCCACGCCGCCGTTCTCCGAGGACCAGCGCGTTGACCAGCCGCGCTCGCTGTACGCGGCGACCAAGGCCGCCAACGAGCTGATGGCCTACACCTACGCGCAGCTGTATGGCCTGCACGCCACCGGCCTGCGTTTCTTCACCGTGTATGGCCCGTGGGGCCGGCCGGACATGGCACCGCTGCTGTTCTCGCGTGCGGTGCTGGCCGGGCGGCCGATCGACGTGTTCAACGAAGGCCGCATGCAGCGCGACTTCACACATATTTCCGACATCGTGTCGGGTATCCTCGGCGCCCTCGCGCATCCGGCCGACGGTCCGGTGCCGCACCGGGTGTTCAACCTCGGCAACCATACGCCGGTCGAGCTGGAGCGCTTCATCAGCGTCATCGAGCAGGCCGCCGGCCGCCCCGCGCAGAAGGTCTACAAGCCCATGCAGCCCGGCGACATGGTGCGCACGATGGCGGACACCCGGCGCGCGCACGACGCCTTCGGCTTCGATGCGGTGACCCCGATCGAAGAGGGGCTGCCCCCCGTCGTGGAATGGTGCCGCGAGTATTTTGGCGACCGCGCCTGAGCAGTGATCCTCACGCGGCCGGGTTCATCTTCGGATAACCTCGGCTGCGGAGAATGCGCGGTCTTTGTCCCCCTTGGCCGAGTCCCCCATGAGCCAACCCGAGCTTTCCGTTGTCGTCCCCGTATTCAACGAGCGCGACAACGTCGCCCCGCTGGTCGCCGAAATCACCGCTGCGCTGCGTGGCCGGCTGCCGTTCGAGATCGTCTACATCGACGATCACTCGCGCGATGACACCCTGGCGGTGCTGCAGGGGCTGAAGGCAACCACCCCGGAACTGCGCGTGCTGCACCATGTGAACCAGAGCGGGCAGAGCACCGCGGTGCGCACCGGCGTCAAGCATGCGCGGGCGCCGTGGATCGCCACCCTGGATGGTGATGGCCAGAACGATCCGGCCGATATTCCCAAGCTGCTGGCAGCGCGCGATGCTGCCGAGGCGCAGGTGAAGCTGTTTGCCGGCTGGCGCGTCAACCGCCAGGACAGCGGCAGCAAGCGCTGGGCCAGCCGCTGGGCCAACCGCATCCGCGCGCGCATGCTGCGCGACGATACGCCCGACACCGGCTGCGGCATCAAGCTGTTCGAGCGCAGTGCGTTCCTCGACCTGCCGTACTTCGACCACATGCACCGCTACCTGCCGGCGCTGATGCAGCGCGCCGGCTGGAAGACCACCAGCGTGCCGGTCAACCACCGCCACCGCACCGCCGGCGTGTCCAAGTACAACAACCTCGGGCGCGCGCTGGTCGGCATCCGTGACCTGCGCGGCGTGGCCTGGCTGATCACCCGCAGCAAGCGCACCGCGGTGGAAGAGCGGTGATGGGCCTGGAGCTGCACTGGCTCGACCAGCCGCTGACCTGGCTGTACTGGACCGGCCTGCATGTGACCGGCTGGAAGCTGATCGGCTATACCGGCGCACTGATGTTCGGCGGCCGCTGGCTGGTCCAGTTCATCGCCTCCAAGCGCGCCGGCAAGCCGGTGATCCCGCGCCTGTTCTGGTACATGAGCGTGATCGGCAGCCTGATGACGCTGAGCTACTTCCTGTTCTCGGCCAAGCAGGACTCGGTGGGCGTGCTGCAGAACCTGTTCCCGGCGTTCACCGCGCTGTACAGCCTGCACCTGGACATCAAGCACCGGGGCTGGAAGCGGGACAAGGCCAGCCACTGAGGCTGTGGGGTCGGATCCCTTTCCGCAGGAAAGGGCTCTGACCCCGTCCGGATCGCCGGCGCATCCACGCATGGCGTGGCTCTGTTGCATGTCCGGCGGCCGTGCCGGGTCCTGCCTGCTGTGGGTAGAGTCGACTTTCGCGCGAAGCGCGGGGTTTGCTACATCTGGCGGAAGAGCAGCCGACTGACAGTCGGCTCTACCACGCGCCTTCGGCGCTGGGGCCCCGGCCTGCGGCCGGTTCCCGGTCCTGCCTGCGTTGCAGGCAGGACCTTCGTCCCATGCCACGGGCCGTGGGCGGTGCCATGATCGGGGTCTGCCTTCCCGGGAACCTGTGCTCGTGAAAACCCGTCTTGCCGTTGCCCTGCTGATCGCCCTGTCCGCCCCCGCCGTGGCCCTGGCCGCGCCGCCCGCCACCGCCGCACCGGCCAGCGTGGCCACTGAATCGCCCGCCGACGCCGCCTTCCGCGCGCTGTACGAGAAGGAATGGAAGTGGCGCCAGCAGGGTGGCGGTGAAGCCAGCGAGGACGAGGACGCCCCGGCCAACGCCACCCGCATGCCCGACATCGGCCCGGCCGCGCAGCAGGCACGCCTGAAGGTGTGGGACGAGACCCTCGCCGCGCTGAAGAAGATCGACCCGAAGACCCTGTCGCCCGACAACCAGGTCAACTACGCGATCTACCACGACCAGGTGTTCAACCTGGCCGAAGAGACGCGCCTGCGCGGCTACGAGATGCCGTTCAACGCCGACTCCTCGTTCTGGTCCAACCTGTCCTTCATGGCCCGGCGCGAGATGAAGACCGCGCAGGACTACCAGAACTACATCGCCCGCCTGAACGATGTGCCGCGCTACTTCGGCCAGCAGACCGAGAACATGCGCGCCGGCCTGAAGCGTGGCTTCAGCGTGCCGCGTGCCGTGCTCGATGGTCGCGAAGTGTCCATCGCCACCGTCGCCGAACTGAAGGACCCGACCGAGTCGCCGCTGTACGCACCGTTCAAGAAGCTGCCCAACAGCATCCCGGCGGCCGAACAGGCCAGGCTGCAGGCGCAGGCGCGCGCGGCGATCAGCGGCAAGGTGGTGCCGGCGTTCCAGCAGTTGCGCACCTTCTTCGTCAACGAGTACGTGCCGCAGGCGCGCACCACCCTGGCCGCCGAAGCGATGCCGGACGGCAAGGCGTACTACAAGCAGCAGATCCACGAATACACCACGCTGGACCTGTCGCCGGACGAGATCCACCGCATCGGCCTGGGTGAGGTCGAGCGCATCCAGAAGGAAATGAACGACATCATCAAGCAGGTGAAGTTCAAGGGCAGCTTCGCCGAGTTCCTGACCTTCCTGCGCACTGATCCGCAGTTCTATGCCAAGACGCCGGAAGAGCTGCTGTCGCGTGCCGCGTGGATCTCCAAGCGGGCCGATGGCCAGCTCGGCAAGTACATGACGCTGCCGCGCGCCCGCTTCACCATCGTGCCGGTGCCGCCGGACATCGCGCCGTTCTGGACCGCCGGCCGTGGTGGCATGGGCACCTACTGGCTCAACACCTACAACCTGCCGTCGCGCCCGCTGTACAACCTGCCGGCGCTGACCCTGCATGAATCCGATCCGGGCCACTCGCTGCAGGGGGCGATTGCCGCCGAGCAGAAGAACCTGCCCGAGTTCCGCCGCAACGCCTACATCTCTGCCTATGGCGAAGGCTGGGCGCTGTACTGCGAGAAGCTGGGCGTGGAGATGGGCATCTACGAAACCCCGTACGAGGATTTCGGCCGCCTGACCTACGAAATGTGGCGCGCGGCGCGCCTGGTGATCGACACCGGCGTGCACAGCAAGGGCTGGACCCGCGAGCAGGCGTTGGCCTACCTGCGTGACCACACCGCGCTGAGCGAGCATGAAGTGACCACCGAAGTGGACCGCTACATTTCCTGGCCGGGCCAGGCGCTGAGCTACAAGCTGGGCGAGATCGCCATCGTGCGCCTGCGTGCGCAGGCCGAGAAGGAGCTGGGCGACAAGTTCGACATCAAGGGCTTCCACGACACCCTGCTCAAGCAGGGCTCGGTGCCGCTGCCGGTGCTGGAACAGCAGATCCAGGCCTACATCGCCGAGCGCAAGAAGGCCTGACCGTTCCAAGGTAGTGCCGGCCGCTGGCCGGCAATCCGACCCGGTCATGGGGTCGGATCCCTTTCCCACGGAAAGGGCTCCGACCCCGGCATCACCTCACCCCACCGCCCTTGGCTTGGCCACCCGCGCCGCGAAGGTCGGCAGCACCAGCAGGGTCAGCACGGTGGCGGTGATCAGGCCACCGATCACCACCGTCGCCAGCGGCTTCTGCACCTCCGCGCCGGAACCGCTGGCGATCGCCATCGGAATGAAGCCGACGATCGCCACCAGTGCCGTGGTCAGCACCGCGCGGATACGGCTGGAAGCACCGTTGATCGCCGCCTGCAGCGGCAGGTCGCCGGCATCCAGGCGCTCGCGGATGGCCTGCATCAGCACCAGGCCATTCAAGGTCGCCACGCCGGAGACGGCGATGAAGCCGACCGCCGCCGACACCGAGAACGGCATGCCACGCAGCAGCAGCGCGAGGATGCCGCCGACCAGCGCCAACGGCACGCAGCTGAACACCAGAATGGCTTCCTTGCCGCTGCGCAGGGCCATGAACAGCAGGCTGCCGATCAGCAGGAACACCACCGGCACCACCGTTGCCAGCCGCTTCTCGGCGCGCTGCAGGTTCTCGAACTGGCCACCCCAGGTCAGGTAGGCACCCGGCGGCAGCGCCACGTCGGCCACTGCAGCCTGCGCTTCGCCCACGAAACCGCCCAGGTCGCGGCCACGCACGTTGGCCTGCACCACCACGCGGCGGCTGCCGTTGTTGCGGCTGATCTGGTTCGGCCCTTCGCTCACCGTGATGCGCGCGACCGACGACAGCGGAATCACCAGCCCCGACGGCGTGGCGATCGGCAGTGAAGCGAGCTGGTCCGGATCGTTGCGCGAGGCATCGTCCAGGCGAACCACCACGTTGAAGCGGCGGTCACCTTCGAAGATCTTGCCGGCCGCGGTGCCACCAATACCAGTGGACAGTGCATCGCTCACGTCCGCGGCGGTCAGCCCATACTGTGCCGCTGCAACGTGGTCGATGGCCACGTTGAGCGTCGGCAGGCCGGAGATCTGTTCCACACGCACGTCGGCCGCGCCGTTCACCGCACGCAGCTTCAGCGCCACTTGGTCGGCCACCTTCTGCAGCTGGCTGAAGTCATCGCCGAAGATCATCACTGCCAGGTCGGTACGCACGCCGGAAATCAACTCGTTGAAGCGCAGCTCGATCGGCTGGCTGAACTCGAAGCTGTTGCCCAGCTGCTGCCCGGCCAGCGTTTCGAAGCGTGCCACCAGCGCGTCCTTGCCCAGCTTCGGATCCGGCCAGTCCTTGCGTGGCTTGAGCACGATCACGCTGTCGGAGATGTTGGTCGGCATCGGGTCGATGGCCGCCTCGGCGGTACCGGTGCGCGAGAACACGGTCTCCACTTCCGGCTGCTTGGCAATCGCCTTTTCCAGTGCCAGCTGCATCGCCAGTGACTGTTCCAGCGAGGTCGACGGCACGCGCAGGGCCTGCATCGCCACGTTGCCTTCGTCCAGCGTCGGCATGAACTCGCGGCCCAGCAGCGAGAACGAGCCGATGCCCACCACCACCATCATCACCGCACCGGCCAGCACCGTGCGCGGATGGGCCACGGCCTTGCGCACCACCGGCTCGATGCGCGCACGCAGCACGCGGATCAGCTTCGTCTCGTGCTCGCCATCATCGGCATGCGCATCGCCGTCCTTGACCTTCGGCTCGCGCACCAGCAGCGCGGCCATCGCCGGCACGAAGGTGAAGGAGAAGATGAAGGCACCGACCAGGGCCAGCATGAAGGTGGCTGCCATCGGGTGGAACGTTTTGCCCTCCACGCCTTCCAGAGTAAGGATCGGCGCGAACACCAGCAGGATGATCAACTGGCCGAAGGCTGCAGGGCGCGCCATCTTCATGGCCGAATCGGCGGCCACGCGCAGGCGTTCCATCGCGGTCAATGCACGGCCGAGTTCGGCGCGGCGCTGGCCCAGCATCAGCAGCGTCGACTCGACCACGATCACCGCACCGTCCACCAGGATGCCGAAGTCCAGCGCACCCAGGCTCATCAGGTTGCCGCTGATGCCGAAGCGGTTCATGCCGATCACTGCGAACAGGAACGACAGCGGAATCACCAGCGCAGTGATCGTCGCTGCACGCAGGTTGCCCAGCAGCAGGAACAGCACCACCACCACCAGCAGCGCGCCCTCGGTGAGGTTCTTGGCCACGGTCTTGATGGTGGAATTGACCAGCACGCTGCGGTCCAGCACCGGTGCCGCCACGATGTCGGCCGGCAGCGACGTGTTCACCTGTTCCAGGCGCGCGGCCGCGGCCTGGGCCACGGTGCGGCTGTTGCCGCCGGCGATCATCAGCGCGGTGCCCAGCACGGCTTCATGGCCGTTGCGGCTGGCCGCACCCAGGCGCGGCGCGCGGCTCAGCTCGACCTCGGCCACATCGGCCACGCGCACCACCACGCCATTGCGGGTGGCCACCGGGGCCTGTGCCAGATCCTCGGTGGTCAGCGCCAGGCCGTCAGCACGTACCACCAGGCCTTCGCCGGCACGCTGCACGAAACCGGCACCGGCCTGCACGTTGGAGCGCTGCAGGGCAGTGACCAGATCGGCCAGGCCGAGGCCGTGCGCGGCCAGCCGGGCGCTGTCCGGATGCACGCCGTATTCCTTGACGTAGCCGCCGACCGTATCGACGCCGGCCAGTCCCGGGCTGGAACGCATCTGCGGCGCGATGATCCAGTCCTGCACGGTGCGCAGGTAGGTGGCACGTTCTTCTGGCGTGCGCAGCAGGTTGCCTTCCGGCGTGCGGTAGACCTCGCCGGCCTGCCAGCCCGCTTCACCGGGCTTGGCCAGCCTGGTCGGATCGAACGTGGTGAAGTCCACGGTCCACATCAGCACTTCACCGAGGCCGGTGGTGACCGGCGACAGCATCGGCGACGCGCCATCGGGCAGGTCTTCGGATGCCTCGCGCATGCGTTCGGCCACCTGCTGGCGGGCGAAGTAGATGTCGGTCGCATCAGTGAAGATCGCGGTGACCTGCGAGAAGCCATTGCGCGACAGCGAACGCGTGGTGGTCAGGCCGGGAATGCCGGCCAGCGCGGTTTCCAGCGGATAGGTCACCTGCCGCTCGATCTGTTCGGGCGTCAGCGCTGGTGCCACCGTGTTGATCTGCACCTGGCGGTTGGTGATGTCCGGCACCGCGTCGATCGGCAGCTTGCCCAGCTGGAACAGGCCCACGGCAGCGATCAACGCCGCCATGAACACCACCAGCCAGCGGTGGCGCACCGCTGTTTCAATGATCAGCTTGAACATGGTCGCCTCCTCAGTGGCCGTGCTCGGCTTCGCCCTTGGCCAGTTCGGCCTTGAGCAGGAAGGCGTTGGCACCGACGATGCGCTCGTTGCCGGTCAGTCCACCGAGGATCTCGATGCGGTCGCCGGCACGGCGCCCGGCCAGTACCGGCTGTGCCTTGAAGCCGCCGTCGACGGCAACGAACACCGCACTGCTGCCATCGACGTTCTGCACCGCATCGGCCGGCACGCTGAGCGAACCGTCCTGGCCCTCGGTGACCACCACCGCCGAAACCGGCGAACCGGCCGGCGGCAGCGAAGCGTCCACTGGCGTGGCGCGGATAACCGCGACGCCGCCCTGCTGGCGCACATCGGCGGCCGAACCGGTGACGGTGGCGGTGAAGCTGCCACCCGGCACGCTCACTTCCAGCTTCATGCCGGGCGTGACTTGTGCGGCCAGCGCGGGCGGCGCGGTGAACACCAGTTCGTTCATCGCCGGGTCGGCGACATCGGCCACCGCGCTGCCGGCAGCGACCACGCCGCCCGGGGTGACCTGCACGTTGCCGACGATGCCGGCCACCGGGCTGGTGATGCGCACGCGGCCACTGGCATCGGGCGCACCGTTGGCAGCAGCCTGGGCCTGCGCGGCAGCGGCCTGGGCCTGTGCCGCCAGCGAGCGGGCGCGCGAGGCCTCCAGTTCCTGGCGCGCGACCACGCCCTGGTCGACCAGCGCCTTGTCGCGGCCATAGGCCAGGCGCGCGGCCTCGGCTTCGGCCGATGCAGCCAGCGCATTGGCGCGGAACACCGCGGCCTCACCGCTGACCACGATCGCCAGCGCCTGGTTCTGCTTCACCGCCGTGCCCGGCGCGACCAGCACGCGTTCGACGCGGCCGGTCACCGTGGACGCCACCGACGCGCGTGCGCCCACCGACGGCTCGACCCGTCCGGACAGGCGCGTCGAGCCACCGCCACCGCGACCGATGGCGACCACCTCGATACCGGACGCCTTGATCTGTTCCGGGGTCAGCTGCACCACGCCTTCATCGGCGTCGTCGGGGGCCTTGGCGGTTTCCGCCTTGGCCTCCTTGCTGTCGGCGGCATGGCCGTGGCCATCGTCGGTGCCGGCCTTGGCCGCAGCCGGGTCTTCATTGGCAGGCGTCTGCGCATTGCCGGCGCAGCCGGCAAGCAGAACGGTCAGCAGCACGCCGCCGATCAGCGGGAAAGTACGGGAGAGAGTCATTTGGCCTCCACAAAAGGTGCGCGCCCTTCAAGGCGGGCAAGATCGATTTCGGCGCCGACGCGCGACAGGCGCGCATCCACGGCGGTGCTGCGGGCGGCGATGAGGGCGCTGCGCGTGCTGCGCAGTTCCAGCTGCGAGATGCGTCCGGCGTCGAAGCCGACGCGTGCGAGGCGATACGCCTCTTCGGCGGCGACCACGCTTTCATCGGCGGCGCGGGTACGGCTGCCGGCCGCCTTCAGCCCGGCCACGGCGGACAGGCGTTCGGCCTCGCTGTCGCGGCGCTGCTGGTCCAGGCGGGCCTCGGCCGCGCGCTGGTCGGCATTGGCGGCGCGGATGCCCCCGCGGTTGCGGTCGAACAGCGGGATGCTGAGGCTGACCCCGAGGTTGTAGGCACGCTCGCCGCCTTCGCGGAAGCGGGTCTGCGCGGCGGTGACGCTGAGGTCGGGCAGGGCGCGCTTGCGCTCCACGTCGACCAGCTTGCTGGCCGCATCGGCTTCGGCTTCGGCGATGCGCACCGCCAGCGCCACGTCGGTGGCGCCACGCGGCAGCGGCGGGGCACGGTCGAGCAGGCTGTTGTCGATCGACTGCACCGGCGCATCCAGCAGCGCGGCACCGGCCAGGCGGGCCAGCGCGGCGTCGCGGAATGCCTGCGCCTCATCCAGCGCAGCGCTGGCATTGGCCACTTCGCTCTGCGCCTGCACCGCGCGCAGCTGCGGTTCGCGGCCCTGCTTGACCATCGCGTTGACCGCATTGGCGTCGTCGCGGGTGAGGGTCAGCGCTTCTTCGGCCAGGGCGTAGCGGCGCAGTGCACTTTCCGCCTGTGCGTAGACCACCGCCAGCTGGCTGGCCACGTCGCTGCGGCTCTGGGCACCACGCAGGTTGGCGGCCTGTGCCTCGGCACGGGCGGCACGGACACGCGCGCCACGCTGGCCCCAGACCTCCAGCGGCTGGGACAGGGTGAGTACGGTATCGGCCTTGCCCATGCCGCCATAGGAGCCGGTGCCCCAGGCATTTTCAGCCGAGTAGGAGAGGGAAGGGTTGGGCAGCGCACGGGCCTGGTCGGCGCGCGCGTCGGCGGCCTCGGCCAGTGCCGTACCGACGCGGGTGCCGGGCAGCTGGTCCAGGCGTTCAAGCAGGGTGTCGTAGGAAGGGGCGGCTTGCGCCATCACCGATGCCGCCGGGGCCAGGCCCAGCAGCACAGCGACGACCAGCCCGGCCGCGCGCGGCGACCGAGGTGTCAGGATCGACATAGGGGGATTCCGGTTGTGAGTGAAACGGGAGCCCGCAATCGCGGGACGCGCTCAACTCACGCCCGGGGGGGACGCGTCAATTCATCCTGGGCGACCGCATAGGTCGCCGCGTCGCCGGCATTCATCCAGCGCGCCGGCAGTGGCGCACCGAAGGCGGCGAGGGTGCTGGCCGGCAGGCTCAGATTGGAGTGGTGGCAGTGGTTGTGGCCACAGGCACCGACGTGCTTGCCATCGCTGTCGCCATCGGAATCCGGTGCGGACTCCACATGCACCGTGCTGGCGTGCGGTTCCACCGTGCAGGCCAGCGCGTCGGCCACCGGCACGACCACGAATGCCGCCATCAGCAGCATCAGCAGGTACGAGCGAAGGTGGCGGGAGATCCGGCGCATGAAGGGGAGGCTAGCAAGCGGTTTTCGCCGGATACAATATCAATGGCCACCTCGGGAATCCGTCGGAGCCTCCCGTTCAGGTGGGTCGGGCTGGGGTCGGATCCCTTTCCTCCGGAAAGGGCTCTGACCCCGACACCTTGCTGCCGGCCAGCGGCCGGCACTACCGGTCTGCGGGCAGCTTCGCGATCACCTTGATCTCGAACTGGAACCCATACAGCCAGGTCACGCCGATTCCGGTCAGGGTCGGGTGCGGTGCTTCGCCCCAGTACTCGGGCACGATCGCCCACGCCTTCTCGAAGTTCTTCTCGGGGTCGACCAGGAACACGGTCACGTCGATCACGTCATCGAACGTGCAGCCGGCGGCAGCCAGCACCGCGTTGAGATTCTCGAAGGCGCGGCGTACCTGGGTTTCAAAATCCGGCTCGGGTGAGCCGTCCTCGCGGCTGCCGACCTGGCCGGAGACGAACAGGAAGCCATCGGACCGGATCGCCGGCGAGTAACGGTTGCGCTCGTACAGGGCCTGGCGGCCGGCGGGGAAAACGACATCACGCTGTGACATGGGGAAGATCCCGTGGGAGAGAACGCCCATCCTCCGCGCCAGCGCTGTCTGGATAAACCGCGATGATCGGACTAGATTGATTGCTGATCCCAAACAATCATGGTCAGCCATGGACCGTTTCGAGGCGATGCGGGCCTTTGCCCGGGTGGTGGAAACCGGCAGCTTCACCCGCGCCGCGCAGACCCTGCAGATCAGCCGCACCACAGCCACCCAGCTGGTGCAGCAGCTGGAGGCGCACCTGCGGCTGCGCCTGCTCAACCGCACCACGCGCCGGGTCAGCGTCACCGCCGATGGCGCGGCCTATTACCCGCGCATCGCCCGCCTGCTGGCCGAGCTGGAAGAGGTGGAGGGGGGGCTGGGCGACGCGGCCACCCAGCCGCGCGGACGCCTGCGCGTGGATGTGCCCGGGCCGTACGCGCGCTTGCGGCTGGTGCCGGCGCTGCCGGATTTCCAGGCGCGCTACCCGGAGATCCAGCTGGACATCGGCGTCAGCGACCGCGAGGTCGATGTCATCGCCGACAACGTCGACTGCGTGATCCGCGGCGGCACCCCGGCCGACCCGGCACTGGTGGCGCGGCCGCTGGCTGCGCTGCCGATCGGTTTCCACGCCAGCCCCGGCTATGTGCAGCGTTTCGGCCTGCCGACCGACCCGCGCGCGCTGGAAGGACCGGACCACCACATGGTCGGCTTCCTCAGCCCACGCAGTGGCCGGGCCCGGATGTTCAGCGCGCAGCGCGGCGATGAGCGCGTCGAGGTGCAGGGCCGCTACACGGTCGGCTTCGACGACGGCAACGCCTATCTGGCGGCTGCGTTGGCGGGGCTGGGCGTGGTGGCGCTGCCCAGCTACATGGCCGAACCGCACGTGGCGCGTGGCGAGCTGCTGCCGGTGCTGCCGGACTGGCAGCTGCCACCCATGCCGATGCATGTGATGTTCCCGCCGAACCGGCACATGAGCCAGCGGATGCGGGTGTTCATCGATTGGGTGGTGGAAGCGTTGGGGTGAGTGCATCGGTCGCGTGCGAAAATCCGGCTGCACGTACTGGAGAACGCACACCCTGATGAGTCGCATCGTCGCACTGGATACCGAAACCACCGGCATCTCCCACCGCCTGGGGCACCGGGTGATCGAAATCGGTGCCGTCGAACTGATCGATGGCCAGCTGACCGGCCGCCAGTTCCACACCTACCTGCAGCCGCAGCGCAAGGTCGATTGGGGCGCACAGCGCGTGCATGGCATCAGCGATGCGATGCTGGTGGGCAAGCCACTGTTCTCCAGCAAGGCCGCCGAACTGCTGGACTTCCTGCGCGGCAGCGAAATGATCGCGCATAACGCCACCTTCGATGTGGGCTTCCTGGACAACGAGCTGCGCCTGGCGGGCATCCCCGGCACGCTGGCCCAGCATTGCCGCATCACCTGTAGCCTGAAGCTGGCGCGCGGGCGCTGGCCCGGCCAGGGCAACAAGCTGGATGATGTGCTGCAGCGCCTGCGCATTCCCGGCAACCGCGGCCTGCACGGCGCGTTGAAGGATGCCCATCTGCTGGCCCAGGTGATTCCGCACCTGCGTTGAGCCGGCCTAGCCGCTTGTGTAGAGCCGAGCCCACGCTCGGCTCGGTCTTGCGGGCCGAAGCAGCCGAGCATGGGCTCGGCTCTACAGGAAGGCAGCCGTCGCGTTCAGCCCCAGCCTGTGGGTAACTTGCGCAAGTGCTTGAACCCGTGCATAATGCGCGGCTCGCTGTGTCCGGTTTTCTACCGGGCGGCGCCCCCGGGAACACGTCCCCGGCCGCCCAACGCCAGCGTAACCCTTTGATTCTCTTGACGTGTGGTGGGCAACCATCGAGGCCGCCGTCTCCCGGGCTACGGGCTGACAACTACTACTATCGAGGTGCGCAATGTCCCGCGTATGCCAGGTTTCCGGCAAGCGAGTGCAGACGGGTAACAACGTCTCGCACGCCAACAACAAGACCCGTCGTCGTTTCCTGCCGAATCTGCACGAGCGCCGTTTCTGGGTGGCCAGCGAGAACCGCTGGGTCAAGCTTCGTGTTTCCGCGCATGCACTGCGCACCATCGACAAGAACGGCATTGATTCCGTTCTGGCTGAGCTGCGTGCGCGCGGCGAAAAGGTCTGAGGAGTAAAGCATCATGGCAGGCAAGCGCGATAAGGTCCGTATGATTTCCTCGGCCGGTACCGGCCACTTCTACACGACCGACAAGAACAAGAAGAACACCCCGGGGAAGATGGAATTCCTGAAGTACGATCCGGTCGTGCGCAAGCACGTCCTGTACAAGGAAGGCAAGATCAAGTAATCCGCAAGGATTGCTGGTCCCCGCGAAGAAACCCGCCCTTGTGGCGGGTTTTTTCATGTCTGGCATCCAGGTGGTGGGTACTTCCTGCATTGCCGTGGTGGGTGCCGACCGTTGGTCGGCACTGCAACACTCCCCGCGCAGGCTGTCGCCAATGGCGCCGTGCGCGGAATGATGGGCCGAATGCGATAAGTGATTGTGCCTACCGGTTCCGGCACTTCGCGCGTTCCAAATTGATTGGAACGACAGGCCTTGCCGTGCCCATGATGGCAAGCCGCTGCAGTTGCAGCGGCCGGGCTTGCAATCCCGTCGAATCGGTAGCCAGTAAACTCGCCCGCCGTTGCCGGAAAAGCTCCGCCGACGGCGGGCGACCCATCTGCCTCTATGGCGGACGGTGCGTGGGGGCCTCGTGCCCGCCGGTTTGGTGGCTACCGTTCCCGGTATTGCAACCACGCATCGTCCGCCACCTTCACGGTGGCCAGATCCGTTGAAGGAGGTTGCATGAACACCCCATCACACCGGCAGGACCTGGAACTGGGCTGGCTGCGCCTGCAGCGCATGCTGCAAGGCATCGAGGGCATGGCGCTGCTGCTGTGCGACCACCACCTCGCGCTGGCCAACGGCGCGCCGTCGCCGCTTCCAGAGGCGCAGCTGGAACGGGCCGCGCAGGCTATCGCCTGCATGGCGCTCAACGGCCGCCGCCACGCCGAATCGGTGCGGCAGCTGTGCGAGGTGCCGGTGCGGCATTGAGCCGTCCTGTAGAGCCGAGCCCACGCACGGCTGCTCTGCCGTCGGACCGGAAGGCCGTCGAGCGCGGCTCGACTCTACAAGGGCCGGTGGGCAGAATGGCCCATCACCTCCCGACGGGCGACGCGATGCTGTTCGAGTGGTTGCTGGGTTCCTACCTGCTGCTGATCGACTGGCTGATCCGGCTGGTCGCGCTGTGCTGGATCCCCACCCGCACCACGCCGGGAGCGGCGCGCAGCTGGCTGCTGCTGGTCGGCTTCGTGCCGCTGCTGGGCCTGCCGCTGTACCTGCTGTTCGGCCACCCGTGGCTGTCGCGCGAGCGTATCCGCCGCCAGGCCGAAGCCTCGCAGGTGATCCGCGAGGAACAGGCGCTGCAGCATCGCCTGCGCTGGGCCCCGCAGCCGGACACCGCCAGCGCCGAGATCGTACCGCTGGTGCAGCGCCAGGGCGACTTCATGCCGGTGCACGGCAACGCCGTCGATCTGCTGACCGACTACGACGAATCACTGCACACGCTGATCGCCGACATCGACCAGGCCGAAGACCGCGTGCACCTGCTGTACTACCTGATGTTCGACGACGCGGTGGGCGAGGCGATCGTCGAGGCCCTGCAGCGCGCAGCGGCGCGTGGCGTGCAGTGCCGCGTGCTGCTCGACGCGGTGGGTGCCAAGCGCGGCCTGCGCGCCTATCGCAAGCGCCTGGAAGCGCGCGACATCGAAGTGCGCGCGATGCTGCCCGGTGGCCTGCGCTGGCGCCGCAGCGGGCGCATGGACCTGCGCAACCACCGCAAGATCGCGGTGATCGACAACGAAGTGGCCTATGTCGGTTCGCAGAACCTGGCGGGCCCGCAGTTCGTGCCCGGCCACCCGAACCGCGAGCTGGTGGCGCGCGTGCGCGGCCCGGCGGTGGCGCATCTGGAAGCGGTGTTCGCCAGCGACTGGTACATGGAAACCGGCCAGCGCCTGGACGTGATCGCCGATGTGCCCGAGTGCAGCGACGACATCGCCACCCAGCTGCTGCCCAGCGGCCCGGCCTACCCGTACAGCAACGCACGCGATGCGGTGGCGGCGCTGATCCACCTCGCACGGCGCCGGCTGGTGATGGTCACCCCGTACTTCGTGCCCGACGAAGCCACGCTGAGCGCGCTGCGCATCGCGGCGTTGTCCGGGGTGGACGTGCAGCTGATCCTGTCGGCCAGCAACAACCAGCGGCTGACCTCGTGGGCGCAGGAGGCGTACTACGACGAGCTGCTGCGCTGTGGCGTGCGCATCGCCCTGTACGAACCGCAGTTCCTGCACGCCAAGCACATGAGCGTGGACGAGGACATCGCCGTGCTCGGCTCGATCAACATGGATATCCGCTCGTTCGCGCTGAATGCCGAAATCGGCCTGATCTGCTACGACCGCGCGCTGGTCCAGCAGCTGTGCGCGATCGAGGATGGCTACCTGCGCGAGTCGCGGCAGCTGGACCTGCAGCAGTGGCGCAGCCGTCCCACGTGGCGGCGCAGCCGCGAAGGCATCGCACGCTTGGCCGATGCGTTGATGTGAGGCAAGGCCGGCCGCCCATTTCGGCAATCCGGCCTGTCATCGCCGATGGCCTACAATCGGCACATGACTGATTCACCGCGTAATGGCGAACTGGACCTGGCAATCATCGGTGGTGGTGCGGCCGGCGTGCTGGTGGCGATCCAGGTACTGCGCCAGGCCAAGGCGCCGCTGGCGCTGGCCATTTTCGAACCGGCCTCACAGCTGGCGCAGGGCATCGCCTACGCCACGCCATGGCCGGAGCATCTGCTGAACGTGCCGGCGGCGAAGATGAGTGCGTTTGCCGACCAGCCCGGCGATTTCCTCGACTACCTGATGTCCGCCAACGCCTACCCGGGCGAGGCGCGCGAGGTGCTGGGCGAGCGTTACGTGTGCCGCCACTACTTCGCGGCCTACCTGCAGCAGCGCCTGCAGGACGCTGCCGCGGCCAGCCCGGCGCAGCTGCAGGTGATCGCGCAGCCGGTGCTGGGCCTGCAGCCGGATGACCATGGTTATCGGCTGCAGCTGGGCGATGGCCACACGCTGCACGCCGCACAGGCGGTGCTGGCCACGGGCAACAGCATGCGTCCGCTGCCGGTGGCCGGTGCCGATGCGCTGCCTGCCGACGATGTGATCGAGGCCTGGGACTACGACGGCGTACGCACCCTGGCCGGCGAACAGGCCGTGGCCATTGTCGGGTCCGGCCTGAGCATGGCCGACACCGTGCTGGCATTGGTCGCCGCCGGCCACACCGGCCCGCTGCACGTGATCTCGCGCCATGGCCTGCTGCCGTTGCCGCATGCGCATGGCGGCCTGCTCAGCTTCGACCCGGCCACGCTGCTGCCGATGAACCTGCGCCAGCGCCTGCGCGCGCTGCGCGGGTTCACTCGCCAGGCGCAGGCCGACGGCCTGCCGTGGCAGGGCGTGATGGACCGCATCCGTCCGCACGGGCAGGCGCTGTGGTGCAGCCTCGACGAGGCCGACCAGCGCCGCTTCCTGCGCCATGTGGTGCGCTACTGGGACGTGCATCGCCACCGCATCGCCGAAGAGGTCGACGCGCAGCTGCAGACACTGCAGGACAGCGGCCAGCTGCGTATCCACCGGTCCCGCCTGCAGCGCGTCTGGCGCGACGGCGATGCGCTGCAGCTGTCCGGCCGCGATGCCTCGGGCAATGAACAGCAGTGGACGATCAGCGGGGTGATCAACGCCACCGGCGTGGAAACCCGTGCCAGGGCGCTGCGCAATCCCTTGCTGCAGCAGCTGCAGGCTGATGGGCTGGCACGTCCCGGCCCGCACGGGCTGGGCCTGGACAGCACGGTGCCGGGCGATCGCCTGTGTGCCGCCGGTGGCCAGCCGCAGGCACGGCTGGGCGTACTCGGCAGCCTGCGCATCGGCAGCCTGTGGGAAAGCCTGGCGGTGCCTGAACTGCGTCAGCAGGCGCACGCACTGGCAACCCAGGTGGTCGCAGGAGCCGCGACGGCGATGCCGTAAAATGGGGGCATGGATGTCTCCCACCTGCTTGATGGCCTGAACCCGGCCCAGCGCGAAGCCGTCTCCGCTCCCCCCGGCCACCACCTGGTGCTGGCCGGTGCCGGTTCCGGCAAGACCCGCGTACTCACCCACCGCATCGCCTGGCTGCATGAAGTCGATGGCGTGCCGACCCACGGCATTTTCGCGGTGACCTTCACCAACAAGGCGGCCGGCGAAATGCGCCACCGCATCGACGCACAGCTGCCCAATGGCAGCCGTGGCATGTGGATCGGCACCTTCCACGGCCTGGCCAACCGCCTGCTGCGCCTGCACTGGCAGGACGCGAAGCTGCCGGAAGGCTTCCAGGTGATGGATTCGGACGACCAGCTGCGGCTGGTCAAGCGCGTGGTGCAGGCGCTGGAACTGGACGACGGCAAGTACCCGGCCAAGCAGATCGCGTGGTGGATCAACGCGCAGAAGGACGAAGGTCGCCGCCCGCAGCACATCCAGCCCGAGCCGCACGACGCCTGGCTGGAAACCATGCGCCAGGCCTACATCGAGTACCAGGCACGCTGCGACCGCGCCGGCCTGGTCGACTTCGCCGAGCTGCTGCTGCGCGCGCACGAACTGCTGCGCGACAACCCGGCCCTGCTGGCGCACTACCGCGCCCGCTTCCGCGAAATCCTGGTGGACGAGTTCCAGGACACCAATGCCATCCAGTACGCCTTCGTGCGCGTGCTGGCCGGTGATTCCGGCCACGTGTTCGTGGTCGGCGACGATGACCAGGCCATCTACGGCTGGCGCGGTGCCAAGGTCGAGAACGTGCAGGGCTTCCTGCGCGACTTCCCGGGCGCGCAGACCATCCGCCTGGAACAGAACTACCGCTCCACCGCCAACATCCTCGGCGCCGCCAATGCGGTAATCGCGCACAACCCCGACCGCATCGGCAAGCAGCTGTGGACCGACAGCGGCGACGGTGAGCCGATCGACCTGTACGCCGCCTACAACGAGATGGACGAGGCGCGCTACATCGTCGAGCGCGCGCGCCAGTGGGTGCGCGACGGTGGCAGCTATACCGAAGTGGCCGTGCTCTACCGCAGCAATGCGCAGTCGCGCGCGCTGGAAGAAGCGCTGCTGAGCGAACAGGTGCCGTACCGCGTGTACGGCGGCATGCGCTTCTTCGAACGTGCCGAAATCAAGGACGCGCTGGCCTACCTGCGCCTGCTGTCCAACCGCAACGACGACGCGGCGTTCGAGCGCGCGGTCAACACGCCGACGCGTGGCATCGGCGACCGCACGCTGGACGAAGTGCGCCGCGAGGCGCGCGCGCAGGGCATTTCGCTGTGGGAAGCGACCATGCTGGTCACCCAGGGCAGCGCGCTGGCCGCACGTGCACGCAATGCGCTGGCCGGCTTCCTGGTGCTGGTCAACGAGCTGCAGGCGCAGACCCTGCACATGACCCTGGCCGAGCGCGTGGACCACGTGCTGGCCCGCTCGCAGCTGCGCGAGCACTGGAGCAAGGAAAGCCGCAACGCGCTGGACTCCGAATCGCGCACTGACAACCTCGACGAACTGGTCTCGGTGGCCTCGCGCTTCGTGCGCCGCGCCGATGACATCGAGGAAGTGGGCGAGGACATGGACGAGCTGGTCGCGTTCCTGGCCTATGCCGCGCTGGAGGCCGGCGAGGGCCAGGCGCAGGCGGGCGAAGAGGGCGTGCAGCTGATGACCCTGCACTCGGCCAAGGGCCTGGAGTTCCCGCTGGTGTTCCTGGCCGGCCTGGAAGAAGGCCTGTTCCCCAGCGCACGCTCGCTGGAGGAAAGCGGGCGGCTGGAAGAAGAGCGCCGCCTGGCCTACGTGGGCATCACCCGCGCGCGCCAGAAACTGGTACTGAGCTACGCCGAATCGCGCCGCATCCATGGCCAGGACAATTACAGCCTGCCGTCGCGCTTCCTGCGCGAGATCCCGCGCGAGCTGCTGCATGAAGTCCGCCCCAAGGTGCAGGTCTCGCGGCCGGCCTCGATGGGCGCCAGCCGGGTGATGGGCCATGCCTCGATCGAGGCACCGCCGATCAAGCTCGGCGCACTGGTCACCCATCCCAAGTTCGGCGAAGGCATGGTGACCGACTACGAAGGCAACGGTGCCCACGCCCGTGTGCAGGTCGAGTTCGCCGACGCCGGCAGCAAGTGGCTGGTGATGGCGTACGCCAACCTGACGGTGATCTGATCACCGTCGAGGGGTCGCCGGGACACCTTAGAGCCGAGCCCATGCTCGGCTGCTTTTCACGGCACAAGCAGCCGAGCATGGGCTCGGCTCCACAATCGCGGTCGGCCGTCAGCTGGTGGTGAACGTCTCCACGGCTGCCACCAGCCGCGCGCGACCCATCGCTTCTTCATCCTTGCGGTTGCGGATCAACACATAGTGGCCTTCCGCTGGCGACAGCACCTCGATCACCTCGCCGCGGTAGTTGGTGATCTCGATGAAGCCGTTGCCCACGCCGTTGAGGTTGTCGATTTCGGCTACTAACGTCTCCAGGCTAACGATTGCGCCGTCCCCGTCCGTTCCGCCGCCAGTGCGGGGATTGTCGAAGTACACGCTTAATCTTCGGCTGCCTGGTCCTATGCCAGTTGTTGACGTCAACGATGTGATGTGTGGACCACTTGAACTCCTCCACCGACTCATTGCCGCTGAACTCGCAGCGGAAGATCGGCAGGCACAGGAACAGGTTGGTTCGATTGGCGTTGCGGTTCAGTAGCCCGTGATACGTGGCGGGAACCGCTAACGCGTGGGTGAAACCATAGGCGCTGGACGGAATTTCAAAGATCGTTGGCCCATCGTGTGAGAGATGATGCGGCGCGTTCAACAGAACGTTCGCGGCGAATTCCGGATCAGCGATGTCCTTGGAGGTGATCGCCAGATCGTGCCCGTTGGTGTTTCGCAGGCAGCAGTGAATCGTGAACGTCGCAACTACGTATTTGCCAAAGTAACAACCACGGGCTTCGCCTAGCTCGCCGAACTCCCTTAACAGGTCATCCTTGGTGATCATGGGTATCTGGACAGTGGAAAAGCCCATGATGGCCCTTCGAGTGTTTTCCGGCCATGCAACTTGTCCGAAGGCACTTGGGGAGGGCAGAACCCTTTTCCGTTGGAAAAGGGATCCGACCCCGATTAGGCTGCGGGCATGACCCGCAACGTGCTCATCCTCTGCAGCCAGAACCGCCTGCGCAGCCCCACCGCCGAGCAGGTGTTCGCCGATTGGCCAGGCATCGAGACCGCCTCGGCCGGGCTGCTGGCCGATGCCGAGGAAGTGCTCAGCCCCGAGCTGCTGCAGTGGGCCGATATCGTATTCGTGATGGAGCGCGCCCACCGCAACCGGCTGTCCAGCCGTTACAAGGCATGGCTGAACGGCAAGCGGGTGATCTGCCTGGATATTCCGGACGACTACGAGTACATGGACCCGGTGCTGGTGGAGCTGCTGAAGCGCAAGGTCACGCCGTTCCTGCGTTGACAGGCTGTTGTAGAGCCGAGGGCAGCGGCTCCTGCCGCTACCCTCGGCTCTACAATAGGCGGCACTTCTTCCAGGAACGCCCCCATGACCGAACCCACGCTGCACGTCACCGTGAAGTTGAACGCCCGGCTGCAGCCGGAGCATCGCCACGAACTGTTCGAGGATCCGCTCGACGCATTGATGCAGGCCGCCGAGATCGGCGAGATCGTCGGCGGCGGTACCGCGATCTCCGATCTGGGCGAGGTCGAGTACGGCGATATCGAAGTGGCGCTGGTCGATGCCGATGGCGTGCCGAAGCTGATCGATCTGCTGGAGCAGCTGGGCGCGCCGAAGGGTTCGCAGCTGCAGGGCGCAGGCGAGGCTGACCGCAGCTTCGGCGTGACCGAAGGCCTGGGCATCTACCTGGATGGCCTGAACCTGCCGGACGACGTCTACGAACAGTGCGATTCCAACCACGTGTTCGAGCAGCTGTCCGAGAACATCGACGGCCTGGGCGAGATCTGCAGCTGGTGGCAGGGCCCGACCGAGACCGCGCTGTACATGTACGGCGAATCGTTCGAAGCGATGCGTGATGCGATTGCCGAATTCGTGGGCAGCTATCCGCTGTGCCAGAACGCACGCGTGGTGCAGATCGCCTGAGACGTTCAACTGTGGAGCCGAGCATGGGCTCGGCTCTACAGAAGCAGGTTATCGGCCGGCTGACTGCCGGGCGTTGTCGCGCTGGGCAAGATCCTTGCCCAGGTAATAGCCGCCACAGAACAGGGCGAAGGTGGCGGCGAGGCTCCACAGGATGATCCTGAGGGTGCTTTGTGATGTCGGCTTGCTTTCCTGCATCAACGTTCTCCCGGGGCGGCCCGATACCGCTTGGTCAGCATGCGCCGCGGTCAGTGGGTACGCAAGCTGGCGGTGCGCACAGGCCGCTGCACGGCGCCGGATTGATCCTGCTCAAGGCGCGCCCTGCACATCCGGTGTGCAATGGTGTTGTTCCCATCTGGCAGACCGCCACGGAGCCCCACCATGTACAAGCGCATCCTGATTGCCACTGACGGATCCGAGCTGGCCGACAAGGGCCTGGCCAAGGGCCTGGAGCTGGCCAAGGACCTCAATGCCGAGGTCGATATCGTCACTGTTTCCGAGCCGTGGGCCGTCGGGATGTACGACGCCATGGGCTGGAGCGTGGGCTACATGAACAGCCCCGAGTACAAGGCCGACCGCGAGGAAGGCGCACAGAAGGTGCTGCAGCCGGCGCTGGCCAAGGCGGCCGAGCAGGGCATCACCGCCAACCCTGTGCATGTGCTGGACCGCTACGCCGCCGACGGCATCATCGAGACAGCAGGGGAGCGCAACAGCGACCTGATCGTGATGACCTCGGCACGGCCGCCGTGGCGTGACCCGTGTGCTGCTGGGCAGCCAGACCGCCGAAGTGCTGGCGCGCAGCACCCTGCCGGTGCTGGTCATCCGCTGATCCACACCCACTGATTCAAGCGTTCCCGGGGAGGGGACCCGACGCCGGCCGCAGGATGCGCGCCGGCGTTGTTTTTTGGGGCCGGGGGGCCATCCACGTGTGGCGTGGATCCACGTTCGTTGTCCCGGTAGATCCACGCCATGCGTGGATGGGCCGTGCCGATCGCCTTGATGGGGTCAGAGCCCTTTCCTGTGGAAAGGGATCCGACCCCCGGTCACATCACCAGCTGTACAGCTTCCAGTACACCGGCGACACGCCGTCCTTGTCGTTGTCCATGCGGCCGTCGCCGTTCTTGTCGTACATGTAGAACGGGGCACCGCGCGACGGGGTCACCTTGACCATGCGCAGCTGGCCGGACACGCGGTATTCCTCGATGGTGTCACCGTTGTCCATGGTGCGCTTGGACACATCCGCGCCCTTGACGTCCACCGGGGGAGCGCCCGCGCCACCCATGCTGGCGCAGCCAGCGAGCAGGAGCAGGGAAGCCAGCATCAGGGTCTTCATCGGCGGGGGCCTTTGCCTGGAAAGAGCCCTGATTATGCCCCATCGCGGTGTACGGGCCGTGTCGCCGCGATGCAGGCACGGGCGCGTAGAATCGACCCATGAGCAGATTAGTCCTGATCGACGGGTCCAGTTACCTGTACCGCGCGTTCCACGCGCTGCCGCCCCTGTCCAATGCACAGGGTGAACCCACCGGCGCGCTGTTCGGCGTAGTCAACATGCTGCGCTCGACGCTGAAGGAGCGCCCGGCCTACGTGGCGTTCGTGGTCGACGCGCCGGGCAAGACCTTTCGCGACGACCTGTACGAGCAGTACAAGGCCAACCGCCCGCCGATGCCCGATGAACTGCGCAGCCAGGTCGAGCCGATGTGCCGCATCGTCGAGGCGCTGGGCATCAGCATCCTGCGCATCCCCGGCGTGGAAGCCGACGATGTGATCGGCACGCTGGCCCTGCAGGGCCAGGCGCAGGACCTGAAGGTGACCATTTCCACCGGCGACAAGGACTTTGCCCAGCTGGTGCGCCCGGGCATCGAGCTGGTCAACACCATGACCGGCAGCCGCATGGATTCGGACGCGGCGGTGATGGAGAAGTTCGGCGTGCGCGCCGACCAGATCATCGACCTGCTGGCGCTGATGGGCGACACCGTCGACAACGTGCCGGGCGTGGAGAAGTGCGGGCCGAAGACCGCTGCCAAGTGGCTGGCCGAGTACCAGCACCTGGACGGGGTGATGGCGGCCGCGCCGACCATGAAGGGCAAGATCGGCGAGAACCTGCGCGCCGCGCTGGAGCGCCTGCCGCTGAACCGCGAGCTGGTGACCATCCGCACCGACGTGGAGCTGGACGCCAGCCCGACCACGCTGGCCCTGCGCGAGCAGGACGTGCCGGCGCTGACCGAGCTGTATACGCGCTACGGCTTCACCCAGGCGCTGAAGGAACTGGGTGCGCCGCTGCCGGCGCCGGCAGCCGCCAGCGAGGCCACCCCGAGCCTGCGCGGTACCGCCGCCGGCTTCGCCCGTGGCAGTGCCGAGGCACCGGCCGCCGGCACGCTGGATCCGGCGCTGGCCGCACCGGGTGAATACGAGACCGTGCTGACCAGCGCGCAGCTGCAGGCCTGGGTCGAGCGCCTGCAGCAGGCCGATCTGATCAGCTTCGATACCGAAACCGATGCGCTGGACGCGATGCGCGCGCGCCTGGTCGGTGTCAGCCTGGCGGTCGAGCCGGGCAAGGCCGCCTACATTCCGGTCGGCCACGATTACCCGGGTGCGCCGGCCCAGCTGCCGATGCAGGAGGTGCTGGATGCGCTGCGCCCGGTGCTGCAGGACCCGGCGAAGAAGAAGCTGGGCCAGCATGGCAAGTACGACCTGCATGTGCTGCGCCGCCACGGCGTGGACGTGCAGGGCTACCACGACGACACCATGCTCGAGAGCTTCGTGCTCAATTCCACCGCCACCCGCCACGACATGGATTCGCTGGCCCTGCGTTACCTGGGCTACAGCACCATCAAGTTCGAGGATGTGGCCGGCAAGGGTGCCAAGCAGATTCCGTTCTCGCAGGTGGGCATCGACGAAGCCAGCCGCTATGCGGCCGAGGACGCCGACGTCACCCTGCGCCTGCACCACGCGTTGCAGCCGCAGCTGCTGGCCGAGCCGGCGCTGGACAGCGTGTACCGCGACATCGAGATGCCGCTGGTGCCGGTGCTGACCACGATCGAAGCCAACGGCGTGCGGATCGACACCGACGAACTGCGCCGGCAGAGCCAGGACCTGTCCTCGCGCATGCTGGCCGCACAGCAGAAGGCCACCGAGCTGGCCGGCCGCAGCTTCAACCTGGATTCGCCCAAGCAGCTGCAGGCGGTGCTGTTCGACGAGCTGAAGCTGCCGGCGGTGGTGAAGACCCCGAAGGGCCAGCCCAGCACCAATGAAGAGGCGCTGGAGGCGATTGCCGACCAGCACGAGCTGCCGCGGGTGATCCTGGACTACCGGGGCCTGGCCAAGCTGCGCAGCACCTACACCGACAAGCTGCCGGAGATGGTCAACCCGGACACCGGCCGGGTGCATACCAGCTACCACCAGTCCGGTGCCGCTACCGGCCGCCTGTCCTCGTCGGACCCGAACCTGCAGAACATCCCGATCCGCACCGAGGACGGCCGCCGCATCCGCCGCGCGTTCATCGCCCCGGAGGGCTTCCAGCTGCTGGCGGCTGACTATTCGCAGATCGAGCTGCGGATCATGGCCCACCTGTCCGAGGACCCGGGCCTGGTGCGTGCCTTCGAGCAGGGCGCCGACGTGCACCGTGCCACCGCCGCCGAGGTGTTCGGGCGCACGCTGGAGGAGGTGACCCCGAACGAGCGCCGTGCCGCCAAGGCCATCAACTTCGGCCTGATGTACGGCATGAGCGCCTTCGGCCTGGCCCGCAACCTGGGCATCGACCGTGGCCAGGCGCAGGACTACGTGGCGCTGTACTTCAGTCGCTACCCGGGCGTGCGCGACTTCATGGAGCGGATGCGCCAGCAGGCCCGTGACCAGGGCTACGTGGAAACCCTGTTCGGCCGTCGCCTGTACCTGAACGACATCCACGCCCGCAACCAGGGCCTGCGTGCCGGTGCTGAACGTGCGGCGATCAACGCGCCGATGCAGGGCACCGCCGCCGACATCATCAAGCGCGCGATGGTGGATGTGGACCAGTGGCTGCGTGACAGTGGGGCACCCGCGCGGATGATCCTGCAGGTGCACGATGAACTGGTCTTCGAAACCGAAAGCAGTTTCGTTGAAGACTTGCGTTTGCAGGTGGTGGAGCGCATGTCGCAAGCGGCCAAACTGCGGGTGCCGCTGGTGGTCGATACCGGCGTCGGCAACAACTGGGACGAAGCGCATTGACCACGTTTCAAGCCGAAAACGACGTGAACCTATTCATTCATCAGATGTTTCTGACTCGATCATGAATGTTGCCCTGATTGAAGCTCATTAAATTGGGCCCCTTCACGAACCGTTAGTGTTCGGAGTGCTTCTATAACTCTCGACAGGCGCAATGCCTGTTGTGGATCTCTCCCATCCCCTGGAGCAGATCTCGGAACGGGGACTCCTCCCCAAGTGCCCGTTCCCCGGCCCCGTTGACCTCCCCCTGGTCAGCGGGGCTTTTTATTTGTGCCGCCGGAACCTCTCGGATGGGGTCAGATCCCTTTGCCCGGTGGGCAAAGGGATCTGACCCCAGGTGCTAGGCTGGGCCACTATCCAGCAGGGGAACCCGCAATGCCCGATCTGTTCGCACTGGCAATGCCGTGGTGGGAGTTCATCCTGCGCGCGGTGGTGGTGTATGTCGTGGTGCTGGGCATGGTCCGGTTGAGCGGCAAGCGCCCGCTGGGGCAGATCACCCCGTTCGACGTGCTGCTGGTGGTGCTGCTGGGCAATGCGGTGCAGAACGCGCTGCTGGGCACCGACACCTCGCTGGGCGGCGGCCTGCTGCTGGCCGCGACCCTGATCCTGCTCAACTACGGGGTGGGCTGGGTCAGTACCCGCAGCCGGAGGGTCGAGCGCCTGGTGGAGGGAGAACCGGTGGTGATCGCACGCGATGGGCGCCTGTTCGACGCCGTGCTGCGTCGCGAACAGGTCACCCGCTCGGATTTCGACGCCGCCCTGCGCCAGCAGGGATGCCTGGGCGTGGAGGAGGTCGAGCTGGCCCTGCTGGAGATCAACGGGCACATCACCATCATTCCCAGGAAGAGCGCCTGACCTTGTAGCGCCGAGCCCATGCCTGGCTGCCTTGCGCCCGGCGCTTCAGGTGCCGGGCGTCAGGGAGCGGCTTCAGCCTTCAGCGCCGGCCAGTTGCGCGTCGCGTCCACATCGCAGGCGACGTGGGTGCCCTTGCCGTCCTTCGCGCAGATCGCCGCCATGGCCTGCGGCACCTTCGGGTCCGCCGTGTGCGCATACACCGCGGCCAGTGCCAGGCAACCTTCGCGTACGCCCGCACTGCACAGCGTCTGGAAGTAGGGCAGCGATGCGGCCCATTGCTCGTCGTTGAACAGTGCCTCGCCGGCAACCTTGCAGCCCAGCAGCTTGCCATCGGTGCAGCAGGCCTTGGCGCCGTCCTTGCGGCCCAGACTCGGGCAGTCCAGCGGCAGCGGGATCTCCACGAAGGCCACCGGCGGTGCGCAGCTGGCATTGCCTGAGCCCGGCTTGCGCTGGTAGTAGGCGAAGCGGTTGCCGCTGTCGATTCCGATCAGGTTGCCGTTCTGCAGCGCCTGCAGCACAAAGTCGCTGCCGACGTCGCGGCGGATCAGGATGCGTCCGCCTTCCAGGCTGGCGCGCAGGCGCTGGCTGCGTCCCTCGACATCGACCACGCCGCCGTCGAGGAAGTTCAGCTGCGAGAGCACGCTGTGCTCGGCTTCGTAGCGGCCGCAGGGCAGGGTGATGGCCGGCACCGGTGCCAGCGCCGTGGCCGGCACCGTGTCCAGCACCGCGAGACGTCTGGCGGTCTCGCACTCGGACGCCTCCGCGCGCTGTGCGCAGGCCAGCTGCACCGCGTCGCGGGCCTGCAGCGTGCGCCCGGCGCTCCACAGTACATCGGCTACCTTGCTGCAGAACGTCTCACCGTGCTGCTGCCGGCACAGCGCAGACAATTCATCGAGCTGCGCGGCCGGCAGCAGTGGCGCCATCGCGTGTTCCAGCCCGAACACCAGCTTGCCCATCTGCTCCCAGGCCACCACTGAGGCCATCGCTTCGCATCCTTCTGCGTCGAACGATGGGGAATCTTCCTTGCAGAGTTCAGGCATCGGTGGCTCTGCCCGCGCGGCCTTCGGGGCCGCGTCCTTGGCCTGCTGCTGGTAGGTTTCCAGCAACTGCACGCAGGCCGCGCCCACGCCTTCGGCGCACCAGGCGTGCAGCTTCGGCGGCGCGGCCTCGGGCAACGCCTCCAGGCAGTCGGAGGTATTCATCACGCAGCCGCCCTCGATCGGTTCCGGCATCGCCTTGCAGGCCGCGGAGCGCTGGCGGGTGAACTCGCCATAGGGCGTGACGATGTTGCGGTCGTCGTTCTCGAAGAACCAGTTTTCCAGGCGGCCGGTGCTCAGGTTGCCGGTGCCGAGCACGTCCTGCTCGCGGGCCACGCGCAGTTCTTCGGTGGCCTGGTAGGGACCGGACAGGTATCCGTGGCCCTCGCTCTCGAGGGTCAGCGTGGTGGTGCCGCTGCTGTTGGTGTAGGTACCACAGGCCATTGAATGCGCCGCTGCCGGCAGCGCGGCTGAGGCCAGTGCAAGCAACAGCAGGGAGCGCCAGCCCGCAGCGCGGGGACGGAAGGAAACAGCGACAGGCATTGTGGGATCATCCTTGAAGGAGGCAGAGCAGGACCTGTCCGGTGCTGGACGCACCACAGGCGGGGAAGGCACCACGCGTCAGGCGTGGCGTCGGAAGATCAGAGCCAGTCGCGCGGCACCAGGTAATCGGCCAGGCGCGCCTCGGCGCTGCCGGCCTCCGGGCTGAAGCCGTACTCCCAACGCACCCGTGGCGGCAGGCTCATCAGGATGCTTTCGCTGCGGCCACCGCTCTGCAGACCGAACAGCGTGCCGCGGTCATAGACCAGGTTGAACTCCACATAGCGGCCACGACGGTACAGCTGGAACTCGCGTTCGCGCTCGCCATGGGCGGTGTCCTTGCGCTGCTGCACGATCGGCAGGTAGGCGTCGAGGAAGCCATCGCCAACCGCGCGCAGGTATTCGAAATCGCGCTCGAAGTCGCCATGCAGGTCGTCGAAGAACAGGCCGCCTACGCCGCGCGTTTCATTGCGATGGCGCAGGAAGAAATACTCATCGCACCAGCGCTTGTGCGCGGCATAGCGTTCGTCGCCAAACGGTGTGCACAGGTCGCGTGCGACCCGGTGCCAGTGCTGCACGTCTTCGTCGAACGGATAGAACGGGGTCAGGTCGAAGCCACCACCGAACCAGCTGGCCACCACTTCGCCGTCGCGCTGCGCCTGGAAGAAGCGCACGTTGGCATGGGTGGTCGGCACATAGGGGTTGAGTGGGTGGAACACCAGCGACACGCCGGTAGCACGCCAGGAGGCGCCGGCCAGTTCCGGGCGGTTGGCCGAGGCCGACGGCGGCAGGCGGCTGCCGGCCACGTCGGAGAAGCCGATGCCGGCCTGCTCGAACACTGCACCATCGCGCAGCACGCGGGTACGCCCGCCACCGCCCTCGGCACGCTGCCACAGGTCTTCCTGGAAGCGGGCCTGGCCATCGACGGCCTCGATCGCCGCACAGATGCGGTCCTGCAGGTCGGTGAGGTAGGCGCGCACGCGCTCGAATTCGTTCATGGCGCGTACTTTACCGCAACGGCCACGCACCGCTGGAAGGCCCCGTCCCATGGAGATGGGGCCTTCAGCCCCTCCTACTCGGTCGCCCTGAAGTAGTGGAATCCAACGTGCTGCCCGATGCCGAGCAGATCTCCGTTGAGCAGCGGCTGGAGGATCAGCTCTCCAACCCTTGCATGCTTGAGATGGATCCGGTCATTTTCCAGTCGGGCCTGCAGCTGACCGAAGGGGGCGGAGGCACTGCCGTCTTCAGTGAAGGTCAGGGAGCTTATGATGCCGCCCGACGAGACGAACGTTCCTTGCGGAAGCTCCACGCCCTTGGCTGGCTGCAGGTCCGGGCCCAGTCCCCGAAGTGGTTCCAGCAATGCGCAGTCGAGGCTCCGGCCACCGGTGCATGCCAGTTCCAGGGCCTCCGTTGCCCGTCCAAGGTCGCCTGCCGAAGCATGCAGATCGGCGACTTTGCCGCAGAACGCACCATCAGGCGTCTTCGTGCAGAAGTCATGCAACATTTCCCTGTGATCCTTTGGAAGGGTGGCGGTGGCCACAGTGGCTGCATGCAGCCCCAAAGAAGCATGGACAATCGCGTTCCTGAATGAACTCAACAGCTCGGGTTTGTCCTCGAGCCGTGCCAGACACGCTGGCCCCGAGGTGGTGCTGTCGGCATCCTGGCACTCGGTAGGCAGCGGCATCGTGGCCAGCTGCTTCTCCAGCGTCGCCCGCATTCTGGTGACCAGTTCCTCCGGCGGAGCAATGGTGCCGGCATCGATCAGATGCTCGATGTACTTCTCCGGCAATGCCATGCACATGTAGGGCACGCCTTCCGCACATGCATTCTCAAGAGCGGTGGTATCCATGGAATGGCGCATGTCCACGCATCGCTTGGGATCTGCGAGACAGCTGTCTGCGGGATGTCTGAGTGCGGCCGAGCACTGCGACGGTTCGATCAGCGAGTAGTGCGTTCCATCGTCGTGAAGAGCCTGTCCGCTCTGATCTGCACCCACGGAGCGGGCGTAGCCGGTGCTGAGGTTGACGATGATCATGTCGTCCCCGGATTGTTGCAGCGCGAATCGGGAATGACTTCCATCGTGGGAGATTGCATGTCCTCTATCCGGTGCCTCGACAACAAGCTTCGAGCTTCCGTACTCGTCACTGAAGACGCCGCACGCGACCCCGGATGCCAAGGTTGGAAAGGAAAGGAACAGCAGAAGGGCGCCGGTCACGGGCGACCAGGCAAGCAAGCGCGGAGCATCTAGCGGCATTTCGCCTTCTCAGCATGAATGGAGATACTGGAGTACGCATTGGGCGATGACCTGAGCACGCCCGTCGGCTCCAGTGAATTCCATGATAGGGCGACGATCGGATGCAGCAGTGATTCCATCCGGGAGCCCTTGCAGGCTGGTGGGAGCAAGTCGACCCGGGTATGTCGATCACGACAATCAGGGCCCGCACGAAGCAGCGGACAGGCCCTGGCGGGCTCAGCGCTTGCGGTTGGAATTGCGCGGCGCCGGAGCGTCGTCCACGGCCGCCTCGTCAACCGCCTTCTGCAGGGCACCACCCAGCGTGATCAGCTCCCAGTTCTGGGTTCCGAGCACGTCGCAGGCCACATGCAGGCCGCTGCGGTCGGCCTTGCACAGCTGCTCCAGGGTTGCCCGTGCGTCAACATCCGCACCGTTGCCCTGAGCGGTGACCAGGTTCTCGCAGCCCTCGCGGACGCCAGCGCGGCAGACCGTGGTGTAGTGCTCGGCGGCCTGCAGCCAGTTCCCGGACAGCGCAAGGCGGTTGCCGAGAATGTTGCAGCCCTGCAGCTTGCCCTGGGCACAGCAGGCTTCGGCACCGCCCTCGTTGGCCAGTGCCAGCGGGCAATCCTGCGGCAGTGGCAGCACCTTGAACTGCTTCGGTGCACTGCAGCGGGTCGGGCCCTCGCCGGTGGGACGGAACACCTGGAAGCGGGTCCAGTTATCCAGCCCCAGCAACTGCCCGCCCGGCAGCGGGCGCAGCACGAAGTCACCGTCCCTGTCGTGATGGATGCGGATGTCGCCATCTTCGACACGCGCGCGAAGATGGCTGCTCCAGCCAACGCCAACCAGGCCGGCATCGCCGAAGTCCAGCGTGTCCATCAGGCCGCCGTCTGCCCGGTAGTTGCCGCAGGGCAAGGCCGTTGCCGGTTGCGGCTGCAACGATGCGCCCACCGCCTGCAACGCCGGCAGGCGTTCGCAGGTGGCGGTGTCATTGCCAGGTGTGCAGGCCGCAGCCAGCGCTTGCACTGCCTGCAGGGGATCTCCCGCCTCCCAGGACAGCTCAGCTACGCGGGTGCAGAAGCCGCCATGCGGTACCTCGCGGCACAGCCGCAACAACTGTTGCCGCCGCTCGACCGGAATGATCACCGGCACGGTCGGCGCCGTCATCGTCACCATGGCTTCGGTCATGGCTGCCGTCATCGCGGCCTTGACCAGCTGCTCCTGCACTGCCGGGTCGGCCTCGAGTGCGGCGGCACACGCCGGGGTTCCCTGTTCGAAGCCGCCGTTGTTGCAGGCGGCGGGGAGTTTGATGCCGGACAGGGCGGCGTCGAGCGCTGCCTTTGCCAGAGACGGATCGGCCTCGACCGTGGGTTTGGCCTCCTCATGCCAACGATCAGCCAGTTGCAGGCACATGCCAGGCACGCCTTCCCGGCACCCTGCTTCCAACGCGGTCGGGGTCGCTTCGCGACGGTTGTCCAGGCACGCCGCCGCATCAGCCAGGCAGCTGCCTTCAGCCGGTATGGCCGCTGCGGCGCACTGTGCGGGGGTCTGCAGGAGGTAGACCGTGCCATCCACCTCGACCGTGCGGCCACGATCGCGCACCTGCAGGGCACTGGGCAGGCCGTACTCCAGGTTCACCAGTTGCAGCGTTCCATCGATCTGCTGGAACACGACCGGAGACGGCGCACTGCCGAAGTGCTTCTGCTCGCCACGGTTGGGTGAGCTGATGCGCAGCGTGCCGCTGCCTTCGTCGGCCTTGAACAGGCCGCATTGCGGTGACTGTGCGACGGCCGTCGGCGCGGCCAGCAGCAAGGCCCAGGCCAGCCAGCGGCGGCGCGGTGCGGGTGAATGCATGTCGTCTCCTTGACGATCGAACGGGAAACTCCCGGCGCTACGGCGAACCATGGCCCTCGCGCGGGGGCGTGCAGTGTGCCGTGCCTGGCACGGGCTGGTAACGCTGGTAGGCCGTCTGGTTGTCCATGCCGAGCAGGTCGCCGTTGCCGAGCTGGCGCAGTACGAACGTTTCGCCGTTCTGTTGCAGCTGGACGGCGCCTTCGTGCAGGCGGGCCTGCGTGCCATCGCCGAAGTCGAAACTGTCGAACTGGCCACCGTCGGCTTGGTAGCGGCCACACGGCACCCGCTGCAGCGGCACCAGGCGCAGATCGGCGCCGAGTTCACGCAGCGGCGCGGTACGTTCGCAGGCACTGACGCGTCCAGCATCGCAGACCACCTGCAGGGCCTGCACCGCCAACGCAGGTTGCAGCGCGTCCAACTGTTGCGCGGCTACTTCGACGCAGAAGCGGCCACCACGGTGTTGCAGGCAAAGCTGCTGCAGCTGTTGCAGTGCCGCCAGGGGCAACGGCGGTCCCTCCGGTGCCTTCTCGGCCCGTTCCAGGCGCTGATCAACCCGTCGCATGGCGGCAGCCAGATCATCGTCGGTCAGCGCTTCGCAGACCTGAGGATCGTGGGTGGGGGCGTGCTCGCGGCACGGCGGCGGGCGCTCGAAGACTGCCGGGGCTGCGTCATCGGCTGCATCCGGCGCACCGCCCTCACGCATCAGCCGCAGCAGCGTCGAGCAACCCGCACCCACGCCCTCGTCGCAGGCGCGCCGGGCCTGGCCGGGCGAGGCCGTTGGCAGCTGCACCATGCAGTAGCTGCCAGCAGCGCGGCAGCTGCCGGCCACAGCGCTGGGTTCGGCGGTGCAGGCCCGGGACTGGCGCAAGGTGTAGACCACCGTCACGCTGTCCTCGATGCGCTGCCCATCGGCGCTGATCCGGATCGGTTCCGCCACGCCATCGTCGAGCATGACCAGCCGCGTCTGTGCCGCACTGCGATCGACCCACAGCGGCTCCGGCTCACCGATGCCGTTGTCGCGGTAGCCGCTGCTGTGGGTGGTGAACACGAGGGCCATGCCGTCGTCGACACTGCGGTACTCGCCGCATTGCAGGGCATCGGCGCTGGCAGGCAGCGCGGCGAACAGCAACAGGGCAGGGAAAAGAGTCAGCAAGCGCATGCGACGGTCCTTGTCGGAGCAGATGGGAGGGCAGGCTCAGTGGAAGCGGGAGCGGATGTCCGGCCGCAGCAGGCGCCAGGCCAGCCAGCCCTGCAGGCCGAGGAACAGGATGGAGGTGCCGACCACGATGAAGGTGACCATCCAGCGCCGTGGCTGCAGCTCCTGCTGCAGGGCCGGGTCGTCGGCCAGCAGCGCGATGAGATCGCGCATGCAGGCATCCAGCCACCAGGCGATCGCGAAGTTGGCCAGGGCGCCCAGCAACAACAGCGCCACGAAGCTCCACAGGCCCCAGCGGCGTTCGCGCAGCAAGCCCCAGCTGGCTGCGGTCGAGACCAGGCAGACCAGCGCGGTGATCATCGAGGCGCCCACCGGGTGGGCCAGCAGCCAGGTGACGCTGTGCATCCGGTGGGCCTGCGCCATTCCGGCCAGTGACTGCCACAGCGCGGTGCCGTGCAGTGGCCACACCAGCAGTGCTTGCAGTACGAAGTAGAGCGTCAGCAGCAGGCACAGCCAGAACGAAGCCTGCGCCATCGGCCGCACCCAGGCGTGAGCGGCGGGTGCGGCGGGCGTGGGAAGTGGCGGGAGCGGCACTGACATCCGATGTCCTTGCAGTCGGCGCCCGCCTGCTCAGCGGGCCGTCACCCGGGTGGCGACCGCCGGCAGGATATGGTGTTCGCTCAAGGGTGCCAAGGGCAGGCCATGTGGTGGTTGCAGTGGAGCCCAGGCCAGTTCGGCGATCTCGGCGCGTGCCTGCGGCGTGCCGTCCACCTGCACCCACCAGGCCTGCGCCTGCACGCGGTGGCCGGGCTCGTTCACCGCCCAGTCCTCGAATGTACCCAGCGCGATGGCCGAAGCGATGCGCAGCTGCACGCCCAGTTCCTCGTCCAGCTCGCGCGCCAGCGCCTGCAGCGGTGCTTCGCCGGGTTCGGGCTTGCCACCGGGCTGGATGAAGCGGTGGGCACCGTGCTTGCGCACCAGCAGTGCCCGGCCGCGGTCATCCAGGATGACCGCGGCCACGATCCGTATCGTGGCCGCGGCGTTGCTCACTTCAGGTTCTGCTCGAACAGCTTGAGGATGCGCTTGTACTGGTCCAGCCAGGAATCGGCACGCACGTAGCCGTGGCGTTCCAGCGGGTACGGTGCGATCGACCAGTTGTCCTTGTGCAGTTCGATCAGGCGCTGGGTCAGGTGCACCGAGTCCTGGAAGAACACGTTGTCATCCATCATGCCGTGGGCGATCAGCAGGTTGTCCTGCAGGTTCTGCGCGTACTCGATCGGCGAGGACACGCGGTACGCCTCCGGATCGATGTCCGGGGTGTTGAGGATGTTGCTGGTGTAGCCGTGGTTGTAGTTGTGCCAGTCGACCACCGGGCGCAGCGCGGCGCCGGCCTTGAACGTGCCCGGTGCACGGAACAGCGCCATGAAGGTCATGAAGCCGCCATAGGAGCCGCCGTAGATGCCGGCGTGGTCACGGTCGCCCTGCTGGGTGTCGACCAGCCAGTCCAGGCCATCCTTGTAGTCTTCCAGTTCCGGGTGGCCCATGTTGCGGTAGATGGCCGTGCGCCAGTCGCGGCCGTAGCCCTCGCTGCCGCGGTAGTCCATGTCCAGCACGATGTAGCCCTTCTCCACCAGCAGGTTGTGGAACATCTGCTCGCGGAAGTAGGCCGGGTAACGCTGGTGCACGTTCTGCAGGTAGCCAGCGCCGTGCACGAACATCACGATCGGGTACTTCCTGCCCGGTTCCTTGTGCTCGGGCTCGTAGTACTTGGCCCAGACCACGCCGGCACCATGCTTGGACGGCACCGCCACCAGCTTCGGCTGGATCCATTCACGCGCCTTGTAATCGGCGGTGCGGGTATCGGTCAGCACGCGTGCCTGGCCACCGGTGCTGGGCAGCACCGCCAGCTGCGGCGGCAGGTAGGCACCGGAGTAGCGCACCAGCAGCTGCTGGCCATCCGGCGACAGCGAGAAGTCTTCCACGCCGTTGAGGCTGGTCAGCTCGCGCACCTGGCGGTTGCCGGTGTCGACCGCGCAGACTTCGTAGTCATGCGGCGCCTGCTGGTTGCACAGGAAATAGAAGCCCTTGCCATCGGCCGACGGCACCGGCGCCGAGGTTTCCCACTTGCCGCTGGTCAGCGCCTGTGGCTTGGCGGTGCCGGCCTGGGTGTACAGGTGCGAGAAACCCGATTCCTCGGACAGCAGCCACAGCGTGCGGCCATCGGCCATCCAGCCGAAATCGTTGAAGCCCCAGTTGATCCAGGCGTTGTCGGTCAGGCGGTGGCGGTTCTGCACGCGGCCGTCGGCGGCGTTGACGCTGATGATCCAGCGGTCCTTGTTGTCGTTGGCACGCAGCATCACCGCGGCCTGCTGGCCGTCGGCGCTCCAGCGGATGCCGCCGCCCATGAAGTCGCTCATCACCTGCACGCTGCGCTCGCCCTTCAGCGCATCCTTGCCGGCCTTGCGGCGCAGCTCGGCCAGCGGGTCGGTGCTGATGCCCGGCAAGCCGGACAGCGAGATCTTCTCGGCCTTGCCGGTGCGCACGTCCACGTACCACAGGGTGTGCGGTTCGAAGCCGTTGCGGCCGACGCGGGTGCGGGTGTCCTCGGTCTCCTCGTAACCCGATTCGGTCACGTATAGCGGCATCTTGCTGGTGCGGCCGTCGTCGAAGTCCTTCGGCTTGGTCACCACGATCAGGTGGGTCAGGTCGGGCGACAGCACGCTGTCACCGATCTCGACGTCGGCGCCCAGGTACACCGGGCCCGGCGCTCGGGTCGGGTCGGCCTGGCGCCAGCGCTGGTCCTGGTCCTTCAGTGCCTCGCGCTGGTCGCGGTCGCGGCGCAGGGTTTCCAGCGTGCGCAGCTGCTGGTCGCGCAGCACGTCGGCCTTCGGCGGCGTGCGCGGATCCTTGTCGGCCTTCAGGCTGGCCACCTGCTGCACGCCGCTGGCGGCGGTCCAGTGGAACCAGTTCTGGTCGACGCGCCAGATCACGCCGTTGTCGGCGGCGAAGTTCACGTTGCCCGCGCGCTCGTTGCTGCGGGTCAGCTGGGTCAGCGCGCCGCTGCGCAGGTCGCGCACGAACACATCGCCATTGCGCACGAAGGCGCTGCGGCTGCGGCTGCGGTCGTAGACCGGCTCGGCCACGTCCAGGGTGCCGCGCTGGTCATCGGCCACCTGTGCGGCCACGCCACCGGCCACCGGCTGGCGGAAGGTATCGCGCACCGGGCTGCCGTTGCGCTTGAGCTGGTATTCCACCTGCTGGCTGTTCCACGACCACCAGGCCTTCTCGACCGGCGGACCGATCCAGTCCGGGTCGGCCATGGCCTGTTCGATGGTGATCGGCGTCGGCGCGGCATGCGCAGCCGGTGCGGCCAGCACGGCCGACAGCAGGAGGGACAGGGGCAGCACTCGGGACATGGGCGGACGGCACCAGAAGAGGAAACCGGGCAAGCGTAGCAGCCGCAAGGACCCGGGGCAGGGGCCACAGGTCATGGCAGCGGAATCGGCAAAATGCTGCAACCGGTTGCCGTGGTCGCGCATCCATTCTCCTGAACCCGCATCATCCACCGAACAGGAGCCCGACCATGCAGGAACTGATCCCGATCACCCTCTTCATCTGCATCGCCTACGCGATCCATGCCATTGCCGATGCGCGCGCGCGCAGCAAGCTGGTGGCCCCGCACGTGCCGGAGGAAGTGATCCGCTCGCTGGCCGTGCTGGAAGAGGAACGCCGCCGGCAGGGCGCGCTGCGCTGGGGCATCAGCCTGGTCTGCCTGGCCCTGGCCATGGCCCTGCTGGAAGTCATCGGTGCCCGTGACCTGACCTTCGGTGCCGCCGCCGCGCTGGTCGGCAGTGCTGGCCTAGGCCAGCTGCTGGCCTGGCACTTCACCCGCCCCGCCGCACGCAAGGGCTGAGCCGGCGCATGCCACGGGCACAGGGGGCGCCCCGCAGATGAGCCTGCTCGGCGAAGCATTGTCGGCACTGCGGGGCCGTCGCCGCCACGATGCATCAGCGGCGGCACCGCCCGCCGAGCCGCTGGACGCGGACCAGGCCCTGGTGCGGGCCATCATCGATGGTTCGCAGGCGGCGTTTTCGCGGCTGGTGGAGACCCACCAGCGCACCTGCGCGCATGTGATCGGACGCATGGTCGGCGACCGCGACCAGGTCGCCGACCTGCTGCAGGAGACTTTCCTGGCCGTGTTCCGCCAGCTGCACCGGTTCCGCTTCGAATCCTCGCTGCGCACCTGGGTTTCCCGGGTGGCCTACACCACCGCGCTGCAGCACCTGCGCCGGCGGCGGCTGGAGGCGCAATGGATGGTGGCGGTGGAGGTGCCGGAGGAGCTGGGGATCGGCGATGAAGGCCCCGGGCCCGCCGAGTTGAGCGAGGCGCTGCAGGCCGGGCGCCAGCTCGGCGCGGCGCTGGAGCGACTGAGCGCACCGCAGCGCCTGATCGTCGGCCTGCATTACCTGGAGGATTTCGATCTGGCCGAGATCGAACAGGTGACCGGGCTGGCACGCGGTACCATCAAGAGCCACCTGCACCGCGCGCGCCAGGTCCTGAAGCAGGAACTGACGCGGCATGCCACCGCCGGAGAGCTGCTGTGAACCCACCGACCGACCCTCGCGATGCGGAAAAGCGCGCGCTGGCACAGGCGCTGCGTGAACAGGCACGGCAGGAACAGACGCCGGATGTAAGCGAGGCGCTGCAGAAGCGCATTACCGCTGAGTCGCGCGACAGCGGCGTGGGCTATGTGGTGGTGCAGGTGCTGTTGTTTGGCGCCCTGCTGGCTGCCGCGGCCTGGTATTTCTGGAGCTGAGGCGCCCTCCGGGCGGTGGGCCTGGTAGATGCCGACCTGGGTCGGCGTCTGGGCGTGTGTGCCAACCAAGGTTGGCAGCTACCAGAACGGTTGACCCCTGCGACAAAGTGAAGCAGCGCGTCACCCGGTCGCATCCCACCTTAACGAAATCCTCCTAAAGTGGTCCGGTATCCCACCGGTCGCAGGCAGGAGGCGTCCCTTGGACGCGTTGTTGTTGTCCCGGATCCAGTTCGGATTCGTCATCAGTTTCCACGTGCTGTTCCCCGCCTTCACCATCGGCACGGCCAGCTGGCTGGCCTTCATCGAATGGCGCTGGCTGCGCACGAAGTTGCCCGTGTGGCGCGAGCTGTATTTCTTCTGGCAGAAGATCTTCGCGGTGTCGTTCGGCATGGGCGTGGTCAGCGGCATCGTCATGGCCTTCCAGTTCGGCACCAACTGGCCGCGGCTGAGCGAGGTGGCCGGCACGGTCATCGGCCCGCTGCTGACCTATGAAGTGCTGACCGCGTTCTTCCTCGAAGCCAGCTTCCTCGGCGTGATGATGTTCGGCTGGGGCCGGGTTTCGCCGCGCCTGCATTTCCTGTCCACCTGCATGGTGGCGCTGGGCACGCTGTTCTCCACGTTCTGGATCCTGTCGTCCAACAGCTGGCTGCATACGCCGGCCGGCTACGAGATGGTCAACGGCATCGTGCATCCGGTGGACTGGTGGCAGGTGGTGCTCAATCCCTCGTTCCCGTACCGCCTGGCGCACATGGCGCTGGGCTCGTTCATCACCACCTGTTTCGTGATTGGTGGCGTGGGCGCGTGGTACCTGCGCAAGGGCACGCACGTGGAAGCGGGGCGGCGCATGCTGATCGCGGCGGTGGCGTTCGCCGCGCTGACCGTGCCGGTGCAGATCTTCGTCGGCGACATGCATGGCCTGAACACGCTCAAGCATCAGCCGATGAAGATCGCGGCGATGGAAGCGCACTGGCATGAAACCAGGGAAGGCGAGGGCGTGCCGCTGGTGGTGTTCGCGCTGCCCAACGAGAAGGAAGAGCGCAACGATTTCGAAGTGGCCATCCCGAAGCTGGGCAGCGTGATCCTCACCCACTCGCTGGATGGCACCTTCGATCCGCTCACCTCGGTACCGGCCAGCGAACGGCCGCCGGTGACGCCGGTGTTCTTCGCCTTCCGCATCATGGTCGGGCTGGGCACGCTGATGCTGTTGCTGGCCTGGGTCTCGGCCTTCCAGCTGTGGCGCAGGAGGCTGCTGGATTCACCGTGGCTGCTGCGGGGCTGGAACTGGATGCTGCCGAGTGGCTTCATCGCGCTGCTGTCGGGGTGGTTCGTCACCGAGATGGGGCGCCAGCCGTGGGTGGTGTACGGCGTGCTGCGCACCGCCGATGCGGTCGGCCCGCAGAGCGCGTGGATGACCGCACTGTCGCTGGGCGTCTACGTGGTCGGCTACGCCTTCGTGTTCGGCTGGGGCATCTGGTACCTGGTGAAGATCCTGCGCCACGGGCCGCAGCCGTATGCCGAGGGGCCGTCGCTGGACCATGGCAGCCACACTCCGGCACGCCCGCTGTCGGCGGCCGACGAACCGCTGGAGGACCGCTGACATGGACCTGATGACCTGGCTGCCGGTGGCGTGGTTCGCGGTGATCGGCTTCGGCGTGCTGATGTACGTGGTGCTGGACGGCTTCGTGCTCGGCATCGGCATCCTTGCCCCGTTCGCCGAGGACGAGGAACAGCTGGACCTGATGATGAACACCGCCGCGCCGATCTGGGACGGCAACGAGACCTGGCTGGTGCTCGGTGGCGCCGGCCTGCTGGCGGGGTTCCCCAAGGCCTATGCGGTGCTGCTGTCGGCGCTGTACCTGCCGGTGCTGCTGCTGGTGGTGGCGCTGGTGTTCCGCGGCGTGGCGTTCGAGTTCCGCTTCAAGGCACATCGGTCGCGCCGGCTGTGGAGCGTGGCGTTCGGGCTCGGTTCGGTGCTGGCGACCTTCGCCCAAGGCGTGATCCTGGGCACGCTGGTGCAGGGCATCCCGCTGGTGGACGGTACCTACCAGGGCGGCGCGTTCGCCTGGTTCAGCCCGTTCGCGATGCTGACCGGTGCCGCGCTGGTGGCCGGCTATGCGCTGCTGGGCAGCACCTGGCTGATCCTGAAGACGGAAGGGCGCGTGCAGGCGCTGGCGCGGCAGATGACGCGGCCGCTGGTGGTGGCGGTGATCGCGGCGATGGGACTTGTGAGCAGCTGGCTGCCGTTCCTCGATTCGCGGTTGATGGACCGCTGGTTCAGCGACGGCAACTTCTGGTGGCTGTCGCCGGTGCCGCTGCTGACCCTGGCGGTGGCTGCCGCGCTGTGGCGCAGCGCGACCCATCCGCGCCGCGACCTGCCGCCGTTCCTGCTCAGCCTGGCCCTGTTCGTGCTCGGCTTCCTCGGCCTGGTGCTGGGCATGTGGCCCTACCTGCTGCCGCCGTCGATGACGCTGTGGCAGGCCGCCGCGCCGGCCTCCTCGCTGGGCTTCACCCTGGTCGGGCTGGTCGTTCTGCTGCCCGTCATCCTCGGCTACACGGCATGGTCGTACCGGGTGTTCCGCGGCAAGGTGCACGCCGACACCGGTTACCACTGATCGATTGAATGCAGGGGCCCGCCGGTGCCGGGTCCCGCGTTGGGGAATGTGAAACCTGCACACCCCGTGCAGGACGTGCTAGCGTGCGCTCCTTTCCGGCGGCCAGGGGGGCAGCCGGCGACGTCCTGGACGGACGCACGGCTGCAGGAATGGGGGGCCGCCGCGCGTCGCCGTAATGGCTCGTGCCTATCGTTCTCCCGTTGAAGCACCATCGCTAAATGATCGAATTCTCCATCGTCGACTGGGCTGCCTGGGCGCCCGGCCTGAGCGAGCGTAGCCAGTGGCTGGGCTGGGCCGATGCGCCGTATCCGCCACAGGGCGAAGACACGCCGGCGCTGGCCGAGATACCGGCGATGCAGCGCCGCCGCATCGAGCGGCTGGGCCGGATGGCGATCCAGGCTGCCTGCTGGTGCGAGGATGGGCAGGGCGCTGACAGCCAGGTGCCGCTGGTGTTCGCCAGCCGCCATGGCGACGTGGCCCGTTCGATGGATCTGCTGGGGGCGCTGGTCGGCGAGCAGCCCCTGTCGCCGACCGGATTCGGCCTGTCAGTGCACAACGCGATCGCGGCGCTGTACTCGATCGCCCGCGGCCACCGCGGCAACTACCTGGCGCTGGCCGCCGGCCAGGCCACGGTCGAGACCGCCTGCCTGGAGGCGGCCGGGTTGCTGGCCGATGGTGCCCGTGAAGTGCGGATGGTGGTCTATGAATCGCCGCTTCCTGAAATTTACGCGACGTTCGCCGACGAACCCGACCCGTTCTTTGCCTGGTGCTGGCGCTTGACCGCACCGACGCCGGGCCGGCCGACCCTCTCGCTGCAGTGGGAGGCGGCGCCGCATGCCGCGGCCACCGCACCGGGTACGCTGCCGCACGCGCTGGACCTGCACCGTTTCCTGCTGTCCGGCGCGCCAGCGCTGGAGCACGTGGCGCAGGGCCAGCGCTGGCGCTGGGGGCGCCGTGGCTGAGGCGCTGCGCCGCCTCGATCATGCCTGGCGGGTGTTTGGCACCGGCCTGAGCTTTGTCGCATTTGGCGTGGGCGGCCTGTTGCTGGGCGTGCTGGTGATGCCGGTGCTGCTGCTGATGCGCGACCCGGTGGTCCGCCGCCGCCGGGCCCGCCGCGTGGTCCAGGTCGCCTTTGCCAGCCACCTCCGCCTGATGCGTGCGCTGGGGGTGATGACCTACCAGATCGAAGGCGGGGAACGCCTGCAGCGCGACGGTTTGCTGGTTCTGGCCAATCACCCGACCCTGATCGACGTGGTCTGCCTGATCTCGCTGCTGCCCAACGCCGATTGCGTGGTGAAACGGGCCGTGGCCTGCAATCCGTTCATGCGCGGCCCGGTGCGGGCGGCTGGCTACATCGCCAATGATGACGGGGCCGGCCTGGTCGACGACTGCGTGGCGGCGGTGCATGCCGGCGGTACCCTGGTGATCTTCCCGGAAGGCACCCGCAGCGTGCCGGGCCAGCCGCCGCGGCTGCAGCGCGGGGCTGCCAACATCGCCGTCCGCGGCCGGCTGGACATCACCCCGGTGCGGATCACCTGCACCCCGCCCACGTTGACCAAGGGACAGAAGTGGTATCGTGTCCCCTCACGTCGCTTTCACGTTCGGCTGCAGATCGGCGAAGATATCCCGATCGCGCCCTTCCTGGCCGATGACGACTCGCCAAGGGGGGATGCCTTGGCAGCACGCCGCGTCACCGAGCACCTTTCTCGTTATTTCGACCTGTCTGGAGATCCGCCCCGTGCAAGCACTTGAGCACGAGATCAAGGAATTGATCATTTCCTCCCTTTCGCTGGAGGACATCACGCCGGAGGACATCGATCCGACCGCGCCGCTGTTCGTCGAGGGCCTCGGCCTGGATTCGATCGACGCGCTGGAGCTGGGCCTGGCGCTGCAGAAGAAGTACGGTGTCAGCCTCTCGGCCGATTCGGAAGAAACCCGTCGCCATTTCTCCAGCGTGCGCGCGCTCGGCGAGTTCGTCGCCGCCCGCCAGTCGTAACGGCGCCAGGAATTGCCATGACCAAGAATGAACTGTTCGAACGCATCGTCAGCATCCTGACCGACAGCTTCGAGATCGAAACCGCCCGGATCACCCCCGAGGCCCGCCTGTACGACGACCTGGACATCGACAGCATCGATGCGGTCGACCTGATCGTGCAGCTCAAGCCGCTGCTCGGCCGCAATCTGCAGCCGGAAGCGTTCAAGGCCGTGCGCACCGTGCAGGACATCGTCGATGTCGTGCATGGACTGCTGCCGGACCAGGCAGCCGCCTGACCGCAGCGCCGGCGGCGTCGCCATGGCTCGCGCACGTACCGTCGTGGTGGCAGCGATTTCGCTTGCCTACCCGCTGCTGGTGTACCTGGCGATGGGCCGTTTCGAGCCGCGCTGGCTGTCGCTGCTGCTGTTCACCCTGGCCCTGCTGCGTGCGCTGAGCACGCGACAGCCGCTGTGGTGGGCCGCCGCCGCTGGCACCGGCCTGCTGGCGGTGCTGGCCACCGTGCTCAACCAGGCCCTGCCGCTGAAGCTGTACCCGGCGCTGGTCAACGCGGTGATGCTGGCGGTGTTCGGCACCAGCCTGCGCTTCGGGCCGCCGCTGGTGGAGCGCCTGGCGCGGCTGCAGGAGCCGGACCTGCCCCCGTTCGCGGTGGCCTATACCCGCCGCGTCACCCAGGTGTGGTGCGGCTTTTTCGTTCTCAACGGCAGCCTGGCCCTGCTGACCGCGCTGTACGCGTCGGACCGGGTCTGGATGCTCTACAACGGATTGTTGGCGTACGTGATGATGGGCGTGTTGTTCGCAGGTGAGTGGCTGGTGCGGCGGCGGGTGAAGGCGGCGCACGCGCATGGCTGAGTGGATTGCCCTGGACAGGCTGCTGCTGGAGGCACGGCCACAGCGCGGCGTCGGCCTCTGCGACGGCGAGGTGATCGACCACGCCGGCTTCCGCCAGCGCGTACTGGGCTGGCGCGCCGCCTTTGCGGCGGCCGAAGGCCGCGACTGGGCCCTGTACTTCGATGATGCCGTGGCCTTCGCCGCGGCGCTGTTCGGTGCTTGGCATGCCGGCAAGCGGGTGTTCCTGGCCGCCGACAACCTGCCGGCCACGCTGCTGGCACTGCAGCCGCAGGTGAGCGGTTTCGCGGGTGATGTCTCTGCCGATTACCGCCCGCTGGCGGCGCAGGACGCCGCGATGGGCGATGAACTGCAGGCGCTGGACGAGCGCGCCTGCGAGCTGTGCGTGTTCACCTCCGGCAGCACCGGCGAGCCCAGTGCGATCGGCAAGCGCCTGGACCAGCTGGCGCGCGAGGTGGAGGCGCTGCAGGCCGCGTTCGGCGCGCAGATGGAAGGCGTGCAGGTCCATGGCACGGTGTCCCACCAGCACATCTACGGGCTGCTGTTCCGCGTGCTGTGGCCGCTGGCCGCCGGTCGCCTGATCCATCCGCGCCGGTTCTTCCACGAAGACCTAGTGGGTGCGCTGGCCGGTACCGACACAGTGCTGGTGGCGACGCCGGCCCACCTCAAGCGCCTGCCCGGGCAGCTCGACTGGGCCAGCCTGCATGGCCGCCTGCGCGCGGTCTTCTCCTCCGGTGGCCCGCTGCCGGAAGACGCGGCGCGGCAGGTACGGCAGTGGCTGGGCGTGGCCCCGACCGAGGTCTATGGCAGCAGCGAAACCGGCGGTATCGCCTGGCGCCGCTGGGACACCGACCTGCCGCCGTGGCAGCCGTTGCCGGGCGTGCAGTGGCGGATCGACGATGGCTGCCTGGCGGTGGCCTCGGCGCATCTGGAAACCCTCGACTGGTGGCGTACCCAGGACCGCGTTGAAGCCCTGGCCGATGGCCGCTTCCGCCTGCTGGGCCGCGCCGACCGCATCGTCAAGATCGAAGAACGCCGTGTGTCGCTGGATGCGCTGGAACGCGCGCTGCGCGAAGACGCCGAAGTGGAGGACGCGCGCGTGCTGGTGCTGCCCGGGCAGCGCGAGCAGCTGGCCGCCGTGGTGGTGCCGGCCGATCCGGCGCTGCTGGATGTGGGCGACGCCGCGCGTCGTGCGCTGGGCCAACGCCTCGGCGCCCGCCTGGCGCATGCGCATGACGCAGTGACCCGGCCGCGTCGTTGGCGCCTCGTGCAGGCGCTGCCGATCAACGCGCAGGGCAAGGTGACCCAGGCCGCCCTGGCAGCGCTGTTCCAACCGCTGATGCCGGTGCCGGCATGGGATCACCGAGATGCCGCCAGCGCCACGCTGCGCATGACCCTGGACCCGGCGCTGCGGCCGTTCCAGCGCCACTTCCCGCAGGCGGCGATCCTGCCCGGCGTGGCGCAGCTGGACTGGGCGGTGCGTTTCGGCCGCCAGGCGTTTGCGATGCCGGCGGCGTTCCTGCGCATGGACGCGGTGAAGTTCCAGCATGTGGCCCGCCCGGGCGATGAGCTGACCCTGCAGCTGGACTGGGATGCCACGCGCAACGTGCTGGCCTTCCGCTACACCTCCAGCCATGGTGTGCATGCCAGCGGCAAGGTGGTTTTCGCTGATGCGGACTGACCCGGCCGTTGCCGGTGCCGCGTTCGCGCCACTGGTGGTGATTCCCGTCTACGACCACGAGCACGCCATCGCGGCGGTGGTCGACGGCGTGCAGGCCGCCGGCCTGCCGTGCCTGCTGGTCGACGATGGTTCGCGGGCCTCCTGCGCGGCGGTGCTGCGTTCGCTGGCACAGCGCCAGGGGGTTGACCTGCTGCGCCTGGACGTCAACCAGGGCAAGGGCGGGGCGATGCTGGCCGGTTTCGCCGAGGCAGCCGCGCGTGGTTACAGCCACGTGCTGCAGATCGATGCCGACGGCCAGCACGACACCCGCGATCTGCCACGCTTCATCGAGGCCGCGCGCGTGCATCCGGATGCGGTGATCTGCGGTATCCCTGCCTACGACGCCAGCGTGCCGAAGGCGCGTCTGTACGGCCGCTACGCCACCCATATCTGGGTCTGGATCAACACGCTGTCGCTGCACCTGCGCGACACCATGTGCGGCTTCCGCGTGTATCCGCTGCCGCCGGTACTGCGCCTGATCGGCGAGGAAACCATCGGCCGGCGCATGGATTTCGATACCGAAGTGATGGTGCGCCTGTACTGGCGGCACCTGCCGGTCGAGCACCTGGCCACGCGCGTGACCTATCCATCCGATGGCGTGTCGCACTTCGATGTGTGGCGCGACAACGTGCGCATCAGCCGCATGCATACCCGCCTGTTCTTCGGCATGCTCTGGCGCGCACCGCGCCTGTTGTGGCGCCGCCTGCGGGGGCAGCGCTGAGATGGCGGCCGCGCAGGGTGCCCCGCACTGGGCCGACATCGGCGAATCGACGTCGGTGGCCGGCGTGCTGTTCCTGTGCTGGGTGCACCGCTGGTTCGGGCGCTGGCCGTTCCGCCTGTGCGTGTGGCCGGTGGTGGCCTGCCATTGGCTGGGCAACCGCGTCGGCCGCCAGGCCTCGATGCAGTACCTGCAGCGGCTGCAGGCATACAGCGGCGTGCTCGGCCGCGCGCCGACCCGGCGCGACAGCCTGCGCCACTTCTTCGCCTTCGCCGATACGATGCTGGACAAGATCCTCGGCCTGGGCGGGCGCTATCCGGCCGAACGCATCCACCTGCATCGCGACCTGGTGCTGGAGAAGATCGCGCGCCGTGAAGGCGGGCTGATCCTCACTGCGCACATCGGCTGCCTGGAGCTGTGCCAGGTACTGGCCGAACAGGTGCCGGGCTTCCGCATCACCGTGCTGGTGCATACCGCGCACGCGCAGCGCTTCAATCGCCTGCTGCAGCGGCTGGACCCGCTGGCGGCGGTGGAGCTGGTGCAGGTGACCGAAATGGGGCCGGCCACCGCGGTGATGCTGGCCGAGCGCGTAGCGGCGGGTGGCTTCGTCGCCATTGTCGGCGACCGCACGCCGGTGCAGGGCGGCCGCAGCGTCACCACCGAATTCCTTGGCCACCGGGCCCCGTTCCCGATCGGCGCCTATGTGCTCGCCGCCGCGCTCGGCTGCCCGGTCTACACCATGGCCTGCCTGCACCAGGGCGAGGGCTATCGCGTGGCATTCGAACAGTTCGCCGAACGCATCGTGCTGCCGCGTGGCTCGCGCGACGCCGCACTGGCCGAACAGGCACAGCGCTTCGCGCGCTGGCTGGAACTCCAGGTCATCCAGTCCCCGTTGGACTGGTTCAATTTCTTCCCCTTCTGGGATCAGGCTCCGCATGACGACTGACGCCGTACCCGTGTGCCGCTTTGGCGATGCACCGTTGACCATCGAAGACGTGGTTGCCCTGGCCCAGCGCCAGTGCGAGGCCGCATTGAGCGACGCGCCGGCGTTCCGCGCGCACATCCAGCGCGGTGCCGACTTCCTCGACCGCCTGCTGCGCGAGGACGGCGTGATCTACGGCGTGACCACCGGCTACGGCGACTCGTGCACGGTGAACATCCCGCCGGCGCTGGTGGCGGAACTGCCGCACCATCTGTACACCTACCACGGCTGCGGCCTGGGCCGTTACCTGGATCCGGTCGAGACCCGCGCGGTGCTGGCCGCGCGCCTGGCGTCGCTGGTGCGCGGCATGTCCGGTGTCAGTGTGCCGCTGCTGGAAGGCCTGGCCACGCTCCTGCAGCACGACGTGCTGCCGATGATTCCGGCCGAAGGCTCGGTGGGTGCCAGCGGTGACCTGACGCCACTTTCGTACGTGGCGGCGGTGCTGTGCGGCGAACGCGAGGTGCTGCACGACGGCCGCGTGCGGCCGGCTGCGGAGGTGCTGGCGAAGATCGGCATGACCCCGCTGAAGCTGCGGCCGAAGGAAGGCCTGGCGATCATGAACGGCACCGCGGTGATGACCGGCCTGGCCTGCCTGGTCTGGCAGCGCGCCGATTACCTGGCGCGCATGGCCACGCGGCTGACCGCGTTCAACGTGCTGGCAAGCGACGGTAATGCACACCACTTCGACGAAACCCTGTTCGCGGCCAAGCCGCATCCTGGCCAGGGCCGCATCGCCGCGCGCCTGCGCAGCGACCTGCACAGCGAGCGTCCGCCGCGCAATGAACAGCGCCTGCAGGACCGCTATTCGCTGCGCTGCGCGCCGCATGTGATCGGCGTGCTGGAGGACAGCCTGCCGTTCCTGCGCCAGCTGATCGAAACCGAACTGAACAGCGCCAACGACAACCCGCTGATCGATGCCGACGGCGAGCGCATCCTGCATGGCGGCCACTTCTACGGCGGCCACATCGCGCTGGCGATGGACACCCTGAAGAACACCGTTGCCAACGTTGCCGACCTGCTCGACCGGCAGCTGGCGCTGGTGGTCGATGCCCGCTACAACCATGGCCTGCCGGCCAACCTGTCGGCGGCCACCGGCCCGCGCGCGGCCATCAACCATGGCCTGAAGGCGCTGCAGATCAGTGTGTCTGCCTGGACGGCCGAAGCGCTGAAGCAGACCATGCCGGCCAGCGTGTTTTCGCGTTCCACCGAGTGCCACAACCAGGACAAGGTCAGCATGGGCACCATCGCCGCGCGCGACTGCCTGCGCGTGATCGAGCTGACTGAACAGGTGGTGGCCGCGATGCTGATCGCCGCCCGCCAGGGCCTGGCGCTGCGCGAACGGGTTGGCCTGAACGCGCAGCTGCATGGCAGTCTGGCCGACATGTACGCCGACCTGGGGCAGCGCATCGCCCTGGTTGAAGAAGACCGCGCGCTGGATCGCGAACTGCGGGAACTGCTGGTGGAGATCCGCGCGCAACGTTGGGAGCTGTATGCCGGTGAATGAGGCCATCGAACGGGTCGGCGAGATTGCGCTGACCCCCGCCTTCCATGACTGCGATCCGATGAACGTGGTCTGGCATGGCAACTACTTCAAGTACTTCGAGATCGCGCGCTGCGCGCTGCTCGGGCGCTACGACTACGACTACCCGCAGATGCTCGAATCGGGCTACCTGTGGCCGGTGGTCGATGCGCGGGTGAAGTACGTGCGCCCGCTGCTGTTCAACCAGGCGCTGCGCGTGATCGCGCGCATCGTGGAATGGGAGAACCGGCTGAAGATCGAGTACGAAATCGTCGATGCGCAGAGTGGCCAGGTGCTGACCCGCGCGATGACCATCCAGGTCGCGGTGGACGCGGCCAGCAAGGAAATGCTGTACCAGTGCCCGCCGGTACTGTGGGAACGCCTGGGAGTGCCTGCGCCGTGAACATGTTTGCCCGTCTTCCGAGCGTGCTGCTGTGCGTGCTGATGCTCGTTGCCGCACCGCGCGTGCAGGCCGCCGACCCCGCCATCGATGCGATCACCCAGGCGGTGGCGCGGCCGGATGTACTGCGTGGCCAGTTCAGCCAGGAAAAGCAGGTCAGCGGCTTCAAGAACCCGTTGCGCTCGCAGGGCCAGTTCGTGGTCGCGCGCCAGCACGGCGTGATCTGGACCACGCTCAAGCCGTTCCCCTCCGAAGTGGTGGTCACCGCCGACCGCATCCTCAGCCGCCAGCGCGATGGCAGCACCCGTGTCGAGCTCGATGCACGGCAGCAGCCGGCGATGCGTTCGGTGAACGCGATCATGTTCGCGCTGATGAGCGGCGACGTGCAGGCGCTGTCCAGCCAGTTCAACGTGGCGGCCAGCCGTGAAGGGCAGGGCTGGCGACTGCGGCTGACGCCGAAGTCGGCGATGCTGGCCAAGGCCTTCCAGTCGCTGACCCTGCAGGGTGACCGCTACGTGCGCCAGGTCGAGATCGTCGAGGCCAACAAGGACCGCACGCAGATCCAGTTCAGCGCATTGAGCGAGGCACCGGCCACGCTCAACGCCGACGAGGCGCGCCGCTTTGAGTGAGGGTGCAGCATCGAACGCACCGGACCGGTTGCGGCGCTGGTGGCACTGGCTGGGCATCGCCTGGCTGCTGGTGCTGCTGGCACTGGGCGCGCAGCAGTGGCACCTGTGGAGCCAGGAGTTGCGGATCGACACCGACATCCTGGCGCTGCTGCCGCAGGATGCGCATGATCGCCTGTTGAGCGACGTCACCCGGCGCATCGCCGACGGCAGCTCGCGGCAGGTGGTGGTGCTGCTGGGCAGCAAGGACGGCGCCGCCGCCAAGCGCGCGCAGGCGGCCTTTGCTGCGGCCATGGCCAAGGACACCGACCACGCCTTGCTGGTGCCCAGTGGTTCGATCGAAGGCTGGTTCGATGAGGCGCGCGCGTTCTACGCGCCGTACCGCGACCGCCTGCTGACGCCGGCCCAGCGCGAGCAGTTGCAGGGCAGCGAACCGGGCGCATTGGCCGAGCAGGCATTGGCCGCGCTGTACGGCCCGATGGGCGCGCCGCGCCTGACCGACTGGCGGCAAGACCCGCTGTCGCTGTGGCCGCAGTGGTGGCAGCAGCAGGCACAAGGTTCGGGGTTGCGGCTGGGCGATGACGGCCTGCTCGAAGCCGAGGGCAAGCACTGGGCCGCGCTGCAGTTCGATACGCCGGGTTCGGCATTCCAGCTCGATGGTGAGCGCCATCTCGATGGCCTGCTGGAACGCGCCGGGCAGGCCGCCAGGGCGGCGGCGCCCGAGCTGGAAATCCTGCATGCCGGCGTGCCGCTGCATGCCGAAGCGGCCGCGGTGCAGGCCAACCAGGAGATCAACACCATCGGCTGGGGTTCGCTGGCTGCGGTGCTGCTGCTGGTGTGGCTGGCGTTCCGTTCGCTGCGGCCGATCCTGCTGGTCGCCGCGTCGTTGCTGATCGGCTGTGGCGTGGCGCTGGCGGTGACCGTGCTGGTGTTCGGCAAGGTGCACGTGCTGACCCTGGTGTTCGGTGCATCGCTGGTGGGCGTGGCCGAGGATTACGGCATCCACTGGTTCGCCTCGCGCCAGGCCGAGCCGGCCGATCGCCGCTGGAAACTGCTGCGGCACCTGTTGCCGGGCCTGTGGCTGGCGCTGCTGACCAGCGCGCTGGCCTACCTGGCGCTGGGCCTGGCTCCGTTCCCGGGCCTGCGCCAGATGGCACTGTTCTCGGTGGTCGGCCTGGCCGCCGCCTTCCTTACGGTGATCTTCTGGTTCCCGTGGCTGGATGGCGGTGAGATCCGCCAGACCCGTTTCTCGCAGTGGCTGGGCAACACGCTGGAACGCTTCCCGCGGTTGCATGGCCGCCGGCCGGTGACGGTGTTCGTGGTGATCACGCTGGCGCTGTCTGCCATCGGCATTGCCCGCCTGAACAGCAACGACGATCTGCGCAGCCTGCAGTCCTCGCCGCCGGCGTTGATGGCCCAGCAGATCCGCCTGAGCCAGCTGCTGGGCATGCCCAGCCCGGCGCAGTTCTACCTGGTGCAGGGCAGTGACGCCGCACAACTGCTGCAGCGCGAAGAAGCGCTGACCGAACGCCTGCGTGTACTGGCCAACGACAAGCGCATCGGCGGTTACCGCGCGATCAGCGACTGGCTGCCGTCGCCGGCGCGCCAGCAGGCCGATGCCGCGCTGACCGCCAAGGTGGAACCGGGCGTGCTGGACGCGGTGTCCGAGGCGGTCGGCGAACCGCTGCCGCGCCCGGACTTCGCCGCTACGCCGTTGACCGCGGAGGCGTTCCTGGCCTCGCCGGCCTCGCAGCCGTTCCGCCACCTGTGGGTGGGCGAGGTCGGCGGGCAGATGATCAGCGTGGTGATGGTCGATGACCTGTCGCGCGCTGATGCGCTGGCCACCCTGCGCGGGGCGGCGGAAGGCCTGCCGGGTGTGCGCTGGGTGGACCGCACCGCCGACTTCTCGCAGCTGCTGGGCCACTACCGCAAGCTGATGGGTGGGCTGCTGCTGGTCGGCATCGTGCTGGTGTTCGGCGCGCTGTGGCTGCGCTACCGCCGCCAGGCCTGGCGCGTGTTCGCGCCGACGCTGATTGCCGGTGCGCTGACCCTGGGCCTGCTGGGCCTGTTCGGCCAGCCACTGCAGCTGTTCAACGTGCTGGCACTGATGCTGCTGCTGGGCATGGGCATCGACTACGGCATCTTCCTGATCGAGCACCGCGGCGATGCCAGTGCCTGGCTGGCGGTGTGCGTGGGCGCGGCCAGCACCTGGTTGTCGTTCGGCCTGCTGGGACTGTCGCAGACCCCGGCGCTGCGCGCGTTCGGCCTGACCCTGCTGTTCGGCATCGGCCTGGTCTGGCTGATCTCGCCGCTGTTCCGGCCGCCGCCGCACGATCTGCCGCCGGCCTGAGCCTGTTTTCCGACTTCCTTCTTTCCACTTGATCGAGCAACAAGGACGCACCGATGAATACTGCTGTGGATGCTGTCGAACGTACTGAAATCCTGATCATCGGTGCCGGCCCGGCCGGCTCCGTGGCGGCGGCGATGCTGCGCCAGCAGGGCCGCCAGGTGTTGATGCTGGAGCGCCAGCAGTTCCCGCGCTTCTCCATCGGAGAAAGCCTGCTGCCGCAGAGCATGGAGTACATCGAGGCTGCCGGCCTGTTGCAGGACGTGGTCGAAGCGGGTTTCCAGCACAAGAACGGCGCCGCCTTCGTGCATGGCGAGGCGCGCACCGCGTTCGACTTCAGGAAGAAGTTCTCGCCGGGTTGGGGCACAACCTACCAGGTGCAGCGCGCCGACTTCGACAACGTGCTGGCGCGCGGTGCCGAACGCATGGGCACCACGCTGCGCTTCGGTGATGAAGTGCTGTCGGTCGAAGCGGGCGAGCAGCCGGCGGTGACCGTGCGTCGCCCGGACGGCAGCGAGTACCGCATCGAGGCCGATTTCATCCTCGATGCATCCGGTTTCGCGCGCTTGCTGCCGCGCCTGCTGCAGCTGGAATCGCCGTCCAACTTCCCGGTGCGCGGGGCGATCTTCTGCCACGTGCGCGACAACATTCCGGCCGAAGCGGACTTCGACCGCAACAAGATCCTGATCACCACCCATCCCGAGCACATCGACGTCTGGTACTGGACGATCCCGTTCTCCAATGGCTGCTGCTCGCTGGGCGTGGTCGCCGAGCCGTCGTTCTTCGAGCGCTACGAAGGCGACGACCTGCAGAAACTGCAGGCCATCGTCGGCGAGGACCCGAACCTGACCCGGCTGCTGGCCAACGCCGAATGGGCGGTGCTGCCGGTGCGCCGGATCACCGGTTACTCGGCCAATGTCAGTTCGCTGTGGGGCCCGGGCTACGCCCTGCTGGGCAATGCCGGCGAGTTCCTCGACCCGGTGTTCTCCTCCGGCGTCACCATCGCCTTCAAGTCCGCGCAGCTGGCGAGCGAGTGCCTGGCGCGCCGCTATGCCGGCGAAACCGTCGATTGGGAAGCCGACTTCTCGATCCCGCTGCGCGCCGGCGTGAAGACCTTCCGCCGCTTCGTCGAAAGCTGGTACGAAGGCGGTTTCCAGAAGATCATCTACCACCCGCAGCAGCAGCCCGAAGTGCGCGACATGATCAGCTCCATCCTGGCCGGCTACGCCTGGGACACCAACAACCCGTACGTGGCCGACGAAAGCGGCCGCCGCATGCGCGTGCTGGAGCAGCTGTGCAGCGCGTGATCGCCCTTACTGCAGCGCTGTTGCTGTGCCTGCTGCTGGCCGCCTGTGCCGGCCGCATGCCGAAGCCGCAGGTGGAACTGCCGCCGCTGCGCCTGTCGCCGGCCAGCCTGCCGGCGCCGCTGGCACTGCAGCAGCAGCTGCATTTCCGGTTCGGCACGCATGAGCGCGACCTGGATGCTCTGCTGGAAGCCGATGCGCAGCAGGTGCAGCTGGCGGTGCAGGCGATGGGACAGACCGGCGTGCGCCTGCAGTGGGACGGCCAGCAGCTGACCCAGCAGCGCGCGCCGTGGCTGCCGCCGCAGGTGCGTGCCGAGCGCGTGCTGGATGACCTGCAGTTCGCGCTGTGGCCGACCGCGGCCATTGCCGCCGCGTTGCCGGCCGGTTGGCAGGTCAGCGATGACGGCCATCAGCGCAGCCTGTCGCGCGACGGCATGGTGTGGCTGCAGCTGCAGCGCCTGGACGACGGCAGCGTGCAGCTGGACAACCGCGCCGAAGGCTACGCCCTGCGCATCGAATCGATCGACATGGCCGGGCCGGACCGATGAGCGCACCGATCTACCTGAACGATCTGGGCGTGGTCTGTGCGCTTGGCGATGGCCGCGCCGCTGTGACGTCGGCCATGTTCGCCGACGCCCCGGGCGGTCTCACTGACAACGACAGCCTGTTGCCGGGACGCACCCTGGCGCTGGGAGAAGTACGCACGCCCCTGCCGACGCTGGATGACCTGCCGGTGGCCCTGCGCGGGCGCAACAACGCGCTGCTGGACGTGGCACTGGCGCAGATCGCACCGGCCGTGGCCGCCGCGATCGCCCGCCATGGCGCCGAGCGCGTGGCGGTGGTGCTGGGTACCAGCACCTCGGGCATCGGTGAATCCGAGCAGGCCCTGCGCAGCCACGCCGAACAGGGCCAGTGGCCGCAGGGCTTCGACTATGCGCAGCAGGAAATGGGCACTGCCGCGCAGTTCGTGCGCCAGCGCAGTGGCGCACAGGGGCCTGCATGGACCCTGTCCACCGCCTGCTCGTCCAGCGCCAAGGCGCTGATGTCGGCCGCGCGCATGCTGCGCGCCGGCATCGTCGATGCGGTGATCGCCGGTGGCGCCGATTCGCTGTGCCGCTTTACCGTGGCCGGCTTCAGCGCGCTGGAATCGGTATCGGCGCTGCGCTGCAATCCGTTCTCGCAGCATCGCGCCGGCATCAACATCGGCGAGGGCGCTGCGTTGTTCCTGCTCACCCGCGAACCCGGTCCGGTGTGCCTGGCCGGGTGGGGCGAATCGGCCGACGCGCACCACATGTCCGCCCCGGACCCGCAGGGGCTGGGCGCCATCGATGCCCTGCAGCAGGCACTGCTGCGTGCCGGATGGGCCGCCGACGAAGTGGACTACGTGAACCTGCATGGCACTGCTACCGGCCACAACGATGCGATGGAAAGCCTGGCGGTCTCGCAGGTGCTGGGCAACGGCGTGCCGGCCAGTTCAACCAAGCCGTTGACCGGCCATACGCTGGGCGCCTCGGGTGCGATCGAGGCGGCGCTGTGCTGGATCCTGCTGGCCGAGAATCCGCAGCAGCAGCTGCCGCCGCACTGGTGGGACGGCGTGGCCGATCCCGCATTGCCGGTGCTGCCGCTGGTGGCCCCGGCCACCCGCCTGGCGCACCCGCCGCGACGGGTGCTGAGCAATTCGTTCGCCTTCGGCGGCAGCAATGCCGTGCTGGCGCTGGAGCGTCGATGAACACGCTGTACGCGATCGAGGACGTGGTGCCGCACCGCCAGGACATGTGCCTGCTGGAGCGCATCACGCAGTGGGACCAGGACGCCATTGAGGCCGAACTGGTGGTGCCCGGGGCCGGCCTGTTCGTCGAGGATGGCCAGGTGCCGGCCTGGGTCGGCATCGAATACATGGCACACGCCATCGCGGCCTGGGCCGGCTGCCGCGCACGCGCCGCCGGCAGGCCGCCGCAGCTGGGCTTCCTGCTCGGCAGCCGCCGCTACAGCAGCCTGCGCAGCAGTTTCCCCAGCGGTTCGCGACTGCGCGTACAGGCGCGCTGCGAGCTGTTGGGTGACAATGGATTGGGGATGTTCGCCTGCCGCATCCTGGCAGGCGAGGAAGAATGGGCGACAGCCAACGTGTCGGTGTTCGAACCGGCCGACGCGATGGCCTATCTGGAGAGTGGACAGGCATGACAGGGAATCGAAGCGTGCTGGTGACCGGCGCCAGCCGGGGCATCGGCCGGGCCATCGCGCTGCGCATCGCGCGCGACGGCTTCGACGTGGTGGTGCATTGCCGCAGCCGCGTGGAAGAGGCGCAGGCGGTGGTGGCCGAGATCCAGGCACTGGGCCAGCAGGCCCGCGTGCTGATGTTCGACGTGGCCGACCGCGAGGCCGCACGTGCCGCGCTGGAGGCCGATGTCGAAGCGCATGGCGCGTACTACGGCGTGGTCTGCAATGCCGGCATCGCCCGTGATGGCGCCTTCCCGGCACTGTCGGCGGAGGATTGGGACCAGGTCATCCACACCAACCTGGATGGTTTCTACAACGTGCTGCATCCGCTGATCATGCCGATGGTGCGCCGGCGCAAGCCGGGCCGCATCGTCACCCTGTCGTCGGTGTCCGGGCTGGCCGGCAACCGCGGGCAGGTCAACTACAGCGCTGCCAAGGCCGGCATCATCGGTGCCACCAAGGCGCTGGCGCTGGAACTGGCCAGCCGCCAGATCACCGTGAACTGCGTGGCCCCGGGCCTGATCGAGACCGAAATGCTCAACGACGAAGTGGTTGAACACGCGCTCAAGCTGATTCCCGCCGGCCGCGTCGGTCGTCCCGACGAAGTGGCGGCCACGGTGGCGTTCCTGCTGTCCGAACCGGCCGGCTACATCACCCGCCAGGTGATTTCGGTGAACGGGGGCATGCTCTGATGGCCGCCGATCGTCGCGTGGTGGTCACCGGTGCCGCCGCCATCAGTCCGCTCGGCCACGACTGGCCGACCATCGAGGCGCACCTGCGCAGCTGCCGCAATGCGGTGCGCGCGATGCCCGAGTGGGATGTCTATGCCGGGCTGAACACCAAGCTGGCCGCGCCGGCGCAGGACTTCGAGCTGCCGCCGAACTACAACCGCAAGACCACCCGCTCGATGGGCAAGGTCGCGATCATGTCGGTGCGCGCCACCGAAGTGGCGCTGCGCGAAGCTGGCCTGCACGAGCACCCGGTGCTGCGCAGTGGACGTACCGGCGTGGCCTACGGCTCGTCCTCGGGCAGCCACGAGGCCACCGGTGAATTCGGGCGCATGCTCAACGAATTCACCACCGAAGGCATCAGTGCCACCACCTACCTGAAGATGATGAGCCACACCGCGCCGGTCAACATCGGCGTGTTCTTCGGCCTGTCCGGGCGCGTCTACACCACCTCCAGCGCCTGCACGTCGGGCAGCCAGGGCGTGGGCGCAGCCTATGAGGCCATCCGCAGCGGCAAGCAGACGGTGATGGTGGCCGGCGGTGCCGAGCAGCTCGATGCCACCGCCGCGGCGGTGTTCGACACCCTGTTCGCCACCAGCGTGCGCAACGATGCGCCGCAGACCACCCCGCGCCCGTTCGATGCCGGCCGTGATGGCCTGGTGCTGGGCGAGGGCGCCTGCACGCTGATCCTGGAAGACCTGGAGCACGCGCAGGCGCGCGGCGCCACCATCCTTGCCGAGGTGGTCGGCTACGGCACCAACAGCGATGGCCAGCATGTCACCCAGCCCAGCGCCGACACCATGGCCCAGGCCATGCGCCTGGCGCTGGAGGATGCCGGCCTGGACGCGGCGCAGATCGACTACGTCAACGCCCACGGCACCGCCACCGACCACGGTGACATCGCCGAAACCCAGGCGACCGCGCAGGTGTTCGGCAACCGCGTGCCGATCAGCTCGCTGAAGAGCTATGTCGGCCACATGCTGGGTGCCTGTGGTGCGTTCGAGGCCTGGCTGAGCATCCAGATGATGCGCGCCGGCTGGTTCGCGCCGACCCTGAACCTGGCCGAGGTCGATCCACGCTGTGGCCAGCTCGACTTCATCACCGGGCAGGGCCGCGAACTGCAGGCCGAATACGTGATGAGCAACAACTTCGCCTTCGGCGGCATCAACACCTCGCTGGTGTTCCGCCGCTGGAGCGAGTGATCCACCGCCCCACCGCACCGTTTCCGCTATCCACCCGCACCCTCGACAAGGAGATGTTCCGATGCGCCGCACCCTGATGATCGCCACGGCCACCGCGCTGCTGGCCCTGACCTCCACCGCCTCCGCCCGCGATACCCGCGTCGAGCAGTCCCTGCAGGAGCTGGTCAGCTCGCAGGCTGCCAAGGACGCCGGCATCGACGGCAGCGTGCGCTTCTACCTGGCCGGACAGCCGGTGAGCGTGCAGCAGCGCCTGGGCGAAGACGTGACCAACAAGAAGACCAACGCCGCCAACAAGAGCGACGCCGAGGCCTGCCGCTGGGTTGCGCTGTCGGCGCTGCGCGCGCTGCAGGACGGCGCCAGGTCGCGCGGCGCCAACGCGGTGGTCGACATCGTCAGCTATTACAAGAAGAACGAGTTCAAGAGCACGACCAACTACGAGTGCTGGGCCGGCACCTTCGTGGCCGGTGTGGCGCTGAAGGGCACCTACGCCAAGGTCAAGTAAGCACCCGTGTGGCGGCGGCGCTGGCTGAACGCCGCCGCCACATTGCTGAACCTCGCTGGGGAAACGCCGCCGATCGCGCCGCCATCGTCGGCTGACGGCTTTCCCCGGTGTCGGCTTTCCGACACAATCATGGCTCTTCCCGGGTTATCGTCCCGCGGACATGCACGCCTACGTCTATAAAAGCCAACTCAAGCCGGACACCTACGTCTACGTTCCCCGACGCGATGATTTCAGCGCGCTGCCCGCGCCGCTGCTCACCTCGCTGGGAACGCTCACCTTCGTCCTGGAGGTGGCCCTGGATGCCCAGCGCCGCCTGGCCCAGGCCGATCCTGAAAAGGTCCGCAGCGAAATGAGCGAACGCGGGTTCTACCTGCAGGTGCCGCCGTCGGTGGCCAGCCTGATGCCGCGACACTATGACTGACATCTCCCGTCCGCGCGCCCTGTCGATCGCCTTCGCCGTGGGTGCCGTGCTGGCGCTGGGCGCCGCCGTGGGCGGTGTGCCGGGTGCCGTCCTTGCCGCACTGGCGCAGCCGGCGTTTGCGCTGGGGGTGTCGTGGTGGCGTCGCAGCCGTGCGCTGCTGCCGCTGAAGGTGGTCGCACGCCAGGACCTGCCCGCGCTGCTGGCATTGTGGGCGGCCGCGCCGCTGTTGCTGGCGCTGCTGCTGGCCTGGCCGCTGGCGGCACTGCGTGACAGCGGCAGCCTGGCGGCAGTGCTGGGCCTGAGCGTGCTGGTCAGCGCCGGCCTGCTGGCGGCCTGGCGCACCTGGCCGTTGTGGAACGATGTCGAGCGCCTCGATGGCAGCCTTGCCCAGCACTGGCAGGCGCTGGCCGGGCGCGACCTGACCGCCTGGCGTGGCCTTGGCGTGGCCGCGCTGGTGATCGCGCTGTCCGCACTGGTGGTGCTGCCGGCCTGGCCGGGCCTGTTGCCGGAAAGCGCACGCTGGCCCGCCGCACTGGCGGTCGTGCTGCTGTCGCCGGTGCTGCACCTGCTGCTGCAGCGGGTCGCGCCCGCGCCGCTGGTGTCGCTGCGTCCCAGCCCGTTCGCAGCGGCCAGCAGCGAACAGGAACCGATGTTCCCCGCTGCGGCCGAAACCGCGCCGCTGGAGGCGATGGCGCCGCAGGAACTGACACCTGCGCTGTATGAAGCCGCGCGCCAGGGCCGCATCGACCGCGGCCTGCAGCTGCTGCAGGCAGGTGCCGATCCGTATGCGCTGCCGGACCCGAACTGGCGTGACCAGCGCAGCCTGGCGGTGCTGGCCGCGGTGCTGCCGGACCTGCGCCTGCTGCGCGAACTGATTGCCCGCGGCGTCGATGTGAATGCGCCGCACCGGGGCATGACCCCGCTGCTGGCCGCGACCCGCGACAGCTGGCATGGCCGCCCCGAAGCGGTGATGACCCTGCTCGCCAACGGCGCCGATTCGCGCGCCACCGACAGTGATGGCAACACCCCGCTGCACCATGCCGCACGCAGTTCCGACCCGGGCGTGGCCGCGCTGCTGCGCGATGCCGCCGCCGAAGTCGATGCGCTGAACCGCGAGGGCTGGTCGCCGCTGGCGGTGGCCTGCCAGGTCGGCAACTGGCGCCTGGCCCGCTTCCTGCTCGAACGTGGTGCACGCAGCGAACCGGCCGAAGGCACCCCAGTGCTGCTGGCCGCCGCCGCCACCGAGGACGACGATCCGGCCGGTGTGCAGCTGCTGCTCAAGCACAAGGCACGGGCCGATGCGCGTGATCGCCAACGCCGCAGTGCGTTGCACGAAGCGGCCCTGGCTGGCCACGTGGAGATCATCGGCGTGCTGCTCGGCGCGGGCGCCAATCTGGAAGCGCGCGATGCGCTGGGTCGTACACCGTGGCTGGAAGCGGCCCGTGCCGGTCGTGCCGCCGTGGTCGAGCACCTGCTGCCGCATAAGCCGGACCTGGTCGCGGTGGACGGCGAAGGCCGCAATGCGGTGCAGCTGGCAGCGATGGCCGAGGATGTCTCGCCGCTGCTGATCAAGCGCCTGGTCGAGCTGGGCATCGCCGCCGATGCGGCTGATCCGGTCGGCCGCCGCGCGGTGGACTACGCCGCTGAAGCCGGCCGCTGGGCGATCGTCGCCCTGTTGGACCCGTCCTATCCGTTGCCGGCCGCCGTCAGTGATGGCCTGGCCGAGCGCGGCGAAGCCGCCAGCGCCAGCGGCCTGCTGCCGGATCGCCCGCCGCTGACCCTGCTGCGCGAAGCACTGGGCTTCGGCAATACCGAGGGCATGGCCGCGCTGGCCAAGCTGTGCCAGCCGGAAGAACTGGGCGGCCTGCTGCTCGATCCGGAGCTGGCACTGGAGCCGCGCGCGGTCGATTGGCTGCTGGGCCACGGTGCCGATCCCTATGTGCGCGACGCCTGCGCCGACACGCCGATGTTCGCGCTGCTGTCGCGCGGCATCGATGCGGTGCCTGCGCTGCAGGTGATGCTGCAGCGTGGCCTGTCGCCGGCCGGCCGCGGCGGCCTGGCGCGTTTCCTCGCCGCCTGCGCGCAGCACGACCAGGCCGCCCGTGGCCTGGAACAGCTGGCGCTGGAACTGCTGGAGCGTGGCGCTGATCCATTCGCCGCCTCGCCGGCGGGTGACCCGCCGTTGTCGCTGGCAGTGCGCCTGGGCTGGCTGCGCCTGCAGCAGGCCCTGCTCAAGACTGGCGTCGATCGCGAAGCGCGCGACAGCCATGGCATGACCGCACTGCACCTGGCCACCGCATTGGCCCGCGAAGGTGCGCTGAAGCTGCTGGTGCAGCACGGCGCCTCGCCGGAAGCCCGTGCCGCCGACGGCCAGACGCCGCTGGGCGTAGCGTTGTCGATCGGGCGCCGTGACCTGGCCGACTGGCTGGACTGGCGGGTGTGGCCGTTGCCGCGCCGTACCCTGCGCGAGGCCGATCTGCCGGCCGCCGCGATGGCCGGTGATGTGGATGCGGTGCGCCGCCTGATCGATCTGGGATTTGCTGTTGACGCGGTCGATGCACAGGGCTGCACTGCGCTGCTGCGTGCGGCCGGTGGTGGTCACCTGGCGGTGACCGACCTGCTGCTGGCGCGTGGCGCCGATCCGCAGCATGCCGCGGCCAGTGGTGCGACGCCGCTGTCGGCGGCGGTCAGCATGCGCCAGGTGGATATCGTGTCGGCCCTGCTCGATGCCGGCGCCAAGCTGGAACACCGCCTGCCGGGTGGGGTGACCGTGCTGATGCTGGCCTCGGCGCTGGGCCTGCCGGACATCGTCGCGCGGCTGCTCACTGCGGGTGCCGACGTGCATGCCGGTGACGCGCAGCAGCTGGGGCCGCTGCACTGTGCCGCGCTGTACGGCTTCAGTGCCCGCGACCGCTCGCGCCTGCTGGCCCTGCTCGACACCCTGCTGCTGGCCGGCGCCGAGCCGGACCAGGCTGCTGCCGGTTCGGTCACGCCGCTGCTGCTGCTGCTGGGCGCACGCGCCGAGCCGGGTACTGCCTGCGACGAGCAGGTGGTGATGGCGGCGGTAGAGCGCCTGCTGGATGAGGACGTCAGCCTGGACGTGCGTGATCCGCGCGGTTTCGGCCCGCTGCATCTGGCCGCGCTGCACGGCCTGCCGCTGCTGGTGCAGCGCCTGCTGCGCGCCGGTGCCGATCCGGAAGTGCGCGACAGCCTCAACCGCAGCCCACGCGAGATCGCGGTGATGCGTGGCTTCATCGACGTGGCCGGCGAGTTCGAACCGCGCGTGCCGGGTGTTTCGTCGATGGCGCGGTTCCTGCGCGACAACGGCTGACAGGCCGGGGTCGGATCCCTTTCCAACGGAAAGGGCTCTGACCCCAACATCGCGCCATCCACGCATGGCGTGGATCTACTGCCGGAATCCGCTGTGGGTGGGTGCCGACCGCTGGCCGGCAACCTCATGAAGCCTCCAGAATCCCGGGATTGCCGGCCAGCGGCCGGCACTACCGCAATCTGTGGTGGGTGCCGACCGTTGGTCGGCACGCCTACTCGCCGTCGCTCTCCGCGTCGGCCTCGAACAGGTGCATCAGGTCGTTGCGTGCATCGCGCGAGGTCTGGATCACCGCGGCCTCGTCGTCGTACACCAGGTACTGGTCGCGCAGCAGTTGTTCGTCATGCTCGCGGAAGCGCTGTACATGGCGCTCGGCCACGTCCGGTGCCACGCCCAGCGCGGTCAGCACGCGGCCGCTCATCTCCAGGCTGGTGCCGAACACTTCGCGGAACGGCTCGGCCGACATGTCCATCAGGCGCCACGCATGCTGGCGGTTGCGTGCACGCGCCAGCACCTTCGCGTCCGGGTACAGCCGGCGCACCATGCGCACCGCGCGCAGGTTGGTCTCCGGGTCATCCACGGTGATCACGAACACATCGATGTGCTCGCCACCCGCCGCACGCAGCATCTCCGGCCGGGTCGGGTCGCCGTAGTACAGCTGGTTGCCGAAGCGGCGCAGGTCGGCCACGGTGTCCGGGTTCGCCTCCAGCGCCACGAACGGCACCTTCTGTGCCGTCAGCAGGCGCGCGATCACCTGGCCGAAGCGGCCCATGCCGGCGATCAGCACCTTGGGCCGGTTGTCCGGCGCTACCTTGTCAGCCTCGGCCGCCTGGCGCGGTGCGGCCTTTTCCGGGCCGAGCAGCCTGAGCAGCGCGATCATCAGCAGCGGCGTGATCGCCATCGACAGGCCGACGATCGCCACCAGCCGGTCATGGTTGGCATTGCCCAGCAGGTGCGCGCGCTGCGCTTCGTTGAACACCACGAAGGCGAATTCGCCGCCCAGCCACAACACGCTGCCCAGCAGCAGCGACTGCCGTGAATTGAGCTTTGCAATACGGCCAATCACGTACAGCAGGCTGAACTTGACCACCAGCAGGATCGCCACGCCGGCCGCGATCAGCCACGGCTCGGCCGCGATGCGGTCGAGGTCGATGCCCATGCCCACGGCGATGAAGAACAGCCCCAGCAGCAGGCCCTTGAACGGCTCGATCTGCGCTTCCAGTTCGTGCCGGAACTCCGAATCGGACAGCAGCACGCCGGCCAGGAACGCGCCCAGGCTGGGGCTGAGGCCGGCTTCCTGCATGAACCAGGCGGTGCCGAGCACCACCAGCAGGGCGGTGGCGGTGAACACTTCCGGGCTGCGGGTGCGCGCGATGATGCTGAACACCTTGCGCAGCACCGGTCGCCCGCACAGGATCACCAGTGCCAGCGCGCCCAGCGCCACCATCGCATCCTCGATGCGCAGGGTCTCGTTCTTCACCCCGCCCAGCAGCGGGATGGCCGCCAGCAAGGGGATCGCGATCAGGTCCTGGAACAGCAGGATGGCAAAGCCCAGCCGGCCATGGTCGCTGTTGATCGCCTTGTGCTCGGACAGCAGCTGCAGGCCGACCGCGGTGGACGACAGTGCCAGTGCCACACCCACCACCAGCGCGCTTTTCCACTGGAAATGGTCGAGCAGCAGCAGGCCGCCCAGCACCAGCCCGGACAGCGCCACCTGCGCCGCACCGGCACCGAACACCGAGCGCCGCATCACCTTCAGGCGTGCCGGCGACAGCTCCAGGCCGATCACGAACAGCAGCATCACCACGCCGATCTCGGCGGCGCCAAGGATGCGGTCGGCATCCTGCACGAAGCCCAGTCCGTCCGGGCCCAGCACCACGCCGGCCGCCAGGTAGCCCAGTACCGCGCCGAAGCCGAACTTCTTGAACACCGGCACGGCGATGACCGCCGCCAGCAGCAGCACCAGGGCCAGTTCCAGACCACCGCTATGCATGGGAATACCTGGTCATCGGGGGAGCCCGCTGTGCGTCCGTTCGGGTGGGGGAGGGCGTGGCGAGCGCCACCACGACATTATGCGCGCCGGTCTGTGTACGCACGAGAACAACTGGCCGGGCGTCGTCGCGGGGCGGCCGGGTTGACCTGGATGGCCCACGGGTCCAGACTGCCCGCCGCTGGCGGCGCGTCCGTCGGCATACGCATCCCGGAGTCCCCAACCCATGTCCAGCGACAGTAGAAGTCGACCTCGTTCGACGCCAGCGATGGCCACCGCCTGACATCGGGACGGTTTGCCTGCGTTGGTGTTGCGCGAGGTCGCACCCCCACAAGGCAAAACCGATGAACCAGAAGCAATTGCTGCGCCCGGTGGCCGATGCCGCCGCACTGGCCGCACCGCTGGCGAACTACAACACCGCCGACGCGGTGGAATTCCTCAACACGCTGGAACTGACCCGCGCCGCGGAAACGCTGGCTGCGCTGCCGTTGCCGCGTGCAGTGAAAATGCTCGAAGCGCCGGAGCTGCACCGCAGCGGTGAGCTGGTGGCCGCGCTGCCACCGGCGCGGGCTGCGGCTCTGCTGGGCCTGATGGCCGACGACCGCGCCACCGACATCGTCCACGAGCTGGACGAAGAAGAGCGCGCGCGGCTGATTCCACTGCTGGGCACCGACGCCCGCCAGGCCATCCAGAAGCTGCTCAGCTACCCGCCGAACACGGCCGGTGCGCTGATGACCACCGAGTACGTGGCGGTGCCTGCCAGCTGGACCGTGGCGCAGACCCTGCAGCACATCCGCCAGGTCGAGCGCACCCGCGAGACGGTGTACGCGATCTACGTGCTGGAGCCGGCCAGCCAGCAGCTGCAGCAGGTGGTGACCATGCGCCGGCTGATCACCGGCCTGCCCGAGGAATCGATCCTGGACGTGGCCCAGGTCAATCCGCCGGTGACGGTGGATGCGCTGATGGACCAGGAAGAAGTGGCACGGCTGATCCGCCGCCACGACCTGCTGGCGATCCCGGTGGTCGACGCGCAGCAGCAGATGCTTGGCATCGTCACCGTGGACGACGTGCTCGACGCGCTGATCGAGGAATCCACCGAGGACGCGCACAAGTTCGGCGGCATGGAAGCGCTGGACAAGCCGTACATGCAGATCGGTTTCTTCGAGATGCTGCGCAAGCGCGCCGGCTGGCTGAGCGTGCTGTTCCTGGGCGAGATGCTGACCGCCAGCGCGATGCAGCACTACGAAGACGAACTGGCACGGGCGGTGGTGCTGACCCTGTTCATCCCGCTGATCATGAGCTCGGGTGGCAACTCCGGCTCGCAGGCCACCTCGCTGCTGATCCGCAGCCTGGCGCTGCGCGAACTGCGCCTGCGCGACTGGTGGAAGGTGGCGCTGCGCGAGATCCCGACCGGCATGGTGCTGGGCGCCATCCTTGGCTGCCTGGCCATCGTGCGTATCGTCATCTGGCAGCTGGGCGGCCTGCATGACTATGGCGAGCACTGGATCCTGCTGGCGATCACCATCGGCGCCGCGCTGGTCGGCATCGTCACCTTCGGTTCGCTGTCCGGCTCGATGCTGCCCTTCATCCTGAAGCGGCTCGGCTTCGACCCGGCCAGCGCCTCGGCCCCGTTCGTGGCCACCCTGGTGGATGTGACCGGCCTGGTGATCTACTTCAGCATCGCCGCGATGATCCTGCACGGCACGCTGCTGTAAGCCGGAACCACCGTGCTCCGGTAGGTGCCGACCTTGGTCGGCACGCAGGGGTCAGAGCCCATCGCTGTGCGAAGGGATCCGACCCCGGAGACCGGGGGCTTGCGCTGGATCATGCGCCCGATGCGCCAGTCCGTGTACCGTAGGCGCATGAGTACCTACCACCTGCAGTCGGTGTTTCGTCCGCAGTCGGTCGCGGTGATCGGCGGCAGTCCGCGCGAGCGCTCGGCCGGGCGCGCGGTAATGCGCAACCTGCGCGGCACCGGCTTCCCCGGCAAGGTGGCGTGGATCAATCCGCGGCATGCCGAGATCGATGGCATCCGCACGGTCAAGCGGCTGAAGGACCTGGACTGGGTGCCCGACCTGGTGGTGATTACCGCACCGGCAGCGATCGTGCCGCAGGTGGTGCGCACTGCCGCCGAACGTGGCGTGCAGGCGGCAATCATCCTCACCGCGCACCTGGGCGAAGGCCCGGGCTCGCCGTCGGCACAGGTGGAAGCGGTGGCCCGCAAGCATGGCCTGCGCATCCTCGGCCCGCACTGCCTGGGCGTGATCGCACCGCATGCACGGCTCAATGCCAGCATCGCCGCACATTTTCCGCAGGCCGGCGACCTCGCCCTGATCTCCGAATCCTCCGCCATTGCCGCCGCGCTGGTGGAATGGGGCGTGGCACGCTCGGTCGGCTTCTCCGCCGTGGTCTCGCTGGGCGACACGATGGACGTCGACTTCGGCGATCTGCTCGACTACTTCGCCACCGACTACCGCACCCGCGCCATCCTGCTCTATGTCGAGCAGATCAAGGACGCGCGCAAATTCATGTCGGCCGCGCGTGCCGCCGCCCGCGCCAAGCCGGTGGTGGTGGTGAAGTCTGGCCGCGCCGAGCGCGTGCAGCCGGGCAGCCGCGATACCCATGTGCAGGCCCTCGCCCGCGCCGATGATGTGTACGGTGCAGCGTTCAACCGCGCCGGCCTGCTGCGCGTCAGCGCGCTGGACGAACTGTTCACTGCTGCCGAATCACTGGGCCGGTTGGGGACCTTCCCCGGTCGCCGCCTGGCCATCCTCAGCAATGGTGGCGGTGTCGGTCGCCTTGCCGTGGACCAGCTGATCGCATTGCGTGGCACGCTGGCCAACCTGTCCGACAGCACCATCGAGAAACTCGACGCGGTGCTGCCACAGGGCTGGTCGCGTAGCAATCCGGTCGACATCGTGGTCGACGCCGATGGTGACCGCTATGCCGCGGCCATCGAGGCGCTGCTGGCCGACAACGAGAACGACGCGGTGATGGTGGTGAACGTGCCGACCGCGTTCACCTCATCGGCGGACGCCGCGCAGGCGCTCACCCGCACGCTCGGCCTGCGCCCGCGCCATCATCGCGACAAGCCGGTGTTCGCGGTGTGGCTGGGCAACGATGACCAGGCCACTGCCACGCTCAACGCGGCGCGGGTGCCGACCTATCCGACCGAGGCCGAAGCCGTACGTGGCTTCCAGCACCTGGTGCGCTACCGCGAAGCGCAGAACGCGTTGATGGAAACGCCGCCCAGCCTGCCGCAGGACTTCAGCGTCGACACGGCCGCCGCGCGCACGCTGGTCGATGCCGCACTGGCCAACGGCCAGCAGTGGCTGGACCCGCTGGCCACGCATGAACTGCTCAAGGCCTATGGCATTCCCTCCGCGCCGGTGATGCACGCGCGTGATGCGCACGAGGCGATGGACCTGGCGCAACCGCTGCTGGAGCGCGGTGCCACGGTCGCGCTGAAGATTCTCTCGCCGGATATTCCGCACAAGTCGGAAGTGGATGGTGTGCGCCTCAACCTGTCCACGCTGCCGGCGGTGCAGAGCGCGGCCAACGCGATCCTGTCGCGTGCGCGCCAGCTGCGGCCGGATGCGCGCATCGACGGCCTGCTGGTGCAGCCGACCATCGTGCGTCCGAAGGCGCGTGAGCTGATCGTCGGCATTGCCGATGACGCAACGTTCGGCCCGGTGATCGTGGTCGGTCGTGGCGGTACCGCGGTCGAAGTGATCAACGACAAGGCGCTGGCGCTGCCACCGCTGGACCTGCGCCTGGCCCACGAGCTGATCGGCCAGACGCGTGCCTCGCGCATCCTGAAGGCCTACGGTGATGTGCCCGCCGCCGACGAGCGTGCACTGGCACTGGCGCTGGTCAAGCTGGCACAGCTGGCCGCCGACATTCCCGAAGTGCGCACGCTGGACATCAATCCGCTGCTGGTCGACGGCAAGGGCATCCTTGCCCTCGACGCGCGCGTGGCGGTGGCGCCGTCGCGCATCCTGCACAAGGGCCGCGGCCACCCGCGTTTCTCGGTGTTCCCATACCCGAAGGAGTGGGAGCGCACCATCGAACTGTCCGATGGCGGCCGTGCCTTCGTGCGCCCGGTGCGGCCGGAGGACGACGCATTGTTCCGCGCGTTCTTCGCTCGTGTCAGCGACGAGGACCTGCGCCTGCGCTTCTTCCAGTCGGTGAAGCACTTCAGCCACGAGTTCATCGCGCGCCTGACCCAGCTCGACTACGCACGCTCGATCGCGCTGGTGGCGATCGAACCGCGCAGTGGCGAAATGCTGGGCGCGGTACGCCTGCACGCCGATGCCGATTACCACCGTGGCGAGTACGGCATCCTGATCCGCTCGGACCTGAAGGGCCACGGCATCGGCTGGCGGTTGATGGCGATCATGATCGAGTACGCCAAGTGGCTGGGCCTGGACGTGGTCGAAGGCCAGGTGCTGCGCGAGAACAGCACCATGCTGGCGATGTGCCAGAGCCTGGGCTTCAAGACGAAGCTGGACCCGGACGATCCGACGGTGATGATGGTGACCCTGCCGGTGCAGCAGGTCGAGGTGCCCGACGTGCCGCCGGCGGCGTGATCCGCGCTCGACGATGCACCGGTCTCACCGCATCGGTTCCACCACCACCGCCGTGCCATAGCACAGCACCTCGGTCAGCCCGGTCATCACATCGGTGGCGTCGTAGCGCATGCCGATGATCGCGTTGGCACCCAGCTGCCGCGCGTGCTTGACCATGTCGCGGTAGGTCTCCTCGCGGGCCTGTTCGCACAGCTCGGTGTAGATGGTGATGTTGCCACCGAAGAGCGTCTGGATGCCGCCCAGGAAGTTGCCGACGATCGAACGCGAGCGCACGGTGATGCCACGCACCACGCCGAGGTTGCGCACGACGCGATGGCCGGGCAGCTCGAAGGCGGTGGTGACCAGCGCATCGTCGAAGCGCAGTGCCGGCGGGGAAGGGGTGCCGCTGTTGTAGGGGTCTGCCATGGTCGCGTCCGTGTCGCTGCCTTCTGTAGAGTCGAGCCATGCTCGACTGGCTGTGCTCGACTCTACAACGCAATCGCCCGTTGCGGCATGGTTCCGTCACCCCGCTGGCGCGACAATAGCCCCATGACCGACCGTATCCCCCTGTTGCTGCTGCCCGGCCTGCTCAACGATGCCGAGCTGTGGCGCGCGCAGCTGGCCGACCTGGCCGATATCGCCGACTGCACCGTAGGCGACCAGACCCGAGGTGAGACCCTGCAGGCGGTGGCCGAGGACGTGCTGGCGCAGGCACCGGAGCGCTTTGCGCTGGCCGGCTTCTCGCTGGGTGGCTTCGTGGCCCAGCAGATCCTGCGCATCGCGCCGGAGCGGGTACTGCAGCTGGCGCTGATCGACACCTCGATCCACGCCGACTCACCCGAGCGCGCCGAGCAGCGCCGCAGCCAGCGCGCCAGCGTGCGCCTGCCGGGGAAATTCCACGGCTTCGGTGATGTGCTGATGCGCAGCTACATCGATGCTTCGCGGCTGGACGACTACGTGCTGGTGCAGCGCGTGCGCGACATGACCGCGCGGTTGGGCGCGGACGTGTTCCTGCGCCAGAGCGCGCTGGAGCGCCGCGATGGCCATGACGTGCTGGCCGGTTACCGCGATCCGCTGCTGATCGTGTGCGGCGCGAACGATCGCATCACGCCGCTGGCGGTGAGCGAGGAAATGCACGCGATGGTGCCGCACTCGCAGCTGGTGGTGGTGCCCGACTGCGGGCACCTGGCACCGATGGAGAAACCGGACGAGGTCAGTGCGGCGATGCGTGGGTGGTTGCTGCAGGGCGGGAGGCAGCCCTGACGTTGGTAGGTGCCGACCTTGGTCGGCACGGTGTCTCATCGATCGATCCGACGTCTGCGCCGACCAAGGTCGGCGCCTACCAGGGCAGTTGCGTGCCGTCGTTGGAATCAATCCCAGGCCGGGGCAATTCCTTCGGGGTTGGCCAGGCGATGGCCGCGATCCAGCTTGGCGATCTGTGCCATGTCTTCGTCGGTCAGGCGGATCGCTGCCGCTTCCAGGTTGCTCGACAGGTTCTCGCGCCTGGTCGACGACGGGATCACCGAGAAGCCCTGCTGCAACGCCCACGCCAGTGCGATCTGCGCCGGGGTGGCCTGGTGCCGGCCGGCAATGGCCTGGATCACCGGGTCCTTGATCACTTCGCCATAGGCCAGGCTCATGTAGGCGGTGATATGGATGCCGTTGTCCTGCAGGAACTTCACCAGCAGGCGGTTCTGCAGGTACGGGTGGATCTCGATCTGGTTGGTGGCGATGGCGTCGGCACCGAGGATGCCGATCGCCTTGCGGATCTGCGCGATGGTGAAGTTCGAGATGCCGATCTCACGGGTCAGGCCCTGTGCCTTGGCTTCGGCCAGTGCGGTCAGGTACTCCTCCATCGGCACGTCGACCTTGTCGTTCGGCGACGGCCAGTGGATCAGCGCCAGATCCACCTGGTCGGTGCGGAGCTTTTCCAGGCTGGTGCGCAGGCTGGCCAGCAGCGCATCGCGCTTGAACGCAGTGATCCAGACCTTGGTGGTCAGGTAGATCTCATCGCGCGGCACGCCGGAGTCGGCGATGGCCTGGCCGACTTCGGCTTCGTTGCCGTAGATCTGCGCGGTATCGATGGCGCGGTAGCCGACCGCCAGCGCGTTGCGTACGGAGTCGATCACGGTCTGGTCTTTCAGGCGGAAGGTGCCGAGACCGAAGGCGGGGACAGTCATGGGGGGCTCCAGCAGAGGGGGGAGGGAGGCGGGGAATATCCGGCAAAGGGTAGGCCAGTGACCGCGTGCATGCCGGCAACGGTGCATTGCACCACCGTGTACGACCGTGAGGGCGCTGCGGATCCCGGTGGGTGCGGACCGCCTTGTGGGTGCGGACCGTTGGTCCGCACGGATTCCTGCCATCGCCCGACCAACGGTCGGGCGCTACCCATGCGGCGTGGCACGCTGCCGGCCAGCGGCCGGCACGACCCCTGTGGTGGGTGCGGACCGTTGGTCCGCACGGATTCCGACGGTAGTGCCGGCCGCTGGCCGGCAACCGCATCAATCAGGCCGCGCGTGCCAGCCCGCCCTTCACCGCCGCCGTGGTCGACAGATCGAACACGTCCACCGCATCGATCAACCGGTTCGCCTGCTGCTCCAGGCTGCGCGCGGCGGCGCTGGCCTCTTCCACCAGCGCGGCGTTCTGCTGGGTGGTGCCGTCCATCTGGATCACGGTCTGGCTGACCTGTTCGATGCCCGCGCTCTGCTCCTGCGAGGCTGCGGAGATCTCGGCCATGATGTCGGTCACGCGCTGCACCGATGCAACGATCTCGGCCATGGTGTCGCCGGCCTCGCGCACGCGCTGCGCGCCATGGCCGACCTGTTCCACCGAGGCTTCGATCAGTGACTTGATCTCCTTCGCGGCCGCCGCCGAGCGCTGCGCCAGTGTGCGCACTTCGCTGGCGACCACCGCGAAGCCGCGGCCCTGTTCACCGGCGCGCGCCGCCTCCACCGCGGCATTCAGCGCCAGGATGTTGGTCTGGAACGCGATGCCATCGATCACGCTGATGATCTCGGCGATCTGCCGCGACGAGGTTTCGATCGCGCCCATCGTTGCCACTACCTGGCCGACCACGCTGCCACCGTGCGAGGCGACCGTATGCGCGCCGATTGCCAGCTGGTTGGCCTGGCGCGCATGTTCGGCGTTCTGGCGCACGGTGGAGGTCAGTTCCTCCATCGACGCCGCCGTCTCTTCCAGGTTGGCGGCCTGCTGTTCGGTGCGGCGCGACAGGTCATTGTTGCCGGCGGCGATCTCCGCTGCGGCGGTGTGGATGTTGCCGGAGGCGTGCTTGATGTCGGTGACGATGGTCGCCAGCTGCGTGGCGGTGGTATTGGCATCGCCGGCGATGCGCGCGAACACGCCCTGGAAATCCCCGTGCATGCGCGCGCCGAGGCGTCCATCGGCGATCGCGCGCAGCATGCTGGAGACCTCGCCCAGATTCAGCTCGGTGGTCTGCATCAGGCGGTTCAGGCCCTCGACCATCGCGCGGAAATCATGCTCGAAGCGGGCACTGTCACCACGCTGGCTGAAGTCACCGGCGGCCGCCGCTTCGGCCAGGCGGCGGATTTCGCCGTTGATCGCACCGAGGTTGTGCTTGACCGCATCCAGCGCTTCGGTGATCACCGCCTTCTCGCCGGGCAGGCGCTCCATGTCCTGGCTGAGGTCGCCGACGGCATAGCGGCCCATGATCGAGATCGCGCGCATCTTGACCTGGATGTGCGCGTCGACCAGCGTGTTGCAGTCGGCCACCATGGTGCCGAACGCGCCGGGGAACGCAGCGGCGTCCATGCGATGGCTGATGGTGCCGGCTTCGTGCGCCTGCGCCATCGCGGTCTGTGCATCCAGCACGCCGCGCAGCGTGGATTGCACCGCCTGCATGGCCTGCGCGAGGCGACCGATCTCGTCGCGGCTGCGCACCTGCACCACGTGCTGCAGGTCACCGGCAGCCACCGCGCGCGCCGCCGCTTCCACTGCCAGCACCGGCTGCACCACCGCACGCCGCAGCCACCAGGCCAGGCCCATCAGCAGCAGTACGGCGGCCAGCACGGTCAGCGCAGCGCACAGCAGCAGGGTCTGCCGCGCCTGCCGCGAGCGTGTCGACAGCGCCGCTTCGGCCACCTGCGTGGCGTGCGTGCTCAGGGCGTCCAGTGCCGCCGCCACCGGACGATCCTTGCCGCGCACGAGGGTGTCGCCGGCGGCGGGATCGTAGCTGGCCTCGGCAAACGCCTGCAGCGCCGCGTGATAGTCCTGCTGCAACTGTGCGTGCAGGCCGATGAACGCCTGCGCCAGTTCACGCGTGCGCGCGTCCGGGCTGGTCACCAGGCCCTTGGCAAGTTGTTCGACCAGGCGGCCTTCGCTGTCGAAGACCTCCAGGTGGCGCTGACGCAACGCGTCGTCGTGGCCGCGCAGCAGCACGTTCTTCCATTCCTGCACCTGGCCGCGGAACTCACGCTGCAGGCGTTCGGCATCGCGGCTGTGCGCGACTTCGGGCGGAACCTCGGTGGACAACTTCAACCAGGCGGAGGCCAGGCCCGCCAGAGCGCACAGCAGGACCACGGCCAGACCAACAGAAACCGCGCCGAGCAGCTTGGACTGCAGGCGCGGAGCACGGACAGACGCATTCATGGGGAAGAACTCTCGGGAAGGGGCACTGCGGTATCGACCCGCCACGCACACACTGAAGTGCGACGTACATCACATTCGTGTTTCGTTTAGCGATGTGAAGAAGCTATTTCATAGGACAAATGTGTCCATATGGAACGAATGCGGACCCTCGACAGGAGAATTAAATGTAACTATTGTTGTTACATGAAATCCGCGAACCCCCTCTCCGATGCCCTGCACGTGATGGCGCACCTGGTCGGCCAATCCGCCCCACGCACCTCCGAGCAGCTGGCATCGTGCCTGCCGACCCACCCGGTGGTGATCCGCCGCCTGCTGGCGCAGCTGCACAAGGCCGGCCTGGTGCACAGTGCCCGCGGCCATGGGGGCGGCAGCCAGCTGGCCCGCGACGCCGCAGCCATCACCCTGCATGACATCTACCTGGCGGTGGGCGCACCGCCGCTGGTGCAGGTCGGTACCCGCGATACGGGCGGCGGCTGCCCGATCCAGCAGCTGGTCAACAGTGCCCTGCTGGAGGGCGCACGCGAGGCGCAGCGGCTGCTCGAACAGCGCCTGCAGGCGACCACGCTGGACCAGCTCGGCGCCGATTTCGCCCGCCATCTCGCCCATCACCGTTCCCTGGAAGGTCATCATGAATCCTGATGTGCTCATCGTCGGCGGCAGCTATGCCGGCATCGCCGCCGGCCTGATCCTGGCCCGTGCCCGGCGGCCGGTCACCGTGATCGACGCTGGTTCGCCGCGTAACCGCTTCGCCAGCCATTCGCACGGGGTGCTGGGGCTGGATGGCATCAGCGGCGCCGAGCTGCTGAAGACCGCGCGCCAGCAATTGCTGGATTACCCCAGCGTGCGCTGGGTGCAGGCTGAGGCGGTGCAGGCCACCGCCAGCGCAGAGGGCGTGGAAGTGCGTACCGCCGATGGCCAGGTGCTGGCCGCGCGCAAGCTGCTGCTGGCCAGCGGCATCGCCGACCAGCTGCCGGACCTGCCCGGACTGGCCGAGCGCTGGGGTAGCACCGTGCTGCACTGCCCCTACTGCCACGGTTATGAGGTGGGTGGTGGTGCCATCGGCCTGCTCGGCGGCCATCCGATGTCGGCCAGCAAGGCGCCGCTGTTCGCCGACTGGGGCAATGTCACCTTCTTCAGCCAGGGCCTGCCGATCACCGACGAGGAGCAGGCGGCCATGCAGCAGCGCGGCGTGCAGATCGAGACCTCACCGGTGCTGGGGGTGCAGGGCGACCAGCCGACCTGGCTGGAAGTGGAGCTGGCCGATGGCCGCCGCATCGCCCAGCGTGCGCTGTTCGTGCCAGCCACCCAGGCGATGGCCACGCCGCTGGTGCAGCAGCTCGGCTGCACGCTGGCCGAGAGCCCGCTGGGCGTGCTGATCGAGGTCGATGCGATGAAGCAGACCTCGGTGCCGAACGTGTATGCCGCAGGCGATGCGACCACGGTCGGCAACATCACCCTGGCCACCGCCGAAGGCGTGCGTGCGGGGATCGGCATGCACCATGCGCTGGTGGGCGAAGACAGCGTGCCGCGCTGAACCTCTCGGGGTCAGATCCCTTTCGCAGAAAGGGCTCTGACCCCCGGCATGACGTGCTGCTCTGGTAGAGGCCGACCTCGGTCGGCGCAGTTCCATCCACGCATGGCGAGGATCTACTGCAGAGCGGTCGCGCGCGATTGAGGCGCGGTGGGTGCCGGCCTTGGCCGGCACCGCTCCATCATCCCTTCACGCACAGCACCTGGCGCAGGGTGTGCACCACGTCGACCAGGTCCAGCTGTGCGGCCATTACATCGTCGATCGACTTGTACGCGGCCGGCGACTCATCCAGCACGCCGCTGTCCTTGCGGCATTCCACGTGCGCGGTGGCCTCGCGGTGCTGGGCCAGCGTGATCTGCTGGCGCGCAGCGCCACGGCTCATTACCCGGCCGGCACCGTGGCTGCAGCTGTGGAAGCTGTCCGCGTTGCCCTTGCCACGCACGATGTAGCTGCGCGTGCCCATGCTGCCGGGAATGATGCCCAGCTCGCCCTCGCGGGCGCTCACTGCACCCTTGCGCGTCACCAGCAGTTCCTGGCCGTGGTGCGTCTCCTTCTGCACGTAGTTGTGGTGGCAGTTCACCGCCATCGCTGCCAGCTGGAACTTCGGCAACCGGTGGCGCATTTCGGCCAGCACCCGCGACATCATCGCCTCGCGGTTCTGCCGGGCGTAGTCCTGCGCCCACGACACCGCTTCAACGTAGTCATCGAACAGCGGCTCGCCTTCCATGAAGAACGCCAGGTCCTTGTCCGGCAGGTGGAAGCCGAGCACGCGCCGGGCCAGTTCCTCGCGCGCCTTCTCGATGAAGTACGTGCCGATCAGGTTGCCGGTGCCACGCGATCCGCTGTGCAGCATCACCCACACCGTATCCGTCTCGTCCAGGCACAGTTCGATGAAGTGATTGCCGCCGCCCAGCGTACCCAGCTGGCGGTCGAGCTTGTCGGTGCGGATCCTGCGGTGCCTGTCCTTGATCTTCTCCAGGCCGGCGGCCAGCCCGGACTGCACCAGCCGGGTGTGGATGCTGTCCGGCATGCGCTGATGCTCGCCGCCGCGCCCGTTGCCGACCGGGATGCTGCGCTCGATGCTGTTGCGCAGCTGCCGCAGGTCATCGGGCAGGTCATTGGCGCGCAGCGTGGTACGCACGGCGGCCATGCCGCAGCCGATGTCGACGCCGACCGCGGCCGGGATGATCGCACCGCGGGTCGGGATCACCGAGCCCACGGTCGCGCCCTTGCCCAGGTGCACGTCCGGCATCACGGCCACCCACGGCCCGACGAACGGGATCGCGGCGATGTTGCGCAGCTGCTCATGCGCCTGCGCTTCCAGCGGCACACCGTTGACCCAGCCCTTGATCGGCGTGGTGCCCTCGGCGTGCAGCCATTGATAGTTGTGTTGAGTGTCCATGTCTTCGTCTATGTCCTTGATGGGCCGGTGGCGCGTCCCTGCGCCTACCCCCTACCTGATCGTCACCAGCTGCTTCAGCACGCCATCCAGGCCGCCGAACACGGTGAGCTTGTCGATCTTCTCGGTGACCTTCTCCAGCGCCTCCAGCTCCTTCAAGCGCATCAGCACCGGGTTGTCCTCGATCAGCTTTGCGGTGTTGAGCTGCGAACGCGTGGCGTTGGCCTCCTCGCGACGGCGGATCACGCTGGCCTGGGCCTGCTTCTCGGCCAGCACCACACCGTTGAGGATCTCCTTCATCTCGCCCGGCAGGATCACGTCCTTGATGCCCACGCCGAGCAACCGTACGCCGTGGCCCTCGATCGCCGCCTGCACATGGGCGGCAATCTCGCCGTCCAGTGCCGCCTTGTCACCCAGCAGCTCGTCCAGGCTGCGTGCGGCAATGGCCTGGCGCAGGCCGAACTGCAGCTGCCGATAGACGAACTCATCGGCATTACTGAGCGTGCGGTGTGCACGCACCGGGTCGACCACCTGCACGGTCGCAGCCAGGTTCACCCGCAGGGTCACCTTGTCGCGGCTGAGCAGTTCCTGGCCGGACACGTCCAGCGAGCGCGCACGCAGCTCCACGCGCTCCACCGATACGTTGCCGTTGAAGTTCCAGAACGCGTGCAGGCCGGCGTCCAGCGTCTGCCGCAGCGTGCCATCGATGAACAGCAGGCCGACCGACTCGCTCGGCACGGTGCTGATCACCGCCACACGCGGCAGCACGCCCAACTGGCCCAGGCGCTGCTGCACGTCCGCCGGAACGCGCGGCTCGTCACCCAGCGCCATCACGCGTACCTGGGTGTCGACCGAACCCCGCCAGTACAGACGGCGGCTGCCCGGCGGCAGCACTTCATCGATGCGGCCATTGCGCAGCAACAGGCCGACTTCGGCAGCACCGACGTTGGCCAACACGAAGTGCGTGTCCAGCCGTGCGCCCAGTGCCTCGATCAGGCTGTCCTGGTCGCTGCCGGTGTAGGCCGCGCCCTTCGATGCAGTGTGGATGTCCACGTGCGGGCGGCCGCCGAACGGCGACAGGCGGTGCACGCCCGGCAGCAGGATCTGCTGGAAACGACGGTTGCGATACACCAGGCCGCGCTCGCCGTCGCCGATCACGACCTTGATGGTCCAGAACATGGGAGTCTCTCCTTGTATGGCTCTGGTGGTTCGACCCGTTGCGGATGAATCGCCATGACCCGGGTCGATCAGGTCGTGGCGAGGCCGCCTGCACACCACGTGCAGGCAGCGGAAGAGGGCGGCCACCGGCGGACGGTCCGCGCACGGAGCCTTCGGTGCACCGGCTCTGCTGCCATCGTCGTTCCCGGCAGGCAGCGCCGGTGCGGAACGTGGCTGGCAGTGGCGGCGGGCCGGGGCCCGGCGAGCGGTCCGTTGCCTTCCACGTTCCTGCCCGAAGGCGGTGTCCGTGGATGGCGACGATGGCCGCTGGGGCTTGCGCCCCGGGTGTTGCTTCAAGTCATGACGTGACAGGTCATGTGGTTGGAGTGGGAGTCGAACCCACGACAGACGGAATCAGGATCCGTTGCTCTACCCGACTGAGCTATCCAGTGGTGAACCGCGCGGAATCGAACCGCGTACCGGCGAACCGGTGCCTGCCCCCAGCAGGCGATCCAGGCGATGGCATGTCCGCGACCTCCGGCATACGCCACGGCAACGCCGCGCGCACCAGCCCGTGGTTGAAACGGGACCGTTGGAGAATCGAGGGTGCAGGCCGCCGACATTATCGCGAGCGATAATGTTTGGGTGCGATGCAGATAATGTCCAGGCGTCGCCACTCGCGCGAAGTAAATCCTCCGGCGGGGCGGAAAAACCTGGGTCAGTGAGCGGCGGGTTGCCGCGCGGGGTGCAGTTCTGGCATCGCGGGTCCTTGTGCCGACGCAAACGAAAACGCCCCCGGGACTTGCGTTCCGAGGGCGTCGTCAAGCCTCGGAGATCGGGGTGGCCGATCTCCGCAGGGCGGGTATCAGGCCGTTGTCAGCTGGACTTCCTTGCCGAACGCGCGCGCCAGCACGTCCATGCGCAGGCATGGCAGCAGTTTGGCGATGGCGACGGAATGCGCGTTCAAGGGAAGTTTCCAGTGGTTGTTGAAACGAGGTGCGCACGATAAACCACGATTTACTCGTGCGCAACCATTTTGTTCAATTATTTTCTTCGGCAGTGTGCGATGCCGGCCAGCGGCCGGCACTACACCTCAGCCTTCTTTGCTGGCGGCATCGAGTTGCGCGACATCCTGCACGCTCAGCGACACGTTGGCCGCCGCCAGCAGATCGTGCAGCTGCTCGACGCTGGTGGCGCTGACGATCGGCGCGGTGATCGACGGCCGTGCGATCTGCCATGCCAATGCAATCTGTGCAGCGCTGGCGCTGTGCTTGCTGGCCACGTCATCCAGCGCCTGCAGGATGCGCAGGCCACGCGGATTCAGATAGCGCTTCACCACCGTTTCGCCACGTGCCGGGCTCTTGGCTGCATCGGCCGGTGTGCGGTACTTGCCGCTGAGGAAGCCGCTGGCCAGGGCGTAGTAGCCGATCACGCCGATCTGTTCGCGCTGCACCAGCGGTTCCAGCTCCTTCTCGTAGCCGGGACGGTCGTACAGGTTGTACTCCGGCTGCAGGGTTTCGTAACGCGGCAGTTTGTAGTCGGTGGACACCTTCAGCGCATCGGCCAGGCGCGTGGCGCTGTAGTTGGAGGCACCGATCGCGCGCACCTTGCCGGCTTCGATCAGGCGGCCGAACGCGGCCAGGGTCGCTTCCAGCGGCGTCGACTCATCATCCTCATGGGCCTGGTACAGATCGATCACGTCGGTCTGCAGGCGGCGCAGTGAATCCTCGACCGCGGCGTTGATGTTGTCCGGGGTCAGGCCGGGGCGCTCGGCCCACTTGGCCACCTTGGTAGCCAGCACCACCTTGTCGCGCTTGCCACTACGGGCAAACCACTTGCCGATCAGCGTCTCCGATTCGCCGCCGGCATTGCCCGGCACCCAGGCCGAGTACACATCGGCGGTGTCGACCAGGTTGAAGCCGGCATCGACGAAGGCATCGAGCAGGGCGAAGCTGGCCTTTTCATCGGCGCTCCAGCCGAACACGTTGCCACCGAAGGCGAGCGGACGTACATGCAGGCCGGAACGGCCCAGTTCGCGGGTTGCCGTCATGGGCACGGACTCCTTGGGGGAAGTGTTCCAGAATAGAACGCGTTGTGTGACCGTGCTGCGGCGGCGACCACAAAACAGTGTTCCGCGATACGCACGCAGCTAACGTTTTGTGAACACCTGGGACGCCGCGGCTGCTAGTCTCGCCGCATCTTCCGCTGGAGTCGCTCCGATGATGCCTGCTTCGTCCCTGCGTGGTTGCCGCCTGCTGCTTGCTTCGGCCCTGCTTGCCGCTGTTCCCGCATTCGCCGCACCGGCCACGGTGGCACCGGCGAAGATCCAGGTCTCACCGGCCATCGATGCGGCGGTGAAGGCGTCGACCCGTGATGCCAACAACGTCAAGCGCGATGGCTTCCGCCATCCGGCGCAGACGCTGTCGTTCTTCAAGGTGACGCCGGAGAAGACCGTCATCGAGATCACCCCCGGCAACGGCTGGTACTCGGAAATCCTGGCGCCGCTGCTGCATGACAAGGGTCATTACGTCGCCGCCGTGGTCGATCCGATGGCGGTGCCCGAAGGCCGCGGCCGTGACTACCAGCAGCGCAGCCGCGACAGCCTGGAAAAGAAGTACGCCGCTGCGCCGGCACAGTTCGGCAAGACCGCGGTGGTGGCCTACGATCCGGCCAAGCCGGTGTTCGGCCCGGCCAGTTCAGCCGATGTGGTGCTGACCTTCCGCAACGTGCACAACTGGCGCAAGGCCGGGCAGGCGCAGGGCATGTTCCAGGGCTTCTTCAACGTGCTCAAGCCGGGCGGCGTGCTGGGCGTGGTCGAGCATCGCGCCAAGGCCGACGTGGCCGACGACGATGACACCGGCTATGTCGGCCAGCAGCAGGTCATCGCGATGGCCGAGGCCGCCGGCTTCAAGCTGGATGCGCGCAGCGAGGTCAACGCCAACCCGCGCGACACCAAGGACCACCCGAACGGCGTGTGGACGCTGCCGCCGACCAACCAGCACGACAAGGCCGACGATGCGAAGTACCAGGCGATCGGTGAAAGCGACCGCATGACCCTGCGCTTCATCAAGCCGTAGCCGGAGACGCCGGGCTGCGTCCGGTCAGCGCGCAGCGCGGTGTTGGATGGAATGGGTAGCCGCCGGGCAATGCCCGGCGCTGCCGTCAATGGAGTGTGCTGTTGAAGAAAGTGCTGTACTTCGCCTTCGCATTGATGGCGCTGCCGCGGTTGTACGACTTCGTGTTCCATGCGGGTCACATGCATGACCTCGTGGCGGCGGCAGGTTTTGCGGCGCTGCTCGTTGGTGGCCTCTGGGATGAGCGTGCGCGCAGGGCCTGCCCACCGGTAGCGCGGCTGCGGTACCAGGCCAACGCTGCCGCCACGTGCGGCGTCGTGCTGGTGCTCGTCGCGCTGTTGATGGAAAGGAAGGTCTTCGGCTGAGTAGCCGGTGATCGCGGCGGCGATGCGGGAATGGGACAATGCCCCACCCGCCGCCCGCCGTGCCCGCAATGCTGATCGCCTTCAACAAGCCCTTCAACGTGCTCTGCCAGTTCACCGACCGCAGTGTGCCTCCGCGGCCGACCCTGGCCGGGTTCGGCCTGCCGCCGCGCGTGTACGCCGCCGGTCGCCTGGACCATGACAGCGAGGGCCTGCTGCTGCTGACCGACAACGGCACGCTGGCGCACAAGCTGACCGACCCGAAGCACAAGGCTGACAAGACCTACTGGGTGCAGGTGGAAGGCATGCCCAGCGACGAACAGCTGCAGCAGCTGCGCGACGGCGTGGTGCTCAATGATGGGCCGACCCTGCCGGCGAAGATCGAACGCCTCGATCCGGCGCCGTCGCTGTGGACGCGCGATCCGCCGGTACGTTTCCGCAAGACCGTACCTGACAGCTGGCTGGCGATCACGATCCGTGAGGGCCGCAACCGCCAGGTGCGGCGCATGACCGCGGCGGTGAACCTGCCGACGCTGCGGCTGGTGCGGGTGTCGATGGGGCCGTACCGGCTCGATGACCTGCAGCCTGGGCAGTGGCGGCAGATCGGTTGATACAGAAAGGGCCGGATACCTTCCGGTATCCGGCCCTTGTGTGGCTGATCGGGTCAGAGCCCTTCCTGCGGAAGGGATCCGACCCCGGCAGACTCACGCGTCGCTGCCGATATCGCTGTGCTCGTCCACGACGGTGTCGTTGCGGCGGTCGCGTGCGCTGATGCGCTGCGCCTGCCCATTCACCACGTGGCCATTGGCGGCCTTCTTCTTCTGCTGCTTGCGGTACAGCGCATAGCCGAGCAGGCCGACACCCACCGCGGCAGCGGCCACGGCCACCGCCGGATTGCGGCGCACGAACTTGGTGGCGGCCTTGCCGCCGGTCTTCACTGCGCCGATGGCGGCGCCGGTCTTGATCCAGTCCGCATTGCGCAGGCTGCCACCGGCGCTCTTCAGGCCATCGCCGGCGGTGTGGGCCAGCTCCAGGGCGCGCTCCAGAGCGCGGTCGGTGATTACGGTCAGCTTGCTCATGCGGGGGGTCCTTTGCCTCGGGTCGAAGTCCAGTGTCGCGTGTTGCCCGTAAACGGTATGTCAGCCGGGGTGGCACGTGGTGTGACTCTACCCCAGCCATTCAGGATCAGGCAGGGTGGGGTCGGATCCCTTTCCCTTGGGAAAGGGCTCTGACCCCCGCCTTCAGGTGCCGCGCGGCTTGGCCCGGTGCGTGGCTGTGGCCGTCCACGGATCATCCGGCCATGGATGCCGCGGGTAGCGGCCCTTCATTTCCTTCTTCACCTCGGCGTAGGTGTTTTCCCAGAAATTGCGCAGGTCCTGGGTGACCTGCAGTGGGCGGCCTCCGGGGGACAGCAGGTGCAGGGTCAGCGGCACGCGGCCATCGGCGATGCGCGGCGTGTCGGCCAGGCCGAACAGTTCCTGCAGCTTCACCGCCAGCACCGGTGGCAACGGTTCGCCGCTCTCGCTGTCCAACGCATAGGTGATCGGCCGTTCCAGTCCGGACGGCACGGTAATGCGGGTGGGCGCATGTCGTTCAACCAGTTGCCGCTGCGACCACTCCAAGGGCGACTTCAGCGCTTCGCCGAAACTGGCCTCGTCCAGTGCGTCCAGGCGGCTCTTGCCGGCGAACGCGGGCTGCAGCCATTGCGCGCGCGTGGCCAGCAGGGCGTCGTCGCTGCAGTCGGGCAGGCCGAGCTCCGGCATCCAGCGCCGCAGCGATTCCACCCGTGCCTGCCATTGGCGCAGGCCTTCGGTCCACGGCAGCGCCTGCAGGCCGAGTTCAGCCACCGCGTCCGTCAGCGCCTGCGCGGCGTGCTGCGGATCGACCCGGCCGGCCGAGCGGCTGTCGAGCACGATGCGGTCGAAACGGGTCTCGCGCAGTGCTACCAGGGCGCGACGCTCGCTGTCCCAGCGCACCACGTCTTCGGTCACGAAGCGCTCCGGCCAGGCCTTGCGCAGCTGGCCTTCGTCCACTGGTGCGGCACGCAGCAGCAGCGCGTCGCGTGCCTCGAAGCGCAGTTCACTGGCTACCAGCCACGGTTCGCCTCGCAGGTCGCTCAGCTCGTGCAGGCGTGCGCTGCGGCCATTGGCCAGCAGGTAGCGCAGCGGATCGCTGGGATGCTGGACACCGATGCGGTCCGGGAATGCATGTGCGAGCAGGTCACCCAGCTCGTGCGCCTCGATGCTGGCCGGTGGCGCGGCATCGCAGCGCAGGCGACGTCGCCACTGCTTGGCGGCCGCATCGATGGCGGCCAGACCGCTGCGGTTGGCGTCGCCCGGCGCGCGGCCGTTGCGGAACGCGGCCAGCGCCCGCCAACGCGCGGCCAGTGCATCACCGCCCTGGCGCAGCGGATCGCGTGCCTCCAGCAGGGCGGCCAGATCGGCGGCCAGCGCCTGCGCGCGGGCATCGGGCGCGGCCAGCAGCATCGCTGCCATCCGCGGATGCGTGCCCAGTGCCAGCACGCGGCGGCCGAGCGCGGTGATCGCGCCGCTGCTGGACAGCGCGCCGAGCCGCTGCAGCAGTTCGCGCGCTGCGCCCATCGGGCCCGCCGGCGGCGGATCGAGGAAGCGCAGATCGCTGCTGCCCCAGGCCGCCAGCTCCAGCGCCAGCCCGGCCAGTTCCACCTGGTCGATTTCGGCGCGGCGCTGCGGCTCCAGCCGCTGCGACTGCGGCCACAGCCGCCAGGCGACGCCTTCGGCGACGCGGCCTGCGCGGCCCGCGCGCTGGTCGGCCGATGCCTGCGCGATGGCCACCACGTCCAGCCGGGTGAAGCCACTGTTGGGGTCGTAGCGCGGTTCGCGAGCCTGGCCACTGTCGATCACCACACGCACGCCGGGCAGCGTCACCGACGACTCGGCGACGTTGGTCGCCAGCACCACGCGACGGCGGCCATCACTGGCCACCTGCAGCACGCGCGCCTGCTGTTCCACCGGCAGTTCACCGTGCAGCGCCAGCACTTCGACGCCGGCATCCAGTGATTCCTGCAGGCCAGCCTGCACCCGCGCGATCTCGCGCTGGCCGGGCAGGAACACCAGCAGGTCACCGGGGTGTTCGGCCAGGGCCTGCTGCACCGCGCGGCGCACCTGCAGTTCCAGCGCCTCATCGCGGCGCGCCGGGAAATGGCTGATCGCCACCGGGTAGCTGCGGCCTTCGCTGCTCAGGCGCGGCGCATCGAGGAAGCGGGCCAGGCGCTCACCATCCAGCGTCGCCGACATCACCACCAGGCGCAGGTCGTCGCGCAGCTGTGCCTGCACATCCAACGCCAGCGCCAGGCCCAGATCGCCACTGAGGTGGCGTTCGTGGAATTCGTCGAACAGGATCGCGCCGACCTCTTCCAGCATCGGGTCGTCCTGCAGCATGCGGGTCAGGATGCCTTCGGTGACCACCTCGATGCGGGTGCGCGCCGAGACCTTGTTCTCGAAGCGGATGCGGTAGCCGACCGTGCCGCCGACCTCTTCGCCCAGCTGCCGCGCCATGAACAGCGCGGCGCTGCGCGCGGCGACCCGGCGCGGTTCCAGCAGGATGATCTTCCGCCCTTGCAGCCACGGTGCATCGAGCAGCGCCAGCGGCACCTGGGTGGTCTTGCCGGCGCCGGGCGGCGCCTCCAGCACCAGCCGCGGCTGTGCGGCCAGGTGCTGCTGGATCTGTGGCAGCAGCGGGGAGATAGGGAAGAGCGGGGCGTTCATGTGCAAAGGATAAGGGGCCACGGCGGGCGCAGGTACAATGCGCGGGCACTTTTCCCCCGCGATGACCATGCACCTGATCGATATCGGCGCCAACCTGACCCACGACTCCTTCGACCGCGACCGCGATGCCGTGCTGGAGCGCGCGCGCCAGGCCGGCGTGGTGCAGATGGTCATCACCGGAGCCAGCCGTGAGCACTCGCCACTGGCCCTGCAGCTGGCGCAGCAGCACCCGGGCTTCCTGTACGCCACCGCCGGCGTGCACCCGCACCATGCGGTGGAATACACCGAGGAATGCGACGCCGAGATGCGCGCGCTGCATGCCCATCCGGAAGTGGTGGCGGTGGGCGAGTGCGGGCTGGACTACTTCCGTGATTTCTCGCCGCGCCCGGCCCAGCACCGCGCGTTCGAACGGCAGCTGCAGCTGGCCGCTGACAATGGCAAGCCGCTGTTCCTGCACCAGCGCGACGCGCATGCCGATTTCATGGCACAGATGAAGAACTTCGAAGGTCGCATCGGCCCGGCGGTGGTGCATTGCTTCACCGGTGAGCGTGACGAGCTGTTCGACTACCTGGACCAGGACTGGTACATCGGCATCACCGGCTGGCTGTGCGACGAGCGCCGTGGCGCGCACCTGCGCGAGCTGGTGAAGAACATCCCGGCCAACCGCCTGATGATCGAGACCGACGCGCCGTACCTGCTGCCGCGCACGCTGAAGCCGATGCCGAAGGATCGCCGCAACGAACCGATGTTCCTCTCGCACATCGTGGAGGAACTGGCACGTGACCGTGGCGAGGACGTGGCAGTGACGGCGGCCAATGCGACTGCCGCGACGCGTACGTTCTTCCGCCTGCCCGACGTGGGTTGATCAGGTAGTGCCGGCCGCTGGCCGGCAGCAGCATGAACGCCGCAAGCATCGCGCGATTGCCGGCCAGCGGCCGGCACTACCGGAGCAGGTCGCGCAGGCCCTCACGGTAGCTGGGGAAGCGCGGCTGCCACCCCAGTGCTTCACGCGTGCCGCGACTGTCGATGCGCTTGTTGCTCTCGTAGAAGCGCCGCAGCGTCGGGCTCAGTGCAGGGTCGTCCCAGGCCACGGCAGGTGGCATCGCAAACCCACCCAGCTGCGCGGCGAAGGCCAGTACCTCCTGCGGCGGTGCCGGCTCGTCATCGGCCGGTAGATACAGCCCATCCACGCACGGCCGCTGCATCGATGCGACAGCGACCGTTGCCAGGTCATCCACGTGCAGCCGGTTGAACACCAGGCCAGGACGCACTACGTGGCGCGCACGTCCCTGTGCCAGCTGCAGCAGGGCATTGCGCCCGGGACCGTACAGGCCGGGCAGACGGAACAGCGCCGATGCGATACCGCGTTGTTCGGCCAGTGCACGCCACTGTGCTTCGGCCCGCAGGCGCTGCACGCCGGCGGATTCAGTGGCATCGGCCGCGCTGCGCTCGTCGACCCAGCCGCCGGCGCGGTCGGCATACACCGAGGTGGATGACAGGTAGCCCACCCAGCGCAATGCCGGGCTGGCCTGCAGCGCGGGCAACAACAGGCGCAGTGCCGGGTCACCCTCGGCATCGGGCGGCACGCTGCACAGCACGGCCTCGGCCTGCGCGATCTCATCGAGCAGGGTAGGCGATGGCGTGGCATCGGCACGCAGCGCGTGGCGACGCAGACCATCGCGTGGTGCCGATGCTGGATCGCGTACGGTGCCGGCGACGTGTACGCCCAATGCCCGCAGATGTTGGGCCAGCACACAGCCGCTCCAGCCCATGCCAAGGATCAGCATCCGCGAGGGCAGCGTGCTGGCCTGCAACGTCTGGCTCACGCGCCGCGCAGTGCCTGGTAGGCCTGCAGGCTGCTGTAGGCGACCTGCAGCAGCAGGGCTTCCTGGTCGGCCTTGCGCGCGCGGGCCAGCATGTCGCCCACGATCTGTTCGGCCTCCACCTGCTGGCCGGCTTCCAGGTCACGCAGCATCGATGCCTTCAGTGCCGAGCCGGCCTGGGTCAGGGTGCCGCGCGCGGTGTCCTGCGCGGCCTCGGGAATCGGTTCACCGGCGGCCTCGGCCACGGCCAGGCATTCGTCGTACAGGCCACGCACGATGGCCTCGCCGTCATCGGTGGCGACGATGGTGCCGATATCCGCGCGCAGCAGGCAGGTGGCGGCGGCCAGGGCGGTCAGGAAGGTGTACTTGATCCATTGCTCCTGGCCGATGTGTTCGCTGGCCAGGTGATCAAGATCGGCCTGCGCACAGACCGCAGCGAAGGCGCGCACGCGTTCGGAGACCGCGCCGCCGTCGCGCTCGCCGAAGGTGAGCTTGGCCGGTTTGCCGAGGTGCAGCACCGCACCGTCGGGCGCCTTGGTGGCGCTGATGAAGCACAGGCCGCCAAGCACAGCGTCGCGGCCGAAGCGCGCATCCAGTGCGTTGTAGTGATGCAGGCCGTTGAGGATCGGCAGCACGGTGGTGCCTGCGCCAACGGCTGGGGCAATGGCGTCGATCGAACTGGACAGGTCATAGGCCTTGCAGCTGAGGATGACCAGGTCGAACGGCTTCTGTGCGGCGAGCGCAGGCAGCGCGTCGGCGGTGACGTGCTGCACCGGGAAGCTGGCATCGCCGAGCGGGCTGCGGATGACCAGGCCGTCGCGATCCAGTAGGGCGGCACGTGCGGGGCGCACGAGGAAGGTCACGTCCACGCCGGCCTGGGCCAGGCGACCGCCGAAGTAACCGCCGGTACCGCCGGCGCCGAGGATCAGGATGCGCATTGCACGTTCACCGTTTTCTGGGGAATCAGGATTTCGATTGTGCCGGAGATTGCGGCCAACGGCGGTGCCCCTCGTGGTGGTTCGCGCAGTTGGTTTCATGAGCCGGGTCGTGTGCGCCGGGTTCGCGGGGGACGCCGTGAACCCGTCCATGGGGGCTTAGCCGCGCCATCCCTGGCGCGGATACCCCCGCGAGCCCGGCGCACACGACCCCTGACAGTTTCCGGGTGCGGCCACCACGGAAAGCAGATCAAGAGAGGAAGCGGGTCGCTCGCTGCGCGAGCTCGTGTAGAGCGGTGCTCAGGGCAGCTGTTCGCTGAAGTCTTCGGTGTAGCCCAGCAGCAGGGTAGTGCGGGAGACCAGCGTTGCAGCCAGCTTTGACCAGGTGTCGTGCGTTCCGGCCGCGTAGATGCGTTGCAGGTCCGCGACCAACGCGCTCGCCTCTGCAGGCGACGGTGCGCGGTCGCGCTGGAAGCCGAGCCACGACGCACCGAGTCCGAACAGGCGGTAGTCGTAGTGCTGCTGCAGGTGCCGGATCAGGGCGTGGTTCTGGAAGAGGTCCCAGTTCGCACTGAAGTAGCCATTGGGCAGGGCGGCGATCAGCAGGTCGTCACGTGTCACGGGCACCTGCTGCACGCAGACGACGTCGTCGACGATGAGATCCGGTGTCGCATTGGCGGCGACCAGCGCCTCGATGTCCTCGTCGCTGCACATCAACGTGCCCGCCAGCGCTGTCCACTCCAACCGATGCGTGGAATGCTCGAGCTGCGCGACCACATGCGCCAGCAACCGATTGCGTGCCGCCAACGCATCTTCCGGCGTCGCCGGGTCTTCGTCTTCGTACAACGCAATGCGCGCGTCGTCGGACGCATGCATGCTGGTGTAACGGCACTGGCCGACATCGTCGAGCGTGCACAGGTAGCGATGGCGGGGATCGGCCATGTGCAGCGAGGCCAGGCAATCCAGCACCTCATCCAGCGTGGGCGACTCGCTCAGCAGGACATGGCTGAAGGCATCGATCGGGCCATCCGATACGGCCTTGTCCAACGCAATGGAAGTGATCTTCATCGCCACAGCCTAGCCGCAATCCGAAACGAGAAGAGCCAAGCATCGGCTTGGCTCTACAGGGAACACTTCATCCACGCATGGCGTGGATCTACCGTGTCGACCGAGGTCGACACCCACCAACAGCAGCGGGAACCTGTCGAAGGCGGGGTGGGTCCGGTTGCGGGGGCGTGAGCCGCATGGATGCGGCGACCGAGCTTACATGGACGTACTTGCAGCGTCCCCCGCAACCGGACCCACCCCGCCAACCCAAGGAATGCCAGCTTTTGACGTTGACGTTGATTCGGCGGGTGCAGGGCCGCAGGCCCTGCAGGCACCCCTCAGCTGCGCATGCCCACGCCGCGACGCAGCAGCCACAGCGCCAGCGCCGTCAGCGCCACCACGAATCCGATCATCAACCCGTAGGCCACCGGCAGCGGCACGTCACTGCTGCCCAGCAGGCCATAGCGGAATGCATTGACCATGTAGAAGATCGGGTTCGCGTGCGTGGCCGCTTCGGCCCAGCCCGGCAGCAGCTTCACCGAATAGAACACGCCACCCAGATAGGTCAGCGGGGTCAGGATGAAGGTCGGCACGATCGCCACGTCATCGAACTTCTTCGCATACACCGCGTTGATGAAACCGGCCAGCGAGAAGATCGTCGCGCCCAGGATCACCGTGGTCAGCATCACCAGCGGGTGCGGGATGCGCACCGGGGTGAAGAACATCGCGATGATCAGCACGATCACGCCCACCATCAGGCCGCGCAGCACGGCACCGGCCACGTAGCCCCACAGGATCACCCAGTTCGGCATCGGGCTGACCAGCAGCTCTTCCACGTGGCGGCCGAACTTGGCACCGAAGAACGAGGAACTGATGTTGCCGTAGCTGTTCTGGATCACGCTCATCATCACCAGGCCCGGCACGATGAACTGCATGTAGGTGTAGCCGCCCATGTCACCCACGCGCGACCCGATCAGGTTGCCGAAGATCAGGAAGTACAGGGTCATGGTGATCGCCGGCGGCACCAGGGTCTGGCCCCAGATGCGCATGATGCGGGCGACTTCGCGGCGCACGATGGTCATCAGTGCGATGCGGTTGCGCTGGCCGTCGGTCAGCTCGGTGGTGCTCATGCAGGCTTCTCCAGGTTGCCGGTGAGGCGCACGAACAGCTCCTCCAGGCGGTTGCTCTTGGTACGCATCGAACGCACGCGGATGCCGGACTCGTTGAGCGTGGCGAACACGCGGTTGAGGTCCATCGCGCGCGGCATGTCGATGTCCAGCGTATGCGGGTCCGGCGCGGTCAGGGTCGCGCCTTCGATCACCGGCAGCTGCGCCGGCAGGTCACCATCGATGTCCAGCAGGAAGCCTTCCACGTCCAGCTTGGCCAGCAGGGTGCGCATCGGCCCCTGCTCGACGATCTGGCCATGGTTGATGATCGCCAGGTGGCGGCACAGGTACTCGGCTTCTTCCAGGTAGTGCGTGGTGAGGATGATCGTGGTGCCGGCGGCGTTGATCTCCTTCAGCACGCGCCACATGTCGCGGCGGATCTCGATGTCCACGCCGGCGGTCGGCTCATCCAGGATCAGCAGGCGCGGGCGGGTCATCATCGCGCGGGCGATCATCAGCCGGCGCTTCATGCCGCCGGACAGCGTACGGCTCATCACCTGCGCCTTTTCCCACAGGTGGGCCCGCTTCAGTTCCTCTTCGGCGCGCTGCTCGGCCTCCTCGCGCGGCACGCCGTAGAAGCCGGCGTAGTTCACCAGGATGTCGAAGGGCTTCTCGAACAGGTTGAAGTTGATTTCCTGCGGCACCAGGCCGATCAGGCGCATGGTGGCGCTGCGGTTGCGAACCAGGTCGCTGCCGAACACCTCCACCTTGCCCTCGCTGAGGTTGACCAGGGAGCTGATGATGCCGATCAGGGTCGACTTGCCGGCACCGTTGGGGCCGAGCAGGGCGAAGAAGTCGCCCGGGGCCACTTCCAGGGAAACCCCCTTCAGGGCCTGGGTGCCGTTGTCGTAGGTCTTGCGCAGGTCGCGCACGCGCAGGGCGGGCGCCATATCGTTCTGGGATGCCAAGCTCGAAGCCTTCGCGCCCATGGGCTGGCGCTGGAGAGGGGCGGGGAGGGGCTATTATAGAAGACCCCGAGGGCTTGCCCCGGCTACACACTGTCCCGAAAAGTCGTGCCTGTTCAATTCCCCCTCAAGCTGGTCGGCTGCCGCATGCTGGCCCCGACCGTCGGCCACTACCAGTTCGTGCGTGACGATGGACAGCCGCTGGATTTCCAGCCCGGCCAGTTCATCCAGGTCCATTTCAGCTACGCCGACGGCACCGAAACCAAGCGCAGCTACTCGCTGGCGACCATTCACGACCACGCGCTGGGCCCGGGCGAGGCGGTGGATATCGCGGTCAGTTTCGTGCCCGGTGGCGCCGCTACGGCGCTGTTCGAGGCGCTGGAGCAGGGCGGCCAGATCAGTGCGTCCGGCCCCTACGGCCGGTTCTGCCTGAACCCCGGCGATCACAACGCCCGTTACCTGCTGATCGCCACCGGTACCGGCGTTACCCCGTACCGCTCGATGCTGCCGCTGCTGGAAAAGGCCATGGCCGAACGCGGCGTGCAGATCGTGCTGCTGCAGGGCGCGCGCAGCCCGGGCGAGCTGCTGTACAGCGAAGATTTCTACAGCTTCGCCGAAAAACACCCGAACTTCCGCTATGTTCCGTGCCTGTCACGCGAACTGCCCGCCGACCCGCACCCGGACGTGCAGCACGGTTACGTGCAGCAGGCGCTGGCCGGATTCACCCCGGACCCGGCCACCGACATCGCCTACCTGTGCGGCAACCCGGACATGGTCGATGCCTGTGCCGAACTGCTGAAGGCCGCCGGCCTGGGCAACCCGCAGATCCGCCGCGAGAAGTACGTCAGCAGCAAGTAAGCCAGGGTAGTGCCAGCCGCTGGCCGGCAACCCCATGAACCGGAGGCGGCATCACGCCGCCCCCGGTGTCCTGCCTCAGTACGCGATCCAGGCGTCGCGCCAGGCAAAGCCGGTGCCCGGGCGGTAGGCATCGGCGTTGATGTTGCACCAGGCGCCTTCCGGGAACGGGCGGCAGGCGTACAGCTTGCCGTCGGTGCCCTTCACCACGGTCTCGCCCGGCTTGTAGCTGCCGATGCCGGCCGGGTAGACGAAGTCGAAGTCGCCGCCCGGCGGATCGACCGGATTGATCGGGCCGGGCCCCGGCACCTGGGTTTCCAGCTGGAAGCGGTTGCCCGGCTTCAGGTACACGCGGTTGTCGGTGGCCGAGGCAACCGGCGTGATCACGCCGTTCTTCATCACACCCACGCGCGCGTGCTGAGCGCTGGCGTTGACCTTGCGGGCCAGGGCCAGCGGCCACTGCGTTGGGCTGGTCTGGCCGGTCGCCAGCTTGGTTTCCACACGCTCCAGGTCATTGCCGTTGGCATTGAACACGCGCAGGGTCACGGTGCTGTCCACGTCCAGTGCGCCATTGGCGGTCACCGCGCCGGCATCCTGCCACTGCGGCGGCGGAACCACGCCACCGCCACCTTCGAAGCGCACGTCCATGCAGGTGTAGAACGCTTCCTGCGAATCCGAGCGCTGCCAGGTGTTGTAGATGATGTGCTGGCCACTGCGCTTGGGCAGCGGGCAGTCCAGCTTGTAGACACCGCCTTCGGACAGCGGCACGTTGCCCAGGGTGCAGAATTCCTGCAGGTCGGCCCAGCGCAGCGGGCTGCCCGGCTGCCAGCCATCACGGGTGACGTAGAACTTCCACTCGCGGGTGGCGTGCGGCGCCGGCGCCCGGAATTCGAAGGTGTAGCGGCCGCGCGAATCCGCGCGGACCGGCGTGGTCGGCCAGTCGCTGCGGTTCAGATCGAGGCCGCGGTACTTGGGGATGCTGGCACTGCACAGTTCGCCATCACGCACCAGGTCGCGGTGGTTGCCATTGGCGTTGCCGTGGGCGATTGCACTCCAGTCATAGAACGGCTGCGCGCCGCCGATGGCCTTGGCCGCGGCACAGGCCGGGTTGGTCGGGTTTTCCGGGTTGCCTTCGTGGCACTGCTTCACGCGGCTGAGCGGCTTGGTCATGGTGCCGTGGGCGAAGACGTTGCCGGACAGGGCCAAGCCGGCAACGACGGACAGAGCGAGGACTGCCCGATGGGACAGGTGCATGCAGGAACTCCTTTGCGAAGTGTGGGAAACCTCGCGCAGTCTTCACATGCAGGCCCGCCGGCAACATCGGACAAGTTTGAAATCGATGAAAGCCGTGATCGATCTGCAACACGGTGCTCACTGTGCCGCTTTGCAGGCAGAAGGCGGTGCATGCTGCACCGCCTCCCGCATCACCGCCTCAGTATGCGATCCACGCATCGCGCCAGGCCGCACCCACGCCCGGCCGGTACGCCTCGGCGTTGACGTTGCACCATGCACCTTCCGGGAACGGGCGGCAGGCGTACAGCTTGCCGTCGCTGCCCTTCACCACGGTCTGGCCCGGCACATAGCTGCCGATGCCGGCCGGGTAGACGTGGTCGAAATCACCGCCCGGCGACGGCGTGCCCGGGTCAGGCACCTGGGTGTCGAGCTGGAAGCGGTTGCCGTCCTTCAGGTACACGCGGTTGTCGGTGGCCGAGGCCGCCGGCGTGATCACGCCATTGGCAAGCACGCCCACGCGTGCGTGCTGGGCACTGGCATTGACCTTGCGGGCGAGCACCAACGGCCACTGCGCGGCCGCGGTCTGGCCGCTGGCCAGGGTGGCCTCCACGCGTTCGACGTCATTGCCATTGGCGTTGAACACGCGCAGTGCCAGCGTCGTGCCAACCGGCAGCTCACCGCGTGCGGTGACCGGGCCGGCATCCTGCCATTGCGGTGCCGGTGTGGTACCTCCGCCGCCCTGGAAGCGCACGTCCATGCAGGTGTAGAACGCCTCGGTCGAATCCGAGCGCTGCCAGGTGTTGTAGATCACATGCTGGCCGGTGCGCTGCGGCAACGTGCACTGCAGCTTGTAGGTGCCATCGGCCGACAGCGGCGTATTGCCCAGCGTGCAGAACTCCTGCAGGTCGGCCCAGCGCAGTGGGCTGCCCGGCTGCCAGCCTTCGCGGGTGACGAAGAAGCGCCAGTCACGGGTGGCATGTGGTGCGGTCGCTTTGAACACGAAGGTGAACCTGCCATTGGCATCGGCCTGGATCGGCGTGGTCTGCCAGTCACTGCGGTTCACATCCAGCCCGCGGAAGGTCGGGTTGTTGCCGCTGCACAGCTTGCCGTCGGGCACCACGGCCTGATGGTTGCCGTTGGCGTTGGCCTGGTTGATGCCGTTCCAGTCGTAGAACGCCTGCGAGCCGCCAATCGCTTTTGCAGCGGCACAGGCCGGGTTGGTCGGGTTCTCGGGATTGCCCTGGAAGCAGGCATAGACACGGCTGACCGGCGTGGTCATGGTGCCGTGGGCGAACGCGCTGCCGGCCAGGCACAGGCCCGCAGCGGCGAACGAGGTAGCCAGCAACAGCGGTGTGGATCGGAATGACATGGCGCATCCTTGTGGTCGTCGAAAGGGAACGGTGACCGCAGGAGCTGCGCTGCGCGGCGGACTTTCGGCGGCACCACGGCGAGTATCGAGTCGCGCTGCAGGCGACGGAACCCTCGCAGTACCGATCCGTGACTGCGCATGTGAAGCCCTTCCCGCAGGCTTCACGCAGGGCTGAACGGATGCGCTGGACGTCACGTGACCGGCGTGGCATCGATCACGTCATGGAGATCGCGCTACGCAGTCTCGGCACCCACCCGATCCGCCTGGCACGAGAAACAGCCATGCGCCGCGTTGTGCAGCTGGACAAACGCTACCGACGGGTCGGCGAACAGTGCATCCAGATGGTCGGCCACCTCGGTGCCCGCACAGACCTGGGCACCGCACATCAGCGCGGCGTGGTCATAGGCACGCACCGAAATCATCCGACGCTGTACATACGGGGGCACCTCGCCCGGCGGCAGGACGCAACGGGTCACGCCGCGCTGCACGAAGATCGGGCCGGCGGCGCGGTACGGCGAGTGCAGTGGCAGGTGGACGTGGGACAGCAGGAGCAGTTCGCTGCCAGGTGCGGGATCGCTCAGGCTGATCCGGCAGGGATGGCCGCCATTGGCGCCGGCCCAGCGACGCTGGATGCCGAGCGCGGCGAGCGCGCTGTCGCTCATCTCGAACAGGTGCAGGAACGGGCGGTGGTCGATGCCGCCGAGGTACCACGCGTGCATGGGCGTCTCCTTGGGTGTTCCGCGGATTGTGCGCATGCGCCGGTCGCCGTGCTCGCCGTTTTCAGACCCCACACCGGCATCGGGCAGGAGGACGCCACGGGGATCGCGCAACAAGGCGCTAAGATGCGCGCGCCGCCCCGGCCGACGAGCGCCGCATGTCCCTGGATTTCCCCACCATCACCGTGCTTGGCTTCCTGCTCTGCATCGGCATTGCCGTGGGGTTCTCGCTGTTGCTGGTCGTACTGCGCGGGCAACCGGTGCTGCGGCAGTGGACCATCAGCCTGTGGCTGCTGACCCTGGGGGTGACCCTGCTGGCGCTGCGGCCCTATCTGCCACTGGTCCCGGCGGTGCTGGCCGGCAACGCAGCGATGGCCGGCTGCGGGCTGATGATGCTGCGCGGCGTGGCCCTGCATCTGGAGCAGCCGTTGCCGCTGTGGCGGCCGTTGCTGATGGCGGCCGCGTTCATGGCCAGCATCTTCGCCTTCCTGGTGCTGTGGCCGAACCTGGCCCTGCGCCTGCAGGTGTTCAGCGTGTTCGCACTGATTGTCGATGGCTGGATCGCCGGGTTGCTGCTGCGGCATGCACCGCCCCAGCAGCGCACCAGCTGCCGCTTGGCCGCCACCGTGTTCCTGGCAGAGGCCGCTCTCTATGGCGTGCGCCTGTTCCTGCCAGTGGCACCGGACGCCGGGGAGGACATCATGCGCACCGGCTCGCCGATGTTCGCCACGTACATCGCCGGGGTGATGCTGGAGCTGGCGCGTTGCTTTGCGATGGTGCTGCTGCTGGTCGAACGCATGCTGGTCGACCTGCGCCATGCCGCCCGTACCGATGGCCTGACCGGCCTGCTCAACCGCAGCGCGGTGCTGGCCGACGGCCAGGCGCAACTGCTGAAGCTGCGCCGGCAGCGCCGCCCGCTGGTGCTGCTGCTGATCGACGTGGACCACTTCAAGAAGATCAATGATCGGTGGGGCCACCTGGCGGGCGACCAGGTGCTGCGCCATTTTTCGGCGACGCTGCAGCACTGCGTGCAGGGCCACCAGCACCTGCTGGGCCGTTACGGCGGCGAAGAGTTCGTGCTGGTGCTGGCCGGAAGCACGCGCGACGAAGCGGTGGAGCGGGCCGCCGCGATCCGCGCACGCCTGCTACAGCGGCCGGCACTGCTGGCCGAAGGACGGGTGCCGGTCACCGCCAGCGTCGGTCTTGCGATGGATGCAGGGCAGGGCGATCTGTCGACCCTGCTGGCCGCCGCCGATGCCGCCCTGTACCGGGCCAAGGCCGAGGGGCGGGACCGCCTGGTCTGTGCGCCGTCGGCGGCGGATTCGTCATTGCCCATCGCCGTCGGCGCGCTGCCCGTGTAAGTTGGGTCACATCTTCCGCGGCAGCCCGTCGTGGTCGACAGGAACGTCCTCCAGGGGAAACGAGCACGATGCAAAGACACCACCTCGCGCTGGCCGGGATGCTGGCCAGCCTGATGATTGCCGGGTGCAGCCAGCCGCCGCCGGCCGACGCCGGAAGTGCCAGTGATGCACCCAGCCGTCGTTTCGGCACGATCGACTTCCAGCCCTGCACACTGTCCACCGAAGGCGCCAGCGCCAACGTGGAGGCGCAGTGCGCCACCTTGCAGGTACCGGAGGACCGGGCCCAGCCCGCTGGCCGCCGGATCGGCCTGCGCATTGCCTGGCTGGAATCGGGCAGCAGTGGTGCCAGCCAGCCCGACCCGGTGTTCTTCCTGGCCGGCGGCCCCGGCCAGGCGGCCAGCGAGGTGGCGGTCATCGTCGATACCGCGCTCCGCCAGGTGCGCAAGCAGCGCGACGTGTTCCTGATCGACCAGCGCGGCACCGGCGGCTCCAACCCGCTCAGCTGCCTGGGCGCGGACGGCAAGCCGCTGCAGATGGACGAGGATGCCGCGCCTTCCGAGGCATCGCTGCGCGACTACGCCCAGCGCTGCGCGGCGTCGCTGCAGGGGCGTGCCGACGCGCGCTTCTACACCACCACCGAGGCCATCGCCGATCTGGACGCGGTGCGTGGTGCGCTTGGCGTGGACCAGGTCAACCTGGTCGGTGGCTCCTACGGCACCCGCGTGGCCCAGCGCTATGCCGGGGCCTACCCGCAGCACACCCGCAGCATCGTCATCGATGGCGTGGTGCCGAACGAGCTGGTGGTCGGCGGTGACTTTGCGACCACCTTCGAGGATGCGATCGCCCTGCAGTCGGCGCAGTGCCGCAAGGATGCCGCGTGCAGCAAGCGTTTCCCGACCGACACCCGCGCGCAGCTGCGCAGCGTGGTCGACACCCTGCGCCGCGCGCCGGTCTCGGTCGAGTATCGCGACCCGGGTACCAACGCGCCGCGGCAGGATGTCCTGACGCCGGACAGCGTGGTCGGCCTGGCCTTCGCCTTCTCCTACGTGCCGCAGTATTCCTCGCTGCTGCCACTGGTGCTGGATGAGGCCGCACACGGTCGCTACGCACCGCTGGCATCGCTGGCGCGGGGCGCGAACCGCAGCATGGATTTCCAGATCAACCGCGGCATGCAGTGGTCGGTGATCTGCAGCGAGGATGCGCCGCGCTACCACGCGCCGGCCGAGGACCCCGAGCGGCTGTTCGGCAACGAAGTCGCCAGTGCCTTCTTCGCCGCCTGCCCGGTGTGGCCGCATCGTCCGGCGCCGGCAACCGATGCCGTGCCGCTGCGCAGCGACGTGCCGGCACTGCTGCTGTCCGGTGAGCTGGACCCGGTGACGCCGCCGCGCTACGCCGCACAGGTGCTCAAGGGCCTGCCCAATGGCCGTGCGCTGGTCGCCCGTGGCCAGGGCCATGGCACGTTGACCGCCGGCTGCATGCCGCGCCTGCTCGGCCAGTTCATCGACAAGACCGATGCCAAGGCACTGGATGCCGGCTGCCTGGACACGCTGAGCTACGTGCCGGCGTTCACCTCGTTCAACGGATGGGAACCATGATCGTCGCCGACAACCTGAACAAGGCCTTCGATACCCGCACGGGCCGCATCCAGGCGGTCGCCAACGTCGGCTTCCGCGCCGGGGATGGGCGGATCACCGGCCTGCTCGGCCCCAACGGTGCCGGCAAGACCACCACCATGCGCATGCTCTACACGCTGATGACGCCTGACCAGGGCAGCATCACCGTCGATGGCATCGATGCGGCGCGCCATCCGGTGGAGGTGCGTCGCCACCTGGGCGTGCTGCCTGATGCGCGTGGCGTCTACAAGCGCCTGACCGCGCGCGAGAACATCGCCTATTTCGGCGAACTGCATGGCCTGTCGCCCGAGCGCATCCGCGAACGCATCGAGGTGCTGTCGCACGCGCTGGACATGGGCGACATCCTCGATCGGCAGACCGATGGCTTCTCGCAGGGCCAGCGCACCAAGACCGCGATTGCCCGCGCGCTGGTGCACGACCCGCGCAACGTCATCCTCGACGAACCGACCAACGGCCTGGACGTGATGACCACGCGCGCGCTGCGCCGCTTCCTGCTGGGCCTGCGCGAAGAGGGCCGCTGCGTGATCCTGTCCAGCCACATCATGCAGGAGGTGGGCGCGTTGTGTGACCACATCGTGATCATCGCCAAGGGCACGGTGATGGCCGCCGGCAGCGCCGACGAGCTGCGCGCACAGGCCGGTGAAGCCAATCTTGAGGACGCGTTCGTGAAACTGATCGGCAGCGAAGAGGGCCTGCACGCATGAGCATGATGTCGACCCTGATGACGGTGATGCGCAAGGAACTGCGCGACCTGTCGCGTGACCGCCGCACGCTGCTGCTGACCCTGCTGTTCGGGCCGCTGCTGTACCCGGTGTTGCTGCTGGGCATGGGCAAGCTGGCCGAGAGCCGGGTGCGCACCCAGATCGAAGAGCCGTTGCAGATCCCGACCATCGGCGCGGAGAACGCACCGAACCTGGTGCGCTTCCTCGCCGCACAGGGCCTCAATGCCGCACCGGCACCGAAGGACCTGGCCGAGGCCATCCGCACCCAGGACATCGATGTGGCGCTGCGCATCAGCGATGACTTCGGCAAGGACTGGGCCGATGGCAAGCCTGCACTGGTGGAGGTGATCAAGGACAGCACGCGGCGCGCTGCCGAAGTGCCTGGCGCACGCCTGGAAGCGGCGCTGGCCACCTACAACGGCCAGGTCGGTGCACTGCGCCTGATGGCGCGCGGCATCGATGCACAGGTGGCACGCCCGCTGGACGTGGCACGCCAGGACCTGGCCAGTGCCGAAGCCAAGCGCGGCATGATCCTGTCGATGCTGCTGCCGGTACTGCTGACGCTGACCTCGTTCATCGGTGGCGCCTACCTGGTGATGGACGCTACCGCCGGCGAGCGCGAGCGGCAGTCGCTGGAGCCGCTGCTGGCCACGCCGGGCTCGCGCAGTGCGATCGTCAGCGGCAAGATCGCCGCCGCCTGCGTGGTCGGTTTCGTGTCGCTGCTGCTGACCCTGGTCGCGTTCAAGGTGAGCGCGCAGATCGCGCCCGGCAACATCGGTCGCCAGTTCAACATGAACGTCGGCTCGATGCTGCAGATGCTGCTGGTGATGCTGCCGATGCTGCTGATCGGCACCTCGCTGCTGACCTTCCTGTCGGCCGCGGCCAAGAGCATGAAGGAAGCGCAGAGCCACATGACCTGGCTGATGCTGTTGCCGATGCTGCCCGGCTATGCACTGGTGGCCTATCCGCTGAAGAGCGAGATGTGGCAGTACGCCGTGCCGTTCCTGTCGCAGAACCAGATGCTGCTGAAGGTGATCCGCCACGAGACGATCACCCCGGCGGTCTGGGCGATCTACCTGGGCGCCAGCCTCGGCCTGGCCGCGGTGCTGTGGTTCGCCGCCGTGCGCCGTTACCACAACGAGCGCCTGGCGATCTCCGGCTGACCCGAAAAGGGGACGGAGGGGATTAAGTCGTTTCTGCCTCCCCCGTCCCCTCCTTGCGCGGGCGCCCTCGTTTGCGTATCGCCACGGGGCGCCCCAGCGTCTGCTCCACCATCCGCAGGAATGCAGCGTCCCCCATCGGGCGTTGCCTGGCGCTGTGGTTGCGGATTGCGGGCAGGTCTGCGGATGCATTCACATCGCGCAGGAATTCGGCATACAACCTCGCCCTCTGCCGAGCGGTTCCTGCAAGTGCTTTGAACGCGGGATGCAGGGTGAGCATTGGATCATCCCGTCGTTGAAGGTTGCCGTGCACGCTGGACCACGGATGATCTTCGGCGCTGACAGCAATCCCGGCGCGAACCGGATTGCGTTCGATGTAGCGGTATACGCTGAGAAGATAAGCGTCGCTGTCGATCATCGAGGAATGGAAGCGCCCCTGCCACAGAGGCCCACTGCGTCCGTGCCGCTGGTTGAAGGCCTGCACGTAGTTGTTGCCGTGCATGCGCATTGCGCCCGCCAGTCCCTGCTGTGTGGAAGGCGTGGCCAGCAGGTGGATGTGGTTGCCCATCAGTACATAGGCATGCAGTGCGACGTGGTGCTTCAGGAATGCGCTGTGCAACAGATGCAGGAACAGTTGGCGGTCGATGTCGTCGATGAAGATCGCGCCTTTGTTCACACCGCGCTGGATCACGTGATAGGCCTGGCCTGCCAGCATCAGGCGCGCTTGTCGGGGCATGGGATTCGAAGGCCGAAGGGGGGCCTCAGCCTGTCATCGCGGCCGCAGAGCAGGGCATCAGGCAATGCCGCGAAGCAGTGTCGGATGAGTCAAGAGCGACTTAATCCCCTCCGTCCCCTTTTGCGTAGCGCGCGGGCGTCACCCCCATCTCGCGCTTGAACACGGCGATGAAGGCACTCGTCGTGTCGTAGCCCATCGACAGCGCGACGCTGATCACCGGTTCGCCGGACAGCAGACGGGGCAGCGCCAGCAGTACGCGCAGGCGCTGCCGCCACTGGCTCAGCGTCATGTGGGTTTCGGCCTGCCAACGACGGGCGAGGCTGCGGCTGGACAGGCCGCAGGTGGCTGCCCACGCCTCGACACTGCGAAGGTCATCCGGCGAACGTGCCAGCACCGCCGCGATCCGCCGCAGGCGGCGATCCCGCGGTTGTGGCAGGGCAAGCGGCAGCGGCGTGCTGGCGGTGATCTCATCGGCGATCACGCCGGTCAGGCGTGCCTGCGCGGCGTCCAGTGCCTGGTGTGGCCAGTGCAGCGCACGCATCATCGCGGCCTGCAACAGCGCGTTGGGCTGGAAAATGCGCGGTACGGCGGGCAGGTCCAGGCAGGCCTCGGCGCAGAAATACAGGCTCCAGCCATCGAACCCTTCCGCCCCCACCAGTGCGTGGGGCAGCAAGGGCGGAATCCAGGCAACATGCCCCGCCGGCAGCAGCCACTGCAGATCGCCGGCCTCGATCCGCAGCACGCCCTGGTGCGCGCCCAGCAGCTGGCCGCGGACGTGCTGGTGACGGGCGGTGCGGCGCCGTCCGGGCACCCGCAGCTGGGAGGCCATGACGAGGGGACCGCCTTCGGCGTTCGCCAAAGCGGGGTCAATCAACGCAGGTGATGTCTGATCTGCCATATCCAATGGCAGTTATACGGCAGAAGTGTCGCTGGCTGGGCGGCACACTGGCCTCCCGATCCCACAGGAGCATCACCCATGCAGCCGCAGGACATCCTTCCCGACCACCAGAACGACGTGCAGGTAAATGGCCTCACCGTGCGCAAGGGTAGCGTCGGTGCCTTCCTCGCCACCGTCCGTGACTGGCAGGATCCCGCCAGCGATGACGCCACCCGCGCCACCGCCGAAGCCGACCTGCGTGCGCTGCTGCCGGGCCTGCATGCGCTGGGCCTGTTCCAGGTACTGGCCGCGCGCGATCCAGCACTGCAGCGCATGATCGACAGCCTCTCCTGAAACGAACACGGCCCGGACATGCCGGGCCGTGTCGTCATTGCGGGGCGGAAACGACTTGATCCCCTCCGTCCCCTTTTTTCGTGGTCAGCCGCCGCCCGGGGCGAATACCAGGGTGCGGCGGGTGGTGACCGGCGCGCTGACCGGCTCGAAGCGCCAGCGCTTGACCGCGTTCATTGCTTCGCGATCGAAGACGCGCGACGGAGTTGCGCGCAGCACGCGGGCGTTGATCACCGAACCGTCGGTGCCGACGGTGATTTCCACCAGCACTTCGCCGGAGGTGCCTGCACGCAGTGCCTCGGACGGATAGCGTGGTGCCGGGGTGCTGACCGGGCGCAGGTTCGGCGCTGCAGCGGCCGCCGGGGCTGCAGCCTGGCGTGCCGCGCTGGCCTGCTGGGCGGCGGCCTGCTGCTGCTTCTGCTCGGCTTCGCGGCGGGCAGCGGCCTGGCGCTCGGCTTCCTGGCGCTCGTTGTCGCGGCGGGCGGCATCCTGCTGGGCGGCGATCTGCTTGGCTGCGTCGGCTTCCTTGGCGCGCTGCTCGGCCAGGCGCTGCTGTTCGGTCTGCTGCTTGCTGCGGTCCTCGGCGTCCTTCTTCGCCTTCTCGGCTTCCGCTTCGGTGCGCTTGGCAGCGTTCTGCACGCCCTTGGCCAGGCCGTCCTTCAGGCGCGGCAGCGCCGGCGCGGACGCATCCACCTTCTCGATCAGCGCCACCAGGCGCTGCGCTTCGGTGTAGTCCTCGCGGCCCAGGTGCTGCTCGGCGGCGATCAGGGTGTAGGGCAGCAGGTCGGTCAGCGCGCTCTTCACCGAGGCGTCGTCCGGGGTCTTGTCGCGCAGGGCGAGGTAGTACTCGATGGCGTTGTCGCCGGCCGGCGCGTACATGCGGTTCTCGCGCAGGGCCTGGCTGGCCGACTCACGCAGCTGCTCGGTGCCCATCGACTGCACCTTGGCGGCGACCACCGGTGCGGCCGGTGCAGCGGCGGTGGGTGCGGCGGCCGGGGCCGGTGCTGCGGATTCTTCCTTGCCCGAGCAGGCGGCCAGCGCCAGTGCCAAAGCAACCGGCAGCCACCGGCGCGCGGCGGTGATCGTTGAGACGTGCGACATCCTGCTCCCCTCTAGAAGACGACGTGACGTAAATCATTGATATGCATGGCCGGGACCTGCGGTCCGGGCGCGGCAGGGTGACGTTTCCCGACGCCACCGCCGGCAACGGCGAGGGTGCAATCTAGCATCCCGGCCACCGCCGCGTACAAGGGGCGGTGGCCGGGAGGGGCAACGGCCACCGCCGTTGCCTGCGACGACCTCAGTGGTCGTGCGCCTTGTCGTGCGACTTGCTGTGGCTGTTGGACATCAGCTTGTCGGTCCAGGCGATGCCGATCGCCGACAGGATGAACACGCAGTGGATGATGGTCTGCCACAGCACGCCTTCCTGGGTCAGCATCGAGCAGCGGGCGACGCCGATGTTGGCTGCGGCCACGCTCATCTGTTCCGGCGTGCACAGCGGAATGCCGCCCAGCGCACCACTGGCGATGAAGGTCTTCAGCAGGTGGATCGAGGAGATGCCGATGATCGCCATCGCCAGCTTCACCTTCAGCACGCTGGCGTTGACGTGGCTCAGCCACTCCGGCTGGTCCGGGTGGCCTTCCAGGCGCAGGCGCGAGACGAAGGTCTCGTAGCCGCCGACGATCACCATCACCAGCAGGTTGGAGATCATCACCACGTCGATCAGGCCCAGCACGATCAGCATGATCTGCTGTTCACCCATCGAGGCGGAATGCGAGATCAGGTGCCACAGTTCCTTGCCGAACAGGAACACGTAGACGCACTGCGCCACGATCAGGCCCAGGTACAGCGGCAGCTGCAGCCAGCGCGAGGCGAAGATCAGCGTGGACAACGGGGAGAGCGGCGGGCGGTTTGCACTCATGCGGGGGATGCTGCGTTTCGGGGGAGAGGCGAGGTTACCGGCCCGCCATGACGGTGCCAACCCAACTCTCGCACTAGACTTCAGGTTCCTTTCCGCACCCCGAGCCGACGCCATGATCGACCTGTATTACTGGCCCACCCCGAACGGCCACAAAGTGACCCTGCTGTTGGAAGAAACCGGCCTGGAATACCGCATCCACCCGGTCAACATCGGCTCGGGCGACCAGTTCAAGCCGGAATTCCTCGCCATTTCGCCCAACAACAAGATGCCGGCCATCGTCGACCAGGCCCCGGCCGATGGCGGCGCCCCGCAGAGCGTGTTCGAGTCCGGCGCGATCCTGCTGTACCTGGCCGAGAAGACCGGCCAGTTCCTGCCCCGCGACCCGCGCGGCCGCGTCACCACCTTGGAGTGGCTGTTCTGGCAGATGGCCGGCCTGGGCCCGATGAGCGGCCAGATGGGGCATTTCAATGTGTATGCGCCGGAAAAGATCCCGTATGCGATCGAGCGCTATGACAACGAAGTGCGCCGCCTGCATGGGGTGATGGACAAGCGCCTGGCCCAGCACGCCTTCCTGGCCGGCGACGAGTACACCATCGCCGACATGGCCAGCTACCCGTGGATCGGCGCCTACGACAAGCTGCCGGTGGATTTCACCGCATTCCCGAACCTCAAGCGCTGGCACGATGCCATCGCCGCACGCCCGGCCACCCAGCGCGCCTATGCGCTGCGCCAGCAGGTGAACCCCAACGCCGGCAAGCCGCTCAGCGACGAAGAGCGCAAGCACCTGTTCGGCCAGCGCTGACCCGTCGCGGGGTCGGATCCCTTTGCAGCGCAAAGGGCTCTGACCCCAGCACCGCGGCATGGGCGGAAGGTCATGCTGCCTTCCTGCACAGGCTTGGTTAGGATGGGGGACGACCGCCCGGCGCCCGCCGCGGGGCGGACCTGCCGTTTGACGGGATCCTCCATGCGCCACCTGTTCGCTTCGCTCGCCCTCATGCTCGCCACCAGTACCGCCGCCCACGCCGAAAAGCTGACCCTGGAAGCCATCACCGGCCCGCTGCCGCTGTCTGGCCCGACCCTGATGAAGCCGAAGGTGGCGCCGGACGGCTCGCAGGTCAGTTTCCTGCGCGGCAAGGACAGCGACCGCAACCAGCTGGACCTGTGGACGTACGACATCGGCAGCGGCCAGACCCGCCTGCTGGTTGATTCCAAGGTGGTGCTGCCCGGCACCGAGACCCTCAGCGACGAGGAAAAGGCCCGCCGCGAGCGCCAGCGCATCGCCGCGATGACCGGCATCGTCGATTACCAGTGGTCGCCGGACGCGCAGCGCCTGCTGTTCCCGTTGGGCGGCGAACTCTACCTGTACGACCTCAAGCAGCAGGGGGCGGCGGCCGTGCGCCAGCTGACCCACGGTGAAGGCTTCGCCACCGACGCCAAGCTGTCGCCGAAGGGCGGCTTCGTCAGCTTCATCCGCGGCCGCAACCTGTGGGTGATCGATCTGGCCAGCGGCAGGCAGCTGCAGCTGACCCGCGACGGCAGCACCACCATCGGCAACGGCGTGGCCGAGTTCGTCGCCGATGAAGAAATGGACCGCCACACGGGCTACTGGTGGGCGCCGGATGATTCGGCCATCGCCTTCGCCCGCATCGACGAGACACCGGTGCCGGTGCAGAAGCGCTACGAGGTCTACGCCGACCGCACCGATGTGATCGAACAGCGTTACCCGGCCGCCGGCGACGCCAACGTACGCGTGCAGCTGGGCGTGATCGCACCGGCTGCCGATGCGCAGCCGCGCTGGGTCGACCTGGGCAAGGAGCAGGACATCTACCTGGCCCGCGTCGATTGGCGCGATGCACAGCACCTGAGCTTCCAGCGCCAGTCGCGCGACCAGAAGCAGCTGGACCTGGTGGAAGTGGCACTCGATTCCAACCGCCAGCGCGTGCTCGCCCACGAGACCAGCCCGACCTGGGTGCCGCTGCACAACAGCCTGCGTTTTCTGGATGACGGCAGCGTGCTGTGGTCGTCCGAGCGCACCGGCTTCCAGCACCTGTACCGCATCGACAGCAAGGGCAAGACCACCGCGCTGACCCGCGGCAACTGGCCGGTGGACGAGCTGCTGGCGGTCGATGAAAAGGCCGGCAAGGCCTACTTCCGTGCCGGCATCGAGAGCTCGCGCGAAAGCCAGATCTACGCGGTGTCGCTACAGGGTGGCGAGCCGCAGCGCCTGTCCAAAGCGCCGGGCATGCACAGCGCCAGCTTCGCCCGCAACGCCAGCGTCTATGTGGACAGCTGGTCCAACAGCACCACGCCGCCGCAGATCGAGCTGTTCCGCGCCAATGGCGAGAAGATCGCTACCCTACTTGAGAACGATCTGGCGGACCCGAAGCATCCGTATGCGCGTTACCGCGATGCGCAGCGCCCGGTCGAGTTCGGCACGTTGATGGCTGCCGACGGCAAGACCCCGCTGAACTACAGCCTGATCAAGCCGGCCGGCTTCGATCCGTCCAAGCGCTACCCGGTGGCCGTGTACGTCTATGGCGGCCCGGCCAGCCAGACCGTCACCGACAGCTGGCCCGGCCGTGGCGACCACCTGTTCAACCAGTACCTGGCCCAGCAGGGCTACGTGGTGTTCTCGCTGGACAACCGTGGTACCCCGCGCCGTGGCCGTGACTTCGGTGGCGCGCTGTATGGCAAGCAGGGCACGGTGGAAGTGACCGACCAGCTGCGTGGCGTGACCTGGCTGAAGCAGCAGCCGTGGGTGGACCCGGCGCGCATCGGCGTGCAGGGCTGGTCCAACGGCGGCTACATGACCCTGATGCTGCTGGCCAAGGCGTCGAACCAGTACGCCTGTGGCGTGGCCGGCGCACCGGTCACCGACTGGGGCCTGTATGACAGCCACTACACCGAACGCTACATGGACCTGCCGGCGCGCAATGAAGCGGGTTACCGCGAAGCGCGCGTGCTGACCCACATCGATGGCCTGCGTTCGCCGTTGCTGCTGATCCACGGCATGGCCGACGACAACGTGCTCTTCACCAACTCGACCAGCCTGATGAGCGCGCTGCAGAAGCGTGCGCAGCCGTTCGAACTGATGACCTATCCGGGTGCCAAGCATGGTCTGTCCGGTGCCGATGCCCTGCATCGCTACCGTGTGGCCGAAGCCTTCCTGGGACGCTGCCTGAAGCCCTGATGGACAAACGGGAAGGAGCCCGCCGATGACCCTGCCACCGCCGATTCCCACCCATGGCCCGAGGCCCGCCGGCTGGTGGTGCCGTCACTGGCGCTGGGCGATGCCGCTGACCGTGCTGTTGGTGCTGGCCGGTGCGGGTGGCGTGGTGGCCTGGAGCGTGCTGCGCTGGAGCGAGGCGGCACGCGAGAGCCCGCCGATGCGCGAAGCGATGCGTCGCGCGGGGTGCAGCATCGAACTGGTGGAAGCCTTCGGCGAGCCGCTGCGCACCGAATCGATGCCGCTGGGCAGCATGCAGACCGCGCTCAACGGCCAGCGCGATGTCGGCCTGACCGTGGCCCTGGAAGGCCCCCGCGCACACGGCCGGTTGTTCGTGAAGGGCACCCGCAGTGACGACGTGTGGGACTACCCGGTGATGTACGTGCTGGGCGAGAACAAGCAGACCTTCGACCTGACCGCACTGGATGACGATGAAGCCGCGCAGGAATGCGAACTGCAGGCCTGCCGCGAACGCGGCGAATGCCCGCTGACCGCGGCGTTGTGACCTCCGGCCGATTGTCGCCACCGCGCTGAGCGCGTAGGGTGCGGGCAACCCTTTGCTGGAGTGTCCCATGAAGCCGATTGCATTGGCCGTTGCCCTGGCCCTGACCGCCGCCCCGTTGCTGTCCGCACCGCCGGCGCTGGCGGCACCCGCCGCCAAGGCCGCCACCCCGGCCAGCCCGGCCTGGGTCGCCCGCAGCAATGCACTGGCGCAGATCCTGCTGGATGCGCAGGGGCCGTTCCAGCCGGAAGAAACCGGCTTCTTCGGCGTGCCCGGCTACGACGACAAGGTGGCCGATCTCGGCCCGGACAACGGCAAGCGCTACCGCGCCGCGATGGCCAAGGCCCGCGACGAACTGAAGGCGAAGCTGGCCACCGAGCAGGATCCCAACGTCCGCCAGGACCTGGAGATCATGATCCACGCCGCCAACCAGAACATCGAAGGCAGCGAGCTCAACGAGAAGTACCTGCTGCCGTGGAGCGATGCGCCGCAGACGGTGTTCAGCGGCCTCAACCTCCTGCTGTCCGACCAGGTGCCGGCCGAGCGCCGGGCCAAGGCGATCGACCGCCTCAAGGCCTATGCCGGCCTGCAGCCGGGCGGCACCGCGTTCACCACGCTGGCCCGCCAGCGCTACGAGGAACGGCTGAAGGACAGCAGCCTGCTGCAGCCGACGAAGATCGAAGTGCAGCAGTCGCTGGACAACGTCGAGACCTATATCACCGGTATCGAGTCGCTGCTGAAGAAGTACCAGATCGCCGGTGCCGACGAGGCGATGAAGACCCTGGCCGGGCAGATGAAGGACTACGCTGCCTGGACCCGGAAGGAGGTGCTGCCGAAGGCGCGTACCGACGCACGGCTGCCGGCGCCGTTGTACGCCTACCAGCTCAAGCAGGTCGGCATCGACATCGACCCGAAGCTGCTGATGCAGCGCGCGCAGCTGGAGTTCATGGAAACCCGCTCGGCGATGCAGCAGCTGGCGCCGCTGGTGGTGAAGGACAAGGGCCTGAAGGTGGCCGACCCGAGCGACCCGGTGGCGGTGATCCGCGCGCTGAAGGCCGACAAGATCGCCGACGACCATCTGGAAGGCCACTACCGCAAGGTGATCGATGCGATCGATCCGCTGATCCGCGAGCACGCCATCGTCGATGTGCCCAAGCGCGCGATGCAGATGCGCCTGGGCTCGGCTGCCGAGAGCGCGGCCAGCCCGGCACCGCATTTCCTGCCGGCGCCGCTGGTCAACAACACCGGGCAGCAGGGCACCTTCGTACTGCCGCTGGGTAACCCGGCGGCGGGCCCGGGCGCGCAGTACGACGACTTCAACTTCGGTGCGGCGGCGTGGACGCTGAGCGCGCATGAAGGCCGCCCCGGCCACGAGCTGCAGTTCACCGCCATGGTCGAGCGCGGCGTGTCGCTGGCACGCACCATGTTCGCGTTCAATTCGGTGAACGTGGAAGGCTGGGCGCTGTATGCCGAAGCCGAGATGGTGCCGTACGAGCCGCTGGACGGGCAGATGATCGCCCTGCAGTTCCGACTGCTGCGCGCCGCACGCGCGATGCTCGACCCGATGCTCAATCTCGGCCTGACCGACCGTGCCAACGGCGAGCGCGTGCTGATGGAGCAGGTCGGCCTGTCCAAGGCGATGGCCACCCAGGAACTGGACCGCTACATGGTGCGAATGCCGGGCCAGGCCGGCAGCTACTTCTACGGCTACACCCGCATCCTGGAACTGCGCATGCAGACCGAGCTGGCACTGGGTGCGAAGTTCGATCGCCTGGCGTTCAACAACTTCCTGCTCGACCAGGGCCTGTTGCCGCCGGACCAGCTGGCCGATGCGGTGAACAAGGTGTTCGTGCCGAAGTACAAGCGCTGAGCATCATCGGGTAGTGCCGGCCGCTGGCCGGCATTCCCTTGGCGCAGGAAGCATTCCTGAGGTTGCCGGCCAGCGGCCGGCACTACCGGCGTTGACCCGGGAGGGTCAACGCTGCGGCTGCGGTGTGATCACCTGCGTCGGCAGCCGTGCCGGGGGGGCCGGGTTCGGTACCCAGATCGCGACGCCGGCGGCGCGTTTCTGCGTGGTCGGAATACCAATGCCGACGCCACCGCCGACATGCGAGCCGAACGTGCCGGCACCCACCGACATGCCCACCGGCGAACCACTGCTGCCCACGCCCATCAGCACCACGCCATTGGCGCCCAGCGCTGCGGCCTCGCGCTTCAGGCGCGCCACCGCCGCATCGGTCTGGCCCTGCGTGCCGAAGCCCACGGCAGACGCCGATTCCAGCTGGGCGATTTCCTGGGAGCCGGCCGGCGGCGTCGAATAGATCTGCACCAGTGCCGGATCGATCGGCGCGCGGGCGCGCCCCAGCATGACCTTGGAGGTGCTGGCACAGCCGGCGGCGACCAGCAGGATGGCCGCCAACGCGGCCCAACGGATGTTCATGGCACGACCCCTGTAGGACTGGTTGCGATCATCGGCGGGCCACTCTGAATCGGCGCCAACACCCGGGCCAGGGCACGCACGGCAGCACGCTAGCACGGTGCCGGTGACAGCCCCGCCAACGGCAGTAGGCGGCGACCGCGGGAACGACTATGGTGGACAGACAGGAACCAACTGCGGGAGAGCGGAATGGGTGTGATCAGTCTGTTGTGGGGCGTACTGGCGCTGTTGTGGATGATCCTGGCGCTGATTCCGCTGCTGGGCTGGGGCAACTGGTTCCTGATCCCGTTCGCCGCCGTGGGCGCGGTGATCGCCGCGCTGGGCATCCTGTTCACCCACCCGACCAAGCGCGGCCGGGCCTGGGCCGGGCTGGTGCTGAACGGCATCGTGGTGGTGGTCGGCATCCTGCGCCTGGGCCTGGGTGGCGGCGTGATCTGAGCCGCGTCGCCGGGTGCGACAGGGCGTCGCAGGTACACGGCCGCGGGCCGGGCAGGGGCGTACAATGAACGGCTGCGCGAGCCCCCCGCGTGCCTGTGAATCCGCGCCCGGCGCGGCTGCCCCATGATCATCCGACCCCGTCCCCACGGCTGGCAACTGCTGTACATCCTGCGCGGCTCGATCGTCAAAGCGATCGCGCCGAAGGTGCTGGCCATCCTGATCCTGTCCATCGCGGTGGCCGCGGTGGTGGAACTGGCGCCGCCGACCGGCATCGAACGCGTTTCCGTCACGCCGTTCACCCTGCTAGGCCTGGTCCTGTCGATCTTCCTCAGCTTCCGCAACAGCGCCTGCTATGACCGCTGGTGGGAAGGCCGCAAGCTGTGGGGCCAGCTGGTCTACGAATCGCGTTCGCTGGCCCGCCAGGTCAACCTGCTGCTGGCCGATGACGCCGGCCGCCGTCGCCGCGTCGCCTATCTCACCACCGCCTTTGCCCATGCGCTGGCCGCGCGCCTGCGGGGCCGCATCGTGGCCCTGGCGGCGTTGCCGTGGCTGGACAAGCCGCAGCGCGAGCAGCTGGGCCAGCGCGAGAACGTGCCTGATGCATTGCTGTCAATGATCGCCGCCGAGCTGGCCCAGGCCCTGCGTGCCGGTGAACTCGACCCGATCCTCTACACCCAGCTGGAAGAGCGCCTGCACGCAATGTCGTCGATCCAGGCGGGCTGCGAGCGCATCCTCACCACGCCGCTGCCGTTCGCCTACACCCTGCTGCTGCACCGCTGCGCGTGGATGTTCTGCGTGCTGCTGCCGTTCGGCCTGGCCAGTTCGCTGGGCTGGGGCACGCCGGTGCTGTCGGCGGTGCTCGCGTATGCCTTCTTCGGCCTGGACCAGCTGGGCGAAGAAATGGAAGACCCGTTCGGCCTGGAGCCGAACGACCTGCCGCTGGACGCGCTGGTGCGCACGATCGAGATCGACCAGCTCGACGCGCTCGGCGAACGCCCGTTGCCCGAACCCCTGCTGCCGCAGGGTTACCTGTTGCAATAGCCACTCCTCGGAGCCTGCCATGTCCCACCCGCTTTATCGCCCGCGCCGCATGCGCCACGACGAGTTCTCGCGCCGCCTGATGCGTGAGAACACGCTGACCACCGACGACCTGATCTACCCGGTGTTCGTGCACGAACGGGCCGGCCGCACCGCAGTGCCGTCGATGCCGGGCGTGGAGCGGCTGTCGATCGAAGAACTGCTGAAGGTGGCCGAAGAGGCGCTGGAGCTGGGCATTCCGGTGATCGACCTGTTCCCGGTGATCGACCCGTCGTTGAAGTCGCTGGATGCGTCGGCGGCGTGGGCCGAGGACGGGCTGGCGCAGCGCGCGATCCGCGCGCTGAAGTCGCGCTTCCCGGAACTGGGGGTGATGACCGACGTGGCGCTGGACCCGTACACCACCCACGGCCAGGACGGCATCATCGACGACAAGGGTTACGTGCTCAACGACATCACCGTCGAAGCACTGGTCAAGCAGTCGGTATCGCACGCCGAAGCGGGCGTGGACATCGTCTCGCCGTCGGACATGATGGACGGCCGCATCGGCGCGATCCGCCGTGCGCTGGATGCCGGCAACCACATCAACGTGCGCATCATGGCCTACTCGGCCAAGTACGCTTCGGCGTTCTACGGCCCGTTCCGTGATGCGGTGGGCAGCGCGGCCAGCCTCGGCAAGGCCGACAAGAAGACCTACCAGATGGACCCGGCCAACGGCGACGAGGCCCTGCGCGAGATCGCGCTGGACCTGGAAGAGGGCGCCGACATGGTGATGGTCAAGCCGGGCATGCCTTACCTGGACCTGGTGCGCCGGGTGAAGGAAAAATTCGGCGTGCCGACCTTCGCCTACCAGGTGAGTGGCGAGTACGCGATGATGAAGGCCGCCTTCGCCAACGGCTGGCTGGACGAACGCGCCTGCGTGATGGAGTCGCTGCTGGGCTTCAAGCGGGCCGGTGCCGATGGTGTGCTGACCTATTTCGCGCCGCAGGTGGCGCGATGGCTGCGCGAGCGCTGACAATGGCGCCACGATAGAGGGAGGAATACGCGATGGGACCCGAACTGGGATGGGTGCAATGGTTGATCTGGGGCATCGGTACGCTGGTGTTCGGCGCCATCATCGTCGGTGTGTTCATCGCGGCCTGGCGGGCCGGCAAGCGCCCGCCGGAACAGCTCTCCGCCGCCCGTCACGTGGCCCGTGAGCAGGCGCTGCCGGACAGCGTGCAGGCTGAGCTGGCCGCGTTGAACCAGCGCAAGGACAACGGCCAGCTGAGCGAGATGGAGTACGAGCAGCAGCGTGCCAAGGTGCTTTCGCGCTGACGGGGCAATGCCCGGGGTCGGATCCCTTTCCGCAGGAAAGGGCTCTGACCCCTTCGCGGGCACCATCCACGCATGGCGTGGATCTACCGCACGCACCCCGGCACCGCCACCACCTTCGGCACGGCCAACCGGTACACATCCACGCCACCGGCACGCGGCGCCTTCGCCGCACTGCTGGCGACCATCATCTCGCCCGGCTTGGCGTTGTCGATCACCGGCGCGCCGGTCCAGCCGCCGGCCTGGTTGAACGACAGCCCCAGCGGCTGCAGCGCCACGCCGCTCCACGCACAGCCGCTGCTCCAGACCTGCGCGGTACTGCCGCTGCCGCGGCTGAACACCACGGCGCCGTCATGGCCCAGCCAGTCACCGTCGGTCTCGTCGTCGGCGCTGTTCAACGCGCTCAGTGCGCTGGCCGGGCCGCGCAGGCCCTGCGCATCCAGCGTCGCCACGAACAGGTCCCAGCCGGCGCCACGGCCCTGCTGGCGGGCAAACAACAGCTGCCTGCCATCCGCGCTCAGGGCCGGCCCGCGCTCTTCCCGGCGCCCGCCGTCACCGGCCAGCGGCCGCGCCGGGCCCAGCTGGCCGTCGGCGGCCAACGCGGCGCGGTACAGCGCCAGCGCGCCCTCGCGACCGGCCGCGAACAGCAGCCAGCGGCCGTCTCGGCTGAAGTAGGGATCGCGGGCCTCACCAGCCACGCCTACCGGCAGTGCCTGTGCCTGCTGCCAGCGACCGTCCACCACGCGTGCCTCCCACAGGCCCCAGCCGGTCTCGCTACGGCGGGCGAAGACGATGCGCTGGCCATCGGCGCTGATCGTGGCGCGGCCCTCGTCGGCGCGGGTCGAGACCACGCCCATGCCTTCGATGCCGTACTCGTTCAACGCCATCGCCACGGGGGCAGAGAGTAGACTGGCGGCGAGCACCAGCAGGGGCGGGGTGATGCGCATCATCCGGTTCCGTGCACGAAAGAGCATCAGTCTAGCCAGCTTGAGGATTCCATGACCGACCGTTACGCCGTCTTCGGACACCCCGTTGCCCACTCGAAGTCGCCGCAGATCCACGCGACGTTCGGTCGCCAGGAAGGCATCGCCATCGACTACCGCGCGATCGACCTGGCCCCGGATGCGTTCCTGGCCGGCCTGGAGGCCTTCGCCGCCGAGGGCGGTGTCGGTGCCAACGTCACCCTGCCGCACAAGGAAGCCGCGTTCTCGGTCTGCACCACGCTGACCGCACGCGCGCGCCGCGCCGGCTCGGTCAACACGCTGCTGCGCAAGGGCGACCGCTGGCACGGCGACACCACCGATGGCATCGGCCTGGTGCGCGACCTCACCGACCGCCACGGCCTGGACCTGCGCGGCCGCCGCGTGCTGATGATCGGCGCCGGTGGCTCGGCGCGCAGCGTCGCCCCGGCACTGCTCGATGCCGGCATCACCGAACTGGTGGTGGTCAACCGCACGCCGGAGCGCGCCGATGAACTGATCGACGCGATGGGCGAGCCGGGCCGTGCGATCAGCCGCTACTGGGAGGACCTGCGCGACCTCGGCGACTTCGAACTGATCGTCAACGCCACCTCGGCTGGCCGCGACCGCGACGTCGAGTTCAAGCTGCCGCTGTCGCTGGTCAATTCGATGACCACCGCCGTCGACCTGAACTACGGCGAGGCGGCCATTGCCTTCCTGGCCTGGGCCCGTGCGGCGCAGTGCCGCAATACCGTCGACGGCCTGGGCATGCTGGTCGAGCAGGCCGCCGAGAGCTTCCTGCAGTGGCACGGCGTGCGCCCGCAGACCGGCGAGATCTACCAGGCGCTGCGCCAGGGCTCGGCCGTGCTGGCCGGCGAGGACTGACCGATGGACAGCACAACCCTGATGGTGACCGTGCTGAGCATGGTCGGCGTGCGCCTGCCGGTGCTGATCGCGCTGTGCGTCGGCCTGGTCTGGGTGGTCGGTGCGCCGCGCGATGCCACCCGCACCGGCGCGCTGGTCGGCCTGCTGTTGCTGCTGCTGTCCAGCCTGGGTGGCCTGGCGGCGGGCATGCTGCCGATGTGGCTGGTCAGCAGTGGCAACTTCAGCGCCATCTCGGGCATGAGCGCCATCTTCGGCGTGGTGCATTTCGCGCTGGCGATGGTCGAGGCCATCGGCGTGGTGCTGCTGGTGTGGGCACTGGTGCGCCTGCTGCGGCTGCGCGGCAACGCGGTGCAGTGACACCCGGGTGACGGCCCCGGGCCGTCGCCAGCAGCGTCCGGCGTGTTCATCCAGCCGCCGGGCGTCGTCGCTGCCCCGTTCAGGCAGCCAGCGGCGGCGGACATGGCCGGCCATGCGACAATGACCGGCCTGATCCAGCTACGGTAGTTCCCGGCGTGACCGAAACCGTCGCCGCTCCGCGCACGCTCGATGACACCTTGAAGGACGCGATCCGCAAGGCGTACACGACGCTGCAGGCCAATACCCCCGGCTTCTCCACCCGTCGCTCGCAGAGCCAGATGATCGGCGTGGTGTCGCGCGCGCTGTCGAAAAGCGGTGGCGTCGGCGTGGTCGAGGCGCCGACCGGCGTCGGCAAGAGCCTGGGCTACCTCACCGCAGGCGTACCGATCGCACTGGCCAGCAAGAAGAAGCTGGTGATCAGCACCGGCACCGTGGCGCTGCAGTCGCAGCTGGTCGAGCGTGACATCCCGAATTTCCTCAAGGCCACCGGCCTGGAAGCGACCGTGGCGCTGGCCAAGGGCCGTACCCGCTACCTGTGCACGCGCAATGCCGCCGAGGCGCAGGGCGAGGGCTCGCAGGGCGGCATGTTCGAGGATGACGCACCCTTGTTCGACCGGCCGCTGGCGCCGATCGAGATGGACATCGCCAAGCGCCTGACCGACGCCTTCACCGGCGGCAGCTGGGACGGCGATATCGACAACGCGCCGGAGACCATCAGCCCCGGCCTGCGCAGCCGCATCACCACGCCGGCCTCGGGCTGCGCCGGGCGCCGCTGTGCCTATTCGGCGCAGTGCGCGGTGCTGCGTTCGCGCAACACGGTGCGCGATGCACAGATCGTGGTCACCAACCACGCGCTGCTGCTGTCGGCGCTGTCGATCGGTGACAGCGACAACGGCCAGCCATTGATCGCGCCGCCGTCGGACATGCTGCTGGTGCTGGACGAAGGCCATCACATCGGCAACGTGGCGATCGACCAGGGTGCGGCCAGCCTCGCGCTGGACGAGATGGCCAAGCGCACCGGCCGCCTGCAGATCCTGATCGCCGGTGCCTACCGCGCGGTCGACAAGGACCGCCTTGGCAACCTGTTGCCGAACGAAGCGATCGAGGTCGCCAGCAACGTCGCCAAGCAGCTGCGCGCGTTCCGTGACCACATCGAACGGGTGTGGATGCCGGCGCCGGCGGACGAAGAGCCGATGTGGCGCGCGGCCAATGGTCGCCTGCCCGAGGCCTGGCGCGAGCCGATCGAAGCGCTGGCCGACGATACCCGCAGCCTCTACAACTGGGCGCATGCCGCCACCGCGCAGGTGGCCAAGGGCAAGCCGGACGATGCCGCGCGCGAGCGCCTGCAGCGCAACCTGGGCATGGCGCTGGAAATGATCGAGCAGCAGTACAACCTGTGGCAGGCGTGGCGCCGCGAAGACAAGGACGGCGCACCACCGATGGCACGCTGGGTGACTGCCACCCGCGATGGCGACCTGGTGCTGCACGGCTCGCCGGTGTCGGCCGCGCACGTGCTGCGCAAGCTGCTGTGGGACGAAGTGGATTCGGTGGTGATGACCTCGGCGACGCTGACCGGTGGTGGCGACTTCCAGTCGCTGGCGATCGACAACGGCATTCCGGAAGAGGCCGAGATGGTCTCGCTGTCGTCGCCGTTCGACCTGCCCAACCAGGCCGAGCTGATCGTGCCGAAGTTCCCGGTCACGCCGGACGACCGCGAAGGCCACCCGCGCGAAGTGGCGCGTTACCTCGACACCGAACTGGACTGGGCCAAGGGCTCGATGGTGCTGTTCACCTCGCGCTGGAAGATGGAGAAGGTGGCCGGGCTGATGTCGGCCGCGCGCCGCAAGCAGGTGCTGGTGCAGGGCGAGATGTCCAAGACCCGGCTGATCGACGAGCACCTGCGCCGCGTGGCGGCAGGCGAAGGCTCGGTGCTGTTCGGGCTGAATTCGTTCGGCGAAGGCCTCGACCTGCCCGGTGAGGCCTGCACCACCGTGGTGATCACCCAGGTGCCGTTCGCGGTGCCGACCGATCCGCAGACCGCCACCCTCAGCGAGTGGTTCGAGGGGCGCGGGCTCAACGCGTTCAACCTGATCGCCATTCCGCATGCGCTGCGCACGCTGACCCAGTTCGCCGGCCGCCTGATCCGCACCTCCACCGACACCGGCCGCGTGGTCATTCTCGATTCGCGGCTGCTGACCCGCCGCTACGGCAAGCGCATCATCGACGCGCTGCCACCGTTCAAGCGCGTGATCGGCTGAGAAAAGGGGACGGAGGGGATTAAGTCGCAAGTGGCACTAACGACCTGATCCCATCCGTCGCCGGTGGCTATCGCCGCAGCGGCAGCCATTGCCCTTCGCTGGCACTGCGCCATAGCCATTCGACCGGCCCGAAGCGATGGCCGCGCAGCCACCACGCGCTCGCCCACAGCTGCAGCGGGAACACCACCGCCGCCACCAGCAGCACTGGCCACAGCCCGTACTGCGGGCCGATAACCAGCCCGAAGCCGGCAAACAGCGGCACGCAGATCGCGCTTTGCAGCAGGTAGTTGCTCAGTGCCATGCGCCCGGCCGGCACGAACACGCGCAGCATGCGCTCGGCCCACGGGCGCAGATAGAGCAGGGTGAAGATCGCCGCCGCAGCAATGCCCAGTGCCAGCGGCGCAACGCGATAGGACACGCGCAGCAGATAGCCGGGCATGCCCGAACGCAGCGCCGGCCATGTCTGTTTGAGCGCATCGGCCTGGGCATCGATCCACAGGAATACCGGTGTCAGCAGCAGGCTGCCGATGGCGATCGAGCGCAGCAGCGGCAGATGCGCCTGCGGCTGCTGCAGCAGCCCGCGACGGCCGGCCCAGTAGCCCAGCAGGAAGCGGCCGAGCACGAAGAACAGCAGCGCCCAGTTGCTCAGCTTCAGCCATGCGGCCAGCTGCAGGTTGTGCCACCACGCCTGCGCCAGCGTGCCGTGCGCCAGAGCATCGAGCGCCATGGCGTTCATCTGCGCGCGCGGTGTGAGCAGGGCGACCCATTCGCGGATCCACGGCGACAGCAGCGGTGGCAGCAACAGGGCAATGAACACCCCGCTGAACAGCAGTGCGCGATCACCCAGGTGACGGAACAGCGGCAGCAGCAGCCCCACCAGCGCATACACCAGCAGGATGTCACCCCACCACAGCAGCACCGAATGCAGCAGGCCGATCACCAGCAGCACGCCCATGCGTCGCAGGTGCGCGGCCATGCTGCCCTGGGCATTGCCATCCATCTGCATCGCCACGCCCATGCCGAACAGCAGCGAGAACAGGGTGATCGCCTTCATGTCCACCAGCCATTCCATGCCGGTACGGATGGCGTGGTCGAGCGCCGCGCTGGGCAGTGCCTGCTGCGCGGCCTCGGTCATCAACGCATCGAGCGAGAAGAAGCGCAGGTTGACCAGGAACACGCCGAGCAGTGCGAACCCACGCAGGGCATCGATGAGGGGCTGGCGCGGCGGGCGATGGGTCATGCCGCGCAGCGTACCGGATCGGTAGTGCCGGCCGCTGGCTGGCAACCTCATTGATGTGCAGACGCATTGTGCAGATGCCGGCCAGCGGCCGGCACTACCGCACGGGGATCAATCGCCGAGCAGCGCGGTGTTGCGTACGGCGCCCTTGTCGGCGCTGGTGGCGAGCAGGGCGTAGGCCTTCAACGCGCTGGTGACCTTGCGCGGGCGCGGTGCGCGCGGCTTCCAGCCGCGGGCATCGGCGTCGGCGCGGCGCTGGGCAAGGGTGGCCTCGTCCAGCAGCAGATCGATGCGGCGGGCGGGGATGTCGATGCGGATGCGGTCGCCGTTTTCCACCAGGCCGATGACACCGCCGCTGGCGGCTTCCGGCGAGACGTGGCCGATCGACAGGCCCGAGGTGCCGCCGGAAAAGCGGCCATCGGTGAGCAGCGCGCATTGCTTGCCCAGCCCCTTCGATTTCAGGTAGCTGGTCGGGTACAGCATCTCCTGCATGCCGGGGCCGCCCTTCGGGCCTTCGTAGCGGATCACCACCACGTCACCCGGCTGCACTTCGTCGGCGAGGATGCCGGCGACGGCGGCGTCCTGGCTTTCGTAGACGCGCGCAGGGCCTTCGAACACATGGATCGACTCGTCCACGCCGGCGGTCTTCACCACGCAGCCATCCACGGCCAGGTTGCCGCGCAGCACGGCGAGGCCGCCTTCCAGTGAATACGCGTGCTGCAGCGAGCGGATGCAGCCTTCGGCGCGGTCCACGTCCAGGGTCGGCCAGCGCGTGGCCTGGCTGAAGGCCTCCTGGGTGGGGATACCGGCCGGGCCGGCCTTGAAGAAGGCATGCAGGGTGTCGTTGTCACTGCGCACCACGTCCCAGCGTTCCAGCGCGTCGGCCAGGCTGGTGCTGTGCACGGTCGGCACCGTGGTATCGAGCAGGCCGGCGCGGTCCAGCTCACCGAGGATGCCGAACACGCCGCCGGCGCGATGCACGTCTTCGATGTGGTACTTCGGCGTGTTCGGTGCCACCTTGCACAGCTGCGGGACGCGCCGCGACAGTGCATCGATGTGGGTCAGGTCGAAGTCGACTTCGGCTTCCTGCGCGGCAGCCAGCAGGTGCAGGATGGTGTTGGTGGAGCCGCCCATGGCGATGTCCAGGGTCATCGCATTGGCGAAGGCGGCCTGGGTGGCGATGCCGCGCGGCAGCGCGCTCGGGTCTTCGCCGCCATACCAGCGGTGGCAGAGTTCGACGATCAGGCGGCCGGCGCGGCGGAACAGCGCCTCGCGGTCAGCGTGGGTGGCCAGGGTGGTGCCGTTGCCGGGCAGCGACAGGCCCAGCGCTTCGGTCAGGCAGTTCATCGAGTTGGCGGTGAACATGCCCGAGCAGGAACCGCAGGTGGGGCAGGCGCTGCGCTCGAACGCGGCGACCTTCTCGTCGGAGGCGCTGTCATCGGCGGCCACCACCATCGCGTCGACCAGGTCCAGCTTGTGCTCGGACAGCTTGGTCTTGCCCGCTTCCATCGGCCCGCCGGAGACGAACACCACCGGGATGTTGAGGCGCAGCGCGGCCATCAGCATGCCGGGGGTGATCTTGTCGCAGTTGCTGATGCACACCAGCGCGTCGGCGCAGTGCGCGTTGACCATGTACTCCACGGCGTCGGCGATGATCTCGCGGCTGGGCAGCGAATACAGCATGCCGTCGTGGCCCATCGCGATGCCGTCGTCCACGGCGATGGTGTTGAATTCCTTGGCGACGCCGCCGACCTGTTCGATCTCGCGCGCGACCAGCTGGCCGAGGTCCTTCAGGTGCACGTGGCCGGGCACGAACTGGGTGAAGGAGTTGGCGATGGCGATGATCGGCTTGTGGAAGTCGCCGTCCTTCATGCCGGTGGCACGCCACAGGGCGCGGGCGCCGGCCATGTTGCGACCGGCGGTGGAGGTGCGGGAACGGTATTCGGGCATGGCTGGCGGAACGGGCGGGCCGTACGACGTGGGGGTCGCCTGATCATGGACAATTTTTTCGGTTGCTGCTGCAACCACCGGGGAGAGAGCGGCAGGGCTGCGCCCTGCACCCGCGGTAGTGCCGGCCGCTGGCCGGCAACCTCAACAGCAACAGCTGGGCTATCCGTGGGATGGCGGGGTGGGTCCAGTGGCAGGGGACGCCGTGAACCCGTCCATGGGGGCTTGGTCGCCGCATCCATGCGGCTCACACCCCTGCCACCGGACCCACCCCGCCTTCGACAGTCTTCCTGCGGCTGTTGGCAGGTGTCGACCTTGGTCGACACGATGGATCCACGCCATGGGTGGACGATGGGATCGACGAAAATGAAAGTCTGTTCATCTTTCCAACTTTGCCGATTCCGGTTGCTGGTCCGGATTTGGCATCATTGGGGCATTGATCCGTCGACAGGGCATGAGGCCATGAAACGTTCCCGCACCACCGCGCTGCTGCTGATGAGCGCCGCGCCGCTGCTGTTCACCGCCTGCCAGAAGGAGCCGGAGGTGAAGGTGCAGGAAGGCCTGTATACCTCGGTGGAGGCCTGCACCGAGGCCACCGGCGATCCGTCGTCGTGCCGCAATGCGTTCGCCGAAGCGCAGAAGCAGGCCGCCGATGCGGCGCCGAAGTACGCCAGCAAGGAAGCCTGCGAGAAGGACTACAAGCCGGAGCAGTGCGTGCAGCAGCACACCTCGGCCGGTACCTCGTTCATCGGCCCGATGATGATGGGCTTCTTCATGTCGCAGATGCTGAGCAACCGCGGCGGCCTCGCCCCGCAGGCTCCGGCCGCTTCGCCGGCCTACCAGGACAAGAGCGCCGGTTGGGCGCGTCCGGCTCCGGGCGGCAGCGGTGGCCTGAACACCGCCAGCGGCATCGGCGCGGGCAAGGCTGGCCTGGCCCCGGTCACCAGCGAGCCGAACCGTGCGGTCACCGCCAGCCGTGGTGGCTTCGGCAACACCAGCGCACGCCGCAGCACCAGCGGCAGCTACGGCGGCTGATCGACCCATGCAGCGCATCCGGATTGCCGAGCGTGCCCAGTGGCGGGCACGCGCGGAAGAGGCGGGTTTCCGCTTCCACACCATCGACGGCCAGCCGTACTGGGATGAAAGCGCGTACTACGCCTTCACCCTGCGCCAGATCGAGCAGGACATCGAAGACCCCAGCGCCGAGCTGCACCAGATGGCGCTGGACCTGGTCGGTGATGTCATCGGCAGCGAACGGTTGATGGACCAGTTGGCGATTCCGTCGCACTACCGCGACTGGATCGCCGACAGCTGGCGCCAGCGCCAGCCGCATCTGTACGGTCGCCTGGATCTGGCCTACGACGGCACCGGCCCGGCCAAGCTGTACGAACTGAACTACGACACGCCGACCTCGCTGTTCGAGGCCAGCTTCTTCCAGTGGCAGTGGCTGGAAGACCAGCGCAACGCCGGTCGCCTGCCGCAGCACGCTGACCAGTTCAATGCGATCCATGAGGCGCTGGTCGAACGCTTCGGCGAACTGGCCACGCAGCTGCCGCCGCCGCTGTATTTCAGCGCCGTGGGCAGCTCGGAAGAAGATCGTGGCACCGTCGAGTACCTGCGCGACTGTGCGTCGCAGGCCGGCCTGCATGGCCAGGCCATCGCCATCGAGGATATCGGTCTGTCCGAGGACGGACGCTTCACTGCGCTGGACGATTCGGTGATTGGCACGCTGTTCAAGCTGTATCCGCTGGAAGACCTGATGGCCGAGGAATTCGGCCGCGCGTTGCCGGGCTCGGGCGTGCAGCTGCTGGAGCCGGCGTGGAAGGCGGTGCTGAGCAACAAGGGCATCCTGCCGCTGCTGTGGCAGCGCAACGTGGGCCATCCGAATCTGCTGGAAGCGCATTTCGATGACGGCAGCACGCTGGCGTCGGGTTGGGTGCGCAAGCCGCTGTTCTCGCGCGAAGGCGCCAACATCGAGATGCACCTGGCCGATGGCAGCACCCAACGCAGCGACGGGCCCTATGACGGCCCGGCGATCATCCAGCGCGCGCATCCGCTGACCCGCTTCGAAGGCGGCTACCCGCTGATCGGAAGCTGGGTGGTAGGCGATCACGCCTGCGGCATCGGCATCCGCGAGGACGACAGCGCGATCACCCGCGACAGTGCGCGCTTCGTGCCGCACGCAATCGTGGACGAGGCGCCGACGCGGATCTATGTCTGATGACGGTGCGGCGCAATCGCGACCTGCGGCCTGCGCCACTGCCGGGTCGGCATCTGGATGACGGCCACGCCCTGTGGCGCTATGCCGACCGTATCGCGGTGCGTTGCCACCGCTGCGATACCCCCGGCTGGGTGGTGGGTACGTCGGAATCGCGACGCTTCCGCTGCCTGGGCTGCAGCGAAGCACTGAACGGAGGCTGCGGCTGCAGTCGTTGTGGCCCGGGTGACTGGGTGGGACCGGTGCGCTACGGCGGCTACCGGCCTTGCGGCTACTGCGGCCACAAGTGGGTAAGCGCTGAAGTGCATCGTGCACGCGCGACGCCGCCACTGCGGACGCTGGCGGCGGACTGCAGTCAGTGCGGACGTAGCAGCGAGGTGGAGGTCACGCTGTCGCGATGGCGTGGCAATGAGGCGATCGACCCGCATTTCGGCCTGCCGCTGCGGTTGGTCGAAAAGACGGCGGCGGGCGTGCTGTGGGCCTACAACGAGGCCCATCTGCAGGCACTGCACGATTATGCCGCCGCGCCTCTGCGCGAGCGCGCGGGCGTCACCAATGGCTCCATGTTCTCGCGCCTGCCGCAGTGGATGAAGCTGGCCCGCAACCGGGTGTTGCTGCGGCGCGCGGTGGAGCGGTTGCAGCGGCGATTGCTGCAGGGGTGATGCCGGCCGCTGGCCGGCAATCGGTGTTGGTAGATGCCGACCTTGGTCGGCGCTGTGGGCTTCGTGCCAACCAAGGTTGGCACCTACCCGGGCGATGCGTCGGCTGTTGCAGGGGTAGTGCCGGCCGCTGGCCGGCAATCGGTGTTGGTAGATGCCGACCTTGGTCGGCGGTTTGGGTTTCGTGCCAACCAAGGTTGGCACCCACCAGAGCGATGCGTCGGCTGTTGCAGGGGTAGTGCCGGCCGCTGGCCGGCAACCGCCGTGGGTAGATGCCGATCTTGGTCGGCGGTTTGGGTTTCGTGCCAACCAAGGTTGGCACCCACCAGAGCGATCGTTGGTATCAGAGCAGCCCTTCGCGCTTCACCGCCAGGTAGCGCTCCACCAGCGCGCCCGGCAGGGCATCGGCGGTGACGTCCAGCACCATCACCTTCTCACTGCGCAGCGCCTCATGCGCCTTCGCGCGCTGCTGCAGGTACAGCGCCGCGGCACCGGCCTGGGTCGCGTCTTCCAGCGTCTGCACTTCGCCCTCCAAGGCGCCGTCCAGCTCACGCTCGCGCAGGCTGGCCACGCACACCAGGTGGCGCCGCTGCAGCAGGCGCACCGCCGCCAGCAGGTCTTCGATGTCCTCGTCGCGCACGTTGCTGACCAGCATCACCAGCGCACGCCGGCGCTGGCGCAGCGACACTTCTGTGGCGGCGGCCAGGTAATCGGTGGCCACCGCGCGCGGCTGCAGGTCGTAGCTGGCGCGCAGCAGGTGCTCGACCGTGCCCATGCCGCGCTGCGGCGCCACCCAGCGGCGTTCACCACCAGCAGCGAACAGGCCGGCGGCATCGCCCTGGCGCAGCGCCAGGTAGGCCACCACCAGCGAGGCGTTCAAGGCGTGGTCGAAGTGCGAGAGCCCGCCTTCGCTGGCCAGCATGCGCCGGCCACTGTCGAGCATCAGCAGCAGCTGCTGGTTCTTCTCGTCCTGGTATTCGCGCGAGATCAGCTTGCGCGCACGCGCGGTGGCCTTCCAGTCGAGCTGGCGCAGGCTGTCGCCGATGCGGTACTCGCGCATCTGGTGGAAGTCGGTGCCTTCACCGCGGCGGCGCTTCACGTGCGCACCGACCAGCCGCGAGGCCTGGTCGGCACTGAACAGGGCGAAGCGGGTGAGCGGCACGAAGTTCGGATAGACCCGCACGTCCAGCGCCGGTGGCAGCGTGCGTTGCTGCCACCACAGCCGCCACGGCGAGCGCATGCGCAGGTGCACGCCTTCAAAGCGGAAGTGCCCACGCTGCAGCGGCTGCAGGTGGTAGTGCAACGTGGAGGCACTGCCGGCCTGCAGGCGCACGCGCTGCGGCAGCGCTTCCAGCGGCCAGCCACCGGGGACCAGATCGAACACCTGCACCGTCATCGGTGCGTCCGCCTGCAGCCGCAGCGCGGCCTCGCGGCGCACGCCCAGCGCAAGTGCTTCGGGCAGCTCGCGTTGTACATGCGGCGACGGACGCCGCGACTGGCGCCACAGATCCATCAGCGCCGGCACGGCAATCGCCAGCGCCGCCAGCGCCCAGCTCCAGCGCGGCAGCAACCCGCCCAGCACCAGGCCACCCAGGGCAGCCCAGGCCAGCAGCAGCGCCAGCAGCAGCGGGGCCGGCCTCATCGGCGCGGCGCTTCCACCTTGGCCAGCAACGCGCCCAGCACATCGTCGGCGTCCTGGCCTTCGATCTGCAGTTCCGGGGCCAGTGCAATGCGGTGGCGCAGCGCGGGGCGCGCGATGTCGCGCACATCGTCCGGAGTGACGAAGTCACGGCCGGCCAGCACCGCCTGCGCGCGCGAGGCACGCACCAGCGCGATGCTGCCGCGCGGGCCAGCGCCGACCGCGATGCCCGGCCACTGCCTCGTGGCGGCCACAATCCGCACCGCGTAGTCGATCACTTCGTCATCGACGGTGATCGCCGCGGTCGCGCGCTGCAGTTCCAGCAGCTCGCCAGCCCCCAGTACACGCGGCACCCGGCTCAGGTCGAAATCGCTGGCGGCACGGCCGCTGGTGATCGCGGTCACCATGCGCTTCTCGTCCTCCAGCTGCGGGTAGTCGATCAGCACCTTCAGCAGGAAACGATCCAGCTGTGCTTCCGGCAACGGGTAGGTGCCTTCCTGTTCCAGCGGGTTCTGCGTGGCCAGCGCCATGAACGGCGGCGCCAGGGTGAAGGCCTTGCCTTCGATGGTCACCTGGCCTTCCTGCATCACTTCCAGCAGCGCGGACTGGGTCTTGGCCGGCGCACGGTTGATCTCGTCGGCCAGCAGCAGGTTGGTGAACACCGGGCCGCGGCGGATCTTGAAGCTCTCGCTCTTCGGGTCGTACACCGCATGGCCACTGACGTCGCTGGGCATCAGGTCGGGGGTGAACTGCACGCGGCCGTAATCCAGTTCCAGGGCCTGTGCCAGCGCACGCACCAGCAGGGTCTTGCCCAGACCGGGGACGCCCTCGATCAGCACGTGGCCACCGGCCAGCAGCGCCACCAGGATCTGGTCCAGTACATCGGCCTGGCCGATGAAGGCGTGGCCGACGGCATCGCGGATGGCATCGACGCGTTCGATCAGGCGGGCGTTGGCGGCCGCCGGCAGCTCGGGGACTTCGGTCATAGCAGGGATCTCATCTGGAGCAGCAAGCGGATGCGCTCGCGCAGGGCGGAGGAATCGTGCGGCGGAGGGGGCGTGAGCGCGCTGGCAACGCGGCCCTGCGGCCACTTCAGCAGTTCGGCGATGGCCTGATCGCGCGGCGCGCCCTCCAGTGCGGCGGCCACCGGTGCGCGCAGGCGCAGGCGATGCAGGAACAGGGCGAGCACGGCGTCATACAGGCGCGCGCCGTGGCCGAAACGCAGCAGCAGTTCGCCGCTGGCGCGCACGTGTTCCAGCAGCGAGCGACGCTCCAGCACCGGCGAAGGCAGGCGGCTGCCGAAGCGTTGCGAACGGCCCCACAGCCAGCCCAGCAGGGCCAGCAGCAGCGGCGCCCACACCGGCCAGCCCTGGTAGAACACGCGCGCCCACAGCGACGGTGGGCGGCTGGCGTTAGACCAGCCAGAAAGCGCCCTTGCCGTAGTTCGGATCGAGCAGGTAGCGGGTCAGGTCGCGGTGCGAGAGATCGTGCAGGCCGTCGCTGGCCTTGCCCGCAGCCGACGCCAGGCGGGCCGCCGGCGAATCCACCTCGCCGCGCATGAATTCCATATCGGCCAGCACGCTCACCTTGCCCTGGCCATGGCGCAGTCGCGCGAACACCAGGTTGCGCTCGTTGCCCCAGCGTCGTTCGGCCTGCGCACGGGCGGCAAAGCCCAGCGTGAAGCGACGGCCGCCGCAGAACTCCACATGGCTGGGATCGTCGATGACGTGGAACGGCTGGCAGTCGCTCTGCTGGTACAGGCTGTCCACGCCCAGCTGGTCCAGCAGCGGGCCCTGCGTGCTGCTGGCGTCGTCCTCGGCCGGTGGCGGCGTACGCACCAGCAGATGGCCACCACCATCGACCCAGGCCAGCAGGGCCCTGGCCGCCGGCGCCGGCAGCTCGCTGCTGTCCTGCAGCAGCACCACCGTATCGTGCGGGCCCAGCGCCATCTGCTGCAGGTCCAGCCGCGGCCGCGCGTGCACATCGATGCCATCAGCGCGCAGGGCCTGGCCGAGCACGTACAGCGGGTTGTAGCCCGCTTCGCCCTGCGGCGGCAGCTGCACGGTCTCGGTCACGCGTTCGTGCGTGCGCAGGTAAAGGATCGTCAGCGGTACGCCGAACAGCACCAGCGCGCCCAGCAGCAGCGACCAGAACAGGCGCGGGCTCATGCCAGCCACCTGTACTGCTGGCGCAGGGTATCGGCCAATGCATCGAAATCGGCGCGGCTGGGCAGGCGGCCACCGTAGGCGGCGTACTGCCACATGCGCACGATGCGCGCGAACAGGTCACGGTCGGTGGCATCGGGCATGCGCCGCGACGCGCGCAGGCATTGCGCTTCGGTGGCGCCGGGCGGAAGCGCGATGCCGCTGCGCTCGCCCACCGTGCGCACGCTGGCGCGGTACAGCAGGGCCAGCGCCTGCCGAGGCCGGCCCTGGTCCCACAGCAGGCCGGCCTGGGTGGCCACGTCCGGCGGCAGTACGACCGGCAGCTCCACCTGTTCTTCCACCACCTGCGGTGCAGCGTCGGCCTTGCGCCGGCCACTGCCGCGCAGCCACGGCAGCCACAGCCGCGCGGTCAGCAGCAGCACCAGCAGCAGGATGCCGAGCAGGCCCCACAGGCCCCACTCGGCCAGGCGCGCCAGCCAGGCGATGCCGGCCTTGCGGTTGCTGCGCTCGCCCTTGTTGCTGCTGTCGCCCTGTGGCGACGCATCTTCCTTCTTCTTTTCCTCGGCCTGTTCGATCGGCTTCCAGCGCGTGACCTGGCGGGTAGGGCGCTGCAGCGGATCTTCATAGGCGCGGTTCACCGCCTGGCGGAAGCCGGCGGTGTCCACTGGCGCCGCACCGAAGATCATGGCCGGTGCATTGGCCGGATCGTTCGCCGCGGTGGCTGGTTCCTCCGCGCTGTCTTCGTCCTCGTCGGCATCGTCTGCCTGCTCCGCGACCGTCTGCGCGTCCTGCGCATGCACCGGCATGGACACCAGCGGCAGCGCCAGGCACAGCAGCAGGGCCAGCGTCGGCGCCGCCGGCAGCAGCCGCTCGCGCAGGCGGCGCAGGGCGATCTCAACGTCCCAGGCTTCCATCTGCGTGCGCCGGTTCAAGTACAGGCCGAAGCCGGCGCCGACGTAGAACGGCCCGATCAGCACCGACGCCAGCCAGCACGCCAGGTTGAAGCCCAGCCGCGCCCATGCAGGCGTGTCCTGGCCGATCATGTCCCATGCGGCCCGCCACGATTCGGACATCAGCTCCAGTGGCATGAACATGAACACCGCGCCGATCGCGCCGGACACCAGCACCGCTTCAAAGGCCATGCAGGCCACGGTCAGCACGACAGCGGCGCCCGCGGCACCGGCGACCACGGCGCGGCGGCGTGCACCGCGCTGGGCCGGTGCGTTGCCCTCCAGCAGGTTCACCGGCAGGCACAGGCTGCGCAGCACGCTGAAACGGCGCCAGCCCAGGTAGCCCCAGAATCCGCTGTTGCCCCAGTGACGTTGCGCGCGCAGCGCCGCCAGCGTACCGACCGGCTCGCCGAAGATGCCGCGCGACAGCACGTACAGCGGCGCACGTTCGAACAGCGGCTTGCACCACCACATCGCCAGCCAGGCCCAGCCGAACGCATCCAGCCACCAGCCCAGCGCGTTGAAGACCACGAACAGCGGCGCACTGGCCATCAGCCAGCTGCCCCATACCGCGCGCGCGTGGCGGCGTGACAGGGCACTGCCCAGCTCCATCGCTTCCCAGCCGCTGCGCGCGCGCAGCACGACGTCCAGGTGGTCAATGCGCATTGCCGCCTCCGCGTCCGCCGCGCCACAGCCACAGCAGCACGCCGGCCCACAGCACGCCGGCCACGCTGAACTTGCCCCACGCCGGTACTTCGGCAATCGACGACCAGAAGGCCTCGATGAAGGCGGCCACCAGCAGCATGAACGCCACGCCCAGGCACAGGCGCGCACCGATGCGGCCACCCTCGACCAGCGCATCCAGGCGGCTGCGCCGGCCGGGTGCCAGCAGTTTCATGCCCAGCTGCAGGCCGGCACCGCCGGCGATCACGATCGCGGTCAGCTCGAAGGCACCATGGCCTGCGACGAAGCGCCAGAACGGATCACCATGGCCGATGTGCTGCAGGTGGCCGGCCACTGAACCGATGATCACGCCGTTGAACAGCAACACCAGCAGCGTGCCCAGGCCGGCCAGCAGGCCGCTGGCGAAGGTACGCAGGGCGATGCTGATGTTGTTCAGGATGTAGTGGCCGAACATCATCCAGTCGGTGCCGCTGTCGCGCCCCAGGCGCTCGGCGGCAGGATCGTACATGCGCTCCATCTCGGCGATCTGGCGGTTGTCCATCACCATGTGGATCAGGTCCGGATAGACCTGCGCCAGCACGAAGCAGGCCAGCGCCGGCAGCGCGAACATCGCCAGCGCCACCCACATGCTGCGCGCCTGGCTGCGCACCAGCAGCGGGAAGTCGGCCACCAGGAATTCCAGTGCACCGCGCCAGCGCGTCGGCGGCGTGCGGTACAGCACGCTGTGGCCCTGCTGCATCAACTGCTGCAGGCGCTGAACCAGCTGCGGGCTGTAGCCGCGCTCGCGGGCCAGCGCCAGTTGCTGGCACAGGCGCCGGTAGCGCTGCGGGAAGGCGGTATCGTCCAGCGCCAGCGCGCTGGCCTTGCGCCGCGTGCGGCGCGAAGCACCGGCGCGCAGCAGCAGCCAGTGTTCCAGGTCCTGCCATTCCTGCTGGTAGCGGGCGACGAACTGCTCCTGCTTCATCGTCGCCCCAGCAGCCAGTTGGCCATGGCATACAGGCGCAGCACGCCGATCTGGCCGTGGGTGCCGGTCAGGGGCTCGGCAATGCCAGCCAGCTCCTGCTGGCGTGCCGCCGACAAGCGCGGCGCGCGCTCGGCGAAGGCCATCAGTGCCGCCTGTTCCTCCGGCCGCAGCGGCTGCGGCGGGGCCAGCACGCTGTCGATGGTGGGCGGAGGCGGCAGGTACAGCACCGGCGCATGCACCACCACGGTGCCGGCTACCAGATCGCCGAGGCGGCGGCCGTGGGGATCGAACAGGCTGCTGACCAGGCCCAGTGCATAGCCGAACGGCAGCATGTCCACGGTGCGCAGCAGGTTGCGGGTGATGGCGGCCATCCAGCCCACCGGCGCGCCATCGCGCGACAGCACGCGCAGGCCCAGTGCGCGCTTGCCCAGGGTACGGCCCCACAGTGCCTCGCAGACGATCGGGTAGGTCCAGTAGACCAGGAACATCAGCACCAGGTAGAGGCCGGAGCCGAACTTGTCCAGCAATGCCAGCGGGATCGACATCATCACCAGCACCGCGATGCGCACGCCCAGATCCACCAGCCAGGCCATCGCCCGTGGCACCGGGCCGGCCGCCGGCAACTGCAGCGGCACACCCTCCGGCGTCACCACCTCGCGGTAGGTATCGAGCATCGGTGCGGCCATCAGTGCGATGGCCTTCGTTGTGGGCGGCGGAGTCCTCTCCGGCAGGCAGCCACAGGCATGGGGGGTCTCGACAGGTCCTGGTCGGGCCCAGACTTTAGCAGAGCCGCATGGCGGCGTTGGCCGCTCAGCCCAGGTATTCGTCCTTCAGCCGCACGTAGTGGTCGGCCGAGTAGTGCAGCGACTCGATCTCCTTGTCGCTCAGCGTGCGCGCCGGGCGGGCAGGGTTGCCGACCCAGAGCTCGCCTTCGCCGACCACCTTGCCCGGGCCGACCACCGCACCGGCACCGACGAAGCCATGGCGTTCCACGCGGGCGCCATCGAGGATGCAGGCGCCCATGCCGATCAGACTGTAATCACCGATGGTGCAGGCGTGGATGATGCAGCCATGGCCGACGGTCACGCCTTCGCCGATCAGGGTCGGGTAGCCGGCCTTGTTGTAAGGGCTGTGGTGGCTGACGTGGATGATCGTGCCGTCCTGCACATTGGTGCGCGCACCGATGCGCACGTAGTTGACGTCGCCGCGGATGATCGTGCCCGGCCACACCGACACATCCTCGGCCAGTTCCACGTCACCGATGAGGGTGCAGGCCGGATCGATGTACACGCGCTCGCCGAGGACGGGCATCTTGTCGCGGAAGGGGCGCAGCGGGTTCATCGGTGTCTCCGGAAATCAGGGCGTTCACCGCGATGATACCCGCGTGGTCCGCACGCCGCGTGCCTGCCGCGGGGTAGTGCCGGCCGCTGGCCGGGAACTACGGAAATCCAGGCGCGCCATGAGGTTGCCGGCCAGCGGCCGGCACTACCAGGCGCAGCTGCGGCGCTTCATGCAGGCGCGTGTTCGGCCAGCATCTTCCGGAACAGCGCGTCCAGCCACGCACTGTCGCCCTGTCCTGCCGGCAGCGCCGGGGCCTGCGCAGCGCGCACGGCCATTGCCTGGTCGATGTAGTCGCTGATGATGACGACGCGCGGACGGGCCGTGACTTCGGCGCTGGCTCGCTTCACCACCAGCAGGGCGTCGATGGCGTCGCGCACGGGACCGTCCGGCAGCAGCCGGTCCAGCAGGTCCTCGAAGGCCATGGGCGGCGGCGTGGGCTCGCTCTCGATCCACTGGCAGGCAAGCAGGGCACGCAGCACGTACAGGTACTTCTTGGTACTGATGGTGGGCTCGCCCAGATGGCGGTTGTACGTGGTCTTCGCCATGCTCATGTAGTGCCACCAGCTGCCCAGCGGCGAATAGAACCCCTTCGCCGCCTCCCACAGCTGCGCCACCGCAGCATCATCCTGCCGATACACGATCGGCGAACGCAGCCACTCGATCAGCGTTGGATTGGATTTGGAGACCAGCCGCAGTGCCTTGCGCAGGTCCCAGCCGCTGACATCGAGCTCCTCGTCGATCGGCAGCTCGATCACATCGCGCTGTGCTTCGCCGGGGCCGGTGGATTCGTTGACGCTGAGGTACCACGACTGGCGATGCACGTAGATGAAGCGCGCATCGTAGTCGCTGTCCGGCGAAGAGAAGCCCCAGCCACGGCTGCCCGATTCGCAGGCCAGCAGCACACGCACATCGTGGCGCTGTTCGATCCCGGCGAGGGTGGAAAGGAGGGCGGCGCGCTTGTCCGGCGCGATCGGGTGGATGTCGTCCATGCAGTCGTGATTCGTTGATGTCGAGCGTGCTCGACTGTAACGCAGTTGCGCACGGGTCGTGCCGGCCGCTGGCCGGCAACCTCATGGGCGCAGCTGGAATTCTGCGGTTGCCCGCCAGCGGCCGGCACGACCGGTTAGGGTTCGTAGCTGTAGCCCATCCCGTATACCGAACGGATCGGCTCGCCTTCCATGCCGGCGTCGGCCAGCTTGCGGCGCAGGTTGCGCACATGGCTGTCGACGGTGCGGTCGACCACCACGCGGTGGTCCAGATAGAGGCGGTCAAGCAGTTCGTCGCGTGCCCAGATCCGGCCTGGCGTGGCCAGCAGGGTGCGCAGCAGGCGGTACTCCACCGGCGTCAGGTCCAGGCCCTTGCCGTTCCAGGTGGCGCGTGCCGCCGGTTCGTCGATGTGCAGCCCGCTGTTGGCGCGTGCAGCGGGGTCCGGGCGATAGCGGCGCAGTACCGCCACCACCCGCGCGACCACCTCGCGCGGACTGAACGGCTTGCAGATGTAGTCGTCGGCGCCGATGTCCAGACCGAGCAGGCGATCGATCTCTTCCACCCGCGCGGTGACCATGATCACCGGCACTTCGCTGCTGGCGCGCAGTTCGCGGCACAGGTCCACGCCATCGCGCTGCGGCAGCATCAGGTCCAGCAGCACCAGGTCGGGCTGGTAGCGCGTGAACGCGTTGATCACCAGGCCGCCATCGTCCACCCATTCGCTGGTCATGCCGGCGGCGGCCAGGTAGTCACGCAGCACCGAGGCCAGGCGTGGCTCGTCCTCGACGATCAGGATCTTCGCGGACGTGGCGGCGGACGTGCTCATGCAGACTCCGGCAGGGTGATGACCACGCGCAGCCCACCCAGTGGCGAGGGCTCGGCATGGATGTGGCCGTGGTGGGCGAGGATGATGTTGTGGCTGATGGCCAGGCGAAGCCCGCTGCCGCCGCTGGCACGGTTGCGCGAACTCTCCACCCGGTAGAAGCGCTCGAACAGCAGCGCGCATTTGTCGGCCGGCACGCCCGGAGCGGTGTCTTCCACGATCAGCTGCACGCCGGAAGGTACGCGCGCGGCCTGCACACGTACGCGGCCGCCGGTATGGGTGTAGCGCAGCGCGTTTTCCAGCAGGTTGGCCAGGACCTGCTGCAGGCGCCGTTCGTCGCCGGATACCTGCAGTGGCGTCGCGGGCAGCGCTTCTTCCAGGGCCAGCCCCGCCGCGGAGAAGCGTACGCGCATGCCATTGAGCTCGCTGCGCAGCAATGCCACCAGGTCCAGCGGGGCGAAGCGGTAGGCCAGGCCCCCGGACTGGGTCATCGACAGGTCGTGCAGGTCGTCGATCAGTTTGCCCAGCTGGCGGATCTCGCCCTGCAGGGCACCGAGATTGGCGCGGTCCAGCGGGCGGATGCCGTCCTCGATCGCCTCCAGTTCGGCGCGCACCACCGCCAGCGGCGTGCGCAGTTCGTGCGAGATGTCGGCGATGAAGGCGCGGCGGTTGCGCTCGGTGTCATCAAGCGCCTGCGCCATCCGGTTGAAGTCGTTGACCAGTGCATCCAGCTCGTCATCGCTGGTGCGCTCGATGCGGGTGGCGTAGTCGCCGGCGGCAAGCCGGTGGGTGGCGGCGGCCAGCTTGGCCAGGCGCTGGCGCAGCGCGCGCGACACCAGCCAGGCCAGCAGTATCGTCACCAGCAGCAGCGAGATGCCGATCACCCACCATGCGCGCATCTGGGTGTTGTAGAAATTCAGGTCATTGGTGGCGATGACGGTCTGGAACGGCACCATGCCCAGCCAGCCGACGGTGTGCCCATCCAGCTGCACCGGATGCGGATCATCATCACTGGTGGCATCGGGGTTGCCGGCCACGAACCGATGCTGCGCATCGAACAGGCCCAGCCGCGAGGGAACGCCGGTCTGGTCGGACAGCGGCGGCACCGGGCCTTCGTGCCCATGGGCCAGGTCCGGGCGCAGCAGTCGCGCCCAGCGGTCACTGTCACCGCGCAGATGCTCCCAGCCGCCGTGTGCGCTGTACTCGCGCTGCAGGTGGGGCATCAGGCGCTGCATGCGCAGGTCGCCCTGGTCGTTGAGGTAGTCCAGGAAGCCGGTCTGGAACGCCACGCGGCTGGCAATGCCATTCACTGCCAGCACCAGCAGGCAGGCGGTGAAGATCGCGAGGAAGGTCTTCGCGGTCAGGCCGAATTTGAGTCGAATCTTCGCCATCGCGGGGGCCATTAGCGGCGCATGCGGCGCCGAAAGCAAGCGCCAGCTGAGCCGGTCGCACAATCTCCATATTCTCTGCACAGTTTCACGGCAGCGTGCGAGGGTCAACGAAAGGCCCCCACGCCCCCCATGTCACTCCTGCGTCCGCTGTCCCGCTCTTCCCGTCCGTTGGTGTTGCCCCTGCTGCTGGCCCTGGCGGCCTGCTCGGCGGGCCGGACCGAGGCCCCGGCCACCCCCGAAGTGGGCGTCGTCACCGCCAGCGCGCAGCCGCTGGCACTGCAGCAGACCCTGCCCGGCCGGGCGGTACCGTTCGAGGTATCCGAGGTACGGCCGCAGATCGGTGGCCTGATCCGCCAGCGGTTGTTTACCGAAGGCCAGCAGGTCAAGGCCGGCCAGCTGCTGTACCAGGTCGATCCGGCACCGTACCAGGCCGCCTTCGATACCGCGCGTGGCCAGCTGGCGCAGGCCGAGGCCACCGTGCTGTCGGCGCAGCCGAAGGCCGAGCGCACCCGCACGCTGCTGGGCATGGATGCGGCCAGCAAGCAGGACGCCGACGATGCCACCTCGGCACTGAAGCAGGCACAGGCCAATGTGATCGCCGCGCGCGCTGCGCTGCAGGCCGCCCGCATCAACCTCGACTACACCCGGGTGACCGCACCGATCGAGGGCCGCATCGGCACCTCCAGCGTCACCGCCGGCGCGCTTGTTGCTGCCGGCCAGGACGCGGCGCTGGCGACCATCCAGCGGTTGGACCCGGTCTATCTGGACGTCACCCAGTCCAGCACGCAGATGCTGGCGCTGCGCAAGCAGCTCGATGCCGGCCTGGTGAAGGCCATCGATGGCAAGGCGCAGGTGAAGGTGCTGCTGGAGGACGGCAGCACCTATGCCCATGAAGGCACGCTGGAGTTCGTAGGCAGCGCGGTCGATCCGGGCACCGGCAACGTGGTGCTGCGCGCGGTCATTCCGAACCCGGACGGCCTGCTGCTGCCGGGCATGTACCTGAAGGCGGTGCTGCCGATGGCCACCGATGCGCGCGCGCTGCTGGTGCCGCAGAAGGCGGTGGTGCGCAATGAACGTGGCGAGCCGCTGCTGCGCCTGCTCGACGCAAAGGATCGCGTGGTCGAGCGGCGGGTCAGCACCGGCCAGGTGGTGGGCAACCAGTGGCAGATCACGCAGGGCCTGAAGGCCGGCGAGCGGGTGATCGTCAGCAACGGCAGTGCGGTTTCGCTCGGCCAGCAGGTGAAGGCGGTGGCGGCCACCACCGCACAGCTGGCAGCAATGCCGGCGATCGACCCGAACGGCAACACCGACGAAAAGTCGCACTGAGGCCTGCCGCGCATGGTTCGTTTCTTCATCGACCGGCCGATCTTTGCCTGGGTGATCGCCATCGCGGTCAGCCTGCTCGGCCTGCTCGCGATCCTGATCCTGCCGGTGGACCGCTACCCGCAGATCGCCCCGCCCACCATCACCATCCGCGCCACCTACACCGGCGCCTCGTCGCAGACCGTGGAAAACGCGGTCACCCAGGTCATCGAGCAGTCCCAGCAGAGCCTGGACCACCTGATGTACATGACCTCCACCAGCGCTTCCGATGGCTCGGCGCAGGTCAACCTGGTGTTCGCCACCGGCACCAATCCGGACACTGCGCAGGTGCAGGTGCAGAACCAGCTGCAGGCCGCGATGGCCACGTTGCCGCAGGCGGTGCAGCAGAACGGACTGACCATCACCAAGTCCAGTGGTTCGATCTTCGAGGTGCTGTCGTTCACCAGCGAAGACGGCAGCATGGACAACTTCGATGTCGCCAACTTCATGGAAGCGCGCATCGACGACCAGATCAGCCGTGTCAGCGGCGTCGGCAACATCCAGCCGATCGGCCAGGAATACGCCATGCGTATCTGGCTGGACCCGGAAAAGATGCGCCAGTACGCACTGATGCCGTCGGACATCGAGACCGCACTGCAGGCGCAGAACACCGACGTGTCGGCCGGTGAACTCGGTGGCCAGCCGGCGCTGAAGGGCCAGCAGCTGGACGCGACCGTGACCGCGCGCAGCCGCCTGCACACCCCCGAACAGTTCGCGCAGGTGGTGCTCAAGGCCGATGCCAATGGCAGCGTGGTGCACCTGGGCGACGTGGCGACGATCGGCCTGGGGCCGGAGAGCTACGACAGCATCAGCACCTTCAACGGCAAGCCGTCGGCCTCGCTGGGCATCGAGCTCAACGCCGGTGCGAACGCCATCGCCGTGTCCAAGGCCATCGATGCACGGCTTCAGCAGCTGCAGAAGTACTGGCCGCATGGCTACACGGCCCACGTGGCATTCACCACCACGCCGTTCGTGACCATCTCGCTGAAGGAAGTAGTGATCACCCTGATCGAGGCGATCGCGCTGGTCGTGCTGGTGATGTACCTGTTCCTGCAGAACTCGCGGGCCACGTTGATCCCGACCATCGCGGTGCCGGTGGTGCTGCTGGGCACGTTCGGCGTGCTGGCGGCCTTCGGCTATTCGATCAACACGCTGACCATGTTCGCGCTGGTGCTGGCCATCGGCCTGCTGGTGGACGATGCCATCGTGGTCGTGGAGAACGTGGAGCGGGTGATGACCTTCGAAGGGCTGGCACCGAAGCCGGCCACGCTGAAGGCGATGGGCCAGATCACCGGCGCGCTGGTCGGCATCGTGCTGGTGCTGACCGCGGTGTTCCTGCCGATGGCGTTCTTCAGCGGTGTCACCGGCGTGATCTATCGCCAGTTCTCGGTGACGATTGCCGCGGCGATGATCCTGTCGGTGCTGGTGGCGATGACCATCACCCCGGCGCTGTGCGGCAGCATCCTGCACCAGATTCCCAAGGGCGGCCACCCGCATGGTGACCACGGCGGCGAGCCGAGCCTGCTGGGCAAGTTCTTCATCTGGTTCAACCACCGCTTCGAGCGCACCTCCAACGGCCTGCGCCATCGCGTGGATGGTTTCCTTGGCCGGCGCACGCTGGGCGTACTGTTCTACCTGGTGCTGAGCGTGGCCACCGGCCTGCTGCTGTGGCACCTGCCCGGCGCATTCCTGCCCGATGAGGACCAGGGCATGCTCAACGCGCTGGTGAAGCTGCCAGCCGGCTCCACCCTGGAGCAGACCCGTGCAGTGATGGATCGCCTCAGTGCCGCTGCGGTGAAGGACGACAGCGTGCTGTCGATCCAGGCCACCGCTGGTTTCAGTGTCACCGGCAGCGGCCAGAACGTCGGCCAGGCCTTCATCCGGCTGAAGGACTGGGATGACCGCAAGGACGATGCCGATACCATCGCCGCGCGCTTGACCGCGGCCATGGCCAGCGTGCCCGATGCGCAGGTGTTCATCACTTCGCCACCGGCCATTCTTGGCCTGGGCGATGCGGGCGGTTTCACCCTGGAACTGCAGGACGAAGGCGGTGCCGGCCATGCCGCCGCCGTGGCCGCGCGCAACACGCTGCTGAAGGAGGCCGCCAAGGATCCGAAGCTGGTCAACGTGCGTTATGCCAGCCTGGAAGACGCGCCGGTGTACGCGGTGAAGGTGGACGACGCGAAGGCACAGGCCATGGGCGTGAATCCGCAGGACATCAATGACACCTTGAACGCGGCGTTGGGCGGCGACTTCGTCAACAACTTCATCTACAAGGGCCGCATCAAGAAGGTGTTCATCCAGGGCACCGCTGAAGCGCGCATGCAGCCGCAGGACATCGAGCGCTGGAGCGTGCGCAACCAGGCTGGGCAGATGGTGCCGCTGTCGTCGCTGGTCAGCGCCCACTGGACCAGCGCGCCGGCCGCACTGCAGCGCTACAACGGCGTATCGGCGATGGAAATCACCGGCCAGCCGGCGCCGGGCGTCAGCTCCGGTGAAGCGATGGCCGAGATCGCGCGCCTGGCCGACACACTGCCGGAAGGCTTCAGCCATGCCTGGTCGGACATGGCCTACCAGGAACAGCTGTCGGGCAATCAGGCGCCGATGCTGTACGCCATCTCGCTGCTGTTCGTGTTCCTGTGCCTGGCCGCGCTGTATGAAAGCTGGGCGGTGCCGTTCGCGGTGATGCTGGCGGTGCCGGTGGGCGTGTTCGGTGCCGTGCTGATGATGAACCTGCGTGGCCTCAACAACGACGTGTACTTCCAGGTCGGCCTGTTGACCACGATTGGTCTGGCAGCGAAGAACGGCATCCTGATCGTCGAGTTCGCGCGCATCCTCGAACAGCAGGGCAAGCGCACCCGCGAAGCGATCCTGCAGGCGGTCTATCTGCGGCTGCGCCCGATCATGATGACCTCGCTGGCGTTCCTGATGGGCGTGCTGCCGCTGGTGTTCGCCACCGGCGCGGTTCGGCCGCGCGCCGTTCGCTGGGTACTGGCGTGGCCGGTGGTACGGTCGCCTCGATGGTGCTGGGCATGTTCTTCGTGCCGTTGTTCTACCTGCTGGTGCGCCGCCTGTTCCCGGGCCGCGCACCGGCCGAAGCCACTGCCACGGAGGCAAGTCCATGAAGCCGATGCTGCTGCGCGCCCTGGCGGCCGCAACGATGACCACCGTGCTGGGTGGCTGCGTGAGCATGGCACCGCACTACCAGCGCCCCGAGGCGCCAGTGCCGGCACAGTTCGGCAATGCCGCCACCGGCGAGGCCGGGCCGGCACTGGCGATGCCGGCCTGGCGCGAGGTGTTCCTGGAACCGCGCCTGCAGCAGGTGATCACGCTGGCGCTGCAGAACAACCGCGACCTGCGCGTGGCGGTGCTGCAGGTGGAGAAGGAACGCGCGCAGTACCGCATCCAGCGCGCGGCGCTGCTGCCGTCGGTGGATGCCAGCGGCAGTGTCACCCGCTCGCGGGTGAGTGATGCCAACAGCGAGATCGGCGTCAGCCAGGTGACCGAATCCGATGCCGTGCAGGTGGGCATCAGCAGCTGGGAGCTGGACCTCTTCGGGCGCATCCGCAGCCTGAAGAACGAGGCCCTGCAGAACTGGCTGGCCAGCGCCGAGAACCAGCGCGCCGCGCGCACCAGCCTGGTGGCCGAAGTGGCCACGGCGTGGCTGGCGCTGGCGGCCGGACGAGCAGTCGCTGGCGTTCACCCGGCAGACCCTGGACAGCCAGCAGCAGACCCTGCAGCGCACCGAGGCCCGCCACGCACAGGGTTTGGCCTCGGGCCTGGACCTGTCGCAGGTGCAGACCAGCGTGGAAGCCGCGCGCGCTGCGCTGGCCAGGCTGCAGACCCAGCAGGCGCAGGATCGTGATGCGCTGCAGTTGCTGGTGGGCGCGCCGCTGGACGCGGCATTGCTGCCAAGCGCGCAGGCACTGGACGGCACCGTGGCACTGGCGCCGCTGCCGGCCAACCTGCCGTCAAGCGTGCTGCTGCAGCGCCCGGACGTACTGTCTGCCGAACACGCGCTGCAGGCGGCCAATGCCGATATCGGTGCCGCGCGCGCTGCGTTCTTCCCGACGCTGACGCTGACCGCCAACTACGGCCACAGCTCCACCGCATTGTCGACGCTGTTCTCGGCCGGCACCCGCGGCTGGTCGTTCGCGCCCAGCATCACCGCGCCGATCTTCCACGCCGGTGCGCTGAAGGCTTCGCTGGACGCCTCGAAGATCGGCAAGGACATCGGTATCGCGCAGTACGAGAAGGCGATCCAGCAGGCCTTCAGTGAAGTGGCCGATGCCCTCGCCTCGCGCGATCACCTGGCCACGCAGATGGACGCCCAGCGTGCACTGGTCGCCGCCAGCCAGCGCAGCTACACGCTGGCCGATGCGCGTTATCGCACCGGACTGGACGGCTATCTGCAGGCGCTGGATGCGCAGCGCAGCCTGTATGCCGCGCAGCAGGACCTGATCGCCCTGCAGCAGCAGGAGGCGGGCAACCGGGTGACGTTGTTCAAGGTGCTGGGCGGTGGCGCGGACGCACGGTAACGCGCCCGCCAATGTGTATATGTCTTCCGCTCCGGTGGGTGCCGACCTTGGTCGGCACAAATGCCTTCATCCACGCATGGCGTGGATCTACCGGGGCAGGCCTTGTAGGCGCCGACCTTGGTCGGCACAAATGCATGCAGCATCGCGATCTGATGATTCGTGCCGACCAAGGTCGGCACCCACCAGAGCAGGTGCGACCGCTTACGCCACGCGGCCGCGGCGTGCACGCTCCAGGTGCACCAGCAGCAGCGAGATCGCGGCCGGGGTCATGCCCGGGATGCGCTGCGCCTGGCCGATGGTCTGCGGGCGCACGCGCTCCAGCTTCTGCAAGGCTTCGGCCGACAGCCCGCGCACCGTCGCGTAGTCGAAGGCTTCGGCGATCGGGGTGGCTTCATGCCGCTGCTGGCGCTCGATCTCCTCGCGCTGGCGGTCCAGGTAGCCGGCGTACTTCACGCCGATCTCCACCTGCTCGGCCACCTTGGCGTCGGTCACGGCCGGGCCCAGCGATGGCACCTGCATCAGCTGCGCGTAATCCAGCTCCGGGCGCTTGATCAGGTCCAGCACGTTGGTTTCGCGGCTCACCGCCACGCCCAGCGCGTCCTGCACTTCGCGGCCGAGCGCATTGGCCGGGGTCGCCCACAGCGCGCCCAGACGTGCGCGCTCGGCGGCGACCGCGGCCTGCTTGGTCTCGAACGCGCTCCAGCGACGGTCATCCACCAGGCCCATTTCGCGGCCAGCGGGGGTCAGGCGCTGGTCGGCATTGTCCTCGCGCAGCTGCAGGCGGTACTCGGCGCGGCTGGTGAACATGCGGTACGGCTCGTTGGTGCCGTGGGTGATCAGGTCATCCACCAGCACGCCCAGGTACGCCTCGTCGCGGCGCGGGCACCAGCTGTCCAGCCCGCGCACCTGGCGCGCGGCGTTGAGGCCGGCCAGCAGGCCCTGCGCGGCGGCTTCTTCATAGCCGGTGGTGCCGTTGATCTGGCCGGCGAAGAACAGGCCGTTGACCAGCTTGGTTTCCAGCGAGGCCTTCAACCCACGCGGATCGAAGAAGTCGTACTCGATCGCATAGCCGGGACGGGTGATGTGCGCGTTGCCGAAACCGCGGATGCTGCGCACCATCTCCAGCTGCACGTCGAACGGCAGCGAGGTGGAGATGCCGTTGGGGTAGATCTCGACGATGCCCAGGCCTTCGGGTTCGACGAAGATCTGGTGGCTGGCCTTCTCGGCGAAGCGCACCACCTTGTCCTCGATGGACGGGCAGTAGCGCGGGCCGATGCCTTCGATCTGGCCGCTGTACAGCGGCGAGCGGTGCAGCGCGTCGCGGATGATCTGGTGGGTCTGTTCGGTGGTGTGGGTGATCCAGCAGCTGACCTGCTGCGGATGCTCGTCCACCGAGCCGAGGAAGGACATCACCGGCCGCGGTGTGTCGCCGGGCTGCTCGTCCATCACACTGTAGTCCAGCGAGCGGCCATCGATGCGCGGCGGCGTGCCGGTCTTCAGGCGGTCGACCTGGAACGGGCGCTCGCGCAGGCGCGCCGCCAGCGTGGTGGCCGGCGGATCGCCCATGCGGCCGGCGGCGTACTGGGTCGGGCCGACGTGGATCTTGCCGGCCAGGAACGTGCCGGCCGTCAGCACTACGGCCTCGGCGTCGAAGCGCGGCCCGGTCTGGGTGATCACCCCACGCACGGCGTCGCCTTCGATGACCAGGTCATCCACCGCCGCCTGGAACACGGTCAGGTTGGCCTGGCCTTCGACGATGGCGCGGATCGCCATGCGGTACAGGTTGCGGTCGGCCTGGCAGCGGGTGGCGCGCACAGCCGGGCCCTTGGAGGCGTTGAGCGTGCGCCACTGGATACCGGCGCGGTCGGCGGCATGCGCCATCGCACCGCCCAGGGCGTCGATTTCCTTGACCAGGTGGCCCTTGCCGATGCCGCCGATGGCCGGGTTGCAGCTCATTGCGCCCACCGTCTCGATGTTGTGGGTCAGCAGCAGGGTGCGCACGCCGGTACGGGCCGCGGCCAGCGCGGCTTCGGTGCCGGCGTGGCCACCGCCGATGACGATGACGTCGTAACGATGGAAGGACGGGTTCATGGGGGCTGTTCAGCTGGCGGCGGGCGCGGACCGGGGGCGGCGCCGGGGTGGCGATTTTAGCGCCATTCGGGGCCGGGGCGCCGGTGCCGGCCGGCCGGCGTCGAAATCAGCCCTAAAGTTGGCAGGATTTTTGCAGATAACCCAATAGCACCCACCGTGGCTGGCGCCGTAGGCGCCCGTGACCGGAATTGGAACAGGGGCCGGTACAGGCGCACGGTGGGGGAGCAGAGGGCCGGCAGTCGGGGGACTGTCCGGCCCTGTTTTTTGGGGCTGTCGGGAAGGCCCCATCCACGCATGGCGTGGATCTACTGATGCTGGGGCTCTCGCCGAAAACAAACGGCCCCGCATTGCGGGGCCGTCTGCCTTCAGAGGTGCCGACATCCGACAGGGCCGGAACAGGGGGGATCCAGATGTTCCTGTCGGATATCGACGTAGAGCTTTTTGCGGCGGCCCGTGTCGTTTTTGTCACTTTGTGACGCGGGCCGTCACTGGTCCCGTAACTGCGGCTTGGACCGTGTGAAATGCAAGACGGTTCAGCGCTCAACTGTGCGCTGCGTCCCACGATCCATGTTGCGCCAGGGGGAACCGTTCATCCTTGGCGCACTGGGCGCCGGGGCCGGACGGGCCTGCGGCGGAGGCGCCGACGGCTGGATGTTCGACTGCGGCGGGCGACGCATCGAGTCCATGTTCCGCCACGGCGAACCGCCGTTGTACGACGGCCGCGACGGCGGCGGCGGACGGTTCTCGCCACCATTGCCGGGCGGGCGCGGCGGCGGGCGGTGGTTGTGCGGCGGGCGGTAGACCGGGCGCGAGTAGTACGGATTGCCATAGCCGCCGTAGTAGCCGCCATAGCCGCCGTAGTACGGGTAGCCGTAGTTGTAGGGATAGCCGGCCGGGTAGCGGTATTCCACCGACGGCGCACCGTGGTGGTAGCTTTGCCGCTGCGGCCACCGCCGACGTAGTCGTAGGTGGTGCAGCCGGTCAGGGCCAGCAACAGGCCACCGGCAAGCATCAGGCGCGTTTTCATGGTGGGTCCCCCCAGAGGACGGGTTGTGCAGTCAGCTTCGTGCGCAGGCGTTGAATCGGCCCTTAACTTCACTGGCCAGGATGAATGGAGGTGAAGGCCCTCATGCTGGCATGACCTGTGCCGGGGTCGCCAGCGCGGAGCCATACGTTAATCTTGCGTCATGAGCGATTCACTGTTGCCCCGTGCCCACGATGTCCTGGCTGCCGCTGCGCGGATCGCGCCGCACGCCAGCGTGACCCCGGTGCTGCGCTCGCGCACGCTTGATGCGCTGGCCGGCGCGCAGCTGGCGTTCAAGGCCGAACACCTGCAGCGCGGCGGCGCATTCAAGTTCCGCGGTGCCTGCAACGCGGTGTGGTCTTTGGATGCCGATCGCGCCCGTGCCGGCGTGGTCACCCATTCCTCCGGCAACCACGGCGCTGCCCTGGCCCTGGCCGCGCGCACCCGTGGCATCCCCTGTCACGTGGTGGTGCCCGAAGGTGCGGTGGCGGCCAAGCTGGCCAACATCGCCCGGCACGGTGCCACCCTCTGGCGCTGCCCGCCGACCATCGCCGACCGTGAGGCCACCTGCGCCAAGGTGCAGGCCGATACCGGCGCGACCCTGGTTCATCCGTATGCGGACCCGGCGGTGATGGCCGGACAGGGCACCGCGGCGCTGGAACTGCTGCACAGCGACGGCCCGTTCGATGTGCTGGTGGTGCCGGTGGGCGGCGGTGGCCTGGCCAGCGGTAGCGCGCTGGCCCTGCAGCTCGCCAGCCCGCAGACCCGGCTGGTGCTGGCCGAACCGGCCGGCGCCGATGACACCGCACGCTCGCTGGCCGCAGGCGAGCGCCAGGCGGCCTTCACCCCGGACACGATCTGCGATGGCCTGCGTACCCTGATCGGCGCCCCCAACTTCGCGCTGCTGCGCGCGGCCGGCGCCGAGGTGATCGTGGTTGACGACGCTGCCACCACGGCCGCGATGCGCCTGCTGTGGGAGGTGCTCAAGCAGGTGGTCGAGCCGTCCTCGGCCACCGTGCTGGCCGCGGTGCTGGCACAGCCGCAGCGGTTCGCCGGCCTGCGCGTGGGCCTGGTGCTGTCCGGTGGCAATGTCGACCTGCCCGCGCTGCGCTGGGGGGCGCCTTGAGCCGCGACCGGCACCGGCATCGCACCGGCCTGCTGGGCTGGCTGTGGCGGCTGTTCGTGCTGCTGGTGATCTGGCTGCTGGGGGTGACCGCCTGGATCGTCTGGGTGGGTGAGCGCGACCAGGCGGCCAAGGCCGACGCGATCATCGTGCTCGGCGCGGCGGCCTATGACGCCAAGCCGTCGCCGGTGTTCGAAGAACGCATCCGCCATGGCCTGGATCTCTATGACGCACAGTACGCGCCACTGCTGATCTTCACCGGTGGCTATGGCGGCACCGGCGCGCGCTTTTCCGAATCGCAGGTGGCGCGGCGTTATGCGCTCAAGCATGGCGTGCCGGACGACGCGATCCTGATCGAGACCGCCTCGCGCAACACCGTGCAGAACCTGGTCGAAGCCAAGCGGCTGATGGACCAGCGCGACCTGCACCGGGTGATCATCGTCAGCGACCCGCTGCACATGGCGCGCGCGCTGCGCCTGAGCAAGGCGCTGGGCATCGATGCGCTGGCCTCGTCCACGCCCAGCACGCGCTTCCGCAGCTTCCACACCAGCTGGCGCTTCCTGGTGCAGGAGATCTATTTCTTCCACCGCGACCTGGTGCGCCCGCCGCTGAGTTCGCCGGCCAATACCTGATTGGTTGCAGTCGGTAGTGCCGGCCGCTGGCCGGCAACCTCATGATTCCATGGTGGACATCTGCCGGCCAGCGGCCGGCACTACCGGATGATCGGTAGAGGCCAACCAAGGTTGGCACCTACCAGAAGCAGGTGCGCGGTCGCGTGATCAGGTCTGCTTGCGCCGGATCGGAATCGCCGACACCGGTACCGAGGCCACGTCGTGCCCGCCTTCGCGGATCGGTGCGCCCGGGTCCGGTGCCCAGGCGTGGGCATAGATCACTTCCCAGCTGCTGGGCAGCTTGCCGTCGGCACGGCGCATCGGTTCATACGCCGCCGCAGCAGCGGCGAAACGGCCACGCCCGGTCAGCGTGTGGCGGCGGTCCACCCGCGCATTGGTCGCGCCCATCGCGCGCAGCTCGCGCATCAGCGAGGGCAGGTCGTCGTAGGTCAGGGTGAACAGATCGCGGTCCAGCACCGGGTCGCGGAAGCCGGCCATCATCAGCGCATCGCCGAACTGGGCGATCTGCGCGAAGCGGCTCACGTGCGGGCGGTCATCGGCGGTCGCGAAGGCTTCGTTGAGTTCGACCAGCGTGTCCGGGCCGAAAGTGGAGCACAACAGCAGGCCACCGGGCTTGAGCACGCGACGGAACCCGGCGAACACCGCCGGCAGGTCGTCCACCCACTGCAGGCACAGGTTGCTGAAGATCACGTCCACGCTGTTGTCGGCCAGCGGCAGCGCGGCGGCGTCGCCGCACAGGCGCTGGAACGGCTTCCACCAGCCAGCCTGGCGCTTGGCCTGGTCCAGCATCGGCAGCGCCACGTCCAGCGCGATCACCTGCGCCTTCGGCCAGCGCTTCTTCATCAGTGCACTGGCGTGGCCGGTGCCGGCACCGATGTCCAGCACCACTTCGGGCTTGCGTGCCTCCAGGTAGTCCAGCGATTCGATCAGCCGCGCCTGCACCTCGCGCTGCAGGGCGGCGGCGGCGTCATAGCTGTTGGCGGCGCGGGCGAACGCGCGGCGGACATGGCGGGCATCGAAGTGGGACGGCATTGCGAAAGTCTCTTAGAACGTACCGGGGTAGGCGCCGCCGTCGATCAGCAGGTTCTGCCCGGTGAGGTAACCGGCCTGTGCACTGCACAGGAAGGCGCAGGCGGCGCCGAATTCATCCGGCGTGCCGAAGCGGCCGGCGGGAATCTGCTGGCGGCGGCGTTCGGCCACTTCCGCAGCATCGCCGTCCTTGCCCGCAGAGTGGGCGAAGTTGGCGCGCAGGCGGTCGGTGTCGAACTGGCCGGGCAGCAGGTTGTTGATGGTGACGTTGTGCGCCACGGTGCGGCGCGACAGCCCGGCGACGAAGCCGGTCAGGCCGCTGCGCGCGCCGTTGGACAGCGCCAGGATGTCGATCGGGGCTTTCACTGCCGAGGACGTGATGTTGACGATGCGGCCGAAGCCGCGCGCGATCATCGCGTCCACGGTGGCGCGGATCAGCGCGATCGGCGCCAGCATGTTGGCGTCCAGTGCGGCGATCCAGTCGTCGCGCTCGAAGCTGCGGAAATCGCCAGGCGGCGGGCCACCGGCATTGGTGACCAGGATGTCCACCTGCGGGCACGCGGCGAGCGCTGTGGAGCGACCGGCCTCGGTGGTGACGTCGGCGGCGACCACGCGGACTTCGGCGGCGCCGGGCAGGGCACGCAGCTCTTCAGCGGCGGTCTGCAGGGCGGCTTCGCCCCGGGCCACGATCACCACGTTGACACCCTCGCGCACCAGTGCCCGCGCGCAGCCCAGGCCCAACCCCTTGCTTGCGCCGCAGACCAGTGCCCAGCGGCCGTTGATACCCAGATCCATGCGTCAATCCCGCGGAATGAGGAAGGCGCTCATTGTCCGCCATCGGCCGGTGACAGGCCGGCAACGAAGTGTTGCAGGGCCGCGGCGACCTCGTCGGCATGGCCGAGGAACGGCGCATGGCCGCCGTGGGCGATGGTCAGCGCCTGCCCGCCCGGGGCCAGTGCCGCAGCGGCCTGCATCGCCGTCGGCGACACCAGCCGGTCACGCTGGCCGGCGATCCACAGGCTGGGTTTGCCCAGCGTCGGCAGTGCGCCGCGCAGGTCGGTGCTTTCCAGCAGGCGCAGGCCTTCCAGCAGGGCGCGTTCGGTGGGTGCACCGCGCTCGACCAGGCGCTGGCGCAGCGTGCGCAGCTCCTCGCGGGCGTGTGCCGAGCCCATCACGTCCAGCGCCAGGAAGCGTTCCAGGGTGCCGCCGAAATCGCTGGCCAGCTCGCGCCCGAACTGTTCGAACACCGCCGGTTCCACCGCATGCGGCCAGTCTTCGCCACGCACGAAGCGCGGCGTGGCCGCGATCATTGCCAGCCCGCGCACCTTCGGCAGCGTTGCAGCGGCGTGCAGCGCAAACAGGCCGCCCAGCGACCAGCCGCACCACACCGCCGGCGGCGTGGCCGCGGCGATGGCGTTGACCACGAACGGCAGGCGCAGCGGCGTGCTGTCCTCGCGGCTGTGGCCGTGGCCCGGCAGATCAACCAGATGCAGGGTGAAGCGATCGGCCAGGCGTTGCACCAACGGCGCGAACACACCGCCCTGCAGGGCCCAGCCATGGATCAGTACCAGGTCCGGCCCCTGGCCGGTGACGTCGATATGCATGGGAAAACGGCAACAGGCTCAGGCAAAGACCGGCAGCGGCGGTGGCGCGGCCTCACGCGCGGCCAGGTCGACGCGATCGCGCGCGCTGGCAATGGCTTCGACCACGCCACGCACCTGCTCGGGGGTGTGCAACGCGGACAGGGTGACGCGCAGGCGCGCCTTGCCTTCGGGAACCGTGGGCGGGCGGATCGCGCCGACCAGCCAACCGGCCTGTTCCAATGCCTTGGACATCGCCACGGCGCGGTGGTCGTCGCCACACAGCAGCGGCTGGATCGGCGTTTCCGAGGCCATCAGGTCCAGGCCATGGCGGCGGGCTTCGCCGCGGAACAGCGCGATCAGGTCGGTCAGTTTCGAACGCCGCCAGTTGTCACGGCGTGCCAGGCGCACCGCTTCCAGTGCTGCGGCGGCCAGCGGCGGCGGCATCGCGGTGGTGTAGATGTAGGGGCGCGCGGTTTCGGCCAGGTGCTCGATCAGGTCGTCGCGGCCCAGCACCAGCGCGCCGGAACCGCCCAGTGCCTTGCCCAGCGTGACCAGCTGCAGCGGCACATCGTCCACGCCCAGTCCGGCAGCCGCGACCGCGCCACGGCCATCGCCCACCACGCCCACGCCATGCGCATCGTCCACATAGAACAGCGCCTGCTGCAGGCGTGCCACAAGCGACAATGCACGCAGCGGTGCGATGTCGCCATCCATGCTGAAGACACCATCGGTGGCCAGCATCGCCGCGCCATCGGGCGCGTGCTTGAGCTGGCGCATCGCACCTTCGGCATCAAGGTGCGGATAACGGCGCAGGCGCGCACCGGCCAGCCGCGTCGCATCGAGCAGGCTGGCGTGGTTGAGCTTGTCCTGCACGCACACATCGTTCTCTTCGCTCAGCAGCGCCTGCTGCACGGCCAGGTTGGCGGCGAAGCCGCTGCCGAACAGCAGCGCGCGCGGGTAGCCCAGCCACTCCGCCACTTCGCGCTCCAGCGCCTCATGCAGGGCGTGGTGGCCGCAGACCAGATGCGAGGCACCCGCGCCGGTGCCTTCGCGTGCGGCCGCATCCTGCAGTGCATTGACCACGCTGAACTGCTGGGCCAGGCCCAGGTAATCGTTGCTGCAGAAGCCGGTCAGCCACTGGCCGTCCACTTCCAGGCGGACGCCGTCACGACGGGTGACCGTGCGCCGCGTGCGGCGACGGCCTTGGGCATCGCGCAGGGCGCGTTGGGCGTGGAGGCGGGCGGTCAGGTCGGGGCGGGCCATGGCGGCTGAATGCGGCGACGGGGCGGCTAGGGTAGCGCGTTGCCGCGGCGCCTGCTTGCGACCCGTCTCAGGCCGCGTGAGCGCAGCCACAGGCCGGCGCATCGGCGCTGATATCGGCGTGCACGGTACCGCCGTGGTCATGACCCTCGGCATCCACCTGCACCGCCATCGGTTGCAATCCCAGCCGAGCGAACAAGGCCAGGTCGCGCTCGCTCTCCGGGTTGCCGGTGGTCAGCAGCTTGTCGCCGTAGAAGATCGAGTTGGCACCGGCCAGGAAGCACAGCGCCTGCAGTTCGTCGCTCATCGCCTCGCGCCCGGCCGACAGCCGTACCATCGAGCGTGGCATGGCGATGCGTGCCACCGCGATCATGCGCACGAACTCGAACGGGTCCAGCTCGGCGCTGCCGTGCAGCGGCGTGCCCGCCACCTGCACCAGCTTGTTGATGGGTACCGAATCGGGATGTGCCGGCAGCGTGGCCAGCGCCAGCAGCAGGCCGACGCGCTGCGCGCGCGTCTCGCCCATGCCGACGATGCCGCCGCAGCAGGTCTTCAGGCCGGCATCGCGCACGTGCTCCAGCGTGTCCAGACGGTCCTGGTACTGGCGCGTGTGGATGATCGAATCGTAGTAGTCCGGCGCGGTGTCGAGGTTGTGGTTGTAGTAGTCCAGGCCGGCGTCCTTCAGCGCACGCGCCTGCTCGCCGCTGAGCATGCCCAGCGTGGCGCAGGTCTCCAGGCCCAGCGCCTTCACCCCGGCGATCATCGCCGCCACCTTCGGGATGTCGCGGTCCTTCGGCGAACGCCACGCGGCACCCATGCAGAAGCGCGAGGCACCGGCGGCCTTGGCCTGGCGTGCCTTGGCCAGCACTGCGTCGGTCTCCATCAGCTTCTGCGCGTTCACCCCGGTGCTGTAGCGCTGCGCCTGCGGGCAGTACGCGCAGTCTTCCGGGCAGCCGCCGGTCTTCACCGACAGCAACGTGGAGACCTGCACCTGCGATGGGTCGAAATGCTCGCGATGGACCGCGGCGGCGCGGAACAGCAGCTCGGGAAACGGCAGATCGAACAGCGCCTGCAGTTCGTCGTGTTGCCAGTCGTGGCGGATGGCAGCAGCCATGGCGGGACCTTGGGTACGAGTGGAGCGAGGGCGGCAGTGTGGGTGGGCTGGCGAGGCCTGTCAACTTAAATATTCTTGTGCAGTTTACAGAAATCGACCGCCAGAAATGCGCGCTACGGTGTAAGTTCATTGCTGCATACGGACTCGCGAGCATGAGCCATGGACAGCTACCAGCCCTACCCGATCCGCCCCGATGCGGTGCTGTGCAGCCTGGCCGAACTGCCTGACGGCGGCCTGCGCGTGGTGATGGATGATCTGCGCCAGACGAGTGAACCCGGTCACTGGCAGAACCGCATCTTCGTGACCTTCAAGGACTACGCGGCGGGGCAGCTCGATCCCTCGACGCTGCCCGACGAGGAGTTGCAGGCGTTCGGTCTGTACGTGCTGGTTCGCCTGCTGGCCATCAATGGCTGCCTGCGCGACACCGAGGAGGAGCCCGACAGCGATGCCCACCTTACCGAGCAGCAGCGGCAGAACATCGCCGCGCTGACCGACGAGGACATCGCCTGGATCGATGCGCAACTGCTTTCCCACTGCGATGGGCAGTTCCGGAAAATCGCCTTCATCGTGGGCAACGCGATGTCGCTGGACCCGCAGCGCCGCCCCGGCATTGCCGATGTCTTCTACGCCCAGCGCGTGCGCAAACTGGTCGCGCGCGGCGTACTGGAAGCGCAGGGCGACCTGGCGCGCATGCGCCATGGCGAAGTGCGCATCCGGCAGCAGCCCTGACCGGTGATGCGAGCGATGATGAGTTGGCACATCTGCCGCGCTATCTGGATTGGCTGCGGTAGCAGCCCAACGTGCGCAGCGTGGAAAAGCGCCGGTGGCGGGAGCGCCTGCCCGTCTAGCGGTGCACGCACGGGGCAGGCTGTCAGCAGGATCCACGGCCGGGCATTTCACCGCATCCTGCAAGGCCTTCAGCCACAGTAGCCGCTGTCCGCCTTCCTCCGCAGCGTCCAGACTGCCCCGCATGACCGATCTCCATCGCCTCCGCGGCCGTATCACCGCGCTGGTTCTCAGTGAGGCCTGGCGCCGCCGCGCCGCACTCTGGGGCGGCGCCGTGGCCGTGGCACTGGTGGCCATCCTGTTCGCCAAGGCCAGCGACGCGGCCTTCCACCTGTTCCAGCGCATCACCTCGCATTCGCCGTGGTGGGCCCTGCCGCTCACACCGGGCATCTTCGCGTTGTTGGTGTGGCTCACTTCTGGCGTGCTGAAGCCCACACGGGGCAGCGGCATTCCGCAGGTCATCGCCGCACTGGACAAGCCGGATGAGTCGTTCCGCAGGACCAATCTTTCGCCTGCGGTCTCGGCGGGCAAGCTGTTGCTGACGTCGTTGTCGCTGCTGGGCGGCGCGTCGGTCGGGCGCGAGGGCCCGACGGTGCATGTGGGTGCCAGCCTGATGTACCTGTTCGGCCGCTGGTTCGGCTTCAAGGACCCACGCGAGCTCTCGCACTTCCTGCTGGCGGGCGGCGCGGCGGGCATTGCGGCGGCGTTCAACACGCCGCTGGCCGGCATCGTCTTCGCCATCGAGGAGCTCAGCGGCCGTTTCGAGCATCGGTTCTCCGGCACCTTGCTGACCGCAGTGATTGTCGGTGGCGTGGTGTCGCTCGGCCTGCTCGGCAACTACACCTACTTCGGTCATGTGAGCGCGCGGCTGCCGCTGGGACAGGGCTGGCTGGCGATCCTGCTGTGCGGCGCAGTGGCCGGATTGCTGGGTGGATTGTTCGCGCGCGCGGTGCTGGCGAGTGCGGCGGGCCGCCCGCGTTGGCTGGGCCAGCTGCGGCAGCGGCATCCCGTGCTGCTGGCTGCAGGCTGCGGCCTGGTGGTGGTGGCGCTGGCGTTGACGTTCGGCGAAGGCGCGTTCGGCACCGGCTACGAGCAGGCGCGCAGCCTGGTGCAGGGGCAGGCGATGGTCGGCCATGAATTCGGTCTGATGAAGCTGCTGGCGAATCTGGCGTCCTACGTGGCGGGTATCCCCGGTGGCCTGTTCTCGCCGGCGCTGGCGGTCGGTGCCGGCCTTGGGCATAACCTGGCGGTACTGATGCCGGGCGTGGATCCGCGAGCATTTGTACTGTTAGGCATGTGCGCCTATCTGACCGGCGTCACCCAGGCACCGCTGACCTCGGCGGTGATTTCGCTGGAGCTGACCGACAGCGGCGACCTGCTGCTGCCGATCCTGGCCACGGTGCTGATCGCGCGTGGTGTGTCCGGGTTGGTGTGCCGGGTGCCGATCTATCGTGGGTTGGCGGAGTTGTTGATGATGCCCGTCGTCGCGCCACACTCGCCTTCCAGCGGAAAGGATTTCACGAAGTGAGCTACACCATCGCCCCTGAACAGGTCATCGATTACCCGCCCGAGCGCTTGCGCGAGTTCCATGGCAGCGTGGTCGAGTACATCGACAACCGGGTGTTCATGCTGGATCCGGGGCAACTGGTCGGCGAGGCTGCCGCGCAGGCCTACCGGGAGACCGCAGCCGGGATGTTCACCGCCCTGGGCTGGCAGGGAGATGGCCGCATCGAGCTGTTGTGGCTGCCCGCCTTTGTTTTCCCGCTGTCGGAGCACATGGCGGATGTCGGTGTTGGCGTCTGGCACGTCAAGCAGGAAGAAGACGGCATCTCCTACCTGTTGTCGCCGGTGCCGATGCCGTTCGAGGCACTGCACAACACGCCACACTGGAAGGAGGTCCGCCAGGCGGCAGAACGCAGGCGCGGTGCACTGGGCCGAGCGGTGGATGAAGTCCTGCACTATGTATGGGATCCAATAGGCATCCAGGCCAATCCGGACTGCCGTGGCGAGTACGCCGCCTACGCAGATCGCATCGAGTCCCAGCTGCTGCGCGGTGCAGGCGAACAGGAACTGTGTGCGGCCCTTGCCGGCATGGCGCGCAATGAAATGGGCGTCAATCCGGATGAGTACAGGACCCAGCGCGCCGCCGCCGCCCTGGTGGCCTGGCGGGCATCCCTGCGTGACTGACCCGATGAGACGACCGACGGTACTGCGTCCGCTTTCCTGACCGTCCGGTGTGGTTGCCGGTGATGGTTCCGGCATCGCTGCGCGGGCAGGTTGGGGTATGCCTCTTGCCTACCTCCCTCTACCGGCGGATTGGCCCGCAGCGCTGCTTCGCGTGCTCCTGCCACTGCGGTGTCTGGTCTGCGGCGACCCGGGCCACGATGATCTTGACCTGTGCCGCGCCTGCCTTGCCGACCTGCCGTGGTCCGGCCGTGCCTGCCTGCGCTGTGCGTTGCCGTTGCCCGACACGGCGTTGATCGTCTGCGGCAGCTGCCGCGAGGAAGCACCACCGCAGACGGCCACCCATGCCAGCCTGTTGTACCTGCCACCGGTCGACCAGCTGCTGGTGCGCTACAAGTTTCATCAGGACCTGGCGGCCGGCCGCCTGCTGGCGCAGTTGATGCGACGCGCACCGCCGCCCTGGTCATGCCCACCGCTGGTGCCGGTACCGCTGCACCGGCGCCGCCTGCGCCAGCGCGGCTACAACCAGGCCGCCGAACTGTGTCGCCTGCTGCCGATGCCGGTCTGGCACGGGCTGTACCGGCAGCGGCATACGGCGCCGCAGTCCGAACGCACGGCCGAACAGCGCCGGGAGAACCTGTTCGATGCGTTCGATGTACGCGATCCGGTGCCACCGCGACTGACCGTGGTCGACGACGTGATGACCACCGGGAGTACGGTGATGGAGATTGCCGAAACGCTGCGCTGCGTGGGCGCTGAAGAGGTGCGGGTATGGGTATGCGCGCGGGTGCCGTGATCGTCCTCTTCATCGCCAGGGGCTAGGATGAGGCCGGTTCCGGATCGAAGGAGTGGCCATGAATTCCCCCTTGTCTCCCTTGTTGTCGGCGGTGGGTCGCAGCTGGTGGATCCTGCTGCTGTATGGGCTGGTTGCGCTGGGCTTCGGCATCATCGCCATTGGCTGGCCGCTGTCCGCCGCCATGGCACTGGCGTGGACGCTGGGCGTGATGGCCATCGTTGAAGGTGTCATCAGCCTGTTCGCACTGGTCAGCGGCGGCAGCGGTGCGTCGCGTGGCTGGCTGGCACTGTATGCCATCGCCTCGCTGGGTTTCGGCATCCTGGCGGTGATCAATCCGCTGGCCACCGCCAGCGTGCTGGTGCTGTTCCTGGCGGCATGGCTGCTGGTGGCCGGCATCTATCGCATCGTGTTCGCGATCCGCGTACGCAAGCAGATCCAGGGCGAGTGGCTGCTGATTCTCAGTGGCGTGCTGGCGGTGGTGCTGGGCCTGCTGTTCGCTGCCAATCCGTATGCAGGCGTGGCGGTGACCACGCTGTGGATCGGCATCGGCAGCCTGCTGTACGGGCTGTTGCAGGTGCTTGTGGCGTTCAAGCTGCGGAAGCTGAAGTGAGGGTTGCGCTTCCGCTTCTGCTGGGGGCGGCGCTGGTGCTGGCCGGATGCATGCCAGGTGCCGCGCCCGGTGCGCTGGCAGGCAAGGAGCATGCGCCACGCCCCGGCGTGGATGTGCGCCTGAGCGCGGTCGATGCAGACGGCAAGGGTACCCAAGCGCAGTGGCAGGGCGAGACGCTGGCCCTGCGCGAGCCGCCGATTGCCGGCAGCGCGGACATCGCCGATGTGCGCTATGTGCTGGATGAAGGCAAGCAGCCGGGCCTGCAGATCCGCTATCGGCCGGAGGCGCACCAGCGCATCCACGATGGCACCGCGGCCCTGGTGGGCCAGCGGGCGGCGATCAGCGTGGACGGCCGCGTGCTGATGGTGGCGACGGTGCAGGGACCGTTCGGCGAATCGATGATGCTGAGCGGGCTGTCCAGCGTTGCCGAAGCGCAGGCGCTGGCCAGGCACATCACGGGCGAATGACGGGCGCGCCTGCAACCCCGCGCTGCGCGCGGAGGTCGACCCAGGTCGACTGCTACCGCGCGAAGCGGGCCTCGATCTCTTCCAGCGACTTGCCCTTGGTCTCCGGCAGCCAGAACGCGGCTACCAGGAAGAACACGAAGGTGCACGCCGCCCAGAACACGAACATGCTGGCGTAGCCGTAGTGGCCCACCGTGGGCAGGAAGATCGCGGCGATGGTGGTCGACACGAACTGGTTGATCAGCAGTGCGATGCTCATGCCGTTGGAGCGGATGCGGTTCGGCATCAGCTCCGACAGCGCCAGCCACACGCAGACGCCGGGGCCGACCGCGAAGAACGCGACGAACACCAGGATGCAGGCGGCCACCGCCCAGCCGTGGGCCGGCGGCGGCACCGGGCCGATGCGTGCCTGCTCGATGCGCAGCGGTGCCTGCGCGGCCTTGGCCGGGTCGGCGAACGGGTTCAGATGCAGTTTGCGGAAGAACGCGCCGATCACGCTGTCCGGCTGCACGGTGCCGGCACGCTCGATGCGCAGCTCGCGGTCGGTCAGATTGTCGCTGCGCAGGGCGCGCACATTGGTGAAGTCGCCATAGGCATACGACACGGTCAGCTGCAGCGGCCTGCCTTCGCTGTCGATGCCAACACCCAAGCGCTGCCACTGCGCGTCATCCAGTACCAGTTGCAGGCCATCGCCGCTGACCGCCGCCTGCAGCTGCGGCTGCACGTCGGTACGGCCGCGCTCGGCCTGGAAGAACAGCGTGGCGGCGGCCAGCAGGGCCACGCAGATGCCGCCGCTGCCGAGCATCAGCAGGAATTTGCGGCCCTTGCGGTCGACCAGCAGCAGCGCGACCACGGTCATCACCGCATTGAGCAGCTTGATCGCCACGTCAGCGCCATTGGCCACCGCGCCGGACAGGCCCGCCTGGTTGAGGATGTTCACTGCGTAGGCCAGCACCGAGTTGATGCCAGTGGCCTGGGTGCAGGCCAGCACCACGCAGGCGAGCAGGAACGGCACCACGTAGCGGCGGCTGAGCAGCGGGTCGCGCTTGCCGCTGCTGCTGCGCGATTCCGGTGCCTGGATCTGTGCAAGCGTGGGTTCCACCTCCGCAGCCGGCAGCACGCGCTGCAGGCTGCGGCGCGCGTCATCGATGCGGCCGCGCCGCACCAGCCAGCGCGGTGACTCGGACAGCCAGAAGATGCCGGCGCAGAACAGCAGGCCCGGCGCCAGGCAGGTCCAGAAGATGGTGCGCCAGGCGTGGTCCTTCACCGCAAACAGCTCCTGCGCCTGCTGCGCGACCGGCAGTGAGCGCACGGCTTCGGCGGCGGCATCCACTGCATGGGCCTGGTACAGGCCGATCAGCGCCGCCAGCACCAGGCCGACGGTCAGCAACAGCTGGAACATCGCCGCGCCGCGCCCGCGTCGTTCGGGGCTGAGCACTTCGGCCAGGTACAGCGGAATCACCACGCCAATCAGGCCGCCACTGATGCCCTGCAGCAGCCGGCCGAGCAGCAGCGGCGTGTAGCCCGAAGCCAGCGCCATGATCGGAATCGAGGCGGTGAACAGCAGGCCGGCCAGCAGCATCGCGCCGCGGCGGCCGATCAGGTCGGCGACCATGCCGGCGAACAGCGAGGACAACACACTGCCCAGCAGCACTGCCGCGACGACGAAGCCGAGCTGCTGGCTGCTGAGCTGCCACGCGTGGCTGGCCGTTGCCTCCAGGTAGGGCAGGGCACCGGCGATGATGCCGATGTCGATGCCGTACAGCAGGCCACCGAGGCCGCCGATGAAGAGCAGGTAGCGTACGGGCCAGCGCGGGGCGGTGGAAGCGGGTACGGCAGGTGCGGCGGCTGCGGTCATCGGCGTATTCCTGGAATAACGGGGATGGTGCGTGGCTGAGGCATTGCGCTTGCGCGCTTCATGTAGAGCCGAGCCATGCTCGGCTTGCCGCGCGAAGCGCGGCACGGACGTCATCGATGTCGGTATGAAAAGCAGCCGAGCCTGGCTATGCCGATCGTCCTGATCGGCACCCTCCGGGCCGTCGCAAGCGACGTTGGCAATGGCTCCTGCCATTGCCTTCGGCTCTACAAAAACGCAGATATCAGGCGTTTGCGGCGTTCAAATCGACTACCCGCCCGCCCACCACCACCTGCTGCAGGCGCAGCTCGGCGTCCAGCACCACCAGGTCGGCGCGGGCGTCGGGCGCGATGCGGCCGCGATCGTCCAGGCCCAGGTAGTCGGCCGGGAACGTGGAAACCCGATGCGACGCGTCGGCCAGCTCCAGGCCGACCCGCACCAGGTTGCGCAGCGCCTGGTCCATGGTCAGCGCGCTGCCGGCCAGCGAACCGGTCGCCAGGCGCACGCAGCCGCCGCACTTGTGCACGCGCTGCTCGCCAAGCGCGTACTCGCCGTCGGGCATGCCGGTGGCGGCGGTGGCATCGGTTACTGCGTACAGGCGCGGAATCGCACGCGCGGCCAGGCGGATCACGCCGGGATGGATATGCTGCAGGTCGGGAATGATCTCGGCGTACTGCGCATGCGCCAGCGCCGCCGCCGCAATACCGGGGCGATAGTGATCGACGCCGGTCATGCCGTTGAACAGGTGGGTGAAGCCGGAGGCACCGGCCTGCAGCGCGGCCACGCCTTCCTCGTAGGTGCCGGCGCTGTGGCCAAGCTGCACGCGGATGCCCATCGCCGAAAGCGCAGGTATCAGCGCGGTGTGCTCGCCGATTTCGGGGGCCAGCGTCATCACCCGGATCGGTGCCAGCGCATGCAGCAGTTGCACCAGCGCCAGCGTCGCCTCAATGGTGCGGTTGGGCTGCGCGCCCAGGCGCTGCGGGCTGATGAACGGGCCTTCCAGATGCACGCCGGCAATGCAGGCGGCGTCGGCATCGGGCGCCGCCATGGTAGCGGCCACACCCTGCAGCGCGTGTTCGATCTCGTCCAGCCCGGCGGTCATGGTGGTCGCCAGCAGCGTAGTGGTGCCGAAGCGCAGATGGGTGCGGGCGATGGTGCGTGCCACGTCGCCGCCCTGCATCAGGTCCACGCCGGCCGCGCCATGCACATGCAGGTCGATGAAGCCGGGCAGGATCACCGGCAGCTGCAGGTCGTCAGCGCCGCTGTGGTCATCCACCTGCAGCTGGCGCACGTGCGAATCGAAGTGGACGTGCCCGCGCCGCCAACCCAGCGGGGTGAGGATGCGGCCATGCAGGGTGCGGGTGTCGGTCATGCGGTGGGCTCGGTGATGATCACTTCGATGCCCAGCCGCTGCAGCCCTTCGCGGGTCGCATCGTCGATGCCGGCGTCGGTGATGATGGCGTGGATCTGATCCAGCAGGGCGATGCGGTGCAGGCTGACGCGGCCGAACTTGGAGGCATCGGTCAGCACCACGATGCGGCGCGCGCGCTCGACCATGCGGTGGTTGAGGCGGGCTTCGGCCTCGTCGTGGGTGGTCAGGCCGAACTGCAGGTCCAGGCCGTCCACGCCCAGGAACAGGGTGTCGAAGCTGTACGAGTTGAGGCTGGCCTCGGCCTGGCTGCCCTGCAGCGACAGCGACTGCTGGCGCAGCAGGCCGCCGGTCAGCAGCACGGTGATGCCTGCGGCATTGGCCAGTTCCCAGGCGATGTTCAGGCCGTTGGTCATCACCGTCACGTCGCGATGCGCGCGCAGGTGGCGGGCCAGGGTCATCGTGGTCGAGCCGGAGTCGATGATGATGTTGTCGCCGGGCTGCACCAGGCGCGCGGCGCGCGCACCGATCGATTCCTTCAGCGGCAGGTTCAGTGCGTCCTTCTCGTGGATGTCCTGTTCCTGCGGCGGCGTACGAACGAGCGTGGCACCACCGTGGGTACGGTTGGCCAGGCCCTGCGACTCGAAGTGGGTCAGATCGGCACGGATGGTCACCGCCGACACGCCGAAGCGCTCGACCAGATCGGCCACCTGTACCGAGCCGTGCTCGATCAGCAGCTGCAGGATCTGTTGCCGGCGGGAGCGGGTGTTGCGCATGGCCATTCTCGGTTTCGCGGGAAAAGGTAGAGATTAGCCGTTCGCAGGAACGCCGGCAGCCGAACCTGCGCTCTGCACGCGGGTGCCGGCCTGGTTGGCGCTGCAGGCGCGGGCGTACTCGCCCAGGCACAGGCCGATGCGGTGCTGCACCAGGGCGGTGGGGGTGTTGACCAGGCGGCCTTCGCGCACGGCGCGGTACTGCTCCGGCAGGTACTGGCTGAGCAGTACCAGCGGCGGCGCGTGCTGCTCCAGGTTGTCGAACAGGGTCTGCACCGCCTGCACCAGCGCCGGCTCGCCCCAGTAGTAGCGGCAGCGGTCGCTGAAGGAGTAGCTGCGCAGCAGCCGCAGCGCGGCGTCATCGCCCTGGTAATAGGACTGCCAGTACTTCGGCTGCGCCACCATCACCTCGTCCAGCACCTGCGGCAGGCGCGAGCACTGTGCGGCCGGCAGCAGTTCGGCTTCGATCGCGGCCAGCGCGAACAGCGCCTCGCGGTAGGCGAAGGTGGCGGCCGGGCCGACCTTCAGGATGGCGAAGTGGTCGCGTACCAGCGCGTGCAGGCCACTTTCGCGCTGGTAGTCGGTGGAATGCGCTTCGAACACGATGCGCGGCTGCTGTTCGAGGAAATCGGCCAGCGCACTGGCGGCGGCCGGGTCGTATTCGTGCACGCTGCTGTGGTCGAAGTCCACGCCGGGCTGCACCACCATCGCGATCACGCGCTGCCACGCGTCGCGCAGCTGCGGGGTATCGAACGCCTGCTGGTGGATGGCCAGGGTCTGCGCGGCGGCGGCCGGCGTGGTCACCTGCAGGCCTTCGGCCAGCGAGGCTTCGCCACCGGGAATCGGCACTTCGGTGCCGATCACGTAGACCGGCGGCGGCAGGCCGTGTTCGGCGGCGGTGCGCTCGGCGATCTCGGCCAGCTCGGCCGAACGCGCGGCGACGATGGCATCGGGCAGCGGCACCGGGTCGTCGGCGCAGGACATGCTGCAGTCCAGGTGGATCTTGTGGAAACCGGCGGCGACGTAGGCTTCGATCAGCACGCGCGCGTGGGTCATCGCTTCGGCCGCCGGGCGCTTCTGCCAGGCATTCGGGCCGAGATGGTCACCGCCCAGGATCAGCCGCTCGCGCGGGAAGCCTTCCTCATCGGCCAGCGTGCCGACGTAATCGCGGTACTGCGGCGGGGTCATGCCGGTGTAGCCGCCGAACTGGTCGACCTGGTTGGAGGTGGCCTCGACCAGCAGCACGGTGCCATGTGCCTGCGCCACGTGCATGGCTGCGCGCAGCACCTGCTCGTTGCTGCAGCAGACGCTGTACAGGCCGACGTTGGCACCAGCGCGGTGGGAGGCAAGCAGGGTCTGCAACGGGGACATGGTCAGGCTCCGGACATCAGGAAAACGAGGGTTGGCAGGCGAGCAGGGCAGCACCACGTGCGCCGCCGGCATCGCCAAAGCGTGGCGGCACGATCGGTGGCACCTGCACGCCCTTGAACAGATGGGCGGCGATGGCGGCGGGCAGGTGCTCGTAGAGCGGCGCGTACTGCGAAAGACCGCCGCCGAGCACGATCACGTGCGGGTCCAACGCCAGCACCAGCGCGGCCAGGCTGTGGCCGAGCAGGTCGCGATGGATGTCCAGCGCCTTGCGCGCGCGCGCATCACCGGCTTCGGCCAGGGCGATCACCGCACTGGCGTCGGCGGCGCTGCCACCAAGGTGGCGCTCGATCATCGCCACGCCACTGCCGGACACATAGCGCTCCACGCAGCCCTGCAGGCCACAGGCGCAGTCGATCAGCGGCAGGCCGTGGCGCTGCAGCAGATGCCCGGGCACGCTCCAGTGGCCCCATTCGCCGGCCAGCCCGTTGAAACCGGACAGCAGCCGGCCCTGCAGGCAGAAGCCACCACCCGCACCCGTGCCGAGGATGGCGCCGAACATGCTGGGGTAGCCATCGGCGGCGCCGCCGTGCGCTTCGGAAAGGGCAAAGCACTGCAGGTCATTGCCGAAATGCAGTGGGCGCTGCAGCCGGGCCTGCAGATCGGCGGCGACGCTGTGGCCGGTCAGTGCCGGCACGTTCGCACTGAGCTGGCGACCCGTGCGGCGATCACGCACGCCGGGCAGGGCGATGCCGATGGCCGCATCACTGCGGCCAAGTGCAGCGTCTGCCTCGGCCACCAGCGCCACCACCGCCTGCAGGAAACCGTCGTAGTCGCCCTGCGGCGTGCTGACGCGACGGCGCCAGGTGACCTGCATCGCCGCATCGCACGCCACCAGCTCGATCTTGGTGCCGCCGATGTCGATGCCGTAGCAGGCGTGGGCGATCAGCTCAGCCATGGTGGATGGTGACGCCCTTGACGACGCGGTTGACGGTGCCGTCCGGGAACGGGTTGTCCGGGGTCAGCCCGAGCGCGGCCGAGCGCTGCAGCGCGAACAGCTGCGCGAAGCCCAGCCATACCGGCGCCAGCCACGGATCGTCCAGTGCCGGCACGATCAGGGGGTATTCGTCATCGGCGCCGATGTCCGAATGCGGGCCGATCGCCAGTACCTGGCCGGCCACGCCGTCGCGGCGCAGCTCTTCCAGCAGGTCCTGTTCGTAGCGGCGCGCCAGCGGCTGCACGCTGCGCAGCACCACCACCAGGGTGTTGCCGTCCAGCGTCGATTTCGGGCCATGGCGGAAGCCCAGCGGGGTGTTGGCCAGCGCCAGCACGCGGCCGGCGGTCAGCTCCAGCACCTTCAGCGCGCACTCGCGTGCCAGCGCTTCCAGCGGGCCGCTGCCGAGGTAGATGATGCGGTTGAACGGGCGTTGCGCCAGCGCCGCCACCGGTGCATCCCACTGTGCCTGGCCTTCGCGGGCCAGCGCGGCGATCTGCTTCAGGCGCGCCACGCGCGCATCCCACGGCGAACGATCGAACACGGTCAATGCGGCCAGCAGCATGCAGGTCAGGCTGCTGGTCATGGCGAAGGCACGGTCGCAGCTGGCGGAGGGCATCAGCAGGGTGCAGGTGTCGGCACGGCCGGCGCCACGACGGGCCAGTTCGCCATCGGCGTTGCAGGTGATGTCGAGGAAGCGCGCGTCATCCACGTCGCTGCGCACGCGGTCCACTGCCGCCACGCTCTCCGGGCTGGAGCCGCTGCGGCCGAACGAGACCAGCAGGGTCGGGCGGTCGCGCTGCAGGTACAGCGCCGGGTGGGTCAGCAGGCTGGTGGTGTGCACCACGCGCACATCAGCTGGCCACTGCGCGTTGATCGCGTCGGCCACCATCTCGGCAATGAAGCCGGAGCTGCCGGCGCCGGTGAACAGCACGCGCTGGTTGGGATCGTTGAGGCTGTCGCCGAGGAAGGCCTGCAGGCGGTCGCGCGCACGCGACAGGTCCTGTGCGAGGGCTTCCCACAGCGCAGGCTGCTGGGCGATTTCGGTAGCGGTATCGGCTCCGCCAAGGCGCTGCCAGGCGGACACATCGGAAAGCAGGGTGACGTCCATTCGGAGGTTCCAGTTGGGCCAGCGCACCATCTGCGTTTTCTTTCGAAATGTCAAACATCGAAAGTAAAAGGAAAGAAAATGGGTGAGTGACTTTCCGCGTCGCGAGGTGCCCGGGAAAACGAAAGGATCGACGAAATGCCGTATCGCACAACGCTTAACAGGCACCTGCAAGCGCTTACACAAAGTATTGCGACGCAACAACTTTCGTTTCAATGGAATATATCTTCCTTTTTCCTTTCAATTTGTTGACATCTTTCGAATCGCTGCCCTAGAGTCGGCCCAACCGCTTTCGAAACGCCCGGTGAACGGGTTGGGAGTCCGCGTGGAAAACTGCGTTCGTCGCTCGCCGCTGATGCTGGCCCTGTTGCCGGCATTGATGCTGGCGTCCATGCCGGCCCGGGCCGAGCCGGTCGGCAACCTGCGTTCGGTGGCCGCCAGCGACAGCCGCGACGGCGTGCAGGGCTGGGACCTGCAGACCGACAAGGGCGCGCGCATCCGCATCGAGCTGCCGGCCACCGACATCATCCGCGTGCAGGCCGGCCGCAACGGCAAGCTCACCGGTGCAGGCGACAAGGCCGCGCCGATCGTGCTGCCGCAGCCCAAGGCGAACGTGCAGGCGCAGCTGGAAGAAGACGCGCAGGAACTCCGCGTGCGCACCGATGCACTGGTGCTGCATGTACAACGGCAGCCGCTGCGCCTGCGCCTGGAGCGGCTGGACAACGGCCAGCCCACCGCCCTCTGGCAGGAGCTGCAACCACTGGACCTGGATGCCACGCAGAGCGTGCAGGTGCTGTCCTCGCAGGCCGACGAAGGCTATTACGGCGGTGGCCAGCAGAACGGCCGCTACCAGTTCAAGGGCCGCGAGCTGGAAGTGTCCTACTCCGGCGGCTGGGAAGAGGGCGACCGCCCCAGCCCGGCACCGATGCTGCTGAGCAGCCGCGGCTGGGGCATGTTGCGCAATACCTGGAGCGATGGCAGCTACGATCTGCGCGAGCCCGACCAGGCCACGCTGCTGCATCGCGAAGACCGCTTCGATGCCTATTACTTCGTCGGCGCCGATCTGCCGAAGCTGATCGAACGCTACACCCAGCTGACCGGTCGCCCCAACATGGTGGCGCGCTGGGCGCTGTCCTACGGCGATGCCGATTGCTACAACGACGGCGACAACCGCAAGAAGCCCGGTACCGTGCCTGAAGGCTGGAGCGACGGCCCGACCGGCACCACGCCGGATGTGATCGACAGCGTGGCCAAGCAGTATCGCGCCAACGACATGCCTGGTGGCTGGATCCTGCCCAACGATGGGTACGGCTGCGGTTACAAGCAGTTGCCGGAAACGGTGAAGGGCCTGGCCTCGTACGGCTTCCGCACCGGTCTGTGGACCGAGAACGGCGTCGACAAGATTGCCTGGGAAGTGGGCAAGGCCGGCAGCCGCGTGCAGAAGCTGGACGTGGCCTGGACCGGCAAGGGCTACCAGTTCGCGATGGATGCCAACCGCCAGGCGTTCAACGGCATCCTCGACAATTCCGATTCGCGCCCGTTCCTGTGGACGGTGATGGGCTGGGCCGGCATCCAGCGTTACGCGGTGGCATGGACCGGCGACCAGAGCAGCAGCTGGGACTACATCCGCTGGCACGTACCTACCCTGGTCGGTTCGGGGCTGTCCGGCATGGCCTACGCCAGCGGCGACGTCGATGCGATCTTCGGCGGCAGCGCCGAGACCTTCACCCGCGATCTGCAGTGGAAGGCATTCACCCCGGTGCTGATGGGCATGAGCGGCTGGTCGTCGAATGCGCGCAAGCACCCGTGGTGGTACGACGAGCCCTACCGCAGCATCAACCGCGATTACCTGAAGTTGAAGATGCGCCTGACCCCGTACATGTATGGGCTGGTGCACGAGGCTGCGCAGACCGGTGCACCGCCGGTGCGTGGCCTGATGTGGGACAACCCGCGCGACCCGCACGCGCAGGATGAAACCTACAAGTACCAGTTCCTGCTCGGCCGCGACCTGCTGCTGGCGCCGGTGTACCGCAGCCAGGCGGCCAGCCGTGGCTGGCGCCGCGACATCCACCTGCCGGCCGGCGGCTGGATCGACTACTGGGACGGCCGCCGCGTGCAGGCCACCGCCGATGGCCGCCAGCTCGACCGCCAGGTGGACCTGGCCACGCTGCCGGTGTTCGTGCGTGCCGGTGCGATCCTGCCGATGTACCCGTCGATGCTGTTCGATGGCGAAAAGCCACTCGATGAGGTGACGTTCGACCTGTACCCGCAGGGCGATTCGCAGTACACGCTGTACGAAGACGACGGCAACACCCGCCGCTACCAGCAGGGCGAATCGAGCACGCAGCAGATCCGCGTGCAGGCGCCGGCACAGGGCAGTGGCCCGGTGCAGGTGCAGATTGACGCCGTGCAAGGCCAGTACAACGGCCAGCTGGCGCAGCGTCGCTATGGTCTGCGTGTACTCAGCCGGCAGGCGCCGCGTGCGGTGCAGGCTGGTGGCCGTGCGCTGCCAGCTTTGGCCAATGCCGCCGCCTTCAACGGCGCTGCTGAAGGCTGGTATTTCGATGCCGCCGAACGCCGCGGCACCCTGCATGTGCGCACGGCCACACAGGACATCCGCCAGCCGCTGCAGCTGCAGCTGGACTTCGCAGTCGCTGCCGCAGCCGCCGATGACGCCTATCCGGCGGCGCCGGTGCTGGGCCGCGAACTGCCGGCCGACAGCCTGCTGGTGGTCAACCGCCCGGCCGAAGAACCCGGCCATGCGCTGGAAAATGCCTTCGATGATGATCCGGGCACCTGGTTCCGCAGCGTCCGCAACCAGGCCGTGCGCACCGGCGCGCATGAGTGGGTGATCGGCTTCGGCGAGCGGAAGATGATCGATGGCATCGACATCGCGCCGCGCAACGACAAGAACTGGAAGCACGGCCAGGTCCGCGACTACGAGGTGTACCTGGGTGACAGCAATGGCGAGTGGGGCGAGCCGATCGCCCGCGGTCGCCTGCAGCTGAAGGAAGGCGTGCAGCGCATCGACTTCCCGGCCCACGCCGGTCGCCTGCTGCGCTTCCGCGTGCTGAGCGTGCAGAACCCCGAAGGCGACGGCGCCAGCAGCACCGACCCGATGGTGACCGCCGCACAGGGCAGCGCCCGCGCGTTCGATGCATTGCAGCCGCGCGATGTCGGCCCGATCGCACTGTCCACCTTCCACATTCTTGAACACCAGGAACCGGAGCGACCGGCCCGGCAGCGCTATCTCTCCGAGCTGCCGGTGCCGGCCGCGCTGGCCAGCCAGGTGCGCACCGACCAGTCCTTCCGTGGCGACGCCGGCATGCGCATGAACGGGCTGCAGTTCCGCCGTGGCCTGGGCGTCGGCGCCAACAGCCGCATCGACCTGCGCCTGCAGGGCGGCTGGCACCTGCTGCGCGCCGACCTCGGCATCGACGACGCCTGCCGCAACGCCGGTGGCCTGCAGTTCCAGGTCTGGGGTGACAACCGCCTGCTGTACGACAGCGGCCTGGTGAAGGCGCCCGGCGTGGTCAAGCCGGAGCTGGACATCCGAGGCCTTTCCACCCTGAGCCTGCGCACGCTGGGTGCGCAGGGCAGCCAACCCGCCCAGGTCTGTGCCAACTGGGCCAACGCCGTGCTGATCGGCCAGGAGGGCGACTCCGCCAGCATCGTCGCCCCATGACTCCCTCGTAACACCGCTCCTCCCCCCGCCCATTCCGACTACGGCCCTCATGGCCGTGGCCCGGGAGCGTTTTGCCCGCCGAACGCCCACGCGCTCACTTTTTGCGCCGCACCCCTGCCAGGAGAGAACCCCGATGTTGCCCGCCCGCCACCACCGCCCCCCCTGTCGTTCGATCGCTCCGCTGTCGCTGGCCATCGCCGGCGTGCTGCTGTCGGTCGCCGTTCCTGCCTTCGCCCAGGAGAGCAAGGACAAGGCCACCGACCTGGCCCGCATCGAGGTCACCGGCTCCAACATCCGCCGCACCGACGTTGAAACCGCGTCGCCGGTGCAGGTGATCAGCAAGCAGGACATCCAGAACATGGGTGCGCGCACGCTGCTGCAGGTGCTCGACAACCTGCCCGCCGCACGCCCGGCGCAACAGGACGCGCGTTCGCTGTTCACCGGCTCCGACGGTGCCTCGCAGGCCAACCTGCGTGGCCTCGGCGCACAGGGCACGCTGGTGCTGCTGAACGGTCGCCGCCTGTCGTACTACGGTGCGCCGGCCGGCTTCCAGACCCAGTTCGTCAACATCGATGCGATCCCGGCCGCGGCCATCGAGCGCATGGAAGTGCTGACCGACGGCGCCTCGGCGGTGTACGGCACTGACGCGGTGGCCGGCGTGATCAACGTGATCACCAAGCGCAACTTCCAGGGCGCCGAGATCAGCTTCACCAACGACACCTCGTCGCGCATCGATTCCTACGGCGAGCGCCAGGCCAGCATCACCGCCGGCTTCGGTGACCTGACCGAGAACCGCTTCAACATCTACGGCGCGGTGAACATGTACCGCCGCGACGCGATTCCGCTCAGCGACTTCTACGACAAGCGGCCCGACCAGTACTACGTCAACAACCCGAACTACCTCAACAACCTGCGCCTGGGCGTAGGCAGCAAGCCGGGCGAATTCAACCCGGGCAGCTACTTCGCGTTCGATCCGGTCACCGGCCGTCGCGTGCAGGAAGCGGCACCGGGCTGCAAGAACGTGCTGACCAGTGAAGCGGCCGGACCGCGTTGCGTCTGGGAAACCTGGATGAACAACGAGATCGATGCCGGCGCCAAGTCCGAGCGCAACACGGCCTACCTCAACGGCACGTTCCTGGTGGGCGACAGCACCGAGATCTTCGCCGAGGCGACCTACACCGACATCGACCTGCGTGCCAACGGCGGCACGCCGCGCACCTACGGCACCACCACCGGCAACCCGACCAGCTGGTTCTCGCGCAACACCGGCAACAACGTCAACCAGTTCCTGTACCCGTTCCTGGGCCCGAACAACGAGTACAACCACGCCAGCCCGGAAATGAAGGCGATGATGGGTGGTGTGGTCGGCCTGAACTACCTGCTGCAGGATGCCGGCCCGAACTACTTCGGCCAGCGCAACACCGACAAGAGCTACCGCGTGCTGGCCGGCGCGCGTGGCGACGTGGGTGACTGGAACTGGGAGACCGCGTTCGCCAGCGCCGGTACGCATTCCACCACGTACCAGACGATCAACGTCAACATCAAGGGCTTCGAAAAGGCCTTCGGCCCGTACTCGATCGATCCGACCACGGGTCGCGTGATCATCTCCGACCACCCGGCGTACAAGTTCGGCGAGATCAGCGACGCCAACGCTGCGCTGATCCGCGAAGCATTCCCGACCTTCGACATCCAGTCGTGGACGCGCCTGCACACCCTGGACGGCAAGATCGAAGGCCCGCTGTTCCAGCTGCCGGCCGGCGAGATGCGCGCCGCGTTCGGCTTCAACGCCAGCCGCGAAACCTTCTACACCCCGGGCAACGCCGATGCAGCCAATGGCCTGATTTCCCAGCAGGGCGGCTCGTGGTTCGACGGCAAGCGCAACACCTACGCGCTGTTCGCCGAGACCGTGGCACCGATCACCGACAAGCTGGAACTGGATGCCGCGGTGCGCGTGGACAAGTACCCGAACTTCAGCGCCAACGTCGCGCCGAAGATCGGCTTCAAGTACCAGGCGTTCGACCAGCTGATGCTGCGCGGTACGTACTCCACCGGTTTCCGTGCACCGAGCCTGGCCGAGTCCGGCAACGGTGGCGTGTTCGCTCAGCTCGGCGGCTTCCGTGACGAGCTGCGCTGCAACGAGACCAACGCCATCGCCAACCTGTTGCTGAAGTCGCAGCGGCCGGGCGATGTCGATCTCGGCAAGACCCTGCTCAACGTCGACTGCAGCCGCACCGTGGCGCGCATGACCCAGCCGAACAAGGACCTGAAGCCGGAGAAGGCGAAGATCGCCACCCTTGGCTTCGTCTACGAGCCGGCGAGCTGGCTGTCGGTGTCGGCCGACTACTGGTTCATCTACCGCAACAATGAAATCGTCGCGCCGGACTATCGCCGCATGGAAGACATCATCTCGATGTCGCGCTCGCCGATCACCGACAGCGACCGTGCCAACCTGGCCCAGCTGGCGGCGATGTGCGCCGACCCGGCCAGCGGCGTGAGCTGCCCGGCGAACCTGCCGGGCTACTCGGCCGGCAACGTGGCCAGCGTGGTGGGCCAGTACAAGAACCGCGGCAAGACCCTGATCGACGGCTTCGACATCGATGCGCGTAGTCGCTTCTCGCTGGGCGACTGGGGCAACCTGAACATCGGCCTGGCCGCCACCATCGCCAACCGCAACCGCTTCTACATGGACGCCGAGAACGGCTGGTACTACGGCGACGTGGTCGGCTACTACAACAACCCGCGCCTGCGTGCCACGCTCAATGCCGACTGGACCTACAAGCAGGTGACCACCAGCATGTTCGTCAACTACGTCGGCGGCACCAAGTGGGCCACCGACCAGGTCGATGAAGTGAGCAACAACAAGGAGACCTGCACCGGCGGCTACCTGGCCCTGCAGAAGAGCAAGTGTGACGGCGCGCCGTCGTGGTGGACCGCCAACATGAGCGTCACCTGGCGCCCGGATGATGCGTGGAACCTGAGCTTCACTGTCAAGAACCTGTTCAACCGCCTGCCGTTCTACGACCCGAACAGCTTCCTGGGTGACTCCAGTGACTACGCAACCATCTTCGGCCGTGGTTACAGTGTGACCATCGGCTACCGGTTCAAGTAATTCCGTTTGCGTGACCTGGCGTGCCGGCTACGGCCGGCACGCTGCCAAGAGGAGAGATGTTTGCCATGAAGCGTAGGGAATTCATCGCGGCCAGTGCCGCTGTCGCCGCCAGCAGCCTGCTGCCGCAGACCCCGGCCTGGGCACGCGGGCGCAAGGTGCGCCTGGCCATGATCGGTACCGGCATGCGTGGCCTGGTGCTGCTGAAGGAACTGGTGCGCCGCGACGACGTCGAAGTGGTTGCCGTCTGCGATATCGAGCCGATCATGCTCGGCCGCGCCGTGGACATGGTGGCCAAGGCCGGCAAGCCGGCGCCGAAGACCTACGGCCAGGACCGCGACACCAATGCGTGGAAGCGCCTGCTGGAGCAGAAGGGCATCGATGGCGTGATCATCGCCACGCCGTGGGAATACCACGCGCCGATGGCGATTGCCGCGATGCAGGCCGGCGTGGCCGTGGGCTGCGAAGTGGTGGCCGGCATCACCCTGCAGGACCACTGGGACGTGCTGAAGACCCAGCTGGGCACCGGCACCCCGTACATGCTGCTGGAGAACGTCTGCTACCGCCGCGACGTAATGGCCGCATTGCAGATGGTGCGCCAGGGCCTGTTCGGCGAACTGGTGCATCTGCAGGCCGGCTACCAGCACGACCTGCGCGGCGTGAAGTTCAATTCCGGCGACCCGAACCAGCCCTACGACAGCGGCGTGGAATTCGGCCCCAAGGGCTGGAGCGAAGCACGCTGGCGCACCGAGCATTCGGTGGAGCGCAACGGCGAGCTGTATCCCAGCCATGGCATCGGCCCGTGCGCGATGTACACCGGCATCAACCGTGGCAACCGCTTCACCCACATCAACGCCTTCGCGACCAAGGCGCGCGGCCTGCATGAATACACCGTGGCCAAGAGTGGCGGCACCACCCACCCCAGCACCAAGGTGAAGTTCAAGCTGGGCGACATCGTGACCACCACGCTGGCCTGCGAGAACGGCGAGACCATCCTGCTGCAGCACGATACCTCGCTGCCGCGCCCGTACTCGATGGGCTTCCGCGTGCAGGGCACCAAGGGCTTGTGGATGGACGTGAACCATTCGATCCACATCGAAGGCCGCAGCCCGCCGCACCAGTGGGAAGAGTTCAAGAAGTACCAGGACGAGTACGAGCACCCGCTGTGGAAGCAGAATGCCGACACCGCTGCCAGCGCCGGCCACGGCGGCATGGACTGGTTCGTCATCCATGCGTTTGTTGAAGCGCTGAAGGCCAAGGCACCGATGCCGATCGACATCTACGACGCGGTGACCTGGAGTGCGATCACCCCGTTGAGCGAGCAGTCGATCGCGAACAGCTTCCAGACGCTGGAGTTCCCGGACTTCACCGCCGGTGCGTGGAAGCAGCGCAAGCCGATCTTCGCGTTCGACGGCAAGTACTGAGGTTTACCCCTTCCATGCTGTGACGGAAACGCCGGGCCATGCCCGGCGTTGCTGTATATGGCGTACTGGCCCCTGTAGCGCCGGACCCACGCTCGGCCGCCTGTTCGGTCGGCCGCCCGCTTTATCAGAAAACTCTGAAATCCGACCCATTCCACAGTTTCTGACTTGAATGTGTAAACCACATCGGAGATAACGTCCCCCGTGCGGTCAGCCCGCATTCCGGACCAGGGACGATCCGAAGCATGACGTGGTGAGGCAACCGCCCCACGTTCTCGTTCCTGCCGGTGCTGTGTTCGTCCAGGAAGGAGAACAGGGATGTTGGAACGACTGAAGACCATTTCGTGTGCCGCACTGGCGATGATCGCGCTGGGGAGCTTGGCTCCTTGGGCTGCGCAGGCGCAGGAGGTGCAGAAGAAGTGGGAGAGCTACCTGTCGATGGGCCAGCCGCGAGCCACGGAAGCGGCGGTGCAGAAGGACATCAAGTCGCTCTTTTCCCAGTACGAGAAGGACAAACCCTTCGATTGGCATGTCAAACGCCAACGCGTCCTTGGAAAGAAGGTCATCTACGATTACCGGGTGAGACCCGAGAAGATCGTTACTACTGACTGGGTCTACACCCACTCAGGGCAGGAGTACTCATCCGAAGATCAGATTCGTAGCGTGATCCTCGCTACCCGCGTCAGCGACCCGCAGTGCCCGGCGACTTCACTCACGGAGGATCCTTGGGTGGAGCTCCTTGGACTTGGCAGGGGCGACGACGGTAGCGTCACCAACGAGGAGAAAAATTTCCATTACACCTTGAACTTCTATCACCAGAGCACTCAAGAATGCTCGTCGATAGTGGGGTGGGAGCATGTGCGCCGGGCCAGAACGGCGCTTTGCCCGAATCGACCGTCCCTGACGTGGAATGAGGGCCTGCAGATGTGCTCTCTGGTCCAGCAGGACGAGCCGCACATGTCGCCCATGCTCTCCTACACAAGCGCGCCGCTGCCGCCGCAGCAGTGCCCTGTGGGCAACCCGTGTGATCCGACTACTGGCGATAAATCCCAGCCTGAGCCGGATTTCAACCTTGGATGGGTGAGCTTCCAACGCCACTATCACTCCCTGACAAGCACGGCGGGCGGCGCGTTGGGTACGGGCTGGACCCATTCCCACAATCTGCGGCTTACCGCAGGCGTGGATGATTCCACTTTCCCTCCAAGCTCCGAACTGAAGGTCGGGCTGGTCGGAGCCGATGGCGGGCAGACGGCATTCCAGAAGGTGGGAGCAGGCTACGAAGCCATGGACGGAAGCGGCGATCGTGCTGTCCAGCAGGGCGCCAACTGGCAGTTGTCACGGGCCGGAGAGCGCATTCAGTTCGATGTCACCGGCCTGATGCAGCGCCGCGATTTCGAAGATGGAACCTCGCTGACATATGCGTATGACAGCCGTGGTCGCCTGCTCAGCATCACCCATTCAACCGGCCGGCGTGTGGATGTCCAGTACCTCGTGCCGGGCGACGATTCAGTGATCTCGGCGCTGGTGGTCGCCGGCCAGCCTGTGGTGAGCTACGCCTATTCCGCGACCGGCGAGCTGATCAGAGCGACTTATGCAGATGGCGCCAGCCGCGCCTATCACTATGAGGACACCCGCTTCCCGGGTTACCTGACCGGCGTGACCGCCGAAGACAACCAGCGCTACAGCTGGTACGGCTACGACCCCAAGGGGCGGGTCACCTGCAGCCGCCATTCAGGCGACTGCAGTCAGGCCGACGTGGGCATTGATGGCGTGCGCCTGGAGTACACCCCGGCAGGCACCACCATCGTCACCGACGCGCTGGGCAAGCAGAGTACGTACGCATTGACCGCCAGCGGTACCAGCGGCCTTCCGCGCAAGGTCAATGGCATCACTGAAAGCAACGGCAGCATCACTCGCGCCTATCTGCCCGAAGGCACCGATTTCCGGCGTCGGCTGCAGTCGGCGACCGACCGCCGAGGTGTCGTCACCAACTACGCCTATGCGGAGGCCAGCGATGCCGCCGCGGGCGCCGTCAGCGTGACCACCACGACGGAAGCGGCGGGTACCCCGGATCAGCGCGTCAGCGAAACGCGCGTGGCCATGGACAGCAATCGGCTGGTGCAGCAGACCGTCGGTAACCGTGAGATCCGCATCGCGCGCAATGCACGCCTCCAGCCGACCACCATCACCGTGCGCGACATGGTGACCGGTGATAGCCGCATCACCACGCAGACCTACTGTGAGGCCGAAGGGCCGGAGTGCCCGCTGGTGGGATCGCTGCGCAGTGTGGATGGCCCGCGAAGCGATGTGGCGGATGTCTCCACCTATGCCTACTACACAGCGGACGACGCGGGATGCGCGGCCAATGTTGCCTGCAGTTATCGCAAGGGCGACCTGCGCAGTGTGACCAATGCGCTGGGCCAGACGGTCGAGACTTTGGCCTACGACGCGTTCGGGCGGCCGTTGTCGGCGAAGGATGCCAACGGCGTGGTCACCGATTACACCTACCATGCGCGCGGCTGGCCGACCTCGTTCACCGTGCGCGGTGCCACCACTGCCGAGGATCGGGTCACCCAGATCAGCTACTGGCCGACTGGCCAGGTGCAACAGATCACCGAGCCTGACGGCAGCAGCGTCACCTATGTCTACGACGCTGCCCAGCGGTTGACGGACATCGCGGACAGTGCGGGCAACACCATTCACTATGCGCTGGACAACGCCGGCAACCGCCTCAAGGAGGACACGCTGGATGCTGCTGGCACCCTTCGTCGCACCTTGGCACGGACCTTCAATACGCTTGGTCAGCTGACCGCATTGAAGGACGCAGGCAATCACGCCACCGGCTTTGTCTACGACGCCAACGGCAACCCGCAGACGATCACCGACGCCCTGCAGCGCGTGACCAGCCAGCAGTACGACCCGCTGAACCGCCTGGCGCAGACCCTGCAGGACGTCGGCGGCGTGGCAGCGGAAATCCGCAGCCAGTACAACGCGCTGGACCAGGTCACCCAGGTCACCGACCCGAAGGGCCTGCACACCACATACGCCTACAACGGGTTCGGCGATCTGACCGGCCAGGTCAGCCCGGATAGTGGCGCCAGCAGCGTCACTGTGGATGCGGCGGGCAACCGCAAGACGGCCACCGATGCGCGCGGCGTCACCGCCACCTATCACTACGATGCGCTCAACCGCCTGATTGGCATTGCCTATCCGGATCCCAATCTGGATGTCGGCTATAGCTATGACGTGGCGCCAGCGGTCTGTGCCGCCGACGAACGCTTTGCCAAGGGACGTCTGGGGCAGGTGCTGCATGCCAATGGCAGCACCCAGTACTGCCATGACCGCTTCGGCCAGGTCACCCGCAAGGTGCAGACCGTCAATGGTGTCGCCAGCACGCTGCGCTATGCCTACAGCAAGGCGGGTCGCCTGGCCGCACTGACCTACCCGGATGGCAGCGTGGCTGACTACGTGCGCGATCCCCAGGGCCGCATCAGCCAGATCGGCCTGACCCGGCTTGGCCAGGCGCGCCAGATCGTGGTGAACAACGTGACCTATGCGGCCTTCGGCCCGGCGACCGGCTGGACCTACGGCAATGGCCGCCAGCTGCAGCGTCCGCTGGATCTGGATTACCGTCCGCAGGCGGTGCACGACCCGGCCGCGGGCGGACTGTCGCTGGGCTACGGCTATGACCCGGTGGGTTCGATCACCGAGCTGAAGAACGGCACAGGCTCGACGGTGCTGGCCAATTACGCCTACGACGCGCTGGGTCGCCTGACCCAGACCCAGGACGGCGCGACCGGCACGCCGATTGAAACCTATGCGTATGACACCACCGGTAATCGGACCGCGCTGACCACCTCGGCAGGCACCGCCAGCTACACCTATCCCGCAACCAGCCACCGGCTGACGGCGGTGGACGGCGAGTCGCGTACCCATGACGCGGTGGGCAACACCACCAGCATCGGCAGCAAGGCGTTCAACTACAATGATGCCAACCGCATGAACGCGGTGAAGCAGGGCAATGCCGTGCTGGAAAGCTACGGTTACAACCATCGTGGGGAGCGCGTGCTGCGTACCCCGGCTGGTGGTGCAGCGCAGATCACGCTGTACGATGAGGCCGGGCAGTGGCTGGGCAATTATTCCGCCACGGGCAAGGCCCAGCAGCAGGCCATCTGGCTGGACAACTACCCGGTGGCGCTGATCAACGCGCCAAGCGCTGGAGTGCCGGAGTTGGCCTACGTCCAGCCGGATCATCTGGGTACGCCGCGCGTGGTGATCGATCCGGTGCGCGATGTGGCGATCTGGGAGTGGAGCAACAAGAGCGAGGTGTTCGGTAATCAGATTCCGAGTGCTGACCCGGATGGCGATGGTGTGGTGTTCGAGCTGGTGCTGCGCTTCCCAGGCCAGCAGGCGACGGATGCGAGTGGGCTGTTCTACAACTATCAGCGGGAATACGACCCGGCGGTGGGGCGGTATTCGCAGAGTGATCCGATTGGGTTGATGGGAGGGATTGGTACGTACCCGTATGCCTCCGGGAAGCCTCTTTCGAAGGTCGATGAAAAGGGGCTGGTCGATGTCTGGGTATGGATGCCACTCCCCTATGAGGGAGGGCTGCCGAGCTATGGAAAGCTGCATTCCTCTTTCGGGCACATATCGACAACTTCAAATGGTGTCGATTACTCATTTGGCCCTGCGGGCAACTCAATAAGTACAAACTATGTTTCATCTCAGCTTAATTTGCGCACTGGAATTAAGCACACAATAGAACTTACACCGCAGCAGGAGTCAAAACTATCGGCATGTCTCGCGAGGCCGCAGGGGGCGTACAGTGCAATAAATAATAACTGCGGGACGCCGTTGCAGAATTGCATGCGGGAGATTGGCAAGGAGCTTCAGCCTGTGAACATGATTCTTCCGGAATCAATAAATCACCTACTTTGGTGGATGTCTGATGAATCAACCATTCAGCGCGGGAAAAGATGATGAAATTGATTCCTTGTATTTTTTTTATCTTCTCAGTATTCACTGTCACCTCTTGCGAGCACAAGGGCAGGGAGGTTGTGCCGGAGGGCGTGATCGAAGTTTATGATTCGGCAGAGGGGGGTGCCGTAATTGGTACAAGTACTACTCCGGTTCCGGTTGTTGGATATGTTTATCCGGACAAGACTCGTTACGTGCTGAAGGTCTGCCATCTGGGTCACATAGGATATGTGCGGGATGGAATACGAGAGCTAAGAGCAACAGTAAACCGGAGCTCATCCTGCCCGGAAACCGCGAGGAGCGCGGACTAGAATTAACTAAGCGGGGCGAAACTGAGATCATCAAGCTGGAGACTGTGGCGAAACAGGCGCTGCCACTGCGTGAATTACCGGGTTGGATATGGGCCAGGGCGTACCCCAGCCAGGTTGGGAAGACACAGTGATGGCAGGGCACCTCGGTGCGGTGAGGCCTGCTGAGGGATGCACGGGGGCTCGGCGCCCCCGCCAACTACACCTGTCCCGCAACCAGCCATCGCCTGACTGCGGTGGACGGCGAAGCGCGCAACCATGACGCAGCGGGCAACACCACCAGCATCGGCAGCAAGACGTTCACCTACAGCGATGCCAACCGCATGAGCGCGGTGAAGCAGGGTGATGCTGTACTGGAAAGCTACAGCTACAACCATCGCGGTGAGCGCGTGCTGCGTACCCCGGCTAGTGGCGCAGCGCAGATCACCCTGTACGATGAGGCCGGGCAGTGGCTGGGCAACTACTCGGCCACGGGCCAAGTGCAGCAGCAGGCCATCTGGCTGGACAACTACCCGGTGGCGCTGATCAATGTGCCGGCTACCGGCGTGCCGGAACTTGCCTACGTGCAGCCGGATCATCTGGGTACGCCGCGCGTGGTGATCGATCCGGTGCGTGATGTGGCGATCTGGGAGTGGAACAACAAGAGCGAAGTGTTCGGCAACCAGATTCCGAGTGCGGACCCGGACGGCGATGGCGTGGTGTTCGAGCTGGCGCTGCGCTTCCCGGGCCAGCAGGCGACGGATGCGAGTGGGTTGTTCTACAACTACCAGCGCGAGTACGACCCGGCAGTGGGGCGGTATTCGCAGAGTGATCCGATTGGACTGGACGGGGGCATTAATACCTTCGCTTACGTTGAGGGAGATCCCCTTCTGGGAGTAGATCCACACGGGTTAGCGAACTCGGGCCGAACCGAGAAAGTTACTGGTGGGCGCCCGACCACTGTTCGAGTGGATAATCCGCATGTTGAGGGGCAACAACGTCACGCCCACGTTTGTGCGAAAGGCTGTAAGGAGATCGTCGTGAACCAGGACGGAAGTGGGAGTCACGGGACGGACCCGGCGGGCCTTTCTGATAGAGTCAAGCAGTTCCTTCGTGGGAAGGGATTTTCGCTCTCGATGTGTGGCGGAGCTCTGAATGTAGCCAAAGAAATTGCTCGCGAGGGATGCGAGCGTGGTGATCCAGTCAAGTGCGACATATTCAAGGCTCTCGGCGGAGAAGTCATAGTGGAAGGAAACGAAGGGGCATGAAATAGATGAAGATTTACGGGAAAAGACAGCTCGTTGATGACCCCGGTCGGCTAGAGGAGGTGGTTCTACAGGTCGGGCCCGCTGAAGCGCGCCTCCTTGCCGCGTTCCTGACTGAGTGTGCTCAGGAGATGGAAAGTAGCGATGCATGGGAGCATCGCCACTTCTCTGATTGGCAGAGAGGTGCGGATGTAGAGGGGGCGTGTGAATTGATCGTCTTCAGGCCATGACAGCCTGAAGCGGTAATCCGTCCGAAGATGAATTAGGCACAGTCTCCAAGTGCAGTCCGGCCGCTCGCCGCGCGTGCTGCGCTCTCCGGCCGGTGGCGAAGCGCAGATCACCCTGTACGACGAGGCTGTATGGTGGATTTGTAACTACTCGGCCACGTGCCAAGAACAGCAGCAGGCCATCTGGCCTGAATGTGCTGGATTGATACGGAAGCTCGAAGTCGGACGGGCAAGTGCGGCCGTTCTCGGCAGGATGCGGGAAATATGCAGATAGTGATTTTCAGATACTCTTCGTCTCACCTACAGTATGGGGCGCAGATGCCCGCTGTGGGTCGGTAGGCGCAATCTTCTTTTCAGTACCACCCTGGCCCTATGAAATTCGAATTTGGTGTCGAGCATTAAGATGAATTTGGACACCTTGGAAAAGGTCTCATCAATATTGTTCGACGAGCTGTGCTCCAAGGGCTTGCAAGAGATTGAAGTGGAGGACGTGTTTTACCGCGTGGTGCCATGGTCGGAACGTCACTCCATGGGCGGTGAGCGGGTGGAGCTTGAAGTTGGAAGTCTTTTCGATGACTACTCTGATATTCAAAGAGTCGCATTGGGGCAGCAGGAACCACTGGCCTATCATCTTTCCGCCCTGGCCTGCCTTCTCTACGAGATAGGGGGGAGGTTGAGTGAAGAAGTGTGATTGCAGATATGCGTGCAGGTTCCGGAGCATCCCATGCACCGTGTGATCGCTGTGAGCTTGAAGGAGAAGCCCAGCAGTGTCTTCGCAGGATGTTCTGCAGCGCGCTGACAGCTCTGTTCGTTGTCGCCGGTCCAGAGTAATCAGTGCAAAGGCTGGAATGGGATGGGTAATCCAAATGACGTGGTTGAATGGACGGTGATTTACCATGGAGCTTGAAGCGAAAAGGGTAGTTTTCTTTTCTCAACAGGATGAACGGTTCTTCTTCGAGTGGATTGGTCGAATCGGCTGCATCGGGAATGTGGTCGGCAGAGGGGATGTCATCTATCTACCCCTGGATCCAGATGCGGTTCTGGAGGAGGAGGTCTGGGAACTGGCTGCACTGTTCAGGAGATATCGGATTCCGCTGGTCCAGCTGCAAATGCTGGAGGCAGGCAGGTACTCTCGAGCGCTGCGCGATGCATTGCGCGAGTAGGGCGCCAAGCGGGAGGCAAGGTGCATGAGCTCCCGCGCTCCTCCACAAAAGAACGCGATCGGTCTGCACGCTCTCGGAGAGATACAAGATGAAAGCCAGGCAGATTCTTCGGTACGGGCTGGCCTACGCGGTGTCGTGTGGAGCGCTCTGGCTGTTCCTGCACATTGTGGGCAGGGCGCTTTACGCCTTCGACTCACATCAGGTTTTCTTCTGGCTGTATGCCGTCAGCCTTCTGTTGCTGGGATTTGGCGCACGGGTTCCCGCCGCTGGCCGCCTGACGATCAGGCGGCTTGCCAAGGGGGCTGGCTTGGGGCTGCTCGCGGGCCTTCTGGCCCAGGTCGTGGTGCTTGCACTGGAAGCCTATAGATTCAGCGGGTTCAGGTCATCGCTGCTCTGGCAGGTACCGGTTTCGCTGACGGTGATGAACGTCGTGCTGCTCACGCCGCTCTGGGGCGTAGTGCTGGTTGCCCTCACCGCCGCATGCCGCCGCGACAACAACCCACATCAGGCCTCGAACCCATGAAGCGACTGACTGCCTTTTGCCTCGTGGTTGCACTGACATCCTGTGCGGCGCATCCGAACCGCACCACGAAGTGTCCGCCGGCCCATTTCACCTATGTCGGCACCGAGAGAGTCGACGGGTTGACCTACGGGCGCTTCCCAGATCACCCACAACGCTGATCAGCCACTTCGGCTGTGGGTGGATGAAAGACGCAGGTTGAACTCAAGGACCGCTCGCGCAGAGATGAGGCGCACAGGCGAGGATGCCTGGCGGCCTTACAACGTGATCCTTGAGGAAATCACACCGGGAGCGATCGGGCTGTCGATCGGGCAGGGTGAACAGCAGAGCGTTTTGTTCGATGGTGATGGCGTATTCCTGCCCGGCCAATCCAGCGCGGACACGGAGTACTCCATCGTGGTACGGGATGCAGCCGGTTGCGAGCGTCGCTCGGCATCGTTCATTCTCTGACGTTCCCGCCGTGTGCGAGATTCACGGGCACCACTCGTTCAGTGGCACCCGCCGCATGCGCAGCGGGTACGCCACAGCGGGCAGCGCGAGCTCAATCGGCAGACCAGCGCTCATTCACCCGGTCCGCCAGCACCAGCTCGGTATCCACCTGCCGGCCATCGCGCAGATAACGGATGCCCACGCGCGTCCCAACCGGGCGCTCACGCAGCAGCGCACGCCAGTCCGCCAGTCTCCGCGTGGCAATCGGCTCGCCTGAAATCATGACGATGCGATCATCCCTTCGCAGCCCGGCGCGCGCACCAGCGCTGGTCGGCGCCACATCGGCCACACGCAGTGCACCGTGCTCGGCTTGCAACCACAGCCCGCTGCGGTCGAAGGCATCGGCCTGCGTGCTTTCAGCGTTGGGCACCAGATAGAGACGTTTGGCATCGTAGTCGATGCCCATGGAGAAGCGCCGCAGCACGCCGCCACCGAGAATCGCGCCATAGTCGGCCAGGGCCAGCGCGCCCTTGTCGGTGCTGGACAGGTCACCGACCAGGCCGGTGACCTCGATGCTGCCCATGCGCAGCACACCGAGCCGGGCCGGTCGCGCGCGGCCCGGGCCTCCGAGGCCCCACCCAAGCACCGCCTCCTCACTGGCGTGGTACTTCTCCAACAGACCATGGGTACGCACGAACGGGCTGCTCAGGCTCAGCGAGTTGCGTGAGCCGGTGTCCAGCCACAACCGCAGCGGGATGCCGTCCAGTTCGCCATTCAGTACCGGTGCGCGGTCATCCTGCTCGAACGGCAGCACCACCGCGTTGGCGGGTGGCTGGTAGTGGCCTGGCCGGGTGAAGCTGAGCACACGCGCGCCATAGTCGAAGGTGGTGACGAAGCGCAGGAAGGTTTCGTAGCCGATGAAGCCATCGTGTGGCACGCCCATCGAGTTGATCTGCTGGCCGAGGTCGATGATGTGGAACACCGGGTTTGCAAGGTGCGCGCCACCGATGCGCAGGTGGCGGGCCTGTGCCAGGCCCAGGTCGCTGGCGTTGTCGCCGGCACCATGCACGCTCAGGCGGCCCGCTGTGGTCAGTCCCAGGCGTTTGGCGGCGATCGGTGTCAGCAGGTTGATGGCGCCGGTGTCCACCAGGAAGCGCGCCGGCTGGCCGTCCACTTCGGCCTCGATGTAGACATGGTTGTTGATCAGGTCGAACGGGACACGGGTGGTGCCGCTGGCATCCTCGATGTAGCTGTCGTCGGCCATCGCTGGTGGTGCATACAGTACATCCGGCACGGGGAAATCCACCCGGTAGCGCTGCACCTGCACGTCGCTGCGCAGTCGCGGATCAGCACGGCCCTGGGCATCGAGCGTATCGGTGATGAGGCGATGGGGCAGCAGCAGGCCATCGACCGCCCGGTAGTCTTCCAGCGTGGTGGCGGTGGGGGTGCGCGCGGAGGCGATGACCACCCGGCCGAGCAGGCCGCTGCGGGTGTCGAACCAGAGTTCGATCGGGTCCGCGCCCTCCGGCGTCGTCGACAGCACGTCATAGCGCTGCCCGTCGTGGGCCTCGGTGCGAGGGCCCGCAAAGCGCGAGGCCGGATAGGCGCTGGACCAGTAGGCGCGGGTGGCCAGCCACGCCTGCGTGCGCGCGGTCCGACGTGGCACGGTGCCATCCAGCAGGCCGACCTCGCCGCCATAGTCGCGCCGCCAGGACAGCTGGCCGTCGAACCCCTGGGCGACGGTGAAGTCTCCCAGTTGCGCCTGTTCGGCATAGCGCCCGGCGCGCAGGTCCTGGTTGAGCTGCCAGCGCCCGTGCAGGCCGCCCACCGACTGCTCGCCCTCCGCCTGCAGGCGCTGTACCGACAGCCACGGCTCGCCGCCACTGGCTGCACGGGCCCGGGCCAGCACGCTCGCCGCATCCCCCACCGCAGCCTGCACGGGAACCGCCAGCATCCACAGCAGGCCGAACATCATCCGTTGCCATCGCATCGCATCACCTTCTTCGTCGGGTCGAGCGTTGATGGCAACGCAGCGGCGGGCGCCGTTCGACCGGGCGTGAAGGATTGGACGTTCAGTCGGACGTGGTGAGGCGGCGGTACTCGCTCGGTGTCTGCCCGGTGGCGCGCTTGAACGCGCTGTTGAAGGTCGACTTGCTGCCGAAGCCGGCGGCCAGGCCGATGTCCAGCACGCTGCGGAGGTCGGACGGATCGGACAGGCATGCCCTCGCGGCAGCGACGCGGAAGCTGTTCACGAACTCGGAAAAGCTCTGGCCGAGGCCCTGGTTGAGCGCCTGCGAGACCTGGTTGGGTGACCACCCGCTGCGCTGGCTGAGGGACTGAAGGTCCAGCCCGGGCGCTTCATGCAGGCGTTCGTCCCGCATCAATGCGGTCAGCGCGCTGGCGATGGCCGCGCACTGCGCGGCGTCGATGCCCGAGCGCTCGTAGCGTGCGACGGCGACGTCCTCGATGGGCGCGGGGATGAGATTCCCCACGCCCGGTGCGGCGGCATTCACAGGCGCGCGCAGCTGCTGCCGCACCACGCGGCAGGCCAGCAGATACATGCCGGCGGTGGTCAGCAGGCTGAGCCCGATGCTGGCCAGCAGCGGAGCGGCGTGCGGCGGCCATCGGTTCATCGCGCTGGCAAGCCAGCAGCCTGTCATCACGATCGCCAGCCCGCGCAGTCCGCTGCGTTGGATCGCGGTTCCGCGCGGGGCCGAAGACGTACGCAGCGACAGCCACAGCGTGGCCAGCAGGTAGGGCGTGCCCTGCAGCAGCCAGCCATGGAAGCTGAGCTGGAACAGCGCCTTGCCCAGCGGCGAGACGTCGAAAGGCGCAACAGCGTTCAACAGGGAAACGACGAACGCGAGCATGGCCGGCAGCAGATGCGCGAGCGGCAGCAACGAAGTGTGGCCCGGTGCGGGCAACAGCAGCGCACGCGCATGGCCATACAGCAGCGGACCGAGCAGATAGACCAGCGGCACTTCGATGACCCGCAGCCAGCGCACCGCGTCGGCCGAGAGCCAGGCCTGGCCACCCAACAGCACCAGTCCGAACAGATTGGCGGCGGCGAAACAGGCGAAGAAGATGGTGAGCAGATGACTGCCACGCCGAGCGCGGCCGAAGCTCACTCCGGTGGACAAGGCGGCCAGGCCCAGAATCGCAGCGCCTGCCGCCAGCTGCAGCAGATCCGGTGGCGTCATGCGCGCAGTGTTGATGAAGCGCGCGGCAACGTCCAGCGCGGGCTGGCGGCATGCAGGCAACACAGGGGGAGATGGCGCGCCCGGAGGGATTCGAACCCCCGACCAATGGCTTCGGAAGCCACTACTCTATCCGGCTGAGCTACGGGCGCGTTGTAGAACCGCCGCGCCGTCGGCCGGTGCCGGGGCGGGCATCGCAGCGCCATGAAGCGGTGCGGGACCGGCATTCTATCCAGTTTCGCCGAACAAATCTCCCCCCACGGGCAAAGCCCTGCCAGAGGGGCAGGAGTATCCTATCGCCATGGCTGATACCCCCCTCACTTCGCCGCAGTCGCCGGCGACGCCGCGTTGGCGGCATTGCTGGAGTCTGATGCGCGCTGATCGCCCGATCGGCACGTTGCTGCTGCTGTGGCCCACCTGGTGGGCATTGTGGCTGGCCGCGGGCGGCCTGCCGCCGCTGTGGACGCTGTTCGTGTTCACCGCCGGCGTGTGGCTGACCCGCTCGGCCGGTTGCGTCATCAACGACTACGCCGACCGCTGGCTCGACCCGCATGTGGAACGCACCAAGGCGCGTCCGCTGGCCACCGGCGCAATCAGCGGCCGTGCCGCGCTGGCACTGTTTGCCGTGCTGATGCTGGTGGCGTTCGGCCTGGTGCTGACCCTGAACGGGTTGACCATCGGCCTCAGTTTCATCGGCGTGTTCCTGGCCGCCAGCTATCCGTACCTGAAGCGCTACACCCATCTGCCGCAGGTCTACCTGGGCATGTCGTTCGGCTGGGGCATCCCGATGGCGTTCGCCGCCGTGCAGGGCGAGGTGCCGATGCTGGGCTGGCTGCTGTATGCCGGCAACATCCTGTGGTCCACCGCCTACGACACCTGGTATGCCATGGTCGACCGCGAAGACGACCTGAAGATGGGCTCGCACTCCACCGCGATCCTGTTCGGTGATCTCGACCTGGTCATCCAGGGCGTGTTGTACGCGCTGTTCCTGGCCACCATGGCGCTGGTCGGCGTGCGTGGCGGGCTGGGCGGGTACTATCTGGCCGGCGTGGCCGTCGCCACCGCGCTGGTGGTGTACGAGTTCTGGATCTGCCGCCACCGCGAACGCGGCCCGTGCTTCAAGGCGTTCCTGCACAACAACTGGGTGGGTGCCGCGCTGTTTGCCGGTATCGCAGTGGACCTGGCGCTGCGTTGATCGCCCGGGGTCGGATCCCTTTCCCGCCGGGAAAGGGCTCTGACCCTTCTGCCGCGCCGATACCCGGCTCGGGGTCAGAGCCCTCTCCTGTGGAGAGGGATCCGACCCCGCCACCTACGACCAATAGGTGGCTGACAGCCCGCACCCCACCGCCCAGAATCGGTCCATCGAACCTGGGAGGGTAGGCGATGGCCTCGACGGCAGCAGTACAGGACGGCTGGATGGCGCGTGCAGCATTGCGCTCGGCCGCCTGGGCGGAAAAGTGGTTCCCCGACGCGTATGTGTTCGCGGTGCTGGGCGTGGTCATTGTCGCGCTGGCCGCGATGGGCTTCGGCTCGACCCCGCAGGCCACCGCCAGCGCCTTCGGTGACGGCTTCTGGAGCCTGATTCCCTTCACCATGCAGATGGCCTTCGTGGTCATCGGTGGCTACGCCGTGGCCACCGCGCCGGTGGTCGCGCGCTTCATCGACTTCCTGGCCCGGGTGCCGCGCACTGGCCGTGGTGCGGTGGTGTACGTGGGCCTGGTCAGCATGCTCGCCTCGCTGCTCAGCTGGGGTTTCTCGCTGGTGTTCGGCGGTCTGCTGGTGCGCGCGCTGGCCCGCCGTACCGAACTGCGCATGGACTACCGCGCGGCCGGTGCGTCGGCGTATCTCGGTCTGGGTGCGGTGTGGGCGATGGGGCTGAGCTCATCGGCCGCACAACTGCAGGCCAACCCGGCCAGCATGCCGCCGGGGCTGGTGGAGATCACCGGCGTGCTGCCGTTCACCGAAACCATCTTCCTGTGGCAGTCGATCGCGCTGACCTCGGTACTGATCCTGGCCTCGCTGCTGATTGCCTGGTTGACCGCACCCGCCGCCGGCAGCGCCCGCACCGCCGAGGAGTTCCCCGGCGCTGCGCAGGCCGAGCCGGAGCCGCTGCAGCGACGCACGCGCCCGGGCGAATGGCTGGAATACAGCCCGTTGCTGACCGTGCTGCTCTCGCTGCTGGCGTTCGGCTGGCTGTTCAACGAGTTCGCCAACAAGCCGGTGATCACGGCGATCGCCAACCTCAATACCTACAACTTCCTGTTCATTTCGCTGGGCCTGCTGCTGCACTGGCGCCCGCGCAGCTTCCTCAACGCGGTGGCCAAGGCGGTGCCGAGCACCACCGGCGTACTGATCCAGTTCCCGCTGTACGGCGGCATCGCGATGATCCTCACCCACGCCGCTGGCGGTGACGGTCAGACCCTGGCGCACCGGCTGTCGAGCCTGTTCGTGCACGTGGCCAGCACCGATTCGTTCGCGCTGGTGATGGGCGTCTACTCGGCGGTGCTGGGCTTCTTCGTGCCGTCCGGTGGCGGCAAGTGGATCATCGAGGCGCCGTACGTGATGCAGGCCGCCAACGAACTGAAGGCGCACCTGGGCTGGGCGGTGCAGGTCTACAACGCGGCCGAAGCGCTGCCGAACCTGATCAACCCGTTCTGGATGCTGCCGCTGCTGGGCGTGCTGGGCCTGAAGGCGCGCGACATCGTGGGGTTCACCTTCATCCAGCTGCTGGTGCATATCCCGCTGGTGCTGGGCCTGCTGTGGCTGCTGGGCATGACCCTGGCGTATGTGCCGCCGGTGATGCCCTGAATGCAGGGCTGGCGTCCGTGCTCGACCAGGACGCCAGCCTCGTTCAGCGCGTGTTTCCGGCGGAGCACGCCATGAATGGGCATGGCGCCAAGGCCGGCATGAGCACATGCCGATCCCGCATGAATCCTTCAGGCGCTTGTGCCTCAAGGGTCTTTGCGCGTTCATTCACGCGCGTACACACGAATGTAGCCGGCCCCCCACGCGTGATTAACCAATCGCTGCAGACGATGGCCCCGTCCACCGCATTCCGCGCGTGGCTTTCGGAGAACGGACATGGCACAGCAGAACCAGAACCCGAACCAGAAGCAACCGGGTCAGCAGAATCAGCAGGACCAGCAGCAGGGACGCCGTGACCAGCAGCAGCAACAGCAGCAGGATCAGCAGCGCAAAGAGCGCAACCAGCAGCAGGGCGGCCACGACGAAGAAGAATGACCGCGCCGCGCACGCGGAGTGACTGGCGAAGCCCCGCCCTGTGCGGGGCTTCGCTTATTCCAGCACGCCGATGCGCTGCAGGACCGGCGCCGCCGACATGTCGTTGGGATTGGTCCCGGGCTGGTCCTGTGGCACCTCCATGCCCATGCCGCGGTAAAGATCGACCCAGTGCTGTGCGATCTGCCCGGTCTGCGGGTTGCGGAAGTTCATCGGCTGCAGTGCGAACACGTGGTGCGCACGGAACGCGCGTTCGATGAAGTCCGAGCAGTAGTAGCTGTCTTCGTTCAACACGTATGACGTGTTGTACGGTTTGCCGAGCATCGTGCGCGCGGTGGCGACCGCATCCTTGATCGTTGCCTGCTGCGGTGCGCGCAGGCGATAGATCACGATCTGCCGCTGCTTGGCCCGGGCATCCTGGCGGAACTCGACCAGCGATTGCCGGCGCGATCCCTTCTCGTCCGCATGCAGTACCTCCCAGCCGTTTGACGCCGCGGCGACCAGGGCCACGTGATCGAAGCTGGGTGCGCCCTGCTTGCCGGTGGCATCGTCGATGGCGGCGCTGAGCCCGCTGCGGCCGGCGGTGACGAACAGCAGATCGCCCTCGTGGACATCGACGGCCATCGCCACCGCTGGCCACAGGGCGGGCAGCAGCAGGCCGATCAGGAGCAGGAGGCGACGCATGGGGTATCTCGGACAGGCGGAATGCCGGAATTGTAGGGCGCGCGGTAGCATGGGGCGACCGAACCGGATTCAGGATGAGCCCATGCGTCGAAACCGTTCCGCTGCCGTGCTGGTGCTTGCCTGTGGCGTGGCGCTGGTTGCCTGCACGCCCGAGCCCCAGGCGACGCCCGCGGAAGCCGCACCTGCACATCCCGCGCCGTCGTCCACGACGGCAGCGGTCCAGCACGCACCGGTGCCTGCCAGCGGTGAATGCCCCTATCCGCAGTTCGATGCGTTCCTGAAGCACTTCGGCAACGAGATCACGCTGCAGGAAAAGGCCACTGCCGATCCGCTGCTGGACAGCTACATCGATGCCGAGGCCGAGCCGGAACCGCGCAAGGTGGAAAGCCGACTGGCGCTGGCCGATGTCGAGTGGCCGGTGATGCCCGATCCCGCCGCGTTGGCCGGGCAGGGCCGTGAGATGCAGGTCAGCACGCTGGCCGATGGGCAACGACAGGTTCAGATCCGCACGCCGGACAGCAGCGACCAGCAGACCTACACCTTCGCACAGTCGCCCTGCTGGACGCTGGTCAAGCGTGAGGATGAGTCGATCTGACGCCTGTTCCGGCACAGGCGCGGCCGGGCAGCGCCTGCTAGGCTCGGAGCCTGATCCAGGCAGGGAGACGCCGATGCAGGCTCGCAGGATGCGTACCATCACCGCCACCATGGCCGTCGTGCTGGCGATGGCGCCCTTCACCGGCGCCCAGGCGCAGTCGCTGCGGGCCGACGATCGCGCCTACTTCGCCAGTGCGGCAGCCGAACAGGCTGCGCGTGACGAACTGGGCAAGCGTGTCGAGGCCTTGCAGCAGGCTTCCGCGCTTGCACCTGCGCAACGCTTCCAGCAGGCCGAGGCATTGCAGGCGCAGTGCCTGCGCCATCACACCTATCTGCATCTGCAGGCCGCCCGCAACGCGCGCGATCTTCGCCCGGCGCAGGCGCTGGACCAGGTGATGGGGCTGTGCAGCCGCATCGCCCGCACTGGTCGCGCGGCGCTGCGCGAAGCGCCCGCGGATGCGGCGTGGGCAGCACCGTATGCCTTCCTGCGCGCACGTGCGCTGAAGGAAGCTGCAGCCCCGGCCAATATCGTGCTGGATGAGGCCGTGGAGGCGCTGGCCGATCCGGCGCTGGACAGTTTCGCGCGGCTGCGTGGGCAGATCCTGCGCAGTGCCGAGTACCCGCAGATCGAGCGTGATGGTCGGCACTGGGACACCGGGCACGACAAGCAGGCACTGGCCCAGCAGCAGGACCGCGCGTTGCGGGAAGCGGGCTGGAAGGGTTACTGGCAGGGCCTGCACTCGCGCCGTGAGCCGATGGCCTCGGTGCTGCTGGGCCTGGTGCAGGTGAACGATGCCGCCGCGCGCCTGCAGGGCGATGGCTCCGCACCGGCGCGGGGCTACCAGCGGATGGGCCTGGATGCATCGGCGGTGGATGCGACGCTGCAGGCGATCGAACGCCATGCAGGGGATCGTCGCGCCTACCAGGACATGCTGCTGCACCACGCTGCGCGCTCCGGCATCGACGCGCCGCAGATCTGGGATACCACCGTGCCCGATACCGGTTACACGCCACCGGTGCTGACGCTGGCGCAGTTGCGCGACAATGCCGCCGATGCCATGCAGCACCTTGGCCCGACGTATGTTGCCGAGCTGCGCGCGCTGCTCGATCCGGTCAACCAGCGCATGGACCTGGCCACCGAGCAAGGCAATCGCAGCCATGATGCGTTCGCAGTGAATGCTCCTGGCGCGCCGGCGATGCTGTACGTCGGGGTGCGCAGGGGGGATCTGGAAAGCGATGTTGAAATCGCCCACGAAGCTGGTCATGCCATGCACGGTGAGTGGATGCAGCGCGGCCATGCGTCGCCGCTGCAGCGCAATGGCAGCCAGTGGCTGACTGAGGCGTTCGCGATCTACAACGAGCTGCGCTTCCGCGACCAGCTGTACCAGCAGGCACAGGACCCGCGCGCCAAGGCCTACTACCTGAAATCGCTGCTGGACGACATGGTGCTGCAGCTGTTCACCTCGTCCGAGGAAGCGCAGCTGGAGCAGTCGATCTATCGGGGCGTGGCCGCGGGCACCTTGGGCACCGCCGATGATCTGGACGCGCTGACCGGCCAGGTGCTGGCGCGCTTCGGTCAGGATCCGGAGCGCTATCCGCAACTGCGCAACAGCTGGATCGGCAAGCGCTTGATGTTTGAAGATCCGAACTATCTGGTGAACTACCTCTATGCAGGGCTGCTGGCAGTGCAGCTCTATGTGCAGGACCAGCGCGACCCCGAAGGGTTCCGTGAGCGCTATCTTGCCGTGCTGGGCGAAGGCTTCGACCGCGCGCCGACCGAGCAGGTGACGCAGCTGTTGGGGCACGCGCCCGACTGGCCGGCATTGGTCGATGCCGATCTGCAGGTGTTCAACCAGACGGCGGCGCAGCTGCAGGCGCTGCATGCGCAGGTTGAAGCGGGGCAGGGTGTGCGCACGCGGTAGCGCGCATCAGGTCTGGAACGGCAGGTCAGGTCGAGAAAACCCGCCAGCCCAAGGCATCGTCGCGGAGTTCGCCGGTGCCGGCGACGTCACCCACACGCAGCAACAGTCCCTGCGCATTCGGCAGGTCCTTCTGCTCGGGGAACCAGCGACGATCCGCCGCAACCACGATCAGCAGACCCTCGTCGTCGCCCATCGGTGCGAACTGCGGCGAAGCCGGGCTGATCGGTTGCAGGCCGAAACGTTGACAGGACTGTTCGCGCACCGCATCGACATCGTGGCTGGGCAGGCCGACTTCGCTCAGGCAGGTCAGCTCGCTGCCATGGAAAACGCCTTCGCGCGCACTGGCTGGCAGGCGGCGGCGGCCGATCAGTTCCAGGATCAGGCCGTCCGGGCCGGTGAAGTACACCGACTGCGATTGCCAGCTGCTTTCCAGCGCGAAGTAATCCAGTCCTGCCGGGTTGCGCTGTAGTGGCGTACGCTCGAGCAGCCAGGCCATCGCCTCGCTGAAGCGGTTGTCCGGCACGTTGAAGGCCAGGTGCACGCCTCCGACCGGACGCCCAGCCGCAGGCTGCAGTTCGATCGTGCTCCAGCCGATGTGCACATGATTGCCGACCACGCGCTGCTGCAGCACATCGTGGAAATACGCGGCGACGGTGGTGACGTCGGACACCGGCAGGGTGAGGTGAAGCAGGCGCATGGCCAATCCTCCTTGGATGCAGCCACTGTAGCGCCGGGCCATGCCCGGCGGCCACTACCGCAGTGCTTCGGCGAAGAAGCGCACCGCGACATCCACTGCCTGCGCGTGGGTGCCCGCCTTCGGAACTGAACTGCTGCAGAGCTCGGGCAGCCTCTGCAAACCAACTGCTGTACAGCCCGCCAGGAAGTCGTAGTGACCGACATCCGGCAGACGCTGCAGCGCGGCGCCCGCAATCAGTGCCTGTGCGGCCTCGCCATTGCTCTGTGGTGGCGCAACCGTGTCAGCCTCGCCCAGTACGATCGACACCGGCTGCCTCAGCGAGGACAGCTGTTCCGGCGCGAATGCCTGCACGATTGCTGGCGCCAGCAGGAATACCGCGCGCACGCCGGGGATCGCGCGCGATTCATTGGCGTGGGAGATCCATGGCGACAGTTCCGGCGAGCTTGCAGCGGCAATACGAGCCTCCATCGTGTGCGTGACGGCTTCCCGCTGGGGCCGGCAGACGCCGTCATCCGGATGCGCTTGGCAGAAGGCCAGAAGCCGCTGCAGATCGGGGCGTGCACCGGCGGCGAGCAGTGCGGTGTAGCCACCGGCGGAGAACCCGGCCACACCCAGCCGTTCGCGATCGACGTGTGGACCGAGCACGGGATCGGCCTGCACCGCCGCCAGCGCGGCGCGCAGATCATCCGCACGCAACCAGCTCAGCATGCTACCGGGCAGGGTCATCTCCTCCACGCCGTTGTTGCCGGGATGATCGACCGCGATCACCAGGTACCCGGCGTGTGCCAATGCCGTACCCAGCCAACCCATCATGCGCGCGCTGCCGCCGTTGCCGTGGGAGAGCAGCAGCGTTGGCAGGCGTGCACCCGCGACCGGCGCATCCAGTGCCGCGCGGCCGACGTCGAACAGCGGTGCATCGGGCGGACCGATTGTCAGGGCGGTTTCCCTGCTGCCAGCGGGCGCCGGATACCAGACCGTGTAGCGCAGGGCGTCGCGGTGTTGCGCATCGCGCACCACGGCGCTGGCCACCGTGGTGGTGCCGTGGCGTTCGCCTGCTTTCCAAGGCTCGCCAGCGCTGGCGCCCCCCGCGGAGGCCATCAGCATCATTCCCATCACAGTGGCTTTCATGCGCATCCTCAGCTCCTTGTCAGCGTGGGCGTTCGTCCACCGGCAGCCAGATCTCCACGCCGCCGTTGCCGGTGTGCTCGTCGAAGCGGGTGTCGTAGCGTTCCAGGTCTGGTGCATCGGCCAGGCTGAGGCCGGAGCTGGGCAGGTAATGATCCAGCAGCCAGAACCAGGTCGAGCGGATGGTCGAGATATGTCCGCCGTGCCAGGCCACAAGATAGCGACGCGCCGGCACGTCCACTCGTTGCCAGTGCGCCGGCACGGTCGGCAGCGTGCTGGCGGGCAGTGCGGCGATGTAATCAAAGCCGCCATCGTCGTCGCTGTTGCAGCACACACCGAAACTGATCGGTGCCGGCGTCGGCCATTCGCGGTTGAGCTGCGCCCATTGGCCGGGAATCGCACCGCCACTGTCGCGGGTATGCCGCATACCGATGCCCGCCACCTGGAAAGCGGGCGTGTCGAGCAGTCGCGGCGCCTCACCGCAGGCAGCCGGCGCATCCTCCACGCGGATCGCCTGTACCAGCGCCAGTCCATCGGTGCCCTGTTCGCGTACGCGCTCCGGCGTCTGCCCGAACTGTTCGCTGAAGGCGCGGGTGAACGCCGCATGGGTGGTGTAGCCCGCGCCCAGCGCGACCTGCAGGATGTCACCGGCCCCGTTGGCCAACCGCTGCGCAGCAGCGGTCAGGCGCCGTCCCCGCAGATAGCGCACCACCGAGGTGCCGGTGCGGGCCTGGAACAGGCGTGACAGATGGAACGGCGACAGCCCCGCTACGGCGGCGATATCGGCCAGCGCCAATGGCTGGTCCACATGGGTTTCGATGTACCACAACGCCTTGCCTGCCGCGCTCATCCTGCCGTTCCCCGATTCCGATGCCGGGCACAGTAGCGGATCCTCAGGCAGGGCGTTTAGCAGTTCTTGCGCTGCCGGGGCCTTGCGTCTGCCGGCGTACCGGCAACAATGTGCGCTTCATGGATGTGAGGGAGGGCAGGGAGATGCGATCGACGACGTGGGATGCCCGACCAGCGGAGCCAGGCCCATGATGGAACTGGTACTTGTCTACCTGGTGCTGCCCGCGGTGCTGACACTGGCCTTGCTGGTGCTGATGGTGAAGCGCGCGTCGCGCTGGAAGGGCAATCCCTGGCTTTATCGCGCCGGCTTCGCGTTCCTGGCCGGGTTGCTGTCACCCACGTTGCTGATGGGCGGTCACGGTGGGCTTCCCGGCCCGACCATCGGTGGGCTGGTGATGGTGCTGACGCGGTTGGAATGGATCGGTGACCTGCGTGCCAGCTTCATCGGGTTTGGCAGCAAAGACTTCGGGTTCCTGTCCGCTCCCTTCCTGGTGGTGTTCGCCCTCGCGATGTTTGTTCCGCTGCGAACGGCACGGCCGGCCCGCTTCGGTTTCGACGACGACAGCAACGGCTGACGCCGTGTGCGTGGCCATGAGGGACCGGGCGTGGGTCGGCGTTGCCCATCCACGCACGGCGTGGATCTACGGATGGGCTCTGGTAGCGCTCAACCCTGGTTGGCGCATCAAGTTGTCGCACTGACGTCATGGCTCCTTCACAGATCGCACCGAGACTGCGCGCCTTGTCCAGCCCTGTTGTTTCCGAACAGGTGCTGGCCCTGTCGCGTCCTCCCGGAGCCCTGCCGTGCATCGTTCGAAGCTTTCGCGTTCCATCCTCCTTGCCCTTTCCATGGCCAGCGCAGGAGGCGCGATTGCAGCGGAGGCCGATGCGGTCGATGCCATGGCGGGCAGCCGAGCGGCGCCCACCCAGCTCGATGCGATGCTGGTCACCGGTACCCGCGCCTCCAACCGCACCCAGTTCGAAACGCTGGCGCCGGTGGACGTGTTCACCAAGGAAGACATCACGTCGGTGGAATCCACCGACCTGAAGGACGTGCTGGCGCAACTGGTGCCGTCGTTCGTGGTGCAGCGCCTGCCGATGGCGGACGGCCAGGTGTTCGTGCGCCCGGCCACCCTGCGTGGCCTGTCGCCGGACCAGACCCTGGTACTGGTCAACGGTCGTCGCTTCCATCGCAGCGCGCTGCTCGGCAACCGCGGGGCGCAGGCAGCCGATCTGGCACAGATTCCGACCAGTGCGATCAAGCGCATCGAAGTGCTGCGCGATGGTGCCTCGGCGCAGTACGGCTCGGATGCCATCGCCGGCGTCATCAACATCATTCTCGAGGATGGCCCCGGCACCGAGATCACCGCCGGCTATTCGCAGTACGCACAGGGCGATGGCGCGTCGCGTGATTTCAGCGCACGTACCGGCTGGTCGCTGGGTGACTACGGCAGCCTGGTACTGTTCGCCGAATCGTCGAATTCCGACGCCACCTCGCGCACCCGCCAGCGCCCGGATGCGATCGCCTTCCAGGCCGCGCATCCGGATCTGGATGTGCCCAATCCGGTACAGCGCTGGGGCCAGCCGGAACTGGAAAGCCGCCGCGTCGGCTTCAATGTGAAGGCCAATGCCAGCGACACGCTGGAGCTGTATGCGCTCGGCCTGTACAGCCACAGCGATGGCGTCAGCGATTTCAACTGGCGCAACCCGGACACCACCACCGGTGCCTACCGCACCACGGCGATCTTCCCCGGCTGGAACCTGCGTTCGATCTATCCGGTGGGCTTCAGCCCGCAGTACGGCAACGTCCAGAACGACCTGCAACTGGTCGGTGGCCTGCGTGGCGAGATCACTCCGAAGCTGCGCTGGGATGTCAGCGCGTCGTATGGCCGCAACGCCATCGACTACAGCTTGAAGAACTCGATCAATGCCTCGCTCGGCCCGGCCAGCCCGACCGACTTCGATCTTGGCCGCCTGACCCAGACCGAGAAGAACGCCAACGCCGACTTCAACTACGAGTGGGAGGTGGGCGCGCTGTCCAAGCCGATCAACGTCGCCTTCGGTGGCGAGTTCCGCCAGGAGACCTACCAGGTGCGTGCCGGTGATCCGGCCTCGTACGCGGTGGGCCCGGGCGCGGCCGCGGGCCTGGAGGCCAACTCCAACGGTGCACCGGGCTTCTCGGCCAGCCAGGCCGGGCAGTGGAGCCAGCGCAGCAAGGCGGCCTACGTGGATATGGAAGTGCCGCTGGGCGAGCGCTGGAGCATCGGTGCGGCCAGCCGTTACGAGGACTTCTCCAGCTTCGGCAGCACGCTGGACGGCAAGCTCTCGGCGCGCTTCGCGATCACCCCGGACGTGGCCCTGCGCGGCACCGTGTCCACCGGCTTCCGCGCGCCGACGCCGGCGCAGCTCAACACCACCAGCACCACCCAGGGGTTGGATACGCGCACGCTGCAGATCTTCACCAGTGGCCGCCTGTCGCCGAACGATCCGCTGGCGCAGCTGCTCGGTGCCCGGCCACTGAAGCCGGAAGAATCGCGTACCGCGTCGCTGGGCCTGACCTGGCGCACCGACCTGGGCCTGTCCGGCTCGGTGGATGTGTACCAGATCAAGCTCACCGACCGCTTCAGCCAGTCGGCCAGCTTCGCCATTCCGGCCGGCACGCCCAACCCGCTGGGCTATACCTCGGTGAACTACTTCACCAACGATTTCGATACCACCACCACCGGCGTGGACGTGGTCGGCAACTACCTGCGCGATCTCGGCGCCGGCCGCATGACGCTGACCCTGGCCTACAACTACAACCGCACCCGCGTGGACAACGGCAGCACTTCGGTGGCCACCAACGAAACCCAGCGCGTGCTGTTCGAAGATCGCCTGCCCGAGCACAAGGGCAGCCTCACCGGCAGCTGGGACATCGGTGCCTGGTCGCTGATGGCACGCATGCGCTACTACGGTGCCTGGACCGACTCCAGTGGCAATGCGGTGGGCGATATCTACCAGCGCTTCGGTGCGATGAGCTTCCTCGATCTGGCCGTTGGCTATCGCATCAACGAACACCACAGCCTGCGCGTCGGCGCGGACAACGTGTTCGACCGCTATCCGGACGAAGCCACCTTCCAGGCCAGTCGCGGCCTGGTCTACTCGCGCAACGCGCCGTACGACACCGACGGTGCCAACCTGTACGCGCAGTACCGGCTGAGCTTCTGATGGACCACAACCGCCGCTCCCTGCTGCGCGCCGGTGCACTGCTGCCGGCTGCAGCCGCGCTGTCTTCACTGCCCGCCGTGGCCGCCGCGGGTTACGCTGCGCCCATGCAGATTCCCGCAACGACCGTGGCACCGGACGTGCTGGCCCGCGATGAAGGCTACTGGGCCGCCGTGGCCAGCCACTTCGACATCACCGATGAAGTGAACCATCTGGAGAACGGCTACTGGGGGGCGATGGGCCGTGAGACGCTGGCCAGCTACCAGCGGCACACCGCCGAGGTGAACCGTGGCAACGCGTGGTATGGCCGTCGCGAGTTTCCGGCGCAGTACATGGCCGTGCAGCGGCAGGTGGCCGAGCTGCTGGGCGTGGGTGCCGACGAGATCGCACTGACCCGTGGCGCCACCGAGGCGATGCTGGCGCTGATCGGTGGCTACAACCGCCTGCAGCCCGGCGACCAGGTGCTCTACGCCGACATCGACTACGACAGCATGATCGGCGCGATGCGCTGGCTGCAGCAGCGTCGCGGCGTGCAGGTCGAGCGCATCGCGCTGCCGGCAGTGCCCGACCACGCGCAGATCCTGCAGGCCTACGAGGCCGCATTCGCGCGGTTGCCGCGCCTGAAACTGGTGCTGCTGACCCAGGTCAGCCATCGCCATGGGCTGGTGCTGCCGGTGGCGGAGATCGCCGAGCGTGCGCGTGCGCGCGGCATCGATGTGATCGTTGATGCGGCCCATGGGTTTGGCCAGATCGACTACGCGGTGCCGCAGCTGAAGGCCGATTTCGTCGGCATCAACCTGCACAAGTGGATCGGTGCGCCGGTCGGTGTCGGCGCAATGTACGCGCGTAGGGGCCGCGTTGCGGACCTCGACCCGTACATGGGCGAGACCGACGACGGCCGCGTGGGCAGCCGCGTACACACCGGCACGGTCAACTTCGCCGCCTACCTGGCACTGCCGGACGCCATTGCCCTGCATCAGCGCATCGGCGTGGCCAACAAGCAGGCGCGCCTGCGCTACCTGCGTGAGCGCTGGACCGTGCCGGCGCGGCAGATGGCGCATATCGAAGTGCTGTCCTCACCGGACCCGGCGTTGGCGAGTGCATTGGCCAGCTTCCGCCTTCGCGGGCGCACCAGCGTGGCTGACAACATCGCGCTGCAGAAGCGCCTGCTGGATGAGCATCGCGTGTTCACCACCCACCGCGACGGCCTCGATTCCGGCGCCTGCGTACGGGTGACGCCGTCGGTGTTCACCCGGCCGGAGCAGATGGATGCCCTCGTGCAGGCGCTCGTGGCATTGGCCTGACCTCCGCCGTTACGGTGGGTGCCGACCGTTGGTCGGCACATTCCAACCGTGCCGGTGAATCTTCCGCCGGCCAGCGGCCGGCACTACCGATTGGGTGGGTGCCGACCGTTGGTCGGCACATTCCATCCACGCATGGCGTGGATGTTCCCCACCTACCGCTCGATCGCCGGCAACGCATCGGACAACAACAACCGATCAATCCGCCGCAGGGCACTTTCCAGCTGCCGGCGGTCCGCCGCCAGCCCCAACGACAACCGCACGCCGTTCTGATGCACTACCCCCGGCGGGCAGAACGCCGATGACGGTGCGATCGCCAGGCCCTGCAGCTGTGCGGTACGCACCAGCGTGGCATCGGTCCACGGCGCCGGCACCCGGCACCAGGCATGCAGGCCCTCGGCACGCAGCAGCAACGACGGCGCCAGCAGATACCGCGCCATGCGCATGCGCTCGCGCGCCTCGGTGCGCACCTGCGCCAGCAGTGACTGTGCCGAACCATCCAGCAGCAGCTGGCTTGCCAGCGCCGCCACCAGCGGATGCCCCATCAACCGGGTGGCGCGCAGGGCCGATGCCATCACCTCGGCATGCGCGGCACTCGGGCAGCGCACGAAGGCGGTGCGCAGGCCGGGGCTGATCACCTTCGACAGCGTCGCCACATGGAACACATGACGCGGTGCCAGCGTTGCCAGCGGTATCGGCGTCTCTTCGGCGAGGTGCCAGTACGGATCGTCTTCGATCGCCAGCAGGCCTTCGCTCTCCAGTACACGCGCCAGCGCTTCGCGTCGCTGCAACGACAACGTCAGCGCGGTCGGGTTCTGGCAGGTGGGGTTGAGATAGACCAATCGCGCGCCACTCCCGCGCGCCTGCCGCACCAGCGCCTCGGGGCACATGCCGTGTTCGTCGCCGTCCACCGGCACCAGCCGCCGCCCAAGCGCCCCCGCGGCCTGCAGCAGCCCCGGGTAGACCAGCGTGTCGCACAGGATCGCGTCGCCATCGCGGCCCTGGCTGAGCAGGATCGCGGCCAACGCCACCTGGGCGCCTTCGGTCAGCAGCAGGCAGGCATCGTCCACCGCGCCCAGCATCGGCTGCAGCCAGCGCGCTGCCGCGTGGCGGTCGGTGGGGTTGCCGCCGCCCAGGTGGTAGGTCATCAGGTTCGGCGCGTTGCTGCGCGCAAGCACGGCGGCGGCACCGCGGCGCAGGGTCTCGGCCAGCGCATCGGCATTGGGCACCGGCGGCACGTTCATGCTCAGGTCCACCACCTGGTCGAAGCCAGCCTTGGGCGGTGCGATGAAACTGCCCTGTGGACCGCGCGCCTCGATCAGGCCGCGCTTGCGTGCTTCATCAAACGCCCGCGTCACCGTGGTCAGGTCGACGCCGAGCTGCTGCGCCAACGCGCGCTGCGAGGGCAGGCGTTGCCCCGGTGCAAGACCACCGCGGCGCACCGTGCGTTCCAGCGAATTGACGATGCGCAGGTAGATCGGCCCGTTGTGCGCGAGCACGTCCTGCACCCATTCGCGGGCTGCGACATCCGGTCGCGGCATGTACGGAGCATGTCGGGGCGTATCGTTGCTTCCAACGGCGGGAGCCTGTCCATAACCATCGGTCGGTTCGGACAGGTGACCGCCGTTGTTGTTTGCAGCGGCCGCACCGGCCAGCGTCAGTGATGTCATTGCGCGTCCTCAGCGCTTGGCCTGCCAGGGGCAGTAACAGCCCACGGCAAGCAGTCCTTTCGGGCGCACGGTTTCGCCGCGCACCAGTTTGTCCAGCAGTGGTTCGACGAAGCTGTTGGCCGAGTTGCAGACCATGCCGATGCTGTACGGGCCGGCATAGGCGAGATGGCCTTGCCGGTCCCAGATCGCCACGGCAGGGCTGGCCGGTATGTGCTCGATGCCCTCGATGGTGGGCAGGTTGATCACCTTGTCGCGCAGCGGCTTGGGCAGCTCGCCCTGTGTACCCGGGCGGCGGATCGCATAGAAGTCGATGCCGGCGCGGCGGTACATGCTGATCAGGTAGCTCAGGTGCGCACCGGTTTCGCGGTTGCACACGCCACAGGCCGGGTCCCAGAAATGCACCACGCGGATGCGGCCGGTGTCACCGGCCAGATCGGCCGGCAGGCGCAGCTGCGAGTCGTCGAAGACGATGGCCTGTTCGGTGAACGTGGATTGCGCGCTATAGCCGAAGTACTGCCACAGCGCGGCCGCGACGCCGGCCATGAACAGGCAGGCGAGGGCGATCATCGTCGGCAGCAGCCAGCGGCGACGCGGCGCGGCTGCGCCCATCAGGAATCTTCCCGGCCGAACTTGTGCACGTACTGCTTGCGCATCTCGCGGCAGGAGTCGGCCTGCGCGCGACGCTGGATCTCGCTACGCGACGGATCCTCGCTGCGCTGCATGCATTGCTCGATGGCGTGGCGTTCGGCGGCCTGCACATCCACAGTCTGCGGCTGCAGGCAGACCCAGGCCAGCGCCGCCAGCATCAGCACCACAAAGCCGCCACAGCCGGCCATCACCAGGTGGAACTTCAGTTTCTCGGCGCGCATCGGGGCACGTCCCTTCATCCATACATTGCATACAAAATATCATCTTGTATGGATGAAGTGCCATGCAGCCGGTTCAGACGATGGCGTTGTGGCGTGCCTCGGGGGCCTCGGACAGGATCTCGTTCAGCTTGGCCAGCGCCCCGGCCAGCGCACCCTGGTCGACCGCGCCGCCCAGTGACAGGCGGATCGCGTTGCCCGGCGGCGGTTCTTCCACGCTGAAGGCATCCGAGCTGGCGATGCCCAGGCCCTGCTCCTGCGCGGCCTGGATCAGCCGGTACTGGTCCAGCCGCGGCGGCAGTGGCAGCCACACGTGCAGGCCGGCCGGATGCGCCTGTGCACGGGACGGCAGGTACTGCGCGGCAATCGCCTGGCGTTCGCGCAGCTCCTGCTGGAAGCGCTGCACCATGTCCTGGGCCTGGCCGCTGCGGATCCACTGCGAGGCCACCGCCACCATCGACTGGGTCGGCATCAGCGCGATCGCGCGCAGCGCGTCCAGCACCGGTTCCATCGGCTCGCCGGCCGGCACCACCAGGTAGGCGGTGCGCAGGCCCGGCGCCAGGCACTTGGACAGGGTGGAGATGTAATAGACCGGGCAGCCCGCATCGCGGTGTGCGGCCAGCGGCGGCGCGGCGTCTCCGGCCAGCAACCAGTAGGGATCGTCTTCGATCACGGTCAGATCGTGGCGCTTCGCGACCGCCAGCAGCGCCTGCCGACGCTGTGCCGACATCGTCGCCGTGGTCGGGTTCTGGATGGTCGGCACCAGGTACAGCAGGCGCGGGCGACGGAGCTGGCAGGCCTCTTCCAGCGCTTCAGGCAGCATGCCTTCGGCGTCCATCGCCACCGGCACCACGCCCCGCTGCAGCACGCGCGCGGCGGCCAGCAGGCCCGGGTAGGTCAGCTGCTCGGCGGCGATCAGCTCGCCCGGCTGGGTGCGGGCCAGGATCAGCGCGCACAGCGCGGTCTGCGCGCCGGGGCAGATCACCACCTGGTCGGCGCCGACCGTGCCCAGCATCGGTGACAGCCACTGCACAGCGGCGGCGCGGTCCTCGCGGGTGCCGGCACCGACGTGGTAGCTCATCAGTTCGCCCTGGCCCAGCTGCTGGCCCACGTGCTGGAAACCGGCCTCCATGCCCTGCGCGAACGGCGCGCTGCCCAGCAGCGGCGGGATGTTCATGCTCAGGTCGACCGAGGTGCTGCGGTTGCCGGCCGACAGCGCGATGAAGGTACCGCCGGCGCCCTGCGCGTCGAGGAGGCCGGCCTGGCGCAGCTCGGCGAAGGCGCGGGTGACCGTGGTCAGGTCCACGCCCACCTGCTGGGCCAGGTCGCGCTGCGGCGGCAGGCGGTCGCCCGGGCGCAGCACCCCATCGTCCACCGCCTCGCGCACCTGCTGGGCAATCTGCAGGTACAGCGGGCCGGCGCCCTCGCGGAACGGGCGAACCCAGGTGCGATTGGGGTGCTTCAGGCGGCGGCCGGCGGCAGGTGGCGTCATCGGTCAATTTTTTCCATACGTGCAGATGCACAAGTCCATACAATTATGTATCTTGTATGGGCTTGATTGGAGTGGTTCGCTTTTTTGTAGGCGACCTCGTACCCACAGTGTAGCCGCTCCACGCCCGGGCGCTGCGCGCAGGCGAGCCGGTCAAGCGCGCTTCTTCAACAGGGTTGACCTCCAATGAATATCTGCTGGAACCGCATCCGCCTGGCGCTGGTCGCCCTGGCCTGCGTCGGCCTGTCGGGCTGTGACTGGGTGCTGCTGGATTCGAAGGGCATGGTCGGGCTCGCCCAGCGCGACCTGATCCTGATCTGCATCGGCGTGATGCTGATCGTGGTGATACCGGCCATCGTGCTGACCTTCGTGTTCGCCTGGCGCTTCCGTGCCGGCAACACCAAAGCGAAATACACGCCGGACTGGTCGCACTCCACCAAGGTGGAGATCGTGGTCTGGGGCGTGCCGCTGCTGATCATCGCCGGTCTGGCGGTGATCGTGTGGAAGTCGACCCACGAGCTGGACCCGTACAAGCCGCTGGACGTGGCCGGTGAACCGCTGCACGTGGACGTGATCGCCACCGACTGGAAGTGGGTGTTCGTATACCCGGACCTGGGCATCGCCACGGTCAACCAGCTCAACTTCCCGGCCAACCGCCCGCTGGCGTTCAACATCACCTCCAACTCGACGATGAATACCTTCTTCATCCCGCAGCTGGGTGGGCAGATCTACGCGATGGCCGGCATGCGCACGCAGCTGCACCTGATCGCCAACGAGCCCGGCCAGTTCCGTGGCATGTCCGGCAACTACAGCGGGCATGGCTTCTCGAACATGAAGTTCATCGCCACCGCCAGCAGCAACGAAGAGTTCGAGCGCTGGGTGGCCGAGGTGCGCAGCGCACCACAGGCGCTGGATTTCAACCAGTTCAAGGCGCTGGCCGCACCGTCGAAGAACGCACCGGTGCAGCACTTCTCCAGCGTCGAACCGCTGCTGTTCAAGAAGGTCATCGACCAGTTCATCGGCGTCGGTGAGAACACCGCTGCTGCTACCCCGGCGGGTGCTGCCGGCGGTGCCCAGGTTTCCCAGGAGTAACGAACATGTTGGGTAAATTGACGTGGGAGGCCGTGCCGCTGCACGAGCCGATCGTCGTGGTCACACTGGCGGCCATGGTGCTGGGTGGCCTCGCGCTGCTCGGCGCGGTGACGTACTTCAAGCTGTGGGGCCCGCTGTGGCGTGACTGGTTCACCACCGTGGACCACAAGAAGATCGGCATCATGTACGTGGTGGTGGCGCTGGTCATGCTGGTGCGTGGCTTCGCCGACGCGCTGATGATGCGCGCGCAGCTCGCCGCGGCCGGGCCGGGCAGTGACGGCTTCCTGCCGCCGGAGCACTACGACCAGATCTTCACCGCGCATGGCGTGATCATGATCTTCTTCGTGGCCACCCCGTTCGTGGTCGGACTGATGAACATCATCGTGCCGCTGCAGATCGGCGCACGCGACATGGCGTTCCCGTTCCTCAACGCCTTCAGCTTCTGGATCTTCGTGGTCGGCGCCGCGCTGATGATGATCTCGCTGGGCGTTGGCGAATTCGCCATGACCGGCTGGGTGGCCTATCCGCCGCTGTCGGGCATCGAGTTCAGTCCAGGGGTCGGTGTCGATTACTACATCTGGGCGTTGCAGGCTTCGGGCATCGGCACATTGCTGACCGGCGTCAACCTGTTCATCACCATCCTGCGCATGCGTGCGCCGGGCATGACCCTGATGAAGATGCCGGTGTTCACCTGGACCGTGCTGGTCACCAGCGTGATCATCATCGCCGCCTTCCCGATCCTGACCGTGGCGCTGGGTGCGCTCACCCTGGACCGCTACCTGGACTTCAACTTCTACACCAACACATTGGGTGGCAACCCGATGATGTACGTGAACCTGGTGTGGGCCTGGGGCCATCCGGAGGTGTACATCCTGGTGCTGCCGGCGTTCGGCATCTTCTCTGAAGTCACCGCCACGTTCGCGCGCAAGAAGCTGTTCGGCTACAAGTCGATGGTCGGTGCCACGCTGGCGATCGGCATCCTGTCGTTCATCGTCTGGCTGCACCACTTCTTCACCATGGGTTCCGGTGCCAGCGTCAATGCCTTCTTCGGCATCATGACGATGATCATCGCCATTCCCACCGGCGTGAAGATCTTCACCTGGCTGTTCACCATGTACGGCGGCCGCGTCGAGTTCAGCGTGCCGATGCTGTGGACCATCGCCTTCCTGGTCACCTTCACCATCGGTGGCATGACCGGCGTGCTGCTGGCCATCCCGGGCGCGGACTTCCTGCTGCACAACAGCCTGTTCCTGGTCGCGCACTTCCACAACACCATCATCGGCGGCGCGCTGTTCGGCTACCTGGCCGGTTTCGCCTACTGGTTCCCGAAGGTGTTCGGCTTCACCCTCAACGAGCGCCTGGGCAAGTGGTCGTTCGCCTGCTGGGTGATCGGCTTCTACCTGGCCTTCATGCCGCTGTACATGCTCGGCTTCATGGGCATGACCCGCCGCATGAACCAGTACGACAACCCGGCGTGGACGCCGTACCTGATCGCCGCCTTCATCGGTGCACTGTTCGTGTTCGCGGGCATCATCCTGATGCTGGTGCAGATCTACGTGAGCGTGCGCGACCGCAAGCGCAACCTGGACCTGACCGGCGACCCGTGGAATGCACGCACGCTGGAATGGGCCACGCCGTCGCCGCCGCCGTTCTACAACTTCGCCGTGGTGCCCAAGGCCGATGAGCTGGATGCCTTCCACGAAGCGAAGAAGCGTGGCCTGCCGCCGCCGCCGAAGAAGTACGCGCCGATCCACATGCCGAAGAACACGGGCGTGCCACTGATCCTCAATATCTGGATCCTGGTGTTGTGCTTCGCTCTGGTCTGGCACATCTGGTGGATGGCCGCGGCCAGCTTCATCGCGATGATCGTCACCCTGATCGTGCGGTCCTACGACGAGGACGTGGACTACTACGTCAGTTCCGAAGAGGTGGCGCGCACCGAAGCGGCCAGCCTGGCCAAGTTGAAGGAGGTACGCGCATGAACCTGTTGACCCGCCCGGAGCTGGCCAGCGACACGCAGGCGCAAGAGGACCACCACGAACACGACCATGGCCACGAACAGGGCGGCATGAAGGTGTTCGGCATGTGGGTCTACCTCATGTCCGACCTGGTGCTGTTCGGTTCGCTGTTCGCCTCGTACGCGGTGCTCAGCACCGCCTACGCCGGCGGCCCCACCGGCAAGGAGCTGTTCTCGCTGCCGTTCGTGATGGCCGAGACCTTCCTGCTGCTGGTCTCCAGCATCACCTACGGCCAGGCCGTGCTGGCGATGCATCGCCACGACACCTCGGCAGTGCTGCGCTGGCTGGGCGTGACCTTCGTGCTCGGTGCCTCGTTCATCGGCATGGAGATCTACGAGTTCTCGCACCTGATCCACGAAGGCGCGGGCCCGAGCACCAGCGCCTACCTGTCGGCGTTCTTCGCGCTGGTCGCCACCCACGGCCTGCACGTGGCCAGCGGCCTGATCTGGATGGCGGTGGTCATGCACCAGGTCTACCGCCGTGGCCTGACCCCGACCAACATCACCCGCGTGTCGTGCCTGAGCCTGTTCTGGCACTTCCTGGACCTGGTGTGGATCTGCGTCTTCACCTTCGTCTACCTGATCGGAGCCTTCTGACATGGCCCACGTCGAAACCTCGCGCGCCGGCAATGCGCACGGTTCCACCAAGTCCTACCTGATCGGCTTCGTGCTGTGCGCGCTGCTGACCGTGGTGCCGTTCGCACTGGTGATGAACCCGGTGCTGTCGCGGCCGCTCACGCTGTTCCTGCTGGTCGGCTTCGCGGTGGCGCAGATCCTGGTGCAGCTGGTCTATTTCCTGCACATGGACCGCAAGTCCGAAGGCGGCTGGAACCTGGCCAGCTTCGTGTTCACCCTGGTGATCCTGTTCATCGTCGTCGCACTGTCGGTCTGGATCATCTGGAGCATGCACTACCACATGATGATCAACTGAGCCTGCGAACCGTGAAAGGCATTGCGTTCCCCCATCGTGGCCTGCGGCTGGCCGCAGGCCTGCTGCTCGGCCTGCTGGCCGGCTGCAGCGCGCAGTCGCGCATGGACTTCTATTCCAAGGACATCGCCTGCGAAGAACTCGGCCAGCACTGGTCGATGCCCGACAGCCACGGCACCGTGCGTGGCCCGAACGACCTGCAGGGGCAGGTGACCTATCTGTTCTTCGGCTTCACCAGCTGCCCGGACGTGTGCCCGACCACGATGGTCGAGCTGAGCCAGGTGAAGCACCTGATGGGCAAGGATGCCGATCAGCTGCAGGTGGTGTTCGTCAGCGTCGATCCGGCCCGCGACACGCCGGAGGTCGCGCGCACCTATGTGGAAGCGTTCGACCCCAAGGCGATCGCGCTGGTCGGCAACGAAGCGCAGCTGGCAGCGATGGCCAGCGACTTCAAGGCGTTCTACGAGAAAGAGCCCGGCCAGGTACCGGATACGTACACCATGAGCCACATCGCCGGTGGCTACGTGTTCGACCGCCAGGGCCGCCTGCGCCTGTTCGCGCCGTACGGCATGCCGGTGGACAAGCTGTTCTCCGACGTGCAGCGCCTGCTGCTCGAGCCCGGCCACCCGGCCGCCGGCAACGGTCCGCTGGCCAGCTGCAGCTCAAGGCACAGCGACACACTCGCCGCCCGCTGACGCCACCTCTGCCGCGGTGGGTGCCGACCGTTGGTCGGCACACCCTGACATCAATCCCCCGGCCGGCCAGGAGAGCCAACCGGCCAGGGGCACCACTCAACGCCTTACTTGGTCTCTTCCCACTGCACCACGTCCGGCTCGGTGGCGCGGATACCGGCGGTGGACAGCAGCTTGGTGCTCGCATCCAGCGCCGCGTTCACCGACGGGTACTCCACGATGGCCTGGCCCGAAGCCTTCGACACCTTCACCACGGTGCCACCGGTGGCGGTGGCCGCGCGCTGGGCCGAGGCCGCATCGGTGAAGAACACCTTGACCCGCGACGTCGCCACCACCGGCGCTCCGTCACGGGAGACCGCCGCCGCGAACTTGCCGGCACCGGCATCAGCAGGCGCGGCCGCTGCGCTATCCAGCGAACGCTTGGTACGCGCGCTGGTGGTCGCCGCCGCCTGCGGGGTGATCGTGAACTGGCCGCCGCTGGCCTGCTTCACCGTGGTCGAGGGAGACAGCTGGAAGCGCGTGCCGCCCACATCGAACGAGCGGCCGGTAGCGGACGCCTTCAGTTCCTGCGCATCCACGGTCGACAGGGTCCTGGCCGGAGGAGTCTGCCCCGAGCTCTGTGCCCAGGCAGGGGAGGTCATCGCCGCGAAGGCGAGCGTGCTCAACAGAATGGTCGTCTTCATCATCAGTGCCCCAGAACGCGGATCTTGAAGAATTCGAGGTTGCCGCGCGATGCAGCGGTCGCGGCCTGCCCCATGTCGGTCACTTCCAGCGTCCAGGTGCCGCTGGCATTCTCATCCAGGAAGGCATTGCTGGACAGCAGGTCCCAACTGGTGAAGTTGCTCTGCGCGCCACCCGTGCCCGAACCGATCGCGGTGAACGCCGGCTGCACCACGCTGCGGGTGCCGCTGGGCGACACCAGCACGAACTGCAGCTGGCGCGTGTTGCGGTGGTTGACCCGGAAGCCCAGCTGCACGCTTTCGATGTTGCGCGCGCCGTTGGCCAACTGGAAGGTCAGGCGTGCGGCGGCAGCCGAGGTGTTGCCGATGGCCACGGTACGCGTCGTGTTGCGCCAGCCACTGTCGACCAGCGGTCCCAGCGACTGGAAGTTCTCGGCGACCTGCACTGCACGCGCAGCGTTGACCACACCGAAGCCGTACCAGTTGCTGTAGGCACGGTTGGCCGCATTCACCGTCCAGCCCGGCACCAGCGTGCGCCCATCGGCCAGCGTCACCGCCGGCTGGTTCGGGTGGTTGCGGGTGGCGGTGGTGGCCAGGATGTACTTCACATCGCGATAGGACAGGTTCGGGTTGGCTTCCAGCACCAGTGCCGCCACGCCCGAGACCATCGGTGCCGACGCCGAGGTGCCGTTCATCTTGGCGGTGTAGTTGCAGGTGCTGTCGATGGCCGACAGGTTGCTGTCCAGCGTGTTCTGGCGGTTGGTGTTCTTGTTGCTGCCCTGCGCGCACCCGGTCACGTCGGTGGTGACGATGGCCGGGTCGTAGGCGCGTGCCACCAGGCCGGGGGCGTACTGCGCCTGCAGGCCGTACTCGCCGCCAAAGGCCGACACCCACAGGGCCGAGCCGGTGGAGGAGTACGACGAGCGCACGCCATCGGCGCGCACCGCGCCTACGGTGATCACGTTGAACAGGTTGTTGCGCGGATCGCGGCCGGCCGGCACGCAGCCGGTGTTGCGGTTCTTGGTGTCGGTGGTGCAGACATCCTGGGTCTGGCTGATCGAGGCATTGTTGAAGTTGTTGCCGGCCGACTTCACGTAGATGCCGCCGCGGCCACCACGCGTGCCCGACAGTGCCTGCTCGTACGAGCGAATCGTGTTTTCGCTGTACGCCAGCGGCAGGTTCGGATTGCCCGGGCCGGCGCCCCAGCTGTTGTTGAACACCTGCACGTCGGCCGATTCCGCGCCGTCCCACCAGGCGTACTCGATGTTGCTCTGCTGGTTGCCCAGGGCTGAGCGCGAAATCGGGTTGAAGCCTTTCAGTGTCGCCGCCGGAGCCACGCCGCGCACGCCCAGGTTGTTGGCGCCCACCGCACCGGCGATGCCGCCGACCATGGTGCCGTGGTTGTCGACATCCGGGTTGGTCGGGGTGGGGTTGTTCGAACCATTGGTGAAGTTCTTGCCGGCCACCGCCGCCACGTTGGCGGCCAGGTCCGGATGCGCGATCTGCAGGCCGTCATCGACGATGGCGATGGTGACGCCCTGGCCGCGGATGCCGTTGCGGAACAGGCCATCCACGTTCAGATCGTTGCCGGCCACCGGCAGCGTGTCGGCCGGGACCGTCTGCCCGGTGTTGAGCAGGTGCCACTGGATGCCCGCCAGTGGATCGGCCTGTTGGGCCTGGGCGGTGGCGGCCAGGCTGCCCAGCACCAGGGCAGTGGCAAGGGCCAGGCGCGCGGAGCGCGGAGGCGCGGAGCGTTGCGTGTGTCGCTTCATACACGAATCCTTCTGTTGTGAATCGGCATGGCAGGACGGCGGGGCGGGACTGCCCCATCGCAACGAGCCAAACGCGACACAACGAACAACCCCCTACCTCTTCACATAGGCAATCTGCAGATGTGCCAATTGCGTCACAAACACTTAGTACGTCTGGTTATGACAGTGCACACAAACATCTTCACGCCATCTTCGCGCGGTTGAATTTGTTTCGTGGGAAACAGGGAGAACCACTTGCAGATGACCACACACATGAAGAACGAACGGCTGCGCGGCCGTGCGCGCGCAGATCAGACCCCGCTCTCGGTTGCCGCCATCCGCAAGGTGGTGCTGGCCGTGCATACGCGCAGCCACGACTATGGCGACGATGCCGATATCGCCGAGTTGCTGCCCGAGCTGGCAGCATTCGGCATCACCACGGTGAAACCGCTGCGCCTGTTGATGAAGAAGCACCGTCGCGCGCTGCTGCAGGAGGAGCGGATCGTCATGCGACGCGCAGAGACGCTGCATCTGCGCACCGAGTGGCGGCCCGGTGGCATCGACGTGCATGCCAACACCAGCCGCTACGCCATCGGCGGCCTGGTCCGCACCAGCATGGAACACGAATTCGGCTTCGAGACGATGCTGCCCTTCCACGAGGTGCGCGAGGACGAATCCGCGTAGCGCGGTGCCCGTCCGGCGGGCGTGGCAGCCCCATCCCGGCGTCATCGCGCGCCCTCACATCGCGCTGTGCTACTACAGCCCGTGCACCCTTCCGCACGGAGCACGATGATGGTCAATCCGCTCGCCCAGGCCCATCGCGGCCTTGGCACCACGCTGTTCAGCCTGTTGAACCCGATACCCTTCGGCTTCTTCGTCGGCGCGCTGATCTTCGACGCGATCTATCTCAACAGCGCCGAGGTGATGTGGGGCAAGGCCGCCGCCTGGCTGATCACCTTCGGCCTGCTGATCGCCATCATTCCGCGCCTGATCAACCTGTTCGCGGTCTGGCGCCGCAACGGCACCGCCACCCGCATCGACCGCATCGACTTCTTCCTCAACCTGGTCGCGGTCGTGCTGGCGATCTGGAATGCCTTCGTGCACAGCCGCGATGCCTATGCCGTCGCAGTGCCGGGCACGATCCTGTCGGCGCTGACCGTGGCCCTGATCGCCCTGGGCCTGATCCTGCTGTCGTTGCAGCCGCCGGTGCTGCAGGGAGGTCGTCATGGCTAAGCACATCCTGCCCACCGTGGGCGCCCTGGCGCTGGCCGTGATGCTGTCGGCCTGTGCCGGCAAGGCCGAATACCATCCCGCCGACCAGTCCGGTGCACAACCGCCGTTGCCGGCACCGAAGAACTTCCTGATGCCGCCGATGCAGGTGCCCAAGGGCGTCGGCTGGGCCGAGGGGCAGTCGCCCACGGTGGCCGAGGGCCTGAAGATCGAACGCATCGCCGCCAACCTGCTGCATCCGCGGCGCCTGCTGACCCTGCCCAATGGCGATGTGCTGGTGGTGGAGGGCAATGGCCCCGGCGAAGAACCGGTCACCACGCCCAAGCAGTGGATCGCCGGCAAGGTCAAGGCGCGCTCGGGCAAGGCCGGCAAGGGTGGCAACCGGGTCACCCTGCTGCGCCGCACGCCGGGCACGAACACCTGGACCCAGCATGTCTACATCGAAGGCCTGCATTCGCCGTTCGGCATCCAGCTGATCGGCGACACGCTGTACGTGGCCAACACCGGCAACATCGTGCAGTACCACTACGTGCCCGGTGAAATCCGCATGTCCGACAAGGGCCGCGAGTTCACCGACCTGCCCAGCACCATCAACCACCACTGGACCAAGGAACTGCTGGCCAGCCGTGATGGCAGCAAGCTGTATGTGGGCGTGGGCTCCAACAGCAACATCACCGAGAACGGCCTGGCCGTCGAGTACCGCCGCGCGGTGGTGCTGGAAGTGGACGTGGCCACGCGTGGCAGCCGCATCTTTGCGTCGGGCATCCGCAACCCGACCGGGCTGGACTGGGAGCCGAGCACCGGGAAGCTGTGGGCGGTGGCAAACGAGCGCGATGAAATCGGTGCCGACCTGGTGCCGGACTACCTCACCTCGGTGAAGGAGGATGGCTTCTACGGCTGGCCCTACAGCTACTACGGCCAGCACGTGGACGAGCGCGTGCAGCCGCAGCGGCCGGACCTGGTGGCCAAGGCGATCGTGCCCGACTACGCCATCGGCTCGCACGTGGCACCGCTGGGCCTGCTGTTCTACACCGGCCAGGCACTGCCGGCGCAGTACCACGGTGGCGCCTTCATCGGCGAGCACGGCAGCTGGGACCGCTCGCCGCTGAGCGGCTATGAAGTGGTCTACGTGCCGTTCAAGGACGGCAAGCCGACCGGGCGGCCGCAGACGGTGGTCAGTGGTTTCGCCTCAAAGGACGAGAAGACCCTGATGGGCGCACCGGTGGGCATGGCGATGGACGCCGAAGGCGCGCTGCTGGTGGCCGACGACGTGGGTGATGTGGTGTGGCGGGTGTCTGCCAAGTAACTCTGTAGCGTTGAGCCACGCTCGACTGCTTCGGATCTGGCCTTTGTAGAGTCGAGATCCTATGTTCGTGGTCAAGCCTGCTGGAAGCAGGCTTGACCCACTTTCAGCATGGCCGGGTCAAAGTCCCGACCGCTCTTGAAGACGCCCCAAGCGATCCTGGCCAGTTTTCTGGCCAGAATGTTGAAACTGGCGGTGCTGCTGTGTCCGCGCTCGCGGATGGCCAGGTAGAGGGGCTTGCCGCCTTTGGATCGGGTCAGGCCCATGGCCGCCATGTAGAGGATTTGACGCAGGCCGGCGTTGCCTCGCTTGGACAAACGGCGGCGGCCGATCCGTGCGCCGGATTCGTTGGGTCGCGGATCCAGACCGGTGCAGGCCACCCAAGCGTCTGAGCTGGCCAGCGGCCAGCGGGTGATGTGATGGGTGACAAAGGCAGCCACCGTCGGCCCGATCCCCGGGATGGTCATGATCCGTCGATACAGATCGCTCTGTTCGCCGCTGCGGCAGAGTCGTTGGATTTCCCGGTCCAGCATCGCAATCGCCTCCTTCAGGCCACTGAAAATGCGCCCGAAGATGGCTGAGTCAGCCGCGTCCGTCCCCTGGGAAAGATGGAGCGTTGCCTTGTTCCGCACCAGACTATCGCGCTGCTGCAGAAGCACGTGCAGCCGCTCCTGTGCAGGCGAACGGGCGACATGCTCGTGCAGATTGTCGGCCTCCTTGGCGATGTAACGCGCAATGACCTGGGCGTCGCCAGCGTCGGTCTTACCGCGGCAAGCCACGCCCTTGGCGTAGTGTTTGACGTCGCGCGGATTGAGCACAAAGACGGCATGACCGGCCTTCTGGGCAGCTTGAACCACAAGTTCGTGGTAGCGATTGGTTGCCTCCACTCCAATGCGAGACCTGGCCGGCAGAGCGGACAGCCACTTAGTGATGGCCGACGCTGAATTGGCGATGCGGGCGCTGCCCTTGGTGCCGTAGTAGGCCACCACCAGGGTCTGTGAATCGGCATCAATACCGACGGCGAAACGATCTGACATCTGCGCAACTCCCAGCTATTGTTGAAGGGCTGGGGTGGTACCGCACCACGTTGGCTTGCCTACATCGGCGGTCCTCAAAGGCCGCTAGATCCTTTATCGACGTTAAGGTGCGGGATGGGGATCGCTCGACTCGTCTGTCGGCTGGTACCCGCAGATAACATGTTGACGGTCCCTCCACCCTGGCTCCTACATACCGCGTAGGAGCCGGGAGGAACATACAAGCCATGCTCGACTGCTTCTGCCAGCAGCAGTCGAGCATGGCTCGACTCTACAAAAGGCCGAAAGCAGCCGAGCATAGGCTCGGCTCTACACTTCCGACGGCGCCGCGCGCAGCCCGCTGAACACGGACTCGGCAGCAAACCCCACGCCACCCAGCAGCACGCCGAAATACACCACCGTGGCCACCACGAAGCCATAACCGGCGGCCACGGCCGCACCATCGCGCTGGATGAAGCCAATCGCAAACGACATCAGCGCCAGCGCCGGCAATGTATTGCTGAACGGAATCGGCCCGGCCGGCGCCATCAGCAGCAGGGTCGCGAACACCAGCATCAGGTTGTTCAGGCGCATCATCTTCTTCGAGCGCACCATCACCGCCAGCCGCATGGGCCGCGACAGGCGCTCCATGCGGTGCACCCACTTCAGCGCACGGCCCAGGTTGGCCTTCAGCTTGTCGGTGGCGATCTCGCGGCGCGCCAGCTTCTGCGGCACCCACAGCGGGCGGTTGCGCACCCGGCTCAGGCCGATCAGGAGGATAGAGGCGCCAAACACCGTACTCAGCCCAGGAATCGACACCGGGATGATGAAGATGGCCGAGAGCAGGATCACGATCAGCAGCAGGCCCTCATCGCCCAGCGCGCTGAGCAGGGTACCGACGCTCACCTGGTCGCCGGGCAGCTCGTCGATCATCTGCTCGATCTGCTGGGCCAGGGGCGCGCTGTCATTGGTTTCGGGGGCACGGTAGGTCATGCGTCGCAAGGTTCTCCAGGGAAGGGCGGTCAAGGGGCCGTCCTGCGGTGGGGGACGCACAGGGTTCTGCAGTATCCCGGCCAACGTGGGCAAAGAGGTGAACCGGGCATGAGGGGTTAAACTGGCATGCCCCGCACGAGTTGAACGCAATGGATATGGGCCGCCGGCAATCGACCATCGAACTGGTCGCCATCGACATGGATGGCACCCTGCTGGACCCCACCCACACGCTTACCGCCCGGGCCAAGCGGGCGATCGCGCAGGCGCGCGCGCTGGGCGTGCACATCGTGCTGACCAGTGGCCGCCCGGTTCCGGGCCTGGCGCCGTTCCTGCACGAGCTGGGCATCACCGGCGACGACGACTACTGCATCGCCTGCAATGGCGGCCTGGTGCAGCGCATCGGCACGCGCGAAACCGTGGTCGAGTATCCGCTCAGCTTCGACGACTTCCTGTTCTGCGAGCAGGTGGCCCGCAACCTGGGTGTGCACTTCCAGGCGCTGGACAGCCGGCGCATGTATACGCCCAACCAGGACATCAGCTACTACACCGTGGCCGACTCGCATCTCTCGCGGATGCCACTGTCGTATCGCCGCGTGGCCGACATGGACCCGTCCATGTCCTTCATCAAGCTGATGATGATCGACGCGCCCGACGTGCTGGATGCCGCCATCGCGCGCCTGCCTACCGAACTGACCGAGCGTTTCGCGGTATTGAAGAGCGCACCGTTCTTCCTGGAAGTGTTCGACCACCGCGCCGGCAAGGGGCCGAGCCTGCAGAAGCTGGCCGAACACCTGGGCATCGACCGTGCCAACGTGATGGCCATCGGTGACCAGGAGAACGACCTGACCATGCTGCAGTACGCCGGTACCAGCGTGGCGATGGGCAATGCCATTGACGCGGTGAAGGCGGTGGCGCGGTTCGAAACCACCAGCAATGCCGATGACGGCGTGGCACGCGCGATCGAGCGCTTCGTTCTGCAATGATCCGGCCTACATCATGAGCTGGACGTTGATGATGTTTGCCCAGTCCTTTGTCAATGAGCGGATGTCGGCACAGGTTTTCTCTGAGTCCTACATTGAGCTATGGAAGATCGAGCGCGATCTTGACTTGCTGGCTTTGGATGACGCAGCGCTTTCAACGTGCCTGTCCAGCATCTTCTGTGCTGCCGACATGTATTGCGACGAAGAGGTAGATCGCCATGCGTATGAGCTTGATGCCGCCCAGCTGCATGCTGCCGTTGTGGCTCAGATCGATGAGTGGAAGCACTCCACGACTGCTCTCTAGCCTGACTTCGATGTATACCTGCGTATAGCCAATACATCCCCATCGCCATCGGCGCTGTACCACGGCGCAATGGCGAATGCGGCAGTGCGATGCAAGAATTTCGCACGTCGAAATCACCCCGCCGAATCCCGCAGCAGATGATCGTCCTCGTCTGCTGACCGGCGCGCACTGCGCCGTCGCTCCCTCAACGCAATCGCATCGCCAGCCAGGGCGCCGATACCGGTGCTGCAACGCGCTGGGCGTGCGCTTGCGCCGCTCTCTCCCTGCACCTGGATCTGCCGATGAACACCCCACCCACGACGCGCCTCGCCCTGGCCATCATCACGGCCATCACCGCACCTGCGTACGCCGCAGAAACGCACGACGCAGCACATGACACCCCCACCACCTTGAACGCCCTGCAGGTCATCGCCACCCCGCGCGGTGCGGCCGTTGCGCCCACCCAGGTGGTCGGTCCAAACCGCTACATCATCAAGGCCGAAGACCTCGACGCCATGGTCACCGGCAACAACGGCCTGGCCATGCTCAAGCAGGTGCCGGGCGCCAGCTACACCGCCACCGACGGGCTGGGCCTGGATATCTCCGCCACCAGCCTGTTCGTGCGCGGCTTCCGCATGAACGAAATGGGCATCACCTTCGAAGGCGTGCCGCTGAACGACAACGGCTTCCTCTCGCTTACCGGCACCAGCGTGGTGAACGTGGGCGTGCCCGATGGCATCGGCGCGATCACGGTCAGCCCCGGTGGTGCACCGGTCAGCGTGTTCTCCAGCAGCGTCAACGGCGGCAGCCTGGAATACCGGCTGCGCGAGCTGCAGGACACGCCCAGCCTGCGCGTGAAGCAGGGCGTGGGCAGCAACAGCACGCTGGTCACCACCGTGTCCGGCCAGAGCGGCCAGCTCGGTGAGCACGGCCCGAAGGTGCTGGTCGACCTGCAGCGCGTGTCCGCCGACAAGTACCAGGGCGAGGGCACGCAGAACTTCCTGCGCGGCGACCTGAAGCTGCAGCAGGACGTCGCCTGGGGCGATTTCACCGTGTTCCTGTCTGACAGCAAGGCCAAGGTCTGGGGCTACAACAACATTTCCTTCGACATGATCCGCAAGCTGGGCTGGAAGGCCGACATCTTCTATCCCGATTATGCGTGGGCGTGGTACGTGGCCTCGCCGGAGAATGCGGACAAATCCTGCGGCGCCTACACCTGCGGTGAGCTGTCCGAACTGATCCCGTACGACACCGGCCAGATCACCCGCGATCGCGTGTCCTCGATCAACCATCGCTTCCAGATCAGCCCGGCCCTGAGTGGCAACGTGCAGCTGTACAACGCCAACAGCCACACCCAGGCCACGCTCACCGACCCGACCGTGCCGTCGCCAAACGGCGCACCGTTCTCCGAACAGGTGCAGACGCCGCGTGTGAATCGGCTGGGTGGCATGTTCAACCTGCAGTTCGAGACCGGCGCGCACACGTTCACCGCCGGCTTCTGGCAGGAGAAGAGCAAGGCCGCGGCCAAGACCGAGTGGTACCAGCAGCCGCTGCTGGGCGAGGGTCCGCCGCTGAAGGCCACCGGTCCGTTCGATGTGTATGGCCCCGCGTTCAAGACCGACAACGCGTCGAGCTGGGTGACCCGCTCGCGCCAGTTCTACCTGCAGGACGACATCGTGTTGAACGACACGCTGAAGCTGGGTGTCGGCTTCAAGGCCGTGGACTTCCGCACCAGCGGTGGCGGCCTGGGGGATGCCAAGGACCGGCCGGTGAACGGCACGCTGGGGGCCAAGAGCAACTTCCTGCCGCACGTCTCGCTGTTCTGGAGCCCGACCGAATCCACCGACGCCTTCATCGACCTGGCCAACACCATGAACGGCTACCGCGTGGCCCAGCGCGGCAACATCGGCTACACCGCCTCGGCGTGGACCATCACCGACCAGGAAGAGTTCGACCGCGTGGCCGGCACGCTGCGCCCGGAAAAGAACTGGAACCTGACCGTCGGCGCGTCGCACCGCTTCGACCGGCTGACGATCACCGGCGACGTGTTCTACAACGACATCCGCAACCGCCTGCTGTCGGCCGCCATCGGCACCCAGTTCGCGCAGATCAACACCGTGCGGTTGATGCCGAAGATACACGTGATCGGCGCCGACCTCGGCATCACCGCCGACCTGACCGACCACCTGCAGTTCTACCAGGGTGTGGCCTTGGCCCGTTCGTACTACGACAGCGATTTCGTGGTGGGCGACACGGTGTACCCGATCAAGGGCAACGCCCAGCCGGGCTATCCGCAGATCTCGCTGGTCAGCGACCTGTCGGCGCATTTCGGTGATTGGCGCTTCGGTGCCACCAGCACCTCCTACCTGCGCCAGCCCTTCACCTACGAGAACGACATCCGCGTGCCGACCTTCTGGCAGGTCAACACCTATGCCGCCTACCGCTTCGGTGCGGACAGCGTGGTGCCGGGGCTGGAGCTGCGGCTGGACGTGAGCAACCTGTTCAACCGCCACAACATCGGCACTGCCACCATCGCCGGCTCGTCGTTCTCGGGGGATTACCAGACCCTGCAGCGCAGCGCCCCCCGGCAGCTGATGTTCAGCACCTCGATGGCGTTCTGAGGCAAGGGGTGGCGGGGTCAGAGCCCTTTGCTGCGCAAAGGGATCCGACCCCGCAGCCATCCCGTGATCGGGGTCAGATCCCTTTGCGCAGCAAAGGGCTCTGACCCCCAAAACCCGCCTACAAACCTGCCTTGCGCAAACAACAGGGGTTTTCTGGCAGCGACGCAAGGTTCCCACAATGTTGCTGGGTCATGCTGTCGGCATGGCACAGCACAACCCGCGAACCCCGCTGTTCGGCATCCGGGGCCCAGGACGGCCCCGGCAGGCGCTGTCCGTGGCGCCTGCCATCGACCTGCGGGCCGAGTACCAGTTCTGGCAGGTCTACGAACGCGTGGTCCGCCCGCTGCCCGGTGGCGGGCTGCCGCAGGCGTGGCTGGTGTGCCAGAAGGTCTATCGCGACCGTTGGCAGCACCCGGAGGACAGTGAGGCGGCGGGACTGTCGCGGGTGCTGTTCGGCGACAACATGACGGCTGGCCGGGCGTCGGAGCTGGCGGAGCTCCACGCGCTGGTCAGCCGTCGGGTGGCGTTGCTGGCGAAGCGTGGGCGGGTGGATTCCGCGGCGTGATGCCTGCCCTTGGTAGGGTCGACTGTTAGTCGACCGCTCTTCGCGCTCAACTGTAGGTAGAAGGCCGTGCGTGGTAGATGTACCTGCCGCATCCACTGCGGCGGATTGCAATGCTTGTCTCCCGTGCGGTAGCGTGGTCAGGTACACCCCGGTACCGTCTCTGTCCTTCTGGACATGCGGCCGGGGTATTTTTTTGAGTATTGCTGCTCGCGTGCAGACGAGGGCTTCCGGCAATCAGGCTCATGCATTTCCCCGATCCAACTGCCGGTAACCAATCGCCTCAGCCAGATGCGCCGTCTGGATATCCTCGCAACCCGCCAGATCCGCAATCGTGCGCGCCACCCGCAGAATCCGGTGCATCGCCCGCGCGGAAAGTTGCAGGCGTTCAATTGCCTGCTCCAGTAAGTCCTGATCGGCCTCGCTCAGCTTCGTGCATGCCCGCAGCGCCGCCGGTGGCAGATGGGCATTCAGCCCGCCACGCGCCTGCTGCCAGGCATGGGCGGCTTCCACCCGTGCACGTACCGCAACACTGGGTTCACCCAGCGGCGTACTCTCCCGCAGCTCCACCGCGTCCATGCGTGCCACGCTGATATGCAGGTCGATACGGTCCAGCAATGGGCCGGATACCCGCGCGCGGTAGCGGTTGATACGTTCGTCGCTGCACAGGCAGCGGTTGCTACGGTCCCCGGCCCAGCCACACGGGCATGGGTTCATCGCTGCCACCAGTTGGAACCGTGCGGGATACTGCACGCTCCGCGCCGCGCGGGCGATGCGGATGTGGCCGGACTCGAGTGGCTCGCGCAGGGTTTCCAACGCACTGCGGTTCCACTCCGGAAGCTCGTCCAGGAACAGCACGCCGTGATGGGCCAGCGAGATTTCACCGGGGCAGGGGGGATTGCCGCCACCCACCAGCGCTGCCGCGCTCGCACTGTGGTGAGGAGAACGGAATGGCCGTTGCCGCCAACGCCGTGGATCCAGCCCTTCACCACTCACCGAGGCAATCGCCGCCAGCTGCAACGCCTCCGCTTCCTCGGTATCCGGCAGCAGGCTGGGCAGGCGCGAAGCCAACAGCGTCTTGCCGCAGCCAGGGCTACCGATCAGCAATAGATGGTGCCCACCCGCAGCGGCAACCTCCAATGCACGCCGTGCATGCGCCTGCCCACGCACGTCGGCCAGATCCGGCAGTGCCAACGGCGTCGTGTCCACACGCTCTACTGGCAGCAGCAAGCGTGGGTTCCCCAAACCAGCGCAGCACTCCAGCAACGTACGCGCTACCCGCACATCGGCATGCTCGGCCAGCGCAGCCTCGGCGGCATTGCCCGGCGGCACCACCAGGATGCGCCCGGCTTCGGCCGCCGCAATCGCCGCCGGCAGCGCGCCGGCCACCGGGCGCAGCTCGCCGGTCAGGCCAAGCTCACCCAGGAACTCGTACTGCAGCAGCGACTGCGGATCGACCTGGCCGCTGGCCGCCAGAATGCCCAGTGCAATGGCCAGGTCGTAACGCCCACCTTCCTTGGGTAGGTCGGCAGGCGCGAGGTTCAAGGTGATGCGCCGCTGCGGAAAGTCGAAGCGTGCACAGAGCAGGGCGGCACGCACGCGCTCGCGTGACTCGCGCACGCTGGTCTCGGCCAGGCCGACAATCTGGGTGGCGGGCAGGCCGCCAGAGAGGTGCACTTCCACCCGCACCAGCGGGGCGTCGACCCCGGCGCGGGCACGGCTGTGGACCAGCGCCAGGCTCATGTGTGGTTTCCTGCAGAGAGACGCTTGATGGTGCGACAGGTAATCTGTGTGGGACTATCGGGATTTGCCGGCAATGCGTCTCGGGATATCCCTGCCTGCAAAGGGTGCAGCATTCGCATCAAGGGCAGTTGACCTGTGCAGCGCGGCGCTGTGATGGCGGTTTCGAAGGTCTTGCGTCAGACAAGGCTTACAACAGGGCAGTAAAGAAAAGGAGCGAGCTGAAATGCAGTGCATTCGCGTACTGATGGCCCTCTCGCTCGCCATGGGCCTGTCGGGGTGCCGGAATGAGGTGGAGAGTTCAACGTATCCCATTGGCCAGACGGGAGAGACGTGCACAGCCTACAAGGGCTTTGACCGCCAGCCTCCTGGAGTAGTTGTGGCCGAGCTTGCCAAGCGAGGGTTGGATAGTCGCCGATTGGTGCATAGGACAGTCTGCGGCCCGATCACCAGTTGGGACATTCTCCCCGCAGGAGCGTCGATCGATCGGATACCTCCGCCAGACGCATATGTAAACGTCCGCCTGCGGGAGGACGGCTCGGTTTCCGTCAGTACAGACCGCCCATGACGTTGGTGCCGGCCTTGATGATCGAGCATCGGGCGAACAGGCAGAAATACGGATGGGCTCGCAGGCAGGGCGTGTGGCGCCCAGTCAACGCCAGGGACTCGCCCCAATACCGTGGCAGAATCGGCGCTGGCCGACCCCGTGCCCATCTACGGCGCCAGGCAGACCCACAACGCGACGCAGTGTCCTCCGCCGTCAGTGCCCAGGAGATCCCGTGCGACATTCGATACGACTCTTTAGTTGCGTGCGTCATCTCCGTGGCGGCCTCCGGCTACGCAGGTGTTCCCCACGCAGCAGCTCATGGAACCTACTGGCCGACGCATGGATGGCGCCATTCCTCCCCCAAAGCGCAATGGATGGATTTGGAGGTGCTGTACGCGCCGCGGTGTATAAGGACAGGACCGAGGGGCGGCGATGATGAAGCTGAGAATACTAGCTGCTGCAGTTGCGTTGGCCAGTATGGTGGTGAGTATCCATTCCAGGGCGGATGATGCCCTATACATAAACTACGCGCCAGATATGCGGTACTCGACAAATGGCGTGGATTCCAGATTGACCGTACTTCCCGGGAAGGGCCTTTTTGGTTATGGCAGCGAGTTCGGCAAGCTCGAGCGCTGCCAGGCTGGTGGTTCGTCGGACTGTCTCAAGATTGACTTCATGGCGTTCTACAAGGTGCCCATAGGAGGGAAGGTTGGTGACAGGTACAAAGAGGGCGCGTTTACCTTCGCCGTGGTAAAGGCCCTCTCCATTCCCATGCTGGCCGATGATCGCGAAGTTCTGAAGGTGGATGTGGAAAGGGATGGCGTCCACGCCAACTCCTTCTACTTCGATAGAAAAAGGGGGGTGATCGGCGTTAGAGTCAGGAACTTCGGCAATAGCGCTATTCCGGAGTCGGTGTTCTTTCTCGAGAGAGGCAATGGCGTTTTCTCAAGTGAAGAGCGAAAGCCGGATTAAGTTGAGCTGGTCGTGGACACGACAGTGCTGATACGGCGTAGATACCTGGATCCCACTACCCGTTTGGAGGTGCTGATGACCTCCAACCCTGACGTGGCTCCGGAGTTCCGAACCATCGATGAGATCCGCGTTTCATCGATCAGCGCGGGGCAACCTGCTGCAGGCAGAACCGAGAGCTTGCGCGGCGTGAAGCTGAAAGGCGTTGCCATGGGTGACCCGGCGTCCAAGGCCGTCGGCGCAGCAGTCGGGTATGGCCAGAGAGACACAAAGCAGGCAACGCTGGGCGGCATCAAGGTCGAGCGCACCTGTGGCTTCTCGGGAGGTGGATCGAACATTTGCTTCTACGTCCGGGATGGAAAAGTGGTTGCGATGGCACTGGGGTTTGGCCCCTGACCGGTTGCCGTGCCCCTAGCGGTGCAGGCGCAGCGCCACTACAAGCGTTAGCCTACGAAGGCACTTCAGCGCGGACATGGTTGCTGGGAACGGCCTGGCGGTGGTCTGGGCCCCCAAGCAGACACCGCTGCTCATCAGGCACCAACCCATTGAAGCGCCCAAACCTAGCCTCAATCCTCGAAGGCCCCGCGCTTTCCACCAGCAACCGCCCCTGGCTCTGATGCAGATCCAGCCAGCGCTCGAAGCTGATGCGCAGCCGTTCGATATCCGGCGCCCGCCATCGTGCATCGGCAGGCATGCGGATCAGCACGCGCGAGGGCGCATTCTCCACGTCCATCACCAGCACGCCCTTGCACCGGATCTCGAAGGACGTTGCCCCGGCATGGCGCGCGTGCAGTTCAAAGCCCTCGTATGCCTTCGCGGTAACGAAGCCGAGCGCATCACTGCGCAGCTGGCGGTAATCGGCCGGCCGCAGCTTCTGGTAGGCCCACACCTGATCGCCCGCTGGTTCGGGCCATTCCATCCACATCGCGCCGATCACCGCGATGCACGCCGCTGCAGCGGCAAGGCCGTGCATCTTCATTTGTCACCCCGCACACAGGCAGAAAAACTCCGCGCCATAAGCGCGCTCAGTCCTGGGGTCGCATCCGCTCGTGGATGAAGGCAGTCAGCGCGAGATCGGCCATCACCAGCCCCTCCATCACCCGGTCGCCCACGTACTGCTCCGGCTCGCCGTTCTGGCGCGTGCGCTCGGCCGCCAGCAGGATCTCCTGCACGATGCGTTGGCCGGTGAGTGCGCAGTCGGCGTCGGACAACTGCATCTGCCGGCTGCGTAGATGGTGCCGCTCGGGCCAGGGCTGGCCATCGGCCGCAGCGCCCGCGCCGATGGCGTGCAGGATGGCGATGAGGCTGTTCGGGTCCGGGGCCGGAGCGGCCGAGGGCGCTTCCTGGATCGGGCGCGGGGGAGGGGAGTGTGGCGTGGTCATGGCGGGCTCCGTGCATGCAGGCAGAAGCCGCCACCGATAAAGGTGGCGGACAGGGCGTGGCTCGAAAACCGGTTGCTAGACAAAGCCGGCGGGCACGAGGCCCCCACGCCCCGCCCGCCATAGCCGGCAGACGGATTGCCAGCCGGCACCACGCGCGGTGGTGCCGGCTGGCAAGCGCAAACTTACGTCTAGCAATCCGGGTTTTCGAGTCCCGACCACCGATGCACGGTGGCGCAGTAACGATTACCTGCTGTTGTGCGGAATGCCAACGGGTAGGGGTCAATGCCGCCAAAACCCGAGACGCTTTTGGCATTGTCGCATAGCGTGGAAAGGGGCGAGAGCCTTGGTGTGCTAGGCGGAACGGCACTTCTGGAACGAAGTCGACAGAACCTTCCGTCAGAGATGTAAGGCGCGGCAAATGCGACAGCACTCGCCCATCGGACATGTGTGATCGCTCATGCAACCGAACCGCTGCGACACCCGCTGGATGGTTTAAATGACTTCTTGCCTATTGAACCTTCCGAGTGCCGCGCGCAATCTGACTACTGCTGTAGTCACTCACGATCGTCCTGCCCGCAGTAGGAAGGATCTGCAGCGTTCGACTGGATTCCACCCACTGGCGCAGGCCAAACAAGGACCACTTTACGTGTCACGCCGCAGCCGACTGCTTCTCTGCGCGGGTCTGGTCCCGCTTCCGTGGTTCCTGTTCTGGACCAGCGTTGCCGCCGTATTCGCGCCGGGCTACAACCCGCTTGCGCAGCACGCCAGCGAGCTGCTGCAGGCGCCAACGCTCGCAAGCATCTGCGGCAGGATCGCCGCCATCGGCTCCGGTGTCGGCTTCGTGGCGTTCTCCATCGGGGTATGGCGGGAGTCCGGTCGCCGGATTGCCGTGGGCGCGATCTGCTGGATGATCTTTGGCATCTCCATGCTGACCAACGGGCTCTGGCCCATGGGCCATCCGATGCACGGCTTCTACACCATCGGTATCGCAAACATCATTGCACCGGCGATGTCGCACATCGAATTGAGCGCGTGGTCTGCCAACCGAAGGGCGTACGCCGTGACCGCATTGGTGAGCATCGCGGGCATCGTCTATCTCTGGTTGAACGTGGTGGGGGCGGATCCGGAGGGGTACAGGGGGCTGACACAGCGCCTTTTCTCGTCGATCAACTCGCTGTGGCCATTCCTGGTTGCGCTATATCTGCTGCGCAGGGGTTCAAGCGCGCAGAAGGCGGAGCCGACGTATTGATGGGTGGGCGTGCAGGCACATGGACGACCATTGAGCGTGTGGGGTTGAGAAGGGGATGAGGATTTTTCGCCGTCAGCTGATCTACGTTCGAGTGCACCAGGACCACTTCATTGCGCGCGTGGTGGGTGGAGACAGGACCATTCGTCGCCAGTGTCATGCCCTTGGCAATCGCGCGGGCCCGATCAAGGACTTTTCGAATATCCGGCCCCCGCTCAAGGCGATCTTCTCGGAACTCATGCCTGGGTTCTCTCTCGTCAAGCCGTGGGGGATTCTGCACTTTGATCCGGTGGAGTACCCGGTTACGAAGGAGGAACTGGCCGGGTTTCAAAAGGCTGCCATGCAAGGTGGTGTGAGCTTCTGTTTTCTCTCCACGTGGGAGCAGCGGCATGAAGACAGGGATCTGTTGGAGATGTTCAAGTAGGGTTCGGCCCGATACTTCGTTATAGGCCACGCAGATTCTTGGGCCGGTTCGAGGCACTGCGAGCGTCCGCTCTTGGCCGGAAGCGGACGCACACTACGGTCCATTTCCTCTTGGATATGACAACGGCGGCTTACGGCCTTTGCAATGCAGGCTAGTCATTCTCAGGCGTTGCAACGGATTGTGAATAGGTCACAATCCGCCTAGCATCGAGCTGTGCTAGGGGGGCGAACCCTTTCGAGGGGCGTGGGTGGCACAGCCAAACTCCCAGGGGGGAGCGTCCATCAAATGGTTTGGCGGGAGAAGAGACTATGTCGACAGTGAGTTTTCTTGCAGGTGAGTTTTTTCTGCGGAACAGACCCAACGGCGGCACGGCTGTACTGTTGCGGTCGCTTTGGGTGACATCGCTAATTTGTGCGATCGTGCTCCCAATCAAGTCGTACTTTGCGGCCGGCACGGAGCTTGTTTTCTCTGCAGCCCAGCTCAAAGTCGAGATTGGGCAAATGATCCCATGGTTCGGCGCCATCTTTGCCGGTGCGTACGCAGCGTTCTACACTAGGTTCGCAGCACAATGGGGCTATCTGGCTGCGCTGTACAACCAGCTCATGGCAACTCTTGCTTCCGCACCGCCAGGGCAATTTCCGAACGAAACTCTCATCGGTTGGAATGCCGCATTCATAGAGGACGCTCAAGACTTGCATCTTGCACGGAAGTCAATGTTTGCATCGGTCATCAGAGAGTTGCTGCAGAATCCGCACGTTGTTCGAGTCTTTCTAGCTTCCACCCAAGGTGGCCCAAACCGGCTTCGTGAATTGGAGCGCCAACTCAATTGCATTGCGGTGGCTCCTGCAGAGTTCGACTTTGGTACGGCACAGTCGGGGCAGCGTGCAGTTGAAAGTTTGGATACTTCCCAACCCGAAATGTGATTCGTTCGAGACGAATCCCCTGTAGCGGCTCGGCTCGGTTGGAGCTTCACGGATTTCTGCTTCTGGCCACTGCGAGACAAGCTAGCCTGAGTCAGTCTTCCGACGCTGATCGGCCGAGGTCTGCTTCTGGCCGGAAGCGGTCACCCAAGGGGCGGGTTGCGATTGTCTACATGAACCTGGGCGATTCACAGTTATTTATTGCTTCAGAAATTCCCCGAGCGGATTTCAGGCTGCAGCCAGAAATCTAGTAATTAGGCCACGGTTCCGCGCTCAGCCTCTGCCTTCCGGTGATGCCGGCTGAGCTTAGGCAGGGCTTCGGATCCTCCGTCACCAGACCAGAATTTGTCGGGAGACTCAGCACTCCTGGTGATCGGCAGCAGCTACCACGTCCACACTGACCTAACCACTGCACTGTCAGACATGCGGAACAGTGGCGACCACGGGGCGGCTCATCGCAGTACGATCTTCCATTAGTCCTTCATGGCTTGAGCTGGAGCTCAGGACTGCGCCGCAGTCTGCTACTTCTTTATCCTGGAAAGGTCTACTGGCCTGGGAGGACTGGCGTTTGCCATAGTGGACTGAGGCCCTGCAAAGATCGCCGAGTTGCTGCTTGGGTGCTCGGGAAAGTGGCGCGGGGGGTAGTTGATGAGCGCGATCGGAAGCTCAGCCTGATCATCGTCACCAAGATCCCCGAAGTCGTCCATCACCATTTGAGGTGGCACACCGTCAAACGCGTACCCTCTATTGATCAGTGCGAACCCCAGCGGGAAGCACTTCATGATCCAGAGCATGCTCGCGCTACCGCATCCCAGACGTGTGATGGAGTAGTCCCTGGTCAGCACGACGCCTGGATGCGGGAAGAGCCAGTAGCACAGACTCAGGGAGTTGGGGAATTTTGCCGCGGGATCGGTAAGATAGTTCTTCAGCACCTCTGTCAGTTCCCCCTTGTGGAAACGATCAACGCCTTGGGAACACAGGTGGCCGATCACCGAGCGCATGATGCGTTGGGGTCGTAAGCGCACGTACTGGAGAGCCGGAATGTGAAGTACTGACGTGGTTAGCGCCGTCACCTTCTCCACCAAAGAAATCAATTCAGGATCGTAGCGGGTACCGAGGATGTCTCGATTGCAGTGCTCGCAGAGCGATCTGAACTGAACGCCATTGTTGAACTTCTGGTACCGGAATTTTGACCCGTCGCGATAGGGAGCCATCACTTCGGAGACACGCAGTGGAACGCGCGGGGCCCATCCCTTGGGTGGACAGTGGTCCACGGTCAGCGGGCCGACCTCGCCACAGATGTTGCACTTCCCGACCTGAGGGCCGCGCGTCTGTTTGATGGGCATTGAGGCAGTCCATTGGCTGGTTTCGTGGATGGTAAAGGCGGGACTGATCACTTTGACCAGGTTCGACCGTCCCGAGCGGGAAAGACATCCAACTGCTGTAGTTGCGCCTGCGTGAGCCGCAGTCCAAAAAAAAGGGCCCGCAGCAATGCGGGCCCTTCATTCATCATCACTTCTTCTTGGTGGGCGGCGGCGGCGGACGGTTGTGTTCCTTCTGAGTGGTGCGCGGGTGGTTCTCCGCGAAGCGCTCGGTCACAAACCGGCCAGTCTCCGAGCTGCGGAAGTCCGCGGGGCCCTTCTTACTGGACATATCTGATCCTTTTTGCGAGATCTCTCCAGAAGATGCTCTGCTCCAAGTCCTGGGCACCCGGACCCAATGACTGGGTCCGGGGCCTTCCTATCAGCCCTTAACGGCGCGGATGGGAGCGGTAATGACGGATGACGTGTTCCACACGGCCGAATCGACGGCGGGTGTAAGCACGTACCGGTACATTCTTGGTACGCATAGCTCTCTCCTTCGGAGAAGGTGAGAGGAGCGCGGTCTCGCCAAGAGAGCTCCAGATCGCCCGGGCGTGTTATTGACACGCTTCGGTCAACCGTGGAACCATTGTCCAGTCGAAGCCAAACGACAAGACGGTACTTGGCAGTCTGACAGGTGAGTCCCCTCTGGCACTCGCTCCTGTCCCCGGCCTTGTTACCTAGGAATCGCGCTCCAACGCGACCCTTGGTGACGTCTACATTGTTAAAGAACTGACCCTCGCCCTAAACAGCGGGGGTTTTTTCGTGGGCGTATCACACCCTTGACCAAACATTAACTGAGGTGCTCGGTTCAGTCAAGCGATTTTGGTAAGTCGAGAAGAAATCTTAACGTTAAGCCGTCTATTTGGCCCGTGGCGGCGATTCCAGCCCCACCAACTTATCCTGATTAGCAATTGCCTTGAAATTGCACACAGCGCGTCCTAGGGCCATTCGGGCGGGGTATTACCTTTGGCCTGTGCGAGTGGCGATCCTCGCCGAAGTCCGGCCAAAGTCGGCAAACATCCGGGATAAATTCCTCTAAAAGCGCTCAATTTTACGAAATCTTCAGCGAAAACTTCCTGTTGAAGCCGGTTTTGGCGAAATCCAGTCAGGGATTCCCTACCACAGCTTTTCTCCTTCCGCCTCAAACAGTGCCAATTGAGTTGCGCCAGGAAGTGCTGCGGGCGGACATCGACAGTAGGCATGAAGCAATTTGCGTCGCCCTTGGCCCGCTGCTGGTGGGAGCCGCCGTCGACCAGATCTAAGAGCAAATTTTGCGCATTTCGGGGATCCCGGCGGCTTGGACAGTAAACGACCGGGCCATCTGATGCTTTCTCGTTTCCTATGTTTTTACGCCGAGTGATTCAGGAAGATCCTTATCTACCAAAGGCTTAGGCCGCAGAGGCGAAGGATATCGATGATCGCTCTATCTAGATGCTCCACCACGCGTGCTTTCCAATTTAAAGCACCCCCACTCCGTGGAACATTCATGTGGAACATCTCGTCCAGCAGTTTGGCACCATCAACCCGGCCGCATGCGCAATTTTTGTCCTGGCTCTCTGCGCTTTTGCAGTGGCTTGGAAGGTCCTTCATATCCTCGGCAAGGTCATTCGTAAGAAGGATGACAAGTGAGCGCCTGGGGCAGCTTCCCTTCATGGCCTGTAGGGCTCTTGGCCCCTTACGAGGCGGAGCCAACAAGCTGACCGGGAGGCACATCGCTACGATGAAGGTCTTCATCGCGGTGGCGATCGAGGTGGACTTCACTACCCGATCAAGCGAAATAACCAATGATCGCCTGACTCACCTGACGGGCCTGTCCCGTCCAATGCTCTTGCCAGCGGTGGAGACTCTGGCAGACAGAGGTGTTTTGAAGTTTGACAACAGCGGCTATCGCAATCGCTTCACCCAGGTCCCATGTGCGGAGAACACGCGCTGGACCAAGGTGCCAGCGGACCTTGCAACCAAGACCATGCAGCAGTTGCCAAATCGAGGCGTGACGGTCCTGGCTGCGTTCAAGATCTATCTGAAGCTCCTCGAGAGCCGCTCGAAGGGCAGCTCCAAGACGGTCATCTCCCACCGGAAGCTGGTGGAGGCCATGTCCCTGCCTCCCGCGATGTTGCAGCCGGTATCGACCATCTGGTTGCCAATCGCCTTGTCCATGTAAGGCAGCATCCGACGCTGAACACCGCCGGCCACCCGGTCAATGAGTACGACCTCAAAGGGCCGCTCAATGGTCACGGTGGACCAACCAATTGAAGCCTACAGGAAGCCTACAGAGCTAGGTCCAACTCGGACACACCGTCGCGGGCACGCAACCCCGTCGCTAAACGTCCCCCGCCATGGGCGTGCACATGAGCACGCCAGCACTACATGGAGGAGTGGATAAAATCCTGCTCTGTCTGTCACGTTCGGAGCTACGTAGATCATCACGTCTGACTCTCCAACCAGGACCAACTCCGCCTCGTCCTAAGGTGCATCAGTAGGCTCACACCCACCAGGAAACCGAAACGCCAAGGTTACTGTGGACAACTACAAATCATCTGAGTGTCTGCTTTTGGCTGATAGCTGACCTGACGTCGATGAGGCGTACAGATTGGAAGAGATTCCGAAAGGACAACTGGATTCCGATGGCCGCATTCGATCATTCCCTGGTGACCCTCCGATTCTTCGGGGACGACCTCCTGCCCGAAGAAGTCAGTGCCTTGCTCGGAGCGACTCCAACCGCATCGCATCACAAGGGCCAGGAACTCAGAGGCAACCAATCAGGCACCGTGCGTATCGCCAGGACCGGCAGCTGGCAACTTGATGCGGAGCGTCGTGAGCCTGAAGATCTGGACGCTCAGATCTTCGAGATCCTCGATCAACTCATCGACGATCTCGCCGTATGGCAGTCATTGGCACGCTTCCGGCCTGATCTGTTCTGCGGTCTCTTCATGGGCAGCAGCAACGGTGGTGTCTCGCTTTCGCCTCGCGCTCTGCTCGCCCTTGGTCAACGCGGCATTGAGCTCGGGCTGGACATCTATGAAGCCGATGAAGAAGTGCGCAACGCTCCGTGCCCAGAGGTCATCAATTGATGATCTCGCCACTCCCCGAAGCAACAAACGCCTTCAACTGCCGAACGAACTCCGCGTCATAAAGCTCCCACTCCACAATCTCCCCAACAACCCGCAACGGCTGCGCACTCCGATACGACCGCGTCGGGTTCCCGGGAAACTTCTTGTTGGTCACGTTCGGGTCGTCTTCAAACGACCCGGTCGGCTCCACCACATACACGCGCGGTCGCCCTTCACCCTTGGCCATCTCCGCAGCCAGCCCGGCGCCCTTGGCAATGGTGGTGAAGTAGATGTGGTTCATCACCACACTGTCGCGATAGTTGGAGCGGAAGCCCGCACTCAGCAGCTCGCCCACCGCTAGATCAGCGCGGGTGCCGTGATAGAACGGCCCGGCGATCTGGTCGCAGGTGTCATGCGAAACGGGTGTCCAATCGGTGTCCTGCGCCATCGGCACTGCCCCTGCGTGTCCTGCCGGATCGACAGGCCGGCGAGTCTAGGGCGCCCGGTGGGCCTTGCTGCAAGGCCCCATCCGGGAAATAATCTGTAAACGGGAGGCGCGGTGCGCCTCCTTTTTTCATTCTGCGGCGCCGCGGCCTTCCAGCTCGCGCACGGCGGTTTCCAGCGCGTCCAGCTTCTGGCGGGTCTTCAGCAACACGGCGCGCTGCACTTCGAACTCTTCGCGGGTGACCAGGTCGAGCTTGGCCAGGCCGGCCTGCAGCGCGCTCTTGAAGGTGGCCTGCAGTTCCTCGCGCGATTCGCGCAGGCCCGGCGGCACCAGGTCGCTGAGGCGACGGGCGAGGTCATCGATTTGGTTCAGGTCGATCATGGGGTGCTCCGTGGGGGTAGGGCCCGTGCATCCGGCGCGGGCAGGCCGATCGGGCACAAGGATACTGCTGGCACCCATCGCCCGGACAGGCGGCAGCGGCTTCGCACGGGCCGCGTTCAGGCGCTATCCTCCACGCCGGAAGACAGGAGATAGACGATGAAGATGGTCATGGCGGTGATCAAGCCGTTCAAGCTCGACGACGTGCGCGAAGCGCTGGCCGAGCGTGGGGTCACCGGGATCACGGTGACGGAAGTGAAGGGCTTTGGTCGCCAGAAGGGCCATACCGAGCTGTACCGTGGCGCGGAGTATGTGGTCGATTTCCTGCCGAAGGTGAAGCTGGAAGTGGCGGTGACCGATGACCAGGTTGAGGCCGTGGTTGAGGCCATCGTAAAGGCCGCCGGCACCGGCAAGATCGGCGACGGCAAGGTGTTCGTGTACGACCTGGGCAGCGTGGTGCGTATTCGTACCGGTGAGCTGGACGCGGACGCGTTGTAAGTGGGGGTGTGGGCGGCCGACTGCAGCGCGGGGGGCTGGACCGCTGCGCGGTCTGGGCGACGGGATGCTTGACCCCTCTGTCGTAGAGTCGAGCAAGCTCGACTCTACGACCGGGATCGGGCGGCGCGAACACCCGTATGCGATGAAGAGCCCTCCCGGTGTGATCAGCCCGGCGGAATGAGGGGGGACGACCGCCACTCCGGTAGACCGAGCGCGCGGCGGGTGCGCGTCACGGTGGCGGCGATCTCTGCCTCGAAGCCGCCATCACGTTGCAGCAGCGGCATGAGTTCGGCACAGCGTTGCTTCAGCACATCGACCCATGGCGCTGGGTGGGTCTCCGTAGCGGCCAGTGCCAAGTGCCTGCGACCCTCGTCGTAAGCGCCCGCCAGCCCGGCAGTGATGCCCGCATGGATGTGTTCGCGGATGCCCGGTTTGGGGTGGCGGTTCATCAATGCACGCACATGCCCCGGGGTGGGGAAACGGTCACGCAGGGCCAGTACCTCGGCGGCGGCCTGCTCAGCCAGTGCCTGTGCGGCCGAGGCAAACTCGGCGGTTTCGGTGAAGCGTTCGAATCCGGCAACGCGGCCGCCCACGTCGAAGGACAGGTAGTCCTTTTCTTCCCAGAGCCAGCAGGCGCCGACATTGAGGTAGCTGCCCCTGTCCCATGCCGAAGGCTGGAACTCGACCACTCCGACCCACCAGCCCTGGTCGTCAAGCCAGGTGCGCGAACGGCCCTTTTGCACGCAGCCCAAGGGGCGCAGTATGGATCTTGCGGCTGAAGTCAGCAGGCGGGTGTGTTCAGGTGTCGGCATCCCCAGCGTCCTTGCGAGTGGCGTGCCGACGAGTATCGCAGGGCAAATCGGGCGTGTGACCCCGGGCAAATGCAGGGGCAAACGGCAGTCGCGCAAGCAATGCAGGGGCGAACAGCGCTTAACGCCGCTTCGCCCACTTGTAAAACCGCTTCCAGCCCTGGCGCACGGCGGCGACCCAACCCGGGTCGGCCACGAGTGCGGCCTGCGCGGCACTCGGCGCCTGGCCGGTCACGCGCTGGCGGATCTTCAGCAGGTTCTTCATGTCGCTGCGGCGCATCTGCCGGCTCAGCGGGCCGCGCCGCAGCCAGCGGGGTACGCGCCAGGCGGAGGTGAAGTCCAGCAGCACCGGCACGCCACCGCTGACCACCACGTTGGTACCGTGCAGGTCGTTGTGGGTGATGCCGGCGGCGTGCAGGCGGCTGAGCGCGTGCTGCAGCTGCTCGAACACGTCGTTGCCGACGGCCTGCGCGGTGCTCAGGGTCTGGCCGGGAATGAACTCCATGCCCAGCGCCAGGCCACCGAGGGTGCCGAGCAGTGCGGGGGCATGCTTCCAGCCGCCGAGGCGCTGCAGCATGCGGGCTTCACGGCGCACCATCAGCCGCGCGATCAGCGAAACGGGGGTGCCGCGGTAGCGGGAGTAGTCCTTGATGACGGCCTCGCGCCCATCCAGGCAGGTGCGGTAGACGTCGGGGGCCAGGAAACGCTCGCCGCGCTTGAGCAGCAGCGGGGAGGCGGCGTCATTGCCGCAGGAGGAGGGGGGAGAGCAGGAAGATACATGTCGGGGTCTCGGACGACCCGGTGGGTGGCGCAAAGCGTCAAGCGAACCGGTGTTACAGGGAGTTACTAAGTTTTCGTTAATTTTAGTACTCGCCAGTTCGCTATTCCACGATTTGTCGGAGAAATGTCGGGGCCGTGGCTGGAACAGTTCGTCACGCAGAATCGGACAATTCTGTCTCACTTATAGGGCTTGCTGTGTTGAATCAATGGGTTGGGCGCGCTTTCGGCCCATTCATCGGCGCCGCGCTGAACGCCACGCACGTCCGGCTTGACCCCGGCGCACGCCCTGCCGACCATAAGCTGTTAACCCGCGACATCGGCGGCCGCCCCCCTCCGGCACGTCCCCGTCCCCTGCCGCGTTCCCAACCGGTGCTGGCCGCCTGGCCGTGCATCGCCCCGTTTCCCGTTCCGGCTGCGGCTGGAGGAAAGTGCTTTGATCATCAAAATCGTCATTGCAGCGCTGTTCGTGGCCTGCGTGCTGTACATCCACTTCCGTGGCAAGGTGCGCGCGCGCTGGTCGCGCCAGCTGCTGGACCACTCCAGTTTCATGGCCCCGATCAACGTGGTCATGTACATGTTCTCGAAGGTGCCGACCACGCCGTTCCTGGACCCGGCCAAGGAGTTCCCGCAGCTGGAGCCGCTGCGCCAGAACTGGCAGATGATCCGCGACGAGGCGCTGGCGCTGCGCGATGCACAGAAGATCGCTGCGTCCAGCACGTTCAACGACGCCGGCTTCAATTCGTTCTTCCGCCGTGGCTGGAAGCGCTTCTACCTGAAGTGGTATGGCCCGTCGCACCCGTCGGCGAAGGCGATGTGCCCGAAGACCACGGCGCTGCTGGAATCGCTGCCGGACGTGCGTGCGGCGATGTTCGCGCAGCTGCCGTCGGGCAGTGAACTGCGCCCGCACCGCGACCCGTTCGCCGGTTCGCTGCGCCTGCACTTGGGCCTGGCCACGCCCAACAACGACGGCTGCTACATCGAAGTGGACGGCATCAAGAAGAGCTGGCGCGACGGTGAGTGGATGATGTTCGACGAGACCTACATCCACCACGCGCACAACGAGACGCCGGATGACCGCGTGATCCTGTTCTGTGACATCGCCCGCCCGCTGCGCTTCGGCCTGCCGGGTCTGTTCAACCGCGCGGTGGCGGCCACGCTGCTGGCCGGTGGTGCCTCGCCGAACCTGCCGGGTGACCCGACCGGTGGCGTCAACAAGGCGTTCGGCAGTGTCTACAAGGTGCGCCTGAAGGCCAAGGCACTGCGCGAGCGCAGCGTGGTGGCCTACCAGCTGATCAAGTGGGGCCTGGTGGTGGCGGTGATCGCCGGTATCTGGGCGCTTTGATCGTTACATGCGGTTGCCGGCCAGCGGCCGGCACTACCGGAACATGAAAAAACCCGCGCTGTTGCCAGCGCGGGTTTTTTGTTGGATCAACCCTTCAGTGCCGCCTGCACGAACGGCGGGGTCACCAGCACGCCGGTGTGCAGCGCGGCGGTGTAGTACAGGGTGTTGAAGGTCTTGGCGGCCGAGTCGGCCTGGCGGAAGTCGAAGCTGCTGTCGCCCTTGCGCGCCATGGTCACGCTCCACCAGCCGGTGGGGTAGCACGGCTGCGGGAACGGCAGGGTCTTGAACGAGCCGAAGCCGGCCTTGCCCATCTCGGTGCGCATTTCGTTGATCAGGTCCAGCTGCATCAGCGGCGATTCGGACTGCTGCACCAGGATGCCGTCGTCCTTCAGGGCCTTGAAGCAGCTCTCGTAGAAGGCCTTGTTGAACAGGCCTTCGCCGGGGCCGACCGGATCGGTCGAATCGACGATCACCACGTCCACGCTGCCCGCCGGGCAGTTGGCCATGTAGGCCACGCCGTCGTCGAACAGCAGCTCGGCGCGGGCGTCATCGTTGGAATCGCACAGTTCCGGGAAGTGCTTGCGCGCCATCACGGTGACCTGCTCGTCGATATCGCACTGGGTCACGCTCTCCACGCCGGTGTGCTTGAGCACTTCGCGCAGGGTGCCGCAGTCGCCGCCACCGATGATCACCACGCGCTTGGGCGCGGCGTGGGTGAACAGCACCGGGTGGCTGATCATCTCGTGGTAGAAGAAGTTGTCCTTGCTGGTCAGCATGATGGCCCCGTCGATGGTCATCAGGTTGCCCCAGTCGGTGGTCTGGAAGATCTCGATCTTCTGGAACGGCGACTGCACCTCGTCCAGCTTGCTGGTGATGCGGTAGCCGATGGCCGAGCCGGTGCGCTCGAAGTGTTCGATGTACCAGTTGTTGCTGTCAGTCATTGGAAAACAGTCCTGTTCGGAGGGGTGGAGCCGGGCTGGCGGGCGGGGCCGCGTGGCACAGATGCCACATCCGGACGGATCGGCCCGTTCAGGTTGAAACCTGTCACGGGCGCGGGCGCGCATGATAACGAACCTGTGGGCATATAGGCGTTATCATGCCCCCCCTTTTATTGCCAACAAGGCCGACTGAAATGACCGATTGGTCCCTCGACCAAGCCCGCAAGACCTACTCGATCCCGCATTGGGCGGACGGTTACTTCGACGTGGATCAGGCCGGGCACATGGTGGTGAGACCGACCGGGGCGGACGGCCCGGTGGTGTCGCTGCCCAAGGTGGTGGACGCGGCCCGTGCGGCCGGCGCCAAGCTGCCGCTGCTGGTGCGCTTCCCGGACATCCTCGGCCAGCGCCTGGGCAAGCTGCAGGCGGCCTTCGGCCAGGCCCAGCAGGACTGGGAATACAGCGGCGGCTACACCGCCGTGTACCCGATCAAGGTCAACCAGACCCGCGGCGTGGCCGGCACCCTGGCCAGCCACCACGGCGAAGGCTTCGGCCTGGAAGCGGGCAGCAAGCCCGAGCTGATGGCCGTGCTGGCGCTGTCGCGCCCGGGTGGCCTGATCGTCTGCAACGGCTACAAGGACCGCGAGTACATCCGCCTGGCCCTGATCGGCCGCAAGCTGGGCCTGCAGACCTTCATCGTCATCGAGAAGCCGTCCGAGCTGAAGCTGGTGCTGGAAGAGTCCAAGGCGCTGGACGTGAAGCCGGGCTTGGGCGTGCGCATGCGCCTGGCCTCGCTGGGCGCCGGCAAGTGGCAGAACAGCGGTGGCGACAAGGCCAAGTTCGGCCTGTCGCCGCGCCAGCTGCTGGACCTGTGGAAGTCGCTGCGTGACACCGAGTACGCCGACTGCCTGAACCTGCTGCACTTCCACATGGGTTCGCAGATCTCCAACGTGCGCGACATCGCCAACGGCATGCGCGAAGCCACCCGCTACTTCGTGGAGCTGTCGCGCCTGGGCGCGAAGATCACCCACGTCGATGTGGGCGGTGGCCTGGGCGTGGATTACGAAGGCACCCGTTCGCGCAGCTTCTGCTCGATCAACTACGGCCTGCATTCCTATGCCAGCAACATCGTGCAGCCGCTGGCCAATGCCTGCGAAGAGTTCGGCCTGACCCCGCCGCGCATCGTCACCGAGTGCGGCCGCGCGATGACCGCGCACCACGCGGTGCTGATCGCCAACGTCTCGGAAGTGGAAGAAGCGCAGGAAGGCCGCGTGCCGGACCAGCACGACGACGAGCCGGCGGCGATCCGCCACCTGCGCGAGATCCACGACGAGCTGGACGTGCGCCCGGCGGTGGAGCTGTTCCAGGAGGCACAGCACTTCCACGCCGAAGGTCTGGCCAGCTATGCGCTGGGCCAGATCGACCTGCCGCAGCGTGCGCGCATCGACGATCTGTTCTACGCCATCGCCCACGGCGTGCGTGCGCGCCTGAGCTATGACGAGAAGAGCCATCGCCCGGTGCTGGACGAACTGAACGAGCGCCTGGTCGACAAGTATTTCGTCAACTTCAGCGTGTTCGAATCGATCCCGGACGTGTGGGCGATCGACCAGGTGTTCCCGATCGTGCCGATCGAGCGCCTGGACGAAACCCCGGACCGCCGCGGCATCATCGCCGACATGACCTGCGACTCGGACGGCATGGTGGAAACCTATGTCGAGAACGAGAGCCTGGACAGCTCGCTGCCGCTGCACAAGATGAAGCCGGGCGAGAGCTACCGCATCGGCTTCTTCATGGTCGGCGCCTACCAGGAGATCCTGGGCGACATCCACAACCTGTTCGGCGATACCGACGCGGTGGAAGTGCTGGCCGATGCCGATGGCTATGCCATTACCCAGCAGCGCCGTGGCGACACCACCGATGTGATGCTGGATTACGTGGGTTACCGCCTGGACGAACTGCGTGCGACCTATGCGCAGCGCGTGGCCGAGGCGCAGCTGTCGCCGGAACGCGCGCAGGAGCTGTCGGAGGCGCTGGAAGCCGGCCTGACCGGTTACACCTACCTGTCCGACGAACCGCTGGTCTGATGGACGGTGCCGGGCCTGCCCGGCGCCACCGTTGCCGATGAGCGCGCGCGCGATCTTCCACCTGTTCCTGCATGCCGCCGTGCCAGCGCTGCTGGCATGGCTGTTCTGGCGCAAGCGCTTCGCCTCGGCGTGGCTGCTGATGCTGCTGGGCTGGATCATTGATCTGGACCACCTGTTGGCGGATCCGATCTACGCACCGAACCGCTGCAGCATCGGTTTTCATCCGCTGCACACCGCACCGGCCATCGCGGTCTATGCCGGGCTGTGCGTGCCGAAGAAAACGCGGTTGTTCGGCATCGGTTTGATGATCCACATCGTGCTGGACGCGATTGATTGCTGGTGGATGCATCACCGTTGATGCTGGGTGCGTGTCGACCAAGGTCGACACCTACCGGGGGCACGGCGACCGGTCGGATTGGCGCTTGGTAGAGCCGGCCGCTGGCCGGCTTCCGCAGGGTGTTCCCGATGACCGCGTGGTTGCCGGCCAGCGGCCGGCACTACCCACCGTCAGGTTGGTCGCTTCACGCCACCGGCAACCACAACGTTGCGCGCAGGCCGGGCTGCGCATTTTCCAACGCCACGTGCCCGCCATAACTGGCGGCGATATCGCCCACGATGGCCAACCCCAGCCCACTGCTGCCCTCGCGCTCATCCAGCCGCACGCCGCGCTGGGTGACCCGTTCCAGCGCATCTGCAGCCAGGCCGGGACCGTCGTCGCGCACTTCGATGCGCAGCTGCCCTTCGCTGCTTTCCGCTTCGACAGTGACCTGCCGTTTCGCCCAGCGCCCGGCGTTGTCCAGCAGGTTGCCCAGCATTTCTTCCAGATCCGCACTGGCACCGGCGAACTGCAACGCCGGATCGATGCCTTCCGCCGTGAATGTGATGCCACGTTCGCCATGCACGCGTGCCATCAGCCGGCACATCGCCTGCGCGACGGCCGCCACGTCGGTGCGCTGGCGATGGTCGGCAGCCAGTCCTGCAGCCAGGTAACGGTCGACACTGGCCTGCATGCGCGCACTCTGTTCGCGCACGGCGGCACGCCAGTGCGTGCCGTCGCCGTCCGCTTCGGTGGCCAATACGCTCAGCGGGGTCTTCAGTGCATGCGCCAGATCCTGTGCACTGGTGCGTGCGCGCGCAACCATGCGTTGCTGGTGGTCCAGCAGCGCGTTGAGTTCTTCCCCCAGCGGTGCGACTTCCGCGCCCAGTTCCTGCGTGTCGATGCGTTGCGCGTCGCCGCGGCGTACCCGTTCCAGCTGCTCGCCGAGGCGATGCAGTGGGCGCAGGCCGAAGTGCACCTGGCTGGCCAGCACCGCCAGCCACGCCGCAACCAGTACGCCCAGGGCGATGGCGGTGCGTTTGCGGAACGCGGCAACATCCGCATCCAGTGCGCTGCGATCGGTGGCGACCACCGCCACGAACGGTTCGCTCGCGCGCGGCAGGCGCACCTGCTGCACGCGTGCGCGCAGGGATTGCTGCAGCGGTCCGGGCAGATTGCGCGTGGCCGGCCCGGCAGCCGGCGCCGGCAGGGTTTCATCCCACAGCGAGCGCGACTGCAGCAGCACGCGGCCATCGGCACCGGCGATCTGCCAGTAGGCACCGGAGAACACACGCTGGAAGCGCGCGTCATTGGGTTCCTGGCGCAGCCGCAGCTGTCCTTCCGGGTCCACTTCGGCCTGTGCCAGCAGGGTCAGCATGTCCTGCTGTAGTTCGTGGTCGAGGCGGTCGCGCGCGCTGCGCTTGAACAGCTCGCCCAGCAGTGCGCTGGCCAGCAGCGAGACCAGCAGCAGGCCGACGCCACCGGCCAGCAGCAGGCGCCGCCGCAGCGACGGTTGCCGGTTCATGGCGCGGCCAGCCGCCAACCCTGGCCGCGCACGGTCTGGATCAGGTCGATGCCGAGCTTGCGGCGCACCCGTCCGAGCAGCACATCCAGTGCGTTGGAGTCCGGGTCATGGCCGCCGTCGAACACCTGTTCACCCAGCCGGTCGCGGCCGATCACCTGACCGCTGTGGTGGATGAAGTAACTGAGCAGGCGGAATTCCTGCGGACTGAGGGGCAGCGCCTGCCCATCCAGCTCGAAGCGGCCTGCATTGACGTCCAGTTGCAGCGGGCCGCAGTGCAGGCGAGGGCTGGCGTGGCCGTGGCTGCGGCGGATCAACGCGCGCAGGCGCAGCACCAGTTCGTCGGCCTGGAACGGTTTGGTGAGGTAATCGTCGGCACCGGCATCGAAGCCTGCCAGCTTGTCGTGCCAGCGCCCGCGCGCGGTCAGTACCAGCACCGGGAAGTCGCGGCCGTTGCCGCGCCAGCGCTCGATCACGCTCAGTCCGTCCAGCCCGGGCAGGCCGAGGTCGACGATGGCGGCCTGCAGGTCCTCGATCTGGCCGATCTCTTCGGCCTCGCGGCCATCGGCGACCACGTGCACCACATAGCCGGCCTGTTCCAGCAGGGGCACCAGGCGCTGTGCCAGTGCGGCATCGTCTTCGGCCAACAGGATGCGCATCAGTCGTCGAGCTCCGTCTTCAGCAGCTTTCCGCTGCGCGCATCATAGTCCAGCTCCACCACTACGCCGTCGCCGCGCAGGATCTCCACCTCGTAGACGCCGTCGTCCAGCTCCACTTCCAGCAACTGGCCCGGGTAGCGCTTGAGTGCATCGCGCACCACGCTTTCCAGCGGCACGTAGCGGCCCTGCTGCACGGCGCGGCGCGCGACCTGCTGCGCCGGGTCCTGTGCGGGCGCGGCGGCGGTCGGGGCGCTGGCCAGGGCCAGCAGCAGGGGCAGGGTGGCGAGCATGCGGGCACGGAAGGAGGGGAACAGGCGCGAGTGTGGCGGGGATGACTAACAGCCGGCTAACAGCCACGGCTAAGGCGCTGTTAACCGGGGCATGCATCGTGGCGTTGCCGGGATGGTCCGGCCACGAACACGAACAGGAGAACCCCCATGTTGAAGTCGCTTGCCCTCGCCACCGTTACCCTGCTGGCCATCGCACCGGCCGCACAGGCCGCGCCGCTGGGCATGGCCCAGGTCGAACAGACCCTGCGCAAGGCCGGCTATACCCAGATCCACGAGATCGAACGCGATGATGGCCTGTGGGAAGCCGACGTGAGCCGCGCCGATGGCCGCTTCAGCGAGGTCTACGTGGACCCGAAGACCGGCGAGATCTTCGATGAGCACAGCGGCCGCGCGCTGCTGACCACCGAGCAGGTGCTGGCACGTGCACAGGCGCATGGCCTGCGCGAGATCCATTCGCTGGAACGCGATGGCGCGACCTGGTCGCTGGAAGCCCGCAATGCCCGCAACCAGAAGGTGGACGTGCGCCTGAGCGGTTATGACGGCCGCATCTTGCACAGCGAGCGCGATGGCTGGCTGGATTGACCTGCTGGTAGTGCCGGCCGCTGGCCGGCAACCCATGATCGCTTCCAGCCCCGCGAGTCGCCGGCCAGCGGCCGGCGCTACCGCGCGGTTACCAACCGGGCATGGACTCGGCTCTACAGGGGTGGCTTACCAGCCGTACGGCGGCGGGTAATCCCAGCCCGGGCCACGCCCGTAGTAGCCGCCATACGGGCCGAAGAAGCCCGGGCCCTTGCCTTCACTCACGTGGATGTTGAGGTTGACCCCGTGGGTCTTGCCTTCATCGGTGGTGTAGTTCTTGCTGAGGTTCAGCGTGGCCGCGTTGTAGTGGCTGTTGCCGCCGTTCTTCGAATAGCCGATGCCGGTGGTGAAGCTGCCGGACACCTTGACCTTGTCGTCGGTCACGTCGGCGATCTTGGCGTCGTCGTGCACGCGCGGGCCGCTCTTGTCACCGTAATAGGTGCCGGGCGGGTCCTGCTGCAGGGCCGGGTCGTTGAGGTAGCGCATCGGCGCCTGCGGCAGCGTCAGGTCCAGGCCGGCAGCCTGCGGCGCGGTGGCGCCAGCGGCGGACTGGGCCAGCACGGTTCCCGGCAGGGCCAGGCACAGCAGCAGGGTCAGGGGGCGGATCATGACGGCGCTCCAGCGGACAGGTGGCCACGCAACACGCGGCGGTACAGGCCGACGCTAGCAGGGGTTGCTTGAATGATGCCTGTCGGCGCCGGATTGGGGTAGAGCCGGACGCTGCCGGGCTGCGCGCTACAGCCGCCCGAACCCGAACAGCCCTTCCAGCGCATGCCTGCGCCGCTCGATCCGGGCCCGCAGCAGCTGGGCGCCGATCATCGAATAGGTGATGCCGTTGCCGCCGTAGGCCATGGCGAAATGCACCCGCGGGCCCCACTGCGCGTGGGGGCCGAAGAACGGCAGGCCGTCCGCCGTCTCGGCGAAGGTCCCGGCCCAGGAGAAGGCCGGCACCGGGTCCAGCCGCGGGAACCAATGCAGCAGCTGTTTCATCAGCTTGTCGGCCTTGCGCTGTACGCGCCGGTCGCGCCGGGCCGGGATATCGATGGCGTCGTCCAGCCCGCCCACCAGCAGGCGGCGGTCGCCGGTGGCGCGCAGGTACAGGTAGGGGCGTGCGCTCTCCCACACCATCGTGTTGCGCAGCCTGCCCAGCACGTCCGCATCGATGGGATCGGTGATGAAGGCATAGCTGCTGCGGTTGCGCGCGACCCGCTGCTGCAGCCATGTCTGGTTGGCATAGCCCATTGCCAGCACCACGTGGCGGGCGTGGATGGTGGCGCCGCCCTCGGTGAGGGCGCTCACGCCGCGCGCGGTGGGTGTCAGCGTATGCAGCACCGTGCGGTCATGCACATTGCTGCCGCGCCGGCACACGCGTTGCAGCAGCGCATAGGTCAGGCGGTAGGGATCGACCCGCGCGGCCTGCCGGGTCAGCAGGGCCCCGCCAGCGTCCACGTTGAAGCGTTCCCGTAGTGCCTCCGGGCCCAGCCAACGGGCATCCAGGCCGATGCCGCGCCGCGCCTCGCCCTCGGCCATCAGGCGCGGCACGTCGCGAAGGCGGCTGGCCAGGTACAGGCTGTCCATGCGCTGGAAATCCACGTCCTTCACCCCGCGCGCCACCTCGGCCAGTGCCGGGATTGCCTCCGCGCAGGCCCGGTACGCCAGTGCAGCGGCGTCCTGCCCGTAGCGCTCGGCCAGTTCCAGCAGATGGGTATCGATCTCGTACTGCAGCAGGGCGGTGCTGGCGGCGGTGCTGCCCCAGCCGATGTCGCGCTGTTCGATCACTGCAACGTCGTGGCCATGCTGGGACAGCTCGTCGGCGATCAGCGCACCGGTGATGCCGCCGCCGACCACCAGCACGTCGCAGCGCAGGTTCTGCTGCAGCGGCGGGAAGGCGTGGATCAGGCCGTTGCGCACCGCCCACCACGGGTAACCGCTCTTCAGGTCCATGGCCGTGCGTGGCTCAGGCCGTGGGCTGGCCGGTATGCGGCGTCTGGATCAGTTCGGACAGATCGAAGCCCTGCAGGCGGGCCGCCGCCAGATAATGGTCCTGCACGGTCGCGTCCAAGCGCGGCTCGCGCGCCAGCAGCCACAGGTACTTGCGGTCCGGGCTGCCGACCAGCGACACGCTGTAGTCCGGGGCAACCTGGATCACCCAGTAGTCGCCCTTGGCGAACGGCAACCAGCGCAGGCCCTTGGGCAGGAAACTCACCTCCAGGCGCGCGCTGTCGTTGTCGACGGCGCAGGCCTCGCCGGTGGCTTCCTCGATCTCGCCGTCCATGCGGCAGCGGTTGGTGACGCCGACGTTGCCGTTGTCGAGCAGGGTGTAGTGCGCAGACACGTCGGTGCAGCCCTCCGGCTCGTGGCGCATCGGCAGGCGCGCGATCTCGTACCAGGTGCCCAGGTAGCGGGGCAGCTTGAGGTCAGCGACGGTCTTCAGCGGCGGGTGGTCGGTCATCGGCGGTCGTGGCAGGGGTGGGCCTCCACGATGCCGATGGCCTTGCCATGGGCGGGTGAAGCCGGGGCGATGGCCGTGTCCAGAACGTTCCGTCGCCCCGGCGGAGCGCCCGTTGTCACCGGCGTGGCGGTATCCTGCCGCCAGCGCCGTGTTTTCCTGATCCAACCGAGGTGGAGGTGCCGATGTACCAGGTGATCCTGTTGAAGAGTGAATCCGCGTTCGCGCGCGAACAGTGGCCGCAGGTCGACGACCTGGTCGACTACGAGGGCGTGGCCTACAGCCTGCGTGCCGGCCCGCGGCAGCCGCTGCCGACCGACCACGACTGGCACCCGGTGGCGGTGTACGCGCCCGATGAGATCACCGAGGAAGAGTTCCAGGACTGGTACGCGCTGCAGCAGCCGACGGTGGAAGAGCTGCGCCTGAAGTACTGATGCGCGACGCTGGCGGGGGCGCCCATCCGGCCTTGACCGCCTCTGCCGTATAGTCGCGCGCAGGCGCGGTGGTCCGCGCGAACCGGTGTGGCTGCGTGTCTTCTTTCCTGCGATCGATCCGTGCACGGGGGGCCTGGTGGGTCCTGCTGCTGTGCACCGCCTTCCTGCTGTCCGCGCCGGTGCTTGCGCAGGATGAGGACCCCACGCCGAAGCAGCAGCTGGCGGATATCGATTCCAGCCTGAAGGATGTGGAGCGCAAGCGTGGCGATGCAGAAGCCACCGAGACGCTGGCGATGCTGTCCGAGAATGCCTCGCAGGCACGGCGTGACGCCGAGGCGCTGGAAAAGGCGCTGCAGCCACAGTTGGATCGACTCAACGAACAGCTGGCGCAGCTGGGAACGCCGGCAGAAGGCGCCACTGAGCCGCCGGAGCTGGCGGCGCAACGGCGCACCCTCACCAAGCAGCGCGACGGCCTGGCCGCTTCGGTGGTGCAGGCCAAGGCCAGTGCCGTGCGTGCGCAGCAGCTGGCGGCGGACATCGAGCAGCAGCGCACCGCACAACGCACGGAAGAACTGGGCCAGAAGGTCGCCTCGCCGCTGTCGCCTGCGCTGTGGAGCAAGGTGGCCGAGCGCCTGCCGATCGATATCGCGCGCGTTGCGCCGTTGGCCGAGCAGGGGCGCGACGCGCTGGTCGCCGGCATCCGCACCCATGGCTGGGGCACGCCGTTGCTGGGCCTGCTGGCCGCGCTGGTGATGATGTTCCCGCTGCGGCTGTGGCTGCGCGCGCTGGGACGCAGGTTCGCCGCGTCCGAGCGCGCGCCTGACGGTCGCCTGCGCCGGTCTGGCCTGGCCATGTGGCTGCTGCTGGTGGGTACGCTGCTGCCTGGTTATGCCGTGGTGGTACTGATGGCGGCGCTGGATGCCATCGATGCGATCGCGCCGCGCCTGCAGGTGGTGGCCGACGGCCTGGAGACCGCCACCTTCCGTGCGGCCTTCATTGCAGCGCTCAGCGCCTGCCTGCTGGTGCCCAAGCGCCCGTCATGGCGGCTGTTGAACCTGGACGATACCGCCGCGCTGAAGGTGCGCAAGTACGCGTGGGGCGCGGCGGCGCTGGCCTGGCTGAGCACGGTGCTGGTGGCCCTCGACCAGGCCACGCGCACCAGCGATGTCACCACGGTGGCGTTGGACGGCTTGATTGCGCTGACCTACCTCGGCCTGATCATGGCCATGTTGGTGACCCTGGCGCGCCTGCATCGGCGGCAGACCGCCGAGGCCGAGGCTAAGCTGGAAGCACAGGCCGATGGCCTTGGCGTGAGTACGCCAGTGCGCCGCAGCAGCTGGCTGGTACTGGCCCGGGTAGCGGGCAATATCGCCGTGGTGGCCGCCATCATTGCCACGTTGCTGGGCTACCTGAATTTTGCCAAGTTCGTGAACCAGCAGCTGATCGGCGGCAGCATCGTAGTGCTGGCCGCGACCCTGCTGTTCAAGTTCGTCGACGACCTGAGCACGTGGATGCTCAACGCCGACAGCAAGGTCGGCCAGACCATCCTGCTCAGCACCGGCCTGAGCGTGTCGCGGCTGGAACAGGCGGGCGTGCTGCTGTCGGCGGCGTTGCGCACGATTGTCGTGCTGCTTGCACTGCTGGCGCTGGTGGCGCCGTTCGGCAACATCGGCGCGGTGGTGGAGCGCTTTTCTTCGCTGTTCACCTCTGGATTCGATATTGGCGGAACCAAGCTGGAGCCGGTGCGCATCGTGCTGGCGGTGTTGGTTCTGCTGGCTGGCCTGGCCGTTACCCAGCTGGTACAGCGCTGGCTGACCGACACCTACCTGCCCAAGACCGAGCTGGACCTGGGTGCGCGCAATTCGGTGAGTACCGTTGCCCGTTACGTGGGCATCATCATCGCGGTGATCTGGGCGCTGAGCGCGATGGGCCTGCAGCTGAGCAAGCTGGCGTTGCTGGTCAGCGCGCTGTCGGTGGGTATTGGTTTCGGCCTGCAGGTGATCACCCAGAACTTCGTGTCCGGCCTGATCCTGCTGGCCGAGCGCCCGGTGAAAATCGGCGACTGGGTGAAGCTGGGCGACCAGGAAGGCGACATCCGCCGCATCAGCCTGCGTTCGACCGAGATCCAGGTGGGCGACAAGTCGACGCTGATCGTGCCCAACTCCGAGCTGGTCACCAAGACCGTGCGCAACATGACGATGGGCAACAACCAGGGCCGCATCCAGATCCAGTTCGCGGTGCCCCCCAGCACCGATGTCGGCAACCTGCGGCAGGCGCTGCTGGATGCGTATACCGCGCACACCAACGTGCTGAAGCAGCCGGCACCGACGGTCTACATCGACAGCATTGCCGGTGGCCAGATCACCATCAACAGCTTCGCGTACGTGGCCAGCCCGCGGCAGGTGTATGCCACCCGCAGCGATCTGTACTTCAGCCTGCTGCAGATCCTGGCCGAGCGGAACATTCCGCTGTCGACCCCGACCGACATCCACATCACCCGCGATCCGCAGGAGTAGGGGGTTCTTTGCAGGGCTGCGCCCTGCACCTGCTACGAGCCGGAGCAAAGGCAACAGCAACCGCAACCGCAACCGCAACCGCAACGGCAAAAGCTGGTTTCCTGTGGGATGGCGGGGTGGGGCCGGTTGCGGGAGGCGCCGTAAACCCATCCCTGGGGGCTTGGCCGCGGCATCCATGCCGCGGACACTCCCGCAACCGGACCCACCCCGCCTTTGACAATTTGCCGCGATCTGTCGGAATGGCATGGCGTGCTCTTGGTGGGTGTTGACCTTGGTCGACACGTAGATCCACGCCATGCGTGGATGTTCTTCGATCAATTGTCGAAATATTCGATTTCGATGGAGATTCATCCACGCATGGCGTGGATCTACCAGATGCTAGGAATCTGTCAGAGGTGAGGCGGTGTGGGGTGGCAGGACCGTTGGCGCCACGGATGGCGCCATCGAGCCCCCATGGACGGGTTTACGGCGTGTCCTGCCACCCCACACCGCCCCGCCATCCCACGGAATGCCCGCTGTTGCTGTTGCTTCTAAGGTTGCCGGCCAGCGGCCGGCACTACCACGGGCGCAGGGCGCAGCCCTGCAAAGAAACCCCTATCCTCGTGGTCGGCTGCGCGAGGGCACCAGTGCGAACGTGTCCACCGCCAGCTTCTCGGCGTGGTTCAACCACGCGCGGATCTCCAGATCATCCACTTCGTGGTCCAGACCGAACGACACGTTGATCTTGCCGTTGGCATCGGGCTGCACCCACTGCTGCGCCAGTACCACCTTGCGCTGCGAGGACACCGCCTCGATCCAGAAACCACGATCCGGGCGCGTGCTTGCCACCAGCTGCAGCATGTACTGGCCGGCACGGGTACGGCGGCCCTTCTGGGTGATCATGTGTGCCTGGCGCACGCTCGGGCGCGGGCCCTGGAACGCATCCAGCGGTGCATCCACGGCAATGCCGCCACGCAGGTCGTTGTCGCGGTACAGCTTGATGCCATTGTCACGGTTGACCAGCAGGGCGCACCAGTCACCGTCGGCCGAGCCATCCTCGAACGCGGTGCAACGGTCGACGTAGGCCAGGGTGTTGTCCGGACTGGCATCATCGAACTGGCGCGAGGTGTTTTCCAGGTACACGGACTTCAGACTCCAGTCCTTGTCGTACTCCAGCAGCACCGGCGGCTGCACGTGCTGCAGGCCGACCACCACCTGGTCATCGCCGTCGATCTTCAGTTCGCGGGTCGGTTCGCCCAGCCACAGCGAACGGGCGAACGCCAGGTACTGCGGGTAATCGCGGCCGCCATCGCGCTGGGTGGCCACGCTGGCGCTGGGTGCGCGCTGGGTATCGATCAGCGAACGGCCGAAGCCCATCGTCTTCAGGTTCGGGTCCAGCAGGCTGAGCAGGGTCGCACCCGAATCCAGGGTGGTGCCGGCCTCGGTGCTGAGCTGCTGCGGGGCAATGCCATCCCCCAGGAACAGCAGCAGGTTCTCGCGCTTCTGCCGGGTCAGGATGTGGGTCAGATCGTTGGGCATCGCCAGGTGGTCGGAGGCGATCACGATCAGCGTGTCCTTGCCGTACGGGCTGGCCTGGATGCGCTGCACCAGCTGCGAGATCAGCCGGTCGCTGCACTTGAGCGCGTTGAGCATGTTGATGTTGCCGTACTGGCTCTGGTAGCGCTCGCCCTTGCACGACACCGGCAGGTGACCGGCCGGGTGGTGGGTGTCCATGGTCAGCGTGGTGAGCATGAACGGTGAGCCCGCACGCGAGAGCTGTTCGAAGCGCTGGTAGGCGGTGTCCAGCAGCACGTCGTCGTGCACGCCCCAGGCCGAGTAGTGGATGCGGCCGATCTTCTTCTGCTGCTTGAACCACGCCAGGTCATGCACTTCATCGAAACCGTGGCTGGCCAGGAACTGGCCCTTGCCGGCGAACTGGCCGTTGGCACCGCCCAGATAGTGGTTGGTGTAGCCCTGCTGCTTCAGGTAGTCGCCCAGGCACACCGCCTTGGGCAGGAAGCTGCCCATCCGGTCCATGCTGTTCTCATCGCCCTGCGAGGTGGTCAGCGGCACGCCGCACATCGACGAGACCAGACCGGCGATGGTCCAGCCGCTGCCCTCGGCCGAGGCCAGCCCACGCACGTCCAGCGACTGGCTGGCGAGGCGATTGAGGTTGGGCATCAGGCCCGGGAACACGTTCTCGTCCAGGTAGGTGCGTTCCAGGCTTTCGCCGTAGATCCAGACGATGTTGCGCGGGCGTTGCAGCGGCTGCGTCGGTACCTGGTACTCGGGGGCGATGCGGGCGAAGTCGACCGGGCGCAGCTGCTGGTACAGGCGCTGGCCGTCGCGGGCCAGCGGGCTGATCATGATCGTGGCCACCCACACGGCCGCGAAACCGGCGAACAACGCGCCACCGTGACCGGGCCGGCGCCAGCGTTTGACCCGCGTGGCGAACAGCGGCAGCAGCGAGACCAGCGCCAGCACGATGAAGCCGGCGATATAGCCCTTGAAATCGGAGACACCGGCGCCTTCCATGTCGGCGCCCAGGTGGTACAGGGTGGCGGCATTGAGCCCATCACCGGACAGCTTGTCGATCAGCCACCACGCGCTGAGCGTGAGCAGCAACAGCGAGAACGCACCGGCCTTCCACCTCACCCATTTGCCGGACGCGAGGAACAACCAGCACAACAGCAACAACGACAGCAGCAGTATCCAGAGCATAGGCAGCTTCGGCAGTGACGGGGTGGTGGTGATGGACGTCGTACCGACGCGTGTCCATCCGACCGGCGCTGCCACAAGCACATGCACATGACAGGCCGATGACCCGATAGTGCATGCACGAACCTGACTGAAATGTTTGTTGAAATAACGCGCGCGCAATCGCGCTCAGAAGGTAAAACGAGCGTGAAAGGGTTCGTTGGATTGCATTAAAAACCGCATGAATACGGGAGTTTTCGTCGATGCGCTAGCGATGCCCACGTTCTTCCCGTGCCCGCGCACGACGGTCGAACAGCAATGCGCTGGTTACGATGCCCAAGCCGAGCACCACGCCGATGAACAACAGGATCAGGGCGATGAGCGGGTAACCGAACAGGTGCCAGCCGCTGTCGATCTTCATCATCATCGCGGCGGCCATGATCAATGCGGCGCTGATGATGCCGGCCGCCACGCGGTTGGCGATCTTCTGCAGGTTTTCCATCAACCGCGATTCTTCCAGGCCGGTGACCTTCATCTGCAGGCGGTTTTCGGCCAGCAGCGCCATGATGTCCGACAGCTTGCGCGGTCCATCGCGCAGCAGCTGCTGCAGCTCCATCGCCTCGCTGGCGATGTTGGCGGCCGACAGCGATTTCTTCAGGCGTGCGCGCATCACGTGCTGCAGCTGGCGCTCGACGATGCGGCGGGTTTCCAGCTCGGGTGCAAGCAGCCGGCACACGGTTTCCAGGTTGAGCAGGGCCTTGCCCAGCAGGCTCAGTTCCGGCGGCGTGCGCAGGCCGCAGGCGGTGGCGATGCGCACCATGTCCAGCACCACGCGGCCTTCGGAGAAGCTGCCGCTGGCGGCGTAGCGCGCGATCAGCTGGCCGGTCTCGCGCAGGTAGCGTTCTTCATCGAACGCCTCCAGCCGCGTGCTGATGCTGATCAGGTCGTCGGCCACTTCTTCGCCGCGGCCATCGACGGCAGCGAACAGGATCTTCAGCAGCCGCTCGCGCAGGCGCGGCGGCATGTGCGCGACCATGCCCAGGTCGAAGATCGCCAGCCGTCCATCGGGCATCACCCGCAGGTTGCCCGGGTGCGGATCGGCATGGATTTCGCCGTGCACGAAGATCTGGTCCAGGTAGCCGCGGATCAGCGCCGCCGCCAGCGGGTCCATCGATTGCTCGGTGCGGCGCACATCGGGAATCGCATCCACGCGCACGCCGGTGGCCAGTTCCATGGTCAGCACGCGCTGGCTGCTGTAATCCCACAGCGGCTGCGGAATCCACAGGCGGCGGAACGGCTTCAGGTGTCGGCCGAACCGGGCCAGGTTCTCGGCCTCGGCGTGGTAGTCCAGCTCCTGCATCAGGGTCTTGGCGAACTCGTTGAGCCAGTCGCGCAGGCGCACGCGGCGGCCGACCTGGGTCAGGTGGTCGGCGGCCAGCGCGAAGCTGCGCAGCGCCTCCAGGTCCGAACGCAGCTGTGCGGCCACCTCGGGCTTCTGCACTTTCACCGCCACCTGGCGGCCATCGTGCAGCACCGCGCGATGCACCTGCGCGATCGAGGCACAGCCCAGCGGCTCCGGATCGAACGCGGCGAACAGCTTGTTCACCGGCGCGCCCAGTTCCTGCTCGACGATGGCGTGGATGCGCTCGACCGGGATCTCGGCCACCTTTTCCTGCATGCGCTCCAGCGCGGTGGCGAATTCCACCGGCACCATGTCCGGGCGGGTGGACAGCATCTGGCCCAGCTTGACGAAGGTCGGCCCCAGCGCTTCCAGGTCGCTGACGAACTGTTCCGGGTTGCCATCGGCGGGCACGTCGGCCTGGTTGCTGGCCGCGTCCAGGTTCATGCCCGAGAACACGCCCGAATGGCGGTAGCGCATCAGCAGGCGCAGGATCTGGCTGCGCCGGTTCATGCCTTTGACCAGCGGAGGGTTGCCATTGGCGGTGGGCGGATTGCTCAAGCGACACTCCCATGCGACGAATACAGGTAGTGCCGGCCGCTGGCCGGCAATGTCCGGATTCCGCAGTGTCGCCGGGGGGCGGTAGGCACGCGGTGAATCCGGCCGCTTCCGCAGCTGCCCCGGTATCGGTCAGAATCCGCTCATTCCCTTTCTTGGACGCCCCATGGCCGGTGCCAGCCTGTTTGCCCTGCTCGACGATATCGCCTCCCTGCTCGACGATGTCTCGGTGCTGACCAAGGTCGCGGCAAAGAAGACCGCAGGCGTGCTGGGCGACGATCTGGCGCTGAACGCGCAGCAGGTGACCGGGGTGAACGCCAACCGCGAACTGCCGGTGGTGTGGGCGGTGGCCAAGGGCTCGCTGGTCAACAAGGTGATCCTGGTGCCGGCGGCCCTGGCGATCAGTGCGCTGGAAGCCTGGCTGCACAGCCGCGGCTGGAACGTGCCGCTGATCGTGCCGCTGATGATGATCGGTGGTGCCTTCCTCTGCTTCGAGGGCGTGGAGAAGCTGGCGCACCGCTTCCTGCATTCGGCTGACGACGATGCCGAGCGTCTGGCCGAGCGCCGCAAGGCGCTGGCCGATGCCGAGGTGGACATGGTGGCGTGGGAGAAGGACAAGGTGAAGGGCGCGATCCGCACCGACTTCATCCTTTCGGCCGAGATCATCGTGCTGACCCTGGGCGTGGTCGCCACCGCGCCGTTCACCAACCAGCTGATCACTCTGGCGGTGGTGGCGCTGGCGATGACGATCTTCGTTTACGGACTGGTGGCGGGCATCGTCAAGCTCGATGACGTTGGCCTGTATCTGTCGCGCAAGGGCGGCGCCATTGCCGCCTTCGGTCGCGGCCTGGTGGCGTCGGCGCCGTGGCTGATGAAGTTCCTGTCGGTGGCCGGCACCATCGCCATGTTCCTGGTCGGCGGCGGCATCCTGGTGCACAACGTGCCGGCGCTGCACCACGCGGTGCAGGCGCTGGGCGGCGAGGGGCAGTGGGGCTGGCTGATCGGTGCGGTGGGCAACATGGTGGTCGGCATCATCGCCGGTGCCATCGTGCTGGCAGCGGTGACCGGGTTCCAGAAGCTGCGCGGGAAGTAAGCGGCGGCCCATTGCCCGGTAGAGGCCGACCTTGGTCGGCGCTTTGTTTCCACGCGTGCCAACCAAGGTTGGCACCTACCGAAGCGTTTTCGGTGTACCGGAGAACTACCCCGCCTGCACCCGGTTCTTGCCCTGCCGCTTGGCCGCATACAGCGCATCGTCCGCGCGGCGCAGCAGGGTCTCGGTATCGTCGCCGGGCTGCCATTGCGCCAGCCCGGCACTGAAATGCACCGGCACGCGCCGGTCCTGCACGGTCAGCACGCGGTGCGCCAACGAACGCTGCAAGCGCTGCACGGTGGCCATGCTGTCGGCGCCCTGGGTCTCCGGCAGCACCAGCACGAACTCGTCGCCACCCAGCCGCGCGATGCCATCGGTGGCGCGCAGCAGCAGCTTGCAGACGGCCACCAGGTGCTGCAGCAGTGCATCGCCACCGGCATGGCCATGTGCATCGTTGGTCTGGTGGAAATCATCCAGGTCGATCACCGCCACGCCCAGCGGGGAGTTGTTGCGTGCGGCACGGGCCAGCTCGCGTTGCAGCAGTTCGTCCAGACCACGGCGGTTCAGTGCCTGGGTCAGCGGATCGATGCGCGCCAGGTCACCAGCGGCGCGCAGTTCCTGCTCCAGCTCGGCGATGCGCTGCTCTGCTCGCTCCACTTCCTGGCGCGCGTTGGCCAGGTGATCGCGCGCCTGTGCGGCCTGCTGCTGCACCTTGCCGGTGTCGCGCATCACGTCCTGCAGCAGCTGGTTGAGGTCGGCGATGCTGCGTGCCTCGCGCAGCTGCAGCGCGTAGCTGCCGATGCGGTCGTGGTACTCACCTGTGCTGGTGGCCATGCCATCCATGCGCTCGATGAACTCGCCCATCAGCCCGCGCATCGCCGCCTTCGAATCGTCGATGCCCTGGCGCAGCAGGCCCTGCTTATAGATCACTTCGCGCAGCTCGGCGCGGGTGCGCTCGACCGCTTCAGCTTCCAACGGCCCGTCCAGCAGCTGGCGTACGGCCGCGATCTGGCCCTGCAGCCAGCTGCGGTCATCCAGCAGCTCGCTCACGTTCTCCAGCAGCAACGCAAACAGTTCCAGCAGCAACGCCTGCTGCTCCTGCCAGCTCTCGGCGCGCACGCCGACCTGGTGGCCGAGTTCGCGCACGCCTTGTTCGATCGGTTCCAGGGCCGTGCCGGGCTGCCACTGCCGCAGGCGCGTGGCCAGCGCCTGCGCCTGTTCGCGCAGGTCCGGGTCGTGCTGCAGCAGCGCGACCACCGCGCCGCCCAGCAGCAGCCGCAGCTGCTCGGACAGGCGCAGGCTTTCCGGCTGCCCGTCCGGCGAATGCTGCTCGATGGTGCGGATGTACTTGTCGATCAGCTGCCGCATCGCGCGCCCGTAGCGCGGCCAATCGGCGCTGGCCTGTGCCGACTGCAGGCGATCGCCCATGTCGCCCAGTTCGCCGGGCAGGGTGGCCATGCCGTTGGCGAACGCGGCCAGCAGCGGCTCCGGTGCGTCGGCCCCGGCGAACAGCTGCTGCAGGGCCACGCCACCGCCACCCTGCAACACCACGCGGTCGCCCAGCCCGTCATCCACCACCGCGCGGACGCGTGCCGGCGGCCCAAGGGCGGTACCGGGGGCAGGGCGGTGGTCGGGCTGGTCCGTCATCGAGCAAATCCTGGGGCTGGCAGGGACTGGTTCCAGCATATCGGCGCGGCCGCCGACGGCTTGAACGGCTAGGATGGGCGACAGGATGCCGCAGTGGAGGTGGTGATGCGCGTGATGTTGCTGGGGGCGACCGGGCTGGTCGGCGGGCTGGCCCTGCCGATGCTGCTGGACGACCCGCGCTGCCGTGCCGTGGTGGCCCCGACCCGACGGGCGCTGACCCTGGCCCACCCGAAGCTGTACGCCCCGCTGCTGCAGTTCGACGCCCTGCCGGAGGCGCCCGACTGGGCGCAGGTCGATACGGTGATCTGCGCGCTGGGCAGCACGATGGCCCAGGCGGGGAGCCGTGAGGCCTTCCATCGCATCGACCATGACTACCCGCTCGCATTTGCGCGGCTGGCACGCGGCCAGGGTGCGCGCGCCTTCGTACTGAATTCGGCAGCAGGGGCCAATGCAGGCTCCGCGATCTTCTACAACCGGGTGAAGGGTGAACTGGAGCGCGATCTGCGCGCGCTCGAGTTTGCTTCGCTCACTCTGGTGCGGCCCGGCCTGATTGGCGGGCAGCGGCAGCAGGTGCGCCGTGGCGAACACTTCGCCCTGCGGGTGCTGGGCGTGTTGGGGCCGGTGTTGCCGCGGGCGTGGCGGATCAATCCGGCCGAACGGATTGCCAGGGCACTGGTGGATGCCGCGCTGGCTCCGCCGCCGGGCGAGCACGTGGTGACTTCCAGCGCACTGGTCGGTTGATGTCGCGTGCGCTGCGCCTGACCCAGCTTCAACAGCTGCTGCGCCGCCATCGGCGGCCGGTCGCGGGGCAGGTGCTGGCCGAAGCGCTGGGCATCAGCCTGCGGACGCTGTACCGCGATATCGAGACCCTGCGCGAGCAGGGCGCCGACCTGCGTGGTGAGGCCGGCGTCGGCTACCAGCTGGCACCGAGCGATACCCTGCCGCCGATGACCCTGCCACCCGCCGAGATCGATGCACTGGTGCTGGGCCTGCGCTGGGTTGCGGCGCGCACCGAGCCTGCGCTGGCCGAGGCCGCGCGTGATGCCCTGGCGCGCATCGCGCATGTACTGCCTGCAGCACGGCGCGAAGCGCTGCGTGACAGTGGCCTGCGCGTGGGACCTTCGCGAACGGCGGCCAAGGTGCCGGCGGCGCGCCTGCAGGCTGTGCGCGAAGCGGTGAGCGCGCAACAACGACTGCAGTTTGGCTACCAGGATGCGCAGGGCCAACGTACCGAGCGCATCGTCTGGCCGTTCGCGCTGGGCTATTTCGATGAAGTGCCGATGCTGGCGGCGTGGTGCGAGAGCCGCGAGGATTTCCGTCATTTCCGCCTGGATCGCATCCGCCAGGTGCGTGTGCTGGAGGATCACTACCTCGTGCCACGCGCCACCCTCCTGCGGCGCTGGCAGAAGGCACAGGGCATCGCTCCGGACTGGTTGGACCGTTCGTAGCATCGAGCTTGCTCGACTGCTTCTGTGCTTCGCTTCCTGCTTCTGGGGGAGGGCGGCCTTCGTTCTTCGTTCCTGGTAGGGGTCGAGCTTGCTCGACCGCCTTTGATCTTCGCGAACAGCAGTCGAGCAAGCTCGACCTCTACCAGGGCAGGGGCAACAGCAGTCGAACACGCTCGACGCTACTGACAGAATCTGTCAGCAGGGCCGTACCACCATGAACGCTCCCAACAACGGAGGTTCCCCCATGTTCACGCCCAGCACCCTGCTGCAGTACGTGCGCGACGTCGCCACCAGCGCCACTTTCTACAGTGGCATTCTCGGCAAGCCACCGGTCGAGCAGTCGCCCGGCTTTGCCTTGTTCCTGCTCGGCGATGGCGCTGCGCTGGGTCTGTGGCAACGCGACGACGTGCAGCCGCCGGTGTCCGCACAGGCCGGTGCCGCCGAACTGGCGATGGTGGTCGCCAACCCGGAGACCGTGCAGCGGATGCACGATGCGTGGCGCGGGCTCGGCGTGCAGATTCTGCAGGCACCGGTGACACTGGAATTCGGCCACACCTTCGTCGGTGCCGACCCTGATGGTCACCGCCTGCGCGTGTACAGCCGCGCCGAGGGCATGGTGGCGCGCGATTGATCGCCCACATTGTGTAGATCCACGCCATGCGTGGATGGGTGCATAAAAAAACGCCGGGCATTGCCCGGCGTTTCTTTCAATTCATGTGCCAACCATGGTTGGCACCCACCTGATCAGCTGGCCAGCGCCAGGTCGTCCATCATCGCGCGCAGGAAGCGGGCCGCTTCACCACCGGTGGCCGCGCGGTGGTCGAAGGTGACCGACAGCGGGATTACCTTGTGCGCTTCCACGCCGCCCATCACCGGGGTCATCTGGTGGCGGGCACGGCCGGCACCGACGATGGCCACGCACGGCGGCACCACGACCGGGGTCGCGTAGCGGCCGGCGAACATGCCGAAGTTGGACAGCGAGATGGTGTAGCCGCTCAGTTCCGAGGCGGCGATCGAACGTGATTCCACCTGCTCGCGCAGGCGGTTGACGCCTTCGCGGATGCCGCGTGCATCGAGCATGTCGGCATTGCGCAACGCCGGCACGAACAGGCCGTCGTCGGTGTCCACGGCGATGCCGATGTCCACCTGCGCGTGCAGGGTGCGGGTCAGCGCTTCACCGTCGAACCAGGCGTTCATCGCCGGCACCTTCTGCGCGGCGACCACGATCGAGCGCACCAGGCGTGCGGTCACGTCGTTGCCCGGCAGCCAGGCGTGGATGTCGGCGTCGTCGTTCAGCGTGGTCGGTACGACCTTGCTGTGCGCATCGGCCATCACGCGGGCCATGTTGCGGCGCACGCCCTTCAGTGGTTCCGGCTGGCCCTTGGCGACCACGCCCGGCGGCTGGGTGCGCATCGGCTTGCCGGCGGCAGACAGCGGGGTGCGTGCTTCGCTCTGCACCGGGGCAGACACCTGCGCGGGGGCCGGCGCGGCATACGCAGCCGCGGCGACCGGCGCCGGAGCAGCGCCGAGCTTGGCGGTGCCGTTGGCGGCGGCCTGCTTGACGTCGGCCATGGTCACCGCACCATCGGTGCCGGTAGCGGCCACGCGGCTCAGATCGACGCCCAGCTTGCGCGCCATCGCACGCACGGCCGGCACGGCCTTGACACCACCGACGGCCAGCGCCTGTTCGGCGTGCACGGCATTGGAGCTCTGCATCGCGCCGACCACGGTACCGGCGTCATCGCGCTCGGCCGCGGCGGGCTTGGCTTCTTCCGTGGCGACCGGTGCGGCAGCGGCGGGAAGCGGCGGCGGGGTCGGCGCGGCAGCGGGTGCGGCGTGACCATGGCTGTGGCCGGTGTCCTGGCCATCGGCGCGCTGCGGCAGGTTCGGGTCCAGCTCGAAGCTGGCCAGCACCGAGCCGGTCGGGATGATGTCGCCTGCGGCGCCGGACAGCTTCAGCACCTTGCCGGAGAACGGCGAGGGCACTTCGACGACGGCCTTGGCGGTCTCCATCGACACCAGCGGCTCGTCCAGCTTGATCACATCGCCTTCCTTGACGAACCACTCGACGATGGTCGCGTCCGGCAGGCCTTCGCCCAGGTCGGGCAGGTTGAAGTTCTTGGTCTGGCTCATTTGCAGTTCTCTTCCAGCAGTTCCAGTTCGCGGGCCGGCAGCCAACCCGTCGCGCCATTGGCGCGCTCGGACCACCACCACCCGCCGTGTTCGTGATGAAGCTTCACCATCTCGCCGCTTTCCACATCCAGCTCGCGGGCGTCGTAGTCGCACAGCGCTTCGGCGCGACCCTCGTCCAGCAGCTGCAACCAGGCGATGGGCGCCCATCCAGCGCGCCCATCGTTGGTGCGTACCCAGGCAAACGCCGGCCATTCCTCGTCACGGACACCTACTTCGACGATCTGGCCGGTGTGGAACCGGAGCGGGTTGGGATACTGGCTGCGGTAAGCCCCCAGAAGGCGGGCCCGCATGTCAGCCGGCCGCCACCGCGCGCTTGGCCGCAGCCACGATCCGCTCAACGCTCGGCAGGTACTTCATTTCCAGGCGGAACAGCGGAATGTGGGTGTCGTAGCCAGTGACGCGCTCGACCGGGGCCAGCAGGTCGTAGATCGATTCCTCGGCCAGGCGCGCGGCGATCTCGGCGCCGAAGCCCGCGGTCTTCGGGGCCTCCTGCACGATCACGCAGCGGCCGGTCTTGGCCACCGATTCGGCGATGGTGGCGAAGTCCAGCGGACGCAGCGTGGCCACGTCGATGACTTCGGCACTGATGCCTTCACCGGCCAGCTTGTCGGCCGCTTCCAGCGCTTCCTTCACCTGCGCGCCCCAGGTCACCAGGGTCACGTCGGTGCCATCGCGCAGCACGAAGCAGACGTCCAGCGGCAAGGCTTCGCCGTCGTTGACGACCACTTCCTTGTACTGGCGGTAGATGCGCTTGGGCTCCATGTAGATCACCGGATCCGGTTCGCGGATCGCGGCCAGCAGCAGGCCATAGGCACGCTGCGGCGACGACGGCAGCACCACGCGCAGGCCCGGCACGTTGGTGAAGATCGCCTCGTTGGCTTCGCTGTGGTGTTCCGGCGCGCGGATGCCACCGCCCCACGGCACGCGCAGCACCATCGGGCAGTGCAGGCGGCCGCGCGTGCGGTAACGCAGGCGGGCGGCGTGGCAGACGATATGGTCGACCATCGGGTACATGAAGCCGTCGAACTGGGCTTCGGCCACCGGCTTCATGCCCTGTGCGGCCAGGCCGATGGTCAGGCCGGCGATGGTGGTTTCGTCCAGCGGGGTGTCGAGGATGCGGTCCGAGCCGAAGCGCTGCTGCAGACCGGCGGTGGCGCGGAACACGCCACCGTTGACGCCCACGTCTTCGCCCAGCACCAGCACCGACGGGTCGTGTTCCAGCTCCCAGGCCAGCGCCTGGGTGATGGCTTCGATGAGGGTGATCGGGGTGGTGGTCATGCTGTCATCTCCGCGCGCGACAGCAGCGCTGTCGGCGGCGTTGGTGTGCGCGCCGGGCGCGCCGTTCTTGATCTCATCCATGGCGCTTCTCCAGGGCGATCGCCTGGGCACGCTGGGCCAGCAGGTCCGGCGGCGGATCGGCATACAGGAAGTCGAACATCGCCTCGACCGGCTGCACCGGCGTGTTGAGGTACAGGTTCACTTCCTCGTCCACGCGCGTGCCGCACTCGGCGGTCCAGGCGGCCTCTTCTTCCTCGCTCCACACGCCGGCGTTGATCAGGTACTTGCGCAGACGCAGCATCGGCTCGCGCTGCCAGGCATCCTTCACTTCGGCGTCGTCGCGGTAGCGGCGCGCGTCGTCGGCGGTGGTGTGGTCGGACAGGCGGTAGGTCATCAGTTCCAGCACGGTGCCACCGTCGCCGGCCAGCGCACGTTCGCGCGCCTGTTCCATCGCCGCCAGCACTGCGATCAGGTCGTTGCCGTCCACCTGCAGGCAGTGCAGGCCGCCGGCCAGGCCCTTCTGCGCCAGCGTTTCGGCACCGGTCTGGGCCGAACGCGGAACCGAGATGGCCCAGCCGTTGTTGACGATGCACAGGATCAGCGGCAGCTTGTAGGCGCCGGCCGAATTCAGTGCCGCGTAGAAGTCGGTCTTGGAGCTGCCGCCGTCGCCGCACACCGCAACGGCGATCTGCGGTTCCTTGTTGAGCTTGAACTTCAGCGCGGCGCCTGCGGCATGCAGGCACTGGGTGGAAATCGGCACGCAGAACGGGAAGTCCTTGGCCGCGTTGCCGCCGTAATCGTTGCCGCGTTCGTCGCCGCCCCAGTACATCAGCACGTCGTGCGGGCGCACGCCACGCATGAACATCGCGCCATACTCGCGGTACGAAGGTGCGAACACGTCGTCCTTCTGCATCGCAGCGCCGATACCCACGTGCGCGGCTTCATGGCCCAGGCAGGCGGCATAGGTGCCGAGCTTGCCGGTGCGCTGCAGCGCAATGGATTTGCTGTCGAACGTACGTACGAACAGCATCTGCTTGAACAGCGGTACCAGGACCTTGGGGTCGCGCAGCGACGCGGGCAGGTCATCGCGGACGAGCTTGCCGTCCGCGTCCAGGTACTGCAGGTATTCGATCTTGAATTCAGCGGCAACCGTCATTGCGTACTGCACCTTCGACAGAGAAGTTACAAATGATATGAATCGCCATGTTAAGGAACGCGTACGGAATAGCCTTCCTGCGCCGCAACACGGCGATTCCCCGTTTTACCCCTGCCGGCGGGTGGGGGGCCAATAACAACAACGTATTCAGTCGTTGCTGCAAAGCATCAGAATACGCCTCTGGCTGACCGCCAGTACAACGGCCTGGACGGTTCCACGCGCAGGCCCGGCATCGGCCGATGCTCCACGACCAACCGCACGCCCCGGTATGGACCCGGCGGCTGCCAGCGCGGCGGCAACGCGCTACCCTTGCCGCCCCCGATCTGGTCCCGCCCATGTCCGTCGACAACAACCAACGCGATCTCGAAGCCGGCATCCACACCGACCTGCAGGGACGCCTGACCTACGGCGGCTACCTGCGGCTGGACCAGCTGCTCAGCGCGCAGCAGCCGCTGTCCAGCCCGCCGCACCACGACGAGATGCTCTTCATCATCCAGCACCAGACCTCGGAGCTGTGGCTGAAGCTGCTCGGCCACGAACTGCGCGCGGCGATCGGCTTCCTGCAGCGCGATGAAGTCTGGCAGTGCCGCAAGGTGCTGGCGCGCAGCAAGCAGGTGCTGCGCCAGCTCACCGAGCAGTGGTCGGTGCTGGAAACGCTGACCCCGTCCGAATACATGGGTTTCCGCGACGTGCTGGGCCCGTCTTCGGGCTTCCAGTCGCTGCAGTACCGCTACATCGAGTTCCTGCTGGGCAACAAGAACGCGCAGATGCTGCAGGTGTTCGAGCACGACCCGGCCGGGCAGGCGCAGCTGCGCATCGTGCTGGAAGCGCCCAGCCTGTACGAGGAATTCCTGAAGTACCTGGCCCGCTTCGGCCATGCCGTGCCGGCGGTGTACGAATCCCACGACTGGACCCAGCCGCATGTGGCCGACGACGCACTTCAGCCGGTCTTCGAGCGCATCTACCAGGACACCGATCGCTATTGGCGCGAGTACTCGCTGTGCGAGGACTTGGTGGACCTGGAGACCGCCTTCCAGCTGTGGCGATTCCGACACATGCGCACCGTGATGCGCGTGATCGGCTTCAAGCGCGGCACCGGCGGCTCGTCCGGCGTGGGCTTCCTGGCCAAGGCGCTGGAGCTGACCTTCTTCCCCGAACTGTTCCAGGTGCGCACCAGCCTGCAGGCCGCGCCCCCCGCAGAACGGGGCTGACCCCCATTCAGCTTGGACCCCGGCCATCGGCTGGATCGTTTCAGATGCAAGTTCAGCGAGCAGGCCGTGACCTGCCTCAAACGGCGTGTATTTGACGTGAACGCCAGAAGTCGGTGATCCTCGCGCGTTGCTTCAACTGCACAGCGGACGTGCTCGTCATCCACCGAACCAGGAAATCCGCATGAGCCTAAACGCCACTGCGAACACCCCAGAGCCGGCGCTGCCGGACTTCAAGACCACGATGGGCCATCCGCGCCCGTTGTGGATGCTGTTCATGACCGAGTTCTGGGAGCGCTTTGCGTTCTATGGCATCCGCTGGGCCTTGGTGCTGTACATCGTCGCCCAGTTCTACAACGGCAGCGCTGCCGGTGAAGGCGACGCCAGCCGCATCTATGGCGCCTACCTGGCCCTGGTGTACGCCGCGGCGATCTTCGGTGGCTACGTGGCCGACCGGGTACTGGGTTACCAGCGCTCGATCCTGACCGGCGCGATCATCATGGCCGCCGGCCTGTTCATGATCTCGCTGCCGCAGGAGCACATCTTCAAGCTCGGCCTGGCCACGATCATCGTCGGCAACGGCCTGTTCAAGCCCAACATCTCGACCATGGTCGGCAAGCTGTACGGGCTGAAGGATGAGCGCCGCGACTCGGGCTTCACCATCTTCTACATGGGCATCAACATCGGCGCGATGATCGCCCCGGTGCTGACCGAGTACCTGGCCCGCAAGGTGTTCGGTACCGATGCGATGCCGTCCTACAAGGTCGTGTTCATCGCTTCGGGCGTGGGCATGCTGATCTCGCTGGTGTGGTTCTACATCGGTCGTGCCGGCCTGAAGGGCATCGGTGCACCGCCGGCCGGCGCTGAAGGCTTCGGCCGCATCATCATGGTGCTGGCCGGTGCCGTGGTCGCCATCCCGGTTGCGTACTTCCTGCTGGCTACCGGCGCCACCGCGCTGGCCTGGATCCTGGGTGCGATGTTCACCGCCCTGGCCATCCTGCTGCTGGTCGAGGGCGTCCGCGAGGGCAAGGTACAGCGCGACCGCGTGATCGCCATGCTGATCATCTTCGCCTTCAACGTGATGTTCTGGATGTTCTTCGAACAGGCCGGCAGCTCGTTCACCTTCCTGGCCGAGAACATCGTCAACCGCCAGTTCGGTGACTGGACCTTCCCGACCGCGTGGTTCCAGTCGGTCAACTCGGTGGCCATCATCACCCTGGCGCCGATCATCGCCTGGATCTGGGTGGCCATGGGCCGCGCCAATCCGTCCATTCCGCGCAAGTTCGGCCTGGGCCTGCTGTTCAACGGCGCTGCCTTCGCGCTGCTGATGTTCGCCCTGTCGCAGATGGTCGTGGACGGCAAGATCCCGTTCTGGACCCTGTTCATGGTCTACGTCATCCAGTCCGTGGGTGAGCTGTGCCTGTCGCCGATCGGCCTGTCGATGGTGACCAAGCTGGCCCCGGTGCGCCTGGTCGGCTTCGGCATGGGTGGCTGGTTCCTGTCCACCGGCATCGGCAACAACCTGTCGGGCATCTTCGCTGGCGTGGTCAGTGGTGAAGGCGGCATGACGGTCGAGTCGGCCCTGAAGGGGTATACCTTCGGGTTCTGGGCCCTGATCGGCTCCGGCGTGGTGCTGTTCCTGGTCGCCCCGCTGATCAACAAGCTGATGCACGGCGTCAAATGATGATGAGAGGGTAGAAGGCATGCGCAGCAAGCTCGGTAGTGCAGTGGTGGTGGTCTGTGCGGCGCTGATCGGCGCCTGTTCCGAACCGCAACCGCCTGCCGCTGCCGAGCCTACGCAACCCCTGGATACCCGACCCACCGAGCCACCGGTCGCTGACCCCAGCGAACCGGTGGCCTCGGGCAACACTCCGGTGGCGGCGGACATCGCCGCCATCGCCGGGCTCGGCGCGCAGTTCGACCCGGCCCGCGACCCCGCCGACGATCTGGCCACCGCCAAGGTGGAAGCCCAGCGCGGCAAGAAGCGCATCCTGCTCGAGGTCGGCAACGCCGCCTGCGATCGCTGCCAGGCGCTGGACGAGATGGTGGAAGGCAACGGCGACCTGCGCCGCTTCCGCGATGCCCACTACGTGTGGGTGAAGGTCAACGCCAGCGACGAACAGCCCAACGCTGCCTTCTTCGCCCAGTACCCGGTGATGGAACGTGACTACCCGTACCTGCTGGTGCTCGACGCCGATGGTGGCCTGCTGGTGTCGCAGGCGACCGGTGAGCTGCGCAAGGGCGAAGCTTTCCAGCCCGCACGGGTGACCGCCTTCCTCAAGCAGTGGGCGCCTGACAAACCGGAATAGGGTAGTGCCGGCCGCTGGCCGGCATCTTCGGTGGGTGCCGACCGTTGGTCGGCACTGATGTTGGGTCGCATCCACGCATGGCGTGGATCTACTGTGGTTGCGGTCACATTCCCGGAATCGGCATCTCAATATCGCACCGCGCTCGCCGTTACCGGCAAGGACCTCAGTCGACGCCCCGTCGACGCAACCTACCGGAACGCCCATGCACAGCGACCACGCCGAACGATTGCCCGAACCTGCCAGCGACCTGGCCGAGGGTGGGGCAGGCGAGGGCGTGACCCTGCCGCCGCAGGAGGCATTGCTGGATGACGCCGGTACCGGCGAGGACACCGTTGAACTGGCACCGCCGCGTCACCGGCTGCCGCAGATCGCGCTGCCCGACAACGTGGTGCTGAAGGGCGCGGTGCAGAAGCTGGTCGAGCAGAAATCGAGGCTCGATGCATTGGCTGCCGAAGGCCAGCTGGCCGGGTTGCTGCCGCCGGAATGGCAGGGCCACGGCGTGCGTGCCATCGATCTGTCCATCTTCATCCAGGGCGTGCTGCCGTTCCTGCAGCCGGGCGAGCGGGGTGAGACCGCACCGGCGCGGCTGCCGGTACGCCACGTGCTCGGTGACGACAGCCGCTGGGGCCTGGAGGATGTCTCCGAACCTAAATCACTCGCGTGGTATCTGGCCAGTGACGAACGCGCCACTGCCGGCAGCAAGGACGTGGCAGAAGCCTACCTGGTGGGTGCACTTGGCCTGGCGTGGATGCAGGAAGGGCGCAGCCGCCCGGGCTTCCTGCGTGCGATGGGCCAGGACAGCCTGGCCGCGCGGGTGACCATGCTCGGCTATCCGCCGGCCAACGAACTGGCGCTGTACAGCGTCACTGCGCACGGCCAGCCGCAGATCTGGTGCGTGCACGGTCGCCGCCGCATGCGCCCGCTGGTGGCGCCGTGGCTGAGCGTACCGCTGCTGACCGCCTACGGCGTGCCGGCTCCCGTCGCGTGGCCGTCCAGTTTCCCGCCGGTGGAGGCGGTTGCGGAGCTGCTGGCGACTGCTCGCCTCGGACGCGCGCTGCCGGAAGTGGACCTGGGCAAGGTCGTGGCGAAGATCGCCGAAGATGCCGCGTCGGATGCCTGGCAACCGGTCAGCCTGCTGCAGCTCAACACCTGGTCACCGCGCTGGCACTTCTTCCTGGGCACCTTCGTCGGCCTGCCGTCGCTGCTGCTCGTAGCGGCCGCGCTGGCGCTGCCGGGGGCAGTCGAAGCCGCCACCGTCGCGGCCTCGCTCGGCTTCGCCGGCGGTGCCATCGCCGCGCTGGCCGTGCCGTGGATCCATGCACGGCGCAAGCACCTGAGCTGAAAAAAGGGACGGAGGGGATTAAGTCGTATCAGGCACACATGCGCCGATTGCGACTTAATCCCCTCCGTCCCCTTTTTCTTTCAGACCCCTTCGCCCATCCGCTCCAGGCCTTCGCCGGCCAGGCGCAGGATCAGCTTCTCCAGCACCTGCTCTTCCTCGTCGCTCAGCACCGACATCAGCTTGCGGGTGATCTCGATCACCATCGGCGCGATGGTCTCGTACACCTCGAAACCCGCCGCCGACAGCGCCAGCACCGAGCGGCGGCGGTCGTCGCCGTGGGTCTCGCGCTTGATGAAGCCGCGCTCCAGCAGGCGGGCCACGGCACGGCTGACCGCCACCTTGTCCATCGCCGTGCGGTCGGAGACCTCGCTGGCCGACGAGCCCGGGTACAGCGCCAGGATGGTGATCACCCGCCACTCGGGGATCGCCAGACCGTAACGATCGCCGTATAGCTTGGCGATGTTGCCGCTGACCCGGTTGGACAGCACGCTCAGCCGGTACGGCAGGAACTGTTCCAGGTCGAGCAGGACGTGCGAGGCACGCAGGCGGGTCGAAACGGGATCGGCGGGGCTCATGTTGCGGTGCACCTTGCTGGTGGTTTCAAGTGTAACTATAAGGGGTGGGTCCAGACCCTGCATTCTCGCCGGGTCCCTACCTGCCCGCACCTGGTTTGTACCGATGCGGTACCGATTCGGAGCCACGCCATGAATACCGCAGTCCCGACCGCCTCGCATCCCAACCCCGGCATGCAGGTCACCACCTTCGAGAACCCGATGGGCATCGACGGCTTCGAGTTCGTCGAATTCGCCGCCCCGGCCGGCCGTGGCCAGGAGCTGCACGAGTACTTCCGGAAGATGGGCTTCAGCGCGGTGCTCAAGCACAAGCAGCGTCCGATTACCGTCTATCGCCAGGGCGACGTCAACTTCCTGGTCAATGAAGACCCGGATTCGTTCGCCTCGGACTTCGCCGAAAAGCACGGCCCGTGCGCCTGCGGCTTCGCCATCCGCTTCAAGAAGCCGGGCGCGGAGGTCTACCAGACCGCGCTGGGCAACGGCGCCGAAGCCATCGCCTTCAAGCCGGACAGCAAGGCGGTCAGCGCGCCGGTCATCAAGGGCATCGGCGATTGCATGCTGTACCTGGTCGACCGCTACGGCAGCGCCGGCAGCATCTTCGACGGCGACTACGAGCCGATCGCCGGCGCCGACCTGCACCCGGTGGGCTTCGGCCTGACCTTCATCGACCACCTGACCCACAACCTGTACTTCGGCAACATGCAGCAGTGGTCGGACTACTACGAGCGTCTGTTCAACTTCCGCGAGATCCGCTACTTCGACATCAAGGGCCTGAAGACCGGCCTGGTGTCCAAGGCGATGACCGCGCCGGACGGCATCGTGCGCATCCCGCTGAACGAATCGTCCGACCCGAAGAGCCAGATCAACGAGTACCTGGACGCGTACAAGGGCGAGGGCATCCAGCACATCGCCTGCTTCACCGAGAACATCTACGAGACCGTCGAAGCGATGCGCGCGCAGGGCGTGGACTTCCTCGACACGCCGGAGACCTACTTCGACGTGATCGACCAGCGCGTGCCGAACCACGGTGAAGACGTGGCGCGCCTGGCGAAGAACAAGATCCTGATCGATGCCGATCCGGAAACCCACCAGCGCAAGCTGCTGCAGATCTTCACCCAGAACTGCATCGGCCCGATCTTCTTCGAGATCATCCAGCGCAAGGGCAACGAAGGCTTCGGCGAAGGCAACTTCACCGCGCTGTTCGAAAGCATCGAGCGCGACCAGATCCGCCGCGGCGTGCTGTAACGTTCAACGGTAGCGCCGGGTCAAGCCCGGCGCCTGCTCATCTGTAGAGCCGAGCCATGCTCGGCTGCTTTCCGTTCCGGTCCCGCCGTACCCAGGAGCCCTCATGTCCACCGCCCTCACCGCCCGCGGCTACCAGTCCGGTTTCGGCAACGAATTCGCCACCGAGGCCGTGGCCGGTGCACTGCCGGTCGGGCAGAACTCGCCGCAGAAGGTGGCCCACGGCCTGTACGCCGAACAGTTGACCGGCACCGCCTTCACCGCGCCGCGTGGCAGCAATCGCCGCAGTTGGTTGTACCGGATCCGCCCGGCGGTCACCCACGGCGAGTTCACCCCGTTCGCGCAGTCGCAGCTGCAGTGTGATTTCGGCGCACAGCCGGCCTCGCCGAACCAGCTGCGCTGGAGCCCGCTGCCGTTGCCGGAGCTGCCGACCGACTTCGTCGAAGGCCTGTACACCATGGGTGGCAACGGCTCGCCCGATGCGCATGCCGGCGTGGGCATCCACCTGTACGCGGCCAACCGCGACATGGTCGGCCGCTACTTCTACAACGCCGATGGCGAGCTGCTGATCGTGCCGCAACTGGGCGCGCTGCGCCTGCTGACCGAGCTGGGCGTGATCGAGATCGAGCCGCAGCAGATCGCGGTGATCCCGCGTGGCGTGCGCTTCCGGGTGGAACTGCCTGACGGCCCGAGCCGCGGCTACATCTGCGAGAACTACGGCGCGCTGCTGAAGCTGCCTGACCTCGGCCCGATCGGCTCCAACGGCCTGGCCAACCCGCGCGACTTCGAGACCCCGCATGCGGCGTTCGAGGATGTCGATGGCGATTTCGAACTGATCGCCAAGTTCGAGGGCCGCCTGTGGCGTGCGCCGATCGACCATTCGCCGCTGGACGTGGTGGCCTGGCACGGCAATTACGCGCCGTACCGCTACGACCTGCGCCGCTTCAACACCATCGGTTCGATCAGCTACGACCATCCGGACCCGTCGATCTTCCTGGTGCTGCATTCGCCCAGCGACACGCCCGGCACCAGCAACATGGACTTCGCGATCTTCCCGCCGCGCTGGCTGGTGGCGCAGAACACGTTCCGCCCGCCGTGGTTCCACCGCAACATTGCCAGCGAGTTCATGGGCCTGGTGCATGGTGCGTATGACGCCAAGGCAGAGGGCTTCGTGCCGGGTGGCGCATCGCTGCACAACTGCATGAGCGGTCACGGCCCGGACGCGCCCACCTTCGACAAGGCGTCCAATGCGGACCTGTCCAAGGCGGACGTGATCAAGGACACGATGGCCTTCATGTTCGAGACCCGCGCGGTGATCCGTCCGACCGCGCAGGCATTGGCGGCCGGCCATCGCCAGGGCGATTACCAGCAGTGCTGGAACGGCCTGCGCAACAACTTCCGCTGACCCGAAAAAGGGGACGGAGGGGATTAAGTCGCAATCAGCACACGTGTGCTGATTGCGACTTAATCCCCTCCGTCCCCTTTTCTTCAGGCGGCCTCCGCGAACGCGTCGCAATGCTCCAGCGGCAGCGCTTCCAGCAGGCGTTGGCGCACGCGCTGGCAATAGCCCTCCGAGGTCAGCCCGGGCAGCATCTGCATCGCCGAGTGCAGCACCTGCAGTACTTCACCTTCGGCGCGTGCCTGCTGCAGGTCGCGGAACAGCGCCGCCGCCTGCGGATGGCGCTGCATTTCCAGGATGCCCAGCACGTAGATGCGCGCAGCTACCAGCGAGCGGCGGCGCTCCACTGCGGTGGGCGGAGTTGCCGCAGGTGCTGCGGCTGGTGGTGTGGGCGGAACCGGCGCTGCCGCGGGTGCCGGCGACGGCGGTGGGGCCGCGGCGGCGGTACCGGTGCTCAGGTAGCCGGCCTGCACCAGCTGGATGACCATGGCCGGCGCGTCCTGGCCGAGCAGGCTGGTCAGGTCGGCAATGCTGCGCTGGCCGTCGCACAGGATCAGCAACCGGCGCTGGCGCATGTCCAGCGGCGCGCGGTGGGCCTGCAGCGCGGTTCGGGCGAGATCGGTCTTGCGCGGTTGCATGGAAGGGACAGCCAAGTCGGTGCACGCCGAGCCTGAACGAGGGCGATGAAACCGCGATGACAATGCAGCATCTGCACGCGTGCTGCGCTAGCGTGCAGCTACTTTCGTGCCAGGGAACCGCACCGATGAAGCACCTTCCGATTGCCGGTCTTTTGCTGCTGTCGCTCACCGCCTGCAACCGCAGTGCCGAGGCCCCGTCGCCGACCATCGCTGGCCCCAGTACGGGCGCCGCAGCCACGCCTGCACCGATGGCCCCGGCCGCCGCGCAGGGCCCGGCGCGCCTGGATGGATTCGCTGGCGCAACGCTGGGCGCTGGCATCGCAGAGGTCCGCAGTGGTTTTGGCACACCGCTGCAGGGTCTGGGCACCGACGCCAGTGGCAAGCCGTTGCCGGCTGACGACGGTAACGACGGCTGTTATTTCCTGCGCCCGCAGGATGCCGAAGACCCCCGCCTGATGATCGAAGGCCGCAAGCTGGTGCGCTACGACGTGCGCAGCGCCGCCATCGCCGCACCGGGCGGCGGCAAGGTCGGCATGACCCTGGGCGAGCTGCAGGTGCTGTACCCCGAGCGCGGTGACGTCGGCCCTGACAAGTACGACGAGAAGGCCCAGCACCTGCGCGTGCGTCCGGTGCAGGAGGGTGGGGCGGTGATCGACTTCGCGCTCGGTGCCGATGGTCGGGTCAATGCCTGGCGCGTCGGGCAGACCCCGCAGGTCGATTATGTGGAAGGCTGTGGCTGATCCTTGATCCACGGCCCAGCCATGCGCGCGGGGCCAGCGTAGAATCGCGCCACGACCGCTGGGGGAGTGCTCGATGATCGCCATTGCCATTGCCTGGTTCCTGCTCGGCCTGCTGTTGCTGGCGCTGGGCGGGGACTCCATCGTCAAGGCCGTGTCCGGCCTGGCCCAGCGCTTCGGGGCCAGCCCGTTCACTGCCGGACTGCTGCTGCTCGGGGTGACCACCTCGTTGCCGGAACTGGCGGTCAACGCGCGCGCGCTGGCGGTCGGCCAACCGGAGCTGGCACTGGGCAATGCCGTCGGCAGCAGCATCGTCAACCTGGGCTTGACCCTGGCGCTGGCGGCGATTGCCGCGCCCCTGCTGCTGCGCGCGCGCCTGCAGACGGTGCTGTGGTGGTCGCTGCTGGCGGCCGGCGTGCTGCTGATCCTGTTCGGGCTGGATGGTCGCCTGGCGCGCTGGGAAGGCGGCGTGCTGGTGGCGGGCTTCATCGTCGTGCAGGTACTGCTGCTTCGCCGCGGCCGTTTCGAGAGCGCCGAGGTGCAGGCGGCCATCGCCGAATCCGCGCTGAGCCGTACCAGCCTGCCGTTGAACGTGCTGCGGGTGCTGATCGCCGCGCTGACCCTGTACTGGGGTGCGCGCCTGGTGGTGGGGGCCGCAGCGGACTTCGGTACCGCGTTGGGCTGGACGCCGCTGCTGGTCGGCCTGCTGCCGGTGGCGATCGGCACCGCATTGCCCGAGGTCGCGACGGCCATCGCCGCCGCGCGTCGCGGTCACGGCGACATGGTGCTGGGCCACGTGCTGGGCTCCAGCGTGGTCAACCTGCTGCTGGTGATCGGTGCGATGGCGATGCTGCAGCCGTTGGCGCTGCCGGCCTCGTTCGTGCGCCTGGAACTGCCGGCGCTGCTGGCGTTCGCGCTGGTGTTGTACCCGATGCTGCGTGGCGACCTGAAGATAAGCCGAGGAGAAGGCGGAATCCTGCTGGTCGCCTTCGTCGGCTGGTTCGTGCTGGAACTGCTGCTGGTGGGCGCACCGGCGTTGTAGATCCACGCTCTGCGTGGATGCGGTTGATTTCGTGCCGACCAACGGTCGGCACCCGCCGGGTGTCACCCTGCCGGCCAGCGGCCGGCACTACCGATTCTGCGCGTGCTCTTCTTCCCGCACCGGTTCCGGCGGCGGCAGCTGCTCTTCGGCGGCCGGTTCGTTGCCCGGCAGGCTGGGGCGGGTTTCCATCAGCAGTGACAGCGCGGCCTTGGCCATCATGTGGGCGCTGATCGGCGCGGTGATGAACAGGAACACGGTGATCAGCAGCTCGCGCGGCTGCGGGTCCTGGCCGAGGAAGATGTGGTAGCACACCGAACACACCAGCACGCAGCCCACGCCCAGCGTGCTGGCCTTGGTCGGTGCATGCAGGCGCTTGAAGAAGGTGGACAGCTTCACCAGCCCGAGTGCGCCGACCAGGATGAAGAAGCAGCCGAACAGCAGCAGGATCGACAGGCCGATCTGGATCGCGGTGATCATTCGACGATATCCCGGCGCAGCACGAACTTGCTCAGCACCACGGTGCTGCCGAAGCCGAGCATGGCGATGACCAGTGCGGCTTCGAAGTAGATCGCGGAGTTGAGGTACATGCCGAACAGCATCAGCTCGGCGATGGCGGTCACCGACAGGGTGTCCAGTGCGAGGATGCGGTCGGGCACGGTCGGCCCGCGCAGCAGGCGCCAGGTGGCCAGCAGCATGGCCAGGCCGACCACGTGCATGCACACCACCAGCGTGGTCTGGATGATCTGGAATCCAGTCATGGGAAGATCTCCATCAACGGCGCCTCGTAGCGGCGCTTGATCGTATCGATCAGGTCCTGTGGGTCCTCCAGGTGCAGCACGTGCACCAGCAGGAACTTGCGGTCGTCGCTGAGCGCGGCCGAGACCGTGCCCGGGGTCAGGGTGATCATGCTGGTCAGCGCGGCGATGCCGTGGATGTTGGCGATGTCCAGCGGCAACCAGATGAAACCCGGGTGGATGTTCTTCTCCGGGCCCAGTACCTGGATCGCCACGCGGATGTTGGACATCAGGATGTCCCACAGGGTCACGCACAGCAGTTTCGGCAACGGGCGCAGCGTGCCGATGCGGGCGAACTCGCGGTCCAGGCGTGCGGCGAAGAGCGGCACCACCACGCCCAGCAGCAGGCCCAGCACGATCTGGCCGAGGGTGAAGCTGTCGGACATCAGCAGCCAGAACGCCACCACCATGATGCTGAGCATCGGCGAGGGAATCAGGCGACGGAACAGGGAGCGCTGGGCGGTCATGGCTGGCGGATCTCCGGTGCGGTCGCGCGCAGCTGCTGCACGTACTCGCTGGGTTGCAGCAGCTGTGCAGCGGTGGCGTCGGTGTAGCGCATCAGCGGCGCGGCGGCCAGGGTCATGCCGATGCCGTAGGCCAGCAGGATGCAGGCGGCGTACAGCTCGACCCTTCGCAGGCGTGCCTTGCGCGGCTTCGGTGCATCGGCCTCGACCGGCGGCACGCGCCAGAACAGGCGGATGCCGCCGCGGGTCAGGCCCATGATCACCAGCAGGCTGCTGACCAGCACCGCGGTCCACACCGGTCCGGTGTACTGCGCCGGCATGCCGGCCAGCAGCGCGGTCTTGGCCAGGAAGCCGGACAGCGGCGGCAGGCCAGCCACCGACACCGCGCCGATCAGGAACAGCACCGCCGGCGTTTCCTTGCCCGGCATCGGTGCCACCACTTCCTTGCGGTCGCTGGCGCCACCGCGGCGGCGGCGGATCAGGTCGGCAATCAGGAACAGCGCGGCGGCGACGAAGCTGCTGTGCGGCAGGTAGTACAGGCCGGCCGAGAGCACCTTTGGCGTGCCCACCGAGAAGGCGATGAACAGCGTGGCCGCCGACACGATCACCAGGTACGAGATCAGCACGCGCAGGCGGGTCGCGGCCAGGGCGCCGAGGCCACCCAGCACCAGCGTGGCCACACCGGCCCACAGCAGCCAGTCGCGGCCGTAGCCGGCCATCGCGCCGGCGTCGTCGCCGAACCACAGCATCTGGATGCGCAGCACCGAATACAGGCCGACCTTGGTCATGATCGCGAACAGCGCGGCCACGGCCGCCGGTGCACGCGAATAGGCTTCCGGCAGCCACAGGTACAGCGGCATCAGCGCGGCCTTTGCGCAGAACACCAGCAGCAACAGGCCCATCGTCGCCTTCACCAGGGTCAGCTGCGCCGGCGGCACCTCGGCGATGCGCTGCGAGAGCTCGGCCATGTTCAGCGAACCCAGCGAGGCGTACAGCAGGCCCAGCGCGATCAGGAACAGGGTCGAGGCGGTGACGTTGAACACCACGTAATGCAGGCCGATGCGCATGCGCAGGCCGCGGCCGCCACTGAGCAGCAGGCCGTAGGAGGCGATCAGCATCACCTCGAAGAACACGAACAGGTTGAAAATGTCGCCGGTCAGGAACGCACCGTTGAGGCCGACCAGCTGGAACTGGAACAGGGCATGGAAGTGCGGTGCGCGCCGGTCCCAGCCCGAGCAGGCATGCAGCAGGCAGGGAATGGCCAGCAGCAGGGTGGTCAGCAGCATCCATGCCGACAGCCGGTCGGCCACCAGCGCGATGCCCAGCCGCGACGGCCAGTCGCCCAGCAGGTAGACGTTGATGTCACCGCTGGCGGTGGTGGCGAACAGCAGGCCCACCGCCAGCGCCAGCGCCGACAGCGAGGTCCAGGCCACCGCGCGCTGCACCCTGGGGCCATAGCGGCGGTGTTCGACGAACAGCGACAGCGCAGCACCCAGCAGCGGAATCAGGATCGGCAGGATCACCAGGTGGTTCATGCGCGGTCCTCGCCCTGGCGCGGCGGCACACCCTCATCCTGCAGGTCGTCATCCGGCTCGTGGGCGTCCACGTGGTCGCTGTGGTTGTCGCTGCGGCTGCGCATGGCCAGCACGATGCTCACGGCGGTCATCGCGAAGGCGATCACGATCGCGGTCAGCACCAGCGCCTGCGGCAGCGGATCGGTGTAGTTGCCGAGGTGGCTGTCCACGCCCTCCTGCAGCACCGGCGCCTTGCCCAGCACCACGCGGCCACCGGCGAAGATCAGCAGGTTGGTCGCATAGGACAGGAAGGTCATGCCGAGGATCACGTCGAAGCTGCGCGCACGCAGCAGCAGGTAAACGCCGATGGCGGTCAGCACGCCGATCGCGGAGGCCAGGGCCAGTTCCATCAGTGCATCTCCCCGGTGCGTGCCGAGCGGCGTTGCAGGTCGATCTCGCCCTTGCGCGCGGTGCGGGTACGAGAGGGTTTCACGGTGGCCATCATCGACAGCATCAGCATCGCGCCACCGAACACCACCAGATACACGCCGATATCGAAGCCGATCGCGCTGGCCAGCGGCACGTCGCCGATCAGCGGCAGGTGCAGGTCGAGGTGGCCGCTGGTCAGGAACGGCACGCCGAACAGCATCGAAGCGCTGCCGCTGAGGATGGCGATCAGCAGGCCCATGCCGATGCAGCGGATGTAGTCGAAGCCGAAGCGCGATTCCACCGATGCGGTGCCCTGGATCACGTACTGGATCAGCAGCGGCACCGCCAGCACCAGGCCGGCAATGAAGCCACCACCTGGCGCGTTGTGGCCGCGCAGGAACAGGAAGATCGACACGGTCAGGGTCAGCGGGAACATGATCTGCGCCAGGTCGGCCGGCACCGGCAGCTTGATCGGCGGGCCGGGCATGATCTGCTCCGGTGCCATCCGCGTGCGTCGCAGCAGTGCGTGCACCACCAGCGCGGCAATGCCGAACACGGTGATCTCGCCGAAGGTATCGAAGCCGCGGAAGTCGACCAGGATCACGTTGACCACGTTCTGGCCATAGGCCTCGGGCAGCGCCCGGCCCAGCAGCTCGCCGGCCATCGTGTTCGGCGGCAGGGTCATCGCGGAATAGGCCAAGGCGCCAAGTCCGGCACCGGCGATGATCGCGATCACTGCGTCACGGCGCTTGCGCCAGCGCGGCCGCTCCGGCCCGGACTGCGCAGGCAGGTAGTTCATGCCCAGCAGCATCAGTACCAGGGTCACCATCTCCACCAGCAGCTGGGTCAGGGCCAGGTCTGGCGCGGACAGGAACACGAAGGTCAGCGCCACCATCAGGCCGACGCCACCGACCAGCAGCACCGCCAGCAGGCGCTGCTTGTAGACGCGCAGGGTGGCGACCGCGCAGGCCATCATCACCAGCCACAGTGCCCAGCCCAGCAGCGGAATCGGCTGCGGTGCGGTCCAGTTCGGCGAGGCCGGGTTGGCCACGAACGGCGCGGCGGCGACCACGATCGCCACCAGCACCAGGCCCAGCAGCATGCGCTGCAGGCTGCCATTGGCGATGCCGTTGGTCAGGCGCATGGCGAGCGCGGAGATCGCATCCAGCTGCGCATGGAACACGTTGCGGCCGGTGGTGCGGGTTTCCACGCCGTGCAGGTTGATCAGCTTGCGCAGGCCGAAGTACAGCGCCACGCCGCCGACCACGCCGATCGCGCTCATCGCCAGCGGCAGGTTGAAGCCGTGCCATACCGCCAGGCTGTACTCGGGCATGGCATTGCCGAGGATCGAGGCCGCGGCGGCATGCAGCACCGGCGCCACGGTCAGCGCCGGGGCCACGCCCACCGCAATGCAGATCACCACCAGCAGTTCCACCGGCACCTTCATCCAGCGCGGCGGCTCATGCGGCACGCGGTCGAGGTCGTGCGGGCCGGGGCCGAAGAAGGTGTCGTGCACGAAGCGGAGGCTGTAGGCCACGCCGAACACACCGGCCAGCAGCGCCGCGATCGATACGGCCGTGCGCATCGCGCCTGGGCCGCCGCCGGCGGTCAGCGCTTCGGCGAACAGCATTTCCTTGGACAGGAAACCGTTGAGCAACGGGATGCCGGCCATCGCCAGCGAGGCGATGATCGCCAGCGCGCTGGTGAACGGCATCAGCCTGCGCAGGCCTCCCAGCTTGCGCATGTCACGGGTGCCGGTCTCGTGGTCGATGATGCCGGCGGCCATGAACAGCGAGGCCTTGAAGGTGGCGTGGTTGAGGATGTGGAACACGCCGGCCACGACTGCCATCGGCGTGGACAGGCCGAACAGCAGGGTGATCAGGCCCAGGTGGGAAATGGTCGAGTACGCCAGCAGGCCTTTCAGGTCGTGCTGGAAGATCGCGTTCCAGGCACCGATCAGCAGGGTCAGCGCGCCGATGCCGCTGACCGTGTAGAAGAACAGGTCGCTGCCGGCCAGTGCCGGATGCAGGCGCGCCAGCAGGAACACGCCGGCCTTCACCATGGTGGCCGAGTGCAGGTAGGCCGAGACCGGGGTCGGCGCCGCCATCGCGTGCGGCAGCCAGAAGTGGAACGGGAACTGCGCGCTCTTGGTGAAGATGCCGGCCAGCACCAGGAACAGGGCGTAGGGGTACAGCGCGCTGGCGCGGATCTGCTCGCCGGCGGCCAGCACCACGTCCAGGTCGAAGCTGCCGACGATGCGGCCGATCAGCAGCACGCCACCGAGCAGGGCCAGGCCACCGCCGCCGGTGATCACCAGCGCCATGCGCGCGCCTTCGCGGGCGTCCTGGCGGTGCGACCAGAAGCCGATCAGCAGGAACGAGCTGATGCTGGTCATTTCCCAGAAGATCATCAGCAACAGCAGGTTGCCCGACAGCACCATGCCCAGCATGGCGCCCATGAACAGCAGCAGGTAGCAGTAGAAGCGGTGCGCGTTGTCCTGCTGGCTCAGGTAGTAGCGCGCATACAGCACCACCAGCGCGCCGATGCCGAGCACCAGCCCGGCGAACATCCAGGCCAGGCCGTCCAGGCGCAGGGTGAAGTCCAGGCCGATCTGCGGCAGCCAGGGCACCAGGGTGCGGACCACCTGGCCATCGAGCACTGACGGGGTCAGCCAGCCGAGGATGGCCAGCCCGCCCAACGGCGCCAGCGCCGCCAGCCAGGCAGCAGTCGAGCGCGAACTACGGGGGAAGGCCGCAACAGCCGCTGCCATCAGGAACGGCAGGGCCAGCAGCAGGGGCAGGCTGGGGAGCATGCAGGGAATCCATGATTCACGAGCAGGTCAGGGAGGATAACAGGCTGCGAAATGTCGCCGAAACCCATCGAACAGCGATCAATTGCATGTAACGTTCGCTGATTCATTTTTTCTGCGGCGCAACATCACGTTCCTGCATCACTTCCCTGGTTGCCCTCGGGGGACACCCTACGCCCACGCAGGGAGACCGCAGGCCCTGTCGCACAGGGGCTGCCGTCGACGGGCGGGCGATGGGGAGCGGATCACCGGCGCAGGCTGGCAGGGCTCCCGTGGACTACGGGTGACGGAATCCGCCCGTTCAGGAAACGACGGCCGCTGTCGGCCGCCGCCAGGTCAGTAGCGCCAGTCGAGCTTGCGGTAGAACTTGGCCATCACCCAGGCCGGTCCGATCAGCAGATAGGTCAGGTCGGTCAGGAAGCTGGGCTTGCGGCCCTCGAACTTGTGGCCGATGAACTGCGCGATCCAGGCCACCACGAACACGCCCACCGCCAGCCAGCGCAGGGCTTGGATGCCGATCTCGGCCTCCAGCAGCCGGCACAGGCAGCCGAACACGAAGAACTGGATGAGCATGCCGATGCCCAGCGGGCGCGACAGTTTGTTGTAGAAGCACCAGGCGCTGAACATCGCGAACGCCGACCAGATGCCGTACTGGAACCAGGTGATCAGCGGCGGCAGGCACCACAGCAGGGCCACCACCGACCACAGGATCGCCGGGACCGCCACCACGTGGATGCGCTGGTTGATCACATTGCGGTGGTCGTCGGAGTAGCTGGCGAAATAGCGGTCGATCGGCCGCGCAAGCTCGGTGGATGTCTGCATGCGGCCAGCATACTCCCGCCGGAGCCGTCAGTAGAGCCAGGCCATGCCTGGCTGCAGGTTCGCGAGATTGCCGGCCAGCGGCCGGCACTACCCCCCAGGCAACCTGTAGTAGAGCCAGGCCATGCCTGGCGGCAGGCTTGCGGAGTTGCCGGCCAGCGGCCGGCACTACCGCATTCAGAACGCCCCCCGCCTTTCCGGCCGGGGGGCGCAGGCGGATCAGTCGACGCTGATCCCGGCCAGGCGCTGCAGTGCCTCGGCGTACTTGGCGCGGGTGCGCTCGATGATCTCGGCCGGGATGCTCGGGCCCGGGGCGGTCTTGCCCCAGTCCAGCGTCTCCAGGTAATCACGCACGAACTGCTTGTCGTAGCTCGGCGGGCTGGTGCCCACTTCGTACTCGTCGGCCGGCCAGTAACGCGAGGAATCCGGCGTCAGCATCTCGTCCATGATGTACAGGCGGCCATCGGCATCGGTACCGAATTCGAACTTGGTATCGGCCAGGATGATGCCGCGCTCGCGGGCGTAATCGGCGGCGAACTTGTAGATGCGCAGTGTGGCGTCGCGCACGCGCTCGGCCAGGTCCGCACCGACCTGCTTCACCATCGCATCGAAATCGATGTTCTCGTCATGGTCGCCGACGGCGGCCTTGGTCGAGGGGGTGAAGATCGGCTCCGGCAGCTGCTCGGCCTGGCGCAGGCCATCGGGCAGGTCGATGCCGCTGACCTTGCCGGTGCGCTGGTAGTCCTTCCAGCCGCTGCCGATCAGGTAGCCGCGGGCGATCGCTTCCACCGGCACCGGCTTCAGCTTGCGGGTGACCACCGCGCGCTTGGCGTACAGGGCCGGGTCCACGCCTTCGGGCAGAACGCTGGCCACGTCGATGCCGGTCAGGTGGTTGGGCATCAGGTGCGCGGTCTTGGCGAACCAGAAGTTGGAGACCTGGCAGAGCATCTCGCCCTTGCCCGGAATCGGGTCGGGCAGGACCACGTCGAACGCCGACAGGCGATCGGTGGCCACCATCAGCAGGTACTCGCCCGGCGGGGTTCCGGCTGGCAGCCGCTCGCGCGGGATATCGAACACATCACGCACCTTGCCGCGATGGCGCAAGGGCAGGCCGGGGAGATCGGATTGCAACAGCGTGGTTGGCACGGGCACTCCTGGGGCGTTGTCGATACGGCTGCTGCCCAACGGACCCGGCGGGCCCGCTGACCAGCGGGCGGCCTAGTGTAAAGCGGTCCGGGCCCGCTGTGACGTAAAATGAGCGTCCATTTCGTCGGTCGACCCCGGAGCGCCATGCGCTGGTACGGAAAACTGCTCGGATTCATCGCCGGCGCCCTGCTGTTCCGGCCCAATCCGCTGTTTGGCGCGATGGTCGGCCTGTTGATCGGCCACGCCTTCGACTCGGACTGGTTCCGCCTGAACAAGGAGAACCCGTACCGGGAGCTAGGGCTGACCTCCGAGGCCACCGATGCCGAGGTCGAGCGCGCCTACCGCAAGCTGATCTCGCAGTACCACCCCGACAAGCTTGGCGGCGCCGCCCCCGAGCTGCAGCAGCAGGCCGAGCAGAAGTCGCGGCGGATCAATGCCGCCTACGACCGCATCAAGACCCTGCGCAAGCGCTGATTCCAGAGTCCCGCCTGCGGGCGGGAGAACCTTTTCCCCGTTCCGAAGGCCCCGGCCATGTCCAACTGCCTCATCGCCCCGTCCATCCTGTCCGCCAACTTCGCCCGCCTCGGCGAGGAAGTCGACAACGTCCTCGCCGCCGGCGCGGACTGGGTCCACTTCGACGTGATGGACAACCACTATGTGCCGAACCTGACCATCGGCCCGATGGTCTGCCAGGCGCTGCGCAAGCACGGCGTCACCGCGCCGATCGACGTGCACCTGATGGTCGAGCCGGTGGACCGCATCATCCCGGACTTCGCCGAAGCCGGTGCCACCTACATCAGCTTCCACCCGGAAGCGAGCCGCCACGTGCACCGCACCATCCAGCTGATCCGCTCGCTGGGCTGCAAGCCGGGCATCGTGCTCAATCCGGCCACCCCGGTGGACATCCTCGACTGGGTGCTGGATGACCTGGACCTGGTGCTGCTGATGTCGGTCAACCCGGGCTTCGGCGGCCAGGCCTTCATTCCCTCGGCGCTGGACAAGCTGCGCGTGGTGCGCAAGATGATCGATGCCAGCGGCAAGGACATCCGCCTGGAGATCGACGGCGGCGTGAAGGCCGACAACATCGGCGAGATCGCCGCCGCCGGCGCCGACACCTTCGTCGCCGGTTCGGCCATCTTCAACGCCAAGACCAGCTACCAGGACGTGATCGCGCAGATGCGCGCCAACGTCGCCGCGGCACGCTGACAAAAAGGGGGCGGAGGGGATTAAGCTCGCTTGGTCCCCTCCGTCCGCTTTTTCGCCCATGGCTCTGTTGAATATCCGCCCGGCCACCGTCGCCGATGCGGGCCTGATCCTGCATTTCATCCGCGAGCTGGCCATCTACGAGAAGGCCGAGCATTCGGTGCAGACCGACGAGATCGGCATCGCCGAAAGCCTGTTCGGTGCCGATGCCACGGCGCGCGCGCTGATCTGCGAAGCCGACGGCGAAGCGATCGGCTACGCGGTGTATTTCTACAACTACTCGACCTGGCTGGGCCGCAAGGGCATCTACCTGGAAGACCTGTATGTCAGCCAGGAAAAGCGTGGTGTGGGCGCCGGCAAGGCGCTGCTGAAGTACATCGCACGCCAGGCCGTGGCCGAAGGCTGCGGTCGTTTCGAATGGTCGGTGCTGGACTGGAATACCCCGGCCATCGAGTTCTACACCGCCGCTGGCGCCACGCCGCAGGACGAGTGGACCGTGTACCGGTTGCAGGGCCAGGCGCTGCACGATTTCGCCAACGGCTGAGGCGAGTGCATCCACGCATGGCGTGGATCTACCAACCGGGTGGGTGCGAACCGCAACCCGGTGGGTGCGAACCTTGGTTCGCACTCCCAGCCCACCCCAAAAAAAAGCCACGCCAATCACTGGCGTGGCCTCGCTGCATGCGTGGGAGGCTGATCCTGCCTCCATCCGTCGTCCCTGCTATGGCCTTCCATTCTCCAGCAGCTGAATGACACCTGCGTGACATTCACTGCGGACAAACAGCGCATTGCTAGCCTGTGCCGCCCCCTCCTGGAAGCTCCGCATGACCGCACCGCGCTGGCGCCTGATCCTCAATGGCAAATCCGCAGGCAACGAGGAACTGCGCGAGGCTGTCGGCCATTGGCGCGGGCAGGGCGTGCAGCTGGACGTGCGGGTGACCTGGGAGGACGGTGATGCCGAGCGCTACGTGGCCGAGGCCATCGATCACGGCGTGGACGTGATCGTTGCCGCCGGTGGCGACGGCACGCTCAGTGCGGTGGCCGAAACCCTGGCGCACCGTGAGGAAGCGGCGGATGCGTTGCCCTCGCTGGCGCTGATCCCGATGGGAACCGCCAACGATTTCGCCACGGCTGCGGGTATTCCGTCCGAGCCGAAGGCGGCCTTTGCATTGATCGGACAGTCCACGCCGCATGCCATCGATCTGCTGCGCGTGGACGCCGATGGCACGCCCTGGTGGTGCGCCAATCTCGCAAGCGGTGGCTTCGGCACGCAGGTGACGGTGGAGACCGATGCCGGCCTGAAGAAGATGCTGGGCGGGCTGGCCTATGTGATCACCGGCATCGCCAAGCTGGGGCGGATCGAGCCGATCCATGCACGCCTGTCGGGTCCGGATTTCGCGTGGGAAGGCGACTTCATCGCGCTCGGCATCGGCAATGGCCGGCAGGCCGGCGGTGGCCAGCAGTTGTGCCCGCAGGCACTGATCGACGATGGGCTGCTGGATGTAACCGTGCTCCCTGAGCTGGAAGGTGAGGTCACCGCCACCCTCGGCCAGATGCTGAAGTCCGGCACCCAGGCGGCGCTCGAACAGCTGGCCACGCGCGCGCGGTTGCCGTGGCTGCAGGTGGAATCCGAGCGCCCGTTGACGCTCAACCTGGACGGCGAACCGGTACAGGCCCGCCAGTTCCGCATCGCGTGCGTGCCGGGCAGGGTGCGGATGCATCTGCCGGCCAGCTGTCCGCTGCTGGGTGGGGGCTCCGCTGCGAACGCCCCGGCGTAGCGCCGATCTCTGCGGCCGCCCCGGACGTGCCGTGGTTCAGTTTGGCGGGGTTCCCCTCCCGCCTCGGCTGCGATACAGTCAAGGGGTGTCCAGCCTGACGACCCCGCATACCCTTTCTTCCGCACGCCGTTGGTGGCGATGGTGGCCCGTTGCCGTCGTCCGCCCCCATAACGCTGTGTCCCGGAAGGAAAGTCGTCTTGAACTCGCACGCTCAGTTTCAGCTGCAGGCCGCTGAAGGCCACACCCATATTCCCGTCGTCCGTGAAGTGCTGTCCGACCTGGACACGCCGCTTTCGGTCTATCTGAAGCTCGCCGACGGTCCCAATACCTACCTGTTTGAATCCGTCGAAGGCGGCGAGCGCTTTGGTCGTTACTCGATCATCGGCCTGCCGGCGCGCCGCGTGTACGCCTTCCATGGCCACACGCTGACCGTGCGCGAAGACGGCCAGGTGGTGGACACCCGCGAGGTGGCCGACCCGTTCGCCGAAGTCGAGGCGCTGCGCAGCGCCCACTCGGTGCCCAAGCTGGAAGGCCTGCCGGGCTTCACCGGCGGCCTGGTCGGCTGGTTCGGTTTCGAGTGCATCGGCTACATCGAACCGCGCCTGGCACCGCCGGCCGGCCGCGATGAACTGGGCACGCCGGACATCCTGCTGCTGGACTCCAACGAACTGGCGGTGTTCGACAACCTCAAGGGCCGGCTGTACCTGATCGTGCATGCCGACCCGCGTGTCGAGGGGGCGTTCGAGCAGGCCCAGGCACGCCTGGATGCATTGACCGCCAAGCTGCGCGCACCGGGGACCGGCTATCCGGCACCGCTCAACAGCGACGTGCTGGACGAGTCCGATTTCGTTTCCGGGTTCACCCGCGAAGGCTTCGTCGATGCGGTCCAGCGCAGCAAGGAATACATCCGTGCCGGCGACATCTTCCAGGTGGTGCTCAGCCAGCGCCTGAGCGTGCCGTTCAAGGCGCGCCCGGTGGATGTGTACCGCGCGCTGCGCGCGTTGAATCCCTCGCCGTACATGTATTTCCTCGATGTCGGCGACCTGCAGGTGGTCGGTTCCTCGCCGGAAATCCTGGTGCGCCTGCAGGATGGCGAAGTCACCGTGCGTCCGATCGCCGGCACCCGCCCGCGCGGCGCCACCGTCGAGCAGGACCTGGCGCTGGAAGCAGAGCTGCTGGCCGATCCGAAGGAGCGCGCCGAGCATCTGATGCTGATCGACCTCGGCCGCAACGACGCCGGTCGCGTGTCCAAGGCCGGCACCGTGGAAGTGGGCGAGCAGTTCGTGATCGAACGCTACAGCCACGTCATGCACATCGTCAGCGAAGTGACCGGGCAGCTGCAGCCGGGCCTGAGCTATGCCGATGTGCTGCGTGCCACGTTCCCGGCCGGCACCGTCAGCGGCGCGCCGAAGATCCGCGCGCTGGAAGTGATCCGCGAGCTGGAACCGATCAAGCGCAATGTCTACGCCGGCAGCATCGGCTACATCGGCTGGCACGGCGATGCCGATACCGCGATCGCGATCCGCACTGCGGTGATCAAGGATGGCCGCCTGTACGTGCAGGCCGGCGCCGGCATCGTCTACGACTCGGACCCGGACAAGGAATGGGACGAGACGATGAACAAGGGCCGCGCGCTGTTCCGCGCCGTCGCCCAGGCCGCCAAGGGTCTGTGAAGTTCCCCGTGCCGTGGCCTGCGCCGCGGCACCCTCCGCTGTTCCCATTCAAGACAAGGAGTACCGCATGAAGCTGCTGAGCGCATTGCTGTGGTCGTCACTGCTGGCCACGATGGCCCCGTCTGCGTGGGCGCAGGCCAACACCATTCCCTCGCAGCCGCATCTGCTGGTGAAGGGCGAGGCGCGCCGCGAGGTGATGCCTGACCGGTTCGGCCTGCAGTTGAACATCGAAGAGACCGACATGGACGCAGATGCGGCGCGGCGCCGCGTGCAGGACAACGTTGCCCGCGCGCTGGCGCTGTTCAAGCAGAACAAGGCGGTGGAGGGCAGCGTGCGTGCGGACAACCTGCGGATCGGCCCGGCGACGCGCTATGAGCAGAACCGGCAGGTCTTCATCGGCACCCGCGTGTCGCGCCAGTTGCGTGCCAGCTTCGCCAGCGTGAAGGCGATGCAGGACGTGCTGGGCGCGCTGAAGGCCAACGAGAACGTGCAGGTCAGCAGCGTGGCCCCGATCTACTCGGGTGAAGTGGCGCTGCGACGTGAACTCAAGGGCGAGGCTGCGGCCAAGACCCGCGAGTCCGCGCAGGGGCTGGCCAAGGCCTATGGAACGAAAGTGCGTGGCCTGTACAGCATCTCCGACGTGGCGCCGGACTTCGCCTACGGCATCCAGGCCGGGCAATGGCCGCAGCCGGGCGAGGATGGTGAGTATCTGGACAGGATCTCGGTGACCGGCAGCTATGCACCGGCCTCGGCACCTGCGCCCGGTGCACCGGAGTCCATCGAAGCCGGCCCCATCACCTACACCGAAAACGTATACGCCATTTTCCTGATAAGCGACGGAACCTGACCATGTTGTGGATGATCGACAACTACGACAGCTTCACCTACAACCTCGTGCAGTACCTGCAGACGCTGGGCGCCGAGGTGAAGGTGGTGCGCAACGATGCGATGAGCGTGGACGAGATCGCCGCGCAGAAGCCCGAGCGCATCGTCATCTCGCCCGGCCCGTGCACGCCCAACGAAGCGGGCGTGTCGCTGGAGCTGATCCAGCGCCTGGGCCCGACCACGCCGATCCTCGGCGTGTGCCTGGGCCACCAGGGCATCGGCCAGGTCTACGGCGGCACGGTCATCCGTGCCGGCAACATCATGCATGGCAAGACCTCGCCGATCCGCCATGAAGGCAAGGGCGTGTTCGCCGGCCTGCCGGACCGCTACCAGGCCACCCGCTACCACTCGCTGGTGGTGGACAAGAACAGCCTGCCCGATGTGCTGGAAGTGACCGCCTGGACCGAGAACGACGACGGCTCGATCGAAGAGATCATGGGCCTGCGCCACCGCCAGTTCCCGGTGGAAGGTGTGCAGTTCCATCCCGAATCCATCCTCACCGAACACGGCCACGCCCTGCTGCGCAATTTCCTGCAGCGCCCGGCGGCCTGATCCAAGGAGCATTCCCATGAGCTTCTCCCCCCAGGAAGCCCTGCAACGCACCATCGAGCACCGCGAAATCTTCTTCGACGAAATGGTCGACCTGATGCGGCAGATCATGCGCGGCGATGTCTCGCCGATGATGACCGCCGCCATCCTCACCGGCCTGCGCGTGAAGAAGGAAACCATCGACGAGATCGCTGCGGCGGCCACGGTCATGCGCGAATTCGCGCTGGCGGTGCCGGTGGCCGACAGCACACACCTGGTCGACATCGTCGGAACCGGTGGCGATGGTTCGCACACCTTCAACATCTCCACCTGCGCGATGTTCGTCGCCGCCGCGGCCGGTGCGCGCGTGGCCAAGCACGGCAACCGCAGCGTGTCGTCCAAGTCCGGCAGCGCCGATGCGGTGGAAGCACTGGGCGCGGCCATCGAGCTGCAGCCGGCCCAGGTGGCTGCTGCGATCGAGCAGACCGGCATCGGCTTCATGTTCGCGCCGATCCATCATCCGTCGATGAAGGTCGTCGCACCGGTACGCCGCGAGATGGGCGTGCGCACCATCTTCAACATCCTAGGCCCGCTGACCAACCCGGCCAGTGCCCCGTCGGTGCTGATGGGCGTGTTCCATCCCGATCTGGTGGGCATCCAGGCGCGCGTGCTGCGCGAACTGGGCACCGAGCGCGCCATGGTGGTCTGGGGCCGCGACAACATGGACGAGATCTCGCTGGGTGCCGGCACGCTGGTCGGCGAGCTGCGCGACGGCAAGGTGCGCGAGTACGAGATCCACCCGGAGGACTTCGGCATCGCCATGTCGGCCAGCCGCAACCTGCGCGTGGACAGCCCGGAACAGTCCATTGCGATGCTGCGCGCGGTGCTGGACAACGAGCCCGGCCCGGCGCTGGACATCGTGGCCCTGAACGCCGGTGCCGCGCTGTACGTGGCCGGCGTGGCCAGCGACATCGGCGACGGCCTGGCCCGCGCTCGTGCCGCCATCGCCAACGGCAGCGCCCGCCAGCGCCTGCAGCAGTATGTGGAGACCACCCGCGCGCTGGTTGCCTGAGCGCGCGGTTCAGCCTGACCCCCTTGATGGCCGATAATGGCCGTCCTCACCGCCCCCGCACCGAACCGAAGACGATGAGCGACATCCTGCAGACGATCCTGGCCCGCAAGGCCGAAGAAGTGGCCCAGCGCCGCGCCCAGCGCCCGCTCGAGGAGCTGCAGGCCGCCCTGGCCAGTGCCCCGCCGGTACGTGGCTTCGTGCGCGCCTTGCAGGCGGCGGTGGCCAACGGTGACCCGGCGGTGATCGCCGAGGTGAAGAAGGCCAGCCCGTCCAAGGGCGTCATCCGCCCCGACTTCCGCCCGGCCGACATCGCGGTCAGCTACGAGTTCGGTGGCGCCAGCTGCCTGTCGGTGCTGACCGACGTGGACTTCTTCCAGGGCGCCGACGCCTATCTGCAGCAGGCGCGCGAGGCGTGCACGCTGCCGGTGCTGCGCAAGGACTTCGTCATCGACGACTATCAGGTGTACGAGGCACGCGTGCTGGGCGCCGACTGCATCCTGCTGATCGTGGCGGCGCTGGACGACACCCAGCTGGCCACGCTGTCCGAACTGGCGCTGTCGCTGGGCATGGACGTGCTCGTGGAAGTGCACGACATCGATGAACTGGAGCGCGCGCTGCAGGTACCGGCGCCGATGATCGGCATCAACAACCGCAACCTGCGCACGTTCGAGGTGTCGCTGCAGACCACGTTGGACATGCAGAACGCCGTGCCGCGTGACCGCCTGCTGGTCACAGAGAGCGGCATCCTCGGCCCGCAGGACGTGGCGCTGATGCGTGACGCCGGCATCCACGCCTTCCTGGTGGGCGAAGCCTTCATGCGCGTGGAAGAGCCGGGCGAGGGCCTGCGTCAGCTATTCTTCGCGGCATGACAACGCACTATCCAACGCCGCGCGAGGATGCGCCGCTGGTGGTCTTCGACTTCGACCACACCCTCTACGACGGCGATTCAGGCACCCACCTGTTCGCCTCGCTGATCAAGCGCAACCCGCTGCGCATGCTGGCGGCGCTGCTGGTCACGCCGATCGCCGGGCCGATGGTGGCGATGCTGCCGACCCGTCGCGCGGGCATCTCGGTCTATGTGTGGATCGGCAGCTTCGGCCTGCACCGTGCGCGTGACTTCAACAAGGTGATCGACGCCTACGTGCTGCGCAACCAGGCGCAGATGCGCGCCAAGCTGCTGCCGCAGGCGCTGGAAGTGTTCGCCGCGCACCGCGCCAAGGGCGACCGCGTGGTGGTTGCCACGGGTGCGCCGCCGGAGCTGGCGCGCGCGATCCTGGCTTTCGTCGCCCACCAGGACGTGCCGGTGATCGGCACCGAGGTCGGCCCGCGGCTGGGCGGCGTCGGCCCGACCCGCCACTGCCACAACGAAGAGAAGATGCGCATGCTGCGCGAGCGCGGCTATGGCGACATCGACATCGCGTATTCCGACAGTACTGCCGACCTGCCGCTGCTGCTGGCCGCCAAGGCGCCGGTGGTGGTGAACCCGAAGCCGGGCCGCGTGGACTTCTTCCGCCGCGTGCTGCCGGCCGGCACCCGCATCCTCAACTGGGGCTGCGTGGACCGTGGCGGCGACAAGGCGTAGCCCGGGGTCAGATCCCCGTAGGGGCTCTGACCCCATCGCACGGTGATGGATCTGCCGGCCAGCGGCCGGCACTACCCCTTTTCCGTCCAGGTAGTGCCGGCCGCTGGCCGGCAAGCATTCAGCGCGCCAGATACCCGGTCAGTGCATGGCCGATCTGGAACAGGCTGATGCCCAGCACCAGCACACCAACGGCCACCAGTACCCAACGCTCCTTCAGGCGCTTCACCAGCAGGGCGGCCACCGGTGCGGCCATCATGCCGCCGATCAGCAGGCCGGCCACGATCTGCAGGTGATGCAGCCCCATCGACAGCAGGAACGTTGCCGAAACCGTCAGGGTGACCACGAACTCGGCCGCGTTCACCGTGCCGATGGTGGTGCGCGCCTGGCCGCCGCGGGCGAGCAGGGTGGAGGTGGCCACCGGGCCCCAGCCACCGCCGCCGCTGGCATCCAGGAAGCCGGCCACGAAGCCCAGCACCGGCACCCGCTTGACCTCGCCCTTGGGCATCAGTCGGCCGGCGGCGCGTGCCAGGATGATGATGGCCAGCACCAGCAGGTAGAGATAGATGAGCGGGCGGATCACCTCGCCGGGCAGTTGGGTCAGGCCGTAGGCACCTACGGCGCCGCCCACAGCGCCGGGCAGCGCCAAGCGGACGAACAAGCGCTTATCGACATTGCCGGCGACCAGATGCGACACGCCGGAGGCGCCGGTGGTGAACACCTCGGCGGTGTGGATGGCGGCGCTGGCCTGCGCGGGCGGAATGCCCATGGCCAGCATTACCGACGACGACACCAGGCCGAACGCCATGCCCAGCGCGCCGTCGACCAGCTGGGCGCCGAGGCCGATGAGGATGAACCACCAGAATGCGCTGCTCAGTTCCATGTACCGAGCCTAGCGCGCGAAGGAGTGCGGACCAAGGTCCGCACCCACCGGGTGCTCAACGGTCAACGGGTGCCGTACAGCACCACGGTCTTGCCGCGGGCATGCAGCAGGCCGTCGGTCTGCAGCTTCTTCAGCACACGGCCGGCCATTTCACGCGAGCAGCCGACCAGGCGGGCCAGCTCCTGGCGGGAGACGCGCAGCTGGCTGCCCTGCGGATGGCTCATCGCCTCCGGTTCCTGCGCCAGGTCGTGCAGGGTGCGCACGATCCGGTCGGTAACGTCCAGGAATGCCAGGCGGCTGGCCTTGCGGCTGGTGTCGAGCAGGCGCTTGGAGATCTGCTGGCCCAGCGCGTACAGCAGGCGCGGGGCATCGGCCGACAGCGGGCCGAGGAACAGCTGATGCAGGCGCTCGTAGCTGATTTCAGCCAGCTCGCAGGCGGTACGGGTCCGCAGGATCACCTCGCGGCGGTCCGATTCGACGAACAGGCCCATCTCGCCGACGAACTCGCCGGCACCGAAGTAGCCCAGCACAAGCTCGCGATCGTCATCTTCCTCGGCCATGATCGAAACCGAGCCGCTGATGACGTAATACAGGGTTCCCGCCGGGTCACCGGGTCGGAAGACGTCGGTACGGGTGGGATATCGCCGCCTGTGGCTGTGCGCCAGGAAACGATCGATTGTGGCGATATCCAGGGCCAGTGGACTGCTAGCTAGGCGCACGGTTGACACGATAGGGGCGCTCCCTCTGCGCATGAACGGATTCACGGGGTCGATAGCGGAGCTTAACCAGCGCAATTGTTAAGGGCAAACAGTGTGCCAGAACTCTTGCGTCTTCACGTTCCCCCCGAGGGCAGTTTGCCCCATAATTCCTCCTTTCCCTTCTTACACAGGAATCGACCGCCGTGGTCAAGCCGTTGCCTCGCCTGAGGCTGCAGGGTTTCAACAACCTCACCAAGGCGCTGAGCTTCAACATCTATGACGTGTGTTACGCGCGCACCGAAGAGGAGCGTCAGCGTTACATTGAATACATCGATGAAGAGTACAACGCCGACAGGCTGACTCAAATCTTGACCGATGTCGCCGAGATCATCGGCGCCAACATCCTGAACGTGGCCCGCCAGGACTACGACCCGCAGGGTGCCTCGGTGACCATCCTGATCTCCGAAGAACCGGTGATCGACAAGAAGCAGGCCGGCAAGGAGCTGATCTCCGACGCCGTGGTCGCGCACATGGACAAGAGCCACATCACCGTCCATACCTACCCGGAAACCCATCCGCAGGAAGGTATCGCGACGTTCCGCGCGGACATCGACGTGGCCACCTGTGGTGTCATTTCGCCGCTGAAGGCCCTGAACTACCTGATCGAAAGCCTGGAATCGGACATCGTGATCATGGACTACCGTGTCCGTGGCTTCACCCGCGATGTGAAGGGCAAGAAGCACTATATCGATCACAAGATCAACTCGATCCAGAACTTCCTGGCCAAGAACATCAAGTCGCGTTACGAGATGTTCGACGTCAACGTCTACCAGGAAAACATCTTCCACACGAAGATGCACCTGAAGGACTTCGACCTGGACCAGTACCTGTTCGAGGAAAAGGCCAAGAACCTGTCGTTCAAGGAACGCATGAAGATCGAAGCGCTGCTGAAGCGCGAGATCGAAGAGCTGTTCCACGGCCGGAACCTGTCCGAGTAAGCCCCATGCGCGATGCCTGCAGGCATCGCCGCCCAGGCGGGACGACCCGCCCCGTGGAACCAGTGCCCCGCACGCGTTACAGTTCCACGGTGATGTACCGACCCACGGCCCGGTGTGAAAACACCGGGCCGTTTCGTTTTTCTCAAAAAAGGTAAGGAGCCCCCACCCATGCCCTGGATCTACCTGCTGCTGGCCGGCCTGTTCGAGATCGGTTTCGCCCTCGGAATGAAGTACTCCGAAGGCTTCAGCAAACCCCTGCCCACCGTTGCCACGGTGGTGTCCGCCCTGATCAGCCTGTATCTGATGAGCCAGGCGATGAAGAGCATCCCGGTCGGCACCGCCTATGCGATCTGGACCGGCATCGGCGCCATGGGCGTGGCGGTGCTGGGCATCTACCTGTTCAACGACAGTGCGTCGCCGGCCCGCCTGGCCTGCGTGGGCCTGATCGTGGCCGGCGTGATCGGCCTGAAGCTGGTCTCGCCCAATTAATCGGTAGTGCCGGCCGCTGGCCGGCAACCTCCTGATCTTCTGCGGCGCCCGCGTGGTTGCCGGCCAGCGGCCGGCACTACCTGGCGGTCACAGCCGGTAGGCGATGGTCTTCATCACCTTGGAGGCCAGCGCCATCGCGCCCGGGATCGGGAACGGCAGGCGGCGTGCGCCGGCCTGCTCGGCGTGCTCCGCGTGGCGGGCCTCGTCTTCCTTCATCACCTGGATGACCGCGCGGCTGCGCAGGTCGCCGGCCGGCAGGTCGACCAGGTGCTCGTCCAGGTGGGCTTCCACCTGGCGCTCGGTCTCGACCACGAAGCCCAGGTTCCAGCCATCGCCGCGCAGCCCGGCCAGGGTGCCGATGGTGTAGCTGCCGGCGTACCACAGCGGATTGAACAGGCTGGGGCGGCTGTCCAGTTCACCCAGCCGGGTGGCGCACCAGGCCAGGTGGTCGGTCTCTTCCTGGGCCGCTTCCAGCAGGTGTTCACGGGTGGCCGGGTCGCGGGCCACGGCCGCCTGGCCGAAGTACAGGCCCTGTGCGCAGACTTCGCCGACGTGGTTGATCCGCATGAGGCCCGCCGCGTGGCGGCGCTCGGCGTTGTCCATGCCCGGCTCGCCGGTGTCCGCAGCCGGGTAGGGGCGGGCCGCCGGTGGATTGCCGAACACCGTGTCCAGGGCGCGCTGCGCTTCGGTCAGCAGGTGGTCCAGCGGAGTGGTCTGGCGGAGCACGGTCATGGCGGTACGCGGTGGGGCGGAAGACCCGCCGATTCTCGCCCGCCCCCGTCCCCCTGCCAACCCGGGGCAGGGCCAGCTTGCACCGGGGGCTTGACCTGCGTACAATCCCGCCTCTTACGCTTCACCTTTCACAACGCGTGGCAGAGTTCCGGCGAGTCGTTCGCCGCAATGAGCCCGACCTAACCTAGAGTTCTTCATGAGCACTTTCACTGCCAAGAACGAGACCGTCCAGCGCGACTGGTACCTCGTCGACGCCGAGGGCAAGACCCTGGGCCGTCTCGCCACCGAGCTGGCCCGCCGTCTGCGCGGCAAGCACAAGCCGGTCTACACCCCGCACGTTGATACCGGCGACTACCTGGTCGTCATCAATGCAGAAAAGATTGCCGTCACCGGCAAGAAGCTGCAGGACAAGATGTATCACCGTTTCACCGGCTACATCGGCAACCTGAAGACCGAGTCCCTGGCCCAGGCGCTGGAGCGCCACCCGGAGCGCGTGATCGAGATCGCCGTCAAGGGCATGCTGCCGAAGGGCCCGCTGGGTCGCCAGATGTACCGCAAGCTCAAGGTCTACGCCGGCACTGAGCATCCGCACGCCGCACAGCAGCCGCAGGTTCTGGATATCTAATCATGGCTATCACTCAAAACTACGGCACTGGCCGCCGCAAGTCCTCCACCGCTCGCGTGTTCCTGCGCAAGGGTTCGGGCAACATCACCGTCAATGGTCGTCCGCTGGACGAGTTCTTCGGTCGTGAGACCGCGCGCATGATCGTGCGCCAGCCGCTCGAGCTGACCAAGAACACCGAAAGCTTCGACATCCTGGTCACCGCCGCTGGCGGCGGCACCACCGGCCAGGCCGGTGCGATCCGTCTGGGCATCGCCCGTGCTCTGGTCGAGTACGACGAAACCCTGAAGTCCGAGCTGCGCAAGGCTGGCTTCATGACCCGTGACGCCCGTGAAGTCGAGCGTAAGAAGGTCGGTCTGCACAAGGCCCGCCGCGCCACCCAGTTCTCCAAGCGCTGATTCACCGCGCCTGGTTGGGCTCCTTCGGGAGCCCGCTGGTTGGAAAAGCAAAAGCCCGGCTTCGGCCGGGCTTTTGTCGTTTCGGGATTGCGCATTTCGAGGTTGCCGGCCAGCGGCCGGCGATGGGGTGGGGTCAGAGCCTTTTCCTTTGGAAAAGGATCCGACCCCTGGGCTCTTCTCTGGAGAAGAGCCCCCTTGTTGTTCAAGGGGGCGCGCCGACAGGCGCGGGGATAAGGTGGGATGCGTGACCAAACAAAAAAGAAAAAAGCCTGATCTTTCGATCAGGCTTTTTTCTTTTTTGTTTGGCTGCCCCGGATGGATTCGAACCACCGAATGCCTGAGTCAGAGTCAGGTGCCTTACCGCTTGGCGACGGGGCAAAACGTGCAACTATTTTCTCACTTTTCACACTGAAAAACAACTTGATTTTCAGTGTGGTGGCTATGGGTGGACTCGAACCACCGACCCCAGCATTATGAGTGCTGTGCTCTAACCGGCTGAGCTACATAGCCTTGGTGAGCCCGCTATTCTGCGGATGTGTATCGCCCCTGTCAACACTTTTGTGTCGTGCTTGTGGGCCGACAGAGGGCATGGGATAGTCCCGACCAGTAGATTTTTTAGGAGTCCGCATCGTGATCGATCCGGACGGCTATCGACCGAACGTCGGCATCGTGCTGATGCGGCAGGATGGTCAGGTGTTCTGGGCACGACGCGTGCGCCGGGACGGCTGGCAGTTCCCGCAGGGTGGCATGAACACCGACGAGACGCCTGTCGAGGCCATGTATCGTGAACTGCAGGAAGAGACCGGCCTGCTGCCTGAGCATGTGGAAGTGCTCGGGGCGACACCCGGCTGGCTGCGCTACAAGCTGCCGGCGCGGGCCATCCGCCGCAACGAGCGGCAGGTCTGCATCGGCCAGAAGCAGGTCTGGTTCCTGCTGCGCCTGACCGGTGACGAATCCCACGTGAAGCTGGACCACACCGACTCGCCCGAGTTCGACCACTGGCGCTGGGTGGACTTCTGGTACCCGGTAGAGCACGTGGTGATGTTCAAACGCGGCGTCTATGCGCGTGCCCTGCGACACCTGGCGCCACTGGCGCGCGGCGTGGCCGGGCAGGGCGTCACCGCCATGCCCAAGAGCGCCGCCGAGGCCTGGATGCCGGGCCACACGGCCGGGCACGACCGCCCGCGCAAGCGCCCGCGGACCCGGGGCTACTGGCCGAAGAAGGCCACGGGCGACGGCCCGGCCAGCTGACCGGCTGAACGGTATCGAGAATGGTTCAGGTCTCTGATTGACAACCATTCTCGTTTCTATTGGAATAGCCAACAGGCCGCTTCTGGCCTGTCAGCCCGGTTCCCGCCTGTGTACGTCTGCATCTGCAACGGAGTCACCGACCACCAGATCCGCGAAGCCGCCAGCCATGGCGTCAGCACGGTGGCCGAACTGACCATGCGTACCGGTTGTGGTGCCACCTGCGGTTCCTGCCTGGACATGGCCGGCGACCTGCTGGCCAAGGCACGTGCGACCCATGATCTGCCGCTGCCGGTATTGGGCCTGGCCCAGGTCGCCTGATTGCCTTTTCGCGGCGCGTTGACGCCGCGCTTTCGCATCCTTCACGTGCGGCCGCGCAGGCCAATGCGCACGATTCGCGTTCCTTCACGACCGCACGCAAGGCGTTAAAGTGCCTGCGTTTTCAGCGTGCAGGAGCACCCCCATGAAGGGCGACACCAAGGTCATCGAATTCCTCAACAAGGTCCTCTACAACGAGCTGACCGCGATCAACCAGTACTTCCTGCACGCCAAGATGCTGAAGAACTGGGGCATCAAGGAACTGGCTGAACACGAGTACAAGGAATCGATCGACGAGATGAAGCATGCCGACATGCTCGCCGACCGCATCCTGTTCCTTGAAGGACTGCCGAATTTCCAGGCGCTGGGCAAGCTGCGCATCGGCGAGAACCCGACCGAGATCCTGCAGTGCGACCTGTCGCTGGAACGCGATGGCGTGGTCACCCTGCGCGAGGCGGTGGCCTATTCCGACTCGGTTGGCGACTACGTCAGCCGCCAGCTGTTCGTGAAGATCCTCGACTCGGAAGAAGAGCACATCGACTGGCTGGAAACCCAGCTCGACCTGATCGAGCGCATCGGCGAGCCGAAGTACCTGCTGAGCAAGCTGGAAGAGTGAGTCAGCCGCCCTGGCCGGCGCGATGCTGTGCCAGGTAGCCCGTCAGCGCCACGCGCGCGCGGGCGAATTCCGCAACCAGCAGCGCCACTGCCACGGCGGGGCGCTGCAGGCTGCCGCTGCGGGCTTCATGCTCGATCCGCTGCGCGATCGCCGAAAGCGACAACGCGCCCACGTTCGCACTCGATGACTTCAGGCTGTGCGCAACGGCCTGCAAGCGCGGCTCATCGCCGTTCTGCGCGGCCAGCTGCAACTGCTGCACCATCACCGGCGCATCTTCAAGAAAGACCGCAACGATCTGGGTGGCAGCGTCGCCGATCACGGCGTGCAGTTCATCCAGCACGTCGCGGTCGAGCACCGGTTTCGGCATCGCGCCGACCCGGCTGTCATCGCCTGGTAGAGCCGAGCCTTGCTCGGCTGGCAGGACCCGACGGGCCACGGGTGTGTCGCCATCGAGCAAGCGCGATGCCGCGACATCGCGCGATCGCTGCACCCAACGCTGCAACAGCGCATGCAACGTGGCGCGCGCGATCGGCTTGGACAGGTAATCGTCCATGCCCGCCTGCAGGCAGCGCTCGCGGTCACCGGCCATGGCATTGGCGGTCATTGCGATGATCGGCAGCCGCGCACGCCCGGTCTCCGCTTCTTCGGCGCGCCAGCGGCGCGTGGCGGCATAGCCGTCCAGCACCGGCATCTGGCAATCCATCAGCACGATGTCCACGTCGCCTTCGCGCAGGGCGGCCAGTGCCTGCTCGCCATCGGCGGCGTTGCGCACTTCGCACTGGAACACGCGCAGCAGCTGTTCGGCCACCATCCGGTTGACCGTATTGTCCTCCACCAGCAGCACACGCAGATGCAACGGCGGCAGCGTGGCAGCCGGTTGCTCGTTGTCCGCGCTGGCCAGCAGCGCAGCGGGGCGGGCGGAGGCAACCGGTGCAGCCAGCAGCGCATGCAGGGCCGCATCGTCGAAGTGCGGGGGCAGCTGGCGCTGGCGCGGGCGTTGCGGAAGTGCGCCCTCCTGCAGCCACAGCACCTGCAGTGCATCGTCGTCACCGCGATCATTCAGCGCCAGCTGCAGCGTGGCCTCACCGTTGCGGCGTGCGCGGGCATCGACCAGCAACCATGCCGGTGCCGGTTGCCCGGGCCGCGCGGGAGCGCGCAGGCGCTCGACCAAGGCATCCAGCTGCGCCAGCACCTGCACCTGCAGCCCATGGTGGGCGGCGATGCGCTCGATACGTGTCTGCAGCGTTGCGTCGGCACTGAACAGCAGCAGTGGTGCCGGCGCGCGCGCCATCGCCGGCAGGTCGCCAGGGACCTTCAGCAGCGGGATCTCGAACCAGAAGGTCGCGCCCTGGCCCGGCGTGGACTGCACGCCGATGTGCCCGTGCATCAGGTCGATGATGCGCTTGCAGATGGCCAGGCCCAGGCCGGTGCCGCCATAGATGCGGGTGGTGGATGCGTCGGCCTGGCTGAAGGACTGGAACAGGCGTGCCTGCAGCGCGTCGTCAATGCCGATGCCGGTATCGATGATCTCGAAGCGCAGCTGGTGCTGCGCGGCACCTTCGCCCAGGCGCAGCACGCGCAGCTGCACCTGGCCGCGGGCGGTGAACTTGATGGCGTTGGCCAGCAGGTTGCTCAGCACCTGGCGCAGGCGCACCGGGTCGCCGCGCACCGGCAGGCGCACCGATGGATCCAGTTGCAGGCCCAGGGCCAGGCCCTTGGCGTCGGCGGCGCGCTGCATCAGCTGCACCACGCCATCGAGCAGGTCGCGCAGGTTGAAGCTGGTGATCTCCAGTTCCAGCGCCTGCGCTTCCAGCCGGGAGTAGTCGAGGATGTCGTCGACGATGCGCAGCAGCTGCTGCGAACTGGCCGAGGCGGTCGCCAGCATCTGCCGCTGGTCTTCGCCCAGCGGTCCGCGCGCGATCAGCTCCAGCATCGGCAGGATGCCGTTGAGCGGGGTACGGATCTCGTGGCTCATCGTGGCCAGGAACTCGCCCTTGGCCAGCACGGCCGCCTCGGCGGCCTGCTTGGCCTGCAGCAGCTGTTGTTCCAGCTGGCCCTGGCGTTCGGTGGTATGGCGAAGCTGGTCGCGTTCGGCGGCCAGCGCATTGTGCGTGCGCTGCAGCTGGGCCAGCGCATGGTTGCGCGCGCGCAGGCGCAGGCCCAGCAGCAGCGCGATGGCGGCCGCAGCAAGGGCAACCAGCAGCACGCCCCACAGCGGCACGTCAGAGCACCGCGTTGTGGAAGTCGAAGTTCAGGTCGCTGCCGGCCGACTGCACCATGTTGCCCTGGATGTAGTCGACGCCGCCGACCCACATCGCTGCTGCAGCCTGCGGATCCTCGATCTGCTGGCCGATGATCTGCAGCCCGGCGGCATGGGCCTGTTCGATCGCCTTGCGCAGTTCCTCGCGCGTGGCCGGATTGGAATGGCTGCTGGAGAAGCGCGCAGCCATGCGCACGAACGACAGCGGCAGCTGGGTCAGCAGTGCATCGGCCTCGCCGCTGGGTTCGAACTGGCTCAGGCAGAAGCGCACCCCGGCACCGGCCATGCGCTGGCAGAACTGCTGCAGCGGGACGGTGTGGATCAGTGCGTCGGGCAGGCGCACGTCGATCACCAGCGCACTGCCGGGCAGGTCACGCTGCTGCAGTGATTCCAGCAGCCAGTCGGCGAAGGCATCGCGCTGCAGGGTACGCAGCGACTGCGAGACGAACAGGTTCAACGGCTGCGTCGCGTGCCGGTACAGATCCAGCAGGCCCAGCGCGTGGTCCATCACCTGCTGGTCGAGGTCGGCGATGCGCCCGGCGGCTTCCGCGGCCGGGATCACCTGGCCGGCTGCCAGCACCGTGCCATCGGCCTGGCGCAGGCGCAGCAGCAGCTGGTATTGCGCGGTGTTGCCACCTGCCACGGCGACGATCGGCTGGTAGGCCAGTTCCAGCTGGCCTTCCAGCAGCGCCAGGTGTTCCTGTTCGGTGACCGCCTGGCGATGCACGTGGCCCGCCACGCCGGCGCTGAGCAGGCGTGCCTGCAGGGTGGTGCGCTCAACCGCTTCCAGCGCACTGTTGGCATCCTCGAAACCCGGCGACAGCGGCGCATAGCCGACCACGCCGCGCAGGTGCACGGATTCGTCGTCGCGGATCACGAAGGCGCGTGCCGACAGCTGCTCGCGCAGGGTGGCGGCGATGCCTTCGAGGGCGTCCTCGTCGGCGTTGCGGGCCAGCAGCAGGAAGCTGTTGTCGTTCAGGCGAGCCAGCAGGTGCGGATGGCCGGCTTCGGCCAGGCGCTGCCCGGCCTGCACCATCAGCCGTTCAAACGCCGCATAGCCATAGCGTTCGCGCAGGCCCAGCGCACTGGCTACTTCGATGAAGAACACGCCGCCCTGATCGCGGTGGGCGAGTGCGGTGTTGAGCTGCTGCAGCACGTGGTGGCGCGTCGGCAGGCCGGTTTCCGGATTGCTGGTGGCTGGTGCGCCGGTAGCGCCCGGCAGGGTCGCGGCCTGGGCACGTGCGCGGCGGATGCGGTTGGCCACCGCTGCGATCAGGTGGCGGGGCCGGATCGGCTTGCTCAGGTAGTCGTCGGCGCCGCTGTCGAGCACCTCGAACTGGCGCTCCGGATCCGGATCGCCGCTGAGGAACACGATCGGCAGCAGCTGCAGGCCGGGCTGCTGGCGGATCAGCGCGGTCAGGCGCATGCCGTCCAGCCCGGGCAGGTGCAGGTCCATCAGGATCAGGTCGGGGCGGTGCTCCTTGATCGCCTGCAGCGCGGCATCGGCATCGCTGTGCACGATCGCCTGCATGCCGGCGCCGTGCAGCACGCTCTGCGCGAACAGGGCCTGCGCGCGATCGTCTTCAACGATCAGCACGCGGTAAGGCGAGTCCGATGGCGGTGGGGCCAGATCGTTGTTGCCGGCTTCGGCCAGTGCGATCGGGCCGGGCAGCGGCGGCGGTGCGCTGTTGAGCGGCGCCGGGGCATCGGTCGCGATGGGCCGCGGGGTCGCAACCGTCGGTGCGGCCACAGCGGGGTTTGCCGCCTCGGGCGCCCAGCGTTGCCAATGATCGGCCGGAGGGGTTTCAGCGCGTCCCGGGCGGGCGCCCGCGGGGGATTCGTTTGCGGCCATCGGTGCTCCTGGTGTTCGCGTCCATTATGCGACAAGCCCGGCGCTCAACCGGTACCGGTGTGCCCTGGCGGTGGTGCCGATGCACCGTGCGCCAGCCAGCGCACGCCCTTCCACAGTGCGCGCCAGACCAGCCACACCAGCAGTGCGCCGGCCAGGCTGCAGGCCAGCACCACCACCAGCGCGATCCACGGATGCGCCAGGGCCAGCGCCAGTCCGCCGATCACTACGGTGTCTTCGGCGGCGGAGGCGACCCAGTTGCTGGCCGGTTCCGGCGAGGTGTTGAGCAGGGCGCGGGTACCGGCCTTCAGGCCATGGCTGGCCAGAGCGACGCCGGCACCGGCGGCGAGCGCACCGGTGCCCAGCTGGCCATCCGGCGACAGTGTGGCCGCCGCGAGGAATGCGCCGGCAGGTACGCGCGCGAGGGTCTGCACCAGGTCCCAGACCGAGTCCACGCCGGGGATCTTGTCGGCGAAGAACTCGGCGATGGCCAGCGCCGCCGATGTGCCCAGCACCCACCACGATTCAGTGGCCTGCAGGGCGGGCGGCAGGTCGACCCAGCCGAGCAGGCCGGCCAGGCCGACGCCGAACACGGTGAGGTAGACGCGGATGCCGGCCAGCCAGGCCAGCAGGATGCCGATCACGAACAGGTGGGCTTCGGTCATGGCGGTGCTCCGGCGACGGAACTGTGCAGGGGGCCACACTATCGACGATGGCGTGCCTGAACGCCACAGACCGTGGCCGGCCACTGCGCAGGAAACCCACCCGTCCTGTCATACACTAGCCCGTCGTTTGCCACAGGGGCCGTAACGGTGTCGCCCTCGCGATACCCCGGAAACCACCCATGACCAACCGTCCTCCCATGCGCGTGCAGGTGCGCCTGCCCGGCGCGCCGCGACCGCCTGTCGACCGCCGCCGCCTGCTGGTGATCGGCGGCATCTGGCTGCTCAGCCTGGTGCTGGCGGTGCTCGGCGGCTGCTGGATGGCCACGCCGCGTGATGCCCAGGGCCAGCGCCTGCAGGCCGCCGAGAAGCGTGCCGAGACGCTGCAGGCGCAGCTGACCGAACTGCGCCAGAAGCAGGCCACGCTGGAAGCCTCCGACCGCATCAGCCGCGCCGCCAACACCGAGGTGCAATCCTCGCTGGCCGAGCGCGATGAGGAAATCGCCGGCCTGCGCGCCGACGTCGCCTTCTATGAGCGGCTGGTCGGTTCGACCAGCCAGCGCAAGGGCCTGAACACCCACTCGATCGAGTTCAGCCCGGAAGCGGCCGGCACCTGGCAGTACACCGCTGTGCTGACCCAGAACCTCAACCGCGGTGCCATCAGCCAGGGGCAGATGCGCTTCACCGTGGAAGGCGTGAAGAACGGCAAGCTGGCCACGATCAGCTGGGATGATCTGCACCAGCGCAGCAAGGTACCGGGACAGGATTACTCGTTCCGGTACTTCCAGCAGATCACCGGCAGCGTGATGCTGCCGGCTGACTTCACCCCGCAACGCGTGCGGGTGACATTGGGGAGTGGTACGGGGGGTACCACCCAGGTATTCGACTGGAAACAGGCCGGCGCGCCGGCCAGCAAAGGGGAGTAGGCAGATGTTCGGAAGCAGCAAATCCAACCGGGAAGGCCAGCTGGTGGTGGATGCCCTGATCGGCAACCAGGTGGTGATCCGCGGTGATGTGGAATTCAGTGGGGGCCTGTATGTGGAAGGCCGCATCCACGGCAAGGTGATTGCCGCCGAAGGCGCCAGTGGCGCGACCCTGACGGTCGCCGAGCATGGCGTGATCGAGGGTGAGATCCGCGCCCAGGTGGTGGTCATCAGTGGCCGCCTGGACGGCGATGTGCACGCCACCGAGAAGGTCGAGCTGACCCCGAGCGCACGGGTCAATGGCAACGTCCACTACCAGGTGGTGGAGATGAATGCGGGTGCCCAGCTGAACGGCCGCCTGATCCATGCCAGCGCGCCGATGGCGGCCTTGCCGGCGCCGGAAGGCGACGACGCCAATGATGGCAAGGGCGACACCGCCGCACGCCGCAAGCTGGCCGAGGCGATGGCTTGAAAGCCATCGTCGGCACCCCCATGCTGACACCATGAGCACGCTAGTCTCCCTGCCCGGCGCCACCCCGGTTGCCGCGCCCGATTACCAGTCGCTGGAGCGCCCGCTGAACTTCACCGAGTCGGCGGCCGCCAAGGTCAAATCCCTGATCCAGGAAGAGGGCAACCCCGACCTGGCCCTGCGCGTGTACATCGAGGGAGGCGGCTGTTCGGGCTTCCAGTACGGGTTCGAGTTCGACGAGAACCGTGCCGAGGACGACCTGGCGGTACAGACCAGCGGGGTGACCCTGCTGGTCGACCCGCTGAGCCTGCAGTACCTGATGGGCGCCGAGGTGGACTACACCGAGAGCCTGACCGGTGCCCAGTTCGTGATCCGCAACCCGAACGCGAAGACCACCTGCGGCTGCGGCAGCAGCTTCAGCATGTAGTAGATCCACGCCATGCGTGGATGCGCGGTGCCCGCAACCTCGCCCGTGGAGCACACGGGCAAACTGCGCACAGTGCCGACCTTGCCACCCGCATCGATTGGCGGCACGCTTGCCGGATGCCCAATACTCCTTCGCCGCTTTCCGGTTTCGCCTTCGTTGGCGAACCGCTGGAGCGCGCCGATGCCCTGCGCGAGGATGCCGATGCACTGGCGCGCCTGTGGCCGGGTGCGCGCATTCTCGTGCTCGATCAGGACGGCAGCGCCTTCATCGGCGATGACGATCAGCCGCTGGCGCTGAGCGGTGCCGACATCGGCGGCGGCCCGGGTGCCGCGATCTTCCTTGGCCTGCGCAGGGAGCAGGCGTGGTTCTCGGTTGAAGCCGCCAACGTCACCATCAGCGCACCACGCCGGCTTGATCTGCGCCAGGCCGCGTTGCTGTGGTCGATGGCCGATGCGACCGCTTTCAGCTATGCCCGCGGCATGTCCTACTGGCACTCGCGCACCCGCTTCTGCGGCGTGTGCGGCGGCGCCGTGGCGTTTGCTCGTGGTGGCTTCGTCGGCCGCTGCGGGCAATGCGCCACCGAGCACTATCCGCGTGTCGATCCCGCCGTGATCGTGGCCGTGGAGAACCAGGGCCGGTTGCTGCTGGGCCGGCAGTCGAACTGGGCACCGCGTCGCTACTCGGTGCTGGCCGGCTTCGTCGAACCGGGCGAGACCTTCGAGCAGACCGTGGTGCGCGAAGTCCATGAGGAGAGCAAAGTGCGGGTGACCGCCTGCCAGTACCTCGGTTCGCAGCCGTGGCCGTTCCCCGGCGCACTGATGGTCGGCTTCCGTGCACAGGCGCAGGATGACCTGCCGACCGTGGATGGCGAACTGGAGGACGCGCGCTGGTTCAGTGCCGAAGAGGTGGGCGCTGCGTTGGCACGCGATGTCGAGGACGATGGCCAGGGCATCCGCCTGTCGCCGCCGATCTCGATTTCGCGGGGCCTGATCGAACACTGGTACCGCCAGCACGCGGGCTGAACCCGGCCGGCTGCGGCGCCTGTATTGCCGCCACCTGAACACGGCCCGGGTTACAGTGCGGGTCATCGCGGAGGGCGCCGCTGCGACAGGTAAGGTAGCGGCGCCGAGCGTTCTGTTTCGTAGGGAGACCTGCCATGTTCACCACTCTGGCCGCCGTGCTGGTGGCACTGGCCCTGGGCCACGTTGCCCCGGCCGCTGCCGCCTCGCTGCGCCGTTTCGACGGCTTCCGGCGCTGGCTGGGCTGGCTGGACGCGCATGGCGGCAAGGCCTGGCAGGGCGCGGCAGGTGTGGCGCTGGCGCTGCTGCCACCGTTGCTGCTGATGGCGCTGCTGGCGTGGCTGCTGCGCGGGGTGCTGTTCGGGCTGCCGTCGCTGCTGCTGGGCGTGGCGGTACTGGCCTGGTGCTGGGGGCCGCGCGACCTGGATCGTGATATCGAAGCGATCATCGACGCGGACGACGCTGCGACGCGGCAGGCCGCCGTGCGCAACCTGCAGGCCGCCGGTGGCAGCCTGCGCGAGGACGTGCCGTCGCTGGTCGAGGCGACCGTGCTCAATGCGCTGCGGCGCTGGTTCGCGGTGCTGTTCTGGTTCCTGCTGCTGGGCCCGGCCGGTGCGCTGGGTTACCGGCTGCTGGCGTTGATGGCAGAAAGCCCGATGCGCGCCCGCGTGCCGGTGGAGCCGCTGGCGCTGGCGCAGCGCCTGCTGGGCTGGATCGAGTGGCCGGTGGCGCAGCTGATGGCGTTTTCGATGGCGCTGGTGGGCAACTTCGATACGGCGTGGAAGGCCTGGCGCCAGGCCCATGGCGAACGCCTGGCGGGCAACATCGGATTCCTGGGCGCGGTGGCGCGGGCCAGCGTCAACGCCGAGCTGCGCGAGGATGCGCACGATTACACCGAGGCGGGGTTGCTGCCGGTGTGGCAGCGGCTGCCGGACCTGCGTGATGCGATGAGCCTGGTGTGGCGGATGCTGCTGCTGTGGCTGGCGATCCTGGCCCTGCTGGTGATTGCAGGCTGGGTGACGTAGTTGTTTTGCAGGGCTTGCAGCCCTGCACCTGCAGAAGCAACAGCAACGGCAACAGCAGCTCTGGATTGGTGATGGTTGGGCGGGGCGGTGTGGGGCTGCAGGACACGCCGTAAACCCGTCCCTGGGGGCTCGATGGCGCCATCCTTGGCGCCAACGGTCCTGCAGCCCCACACCGCCCCACCCGCGACAGATTTCCGGTGACGGATGTTCTGTAGAGCCGAGCCATGCTCGGCTCCGAGCAAGCGCAGCGAAGCGATCCGCTTCCGCTTTTGATCTTCTCTTTCTTTTCCGTGGTGGACGCACACGGAAACTGTCCGTGGCCGGGCGGGATGGGTTTGCGGGGGTGTCCGCGGCATGGATGCCGCGGCCAAGCCTCCACGGACGGATTCACGGCGTCCCCCGCAAACCCATCCCGCCCGGCCAACCCCAGGGCTTCTGCTTTCAAACGCCGCCCACCACGAGGGGCTGCGCCGTTGGCTGGAAACCTAGATCGGTGCCAGCGCGGTGAACGGTGCCCACGGCAGGTTGCGCAGCAGCGCATACCCGGGCAGCACCCAGAGCCAGAACGTGGGATTGGCCAATACCCGCATCAGCGGGTCGAGCACGCGCGGACGGATGCCGGCGACGTTCAGCAGCATCAGCAGCAGGAAGGGCAGGCTGATGACCAGCAGCGGGTTCATCGCCATCGCGCCGGGCAGGTCGAAATGGACCAGCGAATACAGGCAGCGGGTGCTGCCACAGCCCGGGCAGTACAGGCCGGTCAGCGCGTACAGCGGGCAGCTCGGCAAGGGATTGCCGGCGACATACGGATTGACGTTGCGCAGCACCACCGCGGCACCGGCGGCCAGGCCGGTGGCGGCCAGCAGCGGTGCCCAGCGGGCGAATCGGGAGCGGGCGGGAAGTGCGGACATTGCAGCAACGGATCCGGCGCGGGCGCCGGATCCGTCCACGCGGATCAGTAGCCGCTGTTGTTCATTGCACCCATGCCGCCGACAGCGACGATCAGGATGCCGTACAGCACGCCGACCACGACGGCGGCGATGGCCGACCAGATGGCCCACTTCTTGGCCTTGGCGGCGGAGTCCTGGGCACCGGCGATGTCGCCAGCGGCCAGCTTGCCGTTGACCTGGGCGGCGTAGACGATCGACACGATGCCGGCCGGCAGGCAGCAGAACAGGGTGCTCAGGATGGCCCAGACCAGATTGTTCGGGACCTGCGGAGTGGCGGTGTTCATGGGTTCAAGCTCCTTGATGGGTGGTGGTGGTGAATCATTGGTCGGAAAGAGCGCCCAGTACGGCCAAGCCGCCGAACAGCCCGAACCACAACAGCAACAGGACCGGCAGGGCCACGGCCGAAGCCACCGCCCACCAGCCCGCCTTGCGCGACGCGCTGTAGGCCCCCGGCAGGTCGCCGGCCGCGCGGCGGCCATCGACCTGGGAGGCATAGACGATCGACACCACGCCCAACGGCAGGCAGCAGAACAGCGTCGTCAGGATCGCCCAGACCAGATGGTTGGGGATGTAGACCGGACGGCTGAGCGGTGGCGGTTGATTCAAAGCGAGACTCCATTCCTTGGTGGCCGGCCATGTTGAAACGGCCGAACCTCCCCCCTGTGGGTGCGTAATCTACCTCAACCCGCGTTGCATGTATGCGTTTACAGCCACGGCATGCCGTGTTCGCCACTGGACGCTGGCGTATGTGGAGAGGTCACCCGGCCCGCTGGACGGGCCGGTTCCTTCAGGCGTGATCACCACGCAGGGCCCGCACCTGGGCCGCCAGCACCGGGGCGCTGGTGGTGTGGCCATCGACGGCCGGCGCTGCCACCACCTCGACGGTGGCGCGGAAACGGCGCGGCACGCGCATGCGGCCGAGGCGGCTGTCGCGGCGGCTCCACATGCTCGACCACATGCCGCGCAGCGCCATCGGCACCACCGGCACCGGCCGTCGCTCGAGGATCTTCTCGACGCCGGACTTGAACGGCGCCATCTGCCCGTCGCGGGTCAGGGCGCCCTCGGGGAAGATGCAGACCAGTTCGCCTTCGGCCAGCGCGGCGTCGATCTCATCGAACGCACGCTGCATCAGCGCCGGGTCTTCGCGCGCCCCGGCAATCGGGATCGCCTTGGCGGTCCGGAAGATCCAGCGCATCACCGGGATGTTGAAGATCTTGTAGTACATGACGAAGCGCACCGGGCGCGGGATGGTCGCCGACAGGATCAGTGCGTCCATGTAGCTGACGTGGTTGCAGACCAGCAGTGCGGCGCCTTCGTCCGGCACGTTGGCCTCGATGCCGTGCGGGCGCAGCCGGTACAGGGTGCGCACCATCAGCCAGCTGAGGAAGCGCATCAGGAATTCTGGGACGATGGTGAAGATGTAGATCGCCACCAGTGCGTTGGCGATGGCCAGCGCCAGGAACTGCTGCGGAATGGTCCAGTGCAGCAGCTTGTGGGCGGCCAGCGACAGCAGCGCCGCAGCGACGATGAAACCCGAGTTCTGGATGTTCAGTGCGGCGAACACGCGCGACATCTGCGCCTTCGGCGTGCGGCTCTGGATCAGCGCGAACAGCGGCACCACGAAGATGCCGGTGAACAGGCCGATGCCGATCAGGTCGATGACGATGCGGATGCTGCCGGGCTGCTGCAGGAACGGCCCGATGGTCAGCCCGTGCACCGTCGCTTCGCCGCTGCGGGCAAAGTACAGGTCGAGCAGGAACGCAGTCATGCCGAACGCACCCAGCGGTACCAGGCCGATTTCCACCGTGCGGGCCGACAGCTTCTCGCACAACAGCGAGCCGACGCCGGTGCCGACCGAGAACAGGGCCAGCGCAAAGATGTACAGGGTCGGCTGGCCACCCAGGTTGGTCACCGCGTAGGCCGGCAGCTGCGAGGTCAGCACGGTGCCGACGAACCAGAACCAGGACACGCCCAGGATCGAGTTGCGCACGGCCTTCTGCTGGCGCGCCATGCGCAGCACCGCCAGCGATTCCGGCAACGGATTCCAGTTGATCTTCAGGTTCGGGTCGCCGGCATCGACCTTGGGAATCAGGCGGGCGGCGATGTTGCCGCAGATCGCCAGGGCGATGATCGCGCACGCAGCCACCACTGTGCCGTGGCTGCCGGCCACGGTGAACACCAGGCCGCCGACGATCATGCCGGAGAGGATCGACATCGAAGTGCCCATCTCGACCAGGCCATTGCCGCCGGTCAGCTCTTCGGGCCTGAGCACCGACGGCAGCACCGAATACTTCACCGGCCCAAACAGGGTCGACTGCATGCCGGTACAGAACAGTGCGACCAGCAGCACCGGCAGGCTCTGGGTGAGGAAGCCGGTGGCCGCCAGCGACATGATCACGATCTCCATGGTGGTGGTGATCACGATCAGCCGCGATTTTTCCAGTTTGTCGGCGATCTGCCCGGCCAGTGCCGAGAACAGGAAGTACGGCAGGATGAAGATGGCCGGCGCCAGCGTGGCATACAGCCCCAGTTCTTCCTCCGGCACGGCCATGAACAGCAACATGCTGATGATCGCCTGCCGGTACACGTTGTCGTTGAACGCACCGAGCGCCTGGACCACGAAGAACGGCAGGAAGCGGCGCTGGCGCAGCAGGGCGAACTGGTTGTGACCGGACATGGAACCTCCTTGACCGGCGCAGCCTAGCATTCCTGCCCATCTGCCGGGACCATGGCGGCATGCATCCACGCATGGCGTGGATCTACTGAAGCCCCACGACTGTGGGTGCGGACCGTTGGTCCGCACACTTTGAAAGGTGTCAGACGATATCGTCGACCACGCCGCCATCCACGCGCAGCGCAGCACCCGAGGTCGCCGAGGCCTGTGGCGAGGCCAGGTACACCACCATGTTGGCCACTTCTTCGACCGTGGCAGTGCGCTGGATCACCGAGGACGGCCGGTGCGCCATCACGAACTCGCGGCCGATCTGCTCCAGCGGCTTGCCGCTGCGCTGGCGTTCATCCTCGAACATCGCCGCGAAACCATCGGACAGGGTCGGGCCGGGCAGCACCGCGTTGACGGTGACGCCACTGCCGGCCACGCGCTTGGCCAGGCCGCGCGACAACGACAGCTGCGCGGTCTTGCTGACCCCGTAATGGATCATGTCGGCGGGGATGTTGCGTGCCGATTCGGAGGAAATGAACAGCACGCGGCCCCAGCCGGCATCGACCATCGCCGGCAGCAGCGCACGCGACAGGCGCACGCCGGACATCACGTTGGTCTGCCAGTAGCGCTCCCAGGTCGCGTCATCGGTTTCGAAGAAGTCCTGTGGGCCGAAGATGCCGGCGTTGTTGACCAGGATGTCGACCTTGGGCAGGCCGGCCAACAGTGTTTCGACACCGGCTCCCTCAGAGAGGTCGGCGGCGACGCCGAGCACGTCGGCTCCCGGCACGGTGGCGAGCAGGTGCTGGCGGGCGCGCTCGACGCTGTCGGTGCTGCGGCCATTGAGAATGACGCGCGCACCTGCGGCGGCCAGGCCCTGGGCGATGGCCAGGCCGATGCCGGCAGTGGAGGCGGTCACCAGCGCGGTGCGGCCGCTGAGTTCGATTTTCATGGCGATGATCCGGAGTGGGGGATTGCCCAGTATCCGCGTGGCCGCGTGATCGAACTGCAGCGCTGGATGCAACGCGCCGTTGCACACGGCGCAGCGGATCCACGCCATGCGCGGATGGCGTGCCTGATTCAGCGGTGAGGGATCAGGTCAGGCTGGTTACCGCTTCATTGGCCGCTGCCCGCACCTTCGGCAGCAGGCGCAGCACCAGCGCCATCTGCGTACGGATCAGTTGCAGTTTCGGCGGCATTGCCTCGTCGATCTGCTCCAGCTCGGCCGCCACCGCGCGGTCGGCGTCGTTGTCATCTTCCGCGACCGGTTGCCGCGCGGTCAGGGCCGAGGCCAGCTGCTGCAGTGCCTTGCGCACGCGCTCCCCGGCCGCCAATGCCAGTGGGTCGCCAGCATAGCTGTCCACCTGGTCGCGATGCGCGCCCAGCGCCGACAGATGGCCGAGCAGCGTGTTGGACAGCGCCAGGAAGTGGAACCCGGCATCCAGATTGCGGCGCACATGGCCGGGTTCACGCAGCATGTTCGACAGTGCGGTGGATAGCGCAGCATCGGCGTTGTGCATGTCGCGGCGGGCGATGCGGTAGGCCAGGTCGTCGCGCATGCCGCTGCGGTATTGGCCCAGCACCGAATCCAGGTAGCGAGCGGCAGTGTCCAGCACGCGTGCCAGGACGAGATGCAGCTGCCGACCCTGCCAGTCAGGCAGGATCAGGAACGCGGCCGCCGCTGCGATCGCGCAGCCCAGCACCGTATCGACCATGCGCGGCACGATCAGCACGAAGCCATCGCCGATCAGGTTGAAGCAGGTCAGTGCCATTACCGTGATCGCCGCCGACGCGACCAGGTAGCGGTCGGTGCGGGTGAAGAAGAACAGCAGCGCAGAGAGCAGGGCGATCAGCAGCTGCACGTGCAGCTGCGGGAACAGCTGCAGTAGTGCCCAGGTCAGTACCAGGCCGGCCAAGGTGCCGACAATACGCTGGGCAAGGCGCTGGCGGGTGGCGCCGAAGTTGGGCCGGCACACGAACACGATGGTCAGCAGCACCCACGAACCGTTCTGCGCATTGAACAGGCGGATCGCTGCAAAGCCGGCGATCAGCGCCAGCGCCATGCGCAGGCCATGCCGGAACAGCACCGAGCCGGGCGTGAGCTGCTGGCGGATGCGCACGCCCATCTCGCGCAGGGTGTGGGGGTTGCTGTCGCGCAGGCGGGTATCGACGTTGTCCAGGCTCGCTTCGGAGCGTTCGGCATCCAGCAGGCGCCGTTCGATGCTGCGTAGGTTGTGCACCAGCAGGTCCAGCGAGCCCAGCAGGCGCTGCCATTGCGGCCGCTGCTGGTCGCGCAGGTAGGCCAGCGCATCGGCCAGGTCGCGCCCGGCCTGCTGGTTGCTTTCGCCGTACACGAACGGACGGCGCAGGCGGATCGCTTCGCCCAGGCGGGCACAGGCCTGGCCCTGCAGGTCGAGCAGGCGCTGGCAGCGGTACAGCACATCGCTGTGGAAGAACGCGTCCACCAGTGCGCCATACGGGTAGTGCGAGGAACTGGCACGCTCGTGGAAATCCTGCGCCATGTAGTACAGGCGCAGGTAAAGGCCGGAGTTCACGCCGGGGCGTCCGGAGCGGCCGAAGCGGGCCAGGATCGCGGTCTTGGCTTCGTTCAGTGCACCGACCACGCGGCGGTTCTGTTCGGCCAGGTCGAGCTGGCGACGTTGCAGGTCGGCTTCGCGCACCGGTTCGAACAGCGCGGCCTTCAGCTGCAGGTAGCGGCCCAGTTCCTGGTAGAGCCGTGCCACGCGCTCACGTACCGGCCGGTTGGCGAACAGCGCGGTCCACAGGATCGACAGCAGGCCGTACCAGACTGCGCCGGCCAGCAGGTGGCTGACCGCTTCCAGCGCGCTGTGCAGGTCGCTGGCACCGTGCTGTTCCAGGCCGATCATGGTGTAGATCGCCAGGGTCACCGTGGCCTGGGCAATGGACGCATAGCGCTCGCCGAGCGCACCGAGCAGGGTCAGGCCGAAGGTGGACAGCGCCAGCGCGCCGATGAAGATCCACGGCCACGGGAACAGCCAGATCACCGAGGCCGCAGCAATGCAGAAGCACAGCAGCGACAGCGCCACGGCCTTGGTCCGGCCCCACCAGTTGTCGTCGGTCTCAGCGATGGCGCTGGCGATGATGCCCAGGAAAACACCGGGCAGGGCGGTCAGCGCATCGAACTGCCAGCACACGGCAACGGCCGTGGCCAGCGCGATGAACACGCGCAGGCCGTAGCTGGCCTTCTCGTGGGCCCAGAGGCGGCTGAGGCGGGATTGTCGGGCGGGCATGCAGGCTCGGTGGAGGGACCTCCGACCATTATTGCGGGCTGCGCGTGAAATATGGAGGGCGGACCACCACGGTAGTGCCGGCCGCTGGCCGGCAGATTCGTTGTACGGAGGAAGCCGGCCAGCGGCCGGCTCTACCGAAGTTAGGCCCGCTGCGCGCGCTTGAGCAGCTTCGCTTCGCGCTTGCGTGCGCGGCGTGCGCGCCAGCGCTCGGCCAGGCACGAGAAGATCACGTACAGCGCCGGCGTGCTGAGCAGGGTCAGGCTCTGCGAGAACAGCAGGCCGCCGATCATCGCGATACCCAGAGGGCGGCGCAGCTCGGACCCTTCACCCAGGCCGATCGCCAGCGGCACCGCCGCCAGGATGGCCACCATCGTGGTCATCATGATCGGGCGGAAGCGCACGATGCTGGCCTCGCGCGCGGCGTCGCGCGGTGCCAGCCCATGCTCGCGCTGCGCCACCAGTGCGAAGTCGATCATCATGATCGCGTTCTTCTTGACGATGCCGATCAGCAGTACCAGCGCGATCATCGAGATCACCGACAGCTCGGTGTTGGTGCCGAACAATGCCAGCAGCGCACCGACGCCCGCCGCGGGCAGCGTGGACAGGATGGTGACCGGGTGGATCAGGCTCTCGTAGAGCATGCCCAGCACCAGGTACACGGTCAGGATCGCGGCCAGCACCAGGATCAGCATGTCGCTGGGATCGGAATTGAAGCCGAAGCCCGCATCGTCGGCCAGGCGGATGTCGCCAGGCATGCGCATGCCGGCCACGGTGGCATCGATGATCGCCTTGGCCTCACCCATGCTCACGTTGGGAGCCAGGTTGTAGCTGAGGTCCATCGTCGTGTACTGGTTTTCGTGGGTGATCTGCGAAGGGGCCAGGCCGGGCATCTGGGTAGCCACCGCGGTGATCGGCACCATGTCGCCGTTGCGCGCACGCACGTACACCTCATCCAGCGCCGCCGGGGTGGCGGTCTGCGAGGGCAGGGCGTTGACCACCACGCTGTACTGGTTGATGTCCGAATAGATGGTGGAGATCTGGCGCTGGCCGAACGCACCGTACAGCGCGCCGTCGATGGCACCCACGGTGATGCCCAGGCGCGCGGCCTTGGCGCGGTCGATCTGGATGTTCTGGCGCAGGCCGGCATTGTCCACGTCGGTACCGACGTCGCGCAGCTTCGGGTTCTTCTTCAGTTCCGCCTGCAGCTTGGGCAGCCATTCCTGCAATGCGGCCAGGTCATTGCCCTGCAGCGAAATGCGGTACTGCGCGCCCTGGCTGGACCCGCCGCCATCGTTGCTGGGCAGATCCTGGATCGCGCGCAGGCGCAGCTGCAGGTCCGGGTAGCGATCGGCCTTGGCACTGAGTCGCGCCAACGCATGTGCGGTGGTTTCGCGGCGGCCGTCGCTGCGTGACTTCAGCTCGATGTTGAACTGTGCGCTGGAGCCCTGGCGGCCGCTACCCAGGCGGACACCCACGGTCTTCACTGCCGGGTCGGCCATCAGCATGTCGGTGATGCGGCGCTGGCGGGCGACCATGTCCTCGAAGGAGACGGTGGCGCTGGAGTTGGCGCGGCCCCAGATCAGGCCGGTGTCCTGCGGCGGGAACGCACCCTTCTTCACCGCCCCGAACAGGAACACGGTGACGCCGATCAGGATCAACGGGGTGAGCGACATCAGCAGCGCGTGGCGCAGCGAGAAATCGAGGAACACGGTGTAGATGCGCAGCATGCGCTCGTGGCCGGCATCCAGCCAGCGGCCGAAGCGCGACGGTGGCGCGCTGTGGTCGTGCGCACTGAGGAAGCGGCTGCACAGCGCCGGGGTCAGCGTCAGCGAGACGATCATCGAGACCACGATGGCCGCGACCAGGGTGACGGTGAACTCGCGGAAGAACGCGCCCATCATGCCGCTGGCGAACAGCAGCGGGATGAACACCGCCACCAGCGAGGCGGTGATCGAGACGATGGTGAAGCCGATCTCGCGCGCACCGGTCAGCGCCGCCTGCATGCGCGGCATGCCTTCGTCGAGGTGGCGCATGATGTTCTCGATCACCACGATCGCATCGTCCACCACGAAGCCGATCGCGATCACCAGCGCCAGCAGGCTCAGGTTGTTCAGGGTGAAGCCCATCACGTACATCACCAGCGCGGCACCGGCCAGCGACAGCGGCACGGTAACTGCGGCGATCAGCGTCGGTGCCAGCCGGCGCAGGAACAGCGCCATGGTCAGCACCACCATCGCCAGGCTGATCAGCAGGGTGATCTGCACTTCATGCAGCGACGAACGGATGGTCGGCGTACGGTCGAAGTACGGCGTCATCGTGGTGCCCGGCTGCAGGTAGTCACGCAGGGTCGGGATCTGTGCCTTGACCCGGTCCACGGTCTCCACGATGTTGGCGCCGGCCCGGGTGAACACGTACATCACCACCGCCGGTTTGTGGTCGAACCACGCGGCCTGGTAGGCATCCTGCTGGCCGTCGTAGACGTTGGCGATGTCCTTCAGGCGGATCACCCGGCCGTCGCCCTGGGTCTTGACCACCAGGTCGGCGAAGTCGGCGGCACGCGCCACCGAGTCGTTGGCGATGATCGCAGTGGTGGTGTTGCCATCGCTGAGGAAGCCGGTGGGCGAGGTCACGTTGGCCGCGCGCACGGCGTTGCGCAGGTCATCGGCGGTCAGGCCCAGCGCGTTCATCAGGCGCAGGTTGACGTCCACGCGCACCGCCGGCGTCGAAGCGCCAGCGATGTCGACCGAAGCAACGCCGCTGATCTGGCGGATGCGCTGCGCCAGCAGCGAATCGGCGACGTTGTACAGCTCGTCGGCCGACTGCGTCTGCGAGGTCAACGCGATGGCGATCACCGGGTCGTCGTTCGGGTTCGCCTTCTGGTACATCGGCGAGCCCATGCCCGAGGGCAGGTCGGCCTGTGCCGAGTTGATCGCGGTCTGTACATCGAGTGCCGCCGAATCGATGTTGTGGCCGCTCTGGAAGATCATGAACACCAGCGAGCTGCCTTCCGAGCTCGACGAGCGCATGCGGTCGATGCCCGGCAGCTGGCCGAGATGGCGTTCCAGCGGCGCGGTGACCGTGGAGGCCATGGTCGCCGCGTCGGCGCCGGACTGGCTGGCATGCACGAAGATCACCGGGATCTCGATGTTCGGCAATGCCGACACGCCCAGCCGCAGGTAGCAGATCAGGCCGACCATGAACAGGCCGATGGCCAGCAGCGCGGTGCCGATCGGGCGGCGGATGAAGGGGCCGGACAGGTTCATCGTGCGGCCCCCCGCAGCAGCGGGGCGTGGATCATGCCTGCGGCTCCTGCAGCGAACCGTTGCGCAGCGCACGCTGTTCGCGGCGGCGGGCAAGCCACTCGGAGAAGCGCTCCATGTACAGGTAGATCACCGGCGTGGTGTACAGGGTCACCAGCTGCGACAGCAGCAGGCCACCGACGATGGCGATGCCCAGCGGGCGACGCAGTTCCGAGCCGATGCCGGTGCCCAGCGCCAGCGGCAGCGCGCCCAGCATGGCCGCGGCGGTGGTCATCATGATCGGGCGGAAGCGCAGCAGGCAGGCACGGCGGATCGCTTCATGCGCGTTGGCACCGGCGCGGCGCGCCTCGATCGCGAAGTCGACCATCATGATGCCGTTCTTCTTGACGATGCCGATCAGCAGCACGATGCCGACGATGCCGTCCACCGACAGGCTCAGGCCGCACAGCATCAGCGCCAGCAGCGCGCCGACACCGGCCGGCGGCAGCGTGGAGATGATCGTGATCGGGTGGATGTAGCTCTCGTACAGCACGCCCAGCACGATGTAGATCACCACCAGCGAGGCCAGCAGCAGCCACACCACATCGGTCTGGCTGCCGGTGAATTCGGCGGCCTTGCCGATGAACTCGGCATGCAGGTGGGTCGGCATGTCCAGGCTGTCCTTGGTCTCCTGGATCGCACGCACGGCCTCGGACAGCGAATAGCCCGGCGCCACGTTGAACGACACCGTCACCGCCGGCAGCTGCTGCTGGTGGCTGACCACCAGCGGCGCACTGCTGACCTTGCCTTCGGCCAGCGCCGACAGCGGGATGATGTTGCCGGCGCCGACGGTGATGCCGGTGTTCTGCGCGCCGATGCCGGTGGCGGTCGACGAGTTCGACGAGGTGACCTGGCCGAAGCTGGTGGCATTGGTGCCGGTCAGTGCGCCGGCACCGTTGGAGGTCACGGCCAGCTGTTCCATCAGCGCGGTGCTGGTGCGGAACTCCGGCGCCACTTCCAGCACCACGCGATACTGGTTGAGCTCGGTGAAGATGGTCGAGATCTGGCGCTGGCCGAACGCATCGTAGAGCGTGTCATCGATGGTCTGCATCGGCACGCCCAGCACGCTGGCCTTGTCGCGGTCGATGTTCAGCTCCAGGGCGCGGCCCTGGTTGGACAGGTTGTTGTCGACGTCCGCCAGTTCCGGGCGCTTGCGCAGCGCTTCGGTCAGGCGCGTGGCCTGGGTGGCCACCGTCGCCGAATCCACGTCCGACAGCGAGTACTGGTACTCGGTAGCGGCCACGCGGGTATCCAGGGTCACGTCCTGCACCGGCTTCAGGTACAGCGCCACGCCCGGAATGCCGGCCACTGCCCTCTGCAGGCGCGGCAGGATCTCGTCCAGGCCATCGCGCTGGCTGCGCTCCTTCAGCACGATCGACAGCTGGCCCTGGTTGAGCGTGGGGTTCATGCTGCCGGCACCGATGAACGCCGATACGCCGGTCACATCCGGATCGTGCCGCAGTGCCTCGGCCACCTGCTTGGTGCGCTGTTCCATCTGCGGGAAGGCGATGTTCTGGTCGGCCTGGACCACGCCGGTGATCAGGCCGGTGTCCTGCTCGGGCAGCAGGCCCTTGGGAATCAGCACGTACAGCAGGACGGTCAGCACCAGTGCGCCGCCGGCCACCGCCAGGGTCAGGCGCTGGTGGCCCAGCACCCAGTCCAGGCTGTGTTCGTACAGGCCGACGGTGCGCGTCCACAGGTTCTGCTTGCCGGCCGCCGCCGCACGCTCATGCGCGTCCTCGCCCTCGGGCAGGGCGTCGGGCTTGAGCAGGTAGGCGCACATCATCGGGGTGAGCGTCAGCGAGATCAGCATCGACAGCACCACGGCGATGCTCAGCACCCACGCGAACTCGTGGAACAGGCGGCCGGTGACGCCGGGCATCAGCAGCAGCGGCAGGAACACCGCCACCAGCGAGACCGTCAGCGACAGCACAGTGAAGCCGATCTGGCGCGCGCCGATCTCGGCCGCTTCCTTGCCACTCTTGCCCTGCTCGATGTAGCGCACGATGTTCTCGATCATCACGATCGCATCGTCGACCACGAAGCCGGTGGCCACCACCAGCGCCATCAGCGAGAGGTTGTCCAGCGACATGCCGGCGAAGGCCATCACCGCGAAGGTGCCGGCCAGCGACAACGGCACCGCCACTGACGGAATGATCGTGGCCCACAACCGGCGCAGGAACACGAAGATCACCGCCACCACCAGGCCGATGGTGAGGATCAGGGTGAACTGCACTTCATGCACCGACGCGCGGATGGTCTCGGTGCGGTCGTTGAAGATCTCCAGGTGCACGTCGGCCGGCAGCACGCCCTGCAGCTGCGGCAGGATCGCGCGGATGCGCTCGACGGTCTGCACGATGTTGGCACCGGGCTGGCGGCGCACTTCCAGCAGTACCGCCGGCTTGCCGTCGGCCCAGGCGGCCAGCTGGTCATTCTCCACGCCATCGATCACCTCGGCCACGTCAGACAGCCGCACCGGGCGGCCGTTCTTGTAGCTGATGATGGTGTCGCGGTACTCGGCGGCGCTGGCCAGCTGGTCGTTGGTGCCGATGCTGTAGGACTGCGTCTTGCCGTTCAACGAACCCTTCGGCGCATTGACGTTGGCCTGGGTCAGCGCGCTGCGCAGCTGCTCAAGGGTCAGGCCCATGTTCGACAGCTGCGCCGGGTTGACCTGGATGCGCACGGCCGGTCGCACATTGCCGGCGATCGAGACCAGACCCACGCCCTGCACCTGCGACAGGCGCTGGGCCAGGATGGAATCGGCGTAATTGTTGACGTCGCGCAGCGGGCGCGTGTCAGAGGTCAGTTTCAGGGTGACGATGGCCGCGTCGGCCGGGTTCACCCGGTTGTAGACCGGCTGGTAGGGCAGCGACGAGGGCAGGGTGGCCTGGCGGATCGCCGCCTGCACGTCCTGCGCGGCGATGTCGATGTCGCGGTCCATCGAGAACTGCAGGATGATCGTGGACAACCCGGCCGACGAATCGGAGGTCATCAGCTCCAGCCCGGAAATCTGCCCGAACTGGCGCTCCAGCGGCGTGGTGACCAGCGAGGCCATGGTGGTGGCGTTGGCGCCGGGGTACTGGGTGGTGACCACCAGGCTGGGCGCATCGATTTCCGGCAGTGCCGACACCGGCAGCTTGCGGTAACCGAGGATGCCCAGCAGCAACAGGCCCGCCATCAACAGCGAGGTGGCGATCGGGCGGCGGATGAAGATCGTCGAAAAGCCCACGGACTGATCCTTGCTGGCACTTCAATGTCGGCGCCGGCAGGGTCGCCGGCGCGAGGGAGATCAGTGGCCTGCGCTCAGCGCGGGCCACCACCGCGACGGCCACCGCCGCCTGCGTTCTTCTGCTCGGCCGCCTTCAGTTCGGCCTCGGTCGGTGCGGCCGGGGTCTCGCCCGGCTTCAGCGCGGTGACCTTGCTGCCTGGCTTCAGGCGGAACTGGCCTTCACTGACCACCCGCTCGCCGCCCTTCAGGCCTTCGGCGATCTGCACCTGGCTGTCGCCCACTTCCACGCCGCTGCGCACGGTCTGCATCTTTACCGTGTTGTCGCCCTGCACGATGTAGACGTACTCGCCGTCCGGGCCACGCAGCACCGCCTGGGTGGGGATGACCACGCCACCGCCGATCGTGCGCAGCTGCATGCGCACGTTGACGAACTGGCCCGGCCACAGGCCGTTGTCGGTGTTGTCGAACAGGGCACGCGCCTTGAAGGTGCCGCTGTCGGCACTGATCAGGTTGTCGACCACGTCGAGCTTGCCGTCGCCGGACAACACGTGCGAATCGGCACGGTCCAGCGCGGCCACCGGCACCGTACCGGCGGCCTGCGCCTGGCGCACGTCGCCGAGCTGGCGCTCGGGCAGGTTGAACAGTACGTGGATCGGATGGATCTGGGTCAGCGTGACCAGTGCGGTGCCGGCGTTGACCACGTTGCCCGCATCGACCGCACGGATGCCGGCGATGCCGGTGATCGGTGCGGTGACCTTGGTGTACTGCAGCTGCACCTGTGCCGAGCGCATGCTGGCCTCGTTCGCTGCGACCGCGCTTTCGTACTGTGCCACTTGGTTTCGCTGTGTATCCAGATCGGTCTTGGCGACGTACTGGCGATACTCCGGCGCGTTCGAGCGCTGGAAGTTGGAGCGCGCGGTGGCCAGCAGGGCTTCGTTCTGGCGCTTGGCCGCGGCGGCCTGGTCATAGCTGGCCTGGGCCGTGCGCGGATCGATCACCGCCAGCACATCGCCCTGCTTCACTTCCTGGCCTTCGCGGAAATTCAGGCTCATCAGCTGGCCGCCGACCTGCGGGCTGACGGTAACGGTGTTCATCGCGGTCACCGTGCCCAGCGCGCTGGCATACACCGGCACGTCCTGGCGCGTGGCATCCACCACGGTCACCGGTACGGGACCGGCATTCGGATCCTCGCCGCCCTGGCGCGCCCCCGCAGCCGCACCACCGGCCTTGTCCTTGCCCCCGCCCATGACGCGCAGGCCGACCACGGCCAGCACCAGCACTGCCACGACCAGCAGCACGATCTTCCAAACACGTGACATTACGAGGACTCCGAGAGGGCTGGACCAGGCGGGACGCCGGGGCAATGCGCAAAGCATACCTGTGCCACATCACGTTTCCTGCATGACGGATGGGACGGGCGCTAAGACCGGATCCAGCGCCGGAGGTTCCCGTGGCGGCGGTGTTGCCCTACATTCAGCTGGAACCCTTCTGCTGTGGAGATTGCGATGCGCCGTTCGCTGCTGCTGTCCGCCCTGCTGCTGGCCCTGCCGGCCCTTGCCTACGCCCAGGACGGGCAGCGCCCGGAGGTGACCGCCGCCGCGCAGCGGCTGCAGGCCAAGGTGGTCGAATGGCGCCGGGACTTCCATCAGCATCCTGAGTTGTCCAACCGCGAGGCGCGCACCTCGGCCGAGGTCGCCAAGCGCCTGCGCGCGATGGGCCTGAAGCCGAAGACCGGCATCGCCCATCACGGCGTGGTGGCGATCATCGAGGGCGGCAGGCCAGGCCCGAAGATCGCGCTGCGCGCCGACATGGACGCGTTGCCGGTGACCGAGCAGACCGGCCTGCCGTTCGCCTCGAAGGCCACTGACCAGTACCGCGGTCAGACCGTGGGCGTGATGCATGCCTGCGGCCATGACGCGCATACCGCCACCCTGCTCGGCGTGGCCGAAGCACTGGTGGCGATGAAGAAGGACCTGCCGGGTCAGGTGATGCTGATCTTCCAACCGGCCGAGGAGGGCGCACCGCCGCCGGAGAAGGGTGGTGCCGCGTTGATGCTCAAGGAAGGCCTGTTCGCTGATTTCAAGCCGGAAGCGGTGTTCGGCCTGCACGTGTTCTCCAGCGTGCAGGTAGGGCAGATCGCCGTGCGCGGCGGCCCGTTGATGGCCGCCTCGGACCGGTTCGGGATCAAGGTGATCGGGCGCCAGACGCACGGCTCGGCGCCGTGGAACGGTGTCGATCCGATCGTCGCCACCGCCGATCTGGTCGGCACCGCGCAGACCATCGTCAGCCGCCGCGCCAACCTGTCCAAGCAGCCGGCGGTGCTGACCTTCGGCGCGATCAACGGTGGCATCCGCTACAACATCATTCCCGATGAAGTGGAGATGGTCGGCACCATCCGCACCTTCGACGAAGGCATGCGCCAGCAGATCTTCGCCGACCTGCGCAACGTGGCCGAGCACACCGCTGCCGCGCACGGCGCGAAGGCGGTGACCGAGATCTACGAGGCCGATGGCAACCCGGCCACGGTGAACAACCCGGCACTGACCGCGAAGATGCTGCCGAGCCTGCAGGCGGTGGTGGGCAAGGACAACGTGTACGAGCCGCCGTTGCAGATGGGCGCGGAGGATTTCTCGCTGTACGCGAAGGAAGTGCCGGGCATGTTCTTCTTCGTCGGGTCCACCAGCGTTGGGATCGACCCGGCGACGGCGCCGGCCAACCATTCGCCGAAGTTCCTGCTGGATGAGAAGGCGTTGGATGTTGGATTCCGCGCGCTGCTGCAGGTGAGCCTGGATTACTTGAACGGTGCCGGCACTCCTGCTGGCTGAGGGTTTCCGGCAGGACTGCGCCCTGCACCCGCTTGAATCAACGGCAACGGCAACGTCAAAAGTGGGCATTCCTTGGGATGGCGGGGTGGGTCCGGTTGAGGGGGACGCCGTAAACCCATCCCTGGGGGCTTGGCCGCGGCATCCATGCCGCGGACACCCCCTCAACCGGACCCACCCCGCCTTCGACAGTTTCCCGCGGCTGTTGGTGCCCGCTGCTGTTGGTGGGTGCCGACCGTTGGTCGGCACGGCGGACGTCATGAACGTCTGAAGGATCGGATTCTGATTTTGATTTTCTGATCTTTCCCGTGGTGGCGGCCGCGTGCAGGGAACTGTCAGGGGCCGGGTGGGTAGGCGGGGCGGGGGTGTCCGCGGCATGGATGCCGCGGCCAAGCCCCCAGGGACGGGTTTACGGCGTCCCCCGACCCGCCTACCCACCCGGCCAAGCCGATAGACCGCCTTCCACGACCAACCAACAAAACCACCACGGAGGGGCTCCGCCGTTGGCCGGCCCGGCCGAAGGCCCGCCCTTCGCGCGATACAATGACCCCCATGAACACCCCACAGGATTCCAGCCTCGGTCGCGAGGTCAGTTACCCGTCGCAGTACGATCCCGGCCTGCTGTTCCCCATCCCGCGCATCGGCGCCCGCGCCGAGATCGGCCTCGATGACGCCGCGCTGCCGTTCGTCGGCCACGACCGCTGGCATGCCTTCGAGCTGAGCTGGCTCGACCCGCGTGGCAAGCCGCAGGTCGCCGTCGCCACCGTGCAGGTGCCGTGCACCTCGCCGCGGCTGATCGAGTCGAAGTCGTTCAAGCTGTACCTCAACTCCCTCAACAGCACCCGCATCGACAGCGCCGAGGCACTGCGCGAGCGTCTGGTGGCTGACCTGTCAGCCTGCGCCGGTGCGCCTGTCCAGGTCGAGTTCGGTCTGCCGGGCCTGCGCGAGACGCCGCTCGGTGAATCCGTCGACGGGCTGGATGTGGAGATCGACTGCTACGGTCCGCCGCAGGCGGACTTCCTCACCGCCGATGCGCATGAAGTGGTAGAGGAGACCCTGGTCTCGGCGCTGCTGAAGTCCAACTGCCCGGTCACCGGCCAGCCGGACTGGGCGACGGTCAGCCTGCGTTACCGCGGGCCGAAGATCGACCGTGCGGGCCTGCTGCGCTACCTGGTCAGCTACCGCGAGCACGCCGAGTTCCACGAGCAGTGCGTTGAGCGGATCTTCAGCGAAGTGTCCGCCCGCTGCCAGCCGCAGTGGCTGGAAGTGGAGGCCCGCTATACCCGCCGTGGTGGCCTGGATATCAATCCCTGGCGGGCCAGCCCCGGCATCGTTGCACCGGCTGCGACCTACCGCGAACTGCGGCAATAAATAACCGCCGCAGGCGGTTACGGGCAGTGCCGGCTGCTGGCCGGCAACTGCAGGGAACCCGCATCCAGGGCAAGGGCAGGCCGGCCAGCGGCCGGCACTACCGGGCACCGGCTCTCCCGATCTGTTCAGCCGCCCCCGGGGGCGGCTTCACATCTGCACCATCCCCATTTAACAACCGCCATGGCAACGTGCGAACCACGTAGTCATGCAGACGGGAGTTGTGGATGAGTACCGAGAAGAAAGCCGATTTCTCCGGCGTCAGTGGCAGCGTCGACAGTACCGCCGAGCAGGTGCCGAAGGCGGACTTCTCAGGCGTAAGCGCTTCGGTGGACAGCACCGCCGACGTTGTGAGCGGCGGCACCTACACCGTGCAGAAGGGTGACTCGCTGTCGAAGATCGCCAAGCAGCATCTGGGCGACGCCAATGCCTGGAAGAAGATCTTCGAAGCCAACCGCGATGTGCTTGATGACCCGGACAAGATCTTCCCGGGCCAGACCCTGAAACTGCCGCCGAAGTAAGCCGGCGATCGAACGCCGTCCGACAATCCCTGGGAGGAACCCCGAATGATCAAGACCACCCCGCTCCAGACCGCCCTGATCGCCGCCCTGCTGGGCAGCGTTGCCGTGGTCGGTTGCAAGAAGAAGGAAGAGTCGACCGACAGCAACGCCGCACCGGCAGCCACTGCCCCGGCCGAGCCGGCGGCACCGGCCCCGATGACCGGCGCACCGCCGCCGATGGCCGAAGCCGCTGCAGTCAGCGTCTCGGCGGTCACCGTGGGCAAGACCGCAGCCGCCGACAAGTCGGTTGCGACGACAGCATTGTTCGCACCTAAGGATGACGTCATCGTCTCGGTCAAGACCGATGGCGCTGCCAACAACGTCACCGTTGGCGCGAAGCTGACCTACCAGGACGGCCAGGTGGCCGGCGAGCAGAACGCGACCCTGAACACCAGCGGCGCGGAAACCACCAACGTCACGTTCAAGAATGCAAAGGGCTGGCCGGCCGGCAAGTACCGCGCCGAGGTCACCGTCGATGGCAAGGCGGCTGGAACGCCGCAGGAGTTCGAGGTCAAGTAAGTCCTGCCGACTCTCTCCCGGCAGGGCTCACGATGGACGCAGCCGCGAGGCTGCGTCCTTTTTTATTGGGTGGCGGTTGGCCCCATCACGCATGGCGTGGATCTAGTCACAACCGGGCCGCGCTTCATCCACACCGGGCGTGGATGGATCACAGCGTTGCCGGCATGCAGTACCGCCGCGTATGGCGCGGCTTTGCCCCGCGCGGCTGAAAACGCGACAATGCAGGGGTTTCCCCGCCGCGCGCCCACCCTGACGGCGACGGGGGAAAGCGCGGGGCCCGGCCCCGCGCGCGACACGGTTGCACGTGGCCCGGCGTTGGCGCCGGCCTTCCCCTGAGCATCGCTACAGAGTCCAAGTCCCCCATGTCCAAGATCCTCTACACGCTGACCGACGAAGCACCGTTCCTGGCCACCCAGTCGCTGCTGCCGATCGTTGGTGCCTACACCGCCACTGCCGGCATCGTGGTGGAAACCCGTGACATCTCGCTGTCCGGCCGCATCCTGTCGCTGTTCCCGGAACTGCTCAGCGACGCGCAGAAGGTCAGCGACGACCTGGCCGAGCTGGGCCAGCTGGCGACCACCCCGGACGCCAACATCATCAAGCTGCCGAACATCTCCGCCTCGGTGCCGCAGCTGAAGGCGGCCATCAAGGAACTGCAGGACCAGGGCTATCCGCTGCCGGATTACCCGGAAACCCCGGCCGACGACCAGCAGCGCGACTACAAGGCGCGCTATGACAAGGTCAAGGGCAGTGCGGTGAACCCGGTGCTGCGCGAAGGCAACTCCGACCGCCGCGCACCGCTGTCGGTGAAGAACTATGCGCGCAAGCACCCGCACCGCATGGGCGCTTGGGCGTCGGATTCGAAGTCGCACGTCGCGCACATGGCCGCCGGTGATTTCTACGGCAGCGAAAAGTCGGCCACCCTGGCCAACGCCGGTGCGCTGAAGATCACCTTCCACGGCAAGGACGGCAGCACCGTCGTGCTGAAGGAAAAGACCGCAGTGAAGGCCGGCGAGATCGTCGATGCCGCGGTGATGAGCCGCAAGGCACTGGCCGCCTTCATCAGCGAGCAGATCGCCGATGCCAAGGCCCAAGGCGTGCTGTTCTCGCTGCACCTGAAGGCGACCATGATGAAGGTCTCCGACCCGATCATGTTCGGCGTGGCGGTCAACGAGTTCTACAAGGACGTGCTGGCCAAGCACGCCGACGTGCTCAAGCAGGCCGGTTTCGATGCCAACAACGGCATCGGTGACCTGGCCGCACGCCTGCCGTCGCTGCCCGAGGCCACCCGTGCGGCGATCGAAGCCGACCTGGCTGCCGAGTACGCGCAGCGTCCGGGCGTGGCCATGGTCAACTCGGACAAGGGCATCACCAACCTGCACGTGCCGAGCGACGTGATCGTCGATGCCTCGATGCCGGCGATGATCCGTGACTCCGGCAAGATGTGGAACGCCGAAGGCAAGCTGCAGGACACCAAGGCGGTCATTCCGGATCGCTGCTACGCCGGTGTGTACCAGGCCGTCATCGACGACTGCAAGGCGCACGGCGCTTTCGACCCGGCCACCATGGGTTCGGTGCCGAACGTCGGCCTGATGGCGCAGAAGGCCGAAGAGTACGGCTCGCACGACAAGACCTTCCAGATCGCTGCCGATGGCGTGGTCAAGGTCACCGACGATGCCGGCACCGTGGTGTTCGAGCACGCCGTGGAAGCCGGTGACATCTGGCGCATGTGCCAGACCAAGGACGCGCCGATCCAGGACTGGGTGAAGCTGGCCGTCGAACGCGCCCGCCTGAGCAGCACCCCGGCCGTGTTCTGGCTGGATGCCGCCCGCGCCCACGACGCGCAGGTCATCGCCAGGGTCGAAACCTACCTGAAGAACCACGACACCAACGGCCTGGATATCCGCATCCTGCCGCCGGTGGAAGCCACTGCGTTCTCGCTGGACCGCATCCGCAAGGGCGAGGACACCATCTCGGTGACCGGCAACGTGTTGCGCGATTACCTCACCGACCTGTTCCCGATCATGGAGCTGGGCACCAGCGCCAAGATGCTGTCGATCGTTCCGCTGATGGCCGGTGGTGGCCTGTTCGAGACCGGCGCCGGTGGTTCGGCCCCGAAGCACGTGCAGCAGTTCGTCGAAGAGGACTACCTGCGCTGGGATTCGCTCGGCGAATTCCTGGCCCTGGCCGCGTCGCTGGAACACCTGGGCAACCGCTACGACAACGCCGCAGCCCGCGTGCTGGCCAAGGCACTGGACGAAGCCAACGGCCAGTTCCTGGACAACGACAAGTCGCCGTCGCGCAAGCTGGGTGGCATCGACAACCGCGGCAGCCACTTCTACATCGCGCTGTACTGGGCCCAGGCCCTGGCCGCGCAGAATGAAGATGCCGCGCTGAAGGCACGCTTCGCCCCGCTGGCCAAGGCGCTGACCGACAATGAGCAGAAGATCGTTGAGGAACTGATCGCGGTGCAGGGCAAGGCCGTGGACATCGGTGGCTACTACCGCCCGGACGTGGCCAAGGCCAGCAAGGCGATGCGCCCGAGCGCGACCTTCAACGCCGCGCTGGAGCAGCTGCGCGGCTGATCCAGCGCCGCTCGGCCGTGACACCGGAACCCGCGCTTCGGCGCGGGTTTCTTTTTTGCGGCCTTCGGGGTCAGATCCCTTCTGCCATGCAAAAGGGATCTGCCCCCCAAGCGATGAAACCGTGACATCCGTCGGCTGTCGGAATGCCGTCAAAGGGGCATGAAACTTGCCCGCGATGGCCGTCGCAGAACGGATAGGAGACAGTCTGCAGCTGCCCTCAATCTGAGCAGTCGATCACGACGGCCTTCGTCGGCAATGCCCTAGCCTTGGCGACGCGAGACCACCGGGGAGGTGGTCGCTCGGGGAACACGGATGGCACGCGTGCTGGTAGTGGGAACCGATATCCAGGGCGAGCAGGCCCTGCTGCAACGGTTGCGCCTGGCCTCGGCACTGCCGGATGGCCAGGTCCGGCGCAGCCAGGATCTGGACGATTGCGACCTGCTGGTCATCCGCGATACCCCGGCGCTGCGCAACGCCGCCCAGCGCATGCGACAGCAACGACCGCGCCTGCAGTGCTGGATCGAGGACATCGGCGGCCAGCTGCGTGATGGCGACGGGCATCAGGACGTGCTTGATGACGGTGCCATCGGTCGCGCGCTGCGCCGCATGCAGTTGGCACCGGAGCCCCTGGCCATGCAGACACCTGCACCGATCCGCCTGGCAGATGGCGCGCACGCCATCACCCGCCTGCTGCGCGAGCGGCTGCCGCTGCGACAGGGCCAGGCACTGCTGGGTGATGCGGGCGAGCCTCTGCTGCTGATGGATCTGGAGCACGATCAGGCCGTGCTGTTGCAGGAGCCGGCTGCGGCGCTGGTGGAGCGCCTGGCCGATGCCTTTGAACGCCTTCAGCTGGACGCGCTGACACCCGCGCGCCTGCAGGCCCTGGCCGGCGAGCGGCCACGCCAGCCGCTGCGGCCGCTGCTGTGGCAATGGGCGCAACGCAGCCGCCATTGGCAGGCGCTGGACGAGCGCCTGCGCGGCGCCTCGGTGAAGCTGCTGCGCTGGCCGGATTTCCGCGTGCTGGGCCATGACCACGATGGCTTCCGCCTGTGCTCGTTGCTGCTCAAGCGTGCGTGCACGGTTGAAGAATGCGCGATGCTGCTCGAACTGCCGGCGGCGGCCGTTCGCGATTTCATCCATGCCGCCTACCTGTGTGGCTACGCGCAGCTGCAGGCCGCCCCTGCGGCGCCGATGATGGCGGCAGGTGGCACCCGCACCGACAACGGATTGCTTGCCCGCCTGTGGCGGCACCTGCGCGGGAGTGAGCGCAATGCGTGAGCACAAGGTGGTGATGCTGGGCGGCATGGGCAGCGGCAAGTCGACCCTGGTACGCAGCATCGCGGCCGGCGCGGTGGTCGACACGGATGTGGCCAACAGTGATCGCCTCGGCGCCGACAAGGCCTCCACCACCGTAGCGCTGGACTATGCAGACATCGACCTGCCCAACGGCGAACGCCTGCGCCTCTACGGCACACCTGGCCAGCAGCGATTCGATTTCCTGTGGCCGATCCTGCTGCAGGGCGCGCGTGGCGCGGTGCTGTTGCTGGATGCGCGCCGCGCCGGCCTGGCCAGCGAGCTGGAAGGCTACCTGCAGGTGCTGCAGCCGTTCGCATCATCCCTGGCACTGGTCGTGGCGGTCACCCACCTGGACCAGGCACCGCAGGCCGCACTGGATGACTGGACCGCCCGTGCCTGCCTTGACGACCAGCCGCTGCCGCTGCTGGCCGTGGATGCCCGTGACCGCGAACAGGGACTGCTGCTGATGGATGTACTGATGAGCGAAATGGAAGCGCACGCGCTGGTAGCTGCACATGGCTGACGGGCAGATGGCGGTACTGCCCGATGCCGGTCAGCGTGAGCGCCTGCAGCCCCTGCTGCAGGACCTGCAGCAGCGGGTCGAAGGCGTGCGCACGGTAGTGCTGGCCAGCGTCGATGGCTTTGCCCTGGTCAGCGCCGGCGCCGAAGGGCGCGGCGAACGGCTGGCGGCGATGACCAGCGCGATGCTGGCGTTGGCTGCGGCGGTCGGGCGCGAACTGGTACTGGGCGATCTGCAGACACTGATGCTGGAAGCGGCGGGCGGCAAGGTGCTGATGCTGGCGATCCAGGCCGAAGGGCGCGCACCGCTGCTGCTGATGGCGGCCTGCGACCAGCGCAGCGTGATCGGCCAGGTGCTGTGGCAGAGCAGGGAATGTGGCCAGGCGATCCTGGCCGAACTCGGCGGATCGTGAGCCCGGCCGCAGGGGAACGAGGGGCTCGAACCAACATCGACAAGAGGTGCGACGTGGCTGGATTGAATGAATCGTTGAACGCACTGATGGGCATCGACGGCGCGCAGGCAGTGGCGCTGGTCGACTATGAAAGCGGCATGCTGCTGGGCGAAGCCGGTGCCGGCATGGACATGGAAGTGGCCGCCGCCGGCAACACCGAAGTGATCCGCGCCAAGATGAAAACCGCCGCGTCGTTGAACCTCAACGACAGCATCGAGGACATCCTGATCTCGCTGGGCAAGGCGTACCACATCATGCGCCCGGTGGCGAAGAAGAAGGGCCTGTTCTTCTACATCGTGCTGGACCGTACCAAGTCCAACCTGGCATTGGCCCGGCGCAAGGTACAGGACGTGGAGGCTGAACTGGCGATCTGAGCCACCGGCTCCTGTAGAGCCGAGCCATGCTCGGCTGCTCATTGCCACTGTAGAGCCGAGCCATGCTCGGCTGCTTTCGGCCGAAGCAGCCGAGCACGTTCGGCGCTGCTTTCACTGCGGTGGAAGCAGCAGCGTGGTCACGAACGAAAGCGCTTTGTTGTCGCGCTTGGCGAAGTACGCCGGCGCCTTCTCAGGCAACCACACTTCGTTGAAGTGGCGGCGGAAGTCTTCGTAGAGCTCGTTGGGATACAGCTTGGCTTGCACCGTGCGCCCATCCGGGTAGGAGTGGTCATACGTGGGCAGTGCATCGGTGTTGATACCCCGATGATCCCTCAGCCATTTGCAGAACAGGCGGCCTTCGGAGATGTCCGGCACCAGCGCCTGCGGGAGCGTGTAGCCTGCCTGCTCGAGCGGCGCGATCAGGTTCAGGGTCAGCTCGTTGAGCATCGAAAAGTGGGTATAGGGCACCTTGGCGCGGTTCTGCATGTAGCGGTCGATGTGCGCTGGCATCACCGCGTTGGCGCGACCCTGCTGCCATTCCACCACCCACTGCGAGACCTTCACTGCGAACTTGCGCGACAGCCACTGGCCGAGGTGGATGGCGAGGTACGGGTGGATCCAGGTGCCCTGCATCGCCGGGTTTCCACCGGATACCACGTGGATCAGCTCATTCTCGGACAGCTTCGTCTGCGCCATGAGCTCCTGCAGGAACTCCTCCGTCGATTTCAACGCCCGGTAATCGGACCAGCGCTTGCCGACGGACTGGCAGAGGGCGGTGGCGCTGATGTAGCCGTCGCGGGCGCGCTGGGGGATTACGTTGCCTTCCTCCACGCGTGGAATAAAGGTCATTTGCTGCATGCGTCACCTCGTGCCGTTGTTGGGCCTGAAAGGGTAGGCAGCGGGGAGGCATCGGGTCTGTAGGAATCGTTGCGTTTGTCGCGGCACGCAGTGGCCCTACACAAGCCACCCCACGCCAGCGTATGGTGAAGCCGGTCCTCCCGGGTGAGTCCTGCATGTCCGAGCCTGACATCGCTGCCGAGCTGGCGTCGCGCATCGCCTGCGCCATCCACGCCGGCTTCGAGCAGTATCACGCCCGCTTTGCGGCGATCACCGCCCGTGCGCGGCAGCGCTTCGAGCAGCGCGACTGGGCGGGCGCGCGCCAGGATGCAGTCGAACGCATCGCGTTGTACGACCTGTGCATCGCCGAACAGATGGATGCGCTGCGGCGTCTCGCCGGCGAAGCGATCGGGGAGCGCGCGCTGTGGCTGCAGGTGCATGCGCGCTACAGCGCACTGCTGCGGGGGCTGATCGACGCCGAACTGTACAAGACCTTCTACAACACGCTGTCGCGGCGCTTGTTCTCCACCCGTGGCGTGGACCCGGAACTGGAGTTCATCGCCTTCGATGTCGAGCCATCCGATGCGATCACCCACCCGGTCGCACGGCATACCTATGCGGTCTCGCCGACGCGGCCGGTGGAGGCCCTGCAGCGTGTGCTGGCCGATTACCGCTTCGACATTCCCTATGCGCACCAGCTGCGCTGCGCGGCTGCCATCGCCGTGCGCCTGCAGGATGATCTGGCCCACTGGGGCGATACGCCGGTGCGCAGCATCGAGCTGCTCGACACCGTGTTCTATCGCGAGCGCCGCGCCTACCTGGTGGGTCGCGTGTTCGGCGAGCATCGCTTCTCACCGTGCGTGATTGCCCTGGTCAACGATGGCCAGGGCCTGCGTGCCGATGCGGTGCTGACCCGGCGCCGCGACGTCGCCCACCTGTTCGGCGTGTCGCGCAGTTATTTCCAGGCCGACCTTGCCACGGTCGGCGATGCGGTGGTGTTCCTGCGCAGCCTGCTGCCAGGCAAGCCCATCGATGAGATCTACACCGTTCTGGGCCGGGCCAAGCAGGGCAAGACCGAGCGCTACCGGACCTTCTTCCGCCACTTCAACGAACATCCGCAGGAGCGGCTGGTGCCCGCCGAAGGTACGCCGGGCATGGTCATGGCGGTGTTCACCCTGCCCAGCTATCCGCTGGTGTTCAAGCTGATCCGCGACCGCTTCGCCTGGCCCAAGGCGATGTCGCGGCAGCAGGTGGAAGAGAAGTACGCGCTGGTGTTCAATCTCGACCGGGTCGGCCGCCTGCTGGATGCGCAGCCGTACCGCCATCTGCGTTTCCCACGCGACCGCTTCGCACCGGCCTTGCTGGAAGAGCTGCTCGAGCAGTGCGCGCAGAGCGTGCGCGTCGATGGCGACCAGGTGGAAGTCGCACTGTGCTACGTGCAGCGTCGCTTCCGTCCATTGAACCTGTACCTGCGCGAGCAGGGCGGCGAGGCGGTGCGCGCGGCGGTACTCGACTACGCGCAGGCGATCACCGACATGGCGCGCAACAACATCTTCCCCGGCGACATGCTGCCGAAGAACTTCGGCGTATCGCGGCATGGTCGGGCCGTGTTCTACGACTATGACGAGCTGTGCCTGGTCAGCGACTGCGTGTTCCGCGCCTGGCCGCAGCCGCGTACGCCGGAGGAAGCCATGGCCGACGAACCCTGGTTCCATGTCGGGCCACGCGATGTGTTTCCCGAGCGTTTCGGCCCGTTCATGGGCCTGCCGGCGGGCGAGCTGTCCGCGGTGCGCGAACATTATCGGCACCTTTTCGATCCCGCGTGGTGGCAGGGCCTGCAGGCGCGCTTCGCCGGCGGTGACTATCCGGATACGCCGCCCTACGCGGTGGCCCATCGCCTGGCCTGAACGGATTGGCGTGAACCGCCTGCCGGTCCCGTCCAGACTGGGGTACGCTCTGGGTTCACCTCATCACCATGGATCCGGCAATGATGCGCTCCCCCCTGTTCCTTGCCCTGGCCCTGGCGTTTACCGCCGGCGCTCCCCTGCTGCCGGCCGATGCCGTTGCCCAGAACGCGCGCGCCGTGCGCGCCACTGCCGAGATGAGCATGGCCCTGTCGGGCAGTATCGATGTGGCGGCCGACGGATCGGTCAGCAAGCTGACCCTGGACCAGCAGGCGATGCTCGCACCGGGCATCGCATCGTTCGTGGAAGGCACTATCCGTGGCTGGCAGTTCGAGCCGACGCTGCGCGACGGCAAGCCGGTGGCCACCCACGCGCCGCTGCGGGTACGCCTGCGTGGCAAGGAGCAGGACGACGGCAACTACCAGATCAGCATGACCAGTGTCGATTTCAGTGAATATGATCCGAAGGCTACCGATTCGGTCACCCGGAAGAACATGCCGCCACCGCGCTACCCCGAGGATGCCTTCCGCAATGGTGGGCAGGGTGACGTGCTGCTGCTGGTCCAGGTAGCGCGCGACGGCACCGTCGCCGATGTCGTTGCCGAACAGGTGAACATGACGGTGGTCGCACCGGAACGGACCATGTCCAAGATGCGCGACATCCTCGCCAAGGCCAGTATCAGTGCGGCCCGCAAGTGGACCTTCGTGCCGCCGACCACCGGCGAGGACAGTACGCGTGACTCCTGGACCGTGCGCGTGCCGGTCACCTTCGCCCTGAACAACAGCGACAACGGCCAGCCGGAACGCTATGGCCGCTGGCGTGCCTTCATCCCCGGCCCGCGCCAGGCCGCACCGTGGCGCAAGCCGGACGCAGCCGAGCAGGTGGGCAGTGATCTGCTGCCCGCCGGCGGCGTGTACATGGTCGATGGCACCCAGCGCGGCCTGCGCCTGCTGACGCCGCTGGCCCAGCGCTGAGCCCGGCGCGGTGAGGCGGTTGGCCAGGCCGGCCGCTTCTCAGTCCGCGTACGGGTAGACCACCACCCGGTTGCGGCCCTGTTCCTTGGCCATGTACAGGGCCTTGTCGGCCAGCCGCAGCGCCTGCTCGGCATCGACATGGAAGCTGGGGAAGTGGGCCACGCCCAGCGACACGGTGATGGTGCCCACCGGCTCGAATGGATGACCGGCGATGTGCTGGCGCAGGCGCTCGCCGGCCTGGCGTGCCGAGTCGGTACTGATGCCCGGCAACAGCAGCAGGAACTCCTCGCCACCGGCGCGGCAGAGGATGTCGCTGTCGCGCGAGTAGCGGCGCATCTGGTCGGCGATATGGACGATGGCGGCATCGCCGACGTCATGGCCGTGGCTGTCGTTGATCGATTTGAAGCGATCGATGTCCAGCGCCAGGATCGCGAACGGGATGCCCTGCACCTGCAGCGCATCCAGCGCCTGCTGCAGGCCGCGGCGATTGAGCAGGCCGGTCAGCGGATCGGTGCGGTTGGCGCGGTTGAGCGTACCGATGCGGTCCTGCAGGGCGTTGAAGCTGTGCAGGACCGCCTGCTTCAGCTGGGCAACCTCGAAGTACCACGCACGGATGCCGCTGACGTGGTTGATCGCGTTGCCGGTGTCCTCGCCGCCCTGTACGTTGCGCGCCAGCTGCCACAGCGGCATCGAGATGCGCCGGGCGAACCACCAGGTGATCAGCAGTGACAGCAGGCCGAGCGGGATCGCGTTCCAGATCACCGCAGTCATCAACCGCGACAGCGGCTGCAACGTGGCCTCGGTCGGCCGCTGGGCGATGATGCCCCAGCCGGTGGCCGGTACCGGCGCATAACCGGCCAGCATCGACACGCCCAGGTTGTTGCGGACCTGCTGCGCGCCGCGTTCGCCGCGCACCACCGCCTTCACCGCCGGGTTGCCGACCACGTAGTCGCCGACCCGCTTGCCGTCGGCGTGGTACAGCAGGCGGCCATGGCGGTCGACCACGTACAGGTAGGAGCCGTCGCGATAGTAGTGCTTGCCCAGCAGCGTATGCAGCGCGCTGCGCTGGCGCAGGTACAGGGTGCCGCTGACGTAGCCGCGGTAGCGGCCCTGGCGGTCGAAGATCGGGTGCGACAGCGAGACCAGCAGTTTGCCCGTGGCCGACTGGTAGGGATCGCTGATCATCGGCTGGCGCGCGGCCAGTGCGGCGTTGTTGCCGACGCTGTGCAGGATCTCGCCCTGCAGCTGCAGGGTCTGCGGCGAGGTGGCGATCACCAGGCCGTCGGCGTCGACCACCAGCGAGGAGTTGAAGCTGTTGGTCTGCAGCTGCAGGCGGCTGGCTTCATCCTGGGCCTGCTTCGGATCCAGGTCGCTCTGGCCGAGCCGGGTGGCGGCGTAGGCCAGCTCCTGCTGTGCGGCCAGCAGGAAGTTCTGGGTGGTCTCGGCCAGCTTGGTGGCATAGACGCGGTTGGCTTCCAGGGTATTGCCGACCAGCTGGTCGCGCTGCACGCGGTAGCTGGCCAGCAGGGTGTTGGCCAGGGCGATGATGGCGCTGAGCAGGGCCAGGGCGAGGATCAGCTTGCCCAGGTTGAGGCGGGGGGACAGCGTTCGCATGCGTCGACGGATCCGGCAGGAGGCTGGACCCGACCGGTTCTCCGGAAGGGGCGACAGCGGGAATCGGTGGCCACGCCCGCAGGGCCGGGCAGGGTATCGGGCGAATTATCGCCAAAAGTCGGCGGCGGCAAAGTGAAGTGGGTCGCCCTGCAGGCAAAAAAAAACCTGCCGCAGCGAGCGGCAGGTTCTTTTCGATGCAATGCCGTGGATCAGCGCTTCATCGAACCGAAGAACTCGTCGTTGGACTTGGTGTTCTTCATCTTGTCCAGCAGGAACTCCATCGCGGCCATTTCATCCATCGGATGCAGCAGCTTGCGCAGGATCCAGATCTTCTGCAGCAGCTCCGGCTCGATCAGCAGGTCTTCGCGGCGGGTGCCGGAACGGTTGATGTCGATGGCCGGGAACACGCGCTTTTCAGCGATACGACGGCTCAGGTGCACTTCGCTGTTGCCGGTGCCCTTGAACTCTTCGTAGATCACCTCGTCCATCTTCGAGCCGGTGTCGACCAGCGCGGTGGCGATGATGGTCAGGCTGCCGCCTTCTTCCACGTTGCGCGCGGCACCGAAGAAGCGCTTCGGGCGGTGCAGGGCGTTGGCGTCCACACCACCGGTCAGCACCTTGCCCGAGCTCGGCACCACGTTGTTGTAGGCGCGGGCCAGGCGGGTGATCGAGTCCAGCAGGATCACCACGTCCTTCTTGTGCTCGACCAGGCGCTTGGCGCGCTCGATGACCATTTCGGCCACCTGCACGTGGCGCGCGGCGGGCTCGTCGAAGGTCGAGCTGATGACCTCGCCGCGCACGGTGCGCTGCATTTCGGTCACTTCTTCCGGGCGCTCATCGATCAGCAGCACGATCAGGTGCACGTCCGGGTGGTTGGTGGTGATGGCCGTGGCGACCTGCTGCATCATCATCGTCTTGCCGGCCTTAGGCTGGGACACGATGAGCGAACGCTGGCCCTTGCCCTGCGGCGCCATCAGATCGAGGATGCGGCCGGTGATGTCTTCCGACGAACCGTTGCCACGCTCCAGGGTGAAGCGGCGGCGCGGGAACAGCGCGGTCAGGTTCTCGAACAGCACCTTGTTCTTCGACGCTTCGATCGGCTCGCCGTTGATGGTGTCGACGATGTTCAGCGCGAAGTAGCGCTCGCCGTCCTTCGGGAAGCGGATGCGGCCGGAGATGTGGTCGCCGGTGCGCAGGTTGAAGCGGCGGATCTGGCTGGGCGAGATGTAGGTGTCGTCCGGGCCGGCCAGGTAGCTGGCTTCGGCCGCGCGCAGGAAGCCGAAGCCGTCCGGCAGGATTTCCAGCACGCCATCGGCGGCAACGCCGTCGCCGTGGCGGGTCAGCACCTTCAGCAGGGCGAAGATCACGTCCTGCTTGCGGGCACGGGCCACGCCTTCGGAGATCTGCAGCTGCTCGGCGATTTCCAGCAGCTTCTGTGCCGGCATGCGCTTGAGGTCGCTCAGCGAGTAGACCGGGAAGCCTTCCGGCACGTTGGCGTGCGGGCGCGGCACGAAGGGCTGCTGCTCGCCGCCGTCCTGCGGCATGCCGTCATCACGGCCACCGCGGTTGCGGTCACGGTCGCGACGGTTGCGGAAACGGTCGCGGCGATTGCCCTGGCCCTGCTGGCCGTTCTGGTTGTAGGGGTTGTTGTTCTGACCCTGACCCTGGCCCTGGTTCTGGCCACCGCCCTGGTGGTTCTGCTGGCGCTGTCCGGATTCGCGGCCTTCGCCACCCTCACCGCCGCCGGAGGCGGGGGCTTCAGTGGCAGGCGCGCTCGGCGCGGGGGCGGCTGCAGCCGGTGCCGGCGCTTCGGGCGCGGCTGCCAGCGGCAGGGTCGGTTGCGCCGGAGCGGCGCTGGTTTCGGCGGCTGCCGGGGCGGCGGCCTTGCTCACGCGGGGCTTGCGCACGCGCTTTTCGGCGGGCGCATCGGCGCTGCCGGTTTCGGAAGTGTTATCGGACAAGAGCGTTATTCCTCGCTTGAAGGTGCGAGCGCCCGGCTGGGGCGGCGAACGTTGGGAATGGGTCTGGAAGAAACTGCGTCCAGAGGGTGCGGCACGCGAACGCGGCCGGATATGCCGACACTATCATCGGCCTGCGGCGGCTTGCAAGGGTCGCCGGGAACAGCATTCATGATGGACGCGGGGCGCCCGCCGGCAGCCGCGGGGCGGCGGCTGCCGGGAACAACGGGATCAGGCCAGGGCCTTGTCCAGCAGGCCGGCCAGCTGGGCCTTGCCCACCGCACCGATCTGCTCGCCGACCTTCTCGCCGTCCTTGAACACGACCAGGTACGGAATCGAACGCACGTGGTACTTGGCGGCCAGCGCGCGGTTGTGGTCGACGTTGACCTTGGCGATCTTGGCGCGGCCCTGGTAGGCATCGGCCAGTTCGTCCAGCGCCGGGGCGATCATCTTGCAGGGGCCACACCACTCGGCCCAGAAATCGACCAGCACCGGTTCCTTGGAATTCAGCACTGCGCTATCAAAGTCGGCGTCGCCGACATGTACAACCTTGTCGCTCATCTTGGTTTCTCGTCTTGGATTGCACCCGGCGATGCCGGAGGTGGGTGAACTGGGCCATGCCCGGTGGCGCGACCCTCGTCGTTGCCTCGCGGCGCACTGCCGCGGTGCGTTCGGCGGGATGCCTGGACGCTCACGGCCGGCAGTGTACCCCTATCGCAGGGCAGGGACAGGCGCCGGCTGGAACCCAGCGTATCGTGATCGCTTCGATGGCCGGTATGTGTCGGATTTCACTGTCTTCCTGTACATGGGGCTGGCAGTGGGCAACACCAGCGACCCCGGGCAGGCCGTTCAAGTCCGGTGTGGCTGGGTGAAGGGCGCCGTCTCTTGACTTTATGAGACGGGTCATTCCGGTTTGCCTGCCCGAGTGCGTTAAACTGGGGCATTGTGCGGCGCGCGGACCGGGTGGTCCCAGCCTGCCAACCCGCCGCAGGGGCCGCAGTTTGCGACGGTGCCCCTAGACGATGAAGTGCCAGCCGCCCCACGGGCCGGCGGCCATACCAAGACGGACTCATGAGCGACAAACCGCTGACCGATTTGACCTTCTCCTCCTTCGAGCTGCATCCGGCCCTGCAGGCCGGCCTTGAAGGAGCCGGATTCACCCGCTGCACCCCGATCCAGGCGCTGACCCTGCCGGTCGCGCTGCCCGGTGGTGATGTTGCCGGCCAGGCCCAGACCGGCACCGGCAAGACCCTGGCCTTCCTGGTCGCTGTCGTGAACCGCCTGCTGACCCGCCCGGCCCTGGCCGACCGCAAGCCGGAAGATCCGCGCGCGCTGATCCTTGCCCCGACCCGCGAACTGGCCATCCAGATCCACAAGGATGCGGTGAAGTTCGGTTCCGACCTGGGCCTGCGTTTCGCGCTGGTCTACGGCGGCGTGGATTACGACAAGCAGCGCGAGCTGCTGCAGCAGGGCGTGGACGTGATCATCGCCACCCCGGGCCGCCTGATCGACTACGTCAAGCAGCACAAGGTGGTTTCGCTGCACGCCTGCGAGATCTGCGTGCTGGACGAAGCCGACCGCATGTTCGATCTGGGCTTCATCAAGGACATCCGCTTCCTGCTGCGCCGCATGCCGGAACGCACCATCCGCCAGACCCTGCTGTTCAGCGCCACCCTCAGCCATCGCGTGCTGGAGCTGGCCTACGAGCACATGAACGAGCCGCAGAAGCTGGTGGTCGAAGCCGAGACCATCACCGCTGCCCGCGTGCGCCAGCGCATCTACTTCCCGGCCGACGACGAGAAGATCCCGCTGCTGCTGGGCCTGCTGTCGCGCAGCGAAGGCGCGCGCACCATGGTGTTCGTCAATACCAAGGTGTTCGTCGAGCGCGTCGCCCGTTCGCTGGAAAAGGCCGGCTACCGCGTCGGCGTGCTGTCCGGCGACGTGCCGCAGAAGAAGCGCGAGAGCCTGCTCAACCGCTTCCAGAAGGGCCAGCTGGAGATCCTGGTGGCCACCGACGTCGCCGCGCGCGGCCTGCATATCGACGGCATCAAGTACGTCTACAACTACGACCTTCCGTTCGACGCCGAAGATTACGTGCACCGCATCGGTCGTACCGCGCGCCTGGGCGAAGAGGGTGATGCGATCAGCTTCGCCTGCGAACGCTACGCCATGGGCCTGCCGGACATCGAGGCCTACATCGAGCAGAAGATCCCGTCCGAGCCGGTCACCAAGGAACTGCTGACCCCGCTGCCGCGCCCGGAACGCCCGGCCCCGGCCGCTGGCGAGGAAGGTGAGGAGAACGAGAGCGTCGGCCAGATCTTCCGTGAAGCGCGCGAAGCCCGTGCCGCCGAAGAAGAGCGTCGTGGTGGTGGTCGCAGTGGAGGCCGCTCCGGCGGTGGCCGTGGCGAGCGTCGCGACGGTGAGCGCAGCGGCGAGCGCCGTTCGCGTGGCCCGCGCAAGCCGCGCGTGGAAGGTGAGCAGGCCGCAACTGCCCCGGCCGAAGGTGCTGAAGCCGCTGTCGCCCAGGCCCCGCGTCCGCCGCGCCCGCCGCGTGCCGAGGGTGCACCGGAAGGTGCCGTGGATGGCGAACGCAAGCCGCGCAAGCGCCGTCGTCGTCGCCACGGCCGTCCGGTCGAGGGTGGCGAGGGCGTGCAGGCCAACGCCGGCAACGGCGCCAGCCCGGTGACCCCGGTGCAGGTGGTGGCCAAGCCGGTGCGCACGGCGGCCGATACCGGCGATTCGTTCCTGACCCGCATCGGCCGCAAGATCCGCCGGATGCTGTCGGGCAACTAAGCCGCCGATGGTGGGTGCGGACCTTGGTCCGCACTGCCCCATGGGGTGGGGGTAGTGCCGGCCGCTGGCCGGCAACCCACACAGCTGCCGGCCAGCGGTCGGCACTACCGATCGCGCGACCGGCTCCACGACGTCGCGCCGCTCCTGCATAATCGGGGCATGAGTGTCCTGCGCTTCGACAATGTCAGCAAACAGTACGCCGGTGGCCACGAGGCGCTGACCGATGTCAGCTTCGAGGTCGCGCCGGGCGAGATGCTGTTCGTCACCGGCCATTCCGGTGCGGGCAAGAGCACCCTGCTCAAGTTGATCCACCTGGACGAGCGGCCCAGCCGCGGCGCGGTGGTGTTCGACGAGCGCAACCTGCTGAAGGTGCGCGGTGGCGACGTGCCCCGCCACCGACGCGCGGTGGGGGCGGTCTACCAGGACCACCGCCTGCTGATGGACCGTTCGATCGCCGAGAACGTGGCGCTGCCGCTGATCCTGCGCGGTACCCGCCGTGGCGACATCAACAAGCGCGTGCGCTCGGTGCTGGAACGGATGGGCCTGGGCCACCGCGAGAAGGCGCTGCCTTCGCAGCTGTCGGCCGGCGAGCAGCAGCGCGTCGGCATCGCGCGCGCGATCGTTGGTGAGCCCAAGCTGCTGGTGGCCGATGAGCCGACCGGCAACCTCGACCCTACCCTGGCGGCGGAGATCATGGCCCTGTTCGCCGAGCTGCCCTCGCGCGGCACCAGCGTGCTGGTGGTCAGTCACGACCTGCCGCTGCTGCGCCGCATGCGCAAGCGCGTGCTGATCCTCGACCACGGCCGGCTGGTGGATGACATCTCGCCGCAGGACCTGGCGGAGTAACCGATGGCGAAGAACGAAAACAGCGAAGCCGCCGCCCCCTCGCGTGTGGGTGTCTGGTTCCAGCACCACGTGCACAGCGTGGTGTTCAGCCTGGGCCGCGCCTGCCGCAAGCCGTGGGCGACCCTGCTGACGGTGATGGTCATGGCGCTGGCACTGGCCCTGCCGCTGGGGCTGTCGATCGCGCTGGACAACCTCAAGCAGTTCGCCGGCAGCGTGCAGCAGTCGCGCGACATCAACGTGTTCCTGAAGGGCAACGTGGATGGGCCCGGCGCGCTGCGCCTGGCGGGCCAGCTGCGCGACCGCGACGACGTGGCCGAAGTGAACGTGCGCACGCCGGAGCAGGGCCTGCAGGAACTGCGCGATGCCGGCCTCGGTGAGGCCATCGACGCACTCAACGACAATCCGCTGCCCTCGCTGCTGGTGATCACCCCCGGCCAGGGCAAGGATGACGCACGCCTGGCGCGCGCGCTGGAAAGCCTGCCCGAGGCCGACCTGGTGCAGCACGATGCGCTGTGGCGCCAGCGCCTGGATGCCTGGCTGGCCTTCGGCGCGCGGCTGGTGCAGGTGCTGTCGGTACTGCTCGGCGTGGGTGCCGCGCTGGTGGTCGGCAACACGGTACGCCTGGACATCCAGGCCCGCCGCGAAGAGATCGGCGTGCTGCAGCTGCTCGGCGCCAGCGATGGCTTCATCCGTCGCCCGTTCCTGTACCTGGGCGCGTGGTACGGCCTGGGCGCCGGCGCGGTGGCGCTGGCCCTGATCGGCGCCGCCGGTGCCGCCCTGCGCATGCCGCTGGCCGAACTCTCGCGCAGTTATGGCAGCCCGTTCGTACTGCACGGCCTGGACCTGCTGCATGGCGGCCTGGTCCTGCTCGGCACGCTGCTGCTGGGTTGGCTGGGCGCCTGGCTGGTCACCGGCCACTTCCTCCGCCAGACCCGCCCGACCGACACCTGAGACCGGCATGCAACCGCAAGCGCTGAAGCACCTTGAAGGGCCCGCGACGCGGGTGATGGTGGTCGATGGTTCGAAGCTGGTGCGCAAGCTGATCGCCGACGTCCTGCAGCGTGACCTGCCGGGCGTGGAGGTGATCGGCTGCGACAGCATCGAGGATGCGCAGCAGGCGCTGGCGCAGGGCCCGGTGGACCTGGTGACGACCTCGCTGACCCTGCGCGATGGCGACGGCCTGGCGCTGGCGCGGATGGTGCGCGAAGCGGCCGGCCAGGCCTATGTGCCGGTGATCGTGGTCTCCGGCGATGCCCAGCAGCACCTGGAGCAGCGCCGCTTCACCGAGTACGTCACCGACTATTTCGACAAGGCGCTGGGCCACGAGGCACTGGCGACCTTCATCCGCGGCTACGTGCAGCCGCAGACCATTCCCGGCGCCACCATCCTCTATATCGAGGACAGCCGCGTGGTGGCCGAGGCCACCAAGCGCATGCTGGAACGCCAGCAGTTGAACGTGCTGCACGTGGTCAGCGCCGAAGAAGCGTTCACCCTGCTCACCGCCGAGTCGCTGGGCCGCAGTCGCCACCGCATCGACCTGGTGCTGACCGACGTCACCCTGAAGGGCGAACTGAGCGGTCGCGACGTGGTGCAGCGCGTGCGCGTGGACTTCGGCTACGGCAAGCGCCGCCTGCCGGTGCTGGTGATGACCGGCGATGGCAATCCGCACAACCAGACCGGGCTGCTGCAGTCCGGTGCCAACGACCTGGTGCTCAAGCCGATCGAAGAACGGCTGCTGGTCACCAAGGTGCTGTTCCAGCTGCGGCTGGCCCGATTGAACGATGGACCTCTGTTGCGATGATGGATGAAGTAGCCGACACCCCGACGATCCAGCTGGAACCGAGCTGGAAGCAGCATGTCGGCGATTACCTGTTGCAGCCGCAGATGCGCGAGCTGTCCAGCTTCCTGCGCCAGCGCAAGGCCAGTGGCGCGGCGGTGTTCCCGCCCGGCCCGCAGATCTTCGCCGCGTTCGACGCCACGCCTTTCGAGCAGGTGAAGGTGGTCATCCTCGGGCAGGACCCGTACCACGGCCGCGGGCAGGCGCACGGCCTGAGTTTCTCGGTGCCGCCGGGCGTGCCGGTGCCGCCGTCGCTGCTGAACATCTACAAGGAGATCGAGAGCGATCTCGGTATCCCGCGTCCGGACCACGGCTGCCTGATCCCGTGGGCGCAGCGTGGCGTGCTGCTGCTCAATGCGGTGCTGACGGTGGAGGAGGGCAAGGCCGGTGCGCACCAGGGGCGTGGCTGGGAAGGCTTCACCGACCACGTGGTGGACGTGCTCAACCGCGAGCGCGAAGGGCTGGTGTTCATGCTCTGGGGCGCCTATGCGCAGCAGAAGGGCAAGGTCATCGATACCCGCCGCCACCGCGTGCTGAAGTCGCCGCATCCGTCGCCGCTGTCGGCCCACCGTGGCTTCCTCGGCTGCCGGCATTTCTCGATGGCCAACGAGTACCTGCAGCGCCGCGGCCAGGCCCCGATCGACTGGTCGCTGCCGCCACGCTCGGCGCTCTGACCGCCGGTGGGTGACCGGGGCTGAACGCCGGGCAACGTTTCCGGGCCTGAATGGGTCCTGCGGACGGCCCGTTCAGCTCCGCTTGACCGGAATTGGCCGGTTTCCAGTAGGTAATTGCTTGAATTCCAAGGGATTGTGAATCCCGAAAAGCATGCTCGCCACTGTCATCAAATCGCGCTACGGTAGGGCTCTGTTTGGGACCAGTGTTGCATCAATGGGACGCTGGAACTTTTTCCTCCTTTAGCAGTCCAAATGCCGGACTGCTAAGATGGGTGCCTATGAGCCAGAACACCTCTACTGCCCTTGTGGCAAACAATCTCCCGATTCCCAGTGCGCTCGGTTCGCTGGACGCCTACATCGGTGCCGTGCACCAGATCCCGGTGCTGTCGGTCGATGACGAACAGGACCTGGCCCGTCGCTTCCGCGACGGTAACGATCTGGACGCCGCCCGCGAGCTGGTGCATTCGCACCTGCGCTTCGTGGTGCACGTGGCCCGCGGCTACAACGGCTACGGCCTTGCGCTGGGCGATCTGATCCAGGAAGGCAACATCGGCCTGATGAAGGCGGTCAAGCGCTTCGACCCGGACATGGGCGTGCGCCTGGTCTCCTTCGCCGTGCACTGGATCCGTGCCGAGATGCACGAGTTCATCCTGAAGAACTGGCGCATCGTGAAGGTCGCCACCACCAAGGCGCAGCGCAAGCTGTTCTTCAACCTGCGCAAGTCGAAGACGCGCCTGGGCTGGATGAACGCGGCTGAGGTGAGCGCGGTGGCCAAGGACCTGAACGTGTCCGAGCGCGAGGTCATGGAAATGGAGTCGCGCCTGTCCGGTCGCGATATCGGTTTCGATGCGCCGACCGACGAGGACAACGAGCACGCGCCGCCGTCGCCGGCTGCGTTCCTGGTCGCCAACGATGAAGACCCGTCGATGGCCTACGAACGTGCCGACAGCGAAGACAACCAGATGCAGCTGCTGCGCGAAGGCCTGGCCGAGCTGGACGCCCGCTCGCGCGACATCATCCGCCGTCGCTGGCTGGACGCGGACAGCAAGGTGACGCTGCAGGAGCTGGCCGACGAGTACGGCGTGTCGGCCGAGCGCATCCGCCAGGTTGAAGCGAATGCGCTGAAGAAGATGAAGGCGCTGTTCACCGCGTAAGCGGGGTGGCGTTGAAGCGATGAAAAGGCCCGGCATTGCCGGGCTTTTTCTTTTTGGTGGCGTTCTCATCCACGCATGGCGTGGCTCTAGTCTGACGCCAAAGCGGTGATTGCGCCGACCGGATCATGTGCTGGATGCTGATGTTCACGCCGTACCACGCAGTGGCACGGTATGATCATGCCACGCGTCTTCCGCACACGAAGTTTCAATCGCAGCATGCGCAGGACCACCCTGTCCGACGCTGCGCTGTACCGGTCGGTACGTGAAATGGAAGGGGGTCTGGTGGATGCTGATCTTGGCGGCGGAATCTTCAAGAAGCGCGTTGCCTTGCCGGGGCGAGGAAAGCGTGGGAGCGTCCGAACCATCGTCGCCACACAGCGAGGCGGGCATTGGTTCTTCCTTTTCGGCTACGAGAAGAATGAACGTGCTGCAATCACGAATGCGGAACGCGATGCGCTGCAGCTGTACGCATCGGAGTTCTTGAAAATGAGTACGGCGCAGCTGAATCGTGCCGTGCAGTACGGGGATCTACAGGAGATCAGCCATGACGAAGACCCCTGAGCGACGGCGCGCGAAAAGTGCGCTTCTTGAGGCGGTGCATGATGCGGCTGTGAGTCTGCACGCACATGGCTTCATCGATAAACGTCGATTGAGCAGCTACGAAGCGCTTTGCCTTGAGCCGGTCCCTGAATACAGCAGTGCCCAGATCCGTGCCCTGCGTGCGTCATTGCAGCTCAGTCAGCCGGTCTTTGCTGGAGTTCTCAATACCAGCGTTTCCACCGTACGCAGCTGGGAACAGGGCGAGAAGAAGCCCAGCGGACCATCACTGAAGTTGCTGAACCTGATTGATCGGAAGGGACTCGAAGCAGTCCTGTAAAGCAAAGGCCCGGTTCTGCCGGGCCTTTGCTTTTCCGAGGTGTTCAATCCACGCGTGGCGTGGATCTACCCCGGCGGTGTGGCGCCTGTAGAGCCACGCCATGCGTGGCTGCGGCGCCGGACCTCAGCCCTCGCGTGCGATCGCGCGCCAGCCGATGTCGGTGCGGTGGAATTCGTTGGCCCAGGTCACCTTGGCCACGCCGGCATAGGCCTTTGCCTGCGCATCGCGCACGCTGTAGCCAAGCGCCGCCACGCACAGCACGCGGCCGCCGGCACTGACCACCTGGCCCTGCGCGTCCAGCGCGGTGCCGGCATGGAACACCTTGGCACTGGCCGGCACGTCGTCCAGGCCGGAAATCACGTCGCCGGTGATCGGCGCTTCCGGGTAGGGCTTCGCGGCCAGCACCACGCCCAGCGACGGGCGTGCATCCCACTGTGCTTCTACCTGGTCCAGGCGGCCGTCGATGGCGGCTTCCACCAGCTCCACCAGGTCCGACTGCAGGCGCAGCATCACCGGCTGGGTTTCCGGGTCGCCGAAGCGCACGTTGAACTCGATGACCTTCGGTGCGCCGCTGGCGTCGATCATCAGGCCGGCATAGAGGAAGCCGGTGAACGGGATGCCGTCGGCGATCATGCCCTGCACGGTGGGGTTCACCACCTCACGCATCACGCGTGCATGCACCTCCGGCGTCACCACCGGGGCCGGCGAATAGGCGCCCATGCCGCCGGTGTTCGGGCCGGTATCGCCGTCGCTGACGCGCTTGTGGTCCTGCGAGGTGGCCATCGGCAGCGCATGCACACCGTCCACCATCGAAATGAAGCTGGCTTCCTCGCCGTCGAGGAATTCCTCGATCACCACGCGTGCGCCGGCATCGCCGAACGCGTTGCCGGAGAGCATGTCTCGCACCGCGTCTTCGGCTTCGGTCAACGTCATTGCGACGATCACGCCCTTGCCGGCGGCGAGGCCATCGGCCTTGACCACGATCGGTGCGCCCTTCTTGCGCACGTAGGCCAGCGCAGCGTCCACGTCGCTGTGCACGGCGTAGAACGCGGTAGGGATGTTGTGGCGGGCCAGGAAGTCCTTGGCGTAGGCCTTGCTGCCTTCCAGCTGCGCGGCAGCGGCGGTCGGCCCGAAGATGCGCAGGCCGGCGGCGCGGAAGCGGTCGACCACGCCGGCCACCAGCGGTACTTCCGGGCCGACCACGGTCAGCGCCACGCCTTCAGCCTGGGCCAGCGCCAGACCAGCCGTCGATATCGGTGACCCTGACCGCCACGTTGCGGCACTTGTCTTCGCTGGCGGTGCCGGCGTTGCCGGGCGCCACGATCACTTCGGTGACACGGGAGGACTGGGCCAGCTTCCATGCCAGGGCGTGTTCGCGGCCGCCGATGCGCATGACAAGTACGTTCATCACGAGATTCCAGATTGCGTGGGAAGGGAGGATCGATATCCCCGGCGGCGCGCGTGGTTCACTCGCAGCCTTCGCGTCGCAGCGATTCGGGGAAGGAGTAGGCCCAGGTCTTCGGGTCCAGGGTAAAGCGGTGCTGCTGCCGGACCTGCTTGCCACCACAGGTGATTCCGGTTTCCTCGATCAGCAGTGGCCAGACGCGCGCGCTGCGGTCGCTGTCGTCGAAACGCAGGGCGAAATCGATGCTGAAGCGGCGGGTGCGGCAGTCGTTGGTCGTGTCGGGGTCGGTGCTGGCATGGACCGTGTCGCACTCGTACTGGGCGTCATTGTCGATATGGCTACGCACGCTGCCACTGGCCACCAGGCCGTTCGGGCCCGGCAGGATCAGCGACTGCGAGAGCAACGAGAAACCCTGCCCGAACCAGCCGTCCTCGACGCGGAAACCATAGAAGTCGCTGCCGGCGCGGATGATGCTGGCGGTGCCGGGCTGGCCGCCGCTGCCGAAGCGCTGGCCGGTCAGTTCGCTGGCCACTTCAAAGCCCTCGCCATTCGGGCGCAGCACGAAGAACTCGATGGTTCCCGGGTCGATGTGCGCGCCATCGACCAGCGCACCGCACACGGCCAGCAGCTGTTGCCAGCTGTCACCGCTCACCACCGGTTGTTCCGCGCAGACCTGCCAGTCCATCGCATGGGTGTCGCCATCGTCGGTCCAGCTGCCGCGCCATTCACCGGAGAGCTTGGCGTTGCTGCCGTAGCGCTGGACCAGGAAGGCCTGCAGCCGTGCGGTGCGGCTGACATGCTGCGCCGGTGAGGCGGGGGCCACCGGCGGCGCATCTGCCTTCGGGCCCGTGCTGGGCTCGGCAGCAGGCTTGCAGCCCGCCAGCACGGCCGCACCCGCGAGGGCGAGGGCGGCCAGCGATTTCATCGAAACTGTGGACATCCGTGTCGCTCCAGGATCAATGGCGGAAGTGGCGCACGCCGGTGAACACCATGGCCAGACCATGTTCGTCGGCGGCGGCAATCACTTCGGCATCGCGCATCGAACCGCCCGGCTGGATGACCGCCTTGATGCCGGCGGCAGCGGCGGCGTCGATGCCGTCGCGGAACGGGAAGAACGCGTCGGAGGCCATCACCGAGCCCTCGACTACCAGGTTCGCATCGGCGGCCTTGATGCCGGCGATGCGGGCCGAGTACACGCGGCTCATCTGGCCGGCACCGACACCGATGGTGCGGTTGTCCTTGGCATAGACGATCGCGTTGGACTTCACGAACTTGGCCACCTTCCAGGCGAACAGCAGGTCGGTGAACTGCTTGTCGGTCGGCGCCAGCTTGCTGACCACCTTCAGTTCATCACGGGTCATGCCGCGGTTGTCCGACGACTGCAGCAGCAGGCCCGAGCCGACGCGCTTGCTGTCGAAGTTGTTCAGGCCATCGCCGTGCGGGATGCGCAGCACGCGCACGTTGGCCTTCTTCTGCGCGTATTCCAGCGCAGCCGGCTCGTAGTCCGGGGCAATCAGCACTTCGACGAACTGGCGGTCCAGGATCACCTTGGCAGTGGCGGCGTCCAGCGGTTTGTTGAAGGCGATGATGCCGCCGAAGGCGCTGGTCGGGTCGGTGGCGTAGGCCAGCTCGTAGGCATCGCCGTTGCCAGCACCGACGGCCACGCCGCATGGGTTGGCGTGCTTGACGATGACGCAGGCCGGCGCATCGAACTGGCGTACGCATTCCCACGCCGCATCGGCATCGGCCAGGTTGTTGTAGCTCAGTTCCTTGCCCTGCAGCTGCTGGAAGGTGGCCAGCGTGCCCGGCACCGGGTACAGGTCGCGGTAGAACGCGCCGCTCTGGTGCGGGTTCTCGCCGTAGCGCAGGTCCATCACCTTCACGAAGGTGGAATTCATCTGCGCCGGGTACTCGGCACGGGCCGGCACCGCGGCGTCGGTGGCGGTGACCGCCGACAGGTAGTTGCTGATCGCCGCATCGTACTGGGCGACGCGGTTGAACGCGGCCACCGAGAACGCGAAGCGGGTGGCAGCCGTCAGCTGGCCGTTGTTGGCCTCCAGCGAGGCCAGCAGCTCGGCGTACTGCGACGGGTCGGTGGCCACTGCCACGCGGGCAAAGTTCTTGGCCGCCGAGCGCAGCATGGCCGGGCCGCCGATGTCGATGTTCTCGACCGCGTCGGCCAGGGTGCAGTCGGCCTTGGCGGTGACCGACTCGAACGGGTACAGGTTCAGCACCAGCAGGTCGATGGCACCGATGCCGTGCTCGGCCATCACTGCATCATCCAGGCCCGAACGGCCCAGCAGGCCGCCATGCACCATCGGGTGCAGGGTCTTGACCCGGCCGTCCATCATTTCCGGGAATCCGGTGACCTCGGCCACGTCCTTCACGGCCAGGCCCGCATCGCGGATCGCCTTGGCGGTGCCGCCGGTGGACAGCAGCTCCACGCCGCGTGCCGCCAGCGCAGTGGCCAGCTCGACCAGGCCGGTCTTGTCGGAAACGGAGAGGAGGGCCCGGCGGACGGGCAACAGATCAGCAGTCATGGGACAGAATCGGCAGCGGAGCGGGGCCGATATTGTAGGCGGTGGGGGCCGGTGGCGGGCGCTGGAAGGGGTAATTGGCCTCGGCAATCGGTGCATGGCCGCGTCAGGCACATCGATCCGACCGGATCCGGTGGCGGGGCTGCGGGCCGGAGCCGGGTTGCCGGAATCTGTCGACGATGGGGTAGGCTGTGCCCGCACTGCCAAGGATTAGCGGGTACAGATCGTGTCGATCTATGCATTGAAAGGACGTTTCCAGGACCTGTTGCGTCCGGCCGTACGCGGTCTGTACCGCATGGGAATCACCGCCAACGCGGTGACCGTGGCCGCCGCCGTGGTCTCGCTGCTGGTGGCCGCCGCCGTCTGGTGCTGCGCGCCGGCCCAGCCCCTGCTGTACCTGCTGCTGCCGCTGTGGATGCTGCTGCGCATGGCGCTCAACGCCGTGGACGGCATGCTGGCCCGCGAGTTCGGCCAGCAGTCGCGGCTGGGCGCCTACCTGAACGAGCTGTGCGATGTGATCGCCGACGCGGCGCTGTACCTGAGCCTGCTCAGCGTGCCGGGCGTACGCCCGGAGGCGCTGTGGCTGCTGGCCTGGACGGCGGCCCTGAGCGAGTACGCCGGCGTGCTGGGGCTGATGGTCGCTGCCAGCCGCCGCTATGACGGCCCGATGGGCAAGAGCGACCGCGCGTTCGTGATCGGTGCGCTGGGCCTGCTGCTGGCGTTTGAGTGGGTTGGCGCGATGACGGTCACTGGCGTGGCCGCGGCCATGGCGGCGCTGTGCATGCTGACCATGATCAACCGGGTCCGTCGCGGACTGCGGGAATCGGCGGTTTCGCCGAATTAATCAAGCAGATACAAAAAGACAATCAGGAGATTGCATGCGTCAGGCGCAGGAACGGGAATTCCACAGCTTCGACCAGGTACCGCTGTTCTACCGGTACTGGGCGGGCACCACCGCAACGCCGGCCACCAAGGCCATCGTGCTGCTGCACCGCGGCCACGAGCACTCCGGGCGTGTCACCCACCTGGTCGATGAGCTGGACCTGCCCGACACCGCCTTCTTCGCCTGGGATGCGCGCGGCAATGGCCGTTCGCCGGGTGCGCGTGGCGATGCACCGGGCTTCCCGGCGCTGGTGCGCGACCTGGACAGCTTCATCGCCCATATCGGCGCCGAGCATGGCATCGCGGTGGAAGACATCGTGGTGATCGCGCAGAGCGTGGGGGCGGTGGTCGCCGCGACCTGGGTGCACGATTACGCGCCGCGCCTGCGTGCGCTGGTGATGGCTTCGCCGGCGTTCAAGGTGAAGCTGTACGTGCCGTTCGCGCGGCCGGGCCTGGCCTTGATGCAGAAGCTGCGTGGCAACTTCTTCGTCAACAGCTACGTCAAGCCGCAGTGGCTGACCCATGATCCGGCGCGGGTGGAAAGCTACCGCACCGACCCGCTGATCACGCGGCCGATCTCGGTGCGCGTGTTGCTGGGCCTGTACGAAGCGGCTGACCGCATCGTTGCCGATGCGCAGGCGATCAGCGTGCCGGTGCAGCTGCTGGTGTCCGGCTCGGACTTCGTCGTGCACCGTGGCCCGCAGGACCGCTTCTACGAGCGCCTGTCCAGCCCGATCAAGGAGCGCGTGCACCTGCCGGGCTTCTTCCACGACACGCTGGGCGAGCGCGATCGGGCGCCTGCGCTGGCACGCATCCGCAGTTTCATCCAGGCGCGTTTCGCCGAGCCGCTGCGCGAGCTGTCACGGCGCGACGCGCACCGCCATGGGCCGACCTTCGAGGAATCGGAGATCCTGGCGTGGCCACCGGAGCGTAACAGCCTGGCCGACCTGCGCTGGCGCGTGGTACGTGGCGGCCTGCGTTTCGGCGGTACGTTGTCCGAAGGCATCGCGCTGGGACTGCAGACCGGTTTCGATTCGGGCAGCACGCTGGACTACATCTATCGCAACGAAGCGCGTGGCAAGGGCCCGCTGGGGCGGATGGTCGACCGCAACTATCTGGATGCGATCGGCTGGCGCGGCATCCGCATTCGCGGCCAGCACCTGCAGGAACTGCTGCGCGACGCTGCCCAGCGCCTGCGCGGGCAGGGCACGCCGGTGCGCGTGCTGGATGTGGCTGCCGGCCATGGCCGCTATGTGCTGGAAGCGCTGGGCCAGGGCGAGCAGCGCGCCGACCGCATCGTGCTGCGCGACTTCAGTGATCTGAACGTGACCCAGGGCCAGGCGTTGATCGAGCGCCTCGGTGCGGCCGACATCGCACGCTTCGAGCAGGGCGATGCGTTCGATCCGTCGCAGTTGGCCAAGGTCGATCCGTCGCCCACGCTGGCGGTGGTGTCCGGCCTGTACGAACTGTTCCCCGACAACGACGCCGTGCTGCGCTCGCTGCAGGGCATCGCCGCAACGGTGCCGGTGGGTGGCTACCTGGCCTACACCGGCCAGCCCTGGCACCCGCAGCTGGAGTTCATCGCACGCGCATTGACCAGCCACCGGGGTGGCGCAGCGTGGGTGATGCGCCGCCGTACCCAGCAGGAAATGGATGAGCTGGTGCGCCTGGCCGGGTTCGAGAAGGTGGCGCAGCGCATCGATGACTTCGGCATCTTCACCGTGTCGCTGGCTCGCCGGACCGCGTGATGGCGACGCTCGCTGCAACCCCGCTGGCCGCGGAAGGGCGCCCCTGGCGGCGCGCCCTGCTGTGGCTGGCGCTGCTGGGCCCGTTCTTCTTCGCCAGCTATGGCTTCGCCAACTGGATGGCCGGCCGCCATGCCGAACTGCCGGTGATGGCGTTCGGATGGGAAACGCAGATTCCGTTCGTGCCCTGGACGATCGTGCCGTACTGGTCGATCGACCTGTTCTACGCGATCTCGTTCTTCCTGTGCCGGCGTCGGCTGGAACTGGACCGGCACGCGCTGCGGCTGTTCAGTGCACAGCTGATCGCCGTGAGCTGCTTCCTGCTGTGGCCGTTGCGCTTCAGCTTCGAGCGGCCGGAGATCGGCGGCGTGTTCGGTTGGCTGTTCGATGTGCTGCTGGGCTTCGACAAGCCGTTCAATCAGGCGCCGTCGCTGCACATCGTGCTGCTGATCGTGTTGTGGGTGAAATTCGCGCAGTACCTGCAGGGTGCCTGGCGTTGGGTGCTGCATGTGTGGGCGCTGCTGATCGGTGTCTCGGTGCTGACCACGTTCCAGCATCATTTCATTGATATCCCGACCGGCCTGCTGGCCGGTTGGCTGTGCGTCTGGCTGTGGCCGGAGCAGGGCACGCCGCCATTGCGCGCCTGGCGCACCGTGCGTGATGCCAAACGTTGGCGATTGGCAGCGCTGTACCTGCTGGGGGCCGCTGTATTGCTGGTACCGGTGGTGCTTCTGCGTGGCGCGGCGTTGTGGCTGCTGTGGCCGGTGGTGTCGCTGCTGCTGGTAGCGCTGGCCTATGCCGGGCTGGGCACGGTGGTGTTCCAGAAGCGCGCTGATGGGCGCCTGACCATGGCGGCGCGCTGGTTGCTGGCGCCGTACCTGGGCGCGGCATGGATCAATTCGCGGCTGTGGACGCGGCGTGCGCCACAGCCGGTGCCGGTGATGGATGGCGTGTGGCTGGGGCGCATTCCCTGTGCTGCGTTGCCAGCCCCCTTGGTCGGCGTGGTCGATGCCTGTGCTGAACTGTCCTGTCGTGCACCGGGCGCGGCGTATGCCAGCGTGCCGATGCTGGACCTGGTAGTGCCCACGCCGGAACAGCTGCGCGCGGCGACCGAGGCGATCGAGCGCCTGCGCATGCAGGGGCCGCTGCTGGTGTGTTGCGCGCTGGGCTATTCGCGCAGTGCTGCCAGTGTGGCGGCCTGGCTGCTGCGCAGTGGTCGTGCCGCCGATACCGATGCCGCGGTGGCGATCGTGCGCGCGGCACGTCCCGGTATCGTGCTGGGCGCGGCGCATCTGCATGCCATCACTGCTGCAGCGGGAGCACGCACGTGAGTACGGTTCCCGATCTGGCGACCATGCAGCTGCTGCTGCGGCAGGGCCGTTGGCCGGCGTTGCTGTCGTTGGGCCTGTTGCTGGTGGCGTTGCTGCTGCTTGGCACCGAGCCGGACCTGGCGATGGTTGCTGCCGGCCTGCTGCTGGTCAGCGTCGTCGTCGGGCTCGCACAGGCCTACCACGCATGGCGGGTCGGGCTGGATGCCAGCCTGCTGCAGCTGCTGCGCGATGAAGGCCTGGAGGGTGACGCCGCTGCGCGCCGTACCGACCAGCTGCTGCACGACAGTGGCCTGCGCCGCGCCGCGCCCGACGCGCCGCTACGCGGTTGGGACCTGCGCTGGGCCGGCATGCGCCGCCTGCTGCTGCGCCAGTACCTGCTGACAGCGGTGCAGGTGGTGCTGCTGGTGCTGGCCGTGGTGTGGCCGCAGACGTGAACGGGAGGAGCTGATGTTCGCCGAACTGATTGCCCGCGCCTGCAGTGGCGCGATCCATGTGGTGACCGGTGCGCGCGCGCTGTGGATCGGCTGCGCGCCGTCCAGCGAGCGCCGCGTGTATTACGGCAACCACGCCAGCCATGGTGACTTCGTACTGATCTGGTCGTCGATGCCACCGGCATTGCGGCGCCAGGTGCGCCCGGTTGCCGCAGCCGAGTACTGGCAGCGCGACGGCCTGCGCCGCTACCTGATCGATGCGGTGTTCAACGGTGTGCTGGTCGAGCGCGAGGCCGGTCATCGCCAGCAGGACCCGTTGCAGGTACTGCGCGATGCGGTGGATGAAGACTGCTCGCTGATCCTGTTCCCGGAAGGCACGCGCAATGTCGGCGATGAACCGCTGTTGCCGTTCAAGAGCGGCATCTACCACCTGGCGCGGCAACGGCCGGAACTGGAGTTCGTGCCGGTGTGGATCGACAACCTGAAGCGGGTGATGCCGAAGGGCCGGTTCCTGCCGCTGCCGCTGCTGTGCACGGCCACCTTCGGCACGCCGCTGCGGTTGCAGGCCGACGAGGATAAGGCTGCGTTCCTTGCGCGCAGCCGGCAGGCGCTGCTGGACCTGGCGCCTAATGGAGGGCGCGCATGAGTTATCTGATGGATGTGTCCGGCGACCTGGCAGCGCGCAGCGTGGGCCAGCAGACCGGCCTGCTGTTCGCCGGTGTCGGCGCGGTGCTGGTGCTGGCCACGCTGGTGGCCGAGACCCTGCGCTGGCGCCAGCGTGGGCGGCCCAGCGCGGTGATCGCAAACCTGGTCTCGCGCATCCGCGCGTGGTGGGTGATGGCGATCGTGGTCGGGCTGGCGCTGTTCTTCGGCCGTGCCGGGGTGATCGTGCTGTTTGCGATCATCTCGCTGTTCGCGCTGCGCGAGTTCATCACCCTGGCGCCGACCCGTTCCGGCGACTACTACGCGCTGCTGGCCGCGTTCTACATCGTGCTGCCCTGGCAGTACTACCTGGTGTGGATCGACTGGTACGGCATGTACACGCTGCTGATCCCGGTCTATGCGTTCCTGTTCCTGCCGATCCTGTCGACCATTGGTGGCGATACCACGCACTACCTGGAGCGCACGGCGAAGGTGCAGTGGGGGTTGATGATCTGCGTGTTCTGCATCTCGCACGTGCCGCTGCTGCTGAACCTGCACGTGCCCGGCCATGACCCGTCGCGCAACGTGTTGCTGTTCGCCTTCCTGGTGATCGTGGTGCAGTCCTCGGACGTGCTGCAGTACATCTGGGGCAAGCTGCTGGGCAAGCACCTGATCGCGCCGAAGCTGTCGCCGTCGAAGACGGTGGAGGGCTTCGTGGGTGGCGTGCTGAGCGCCAGCGCGCTGGGGGCGGCGCTGTGGTGGATCACCCCGTTCACGCCGCTGCAGGCGTTCGGCCTGTCGCTGCTGATCAACCTGATGGGATTCTGGGGCGGCCTGGTGATGTCGGCGATCAAGCGCGACCGCGGCATCAAGGACTGGGGCCACATGATCGAGGGGCATGGCGGCATGCTCGACCGGCTGGATTCGGTGTGCTTCGCCGCGCCGGTGTTCTTCCATGTGGTGCGGTACTACTGGAAGGCGGGCGGCGGCGGCTGATTCCGCGGGGGCTGCATCCACGCATGGCGTGGATCTACTGGACGGGGCGGGGCGGTTGATCGCCGGGGTGGCATCCACGCATGGCGTGGATCTACTGGAGCCGGTAGTGCCGGCCGCTGGCCGGCAACGGCAACATCCTGCCATCGTTCATGGGGTTGCCGGCCAGCGGCCGGCACTACCCGCGCGCGCTTACGCGCTGATGCCGTATTCCTTCAGCTTCTTGCGCAGGGTGGCGCGGTGGATGCCCAGCATCGCGGCGGCACGGCTCTGGTTGCCTTCGCAGTGGTTGAGCACTTCCACGAACAACGGGATTTCCATCTCGCGCAGAACGATCTCGTAGACATCGTCCGCGTCGCAGCCATCGAGGTCACGCAGGTAGCGGCGCACGGACTGGGCGACGTGTTCACGCAGCGGTGGCCGGGGAGCGCCACGACTGTTGTCAGGACGAGAGAGGACAGCGTTCAAGGGGGTTCCCGATCTGGTTGGCCCGTGCGCGCGGAGCGCGCGGCCGGACGAGGTGGTGGCGGCCAGTCTAGCGCGAGCGTGCCCGACCTGCCACGGCTGGTCGCCTCTACCCTGGTCAGAGGAAGTCGAAGGTGAATGCGACGGTGGACGCGGCAGGCTCCTGCACGCGGAACGCGATGCGCGCACTCTGGCCTGGTTCCAGCAGGGCCGCGCCGGGGGCCTCGCCGAGGTACTGCGCCGGTGCGAACACGCCGCTGCCGATCACCCGGCCATCGGCATCGGACAGCGACAGGCGCAGGTCCGGCCAGGCCTGTGCCCAGCGCGCATCGTTGCGGATGCTGGCCTGCACCTGCAGCACGCCGGCCTGGCCCGGCAGCGGTCGGATTTCGCGGCTGGTCATGGTGAACGCGGTGGGCTCGTGCCAGGCCGGCAGGCTGCAGCGCAGTGCGCCGCACAACGCGCCCAGCCAGGCGCGGTTGCCGGCGTCGGCGGCCAGTCGCGCACGATCGGCCAGCACGCTCTGCAGTACCAGCAACAGTGCCAGCCCGGCGACCAGCACCCAGTGCCAGCGCGGCGTCGGCAGCGTGCGCGGCCGCGAAGTGCCCAGGAAGCTCGGCGCATCGCCGGCCACGGCCTGCGCGGCCGGGACGGGTTCGATCACGGCCGCTTTGTCGAGGATGACGGTGTCATCGATCTGTCGCGTCTCCGCCATTGGCGGCAACGCCGCGTCGATCGGATCGCCCGGATCGCCGCTCTCCGCGGCAGGGATGTCATGCACCGCCGGGTCGGGCGTGTGCGCATCGGTCGCAGGTGCGGCCTCGCCTTCCGACGTGGGGCGCAGGAAGGTGGCCAAAGGGCGGCGCGGCGGGTTCGGCTCGGACATGCTCAGGGCGCGGGCTCGGATCCAGCAGTCATTCAATCACGATCAGGCGCGGCGTACGCCGGTGATGCGCATCCAGTCGCCATCCTGGGTGGCCTGCAGATCGTCGAACCACGCGGCATAGCGCTGCAGCAGTTCGCCTTCCTGGCCATGCAGGATGCCCGACAGGGCGATGCGACCGCCGGCGGCGACGCGTGCGGCCAGCAGTTCGGCCAGCGCATCCAGCGCCGAGGCGAGGATGTTGGCGACCACGATCGGATAGGTGGCGACCGGTTCGTCCTGCGGCAGGTACACATGCATGCGGGCCTGCTCGCCATTGCGCTCGGCATTGTCGGCGGTGGCGACCAACGCTTGCGGGTCGTTGTCCACGCCGATCGCTTCGGCGGCGCCCAGCTTCAGTGCGGCCAGCGCGAGGATGCCCGAGCCGCAGCCGAAGTCGAGCACGCGCTGGCCCTGCAGTTGGCCCTCCACGGCCAGCTGGTCCAGCCAGCGCAGGCACAGGGCGGTGGTCGGGTGGGTGCCCGAGCCGAAGGCCAGGCCCGGGTCCAGCCGCACCACGGCGGCATCGGCGGCCTGCGCGGCGTCCGGCAGTTCATGGTTCCACGGCACGATCCAGGTACGGCTGCCGAAATCCATCGGCTGGAACTGGTCCAGCCAGGCGCGTTCCCAGTCTTCGTCTTCGACCGCGCGGAAGCTGCCATTGCTCCAGTCCAGCTCCGGGTCGAAGGATTCCAGTGCGGCCAGCAGCAGCAGCGCATTGCTGTCGGCGGGGAACAGCGCGCTCAGCACCAGAGTGTCCCACAGCGGCGTTTCACCCACGCCGGGTTCGAGGATGGCCTGTTCGTTGCTGGTGTCGGCTTCGGCATCGAGCAGGGTCACGGCCAGTGCGCCGACGTCCTCCAGCGCATTTTCATAGCGGGGCTGGGTGGCTTCGGTGCAGCGCAGGGTCAGTTCCAGGAACGGCATGGCGGTGGGGACAGTCGCGGGAAAGGGGGCCATGCTAGACCATCGGGGCGTCTCCGTATTGCCTGAGATGCTGCCTTGAGATGAACGGGGGCAGTTCAGACAGGCCTGTCAGGCCTTGCTAAACTCGGCGCTTTCCTGTGTGCCGTGAACGCTCACACCCGCCGATGGCCTTCGCTCCGACCCTGAAAACCTGGTTGCTCGTACTGCCGGCGGTGGCCGTGCTGGGCGTGGCCGGGTATCGGGCCAGCGGCCATGCTGCGGGCGAGGCATCGCCGTCGGCGTCGCCGGACCTGCCGCTGGCCGTGGCCAGCCATGACAGCGGAGCGCCGCTGCCGGCGGTGCCGGAAGCACTGGCGCGGCGGCTTGCGGCCTTCGAGCGCGGCAACACGCTGCCGTCGGGCCTGCCGCTGGACCTGCGCGCCGACATCGAAGATGCCAGCGACCTGTATGCCTACGCCCAGCGCCTGCGCGCACAGGCCGACAACGGCAATCACGAGGCGCGCTGGATGCTCAGCCGCGTCTATGACTATTGCGCGCAGTACGCACTCGATCCGGGCGGCTACCGCCTGGACAACAACGTACTGAGTGGGTTGGGCCTGACGGCGGCGCCGGCGATGATCGAGGCGCGTGAGCGCGTGGCGCAGCGCTGCGGCGGATTCGTGCCGGGCGACAAGCTGGGTGCGGCGCTGGTGCTGTCCGAGCGCCGCAAAGCGGCCGCACAGGGCAACCTGGCCGCGGAAGCAGCGCTGTTCGCCGAAGGTGAGCCGCTGAAAGACAGTGCCGAATACCGTCGCGACCTGGTCGAGCGCGTGCGCACCTCGCGCGACCCGGAGGCCTACATGGCCATCGCGCCGGCCATGGGCGTGCGTGCTGCCGGTGACCGCGCGCTTGACGGCCTGGTGGCGGGCGAGCAGCTCAGTGAACTTGCATGGCGGCTTGCGGCCTGTGAACTCGGTCTAGCCTGTGGAGCGGACAGCGTGCTGGTCAACAATTTTTGTGCGAACGGAGGGATCTGTTCGCAGGATGGAGCGCAGGATTTCCGGGATTTCGTGTATGACGCTGCGGTATCGCGGCAAGGTGCTGGGAAAATGAAGGAATGGATCAAGCGATTGGTTGGAAAGAGGGACGGGCGATGAATTACCGTCGATTCCTGCATGGGGCCAAGTTCTGGTTCTGGGTGGCGCTGTTCGTGGCCTACTCGGCCGGCGCGGTCGGCCTGCTGATGATCGATACCTACGAGGACCGCTACCGGCATCTGTCGAAGGTGGAGCTGACCACGGTGAAGGCGCAGGAAGACGTGCGCCGTGCCGGTGCCAGCCAGGTCGCTGCGGTCTATCGCGCGCAGAGTGGCATGCCATTCGCTTCACTGCCGGCCGGCAGCACCTTCCAGGTGGTGTGGCCCGATGGTTCCACCGAAACCATGGTGATCGTCGACCCCACCTCGCCCAATGGCGTGCGGCCGCTGGCCAACTCGCAGATCCCGGCGACGGCGGCGGACGCGCGCTGAGCCTGCCTGGGTAGAGCCGGGCAGGCCCCGGCTGTGCTTTCCGGCAAGCCGAGCATGGGCTCGGCTCTACAGAAACAGAAAAGGGCGGGGAGATCCCCGCCCTTTTCATGTCCAGCACCTGGCGCCGATCAGGTCAGTGCGATCGGCTTGTTCTTGCGCTCGGCAAGGCGCTTTTCCAGGTAGTGGATGTTCTGGCCACCGGCCTGGAAGCCCTTGTCACGCATGATCCGCTGCTGCAGGGCGATGTTGGTCTTGATGCCATCGACCACCATTTCGCTCAGTGCCACCCGCATGCGGGCGATGGCGGTTTCGCGGTCCGGGCCGTGCACGATCAGCTTGCCGATCATCGAGTCGTAGTTCGACGGCACGCGGTAGCCACTGTAGATGTGGGTATCCACGCGCACGCCGGGGCCACCCGGCGGATGGAAGCCGGTGATGGTGCCCGGGCTCGGCACGAAGGTCTCGGCGTCTTCGGCGTTGATGCGGCATTCGATGGCATGGCCGGTCAGCACCACGTCGCTCTGCTTGATCGACAGCTTCTGGCCGGCGGCGATCTTCAGCTGCTCGGCCACCAGGTCGATGCCGGTGACCATTTCGGTGACCGGATGCTCCACCTGGATGCGGGTGTTCATTTCGATGAAGTAGAAGCGGCCGTCCTCGTACAGGAACTCGAACGTGCCGGCACCGCGGTAACCGATGCGCACGCAGGCTTCGGTGCACACCTTGCCGATCTGCTCGCGCTGCTCGGCGCTGATGCCCGGTGCCGGTGCTTCTTCCACCACCTTCTGGTGGCGGCGCTGCATCGAGCAGTCACGCTCACCCAGGTGGATGGCGTTGCCCTGGCCGTCGGCCAGCACCTGGATCTCCACGTGGCGCGGATTTTCCAGGAACTTTTCCATGTAGACCTCGCCATTGCCGAACGCGGCCTTGGCCTCGCTCTTGGTGGTTTCGATCGAGGTCTTCAGCGAGGCTTCGGCGTGCACCACGCGCATGCCGCGGCCACCGCCGCCACCGGCCGCCTTGATGATGACCGGGTAGCCGATCTCACGGGCGATCTTGGTGTTGGCGACGATGTCCTCGCCCAGCGGGCCGCCCGAGCCGGGCACGCACGGTACGCCGGCGGACTTCATCGCGCGGATGGCTTCGACCTTGTCACCCATCATGCGGATGGTGTCGGCCTTGGGGCCGATGAAGATGAAGCCGGACTCTTCCACACGCTCGGCGAAGTCGGCGTTCTCCGACAGGAAGCCGTAACCCGGGTGGATGGCCTGGGCGTCGGTGACTTCCGCCGCGGCGATCAGTGCCGGGATGTTGAGGTAGCTCTGCGGCGACGGCGCCGGACCGATGCAGACCGACTCATCGGCCATGGCCACGTGCTTGAGGTTGCGGTCGACCGTGGAGTGCACGGCCACCGTGCGGATGCCGAGGGTATGGCACGCGCGCAGGATGCGCAGCGCGATTTCCCCTCGGTTGGCGATGACGACTTTGTCGAGCATGGCGTGCCCCTCAGCCGATCACGAACAGCGGCTGGTCGAATTCCACCGGCTGGCCGTTCTCGCCGAGGATGGCGACGATGGTGCCGGACTTGTCGGCTTCGATCGGGTTGAACATCTTCATCGCTTCGATGATGGCCAGGGTTTCGCCTTCCTTGACCTGCTGGCCAACGGTGACGAAGGCCGGCTTGTCCGGGGCGGACGAGGCGTAGAAGGTGCCGACCATCGGCGAGCGCAGCACGTGGCCTTCCGGCAGCGCCGGGCCCGGCTTGGCGGTGCCGCCGGTGGAGGCTTCGGTCGGCGACTGCATCGGCATCGCCTGCGGCGCCGGAGCGGCCGGAGCGGCATACACCGGGGCCGCAATCGGGGCGGCATAGCCGGCCACCGGGGCGCGCGACAGGCGCACCGACTCTTCGCCTTCCTTGATTTCGATTTCAGCCAGGTTCGACTCTTCCAGCAGGTCGATCAGCTTCTTGATTTTGCGGAGATCCATGGTGGCCTCTTTGCTCGTGATGTCAGTGTGGTGGGAAGCGCATCGCGCTCGGGTCAAAGCAGTTCGTAGAACTCGCGCAGCTGCCGCGTACGGTCGCGCGCGAGGGTGGTCAGGCAGCGCATCTGTGCGCCGTTGCGTGCCGTGCCATCGGAATTGAGGGCATAGACCGCGTTGCAGTCGTGGTCGCGCAGCTGGATCCAGGCACGCTGGGCCAGTACCAGCTCCTGCTCGGCATCGCCGCAATAGCTGCAGGTGCCACCGCGGGCCGGGGTACGCAGCTGGCGACGCGCCTGTGCATAGACGGTATTGAGTTCGGCATCAGCGGCGGCGGCCACGTCCGAGGCGCACAGGTCGCTCTCCATCGTGGTACCCGGATGGGCGCAGTCGATGCCTTCGTCCTTGCGGTCGAACGCGGCGGCGGCACCGTAGATGCCGGCCCACGCCACAACGCCGGCGAGCACGCGCGGCAGCATCTTCACGCGCTGGCCGCCTGCACGCGCAGCAGTGCCGCGTCCATCGCGTAGCGGTAGCTGTCGGCACCGAAGCCGCATACCACGCCCACGGCCTTGTCACTGAAGTAGCTGTGCTGGCGGAACGGCTCGCGGGTATGCGGGTTGGACAGGTGGATCTCGATGAACGGCACCGCCACCGCCGCCAGCGCATCGCGCAGGGCCACCGAGGTGTGGGTGAAGGCGGCGGGGTTGATCAGGATGAAAGCGGTTCCGTCACTGCGCGCGGCCTGCACGCGGTCCACCAGCACATGCTCGGCGTTGGACTGCAGGCTGTCCACGGTGTGCCCGGCGGCCGATGCCTGGGCAGCCAGGGCCTGGTCGATGTCGGCCAGCGTGGTGTGGCCGTAGACCTCCGGCTCGCGGGTGCCGAGCAGGTTGAGGTTGGGGCCGTGCAGGACCAGCAGCTTCGCCATGGGATCCGGAAGACGGGAAAGGGCGGCAGTCTGGCGGAACCGGCGGATGCTGTCCAGTTCGGCGAAGTTTGCAGCGTTTCAATCGATCGTTTGAAATCTGCCGGAGTGCTTGTGGCCGTATGGCGGGCGCTGGATCAAGGCGCGCTGAACGTGGTGCTGGCCGGGGATGCTGGCACGTAGGCCGACGATGCCGGCAAGGCTGGGCGCTGACCGATGCCGCAATGGGCCGTGATGCGGCGGATCCACGCCATGCGTGGATGAAGGAAGTTCGGTGCGCAGCAAGCTACGCACCCACCGAGGGGCAGCCCGAGGCGCGCTGCACGCCACCCACCGCCCCCGCCACGCACCCGCTCAGGTCTCCAGCGGCACTGTCGGCACCACGTTCGGGAACACCTCCTCCAGCGGCTCCCGTTCCCCCGGCTTCGGCGTCGGCCAGTTGTAGGCGTTCACCGGCTGCGCGCGATTCACCCATAACGCGTAATACAGATGGTCGGCGCGGCCATCACCGGTGTTGGGGTGGATCAGGATGGTCAGCCCCAGGCTGTTGAGCTGCAGCCAGGGCACCAGCACCGGCAGCAGGTCGTTGGTGAAGCCGAAATAGAACGAGGGAGTGACGTGCGGTCCGCGCGGCTCAAGGTTCCAGTTGCCCAGCTCGACCGGGAAGCGCTCGGCGGCCCAGCGCCGCAGCAGCGCGGCCTTCTCGAAGCTGTCCTCGTCGAAGTAGATATGCGCGTGGTAGCTCTTGATGGCGGTGTAGGCGCGTGGCCGGGTGGGCAGCGTGGCCTCGCCGGGGCGCACGCTGGCCGGGCGCGGGGTCGGTTCGCTGGCGGTGGCCTGGCCCCAGGGGCTGCGGCCCTCCGGCGCCGGCGGGATGATGGTGCGGAAGCCAGGGCGCCCGGGTTCGGTGGTGTTCACCGTGCTGTCGCTGCGCGCGGCTGCGGTGGCGGTCGACGCGCTGGCCAGCCCACCGGCGGCCAGTCCGGCCGAGGCGATCAGGCGACGCCGTGCGGGCGAGAGCAGGTCGGCCCAGTGGGCGTCATCGTCGCCGGCGTCGATGAGGGTCGGCGGGTCCGGGTGCATGAAGGGCTCCGTGGCGGCATTGTGTGGGCAGGCAAGCACGCTCGGGCACCTGCATCCACAGCGTCCAATAAGCAGGCGGCATCACCTCATGCACGGCTGCCTTCATCGCCATTGAGCGCGACCGGGCGGCGGGCTAGGGTGCAGGTCTGCCGCCCCGGAGCCCGCCATGACCTCGTCCGATGCCGATACCCAACGCAAGCGCGCGGCCTTCCGCCAGCTGCATGCAGCAGGGTGCTTCGTCCTGCCCAATCCGTGGGACGTGGGCAGTGCACGCTACCTGCAGCGGCAGGGCTTCCAGGCACTGGCCACGACCAGTGCCGGCTGCGCCTGGAGTGAAGGGCGGCCGGATGGGGCGGTTTCGCTGCAGGCCACGCTGGAACATCTGCGGCTGATGGCGGCAGCGACACCGCTGCCGTTGAACGCCGATTTCGGTGATGGCTTCGGCGCCACGCCACAGGCAGTGGGGGAGGCGGTGGCGGCGGCGATCGATACCGGCATCGCGGCGTTGTCGATCGAGGATGCCAGTGGCGTAGCTGATGCGCCGCTGCGGCCGATCGGGCAGGCGGTCGAGCGACTGCGCGCGGCACGTGCGGCCATCGACCACGCGGGTGGCGATGTGCTGCTGGTCGGGCGGGCCGAGAACTTCTTCGTCGGCGTGCCGGATCTGCAGGACACCCTGCAGCGCCTGCGCGCCTACGCCGAGGCCGGCGCCGATGTGCTGTATGCACCGGGCATCAGCACGCGTGAACAGATCAGCGCGGTGGTCGCCGCTGCGGGGCCGAAGCCGGTGAACCTGCTGGTCGGTGGACCGACACCGCTGAGCCTGCAGGACATCGCCGCACTCGGCGTGCGCCGGGTCAGCCTGGGCGGTGCGCTGGCGCGTGCGGCGTGGGGTGGGCTGATGCAGGCGACCCAGCCGATCGCGCAGGACGGCCGCTTCGATGGCCTGCAGCAGGCGGCCTCGGGTGCGGCGTTGAACGCGCTGTTCCGTTGACGGAAACCCCGGTGCGGACTCTGGCCAGCAGGGACAGTGGATCCACGCCATGCGTGGATGGATGCGCCTACGCCTACAGCGCTTCCGTCTCACTCTCCGGCAGGACCACGCCCGGTTCCAGGTCGGGCAGCAGCTGCTGCAACAGCCCGGGGTTGTCCGGCAGCGCGGCGCCATCCAGATAGCGCCATTGCGTGGTACCGACGCTCCGCACAGCGACCATGAATGACGTGCTGCGCATCGGCGCCTCGCGCACGCGCAGCAGCGACTGGCGCGGTACGAAGCAGACTTCCTCGTCACCGGCCGCATAGGTGCGGCCTGGCACGCCCGCCTCGTCGCTGATGATGGTGACGCCGGCCTTGCGCAGCGCCTTCACCGTGTCGCGGGTCGCCCGCGCAAAGGCCTCGTCGCCGCCAGCCAGCTGCTTCAGGCTGGGATGGGTGCGCGCGATGATCAGCTCGGTATCGCCCCGGGCGAAGGCGTCCATCATCGCCTGCACCTCCTTGCGCAATGCAGCCGAGTCTTCCGGACTGAGTTCACCGGCCAGCGCTGGCGCAACGGCCATTGCCATGGGCAGGGCCAGCAGAAGGGCAAGCAGATATCGGTGCATCGTCGGGTATCTCAGCGGGAACCGCCGCACTATACGGTGGATGCGGAAACAGCGTCCCACGCATGGTGCTGGTATCCCGGGCGTCACTACTTACTATTGGTAGTTAGTGAATTCCGGACATCCCCCATGCACACCCTCATCGTTACCGCCCATCCTGAATCCGCCGCGTTGACCCATGCCATCGCCAGGTGCATCGGCGAAGCCATCATCGCGTCGGACGCCGCCAACCGCGTGACCCACGCCGATCTGATGGCCGAAGGCTTCGATCCGCGCTTCAACATGCAGGACCACGCGCTGTTCCGTGGCACCGGCGCAACGCCGGCCGACGTCGCCGCCGAGCAGGCGCGGCTGGAGGCTGCCGACACGTTGGTACTGGTCTACCCGTTGTACTGGTGGTCGTTCCCCGCGCTGCTGAAGGGCTGGATCGATCGTGTGTTCACCCAGGGCTGGGCCTACCAGGACGGTGCCGATGGCAAGGTGCAGAAAAAGCTGCAGCGGTTGCGCGTGCACCTGGTCGGCATCGGCGGGGCCGGCGCGGACATGATCGAACGGCGCGGCTACGGTGCGGCGATGAAGACCCAGATCGACATGGGCATCTTCGACTACTGCGGCGCGCGCGTGCTGTCGTCCGACCTGCTGCTGGACGCCGATTCCGGTACAGCCGAAGCGCATCTGCAGACCGCGCTGGCGATCGGCCGTAAAATCGGTACTCCGATGCGCTGACCGCCGTGCTCCACCGATGCCTGCCAACGCCGCACCCACGCGCCGCCGATTGACCCGTGAGCAACGCGCCCGCCAGTTGCTGGACGTGGCCTGGGCGCTGGTCGGCGACGAAGGTACCGATGCGCTGACGCTGGGGCGGCTGGCCGAGGCTGCGGGTGTGACCAAGCCGGTGGCCTACGATCACTTCGTGACCCGCAATGGGCTGCTGGCCGCGCTCTACGATGACTACGACGGTCGCCAGACGATGGTCTTCAACGAGCGCATCGGCCGCGCCCGGGCGCAGTTGGCCGATCGTGCGGCGGCAATCGCCTCCGGCTACATCGACTGCATCCTCAGCCAGGGCAGCGAAGTGCAGGGCATCCTTGCCGCGCTGGTCGGTGCACCCGAACTGCGCGAGGTGAGGCGGCGCTACCAGCAGGATTTCATCGACAACTGCGACATCTGGCTGGGCCCATTTGCGGCCGACGGCACGGTGCCACTGGCCGGGTGCTGGGCGATTCTCGGTGCGGCCGAGGCCCTGTCCGAAGCCGTGGCAGCAGGCGCGCTGGACAAGGCCGACGCCGAGGCCGAGCTGCAGCGCTTGATCGTGGCGACGGTCAAGCGGCGCTGAGCCGCTCAGGCGTCGGCGGTGTTGCCGGCCAGCGCTGTGAACCCGGCGGCCAGACGCTCGCGCACAAGGGCATCGCGTGCGTCACGGCTTTCAGAACCCAGCACCACGGTGATCAGGCGTACCGGCTGATCCCGCCCGGGCACTGACCGGCATGCGGTGGCGGCCAGGCAGAAGCCTGCTGCCTGGGTGTAGCCGGTCTTCAATCCATCCACGCCGTTTTCGCCAAGCAGGGCGTTCTGGTTGCTGCGGCTGAAGCTGCCATGCGCGAACGCGCGCTGCGCGGTGATTGCCAGTATCTGCGGATGGTCATTCAGCAGGCAGGCGGCGAGTACCGCCATGTCGCGCGCGCTGGAGGCATGGTGCGCGGTGGTGATGCCGGACACGCTGGCGAACCACGTGCTGCGCAGGCCGAGCTGGCGCGCGTGCCGGTTCATGCGGTCCAGGAATGCGGGTTGTGATCCGTCCAGATGGCGCGCGATGGCCAGCGCCGCATCATTGCCGGAGACGATCATCAACCCTTCCAGCAGGCGTGCCAGGCTGACCGTTTCGCCGGGCGCCAGGCCCATGCGCGTTTCATCCTCGGCCACCGCGTGCACATCTTCGGCGGCGATGGTTACCACTTCGTCCCACGCACGAGCGTTCTCTTCGACGCATTCGTAAGCGGCGTAGGCGGCCATCAGCTTGGTCAGCGAGGCCGGTTGCCGCGCGATGTCCGCGTTGTGCTGGTGGATCACCGCGAAGGTGCTGGCTTCGATGGTGATCGAGGAGTGCGCAGTCGGCGATGGCGACATGTCGGAAAGGCTGTGCTGGGATGCCGCACGAGGATAGCGGATCGCGGGTGTGCAGACCGGCTTCCGGCATGAATCTTGCCTCTGCATCGACCCGTACGAATGTGCCGGCAAGTACGCTAACGTTGCGCCTCCGCCGGGCCGGAAAGCCCGATTTTTCAGTAGCGAAGGGACATCCATGAAGAAGCGTCTGATCGTCACCGGCCTGGCCTGCCTGATGCTGGTGGCATGCGCCAACCCGAAGAACACCGTGATTCCGCAGGACGTGGACCAGTTGGCCACGATCAAGCCCGAGCTGGAGAAGCTCACCCCTGAAGAACAGCAGTTGGCTGCAGCCTACATCGTGCGTGTGACCCTGACGTCGAAGATGGCCGGAGTGTTCGGTGGCAAGGAAGGCCAGGGCATTCCGCCGGGCATGACGCTGGGCAAGGCCGTGGAAGAGCAGCGCCGCTTTGTCGAAGAGCGGAAGGCCGAGGAAGCGCGCCAGGCCGCGTTGAAGGCGGAACTTGAAGCACGTCGCGAAGCGGCGATGAAGCCGCTGCGCGAGGCGGTCACCGTCACCGTGGTGTCCAAGGACATCGAAGTGCAGCGTTCGCACGGCATCACCACCGACGAACTGCTGGTCGTGGATTTTGGGTACCAGAACAACACCGGCAAGGACATCGCCGGCGTGAAGGGCTATGTGTCGGTACGCGATCTGTTTGGCGAGGAGATTTCTGGATTCGCCATCACCAATGACGTGACCATTCCGGCTGGCCAGAGCGTGATCTGGCAGGGCAGTCGCTCGGTGCGCTTCTCGCAGACCAAGAGTAATGACCGCAAGCTGGCCAGCCTGGATGAGAGCAAGTACACGGTGGTGTGGACGCCGGAAGCCGTGGTGTTCGTTGATGGCAGCTCGCTGACGTTGCCGCAGGACGCGGCGTCCTGAGGCCGTCGGCCGGACCTGATGGCGGGTCCGGCCCCTTGGGCGCTGCCGCCCGCACACTCCTGCAATATAGCAATGCTATAACGTTGCAAAAGCGGCGCGATCCGCCGCTGAGCCGTCTGCAGGAGCCCATGACCCGACCCGTTGCGCGACGTTGGCTGTGCCCGTCGATCCTGGCCGTACTGGCCGCGCTGAGCGGCTGCCAGCCGAATCTGCGCACCGATGCTGTTCCCACCGCCGAAGCGCGCCCGCACAACGTGATCGTGATGATCAACGACGGTGCCGGCTGGGGCACCTGGGACGCCGCCGCCTACTGGCAATACGGCAGCCGCGAAGGCGCGCCGTATGCGGATTTCCCACAGCGCCTGGCGGTAACCACCTTCCCGTTGAACGCCAGCAGCCAGCCGACCCGCGACAACGCACAGACCCTGGGCTACGACGCGGGCAAGGCCTGGGACAGCGAACCGGTGCCGGCGCAGGACCTGCCGTTCGTCGGCTACCAGTATCTGGCGGCGGTCGCGACCGACAGTGCTGCGGCCGGTACGGCGTTGTCCTCGGGCATCAAGACCTACAACAACGCCATCAATTACAACAACGATGGCAATCCGGTCGAGTTCAATACGCTGCGCGCCAAGCGCCTGGGCATGGCGACCGGCGTGGTGACCTCGGTGCCGTTCGCGCATGCAACGCCGGCGGCGTTCGCGGCGCAGAACGAATCGCGCAACAACTATCACGCGATTGCGCACCAGATGCTGGCGCAGGGCCACATGGACCTGGTGATGGGCACCGGCGGTCCCGGCTACAGCGTTGATGGTCACGCCTGTGACGAGGGGGCCGGCTCGGCGAAGGCCGAGGGCTGCGCGAACCCGTGGGAATGGGTCTCCCCGCAGGATTGGCAGCAGCTGGAAGCGGGCAGCACCATTGCCGGCAATCCGGCGGGGCCGTGGCGCCTGATCCGCAGCAAGGAAGAGTTCACTGCATTGGCGCAGGGTCGGTTGCCGGCCGACCGGCCGCTGATCGGCGTGCCGCGCGTGGCCAATACGCTCCAGCAGGCGCGCCAGCTGCAGGTGCTGGACAAGGATGCGGCCACGCCTTCCGGTGTGAGGAAGATCGACAGCGTGCCCGATCTTGCGACCATGACGCGTGGCGCGCTGCGGTTCCTGCAGCAGCGTTCGGCCAAGGGCCTGTTCCTGATGGTGGAAGGCGGTGCCACCGACTGGGCCGCGCACACCAGCGCCTGCGGCACCGAATGGCACTACGGCCAATGCAGCGACCAGCCGCAGTACGGCCGCCTGATCGAGGAAACCGTGGAGTTCAACGACGCAGTGGCAGCAGTGGTTGAATGGATCGAGCGCAACGGCGGTTGGGAGCGCAACCTGCTGATCGTCACCACTGACCATGACAACAGCATGCCGATGGGCCCGGATGCACAGAACGTTGCCTTCGCGCCGGTACGCAACAACGGCCGTGGACGCATGCCGGGGATGAGCTTCCGGCCCACCGGCAACCACTCCAATGCGCTGGTGCCGCTGTGGGCCAAGGGCGCAGGTGCGGAGCTGCTTGGAAAGCGCGTACGGGGCGTCGATGCCGGTTACCGCCAGCACGTGCGCTGGAATGACGGCAGCTACATCGACAACACCGACGTGGCTGCGGCGGTGCAGGAGGCACTGCAGCGTCCACGGTAACGCCCGGTTGCACCCGGGCTGTCGTCGAGGCAGCCTGCGCACATGCAGTCGGATATCCGCATCGACGGTCGTGTCTTCGCCTACGTCTTCCCCTGTGCGTGGGAAGACTACGCGAAGATCGGTTTCTCGCGTGATCCGCTCGGACGCATCAGCGCATTGCACCGGCGTTGGTTCGAGTTCTTCGATCTCGACGCCGGTGCACTGGTGGAAGCGGAAAGCGAGCGCGATGCAAGAGATCTGGAACTGCAGCTGCGTTCGCCGTTCAAGGCGCACCGCGCGCCGGCGCCGATGACGGTCCAGGACAAGGCTGGGGGGCGCACCGAATGGGTACGTGGTGCCAACCAGGCTTTGTCGCTTGCGATTGCCGCGTTGGGCGAACAAGGCTATCGCTGTTATCCATTGAAGGCGTGGCTGCGGGCCGCCCTGCGCCTGCGCCTGGATCGGCTGCACGACTGGGCTGCGGTGCAGCTTCCGGAAGAGGAGGGCCTGCGGATGCCCGGTGGCCCCGGCGAGGGCGTGCTGCGTGACACCCTCGACGGTTGTCGGGCATTGGATATCGATCCGACCCCGTGGCTGCCTGAACACGTCCAGCGCTGGTATGCAGGCTGAGGGGCGCTCAACGGGCTCGCGGCGGCTGAACCGGCGCAGCCGGTTGCCGCGGGCACTGCGGGGCAGGTGTGGACGGGCTGGCAAGCTGCCGTGCCAGCTCGGCGCTGGCCACGTGGCCGTGCAGGAACAACAGGCTGCCGTAGATGTTCATGAGCGTGCCTCCACTTGAGTGGATTGCACGATACGGGCAGCATGGAAGGGCAAAAAGCGACATTTCCGCAAGCATGCCTTGAGAGGAATTCAAGCCTTATGTCCCGTCCGCCCCTTCATGCCCTGCAGGGTTTCGTGGCTGCCGCCCGGCTCGGCAACCTGTCGCGCGCGGCGGCGTCGATGAACCTGACCGTCAGTGCGCTCAGCCATCAGATGCGCCAGCTGGAAGAGCGGCTGGGGCAGCCGTTGCTGGTCCGCCAGCCGCGTGGCGTCACCCTCACGCTGGAGGGGCAGCGCCTGCTCGACCAGGTCGGCCCGCATCTGGATGCGATCAACGAGGCCTTCCAGCCCTATGCCGCACGCGCCGAGCACGTGCTGACGATCAGCGCGGTACCGTCGATGGCGTCGGCGTGGCTGGTGCCGCGGCTGGGGCACTTCGTGGCCGAGCACCCGCAGATCGAGATCAACCTGCAGTCAAGTGAGCGCCTGGTTGATTTCGAGCGGCAGCGCCAGTTCGATGCCGCGCTGCGGCTGGGCAGCGGGCAGTGGCCGGGCCTGGTGGTGGAGCCGCTGTTCGACGAGTGGCTGCTGCCGATGGCCAGCCCGGCGCTGATCGAACGCATGGGAGGGATCGACCGCGTGCCGCTGAACCAGTGGCCGCTGTTGGGGGATCCCGATGGAGCGTGGGGCGCCTGGTTCGCGCTGAGTGGACAGAACCCGCCGCCGCGCTTCGTGGCGGTGCTGGATGATTCGGAGGCGCACCACCGCGCGGCGCTGGACGGGGTAGGCGTGGCGCTGGGACGGGTGACGCGGGCGCGCCTGCTGCTGGATTCCGGCCAACTGGTGGCGCTGTCCAGCCTGCGACTGAAAACCGCCTGGCCGCATTGGCTGGTCTACCCGCAGCGCTCGGCCCGCCATCGTGGCTTCCTCGCGTTCCGCGACTGGCTGCATGCGCAGGCCGCCGAGCACGTGCGGCACATGGCAGACGCACATCTTTAGCGTTGGGCCATGCTCGACTGCGTGTGCGCGGCATTCACCGTACCAACGTAACCGCCTGCCCGGCACGGGCGAAGGCTTCGCCCAGCAACGAGCCTGCCTTGATCGCCTCCACGTCCTCGAACAGCGCCTGCAATGCATCGGCCGGGCGCGAGGCCGGCGCCGCGACCGCCTGCTGGATCGCGGTGAAGCGGTCGGCCAGTACGCGGTGGCCGGGATGGGCCTGTGCCCATGCCGCCAACGGTTGGCGCACGCCGGCGGCGGCATCCAGGCGCTGCTGCTCGAACAGGGTGATCGCCGCCGCCGACGTCTCGGCCCGCTCGATCTTGGCGTGGCGCAGTTCGCGGCTGAGGAACAGGTCGTAGGCCGCGCCACGACCGACCGCGATGCGCAGGCCATCGCGGTCCAGGTCGGCCACCTGCTGCGCAGGGCTGTCCTCGCGCACCAGGTAGGTGCCTTCGATCTCCACATAGGCGGCACTGAAGGCGATGCGGTCGGCACGCGCCGGATCGATGGCCAGGAAGGCCAGGTCCCAGGCATCCTCGCTGGCCGCAGCGACCACCGAGGCCGCTGAGTCGTGGCAGGTGAAGCGTGCCTGCACGCCCATGCGCTGCGCCAATGCCGTGGCCAGTTCCAGCGACGGCCCGCGCGGGGAGCGCGCATCGCCCTGTGCCAGCACCGGGTTGCCCAGGTTGATGGCCACGCGCAGGTAGCCCAGCGGTGCCAGCGCACTACGATGATCGGCCAGGGACATGCAGGACTCCGCGGGGAAAGGGCGCCCCAGCATGCCAGTGCCGCCCTGCAAGGCCGTGTCAGTATCCGGTTATCCTGCGGCGATGAACCCCATCCTGCACGTTGAGATACCGGTCACTGACCTGGTCCGGGCCATCACGTTCTACCAGCAATGGCTGCAGGTGGCGGTGGACGAACCGATCCTGCTGCATGACTGCAGGATGGCGTACCTGCCGTTTGCCGATGAGGCCGCCGGCGCCAGCATGTCGCTGGTGCAGGGTGCGGACTACCGGCCCTCCGAACAGGGCGCGCGCATCTATATCGGCGTCGATGACCTGGATGCCAGCCTCGAGCGTGCGCTGCAGGCAGGGGCCGAGCTGCGCTTCGGCCCGGCCGATGCCGGCGACTGGCGCGTGGCCGAGATCCGCGACAGCGAAGGCAACCGGATCGCATTGCAGGCGCGCGCGGTTCTGTAGCGTCGAGCGATGCTCGACTGACGCGTTCCCCGCGCCGCCAACAGCAGTCGAGCATGGCTCGACGCTACACGTGGGTCGCGGCACGCGAGCGCTGCAGCCAGTCGTTGATCGCCGGATCCAGCCGTGGATCGTCCGGCAACTGCATGCCGAAGCGTTGCTGCAACACTTCGCGCACGTCGCCAACATCATGCAGCGGGCGCTTGTCCGGTGCCTGGCCAGGGCGGTACTCGGTGTAGTTGCCGCTGCCGATGGTGCGTCGCCAGTCCGGCCCGGTCAGTGACGCGCGCAGCTGGCCGGGGAAACTGGAATCGGGATGGGTGCACACGTACCAGTTGCCCACCACGTTGTCGATCGGTGCCGGCGCGTGCAGGTCGAAGCGATACATCGCCCGCCAGCCATCGCTGGACTCGGCGGACAGCACGAAATCCCCCTCGCCGGGCAGGCGCTGCAGCAGGAAGCGCTCGTGAGGCGTGGCCTGCGGCTGTGGATCACGCAGGCGCAGCGGCACGGTCGGGGTCAGGCTGCCGAAACCGGCATCCACCAGCCAGTCATCGCCGTCCACCTGCACGCGCAGCAGCAGGTGGGTCCGTGCGGTCAGTTCGCCGTCCTGGGCGGCCAGCAGCACGCGCGCGCTCAACGGCTGCGCATCGAAGCCCAGCGCCTGCAGCAGCGCCAGCAGGCCGCCATTGAGTTCGAAGCAGTAGCCGCCACGGTGGTCGTCGAGCAGCTTGCGCTGCACGCTGTCCAGGTCGATCGGCACTGCATCGCGCAGCAGGCAGCTGAGGGTTTCGAACGGCAGCAGTGCGTTGTGGCGCTGCTGCAGCAGCGTCAGGCCCGCCAGCGTCAGCGGTGGCGGTGCATCCAGCTGCAGGCGTTGCAGGTAGCGGGGGACATCGAGCGTCGTCATGGGGGCACCGGGCGGGGAGGGAGGTCCACTGTGCTCCCCCAACCGGGGTTGAGGTCAAGCACTGCGCGGGTGTCATCCCCCCGTCGCCTGTGCCGGGTACAAAGGCCGCGTCCGCCAGCAATCGGTGGAACTGCACCAAGAACGCCCTAAAGTTGCTCCATTTCCAGCCGATACAGGTGCGTCCTTCCGCCTGGAGTCTGTCATGTCGGCCGTTGCCCCCCACCTCCGGTCCCTGCGCATGCGGCTTGCCGCGCTGCGCTCGGCGTCCCCCGGCCTGCTGCTGTGGCTGCAGCCGCACCGGCTCAGCGTAGCCAACAAGCTCAAGGCGACCCTGTGGGTCTGTGGCCTGGGCCTGATCGCGATCGCTGCGGTCTACGCCTGGACCGGCCATGCCAGCACGCAGGCGGCACGCAGCCAGGCCAGCTACCAGCACGGCAGCGATCTGGCCGCGAGCCTGGCGACACGGGTGGCCGAGGCGCGTCGTCTGCAGACCCAGTATGCACGCAGTTTCGACGATGCCGACCGCGCGCAGCTGCTGGCGACGCAGAAGGCGCTGCAGGCCGATCTTCAGGCGCTGCGCGCGATGCCGATGGATGCCGGCCGGCGCAAGGCGCTGCAGGCGCTGACCGAAGCTGCCGGTGCATTCTCGCAGGGTGTGGCCGCCCTGTTCGAACGCGTCGATGAGATGGGTCGTGGCGATGCCGGCCTCGCCGCGCAGCTGCAGCAGGCCGCCGACACCCTGCAGGCGCAGGTGGATGCGCTGCAGCGGCCTTCGTTGGCGTTGTCCCTGCAGAAGATGCGCCGACAGGAGGCGCTGCTGCTGCTCGATGGCGATTCCACCCATGCCGACCGTGCGAGCGAAGAGAAACTGCCGTTCGATCTCGCGCTGGTGGGCCTGCCGACCGATGCGCAGGATGCCCTTCGCAACGGCATGGAGGCCTATCAGGTCGCGTTGCTGGGCTATACCGCCGCCCGCGTTGGCCTGGATGTGGAGGCGCAATCGTTGCTGGATACCGCCGCAGGCGTGGCGCCGGCGCTGGCCGCCTTCCAGCAGGCCCAGATGGCGGTGCTGGCCGAGGCACAGGCGCGCCAGCAGGCCGGCACGCGCACCATGAGCGTGCTGTTCGCAGTGACCCTGCTGCTGGTCGCCGGCGTGTTGATCACCAGCCTGGTGCTGGTGCTGCGTGCGGTGCGCCAGCCGATCCAGGACACCCTGCGTTTCGCCAGCGATATCGCCGACGACCGCCTGGATACCACCCTGCGCGTGTACAACGCCAACGACGAGATCGGACAGCTGGCACAGCGCCTGGTCGACATGCAGCAGCGCCTGCGTGCGCGCATCGAGACCGAGCGTGCCGGTGCGCGCGGCAATACCCGCGTGCGCCAGGCGCTGGACAGCGCGCAGACCGGGCTGATGGTGATCGATGCCGAGGGCCAGGTGGCCTACGTCAATCCGGCACTGCTGCAGCAACTCGAACGCCAGCTCGAAGACCTGGTGGGCAGCGATGCAGTGCGCCTGCATCCGGCGTTGGCCAGCCTGGCCGGCGTGCGTCAGCGCGAGGAGCGCGAGATCGGTCATGTCGGTGTGCGCTACCAGCTGATTGCCAACCCCATCATCGACGAAGGGCAGTTCCTCGGCGTAGCGGTGGAATGGCGCAGTCGTGCGCTGGAGACGCTGCTGGAAACCGAAGTGGCTGCCCTGGTCGATGCGGCGGCACACGGTGACCTGCATGGCCGTATCGCGCTGGAGGGCAAGCAGGGCTTCGTGCGCACGTTGTCGACCAGCATCAATCGCCTGCTGGCCACCTTTGAAACCAACCTCGGTGACCTGCAGGCACTGCTCGCTGCACTGGCCCGCGGCGACCTCAGCGTGCGCATGGAGGGGGACCTGCAGGGCGTGTTCGCGCGCATGCGGGACGATGCCAATGCCACCGTCGCGCAGCTGGGCCGCATCGTCACCCGCATCCAGCAGGCCACGTCCAGCCTCGATACCGGTGTCGGTGAGATCGTTGCCGGTCATCACGATCTGTCGCAGCGCACCGAGCAACAGGCCGCCAACCTGGAAGAGACCGCAGCGTCGATGCATGAGCTGACCGACACCGTTGGCCGCAACGCCGATGCCGCCGGTCGCGCCGATGCCCTGGTGCAGGGCGCGGCAGCAGTGGCGCAGCGCGGCGGTGAGGCTGTTGGCCAGGTGGTGGCAACCATGCATGGCATCAGTGAAGCGTCACGGCGGATCGGTGACATCACCCAGCTGATTGATGGCATCGCCTTCCAGACCAACATCCTTGCGCTCAACGCGGCGGTGGAAGCGGCGCGCGCCGGCGAGCAGGGCCGCAGCTTCGCCGTGGTGGCTGCCGAAGTACGCCTGCTGGCGCAGCGCAGTGCCGAGGCGGCCAAGCAGATCAAGGGCCTGATCGAGGATTCGGTGGCGCGCGTCGGGCAGGGCAACCGGCAGGCCGAGCAGGCCGGCACCACGATGGGCGAGATCGTCGGCAGCGTGCAGCAGCTGGCCGACCTGCTGGCTGGCATCCGCAGTGCGTCGCAGGACCAGCATGCCGGCATCGCCCAGGTGAACCAGACCATCGTGCAGATGGAAGCCAGCACCCAGCGCAACGCCAGCCTGGTGGAAGAGGCCGGTGCCTCGACTGCGCAGATGCAGGCGCAGGTACATGCCCTGGCCGAAGCAGTGGGCGCGTTCCGTCTGCAGTCGATACCGCAGGCGCGTGCGGCGGCCTGAAGCTGCCCCGGTAGTGCCGGCCGCTGGCCGGCACCACCCTTGTGGCTCAATACACGTCGCGGCGGTAGCGCCCGTTTTCCAGCAGCGTTTCCACCACTTCATCACCCAGCGCGGTACGCAGCACCTGGTCCACGCCTTCGGCCATGCCCTGCAGCGAGCCGCAGACATGGATCACCGCACCGCGCTGCATCCACTCGCGCAGCGCATCGGTGGCCGCCCGCAGGTAATCCTGCACGTAACTACCCTTGCCATCGCGTGAGAACGCCAGGTCCACCCGCGTGAGATGGCCCTGGGCCCGCCAGGCCTCGATCTCGTCGGCGAACAGGAAGTCGTGTGCGCGCTGGCGCTCACCGAACAGCAGCCAGTGCCCGTGCTCGCCTGCGTGGGCGGCTTCGCGCAACAGGCTGCGCAGCCCAGCGATGCCGGTGCCATTGCCGATCAGCACCATCGGGGCGCCACTGACACGATGGAAACCGGGGTTGCGATGCACACGGGCAACGATGCTGGCACCGATCGGCGCATGCAACGACAGCCAGCCCGAGCCCAGCCCGGCTCGACCGGAGGCGTCATGCACCAGCCGCACCACCAGCTCCACCACGCCATCATCCGTGCAGGAGGCGACCGAATACTCGCGGCTGGGCAGCAGCGGCAGCCCGGCCAGCCACAGGCAGGCATCCTGCACCGCCAGCGCAGCATCGGCCTCGGGCAGCTCGCGTTCGCTGGCCAGCGCCAGCAGCGTGCGCGGATGGCCGTCGACCAGCAGTGGCTGCAGCGGGTCCAGCCCATGGGCCTTCAACACGGCACCGGCATGCCGCGCGTTGTGGCGGGGCGCGATGTGCAGGATGTCACCCGCCTGCCACTGCATGTCGGCCGGTGCGGCAAGACGGATACGCCAGATGGCTCCGCCGATGCTGCCCGGGTTGAGGCGGTCGCGGCCGAGCAGCCGCCACTCATGCATCTGCGTTGCCGCAGGCAGCACGCTGTCATCGGTGGTGATGCCGGTCAGCGCACCCAGCTGCTGCTGCCACTGGCGCAGCGCCGGCACCGAAGCGGCATCGACATCGATGCGCTCGAACAGCGGACACGCGCCGTTGTCGATCAGCCAGCCATCGAACTGGCGGCCGAAGCCGCAGTAATGAGGGTACTGGCGGTCGCCCAGCGCAAGCAGGCCGAACTGCAGGCACGACAGGTCCAGGCGTTGTGCGAGCAGCAGCCGCGCGGCGCGGCGCGCCGCATCCGGCGGCTCGCCATCGCCGAACGTGCTCAGCACCAGCAATGCCTGGGAGGTGGCCTGCAGCTTCGCGGCATCGACGCGGGCCAGCGGCAGCACCTGCACCGCATGACCGGACGCCTGCAGCTGCGCGGCCGCACGCCACGCCAGTTGTTCGCCCAGTCCGCTCTGGCTGGCATGCACCACCAGCCATGGCGAACCACCGCCATCGGTGGTCGTTGTCGGCAGCGACCGGCGCAGCCCTCGCGCCGCACGTTGGCTGCGGCGGCGGTCCAGATACAGCATCCAGCCGGTGATGAAGAACAGGCTCATGCCCAGGCTGCTGAGCATCACCACCACCCGCCCGGGCACACCGAAGTAGCTGCCCGAATGCAGCGCGAACACGCTGGTGGCCAGCTGCCCGCCCGCACCCTGGCGTGCGTACGGACGGGCATCGAGAATCGCGCCGCTGGCCGGATCGAGCTGCAGCAGGTCATGCGCACGATCGTGGTGGCCGCCGCGCTGCGACGGATCGCCGGCCATCACCCGCACGTTCAGCGCCTGCCCCGGCTTCTCCGGCAGGCGCAGGTCGATGAAGCCGGTGCGCACGCCGGGCAGCGCGTACAGCGTGGCCTCGATGCGATCCAGGTCCAGTGCCGCGTCGGCGGCCACCTTGTGCTTTGCCGCCGGCGCCACGCCCAGCAGCGTGTTGGCCGCGGTGCGGTACCAGTCGAACGACCACCACAGGCCGGTCAGTGCACTCATCAGGTAGATCAGCAGCACCCAGGTGCCGATCACCGAGTGCAGGCTCCACAGGAAGCCACGGCCGCTGCGCGTCCACTCCACCGCCAGCCAGCTGCGCCAGTGCCACCAGCGCCGTGGCCAGCGCAGGTAAAGACCGGACAGGGTGAAGAACAGCAGCGCGATCGCACAGCTGCCGGTGATCCACTTGCCGCGCTCACCGGCGGCGAGGTGGCGATGCAGGTCTTCGACGAAGTCGAAGAACGCCTGCCCGCGCAGGGCGCTGAAGCGCTCGCCGCTGTACGGATCGAAGTACACCCAGTGGTCCTTGCCGCCGGCAAATCGCGCAACCGACGGCCGCTGTCCAGTGGCGTCCACGCGCAGGCGTTGCAGGGGCCGCTCGCTGCCGGCCTGCAGCAACGGCACCAGTTCACTGAGTGCAAGGGGATGCTGGCCGTCCGCATGGTGCTCGGCGATTTCGGCGAAGCCGGGATTGGCCGCGCGCAGCAGCTCGTCCTCGAAGGACAGCACGGCGCCGCTGAGGCCCATCACGGCGAGGACGGCACCGGCGGTAATGCCCAGCAGCCAATGCAGTTGGAACAGGACGTTCTTGAACATCGAAGGAGAGGGGCCCGGGAGGCTGCCGCCCGCATCCTGCGCAACAGCAAATGAGAATTAGTCGCGGAATTCTCCGTGGCGCCCTGCCTGCGGTCAAGCGGAGGGATCGGCCGGGCGGCGCCCGGCACCTGCGGTAGTGGCCGGCCGCTGGCCGGCAACAGCAACAGCAGGTTGCCACTCCACCATGGACAGATTTCCGCGATCTGGTGGAACGGCAGTGGGGTCAGATCCGTTTTCCGCAGGAAAACGGATCTGACCCCGGATTTATTTCGATATCTGACAGATGTGTCGACCAAGGTCGACACCTACCAACAGCTGCGGGAGTCTGTCAGAGGTGGGGCGGTGTGGGTGGTCAGGACCGTTGGCGCCATGGATGGCGCCATCGAGCCCCCATGGACGGGTTTACGGCGTGTCCTGACCACCCACAGTGCCCCGCCATCCCACGGAATGCCCGCTTTGGCTTTGGCTTTGGCTTTGGCCGTTGCCGTTGCCGTTGCCGTTGCATTGAGCAGGGTGCAGAGTGCAGGGTGCAGGGCTGCAAGCCCTGCAAAAAAACACCCTCACTTCACCCAGCCGTCGATCTCACCGTGCTCGAACGGCCCCAGCTTTGCCTTCACCAGCCGCCCCTGTGCATCGAACAGCACGCTGTAGGGCAGCAGGCCCTGCGTATTGCCCAACTGCACGCTGGCATCGCGTGGCCCCGGCGTCTCGACCACGATCGGGTAGTCCACCGGCACCCGCAGCAGGAAAGCGCGCACGTCGTCCGGGGTATCGAGCGCAATGCCCAGCACCTGCACGCCGTTGTCGCCCTGGGCATCGGCGAAGCGCGCCAGTTCGGGCATCTCTTCCACACAGGGCGCACACCAGCTGGCCCAGACGTTGATCAGCAGCGGGCGGCCGGCGAAGCGAGCGCGCAGGTCCAGCGGCTGTCCCGCCAGGTCCGGCAGCGTCAGCGCCGGCAAGGGATCACCCACCTGCAGCGGGGGCGTCACGGCCGTCGCCGTGGAAGCCGTCGCTGGCGCGGCCGGTGCAGACGGGCCAGGTGACAATCGATGCCCGGCCCACAGGCCGAGGCCGGCGGCCAGCACCGCTGTCCACAGCAGCGCTGGCCGTTGCCACTTCATCGTGCGGTGCGCAGCAGCGCTTCCTCGACCACCGCCTGGGTCAACAGGGTCGGCAGCACGGTCGGCGGCGCGCCGGGGCCATACACCACGTACAGCGGCACGCCCACGGCCTTGTGTTCTTCCAGGAACGTGGTGATCTGCGGGTCGACATTGGTGTAGTCACCGCGCATGTACACCGCGTTGGTGCGCTTGAGCAGTTCCTTGAACTCCGGCCGCGACAGCACGGCGCGTTCATTGGCCTTGCAGCTCACGCACCAGTCGGCGGTCATGTTGACGAACACCACGCGGTTGTCGGCGCGCAGGCGGTCCAGCAACTGCGGCGAATACTCGACCACGTTCTCGCTGGCCGCCTGTGCGGCCCGTGCCGGCGGTGCCAGCTGGGTCACGCCCCAGGCAGGAACCAGCGCACCAATCGCCAGCAGCACGCCGAGCAGGGTCACCGCGCGCGAGCCGGTCCAGCGGTTGCGTTCAAACAGCCACAGGCCGAAGGCGAACAGCAGCAGGCCGCCCAGCACCAGCGCCATGCCGTCCACGCCGCGCTGCTTGCCCAGTACCCACAGCAGCCACAGCGCGGTGGCATACATCGGGAAGGCCAGCACGTGCTTGAGCGTTTCCATCCACGGGCCGGGCTTGGGCAGGCGGCGTGCCAGCGCCGGCACGAAGCCGATCAGCAGGAACGGCAGTGCCAGGCCCAGGCCGAGGAACAGGAACACGGTCATCGCCTTCAGCGGCGGGGCAATGAAGGCATAGGCAATCGCCCCGCCCATGAACGGGCCGACACAGGCGCTGCCGACCAGGCAGGCCAGCGCACCGGTGAAGAAATCACCGGCCGGGCCGCTGCGGCTGGCCAGCGACTGGCCGAGGTTGCCGATGCCACCGCCGAGGGTGAACACGCCCGACAGGCTCAGGCCCACCGCGAACATGATGTACGCCAGCGCCGCCACCACGCCCGGGTGCTGCAGCTGGAAGCCGATGCCGACGGCGTTGCCGATCGCGCGCAGGCCCACCATCAGCGCACCGATCACCGCGAAGGCGACCAGCACGCCCAGCGTGTACCAGAGGGCATGGCTGCGCGCACGCTCGGGGCTTTCGCCACTCTGCGCCAGGCTCAGCACCTTCAGCGACAGGATCGGCAGCACGCAGGGCATCAGGTTCAGCACCAGGCCGCCGGCCAGCGCCAGCAGCAGCACCCAGACGAACGAGCGGTCCGGATTCGGCGTGGTCACCGGTGGCCGCGTGCGCAGGGCGTTGCCATCGCGCGCGTCGGCGGCGAACTCATTGCGTGCGCCCTCACTGCCGCTGGCGGCGGGAGCGGCGCTGCCGTCGTTGGGCACGGTCGGCAGCAGGCGCAGCGGTGCGCCGTTGGCGGATTCACGTGGCGCGCCGGCGGCGCGCAGCGGGCTGATCACCTCGTTGCGTGCTGGCGCCTGGTCAGTGCTGGCGGAGAGCTTGCCCGCCGGAATCGACAGCTTCACCCGGCGGGTCATCGGCGGGTAGCAGATGCCATCGGTCTGGCAGCCCTGGAAGGTCACCACCAGGGTGCTGTCGACCGCATCAGTGACAGTGCGGCGCAGCGGCAGCGGCACTTCCACCTGGTTGAAGTAGACCGAGACATCGCCGAAGTGCTCGTCGCGATGCGATTGCGCGGCTGGCCAGCGCGGCTTGTCGGCCAGCACGCCTGCGCTGCCTTCCAGCTTCAGCGAAGTGCGGTCGCGATACAGGTAATAGCCGGGCGCTGGGCTGAAGCGCAGCAGCAGGGTGTTGCCGTCACTGGCGATGGCATCGAAGCCGAACGCCTGTTCCGACGGCAGCGGCAGGGCCTGGCTGTTGTTGGCCGCGCCCGGCAGGCGCAGGCCACCGCTGTTGCCGGCACCGGCCAGCGGGTTGTTGAACGGGCTTGCCGCACCGGCACGCGCGGCAGGCACCGCGGCCGCCGCACCGGCGCCCGGCAGGGTGACCTGCACCACGCGCTTCTGCGGCGGGTAGCAGACACCGGCATCGGCGCAGCCCTGGTAACGCACTTCCAGGCTGATGGTGCCGGCGGCGTCGGTCGGCGTGCCGGGCAGGGTGGCCTGCAGGCGCTCGCGATAGGTCTCGACCTCGCCGAAGAAATCGTCGTGGTGCCTGTCGCCCTTGGGCATCTGCAGCGCGCCGGCGTTGAAGGCCGGGTCGGCCTTGACGCTGGTGCGGTGGCGATACAGGTAATAGCCCGGTGCGATCTTGAACTGCAGTTGCACCTGGCCCCGTTCGGGGGCACTGGCGGTCAGCGCGAACGCCTGGTCCACCGGCAGCAGGTCCTTCTCATCCAGCGCGAAGGCCGGCAGCGAGAGCCACAACAGGGCGCACAAGGCGGCGCCGCGCGCAAACAGAGTCTTCAATCAGTGTCCTCCCGGGTCTGTGCCCGGATCCAGTCCAGATACGCCGGCAGGCCGGCCCGGGTTTCGACCGCGATGCACTCCGGGAGTTCATACGGATGCAGTGCGACGATCCGGGCAATCGCGTCATCGACGCGGCTCGCGGTGGTTTTCACCAGCAGCTGCAGTTCGGCGTCGGTGGTCACCTCGCCCTGCCAGCGGTAGGTCGACTGCGCGCCATCGAGGCGGGTCACGCACGCCGCCAGGCGCTCGCCGACCAGCGCGTGCGCGATGCGCTCGGCACTGGCCCGGTCCGGGCAGGTGGTCAACAGCAGCAGGACGGGATCGACGGTCGACATGACCGTCGAGTATAGGGCCGCCGCCGGGTCAGGGCCCGGCGGCGGCAGTGGACCGCTGCGTTGCGCGGTCAGTTGGCCAGCTGGCAGGTGGCCGGCTTGGCCGAGGTGAACAGGGCCGGGGTTGCCCACTCGGGGTGGTCGATGAACGGATTGCGGTTGCCCTGGAAGCTGTAGACCACGTCATTGCGCGCACGCTCGGCATCATCCGGCGGATCGGACAGGTGCCAGTCGATCAGCGTCGACAGCAGGCCCATGTAGGCGGGCGAACTGCTGGTCTTGACGATCTTGCTGCGGTCGTCGGTCAGCTCCAGATCCGGCTCGGACTGGCCGGTGGCCGCATCCTTGCCGCCCTCGTAGCGGATCGCCATGTACATCACCGCACGCGCCATGTCGCCCTTGCGCTTGCCCCACACCTCGAAGGTGCCGGTGTTGCCGTCCGGCGTGCGCACCCAGTTGGAGTTGCCCGGATAGCCACCGCTGCCGCCGCCCTGACCGTTGTTGGCCTCGGTGGCGCGCTCGCCGCAATTGGCGTCGCACTTGCCGAACGGCTTGTTGCCACGGTCGGCGTTCCACTGCGCGTCGGTCAGGTACAGCATGTGGGTGTCGGTGTACGGCGCGTAGGGCAGGCCCTTGTCGCCGGTGGTGCTGGCAAAGCCCAGCGAGTTCGGCCAGGTGTGCTCGCGGTTGTACTTCAGGCCACTGCCGCTGCCGGCGCGATCGGTCACCTTGGCGTAGCTGTGGTTGCGATACGCATCCAGGATCCTGCCGGAATTGTTCGGATCCTCGTCGGCGATTTCCAGGATGGTCCAGGTACTGGTGCCCGAGCCACTGTACGGATAGGCGGTGTGGCCCTTGATGGTGGCGTGCAGCGAGCAGCGCAGCTGGCTGGGGCTGCTGGTGTTGACCTTGGAGTAGTAGCCGGCCGGCACGCCCGGGTTGCCCGGGTCCGGATTGCCGCCGGTGCTGGCCACGGTGAAGGCGATGCGGCTGTCGGCGGCCGGGTGCGCGCCCTGCAGGTCGGTGATGCGCGCGGCACGGATATCGAAGCGGCAGGCTTCACCGGCCACCAGCGCGGTGTTGGTGGACAGCTTCACGCTGCGGCCGCTGGCCGGGAAAGTCAGCGGCACGCTGCCGGAGGTGCCGCAGCTCAGGGCGAAGGCGCCACTGGCCAGGTTCACCGTCTCGCTGAACACCACTTCCAGGTCGGCGGCGGCCGGGAAGGTGCTGCTGCCCTGCGCCGGGGTGGTGGTGGAGACCGACGGCGGCGTGTTCGGGCCCGGGGTGCCACCGCCGCTGAAGGTCTGGCCGTTGTTGCAGCTGCCAAACGTCTGCTTGGCCGACTCGGCCCAAGTGAAGTGGGCGTACTGGCTGCCGCTGCCGGTCAGCTGCAGCGAGGTGCCCGGCGCCGTGCTGTTGGTCTCGGCCACCGGGATGTTCTGGCTGGTCATGCCGGCGGCAGGGCCGCCGGAGGCGGTGATGGCGCCCTCGTAGCTGAGGAACTGGACCACCTTGCCGCTGGCATCGACCAGGGCGATGCCGTCGTTGGGGCCGTTCTGGATGCCGTTGGTCGGGTAGTTGACCACGGCGATCGTGGCGCTGCCGCAGCCGGCGGCGCTGCCAGCCGGCACCGGCTTGTTGTCGTACACCACGGCGGCCGAGGCGTTGGCGCCGTTGTACAGGTACAGGCGGTAGCCGGACAGGTCCTCACCGGCGGTGGCCACGACCTCGATCGCTTCGCCGACGTCACCGGCGGCGGTGCTGTCGTCGTAGTGCAGTTCATTGATGAAGACCTCGGCCTGGGCCGGCGCGGCGGCCAGGGCCAGCAGGCAGGCGGCGGCAAGCGGGGACAGCAATCGCATCGACTACTCCTTGTGATTGGGAATGCGCGGCCGAGCCTAAGGCCGATCCAGTGACACTTTGTCGTAAATGAACGTCAGATATCTGACAGTGCGACGCGGGTCACCAAATGTCGAGGGTTTTGGGCACGGGGTTGTCGCGTTGCACCGGCCTGAATGCCTTCACGCAGGGCGGGAATCCGCGCATCCCGGGGCGGCGAAAATTTTTCCTCGCCCGGCCTTGAAAGGTCCGGGCGCAGCTCCATCTCTGTCCTGCTCCCGATTCATCGGGCTTTTTCGCGAGCAATGCTGGCAGTCACCTGGGGTGAGTGCTAACATCGCCAGACTTTTTCAGACCAATCAATAACTTAAGAGGTCTCTCATGAGCATCAAGCCGCTGCACGACCGCGTTGTGGTCAAGCCGATCGAAGCCGACGAAATCTCCGCCGGTGGCATCGTCATTCCGGATTCGGCCAAGGAAAAGTCCACCAAGGGTGAAGTCGTGGCCGTCGGCCCGGGCAAGCCGCTGGACAACGGCAGCGTGCGCGCTCCGTCGCTGAAGGTCGGCGACAAGGTCATCTACGGCCAGTACGCCGGCAGCTCGTACAAGAGCGAAGGCGTCGAGTACAAGGTCCTGCGCGAAGACGACGTGCTCGCCGTCATCGGCTGAGCCCCGGCGCGACCTGTTTCAACCTGATCCCCAAATCCCAGCCGCCGGGCCTCGTCCGGCGCTACCAATGAGGTAAATGCAATGGCTGCCAAGGATATTCGTTTCGGTGAAGACGCCCGTTCGCGCATGGTGCGCGGCGTCAACGTTCTCGCCAATGCCGTCAAGGCCACCCTGGGCCCGAAGGGCCGCAACGTCGTGCTGGAAAAGAGCTTCGGCGCGCCGACCATCACCAAGGACGGCGTCTCCGTCGCCAAGGAAATCGAACTGGCTGACAAGTTCGAGAACATGGGCGCGCAGATGGTGAAGGAAGTTGCTTCGCGCACCAACGATGACGCGGGCGACGGCACCACCACCGCCACCGTGCTGGCCCAGGCCCTGATCCGCGAAGGTGCCAAGGCGGTTGCCGCCGGCATGAACCCGATGGACCTGAAGCGTGGTATCGACAAGGCCGTCGTGGCCGCCGTTGCCGAACTGAAGACCATCTCCAAGCCGACCGCCGACGACAAGGCGATTGCCCAGGTCGGTACCATCTCGGCCAACTCGGACGAGTCGATCGGCCAGATCATCGCCGACGCGATGAAGGAAGTCGGCAAGGAAGGCGTGATCACCGTTGAAGAAGGCTCGGGCCTGGACAACGAGCTGGACGTGGTCAAGGGCATGCAGTTCGACCGCGGCTACCTGTCCCCGTACTTCATCAACAACCAGCAGTCGCAGACCGCTGATCTGGATGACCCGTTCATCCTGCTGCACGACAAGAAGATCTCCAACGTCCGTGACCTGCTGCCGGTGCTGGAAGGCGTCGCCAAGGCCGGCAAGCCGCTGCTGATCGTGGCCGAAGAAGTTGAAGGCGAAGCGCTGGCGACCCTGGTGGTCAACACCATCCGTGGCATCGTCAAGGTCGTGGCCGTCAAGGCTCCGGGCTTCGGCGACCGTCGCAAGGCGATGCTGGAAGACATGGCCGTGCTGACCGGCGGCACCGTGATCTCCGAAGAAGTCGGCCTGTCGCTGGAAAAGGCCACCATCAAGGACCTGGGCCGCGCCAAGAAGGTGCAGGTTTCCAAGGAAAACACCACCATCATCGATGGCGTGGGTGACAAGGCTGCCGTCGATGCACGCGTCGGCCAGATCAAGACCCAGATCCAGGACACCTCCTCGGATTACGACCGCGAGAAGCTGCAGGAACGCGTGGCCAAGCTGGCCGGCGGCGTTGCCGTGATCAAGGTCGGCGCGTCGACCGAAATCGAAATGAAGGAAAAGAAGGATCGCGTCGACGACGCCCTGCACGCTACCCGTGCAGCCGTTGAAGAAGGCGTGGTCCCGGGCGGCGGCGTCGCCCTGGTCCGTGCGGTCACCGCACTGGCCGGCCTGAAGGGTGCCAACGAAGACCAGAACCACGGCATCCAGATCGCCCTGCGCGCGATGGAAGCCCCGCTGCGCGAAATCGTGGCCAACGCCGGCGAAGAGCCGTCGGTCATCATCAACAAGGTCAAGGAAGGCACCGGCAGCTTCGGCTACAACGCCGCCACCGGCGAGTTCGGCGACATGCTGCAGTTCGGCATCCTGGACCCGACCAAGGTGACCCGTTCGGCGCTGCAGAACGCCGCTTCGATTGCTGGCCTGATGATCACCACCGAAGCCATGGTTGCCGAAGCTCCGAAGAAGGACGAGCCGGCCATGGGTGGCGCCGGTGGCATGGGCGGCATGGGTGGCATGGGCGGCATGGACTTCTAAGTCCACGTCCCCGGCAGTCGTTGCCGACCCTGGTCGGCACGCCTTCCCGATGCAAGGAAGAACCCCGCCGCGAGGCGGGGTTTTTCGTTGCCCGGTTGCTGCCGCCGCAGCGCATCGCTACGCTCGGTGGCCATGCCTACCTCGTTCATCATCGTTGACGACTTCCTTTCTCCTGCCGATGCGCAGGGGTTGCGCCAGGCGGCGCTGGGCCTGACCTATCCCGTGCAGGAGGGCGCGTTTCCCGGCCGCAATTCGCAGCAGCGGCTGGATCTGGATGGACTGTCCGGCGCGGTCTCGCGGCTGGTCAACGAACCGCTGCGGCCGGTCAACCCGCTGCAGTCGCACGGCAAGTTCCGGATCACCCTGGCCGGTGATACCGGCCGCGCCAAGGTGCACGCCGACCACTCGCACTGGTCGGGCATCCTCTACCTGAGTGCACCGGAGCACTGCGAGGGCGGCACCGAGTTCTTCCGCCACCGCCGCACCGGCACCGAGCGCATGGCCCTGGATGCAGCGGAGCTGGCCGCATTAGGCTATGCCAACGGCGGCGACATGCATCGCGACATCATCGAGCGCGACAGCAACGACGACAGCCAGTGGGAAATGACCATGCGCATCCCGATGCGCTTCAACCGGCTGGTGCTGCTGCGCCCCTGGTTCTGGCACACCGCCGGGCCCGCGTTCGGCGACTGCCTGGAGAATGGCCGGCTGGTGTACCTGATGTTCTTCGAACAGGCGCGCTGAGCGGGGCAGGCATCCACGCATGGCGTGGATCTACAGGTGCACGGTTTCGCTGGTAGATCCGCGCCATGCGTGGATGCACCCGTCCAGCCGCACTTGCCATGCAGGCGTCAACGCGCCCTCATTCGACGAATGCCTTCGCCACGCCGTACTCCCACTGCCATGGCACGCCGGTATCGCCCAGCACGAACGCCACCAGTGCCGGGAACGTAGCCTCCGCCCGTACATCGTTGCCCAGGATCACCACGCAGCGTTTGTGCCGCTCGATGCACACCAGGGTGTTGCCGACCGCATCGTCGTGGCCGCCCTTGTAGAAGCCTGCACCCTGGGGACCACGGAAGGTCACTACGCCCAGGCCCGCGGCCAGATCCCTGTGCTGCTGCGCAACGGGCAGCTCCGGCTGCAGTGTTGGGAACTGGCTGGCGGTGGTGATCGGTAGCTGTGGCCGCACCAGCTCCCTGCGCATTGCCGGGGACAGCCCATCGCCGCGCACATAGCCGGCGGCGAAGTGGGCCATGTCGGTGATGGTGGTATCCATCGACCCCGCCGCCCGCACACGGCTGCGTTCATCGTGCGGCTCTGAATTGCCTTCGGCCGTCCAGCCATCGGCCAGGTTGCCGGCGAAATCCGCGCGCCACACCATGCTGGTGCGCGCCATGCCGAAGCGATCGAACACGCACTGCTGCATCAACGCACCCACATCCTCGCCCAGTCGCCCGCGTTCGATCACGAACTGCAGCAGGATCAGGCCCTCACCGGAATAGGCGTAGCGGCTGCCGGGCTCGAAGTGGAACTTCAACCGGCCATCCGGTTCGAGAAAGCCGAAATTGGCAAAGCCGCTGGCGTGGTTGAGCAGCAGGCGTGGCGTGAGCTGGCGCCAGCGGGCATCGCTGGCCAGCACGCTGTAGTCGGCGTACTTCTTCGGTTCCGGTGGATAGTCCGGCAGCGGTTTGTCCAGGGCGGTAGCAATGCTGGCGTCCAGATCGATACGCGCGTCCTGCACCAGTTGTGCGACCAGGTACCCGAACGCCATCTTGGTCAGCGATGCGGCGTACATCACAGTGTCGGTGCGCAGCGGCTCGCCCGCGGCGTTGCGTTCACCGTAGGCGGCCACGTGCACCACCTTGCCGTCGTCGATCACCGCCAGCGCCATCCCGCGCGCATGGGCCGCCTGCATCAGCCGCTGTGCTTCGGCATCGATGCGAGCCGGCGTGGGCACGGGTGGCGGCGCGGCCAGTACCGCCAGCGGGAGCAGCGTCAGCAACATCAGGGTGGCACGGCACATGCGTGGAACTCCTGGTGGGGCGCACGGCGATGCTACGCCAGGCTGCCGCTGGCGTCATTGCCAGATGTCAGCTGGCCTGCGGCCGGCGCAGGCAGATCCGGGCCGCGCCGGCACCGAAGTCCACCTGGCCTCCGCGCATTGCATCGGCACCGAGGATCAGCGCCGGCCGCGCCTCCAGGCCGATCGCCTTGAACACCGGTAGTTCGCTGATGCGGACCTCCATCGACGGGTGCTTCCAGCCGCTGCCGGTCATCCCGGGCAGGGTGTACAGCCAGGTGGCCTGCGCGCCGCCGCCCAGCCCCTCGGTGCCCTTTTCGCGCATGCTTACCCGTGCGTCGCTGCCGTCGGTGCGCAACCCCAGTGCGCGGGCCGCTTCAGCGTTGAGAACAGTCTGCGCCGCGCCGGTGTCGACCACGGCAATGGCCTCCACACCCGGCGTGCCCAGTGCCAGTGTGATGAAGCCGAACTGGCGCAGGCTGGCAGTGCGCTCGGGCAGCGCATTGGGCTGGCAACCCGGTCCTTCCAGGTTCAATCGGCCAGGCGTCCATAGCGCCAGGCGATTGCCGCCGAAGTCCCAGCGCGTGTCCCAGCGTCCGGTCAGGTCATTGCCGATCAAACCGTCGATGGCCGGATCATCGTCCTTGGCCAGGGAGGACAGGTCGACCTGCATGCCACGGGCCTGCAGCTGCCAGCTGCCCAGCTGCCAGGACGTGCTGCGCGTGCGCTGCAACCGGGCCGCCTTCGCACTTGCGCCCTGGGCGTGCGATACCACCGCATCCGCATCCTCCAGGCCATAGCGCCTCGCCACACGGGCATCGACCAGCGTTGCCCCGGCGGCACTGTCGACCACGAAGCGCAGCGGTTCGGCGCGTCCGTCCAGCAGGACGGCCACCGCCGGATGACCACCCTGCATCCACATTGGCAGCACGTGTTCGGGGGCATCGGACGCCAGCGCAGGCAGCGGCGCAGCAAGCAGGGACAGGAGGATGAGGCGCAAGGGAAATCTCCGCAGTGATCATGGGCGCCCATTGGCGCGCAGCGGCGTATCGCGGGAATATCGCTGTTGATACCGTCCTGATACAGACCGGCCCGATACTGCCCGCATGACGACTCCCGCCCGTGTCATCGTTGTCGATGACGACGCCAGCATCCGCGATGCCATCGCCGATTGCCTGCTGCTGCATGGCTACCAGGTGCGGGTGGCCGCGGACGCGACGGCGCTCGACATGGTGCTGCAGAGCGAACGGCCCGACCTGATCATCCTTGACTGGATGATGCCCGGCGAGGACGGGCTTTCGGTCTGCCGCCGGCTGCAGGCACGCGCCATCCCGATCCTGATGCTGTCGGCGATGGGCAGCGCGCCGGATCGGGTGATCGGACTGGAGATGGGTGCGGACGACTACCTGGCCAAGCCGTTCGATCCGCGGGAGCTGCTGGCACGGGTACGCGCGCTGCTGCGCCGCCAGCACAAGCTGCGCGCGCAGGTGGCCAGCGAACTGCGCTTTGCCGGTTGGCGGCTGCTGCCTGATCAACGTCGCCTGTTCGCGCCGGACGGAAACGAACTGATGCTCAGCCGCGGTGAGTTCAGCCTGCTGCTGGCGCTGGCCGAACGTCCCGGGCGGGTGCTGGGGCGTGAGCAGCTGCTGCAGCTGAGCCGCGGTGAACCCACCGACAGCGTCGATCGTGCGGTCGACCTGGCGATCAGTCGGCTGCGACGCAAGCTGGGGCAGGCCTCACCCGGTGCTGAAGCCCTGGTGCAGACCTTGCGCGGTGAAGGCTACCGCTTCGACGCCGAGGTACAGGTGTTGTGAGCAGCCGGTGGCCGACCGCGCGCTGGATCGCGATGCTGGCCCTGGCCAGCCTGCTGCTGGCGACATTGGTCAGCGTGGCCGTGGTTGGCTGGATGCCCCGGCCCGCGCCTCCGCCGATGCGGTTGGACCAGGCCGTGCAGGTGCTGCGCGGCGAACAGGCCGCAGCGCCATTGGGCCTGCATCTGGCGACACAGGACGCACCACCACAGGGCAGCGCCAGCGACTGGCTCACCCAGTTGGCGGCGCTGCAGATGGGTTTGCCGGCGAAGGAGGTACGCCTGGTCTGGAGTGGGCAGGGCAAGGCGCCGGACGTGCAGGTCATCGAGGGGGGTACCGTGCTCGATGCCACGGCGCGGGCCGGTGTACTGAAGGCGCAGGCGGCGGTACTGACCGCCATGCAATGGCCGCCGTTTGAACTGGGCGTACGCCAGGCCGATGGCCGTTGGCAGGTGGTCGGCAGCGATCACAGCGATCTGGCGGCCTGGCGCCGCCAGGTGGTGCTTGCGCTGCTGGGTGGTGCGGTCCTGCTGGCGCCGCTGGCGGCGTGGGCATCGATCCGGCTGGGACGCCCGCTGCACCGCCTGGCCGAAGCCAGCGCACGGGTGGACCTGCAGGCCGCAGCGCCCTTGCCGGATGACGGCCCACGCGAGGTACAGATGCTGGCCGCTGCGATCAGCACCGGTCGCGATCGCCTGCATGCGCAGGCACAGGACATGACCCACATGCTGGCCGCAGTGGCGCATGATCTGCGCACGCCGTTGACCGGCCTGCGCCTACGCGCCGAGTTTGCGCCTGCGCCACAGGCGGCACGGATGGTGGCGGACATCGAACGCATGGATACGATGATCGAGCAGGTGCTCGACTACGCACGTGGTGAACTGCAGCCGTTGCAGATGCACTCGCTGGATCTGGCTGCGCTGCTGGAGGAGTGCGTGCAGGCGGCGCTGCTGCGCGGAGCCGGCATCTCCATCCAGGGGCCGGACACGCTGCGCTGGAACGGCGATGCGCTGCTGATCCGGCGCGCGGTCGACAATCTCATCGACAACGCCGAGCGCTACGCCGGGGCCGTGGAGCTGCAGCTCGCCATGGCCGGCCACAGGGTGCAGCTGGATGTGATGGACCGCGGCCCGGGCATCGCCGAGGCCGACCGTGCACGCCTGCTGCAACCGTTCCAGCGCAGCGAGAGCTCGCGCAGCCGCGCCACCGGTGGCGCCGGGTTGGGGTTGGCTGTGGCCGCCAATGTGGCCAGGCGGCACGCAGGCGAACTGCAGCTGCTGCACCGTGAGGGCGGCGGGCTGATCGCACGCCTGTTGCTGGGGACGTTCTCCTGAAAATCGGTGTAGTTCATGGATGACTTATTTTTATAATATGATTAGGCGGCTAATCATATTGGAGGGGTGCCATGATCGAAGCCAAGCACCATGCCCTGATGGATGAGGCGCAGCGACGCGGCCACGCCAACGTCGCGCAGCTGCGCCTGTGTTTCCAGCTGCTCTCGCTGGCCTCGTCGATCGATCGCGACTGCGCTGCCCGGCTTGCACCGCACGGGCTCAGCGAGGGCCGCTTCATCGTGCTGTTCCTGCTACACGGGGCGGGCGGCACGCTGCCGCCCCATGAACTGGCAGAGCGTGCCGGCGTGACCCGTGCCACCATCAGCGGCCTGCTCGACGGCATGCAACGCGAAGGCCTGCTGCAGCGTCGCAGCGATGCCGAGGATGGCCGCCGCCTGCAGATCGTGTTGACCGCAAAGGGGGCGCGCCTGGCCGAAGCGCTGTTCGAGCAGCACACACAGTGGATCGGCGGCCTGTTCAACGGCCTGGATGCGGATGAACAGCAACAGCTGTCACGGCTGCTGCACAAGGTCTGGCAGCACACGGACGCCGGGCGGGAATCCGCAGCATGAGCACGCCCATTCCAGCGGAACGGCGGCGCGCACTCAACAGCGGCAACGCCGCCGCTACCCATCTGGCCGAATGCCTGGCAGTGGATTTCGCCGAGCTGTTGCAAGGGGTAGCGCCTGCGCTTGAACCCGAAGCGCTGCACCGCATGCACGAAGCCTCAGGCAAGGGCATCACCCAGCGCATGGCCTTGGCCGCGCAGTTGCTGCGCGGGGCGGGGCAGGGCGCGCCTGCACTCTGGCAGCATCACAGCTCCGATACCGTGCGCGGCTGGGCCTGTTATCTGATCGGCAGCGATGCTCGCGCAACGTTGGCAGAGAAGCTGCAGCAGATGCGCACGCTGGCCGACGACCCACACTTCGGAGTGCGCGAATGGGCGTGGCTGGCGCTACGCACGGACATTGTTTCCGCGCCGGTGCAGGCGCTCGGGTACCTGCAACCGTGGACACAGGAAACATCGCCGTACCTGCGCCGCTTCGCCTGCGAAGCACTGCGCCCGCGTGGTGTCTGGGCCACGCACATCGCCCTGTTCAAGCAACATCCGGAACATGCAGTGGCGCTGCTGGAAGCACTGGCCGATGACCCGGAACGCTATGTGCAGGATTCCGTCGGCAACTGGCTCAATGATGCCGGAAAGACAAAGCCGCAGTGGCTGCGCGAACTCTGCGCGCGCTGGCAGCGCGAGCACGACAGCACCGCCAACGCCTACATCCGCAAACGCGCGATGCGCTCGCTTCGGTAGTGCCGGCCGCTGGCCGGCAACCCCAGGCCATTCAAGCGAGCATGGCACATGCGCCTGTCACCCGGACGCGGTAAACAGTGCATTGCCCATGTCCATCCGCAGGGAAGTTGATCATGCAGAGCACGCTCCAGGTCACGCTGTTCGGCCCGCTTGGCGACAGCCCGGCATTGCAGTTGCCGGGGCTGGAAGGGCCGTCGGTCGCCATCCCGGAAGCGGCCCTGCGGCGGTTGGTCTCCGACCTCTACACCGCCCGTTCCCTGCTCAACCCCGAGCAGCTGGACGAGGCCAGGCAGGAGCTGGATCGCGTGCTGGAACGCTGGGCCGACATCCACGAAGGCCTGCTGCTGGACGTGGAAGTGCATGGCAAATGAGCGACTCTGCGTGGCTGCTGCCAGGTAGGCAGCGCTGGCGCGCACCTCGCTGAACCGGGTCCCCAGTTGCGGATGAAACATTTTGCACTGCGCAAAAGCTGTGCTATCAATACACCCCATGAACGCAGCCGCTACCCGCTTTTACTGGTATTACTTTCCGAAGCCACTGGCGGAGGAAGGACTGCGCTCACCCTGAAGAAAGCTTCAGACGCATTCCCGAAAGCCGCCAGCGAACCTGGCGGCTTTTTTCATGCCGCCACGCTGGGGACCCCCAACGTTCCGGAGATCTCCTGCAATGCCCCCGCACACCGACGACCTGCGTATCCGCACCATCGAACCGCTGACACCGCCCGCCCAGCTGCTGGCGATGCTGCCCTGTGACGATGAAGCCTCCGACACCGTCAGCGCCTCGCGCGCGGCCCTGCACCAGATCCTGCATGGCCGTGACGATCGCCTTGCGGTGGTGGTGGGCCCGTGCTCGATCCACGACCCGAAGGCCGCCATCGAATACGCCCAGCGCCTCAAGCCGCTGCGCGACGCGCTGGCCGGCGAACTGGAAATCGTCATGCGCGTGTACTTCGAGAAGCCGCGCACCACGGTGGGCTGGAAGGGCCTGATCAACGATCCGGACCTGGATGGCAGCTTCAGGATCGACAAGGGCCTGCGCATCGCCCGCGGCCTGCTGCGCGACATCAACAAGCTCGGCCTGCCAGCCGGTGTCGAGTTCCTTGACGTGATCTCGCCGCAGTACATCGCCGACCTGGTGGCGTGGGGCGCGATCGGTGCACGCACCACCGAAAGCCAGGTGCATCGCGAGCTGGCGTCGGGGCTGTCGTGCCCGGTCGGCTTCAAGAACGGCACCGATGGCAACGTGAAGATCGCCGCCGACGCGGTGGGTGCAGCGTCCAATCCGCACCACTTCCTGTCGGTCACCAAGCAGGGCGGTACCGCCATCGTATCGACCGCCGGCAATCCGGATTGCCATGTGATCCTGCGCGGCGGCAAGCAGCCGAACTACGACGCAGGCAGCGTCGCCGACGCCTGCCAGGTGCTGGCCAAGGCCAGGCTGCCGACGCGCCTGATGATCGACGCCAGCCATGCCAACAGCCTGAAGAATCCGGAAAACCAGCCGAAGGTGATCGAGGACATCGCCGTTCAGTTGGAAGACGGCGAACAGCGCATCGTTGGTGTGATGATCGAGAGCCATCTGGTTGGTGGCCGCCAGGAACTGGTGGAAGGCCAGCCGCTGGTCTACGGGCAGAGCATCACCGATGGCTGCATCGACTGGGACACCACCGTGACGGTGTTGCAGCGACTGGCTGCGGCCGTGCGCGCCCGTCGCGACGTGAAGGTGTCCGAAGCCGCTTGAGTGCGGCACGTGTGTGGATGGCGGCCAGCGCCTGCGGGGGTGCGGCCGCGATCAGGGCCGGCCGGAGTTGGAGACCGGCCCATCTGCACCGGCGATGCGCCTGGCGCTGCGCATGAGCGACAGCGCCAGGTACATCGCCGGGGTGGTGCAGTAGATCCGCGCCAAGCCTGGAACCCCATGCTCGGCGAACGCGAACCTCAATGCACTTCGTCGTGGTACACGAACTTCGGCATTTCCCAGCGGTAGTGGATCGCCAGCAGGCGCAGCGCGAAGCCGCCGCCCAGGCAGCACAGGATCGCAGTGGCATCGGCCACGCCCCAATGCAGCAGCAACAGATAGGCCGCGCCGGTCAGCAGCGCGATGATCGCGTACAGCTCCTTCTGGAAGATCAGCGGCACCTCGTTGCAGAGGATGTCGCGCAGCACGCCGCCGAACGCGCCGGTCAGCATGCCGGCGATCAGCACGATCGGCATCGCATGGCCGGCCTCGCGCGCGATCGAGCAGCCGATCAGGGTGAAGGCGATCAGGCCCAGGCCATCGAGCACCAGGAAGGTGCGGCGGAAGTGGTGCATCCAGCGTGCGACCCAGGTGGCGATCAGCGCCGCGCATACGGTGAAGCCCAGGTACTCGGGATGCTTCACCCAGCCCAGCGGGTAATGGCCGAGCAGGATGTCGCGCAGCGAGCCGCCGCCGAGGGCGGTGACGCAGGCGATCATGACCACGCCGAACAGGTCCATGCGGCGGCGGCCGGCGGACAGCGCGCCGGTCATGGCTTCGGCGGAAATGGCGATCAGGTAGATGATGGACAGCAGCATGGGGCAGGCTCCGGGCGCGGTAGGGCCGGCCATGCGCGTATACCGCCACTGCCTGCGCAATGACGGGATGACGATGACCGGTGCCGCTCCCGCTGTCCTTTTGCCTGAGAGTTCAGCGGCGTGGGCCGCGTGCCCCTTCGGCGGATCGTCCCGGGCGTGCCCGGTGACCTCTCTCCAGCTCGGCGAGTCGAATGCATGGTTGGTGGGATTCCAGCCCACCGGCCTGAGCGATCATGGGAGCCTGCGCCTTCGGCGGGCGCCAGCGCGGCGCCTCTCTCCTGCATTCGGGCGCCAGTATATCCGCTGCAGTGCAGCACGGCATAATCCGGGCATGGCCCCGTCCCTCCGCCCGTGGTTCCTGTACCTGCTCGAATGCCGCGATGGCAGCTATTACGCCGGCATCAGCACCGATGTGGAGGCGCGTTTCGCCGCCCACCAGGCCGGCAAGGGCGCGCGCTACACCCGGGCACGGCCACCGCTGCGCGTGCTGGCCGTGCGCGAGTACCCGGACCGGGCCGCCGCCTCACGCGCCGAGTGGCAACTCAAGCAGCAGCCGCGCGAACGCAAGCTGGCCTGGCTGCAGGCACCAGCCGAGACGCTTCTGTAGATCCACGCCCACGCTCGGCTCCGGCCTGCCGACATCGCCGGTCCCAGTAGAGCCACGCCATGCGTGGATGGGCTGCCCGGCCCATGCGATGATCGCCCCGCGCCCAGCCCTGGAGACCCGGATGTCCACGATCGCCCTGCTGTTCGCTCTCTCCGCATCAACAAGTCCCGCCGCAGACCCGGCCACCATCGCGGCCATCGAAGCTACCTGCCACGATTACGTCGACGGCCAGCTGGAGGCCGACCCGCAGCGCGTCGCCCGCTCCCTGCATCCGGATCTGGCCAAGCGCGCGGTCCTCGGCGATACACCCGATGAACGCCTGGGCCTGCGCCGGATGTCGAAGGAAGAGCTGGTCTCGCTGACGAAGCAGGGCGCGTTGAAGACGCCGAAGGATCAATGGGACCGCCGCTGCACGGTGCTGGACGTGACCGGCAACGCGGCCTCGGTGCGGCTGGAAACCCCGTGGTTCGTCGACTACTTCCACATGGGGCGCTTCGACCAGCGCTGGGTCATCGTCAACGCACTGTGGTATCCAAAACCAAAGGCGAAGTGAGCGCGATGCGCGCTGCTGGCAAGGCATTGATCTCCGTCGTCGTAGTGGTCGCCGGTATCGCGCTGCTGCCTGGCCTGCTGTACCTGCTCGGACTGGCGCTGGTGGAAGGCCGGCCGAAGCCGGCGGACCGCGCGCCCAGTGGTGTGGCTGCGTGCAGTAGTGAACCACGGGCGGGATACCAGCCGATGAACCCCTGGCGCTTCGCCGCGCAGTTCTTCGACAAGGACGTGATGCAGAAGAAGGTGCCGGAAGTGGAGCGGGAGGCCTTCTGGATTGCCCGACGCCATCTGTGGCGACAGCCTCGGCACGGCATGCTGCGCTGGCATCTGAGCAGCACCGCGTTGACGATCTGGATCACCCGGCATTGGAGTACCGCGCAGATTGCCGATACCGCAAGGAAGGAGGACTTCTGCCGCACCTGGTCGAAACGGCGGGTGCCAGGTGGCCCGATGAGGCAGTAGAGCCACGCCATGCGTGGCTGAGCTCGATGCGTCCTGCACAGACATTCATCCACGCATGGCGTGGATCTACTCCCAGGCAGAGAACCCGTGTCCGTCTTCGGCCCTAGCGCTTCGGCCGCCGGTCATCCTGGTCATCACCGAAGATGATGCGCGCGCTGCGCTGGTAACTCCAGTACGCGACCGCCCAGTTCAGCAGCACCACGATGCGGTTGCGGAAGCCGATCAGGAAGAACACGTGCGCGGCCAGCCAGAACCACCAGGCCAGGATGCCCGACAGCTGCAGCCGGCCCAGGTGCACGATCGCGGCCATGCGGCCGATGGTGGCCAGGTTGCCGTAGTCGGCGTACTTGAACGGCCCCGGTGCCGCCTTGGCATGCAGCCGCGCGCGGATCACCTCGGCCACGTACTTGCCCATCTGCTTGGCGGCAGGCGCCACGCCGGGCACCGGCTTGCCGTTGGCCTGGTTCAGTGCGGCCAGATCGCCGGCCACGAACAGCTCCGGGTGGTCGGGCAGGGTCAGGTCCGGTTGCACCTGCACGCGGCCGGCGCGGTCCAGCGGCACGTCCAGCGTGCGCGCCAGCGGCGAAGCAGCCACGCCGGCGGCCCACACCACGGTGCGTGCCGGCACGAACTGGTCACCGAGCTTGAAGCCCTGGCTGTCGATGTCGCTCACCGGGGTACCGGTCAGCACTTCCACGCCCAGCTTTTCAAGCTGCCGGCGCGCCTTCAGCGAAAGCACTTCCGGGAACGAGGACAGCACGCGCGGGCCGGCCTCGACCAGCCGCACCTTGGCGCTGGCCGGGTCGATGTGGCGGAATTCGTTGCGCAGCGTATGCCGCGCGATCTCGGCCAGGGTGCCGGCCAGTTCGACGCCGGTGGGACCGCCGCCGACCACCGCGAAGCTCAGCCATGCCGCCTTCTTCGCCGGGTCCGGTTCGGCCTCGGCGCGCTCGAATGCCAGCAGCAGCTTGCGGCGCAGCGCGATGGCATCGTCCAGCGTCTTCAGGCCGGGTGCATCATCGGCCCACTGGTCGTTGCCGAAGTAGGCGTGGGTGGCGCCGGTGGCCAACAGCAGGCTGTCGTAGTCCAGCGTGCTGCCATCGGCCATGCGGATCTGCCGGGCCTGCTTGTCGATGGCGACCACTTCGCCGAGGCGTACTTCCACGTTGCGCTGGTGGCCGAGGATGTGGCGCAGCGGCGCGGCGATATCCGGCGCGGACAGGCCGGCGGTGGCCACCTGGTACAGCAGCGGCTGGAACAGGTGATGGTTGCGGCGGTCGACCAGGGTGATGCGTATGCGCTCGCGGGCCAGGGCACGGGTGGCCCAGAGGCCGGCAAAACCGCCGCCGACAACAACCAGGTGGGGAACGCGCTCGCGACTCATCGACTCACTCCAGTGGGGGCATTGGGGGAAGCGCCTGGCATCTTCGCACGGCGGCTGCCTGTCACGTCAGCGCCCGCGTGGATCGGCGATACTCGGGTTCAGGCAACGGCCCCTGAGGAGCCCATGAGCGAACCGGAAAAGCGCATCGCCCTGTTGATCGACGCCGACAACGCGCCGGCCTCGAAGATCGACGAGGTCCTGGCCGAAGTCGCCCGCTACGGCGTGGCCAACGTGCGCCGTGCCTATGGCAACTGGAAGAGCCCGCGGTTGAAGGGCTGGGAAGCGGTGCTGCACGAATATGCGATCCGCCCGATCCAGCAGTTCGCCTACAGCAAGGGCAAGAATGCCTCCGACATGGCGATGGTGATCGATGCCATGGACCTGCTGTACGCGCGCAATCTTGATGGGTTCGCCATCGTGTCCAGCGATGCCGATTTCACCCCGATGGTGATGCGCCTGCTGACCGATGGCGTGAAGGTGTATGGCTTCGGCGAAAAGAAGACGCCCGAACCGTTCGTCAACGCGTGCTCGAAGTTCACCTACCTGGAAGCGCTGGGCCAGACCCATGCCAGCGTGCCGGATGCCGAGCAGGCATCGAGCGAGCAGGCGTCGAGCGAGCCCGTCGCCAATGATGATGCACGCCCGCGCAAGAGCGGGGCGGAGATGCGCAGCGATACGCGGCTAGTGAAGATGCTGCGCCGCGCGGTGTCCTCGGCCGAGGGCGAGGATGGCTGGTCGCACCTGGGGCCGGTCGGCAGCCAGATCGGCAACCAGGCCTCGTTCGATCCGCGCAACTACGGCTACGGCAAGCTCAGTGATCTGCTGGCAGCAATCGGGCTGTTCGAGCTGAAGAAGGACGGCAAGTCGTCCTACGTGCGCGCGCTGCCAAAAAAGAACAGGTAGTGCCGGCCGCTGGCCGGCAAGCCCCAGATGCCTGATCCCGCATCCGGCACGCACATCTCCACTCCGATCAGGCGTATCGTTGCCGCTCGCATTGCCCGCAAGGAAAACCCGCATGTTGAAGATCTGGGGCCGCCGCAATTCCAGCAACGTCCGCAAGGTACTGTGGTGCGCCGAAGAGATCGGCCTGCCGTATGAGTCCATCGAAGTCGGTGGCAGCCACGGCGGCACGCAGACGCCGGAGTACCAGGCGATGAATCCCAACAGCCTGGTGCCGGTGATCGAAGACCACGGCCTGCCGCTGTGGGAATCGAATGCCATCGTGCGCTACCTCAGTGCGCGTTACGCGCTGGGTACCCTGTACGCCGAAGATCCGATGGAACGCGCCCAGGCCGAGAAGTGGATGGACTGGAGCACGTCGCGGATGGCGCCGCTGTACAGCGACCTGGTCTGGGGCATCATGCGCACCGCGCCGGCCGACCGCGACGAAGCGCGCATCAGCGCCGCCATCGTCCGCGCCGGTGACTACCTGGCAATGGCCGATGCCACCCTGGCGAAACAGCCATGGCTGTCGGGCGAGAAATTCGCGATGGGTGACATTCCACTGGGCTCGCTGATCTACGCCTGGTTCGAACTGCCGATCCAGCGCCCGGAGCTGCCGCATCTGGCTGACTGGTATGCGCGGCTGCGGGAGCGGCCGGCCTACCAGCGCGGCGTGATGTCGCCGCTGACGTAAGCGGTGGCGTTCGGGGTCAGAGCCCTTTTCTGCGAAAAGGGATCCGACCCCCTGGCCATCGGGGTCGGATCCCACCCAGCGGGTGGGCTCCGACCCCTCAATACAGATCCGTCGGATCCACATCCAGCGACCAGCGCACCTTGCGTGCTTCCGGCAGTGCATACAGCTGCGGCACCAACTGCGAAAGCACACCATGCAGCGGCGGCCGCTGCATGGCCGACAGCAGCAGCTGCGTGCGCTGGTAGCCAGCACGCCGTGGCATCGGTGCCGGCATCGGGCCGTAGGCTTCGACCACGTTCTGCTCGCCCAGCAACTGCCGAGCGGCCAGCAGGAACGCGTTGGCATGCTCCACCTGCTGCGCTTCGGCGCGCATCAGCGCCAGATGCGCGAACGGCGGGAATCCGGCCGCCTGGCGCTGGTTCAACTCGGCCTGCGCGAACGGCTGGTAGCCACCGCTCACCAGGGTTTCCAGCAGCGGGTGCCCGGGGTGATGAGTCTGCAGCCAGACCTCGCCGGGGTCACGTGCACGTCCGGCGCGACCGGCCACCTGGATCAGCTGCTGGGCCAGTTTCTCGCTGGCGCGGAAGTCGGCGGAGAACAGACCTTCGTCGATGCCGACCACCACCACCAGCGTCAGCTTGGGCAGGTCGTGGCCCTTGGCCAGGATCTGCGTGCCGACCAGGATGCCGGGCTGGTCGCCCAGTTTCGCCAGCTGCTGTTCCAGCGCGTCGCGCCGTGAGGTGGTGCCGCGGTCGATGCGTACCACGGGGAAGTCGGCGAAGGCGGCGGTGAGGTGTTCTTCCAGGCGTTCGGTGCCGATGCCCTGCGGCTGCAGCGCCAGGCTGCCGCAGGCCGGGCACGCGAGCGGCGCCGGTTGCCGCGCACCGCAGTGGTGGCACTGCAGGCGACGACCGCCACCATGCACCGTCATCGGCGCATCGCAGCGCTGGCATGGCGCGGTCCAGCCGCAGTCGTGGCAAAGCAGCACCGGCGCATAGCCGCGGCGGTTCTTGAAGACCAGTACCTGCTGGCCGCGCTGCAGGTGCTCGCCGATGCCGGCCAGCACATCGGCGGAGAGACCGTCATGCAGCGGGCGCTTGCGTACGTCCAGGATGCGCACGCGCGGTGGCCGCGCATCGCCGGCGCGCTGTTTCAGGCGCAGGTGGGTGTAACGCCCGGCGTAGGCGTTGTGCAGGGTTTCCAGCGAGGGCGTGGCACTGCCCAGCAGAACCGGAATGCCCAGCGACTTGGCCCGGACCAGGGCGAAATCGCGCGCGTGGTAACGGATGCCGTCCTGCTGCTTGTAGCTGCCGTCGTGTTCCTCGTCGACGATCAGCAGGCCGGCCTGGGGCAGCGGCGTGAACACTGCCGAGCGGGTGCCGACGATGACGCGTGCTTCGCCGCGTGAGGCCGCTGCCCAGACGCGCGCGCGCTCGTTGTCGTTCAACCCCGAATGCAGCGCATGCACGGCGATGCCGAGGCGGCCGCGGAAGCGTGCCAGGGTCTGCGGGGTCAGGCCGATTTCCGGCACCAGCACCAGCGCCTGCTTGCCCTGTGCCAGGCAATGGATGATCGCCTGCAGATAGACCTCGGTCTTGCCGCTGCCGGTCACGCCATCCAGCAGGAACGGCTGGAAGCCGTCGGCGGCGTTGATCGCCGCCACGGCCTCGGCCTGGTCCGGGTTGAGCGTGGGGCCGGGCAGTGGCTGCGCGTGTTGGGGGGCCACGCTCAGCGCAACGCGCTCGGCCAGCCCGCGCTTGGCCAGGCTGCGTGCGGCGGTGCGCCAGTCCTCCATGCGTTCGCCCAGCACGTCCTCATCCACGATGGCTTCGGCCAGCAGTTCGGCCAGTTGCCGTGGGCGGCTGCCGGCGCGCAGCCTGTCGCGCTGATCGCGGCCTTCCGGGGTCAGCTGCCAGCCCCAGTGGTGGGTGTCCGGCAGGGGCTCGCCATGGCGCAGCGGGCCGGGAAGGGCGGTGCTCAGCACCTCGCCCAGGGGGGCGTGGGTGTAGCGCGCCAGCCATTGCAGGCTCTGCCACAGCTCACCCTGCAGCAGCGGCTGCGGGTCGCACCAGGCCAGGGCCTGGCGCAGTCCCTGGCCGTCGTCGATCTGGCCGTGACCGACCACCACACCGACCAGCTCCCGGTTGCCGAATGGCACCTTCAGGCGGCAGCCGACCGCGACCGCCGGGCCATCACCCTCAGGCGACAGGTAGTCGAACAGGCGGGGCAGGGGGACGGGCAGGGCGACCTGCAGGGTCGGAATCGGTGAAAGCATCGGGCCAGTGTAACGGGCCATGCGCGCGCGAATGGCAGAAGAGGGAGCGGCCGGGCGGCGCCCGTTGAATCATAAATGTCACCTAAATATCGGTGTCCATTGGAGATTCAGTCTTATCCACATGTTCTGTGGATAACGTTGTGCGTTAACGGTCAGCGGAAACGCAGAAGGCCGATGGCGACGGCCTCACGCTTGGGTTGGTCAAAAAATCGCCACATAGTAAAAACATTCAAAATCAACAACTTAAGTGTGAAACAATGCTGAAACAGAGTGAATTCAGCTGGATGCCCCAGTTTTCCGCTGCGGGGGCGTGGTGCTGTGCACAACCTGCAGCACGAAGTGCCTGTGGGCGCAAGTCCTACGGGCGTCGATGGCCTGCCGCTATCATGCCGGCAGACCTTTGGAGTGACCGATGACGGCTGTGCCCGCCCCTGTTTCCTCGACCGCGGCCGGCGCGCTGTCGGCGTTCCTGCGTGGCGTCGAGCGCCGTGCCCTGGTGGTCGCTGAACTGCAGTGCGGCGATGCCGCGCGCGCCGAGCAGACCCTGGTGGCGGTGATGCGCGCCTTTGCCGCCGTCGCCAGCGATCTGCCGATGGCGCAGTGGCCGACCCGCTTCTGGACCCTGCTGGGCCAGCGCCAGGCGTTGCGCGAGCCGGCGGGCGGGCAGTGGGGGCCGCCGTTGGCCGCGCTGGGCGCGATGCCACCGCTGCCGCGCCTGGCATTGCTGCTGCGGGTGGGCGGCAGCCTGGATGAGGGCATCGCCATGCGCGTGCTCGACCAGGACGAGGCCGGCTACCAGCACCTGCTGGCCGACGCCTGCCCGCGTGATGCCCACGGCCAGCCGGATGCCTCGGCCTGGCGCCAGCTGGCCGAACAGGTGCAGGCGCGCATCCGTGAGCTGCCGGCCGCGCGCCTGCAGCAGCTGCAGCAACCCGCCGCACCGGCCGCCCACAACGAAGCCCCGACCTCGAGCTGGCGCGCACCGCAGCGCGATGAGCGTGCGGCCGCCCATGGCAAGCGCCGTCGCACGAACGCCAAGCCGCGCTGGCGCGGTCCGCTGATCCTGCTGGTGACCGTGGCGGTGCTGTTGGCCGCAGCGCTGGGCTGGCGCTACTGGCAGGGGCATTCCTTCGGCAGTGATGCACCGCTGCCGGAGGGTGTGGTGGGCGAAGCCGGTCCGGTGACGGTGGAAGCCCTGCCACCAAGCAAGGTCAACGCCACCCCGGATGCGACCACGGCCCAGGCCACGGACGACGCCACGATGCTGGCCGACCGCGACTACCCGCTGGTGGCCGATGCCGACCTGTACGCGTGGACTGCCGCGGGCGGTCCGCTGCCGGTAGACGAATCGCAATCCAAGCCGAGCCGGCCGGAGCCGGCCAGCGCCACGCTGGAAACCGCTGCTGCCGATGAATAAGTCCTGGTTCGCCAGCCTGTTGCTGGCCCTGCCGTTGTCGCTGTCTGCGGCACCGCAATCGTTGAACGTGCCGTTGCCGCCACCGTCGTCGCCGGCCACGCCGGTGGCTTCGCCGGCATCGACGACGGCAGCACCCGCTGCCTTCGCCCAGCTCGATGCGCAGCAACAGCGCCAACGCCGCGCCGACTACGCCGCGTGGCGCGCGTTGCCTGAAGGAGAGCGCGAGCGTATCCGCCAGGCGGCTGCGCGATTCAATGCGCTGCCTGCGGACCAGCAGCAGCGCCTGCGCCAACAGTTCCGCGACCAGGACCAGGCGTTCCGCGACGGGTGGCGGCTGGGCCCGCAACTGGGCCTGGAATTCCCCAAGCTGCATGGCTTGTTCGGCTTCGTGCCCCCGGAACAGCGCGAGACCGCGCTGGCCGTACTGCGCCAGCTCAGCCCGGCGCAGCTGGCCCAGCTGACCCTGGTCGCGCAGCGCACGCCACCGCAGGAACGCGACACCGTGCGCAGCGCCTTCCTCGCCGTGCCCGCCGCCGAGCGCGACAGCTGGCTCAAGCGCCAGGCCGGCCAGTAAAAAAGGGACGGAGGGGATTAAGTCGTTTCAGGCCCGCTAGTGCCGGATACGACTTAATCCCCTCCGTCCCCTTTTTGTGTGGGGCGGCTGAAACCCAGCATTCACGCCATGTCATGGGAATGCACGCGCCGCCCGCGTAAGATGGGCGCCCGCAACCCGGTGCCTGTGCCCTTCGCGCGCAACCGCAGTTCGCGTCAAGCACCTTATGTCTACTGCAACCTCCACGCCGCGCTTCAGCAAGGAAGTCGGCGCCACCGGTCTGCTCGCCCTGCCGCTCGTGCTGGGTCATGTGTCCACCGGTCTGATCTCCTTCGTCGACAACGTGATTGCTGGCCACCACGCCACGGCCACGCTGGCCGCCGTCACCATCGGTACGGCGCTGCTGTGGCTGCCGATGCTGATTCCGATCGGCACCCTGATCTCGCTCACCGCCTCGGTGTCGCAGCTGCATGGCGCCGGCCGCGAGCGCGAGATCGGCCCGCTGTTCCGCCAGGCACTGTGGCTGGCGCTGGGGCTGGGCCTGATCATGTTCACCTTCCTCACCGTGGTGCCGCCGCTGCTGCCGGCATTCGGCATCGCGCCGGACATCGTGCCGGGGACCACCGCATTCCTGCATGCGGTGCGCTGGGGCGGACCTGCGCTGACCCTGTATTTCTGCATGCGCTATCTCAGCGAGGGCATGCACTGGACGCTGCCGACCATGCTGCTCGGCTTCGGTGGCCTGCTGGTGCTGGCACCGATGGGCTATGTGCTGGCCAACGGCAAGCTCGGCTTCCCGGAAATGGGCGCCGAAGGCCTGGGCATCGCCTCGGCGGTGATGATGTGGCTGCAGGCGATCGCCTTCGCCACCTACCTGTGGTTCACCAAGCGCTTCGCCCGCCTGCAGCTGTTCTCGCACTTCGAAGGACCGCGCTGGAAGGCGATCTGGGAGCTGCTGCGCACCGGCCTGCCGATCGGCATCACCGTGCTGATGGAAGGCGGCCTGTTCATCGTCACCGCGCTGCTGATCGGCCGCCTCGGTGCCAATGAAGCGGCCGCGCACCAGATCGCGATCAATGTCGCCCAGCTGTGCTTCATGATCCCGATGGGCGTGGCCGAGGCCACCACCGTGCGCGTCGGCCATGCGGTCGGCCGTGGTGACGGCTTCGGCGTGCGGCGCGCGGCCTGGGCCGGTTACGCGATCATCATGGGCACGCAGACGTTGTCGGCGGCGGTGCTGCTGTTCGGCCACGATGCCATCGTCGGTGTATACACCAACGACCTGGCGGTGGCCGGGCTGGCCTCGACCCTGCTGCTGTACGCGGCCACCTTCCAGTTCCCGGACGGCATCCAGGTGCTGTCGGCCGGCGCGCTGCGCGGGCTGAAGGACACCCGCGTGCCGATGTTCATCGCCATGTTCGCGTACTGGGGCCTGGGCATGCCGCTCGGCGCCGGCCTCGGCCTGGGGCTGGGCATGGGCCCGCAGGGCATGTGGATCGGCCTGATCGTCGGCCTGACCGCCGCTGCCATCCTGATGGGCTGGCGCCTGCGCCGCAGCAGCCTGCGCATCGGCCAGTCGATGTTGTCCTGATCGTCCCGCCCGCCCTGCCGACCCATGGCGGGCGATCCCCTGACTTGTGTCCGATGCCGCATCACGCGGCACCGGCTATGCTGGTACCACGGCAAGAAGCCATCCGGAGCGTTCCATGAATCAACCCGTGCCCCCGCTGCCCCCGGCGCGTCGCAATCCCGTCGCCAGCTTCTTCATCGGGCTGTGGGACGTCATGAACTTCACCCGCCGGTTGATCCTCAACCTGGTGTTCTTCGGCCTGCTGTTCCTGCTGCTGGTGATGTTCGTCATCGCCGCCGGCATGGGCGCCGGTGCCAGCAAGTCGCTGCAGGACCGCACGACGCTCGTGATCGCGCCGGAAGGCCGCCTGGTCGAGCAGTTCAGTGCCGATCCGGTCAGCCGCGCGCTGGCCAAGGCAGTGGGTGACAACGGTGCCGAAGAGATCCAGCTGCGCGACCTGCTGCGGGTGATCGAGTCGGCCAAGGAAGACAAGAAGATCGAACGCGTGGTGCTGGAGCTGGACAAGCTGCAGCCGTCCGGCTTCGCCTCGCTGCGTGAAGTGGCCGCCGCGCTGCAGGACCTGCGCGCCTCCGGCAAGCAGCTGGTGGCCTACAGCGAGAGCATGGGCCAGTCGCAGTACCTGCTGGCCGCGCAGGCCGACGAGGTCTACCTGGACCCGATGGGTTCGGTCGTGCTCGAAGGCCTGGGCCGCTACCGCCAGTACTTCCGCACCGGCCTGCAGGACAAGCTGGGCGTGGACGTGCACCTGTTCAAGGTGGGCGAGTACAAGTCCGCGGCCGAGCCGTACGTGCTCGATGCTGCGTCGCCGGCCTCCAAGGAAGCCGACCTGTTCTGGATGAATGATGTGTGGCAGCGCTATCTGGGCGACATCGCCAAGGCCCGCCGCCTGGATCCGGCGCAGCTGGCCGCCGGCATCGACACGCTGCCGGAAGGCATCGCTGCCGCCGGTGGCGACCTGGCCAAGTTCGCCCTGCAGCAGAAGCTGGTGACCGCGCTGAAGACCCGCGAGGAATTCGAGGATCTGATGATCGAGCGCGGCGTGGCCGACGAGGATGCCGATGGCGGTTTCCGCAACGTCGACTTCGGCCGCTACCTGGCCCTGCTCGACGCGCGCCGCAACCCGGTGGACTCGCGTCCGCAGGTGGCCGTGGTGGTGGCCGCCGGCGAAATCAGTGGCGGTGACCTGCCGGCCGGTCGCATCGGTGGCGAGTCGACCTCGGCGCTGCTGCGCGCCGCGCGCGACGACGACAACGTGAAGTCGGTGGTGCTGCGCGTGGATTCGCCGGGCGGTGAAGTGTTCGCCTCCGAGCAGATCCGCCGCGAAGTGGTGGCGCTGCAGGCCGCCGGCAAGCCGGTGGTGGTGTCGATGGGTGACCTGGCCGCCTCCGGTGGCTACTGGATCAGCATGAATGCCGATCGCATCTATGCCGATCCGTCGACCATCACCGGTTCGATCGGCATCTTCGGCATGGTGCCGAACTTCAGCCGCGCGCTGGACAAGATCGGCGTGCACACCGATGGCGTCGGCACCACCCGTTTCGCCGGTGCCTTCGACGTCACCCGCCCGATGGACCCGGCCGTGGGCCAGGTCATCCAGACGGTGATCAACAAGGGCTACGCCGACTTCACCGGTCGCGTCGCCGACGCCCGCAAGAAGCCGGTCGAGGCCGTGGACGAGGTCGCCCGCGGCCGCGTTTGGAGCGGTGCACAGGCCAAGGAACGCGGCCTGGTCGATGCCTTCGGTGGCCTGAAGGATGCGGTGGCCGATGCGGCCAGCCGCGCCAAACTGGGCAAGGCCGATGCCTATCGCGTGCGCTACATCGAGAAGGCAGCCACGCCGTTCGCGCAGTTCGTCAGCGGTTTCGCCGGCAGCCGCGCCGGTGCCTGGATGCTGTCCGATTCGGGCATGGCGCGGATGATGCTGGCGCGCACGATGCCGGAAGTGGATACGCAGCTGCGCTTCGTCGAGAACGCGGCCCGCGAGAAGGGCAATGGCGCACCGGTGAAGGCGCTGGCGTACTGCTTCTGCGGGTTCTGACCGGCAACGGTATCGAATGAAAACGCCCGGCTCAGGCCGGGCGTTTTCGTTCATGGGGTCGGATCCCTTTGCAGCGCAAAGGGCTCTGACCCCACAGGTCACTGTGTTGCGTCGGCCTCGGCCTTGCGCTCACGCGCGGCGGCATCATCGACGGTTTTCTGCACGTCCTTGGCGCGGTCCAGCGGTTCGTTGATCGCACGCGACATCGCTCGTGGCACCGGTGGCTTCTCCGGGTTCGGCGTCGGCGGACGCTGGCAGGCCGCCAGCAGCAGGCTGGCCAGCAGTGACGTGGACAGGATCAGGATGCGCATGGCAGCTCTCCGCGGTGGGCGTATGGGCAAGTGTCGCATCCCCGGCCGAGCGCCGCCGTGAGCGCGTATCCTTGCGGCATTGAAATGCAGTGGGCACGGCCCCGGAGGACACATGACCCAGCAACGGTGGCGCCTGGACGGCCAGACGGCCCTGATCACCGGCGCCAGCGCCGGCATCGGCCTGGCCATCGCGCATGAACTGGCGGGGCTCGGCGCCGATCTGATGATCGTCGGCCGCGATATCGACATGCTGGAGACCGCGCGCGACGAACTGCTGGATGTGTATCCGCAGCACCAGGTGCATGCGCTGGCCGCCGACGTCTCCGATGACGAGGACCGCCGCCAGATCCTGGACTGGGTGGAAGACCACAGTGATGGCCTGCACATCCTGGTCAACAATGCCGGTGGCAACGTCACCAAGGCGGCCACGGAGTATTCCGAGGACGAGTGGCGCAAGATCTTCGAGACCAACCTGTTCTCGGCCTTCGAGCTGTCGCGCTACGCGCATCCGCTGCTGGCCCGGCACGCGTCGTCGTCGATCGTCAATGTCGGCAGCGTGTCCGGGCTGACCCACGTACGCAGTGGTGTGGTCTACGGCATGACCAAGGCCGCGATGCACCAGATGACCCGCAACCTGGCCGTCGAGTGGGCCGAGGATGGCATCCGGGTCAACGCGGTGGCGCCCTGGTACATCCGCACGCGGCGCACGTCCGGTCCATTGTCGGACCCGGACTACTACGAAGAAGTGATCAACCGCACGCCGATGCGCCGCATCGGCGAGCCGGAGGAAGTGGCCGCGGCCGTGGGCTTCCTGTGCCTGCCGGCGGCCAGCTATGTCACCGGCGAATGCATCGCAGTGGATGGCGGTTTCCTGCGTTACGGCTTCTGATCATGCGGTGGTAGTGCCGGCCGCTGGCCGGCAACCACAGGATCTTCAGATGCTTGCAGTTGCCGGCCAGCGGCCGGCACTACCGGTGGCTGTCACCCCGGTACCGGGCAGTTGCTGGCCTCCAGCACGCCCTGCAGCCGTTCGCGTTCCCCACGGGCGTTGTCGCGGTTTTCCGGCGAGGCGAACCGTTCACGGCCGCGCGCGTCGCGGAAGCGTTGCTGCCAGCTGCTGCAGCGCTGCGCCTCCGGCAGTTCCTCGCAGCGGTCGCGCACCACTTCGCAGCCGGCGGCGTTGACCGGGGTGGCGCCGCCCAGGCCCTGCACGGTCATCAGTTCGCAGCGCCCGGGGGCGGCCTCGTACTCGTGCAGGTAGCCGCCGCCCTGGCTGTCGGTGCACTGGAAGATCGGTGGCAGCGGCGGCTTCGGGGGCGCATTGCGGTCCGCCGCGGCATCGGCCTGGCGTGGCAGCGATGCACTGTCGAGTATCAGATCGCCGCCTTCGCGTTCGACCATGCCGGCTTCCATGATCGTGCGTCCTTCGCCGGGGCGACGGGGGCTGGGCACCGAAGCGGGCGGTGTACCTGCCGTCGCCGGTTCGGGTGGCGGCGGCACAGGTGCGGGTGTGGCCGATGCAGGTGACGCACTGGCGGCCGCCGGAATCCTCACCACCTGCTGCTTGCTGCCGGCAGGGCAGGGCGTACGTTGCAGGGTGGGCACATCGCTGCTGCTGGAAGTACAGCGGTAGATCACCCCGTCGTCGGCCACTGCGTTGCCGGCGAACAGGCCCATGGCCAGCCAGATCAGGTTCTTCATGTGCACAGCGTACATGCCACGGCAGGCGCTGCGCTCAGCGTTCGCAGTCCCGCGACAGTCGTGCGTCGATGCCACGCTGTTCGTTGCTGATGGCAGTGCGCTCGCTCTGCAGCGCACTGTTGTAGCGACGATCGAGTTCCCAGCGGCGGTCACGCAGGCGCGCACAGACTTCCTGCGGCGGCAGGGCATGACAGCTGTCGCGGACCAGCACGCTGCCGGCCGGGACCTGCACACCGACACCCACCGCGGGCGGCCGGTAGCCGGTTCCTTCACCGATGGGGGTGCCGACCGGCGTGCCGAAGGCCGGGCGTGGGCCGGGATGGACCGGGCCGTGGTGCCCGTGCGGAAGCCAGACGCTGGTCCACAACGGTACCCAGCGCGGATTGCCCTCGTTGTTGTCGCTGGTGTAGCGACGACCGTCGTCGCTCACGCACTCGTACAACGGCTGCGGCGGCTGGATGTAGACGTGACGGACCTCGCGATCACGCATCACCGGCGCCTCATCCGGCGGCGCGGCTGTCGCGTCGCTGCGCACCACCCGTGGTGCCGGGTCGCGCGGGCGCTGCAGGTCACGCACTTCCTGCCGACCACTGCTGCATGGCTTGTCCTGCAGGGCCACGGCGCCGTTGTTGGCGACACAGCGGTACACGCGCACGTCCTCGGCGGCCGGTGCGGTCCATGGCAGCAACAGGCACAGGCCCAGGGCGGTGCGCAGCAGGTTCATGGCGGCAGGGTGCGCGATTGTACGCGGCAGTGCAATCGTCGGTTCAGGAGCGCAGCACGTTGCCGCTGAGCGCGTCGCGGATCGGGGTTGGCTGGGCCAGGCCGCCGGTCTCGCCATCAAGGATGCCATCGAGCAGGCGCAACAGGCGCGGATCCAGCTCGGCACGGCTGCGTGCCGGTGGTTCACCGGCCAGGTTGGCGCTGGTGGAGACCAGGGGGCCACCCCAGGCGCGGCACAGGGCGGCGACCAGTGGGTGGGCGCTGATGCGTACGGCGATGCCGCTGTGTTCACCGGTGACCCACGGTTGGGCGCGCGGACCGGCCGGCAGGATCCAGGTGTTGGCGCCCGGCCAGCTGGCCAGAACCGCACGCTGGCGGGCGTCGGGCAGCGCCTGCAGGCGCACCCAGCCCTCCAGCTGCGACAGTTCGGCTGCGACCAGGATCATGCCCTTCTCGATCGGGCGCTGCTTCAGCCGCAGCACCATGTGCACTGCGGCTTCATGCGAGGGATCGCAGCCCAGGCCCCAGACCGCTTCGGTCGGATAGGCGATCACGCCGCCGGCGCGGAGCGTGGCGACAGCAGAGTCCAGGGTGAGTTCTTTCATGGCGGCGACCGGCCCGACGTGGGCCTTCATTATCCCCCTGCCGCGTGCAGAAGGGGTGGTGGGTGCGGACGGTAGGTGCGGACCGTTGGTCCGCACACCTTGACCCTCATCCACGCATGGCGTGGAGTTACTTCGCGGCCTTCTTGACTGCCTTCTTGACGGCCTTCTTCGCCGGGGCCTTCTTTGCGGCCGCCTTCTTTACTGCTTTCTTGGTCGGTGCCTTCTTGGCCGCGGCCTTCTTCGGCGCCGCTTCCTTCTTGACCGCCGCCTTCTTGGCCGGTGCCTTCTTCGCGGCGGCCTTCTTGGCGCCGAAGCCCTTGCGCACCGGCTTGCCGGTTTCTTCCATCAGCTGCTGCACTTCGGCCAGGGTCAGCGAGGCCGGCTCACGATCCTTGGGGATCTTGCCGTTCATACTGCCGTCGCTGATGTACGGGCCGAAGCGGCCGTTCAGCACCTGGATGTCGCTGCCCTCGAACTCCTTGATGATCCGGTTGCGCGCGATCTCTTCCTTCTCTTCGATCAGGAACACGGCGCGGGCCAGGTCGATGGTGTACGGGTCGTCTTCCTTCTTCAGCGAGGCATAGGTGCTGCCGCGCTTGGCGAACGGGCCGAAGCGGCCGATGCCGACGCTGACTGGCTCGCCGTTGTCCTCGCCCAGCGCGCGTGGCATCAGGAACAGTTCCAGCGCGTCTTCCAGCGAGATGGTGTGCATCGACTGGCCGGGGCGCAGCGAGGCGAACTTCGGCTTCTCCTCGGCGTCCTCGGCGGTGCTGCCGATGGCGGCGTAAGGCCCGAAGCGGCCCAGCCGCACGCTGACCGGCTTGCCGGTCTTCGGGTCGGTGCCGAGCTCGCGCGCGCCACTGGCCTCGGCACGGTCCACCGATTCCTTCTTGTCTTCCACCAGCTCCTTGAACGGCTCCCAGAAGCGGGCCATCAGCGGGATCCACTCTTCTTCGCCACGCGAGACGGCGTCGAGCTCGTCTTCGAGCTTGGCGGTGAAGTCGTAGTCCACGTACCGGGTGAAGTGGCTGGACAGGAACTTGGACACCGCGCGGCCGACGTCGGACGGACGGAAGCTGCGGCCTTCCATTTCCACGTACTTGCGGAACAGCAGGGTCTGGATGATCGAGGCGTAGGTCGAGGGACGGCCGATGCCGTACTCTTCCAGCGCCTTCACCAGCGCCGCTTCGGTGTAGCGCGGCGGCGGCTGGGTGAAATGCTGCTCGGCCTGGATGCGTTCCAGCGGCACGCGGTCGCCAGGCTTCATCGCCGGCAGCTTGCGGCCTTCGTCTTCGTCTTCGGCGCTCTTGTTGTCCTTGCCTTCCTCGTATACGGCGAGGAAGCCGGGCACCACCACGGTGGTGCCGCTGGCACGGAACACGTGCTCGCTGCCAGCCGACAGGTCGACGCTGACCGTGTTGAGCGTGGCCGGAATCATCTGGCAGGCGACTGCGCGCTTCCAGATCAGTTCGTACAGGCGGCGCTCGTCATCGGTCAGGAAGCGCGCCACCTGGGCCGGGGTGCGCAGGGCCGAGGTCGGGCGCACCGCTTCGTGCGCTTCCTGGGCGTTCTTCGACTTGGTCTGGTAGGTGTTCGGCTGGTCAGGCAGCGAGGCGATGCCGTAATCACGGGCGATCACGTCGCGGATTTCGGCCAGCGCGTCCTGCGACAGGTTCACCGAGTCGGTACGCATGTACGAGATCAGGCCGACGGTGCCTTCGTCACCGATCGCCACGCCTTCGTACAGCTTCTGCGCCACCTGCATGGTCTTGCGGGTGGTGAAGCCGAGCTTGCGCGAGGCTTCCTGCTGCAGGGTGGAGGTGGTGAACGGCGGTGCCGGGCGGCGCTTGCGCTCCTTGCTGGCCACGTCGGTGACATGCAGCGAGCCCTGCGCGGCCTGCTGGATGCGCAGGCGGGCGGCCTCGGCGGTGTCGCCGTCGGTGATGGTGAACTGTTCGAACTTCTGCCCGTCCAGCTTGATCAGCTTGGCGTTGAAGTGCTGCGACGGGTGTGCGCACTCGGCGGCGATCGACCAGTACTCGCGGGCGATGAAGGCTTCGATCTCTTCCTCGCGCTCGACGATCATGCGCAGCGCCGGGCTCTGCACGCGGCCGGCGGACAGGCCGCGCTGGACCTTGCGCCACAGCACCGGCGACAGGTTGAAGCCGACCAGGTAGTCCAGCGCGCGGCGCGCCTGCTGGGCATCGACCAGGTCGCTGGCGATCGCGCGCGGCTGGCTGATCGCTTCCTTGATGGCGCGCGGGGTGATCTCGGTGAACACCACGCGCTGCATCGGCTTGTCCTTGACCAGCCCGCGTTCCTTCAGGATCTCGGCGATATGCCAGCTGATCGCTTCACCCTCGCGATCCGGGTCGGTTGCCAGCAGGATGTCGTCGGCGCCCTTGGCGGCCTTGGCGATCGCGTCGACATGCTTTTCGTTCTTGTCGATCACGTCGTAGTGCATGGCGAACCCGTTGTCCGGGTCGACCGCGCCTTCCTTCGGAATCAGGTCACGCACATGCCCATACGAGGCCAGGACGGTGTAGTCCTTGCCGAGGTATTTGTTGATCGTCTTGGCCTTGGCCGGCGATTCGACGATGAGCAGGTGCTTGGGCATGGCAGCAGTGTCTGTGGGGCGAGCCGCAGGGGAGGGGCCGCTAGGGTGGAGCAAACGGCCGCATTAGTGAAGCGGCCACGGACAAATCAATACGCTGAACGCCCGGTAGTGTGCCGGGCGTTCAGGTTTCACCTTATTAGAGGAATCACGCCCGGCCAGCCCGTGTCAAGCAGCCAGACGTGAGGATGGCCGTTCATGAGGCCATCTTGGCGATGAAGCCGACCGCGGCCACCAGCAGCACCAGGCCCGCCAGCGACAGCAGGCCGGTCAGCACCAGGATCACGATGGTGACCGTACCCAGCTCATGGCGCTGCAGGTGCGGCTGGTCGGTGTAGGCCCAGCGGTCGACCACCAGGGTGTCGCAGATCATGTCGTGCAGGCCCTGCTTGCGCTCGGTGAAGGCGGCCATCAGGAAGCCGATGCCGAGGGTGAGGCTGCTCAGCAGCATGGCCCAGTAGCGACCAAAGGCGCGGCCCTTGGTCAGGCGGTCGCCGTTGCTGCGCACGACCTTGATGCCGACCGCCATCTTGCCCAGCGTGGCGCCACCCTGCGAGGAATGGAACCAGGTGTAGTAGGCAACGCCGATGGCCATGTTGATCAGCGCGCTGGCCACCTGCGCGACGATTTCGATGGAGGTCTCGCCACTGCCCACCGCGCCCATGCTGGCGCCAAGCACCACGCCGATGATGGCGCCGATGATGCCGCCCGGAATGGCCAGCACGAAGTAGTCGATCATGTACGCCGCTACGCGCTTCCAGAAGCCGGCATAGACCACCTCGCCGCCGATCACCGGCTGCGGGCCACCGGCACCGGCAGCGGCCGGCGCGCTGTAGGGCGAGCTGCTGAGCGCACCCGTGCCAGGCAGCGGTGCGGTGCCGTTGTCGATGGCGGCGTAGTCGCTGCGCAGGTCGAAGCCGCCACTGGCGGTGGCCGTGCTGGCGTCGGCCAGCGTCTGCAGGCCGAGTTCGTCGACCACCTGGCGCAGTGCAGCCCACTGGGCCATGCCTTCGCGCCAGACCAGGGTGTCCAGGTTCAGTTCGCCGCGCTGGAAGCGCTGGCGGATTTCCTGGACCGGCAGTGGGCCCTGGCGTTGCTGTCCTTCGGCGTAGTACCACTCAGTCATTGCATGTTCCCTGTTGGATCGTCCTTGGAGGTGCTGCCGTGCGCGTGGCTCAGCCGCGGCACGACGGCGGCAGGTACTTGTCGTCGCTTTCACCGCTGCATTCCCAGCGGCCGCTGTCGCGATCATATTCCAGCCACAGCAGGTCGCCATCGAGGCTCTTGCCAGGCACGGCCAGCGTTGCTTCGATGCCACAGTGGCCGTTGTTGAAGCGGCCGATGTTCACCGCCGACAGGCCGGCCTGGGTGAAATCACCCGGGGCCGGGAAACCGGCATCGTTGGCACCGGGGCAGCGGCCTTCGTCGTCGGCGAAGTGCTGCACCTGCTGTTTCAGCGGCTGCAGGGCATTGACCGCGGTGGCGACCTTGGCACGCACGGTGTAGTCGTTGTACGCGGGCAGGGCGATCGCCGCGAGGATGGCCATGATCGGCACCAGCACCAGCAGCAGGCCGCCGCCGATGATCGCGGTCAGGGCGCAACCGGAGAGCTTCTTTTTCGGCGGCGGCAGCACCCCGGCCGGGGTCTGCGTGGCATAGGGCGTGGATGGTGGCAGCACCGGTGGCTGCGGCGGAGGCGGCGCCACCGGTTCCGGTTCGGTTTCCGGCTCGGGTTCCACGGCCGGCGCGGCGACATCCAGTGCCGGCACGATCAGGCCCAGCTCGTCGACGACGCTGCGCAACGGCTGCCATTGCGGCAGGCCGTCGCGCCAGACCAGGGTGTCCAGGGAGATCTGGTTGTTGCGGAACAACTCGACCAACTGTTCCGCCGGCAGCGGGCCTTGCTGCCGGTTGCCTTCTGCATGGAACCACTCGCTCACGGGGACGCTCCTGAATGCGCTATGCCCCCAAGTGTACGGTCAGTGCAGGGGTTCTGGCTCGTCCATGAACATCTGCGTCTCCATCCAGGCATAGGCCGCTTCGGAGCCGGGCTGGTTGAACAGCACCATCAGCACGACCCACTTCAGGTCGTCCAGGTCCAGTTCGTCCTGGTCCAGGGCCATCGCCCGGTCCAGCACCAGCTCGCGCTGGTCGGCGTCGAGGATGCCGTGCTGTTCCAGGTACAGCAGGAAGCCGCGGCATTCCACGTCCAGCTTGTCCAGCTCAGGGCCATGGTAGATGCGCACCGGGCCATCGACCCGCGCCTGGGCCACGCTCGGCCGCTGCGCGGCCAGGGCATCGAGCCAGTCGAACGCCTTGTTGATCTCGGTGGGACTGAAACCGGCCTGGATCAGGCCGTTCTGGAGCGAATCGCGGTCACGGATCAGGTCCGCATCTTCGCTGAAATAGTGTTCAAACAGGTACAGCAGTACGTCCAGGATGCTCTCTTTCATTGCCCCTCGGCCTGCGTCGCGCGACGCTGTGGAGGTGAAGAAACTAGGGAGTTCGACAGTAGCGGCCGTGTACGCACACCACGATTCCCGCCAGTTCCATGGCCAGCAGCATGGAGGACACCTGTGACGCCGTCAATCCACAGCGCGTGATCAGTGAATCCATACCGCTTGGGTTGTGGTCCAGGGCCCGCCACAAGCACTGGTAGTCAGGGTCGTCGGCCCAGCGCGCCGGCAGGAGCGCCGGCGGTGCCTGTTCAGTGGGGGTGGCCAACCGCGATTGCAAGCCCGGCAGTTGCTGGCGAAGGGCGGGGGCGAGCAGTTCCAGGACCTCCTCGGGACGCTCGACCAGCGCCGCGCCCTCACGGATCAGGCGGTGGCAGCCGGCCGCACGTGGGTTGAGCACCGACCCGGGCAGGGCACAGACCTCGCGGCCCGCCTCGGCGGCCAGGCGCGCGGTGATCAGCGCGCCCGAGCGCTGGGCGGCCTCGACCACCACCGTGGCCAGCGCCAGCCCGGCCACCAGCCGGTTGCGCGCGGGGAAGTGGCCGGGGCGGGCAGCCGTGCCCGGCAGGTACTCGCTGAGCACCACGCCTTCGGCGGCGATCCGCGCCTGCAGCCGGGCGTGGCTGTCCGGATAGGCCCGGTCAGGGCCGGTGCCGATCACCGCCACGGTGCAGCCGCCGGCCTCCAGCGTGGCCTGGTGCGCGGCCGCATCGATGCCTGCGGCCAGGCCACTGGTCACCGCCAGGCCCGCCTCGACGAAGCAGCCGGCAAAACGTGCGGCCAGTGCGCGCCCGCCCGGGGTGGGTGAGCGGCTGCCGACCAGCGCCACCGAGGGGCGCCAGGCCAGGCTGGGGTCGCCGGCCACGAACAGGGCCAGCGGCGGATTGGGTACCTCCAGCAGTGATGGCGGAAAGGCCGGATCGGTGCAGGGCAGCAGGTGATGGTTGTCCTGTTCCAGCCAGCGCCGGGCGGCTGTCCAGGCCCGGGTATCGGGGCGGTCCAGCGCGGCGCACTGCTCCGGCGTGCAACCGTGCGCGCGCCAGGTCGCAGTGCCTTGCGCGATGGCGGCTTCCGCATCGCCCGCGGCCTGCAGCAGGGCCCGTCGGGGCGCCAGTGCGCCTCCCGCCATCAGCAGGCGCAGCAGCGCCTCATATGCATGCGTGGTCATCCCCCACTATCGGCCGCACGCAACAAAGGCGCCCTAGGGCGCCTTCGCGTGTGGCTGTCAGGTTTTGCCGGAGGTGCCTGCCGGTCCGCGGCCGGCACTCCCTGCGGTGGCCGGGGCAGCCCGGCAACCGTTACTTCGCATCCGGGTGCAGCGCGTTGTAGCCCACCCGCACCGGCTTCACGCCCTGCATCACCAGCGCGTAGCTGACGTTGTCGAAGGTGCGGAACACCATCGCATGCGCGGCGTATTCGTCCGGCAGCGAGACCCGGCCCGCGCCGGTGCTGAGCGAGTCGTCCATGCGCGAGGAGGTCGGATACTTCATGCGGTGCGCCACATGGCGGCCCGGGCGCCACAGCGAGAACACGGTGCCGTTGTCCACGCCCTGGGCGCGGCCGGCCGAGATCGCGATCACGTCGCGCGGACCACCGGCGGTGAACATGTCGGTGACGGCCAGCACGCGCACGTCCACGCCCTCGACACCCGCGGCGGGCACGTGGGGCACGAACTGCAGGTCGTACGGCCTGGCTTCGACCGGCACCAGGCGGTCGCCGGCGCGCACTTCGCGGCCGCCGACGTTCTTGTCCAGCACCAGCGTGGAGGCCTCGACCTTGCCGCCGGCGATCTGGGTGATGGTGCCGGTGGCGACCTGGGCCAGCTCGTAGCCGAGCACGCCACGGCGGGCGTTGGGCGCGTTGTAGGCCTTCCACAGGTTGCCGCTGCCCGGGGTGACGTCGCCATTGGCGGTCAGGTCCTCGGTCGGCTTGGGCTGGGCGTAACGCACGGTCGGGCGTACCACGGCCCAGCGCTGGCCCACCTGGGCATCAGCCAGGCGCACGTAGACGGTGTCGCCGCCGGACACGCGCAGGCGGCTGTCCTCCAGGCCGACCACGTAGGGCAGCTGCTTGACGCTGTCGACAACGCTCAGCTGCTTCAGGAACGGCTCGACCTGGGCCAGCGGAATGGCGTCGATCGGGGCCTCCTGGCGCGGACCGGCCTGGGACACGGTCACCCGGTCCAGGTAGGCCAGGCTCAGCACGTCACCTGGATAGATCAGGTGCGGGTTGGCGATCTGCGGATTGGCTTGCCAGATCTCCGGCCACAGCCAAGGCTTCTGCAGGAAACGTGCGGCGATATCCCACAACGTATCCCCTTTTCGGACCACATAGGTGTCCGGGTGCCCGCCATTCACTTCCACGGCGGTAGCATAGGCAGCCACGGTCAGCATCGCCGCGGCGACGACCGTACGAAAACGAAGCAACATAGGTGTGAAGCCCTGATTCCCCAACAGGTCCGCGCACTATAGTCCAGAAACCGGGGCGCAAGGCAAGCGTTGGAGCTAGAATCTGCGACGTATGCCGGCGTGCCGGCCCCCTATCCGGAAACAGCCATGGCCCTTCTCCCCATTCTCGAGTTCCCCGATCCGCGCCTGCGTACCAAGGCTGCGTTGATCGAAGCCGCCGAAGTCACCACGCCGGCCTTCCAGGAACTGATCGACAACATGTTCCTGACCATGTACGACGCCCCGGGCATCGGCCTGGCCGCCACCCAGGTGGACGTGCACAAGCGCTTCATGGTCATCGATGTCAGCGAAGAGAAGAATGAACCGCATGTGTTCATCAACCCGGAAATCGTCGCCAAGGACGGGGGGCGGGTGTACCAGGAGGGCTGCCTGTCGGTCCCGGGCATCTTCGCCGACGTGACCCGCGCCGATACCATCACCGTGAAGTACCTGGACCGCAACGGCCAGGAGCAGCAGCTGGAGGCCGGCGAAGTGCTGGCCACCTGCATCCAGCACGAGATGGACCACCTGGACGGCAAGCTGTTCATCGACTATCTGTCGCCGCTCAAGCGCGAGATGGTCCGCAAGAAGCTGGCCAAGCAGCGCAAGCACGTGGCGTGATCGCCAATCCGGGCCGCCCTTCGGGTGGCCCGTGCCTGCGCGACGCGCGCGGGCTGTACGGCGCCGGCCGACGGCGCCGTTTTCTTTCCTGCACGAATCCATCCTGCAAGTGGGGTAGCCATGAGGATTGTCTTTGCCGGTACGCCGGAATTCGCGGTGTCGTCGCTGCGCGCTGCGGCGCGCCACCATGAGGTCGTGGCCGTCTATACCCAGCCTGATCGCCCGGCCGGCCGCGGCCGTGGCCTGGCGCCGTCGCCGGTCAAGCTCGAGGCCGTGGCCCGTGGCATTCCGGTCTACCAGCCCGAATCGCTGAAGGATGAGGCTGCCCAGCAGCAGCTGCGCGACCTGCAGCCGGACCTGATGGTGGTGGTGGCCTACGGTCTGATCCTGCCCAAGGCGGTACTGGCGATCCCGACCCACGGCTGCTGGAACGTGCATGCCTCGCTGCTGCCGCGCTGGCGCGGTGCCGCGCCGATCCAGCGCGCGATCCAGGCCGGTGATGCAAAGACCGGTGTGTGCCTGATGCAGATGGAAGCCGGCCTGGATACCGGCCCGGTGCTGCTGCACCAGGAGCTGCCGATCGCGGCCACCGATACCGGCGGCCAGCTGCATGACAAGCTGGCCGAACTGGGCGCACAGGTGCTGTCCGACGGCCTGGGCCTGCTGCGTGCCGGCATCAAGCCGATCGCGCGGCCGCAGCCCGAGCAGGGCGTGACCTACGCGCACAAGCTGGACAAGGCCGAAGCCCGCCTGGACTGGGCGCAGGACGCCGATGCACTGGCGCGCACCGTGCGTGCCTTCAATCCGTGGCCGATCGCCGAGGCCATGCTGGCCGGCGAGCGCGTGCGCATCCACGGCGCGGTCGCCCTTGACCTGGCCCATGGCCAGGCGCCGGGGACGGTGCTGGCGGCCAGCCGCGATGGCATCGACATCGCCTGCGGCCAGGGCGCGCTGCGCCTGCGCACGCTGCAACGCGAAGGCGGCAAGGCGATCACCGCCGCCGACTACCTCAATGCCCGCCGCGACCTGCACGTGGGGGCATAAGCGGTGTCGAAGCAGAATGATTTCTCCGTCGCCAAGGCGGCGCCGGGCGCGGCCACCCGCATGCTGGCCGCACGCGTGCTGGCGCAGGTGTTCACCCGTGGCCGCTCGCTGAAGGCGGAACTGGCCTGGGCGCTGCCCAAGCTGGCCGACAGCCGCGATCGTGCGCTGCTGGAAGCGCTGTGCTTTGCAGTCCTGCGCCGTCGTAGTACCTATGACGCGGCCTTGCAGTCGTGGATGCAGAAGCCGCTGTCGGCACGCGACGCCGACCTGCGCACCCTGTTGATGGTGGGCTTCGCCCAGCTGGACGTGCTGGAACTGCCGGCGCATGCGGCGCTGTCGGCCACGGTCGACGCCGCCCGCGCGCTGGGCCGTGAGCGCCAGGCCGGCCTGGTCAACGCGATCCTGCGCCGCGCGCAGCGTGAGGGATTCCCGGAACAGCCGGCGCGCGATGCCTTCCCGGAGTGGCTGGCCGATGCCGTCGAGCGCGACTGGCCGGCCCAGGCCGAGGCGATCTTCGCCGCCAGCCTGCAGCCGGCGCCGTTGTGGCTGCGGGCCAACCGCCAACAGGGGGGGCGTGACAAGGCGCTGGCCACGCTGGCCGAGGCCGGCATTGCCGCCGAAGCCAGCCCGCTCAGCGCCGACGCGCTGCGCCTGGCGGCGCCGATCGCGGTGAACCAGCTGCCGGGGTTCGCCGACGGTGCGCTGTCGGTGCAGGACCTGTCGGCGCAATGTGCGGCGGACGCGCTGGCACCGGCGTCCGGCGCCCGCGTGCTGGACGCCTGCGCGGCACCGGGTGGCAAGTCGGCGCACCTGCTGGAACGTGACCCGAGCCTGCGCCTGCTGGCGCTGGATATCGATGCGCGCCGCCTGGCGCGTGCCCGCGATACCTACACCCGCACCGGTGTGGGTGACGGGGCGCAGACCCGGGTGGCCGATGCCAGCGACCCCGGTGCCTGGTGGGATGGCACCCCGTTCGACGCCATCCTGCTGGATGCACCGTGTTCGGCCACCGGCGTGATCCGCCGCCAGCCGGACGTGATGTTCCACCGCCGCGCCGAGGATATCGATGCGCTGGTCGGCGTGCAGGCCCGCCTGCTGGAGGCCTGCTGGTCGATGCTGCGCCCGGGCGGCGTGCTTTTGTACGCCACCTGTTCGATCCTGCGCGCCGAGAACGTCGATCAGGTGCGGGCCTTCCTGAAGTGGCATCCGGACGCGGTGGCACAGCCTCTGGATGACACATTCGGCCTGGACTGCGAGGGGATCGCGCGCCAGCGACTGCCGGGTGACAGCGATGCTGACGGTTTCTTTTACGCGCGTCTGCTAAAAACAGCCTGACCCCCGCTGACGTTCCGAGTCCCATGCTGAAATCCCGCGCGTCGCGCGAGACGTGGTTGTTCGTGGTGATGGCCCTGCTGGTGCTGGGGGCCGGGCTGGGCCTTCGTGATCCGTGGCCGTCGGACGAACCGCGCTTCGCGCTGGTGGCCAAGCAGATGTTCGACAGCGGCCACTGGCTGTTCCCGCACCGCGGGACCGAGCTGTACTCGGACAAGCCGCCGATGCTGATGTGGTGGCAGGCCACGCTGTACAGCCTGATCGGGCAGTGGCGCGTGGCCTTCCTGCTGCCCTCGCTGCTGGCGGCACTGGGCACGCTGTGGTGCGTGGTCGACCTGGGGCGGCGGCTGTGGACGCGGCGGGTGGGACTGTATGCCGGCTGGGCGCTGCTGTTCGCGCTGCAGTTCACCTTCCAGGCGAAGAAGGCGCAGATCGATCCACTGCTGCTGCTGTTCATCACCCTGGCCAACTACGGCCTGCTGCGTCACCTGCTGCTGGGGCCCGCCTGGCGCTGGTGGTGGCTGGGCTGGTTCTTCGCCGGCATCGGCGTGATCACCAAGGGCGTGGGCATGCTGGCGCTGCTGATGATCGTACCCGCGGCAATCGCCGCGGCACTGCAGTGGCCACGGGTGGGCCTGCACGCGCGCGATGCGCGCTTCTGGCTGGCGCCGCTGGCCTTCCTGCTGGCGGTGTCGTTGTGGCTGGCGCCGATGCTGCTGGCCGGCTTTGCCACCGGCTCGGACGAGTACCGCGCCTACATGGACGACATCCTGTTCCAGCAGACGGCGCAGCGCTACACCCATTCCTGGGACCACCACCAGCCCGCCTGGTACTTCCTGGCGACGATGCCGCTGATGTGGATCCCGGCGTTCCTGGCCCTGCCCTGGGCGATTCCGGCCTGGCGCCGCCGGCTGCAACGCCGCGACCCGCGCTATCTGCTGCCGCTGGCCTGGTGGCTGATGGTGGTGCTGTTCTTCTCGATTCCCGCCGGCAAGCGCGACGTCTACATCCTGCCGGCGCTGCCGATGTTCTGCCTGGTGCTGGCACCGCTGTTGCCGGGGTTGCTGAAGCGGCGCGATGTGCAGGCCGTGGTGGGGCTGTTCACCGGCCTGCTGTCACTGGGCCTGGCGGTGGCCGGCGCGATGGCGGTGCTGGGTGACCCGGCCTTCGAGCTGCGCCTGACCCACAGCCGCGGGCTGGCCCCCGGGGCCGTCGACGCGCTGGCGTGGACGATCCTGGCGATGGGCCTGTGGGGCGGATTGAGTCTGCTGGCCTGCGGCCGTCGCCGACAGCTTGCGCTGGTGTCGACCCTGGCGATGGTCTGGGTGCTGTACAGCCTGGTCGGCTACCCGCTGCTGAACGATTCCAGTTCCGCCCGTGGCCTGATGCGCACGGTCGGTACCCGTCTGGGCCCCGATGCCGAGCTGGGGCTGGTGGCCTGGAAGGAGCAGCACCTGCTGCTGGCCGACCGACCCGCGGCGACCTTCGGTTTCGAGACTGACTGGGACGAGCAGCTGGTGGCGGCCACGCGCTGGCAGCGGCTGGTGCCCGGACGTCGTTGGCTGCTGGTCCACGAGTACGCGATGCTGTCGTGCGTCGACCGCAACCGCTCTGAACTGGCCGGCGTGGCCAACCGGCGGCGCTGGTGGCTGGTGCCGGCGGCGGCGGTGACGGTGCCCTGCGTGGTCACTGCCGAGGAGCGGGAACGTGAACGGCGTTTGCAGGAACATGACTAGCCAGCACGATTTCCGCTTGTCCAGTCTGCCCAAGCGGGCCCAAAGGCAGTAAAACAGCAGGCTGGGACGGCCCCCGTTGGTCCTTCCCGTTCTTCCAGCAGATTGCAGCGATACTTCCCGACGTGCCAGCTTCACCGGACAACCTGAACTTCATGGCCGGCGACCCGCTGGGCGTTCCCGTCGGTGGGCGCCAGGGGGTTGCACACGGGCTGGCCCAGCTGGGCCTGTTCTGCCTGCCGGCACTGGTGCTGACCGTGCCGATCAACCTGTTGCCGTACGGTCTCCTGCTGCTGCTCAGCACCCTGCTGGCGCCGGAGCTGCTGTGGCGCGCGCGCGGCATGGCCGGCCAGCCAGTGAAGGTACTGGCCTGGCTGATGCTGGCGGTGCTGGCGCTCGGCGTACTGTCGGTGGTGCTGTTCGAACAGGGCCTGCGTGACGTCGACAACCGTTCGCGGTTCGTGGTGATCCCATGGATCGCGCTGTGGGTCTGCGCGCTGCGTCCCAACCTGCGGTGGCTCTGGTACGGATCATTGACCGGCCTGCTCGCCACCTTTGCGATGTCGCTGTGGCAGGTGCTGGGCGGCGCCCCGCGCGCGGAGCTGTTCACCAACGCCATCGTGCTGGCCGACATCGTGATGGTGTTGATGGTGCTGCTGGTGTTCTGCCGCCCATCGCGGCGCTGGTCGCTGGTGATCCTCGGCATGGCCGCCGGCTGCGGCACCATCGTGCTGACCGGCAGCCGCGGTGTGTTCGCCGCCTTGCTGGCGCTGCTGGTGGTGCTGGCGCTGAGCCTGCGCTGGCGCACCGGTGCGGCGCGCCTGTCGGTGCTGGCCGGCATGCTGGCGATCGGTGCGACGCTGCTGCTGTCGGTACCGGAGCTGCGCCACCAGGTCCGCCTGAGCGAGCTGCACAGCGACGTGCAGCGGATGGAGCTGGGCGACAGTGATTCTTCCGCCGGCGCCCGCGTCGAGCGCCTGCAGGTGGCCTGGCAGACCTTCCTCGATCATCCGCTGGTGGGTGTTGGCATCGGTCATTTCGACAGTGCGATGCAGCGCGTGCCGGTCTGCCGGGAGAACCCGGCAGAATTGCGCTGCCACCTGGGGCATGCACACAACGACGTGGCCGAATGGGCGGCGACCCAGGGCGTACCGGGCCTGCTGCTGTTGCTGGCGGTGTATGGCATCCCGCTGTGGTTGTTCGTGCGCCTGCATCGCCGCAGTGGACGGGCGACCTTCCGGGGGCCGGCCGCAGCCGGCGTCATGCTGGTGATCACCTACGCGCTGTGCGGGCTGACCCAGTCGATGTTCGCGCACCAGATGACGGCCAGTTTCTACGTGACCCTGGTCGGCCTGCTGACCGGCCTGTCGATCGTCGAAGGCACGCGCCACCGGGCGATCACCGGGTCGTGATGCCGCGTCGCGCCGGGCAGGGCCCGGCGATCAGCGGTTCGGCGGGTCGGCCACGGCCTGGCCGTTGCCCAGCATCCACAGCATGATGGTCTTCTGGCGCACGTAGTTGGCGCGCACATAGGCGTAGACCAGACCGTGCCAGCCGTCGCGGAAGCCACCGCGGAACACGAAGCCGCGCCAGAACCGCCAGGCCGGGGCCAGCACCAGCTTGCCCAGCGTGGCCCGCTTGCCGCGTGCGAACTCGTGCTCGGCCATCATCCGCGCGTACTTCTCGGTCTTGGCCAGCTGCTGCTGCAGGGAGCGGTACGGGTAATGGACCAGATCGCCGCGCAGGGTGCCGACACTGCCGTCGACGCTGGCCGCCTCGTGGATCTCGCGCTTGCCGCGCCAGCCGCCGCGGCGGCGGTCGAACAGGCGCATCACCCGGTCCGGGTAGGCGTTGCCATGGCGCAGGAACTTGCCGAAGTACTCCGACAGGCGCGCGAAGCGATAGCCGGCATGGCCGGCGAAGCCACCGTCGCGGGCCTGTTCGATGGCCGCGCGCAGTTCCGGGCTGATCCGCTCATCGGCATCCAGGCACAGCACCCAGTCGTGGCGGGCCTGCTCCACACAGAATGCCTTCTGGCTGCGGAAACCATCGAACGCGCGCTGCAGCACGCGGGCGCCTGCGGCCTCGGCGATGGCCACGGTGGCATCGGTGGAGCACGAGTCCACGACGATGATCTCGTCGCAGAAGGCCAGCGAGGCCAGGCAGTCGCCGATGCGGCCGGCCTCGTTGAACGCGATAATGCAGGCCGAGATGCGAGGCCGTTCGATGGGAGCGGTCGTGGAGGACATGATGGCCGGGTACCTGTTGTTTGCGACGGAGCGCTATGCGCTGCCTATTCTCGCCCCGTTGGCGCAGGCCTTGCACGCCTCCGGGCAGGAGGTGGCGGCCTGGTTCGAGGACGGCGCGGCCGGCAGCAGCCTGCCGGGTGTGCCCAACATCGGCCTGAAACAGGCCCTGGCGATGCGGCCGCGTGCCGTGTTCAGCGCCGCCAACTGGGTGCCGACCTTCCTGTCCGGCGCCAAGGTGCAGCTGTTCCATGGCTTCAACGTGGAGAAGCGGGACAGTGCGCGCGGCCACTTCCGGGTGCGCGGCATGTTCGACCTGTACTGCACGCAGGGGCCGGCCACCACCGGGCCGTTCCGTGAGATCGCCGCCCTGCAGGGCCACTTCGCGGTGGCCGAGACCGGCTGGCCGAAGCTGGACCCGTTGTTCCGCGACGACGGTGGCGAGAGCGCCGCGTTGCGCGCAGCGGCGGGCGGGCGTCCGGTGATCCTGTTCGGTTCGACCTTCACCGAGCGCCTGAGTGCAGCGCCACACCTGCATGCGCAGATCGCCGCTGACATCGCCGAGGGCAACCGCTACTGGCTGCTGACCCTGCACCCGAAGTGCCCACCGGAACTGTTCGAGCGCTACCGCGCGCTGGCCGGTGCCAATGCCCGCTTCATCGAGCCCGAGCAGGTGATGGCCGCGCAACGCGCCGCCGATGTGCTGGTGTCGGACACCTCGTCGATCGTTTCGGAGTTCATCGTCCAGCACAAGCCGGTGGTGACCTTCCGCAACCGCGTGCCCAAGCCGCACATGATCGACTTCGACGACCCGGCGCAGCTGCCGGTGATGCTGCAGCGTGCGCTGCATCCGGACGCCGCGCTGCAGGCGGAGATCGTGCGCTACGCCGACGCCATCCATCCATACCGCGATGGCCTGTCCAGCGAGCGGGTGATCGCGGCCACCGAGGATTTCCTGTCCGGTGAAATGGGTGTGTTGCGGCGCAAGCCATTCGGCAGCTGGGTGCGCGACCTGCAGATCCGCAAGGACCTGGGGTACTGGGGCCCGTCGCAGCGCTGATCGGAGAGGTGTAGAGCCGAGCCACGCGTGGATGCACGGCCCCGCTCGCGGTAGTGCCGGCCGCTGGCCGGCAACCTCGGGAATGTCTCCGGTTGCCGGCCAGCGGCCGGCACTGCCTGTATTGCTTACCAGCGCAGCTTGCGCCGTGCCAGCGCCGCCGCCAGCTGCTCCATCACGTGTTGCGCCTGCGCCTGCGGCAGGTAGTGCAGGGTCAACGCCACATCACCGTGTGCACCGGCGGTGTCCAGCTGCAGGCTGCTGGTGCCGAGCAGCTTGTCCAGCGGTGAACGCTGCAGGCGCAGGCCCTGCACCTTGTCCAGCTCGGCCCAGCGCCACCAGCGCTTCCACCAGCCGCCGCGCACGGCCACGTAGTGGTCATCCAGGTACCAGCCCATGCGCGCCATCTGCCGATGTGCCACCAGCAGCGCCACCGGCAGCCATGCGAGCACGACCAGCCCCCACGATCCCCAGCGCCAGTACGCGGCCGCTGCCAGCAACGGCACCAGCACCAGCGCGCCCAGGCACAGCCGCCACCAGCCACGCTGCGGGATGGACTGCCACTGCGCCGGTGGCCACTGCAGTTGTGGCAGCAGGTGCTGCACCAGCTGCGTGCAGCGCTCCTGGGTTGCCAGCGGCGCCAGCTCGCGCAGGGCGCGATCCTCATCGCGCGAAGGGCCGCCGGCAGCGCTGTCGATGCGCAGCTGGCGCAGGCCGAACCAGCGATGCAGGGTGCTTTCGCGCAGCGTCCAGGCCTGGATGCGGCGACGCGCGACACTACTCCGGGTGCGGCTGAGCAGGCCGGCCGACACGGTCAGGCGGCGATCCTGCTCGCTGAGGGTGAAGCCGTGATAGCGCAGCAGGGTCAGCACCACCGACAGCGCTCGCAGCGCCAGCCAGCCCAGCAGCAGTGCGGCAGCCAGCAGCAGGAAGGCGCCGGCCACGCCGGGATGCAGGTGGCTGGCATAGCCGAAGGCTTCCTGGCCGCCACGCTGGATGGCCGCGTCCATCACCGGCCGCGGCACGGTCTGGAACAGCACACCGAAGGCGGCGATCGCCAGTGCCCAACCGCGGTTGGAGAGCAGGCCCATGCGCACCACGTCCCAGCTCGACAGGCGCAGCAGCACCTGTTCGGTGTCGGCGTCGGTGAACGAGGGGGCGGCGACAACGTCAGCGGCCTGCGGTGCCTGCCCACGCTGGCGCACCAGTCGTTCCAGCGCCAGCGCCTGGTCCAGCTTCAGCACGCGCATCTCCGCTTCCGGGCGCACGCCGCCGGCCGATTCCAGGCGCAGCTCGGCCACGCCGAACAGACGGTGCAGCGGGTTCCGCCGCACTTCCACGTTGTGGATGCGGGCGAATGGGATCTCGCGGCGGTTGCGCGCCAGCAGCCCGCTGCGCACGGTGATCGCATCGCTGCCGATGCGGTAGCGGTAGCTGAGGTACTGCAGCACCGAGACCAGCACCAGCGCGGCAATCGCAGACAGCGGAATCAGCTGCGCCCACATCGGGTCGCGATCGCCGCGCTGGCCGAACACCAGCAGCGCCACCAGTGGCAGGAAGTAGTGGCGCAGCTGCATCAGCAGCACGAACAGCCACGACCACGGGTGCAGGCGATGGTCCTCGCCACCGGCAGGCAGCGATGCGGGCAAGGGCGGCGGCAGGCTCACAGGGCGTCGGCGTCCTGGTCCAGCTGGTGCGAGAGGGTGTCGCGCAGGCGCTCGGCGTCGGCTTCATCCAGGCCGCTTACGGTCACCGCGCTCATGCGGGTACCGGCGGTGTGCACGATCAGCGTGGCCAGGCCGGCGCGGCGTTCCAGCGGGCCGCGACGCAGGTCCAGGTGCTGCACGCGCGAAATGGGGATGCGCGTTTCCAGCTGCCACATCAGGTCGCGGCGCAGGCCCAGCCCCTGGGCATCCAGCCGCCAGCGGGTGCGGGTCAAGCGCCGGCGGCCGAGCCAGGCGCCGAAGACGATGCCGATCAGCAGCCCAAGGGCGGCCGTCCACAGGCCGCCGGGCAGATCGAAGAACCATGCGGCCGCGGCCAGCGGCAGGCCCGGCACGAACAGGCCGCCGAAGGCGCCTTCCAGTGCAGCGAGGCGGGCAGCGCGTTGCGGCAGCGACTGCCAGGCATCGGTGGGCGGGGAGGGCAGGAGGACGTCGGTCACGCGGGCTCCGTCAGGCGGCAGGGCGGGCGATGGCGGCCGAGACCGCACCGCGCAGACGGTAGCAGGTCGGCTGCGTTACTGCGCAGCCTGGATCAGCGCGTCGACATCCAGCATGTGGCCTGCGCGATCGGCCTTGGTGCGCAGGTAATGCTCGTTCTCGGCGGTGATCTCGCCGGTGACCGGAATGCAGTCCAGCACCTCGATGCCGGCGTTGCGCAGGCGCTGTGCCTTGGTCGGGTTGTTGCTGAGCAGGGCCACGCGCGAAATGCCCAGGCCATGCAGCATCGCCACCGCACTGCCGTAGCGGCGCTCGTCGGCACCGAAGCCCAGCTGTGCATCGGCATCGATGGTGTCCAGGCCGTCGTGCTGGTAGCCGTAGGCGCGCATCTTGGCGGCGATGCCGGTGCCGCGGCCTTCCTGGTCCAGGTACAGCAGCACACCGCCGCCCAGTTCCTTCAGCTTGCGCAGGCCGCGCCGCAGCTGGTCGCCGCAGTCGCACTTGAGTGAGCCGAACAGGTCGCCGGTCAGGCACGAGGAGTGCACGCGTACAGGCACCACCGCCGACAGGTCTGGTTCGCCGACGATGATCGCGACCTGGTCGCGCTGGGCCACGCCGCCGCGGAACACCGCGAAGGTGGTCATGCCGACGTCGCGCAGCGGCACCGGCGAGCGCGCCACCAGTTCGTAGTCGTGGGTGGCGTGGGCCGCGCCCTCGGCCAGATCGCAAAGCGCCACTTCAGCAGCGCCATTGAAGGTGCTGTCATCTGCATCCAGGCGCACAGCCACCATTGCCGGCAGCAGCAGGCCCAGCCGGGCCAGCTCCACCGCGCCGGCATCGAAGGCGTCACCAGCGCTCCAGCCATCCGGCATCGGGCCGGGCTCGCGCAGGTAGCCCAGCGAGGGCAGGGCATCGAAGGCGACACCGGCCAGCGGCAGGCGCGCGCCTTCCGGGGCCTCCACGCCGAGCACGCGGGCGCGGGTGGCGGTCAGGAACAGGTAGTGGCGTTCGCGCGCGGCAGCGGCGAAGGCAGCGAAGCTGCTGGCGGTGGCGCTGTCCAGGGCGATCACCGCCAGGCGCTGGCCCTGGCCATCGTGGAGCAGCACCGGGCGGCCGGCACGCAGTTCGGCCACCGCGCGTTCGCAGCGGATCGCGGCGGGATCGCCGAACAGGGAAGAGGCAGCAGGCATGGCAGGACCGGGGGAGGCGGACATCGCAGTCTCTATGGGGGCGCCGGCGTCGTATTCAACGTGGTGCGGCCGCCGGTCGCAGGTGACCGGACAGCCGTCAGTGCGGATGCTCTTCGGTCGCGTACGGGTCTTCCTCGCCGCTGCCCGGTGGCCGCAGCGTATAGCGCTTGTAGGTCCACTGGTACTGCGTCGGGTCGCGGCGGGCGATGCGCTCGATGCCGGCATTGAGCGCGGTCGCCGCCACCTGCGGGTCCGGATCAGCCACGGCCGGGTCGGTCGGCTCGATGTGCAGGGCGAATTCCATGTCCGGCCCGATGCGCTCGCACCAGCCGTACAGCACGGTGGCGCCGGTGCGCTCGGCCAGCCGGTTGACCAGGGTCATGGTCAGCGCCTGCACGCCGAAGAACGGCACGAACACGCCATCGCCGGCCTTGGGCTGCTGGTCGGGCAGGATGCCGGTGGCGCCGCCGTCCTTGAGTACCTTGAACAGCTGGCGTACGGCCGGGCCCTCGGCGCGCACCTGCTGCACGTTCTGGCCGCCGCGCACCAGCTGCAGGAAGGCGTCGCTGGCCTCGTCTTCCGGCGGCTTGTAGACGATGGCGATCTGCCCGCGCGAGGCCAGCCACTGGTTCAGCAGCTCCCAGTTGCCGAAGTGCGGCGCGGCCACGATCACGCCCTTGCCGCTGGCCAGGGCCGCGTCGTACAGGGCTTCGCCGTGGCGCTGCTTCAGGTGCAGGCGCAGGTTGTCGGCCGGTTGCTGGCTCCACAGACGCAGGGTCTCGATGGCCTGCAGCGCGGTGGAGCGCAGCAGTTCGCGGTGCAGGCGGTCGCGCGCCGGACCATCCAGTTCCGGGTAGGCCAGTTCCAGATTGCGCCGGGTGACGCGGCTCTCGCGAGCATTGAGACGGACCCACGTCCACGCCAGGGCGTGCGCGAACCCCCGCAGCAGCGGCCAGGGCAGGCGGGCGAACAGGGTGGTGGCGCGGTAGACCAGCCGGGCTTTGCGTTGCGGATTCATCGGCGCCAGTTTAGCCAAGGGCGCTGCTATCGTGGCCGGCCCCGTTCATTGGAAGCCCACGATGCTCGTCCTGATCCAGCGTGTCAGCCAGGCCGCCGTCCATGTCGACGAGGAGGTGGTGGGGCAGATCGGCCCCGGCCTGCTGGCCCTGGTCGGCATGGAGCCGGGCGATACCGAGGCCCAGTTGCGGCGGATGGCCGAGCGCCTGCTGGGCTACCGGGTGTTCGCCGACGAGGCCGGGAAGATGAACCGGTCGCTGCGCGACACCGGCGGCGGCCTGCTGTTGGTCAGCCAGTTCACCCTGGCGGCCGATACCCGTTCGGGCATGCGGCCCAGCTTCACCAGCGCCGCGCCGCCGGACGAGGCTGAACGCGGGTTCAATCGATTTGTCGACATCTGCCGTGAAAATCACGCACCAGGGGTGGAAACGGGCCGGTTTGGTGCCCATATGGTCGTCAGCCTGGTCAATGACGGTCCCGTGACCTTCCTTCTCAGGCCCTGAGCCTGCGGGACCACCGCCCGGCAGGCAGGGCCCCGGGCTGGTATAATGCTACGTTCCCTATTTCTCCCTAGCCGGTGGCGCGAGCACTACATGGCCAACGAACGTCCTGCCCAATCCGAAATCAAGCAACTGATCAGCAAGGGCCTGGAACAGGGCTACCTGACCTACGCCGAAGTCAATGACCATCTGCCGGACGACATGGTCGACCCGGAACAGATCGAAGACATCATCGGCATGATCAACGGCATGGGCATCGATGTCCATGAAGTTGCGCCGGATGTGGAAACCCTGCTTCTCAACGACGGCAACACCGGTAACCGCGAAGTCGATGACACCGCGGCCGAAGAAGCCGCCGCCGCGCTGAGCGCGCTCGACACCGAAGGTGGCCGTACCACCGACCCGGTGCGCATGTACATGCGCGAAATGGGCACTGTCGAGCTGCTGACCCGCGAAGGCGAAATCGCCATCGCCAAGCGCATCGAGGAAGGCCTTTCGCAGGTCCAGGCCGCCCTCGGCCAGTTCCCGGTTTCGGTCGAGTCGCTGCTGACCGACTACGAAGCCCACAAGGAAGGCAAGAAGCGCCTGGCCGAAGTGATCGTCGGCTTCAACGACCTTGCCGACGAAGAGCCGGCGCCGCCGGCGGCCGCTGCCGATGACAGCAGCGATGCCGACGCCGAAGGCGATGAGGACGAGGACGATGATGTCGAGGGGGGCGAGGAAGAAGCCGCACCGACCGGTCCGGATCCGGAGGAAGTCGCTGCGCGCATGCAGGCGCTCAGCGATGCCTTCAATGCCTTCAAGAAGGCGGCGACCAAGGGCGACAAGAAGAACCTGCCGCGCCTGCGCGAAGAGATGTCGGCGGTGTTCGTCACCCTGAAGCTGCCGCTGCCGCTGACCGACGTGCTGACCAAGCAGCTGCGCGACACCATGGCGTCGATCAAGGCCCATGAGCGCCGCGTGCTGAACCTGGCGACCGTTACTGCCCGCATGCCGCGCAAGGACTTCATCCGCTCCTGGGAAGGCAACCAGACCAACCTGGAGTGGGTGGAAGACGCACTGAAGCGCAAGCAGAAGTGGTCTTCGGCCCTGCGCGAAGTGAAGGACCAGATCATCGCCGAACAGCAGGCGACGATCGACATCGAGAAGCTGACCCAGCTGGACCTGGAAGAGCTGAAGGAAATCAGCCGTGCCATGGCCTACGGTGAAGCCAAGGCGCGCAAGGCCAAGAAGGAAATGGTCGAGGCCAACCTGCGCCTGGTGATCTCGATCGCCAAGAAGTACACCAACCGTGGCCTGCAGTTCCTCGACCTGATCCAGGAAGGCAACATCGGCCTGATGAAGGCCGTGGACAAGTTCGAGTACCGCCGCGGTTACAAGTTCTCGACCTACGCCACCTGGTGGATCCGCCAGGCCATCACCCGCTCGATCGCCGACCAGGCGCGCACCATCCGTATTCCGGTGCACATGATCGAGACGATCAACAAGTTGAACCGCATTTCCCGCCAGATGCTCCAGCAGTACGGCCGCGAGGCTACGCCGGAGGAGCTGGCCAAGGAAATGGACATGCCGGAAGACAAGATCCGCAAGGTGATGAAGATCGCCAAGGAGCCGATCTCGATGGAAACCCCGATCGGCGACGACGAGGATTCCCATCTGGGCGACTTCATCGAGGACACCAACGTGGAGTCCCCGATCGAGAACACCACCAACATCAACCTGTCTGAAACCGTGCGCGACGTGCTGGCCGGCCTCACCCCGAGGGAAGCCAAGGTGCTGCGCATGCGCTTCGGCATCGACATGAACACCGACCACACGCTGGAAGAGGTCGGCAAGCAGTTCGACGTGACCCGTGAGCGCATCCGCCAGATCGAAGCGAAGGCCCTGCGCAAGCTGCGTCACCCGAGCCGCTCGGAGCAGCTGCGCAGCTTCCTGGATATCGATTGACGCGTATCCGCTGCACATGAAGCACCTGACAGACCCCGCGCAAGCGGGGTTTGTTTTTTGCCTGCGATCATCCGCGTTGCAGGCGACGGGATAGGATACGTGTCCTGTTTTCGCCCTGGTCAATGGAATGCCGATGAAACTGCCGATCCTGCTGCTCTCGCTGTCACCGCTGGTTGCCTGGGCGGATACTCCGCAACCACCGCCATGCAATGCCGAGAGTTTCTTCAGCAGCCAGTTCGACTATGCCGTGGGCCGCGTGGTCGACGCCGGGCAGGTGCTGCTGCTGGGCGAGGCAGAAGGCTGCCTGGACGAGGAACGGGACGGGTGCCGCAGTGGCGAGGAGATGGAACCGGGCACCGGCCTGGTGATCGGCGACCGCTGGAACAGCTACTACTGCGTGAAAGCACGTCCGCCGAGCAAGGAGGTGGTGGGCTGGGCGCCGGAGTCGCGCGTGATGAAAACGAGCAGCTACGTCGAGACCAGCCTGACCGACTGGGTCGCCCATTGGGAACGCAGCGACGGAAATGCCATCGACATCGCAGCCAAGGGCGACGCATTCGAACTGAGCGTGCCCGGTAGCGACGAGGGAGCGGCGCCGCGGGTTCTGGGCCGTGCTGCAGCAGAGGAGGATGAGGACGTGCTGCATCTGCATCAGGGGCGCTGCACGACGCGAGTACTGCTGCGCGGCACCGACCTGGTGGTGGCCGACAACGGACAGTGCGACGAGCGCGAGCGCAGCCTGCGCGGGGAATACCACAACCGTGCGCCGTTGGAGCGGTTGATGCAGCGCCTGGGGCAGTAATGGCGTGAGGGCCTGGGGTGGCGCGCAGTGGAATCCCGATGGCGGCCTCACTACACTGTGAGGCTGCGCAGGGCCTATAGCTCAACGGTTAGAGCAGGGGACTCATAATCCCTTGGTTCCAGGTTCGAATCCTGGTGGGCCCACCAACTCATCCAGTGGCTTACATCATTTCAAAGGCACCGCTATGCGGTGCCTTTTGCGTTCGATGCCTATGCGGTGTCTACATTTCAGTTGGTACCGATGCCGGTGCCTGGGAAGGGTCATTCGTTGCGCATCCACTGCTGCACATCCGGGGCGCCTCGATGCTGGATCCGGTCGTCGCGCTTCCACTACTTCTCGCCGTTGCAGGATCAATGCTGATGTTCATGCAAGCGGGAGGTGCTGTTCCCGCTTGCCTGATCTGTTCTGCGCTTCCAATGCTACTTCGGGCGAATAGGAGTAATCGGTTTGATCGTTACCCTTCCGCTGCCGCTGCCTCCGCAGTTGCCGTGGCAGCCTCCACCCAGGTTGGCTCCGCCCGTGCCACCACTACCTCCTCCGCTGCCGCCGCCAGCGCCGCCGCGACTGGAGGGCGGACGCGTGATGGGCTCCTGGTTGGTTCCGTTCCAGTCATTGCTGTCTGTCAACTCGTAGGTGGCGCAGTGCGTCGCGTTGCAGACGATGACTTTGGAACCTGCCTGAATTGAGAATTCGAATCCCCCCTTTCTCTGCTCGTTCGTTACATCTCTGTATCTATTCAGGAACGCCTTCGTGGCGTTGTCTGGAATTCGAGCCTGCAACTGACACGTACTACAGTTGACTGGGCCAAAGACGGTGGGGGCAGGATCAAAGGGCCAAATCGCATAAGCCATGGGAAGGGCTGCAATTGCGACCACCAGGGAAGTTGCAATCAACCATTTCTTCGAAATCATTGCTTTCATCGTGCGCCATGTTGGGTGAGTAGGAAACTTTTGTTGGATTACAAGCAGCAGGATCTGTATATAGCCTCAGACATCTCGTTGGATCGCTCTATCTGGTTGGGCTGTAACAGTTTGGAGAGCCTCGCAATGGACGCCGCCGATTGGCTGTTGGGTTGCGCGCGCTGATATGCGAGCCAGTATGCAAGGCTCTTTTCAGGGGATTTATCGGCAATGATCCCTCGGTCATGGATGTCAGCAAGGGCTTCAATCGAGTCGACGCTTCCCAGTGATACCGACTCACTAAGATAATCAATCGCATCCCTTCGATAATTGGTTATCCGCTCCGGATCCTTGAGCGCCTCAGTCAAGTCGCCAATGATGGCTTTCGGGTCTTTGGCGAAAATCAGTCTCGCTTCGACCGATCCTTGGGCGGCAGCAAGAGAGAGCCAATTCTCATCTCCGATTTCCGTTCGCCCTATCAGTCCTTGGCAGTGGTCAATCTCCTGTTCGATCTTCCTTGAGTACTGCTCCCCCAGGCCCACTGATGCGTAGGCCTTGTACTCATCGGCATCACCTGAGTTAAGCGCCCGCTTGCAGCTGGCAATGCGGTTGTGGATCTCATAGCTCGACTGGGCATCGCCCGCCCGTGCAGCCGCGATGCGCCTGTCAATGTATTCCGAGGCATCGCCTTCGTAGTGAGGTGCTTCGATCTTGAGCAGAAATGCCTTCCCAATCAAAGCCACTTTTGATTCGATGGATTGGGGTGGAGAACGCAAGGATTGATGAATGCTTGATTCAGATGCGACATCCGTTGGCGAAGTGCTTTTTTCACTGCGAGGAGCCTCATGCCCTTTGCTTCCTGTGACATCGGATGGTCTGCAGGCCAGCCAGGAAATGGTTGCGACTACGCCGATGACGACCATTCCATATCCGAGACTTCTACTCATCTTCACCTGATTCCTTTCCCTTGTCGTGGCAGAGCTTTGCGATGGGCTGGACCTCGGGCCGTGGTGATAACGGATTTTGGCGCTGATCCCCTGCCTCTCGATTCCCGCGGTTTCATATTGCGGGTTGATATTCACTGTCAACCAGAAATTTGTTGTGGCTGGCTACACTTGCTTCTTGCGTGTTCTCAGTCACGCATCACTGGACGTAAAGCGACAAATGCCCTTCTTCGGGAGGCGAGTGCATGAGTGGCAAAATGGCCATTCCGTGCCGCGGTAGCACTTGGCTTCGTTCGCTCGTTCGCCCGGCGGCGGCCGCCGCAGTTGCGATCTCATCGCGAAGGTTGCGCCCTCACTTCTGGTGCGGCCGCGACGCGATCGCGTTGACCGTTGGCCTTGGTGTATCTGTAGCGGAACTTCAGCCCACCGCCGGCGAGCTTCCGCACATCCGGGCAGCCCACACCATGCGACGCTGGATCCGAGGCCCATTTGACGATCGGCAAAGTGGCCAGTCCGTTCTCTCTGAGCATTCCCTTCATTGCGCCCATTGGCGATCGCTCGGCGGCCTTCTGTCAGCGGAAAGAGGTAGACAATGATGAGCGAAGATGGTCGCGCGGCCTGGGAAAATCAGCCGCTTGGTTTACAGCCGGAACGTCTGTGGTGACGCGTGGAGGCCCTGTAGAATCCTCAAAATGCTTCGGTTCCAGGTTCCAATCCTGGTGCGACCAGAAAATGGAAGACACTTGGGCTTCGGTCTCAGTGCCTTTTTTGTGCCGCCGGCAGAATTCACGTGGCGCAGAAGCGCGTGGCTGCCAGTGGTGTAGTCGAACATGATCGTCGATAACGCCATGAGGAATGGCTCAATCACTATGGCAACGATTCACCTGGTCGAAGGGCCCGTCGGTGCGGGCAAATCCACGTTTGTTGCCGAGCTGCGAAGTCTGCACACGGCGGCAGGATTCATTCTGGACGCGTGGTTCGTACGGCTGTACAGCCCGGACCGTCCCGCCGCCAACCTGATGGAATGGTATGCCGCAAGGAAGGCGCGTTGCACGGCGCAGATATGGATCACAGCCTGCGAAGTGCTCGATACGGGTCGCGACGTTGTACTCGAGCTGGGCCTGGTGGAGAGAGCCAGCCGCGAGAGCTTCTACGCGCAGGTCAGGGAGGCGGGCTACGATCTGGCCGTGTATCTCCTGGATGCCCCACGTGACGTTCGTCGTGATCGCGTCCGCCAGCGCAATCGGGAGAAAGGCCCAACGTTTTCCATGGATGTGCCGGATGCCTTCTTTGAGTTGGCGAGCGACCATTGGGAGCCCATGGACCAAACCGAATGCGAGATCTACGACGTCCAGGTAGTCACCTGGAATCCAGGGTCTGCTTCTGGTGGATGAGGGATATCAAGGCTGCCGGGCGCTTCAGGAGCGATGTGATGGCGTGTCATCTGCCCCGCAGCCGCGATTCTGGTTCAAGGAGGGCGACAGCGGCAGCCGCTACGCGACTGCCGCTCATGTGGACGTCCTGCTGCGTGCAGCTACTTCGGCATCAACACGGTGTCGATCACGTGGATCACGCCATTGGACTGGCCGACATCGGCAATGCTGATGCCCGCCTTGCCGCCCTTGGCATCGATGACCCACAGCTTGCCATCGTGCAGAGCGACGGTGAGCGATTCACCTTCAACGGTCTTCAGCATGGCCTTGCCGCCGTGCTTCCTGGCATCGGCCATCAGCTGCGCGGAACTGTAGTTGCCCGGCACTACGTGGTAGGTCAGGATCTTGGTCAGTTGTGCCTTGTTTTCAGGCTTCACCAGCGTATCGACCGTGCCGGCAGGCAGCTTGTTGAAGGCCGCATTGGTGGGCGCGAAAACGGTGAAGGGGCCGGCTCCATTGAGTGTATCGACCAGGCCTGCGGCCTTGACTGCCGCAACCAGGGTCGTGTGGTCCTTGGAGTTGATGGCGTTCTGGACGATGGTCCTGGTGGGATACATCTCCGCTCCGCCGACCATCACGGTGTTGGCGGCGAAGCTGGCTGAAGTGGCTGAAACGAGTACGGCGAAGCTTACGGTGGCGGCTATCCGCTGAAGAGCTTTCACGGCGCGTTCCTCTATGGGAGGCCCGCAAGGCGCGGGCATCCTACATACGCGCTGGCGCGGCCGTTGGATGCAGGTAGATGCGTCCGGGGCTTCCTGGCCTGGAGTGGCGATGCGTTGTAAAAGCCGAGTGAACGTCTGCTTCTGCCGGTTCGCTACGCAGTACGAGCCCGGTGTCCTTCAGCGGCGCGGATGGCGGATGTCCGATGGGCAGATCGAAAGGCGCGCGTTGCTGATGGCCTGGCGGACACCACAGGTGCGGCATGAGAGCACGGTTCCACCGGCAACGTGTTCCATCTCATGCTCGCCCCAGATGCTCGTGGATCCGCACGCAGTGCAGGTGGCGACGATCTGCAGTGCGCGGGCCAGCGTGCCCTGCTCTCCAGGCGTGTAGGTGAGATCGGTGATCTGAAAAATGCCGGTATGACTCATGGGAATGCCGGGATGGTGCCTGTTGACGAACGATAGAGCCAACCAGGTATCGGTCGTGTCGGTGCCGCGTTGATGGATGGTTGAAGTGCAGGCTATTCGTCGTTGCGTCGGTTGAGCTCTTCAAGCCGTGCGCGGCTGACTGACTGGTGATTGCCGCAGGTGGGGCAGCTGAGGGCCGCCGCACCGTCGAGATCGACCAGGCCATGGTTGGGAATGGCCCTGAATTGCCAGGAACACTTGATGCAGGAGCAATCGATCCGGGTGACCTGCAGCAGGGTGCCGTCCGCCCGCGTCACTCCCTCGACGCTGATTACGTAGAACTGTCCGATGTCACGCATGAAGATGAACGAAGCCCCTGAATCCGTAGGGCGCCCATCATGCTGTTTTGAGGGCCATCTGGGACAAAGGTGGTTTGATCGAATTCTGAAGAATTAAGAATTCGAGTGGCGGTGCGGACTTGTTCCCGGTGCTAGGGTATGAATAGGTGCCGTCCCGGCACATCCTTCAAGGCAGAAGCCATGCCCCTTCGGGCTGTTGTTTACGCAAGTCAGGTTGCCGCGGATCTCTCCGCGGAACGTTTGGAGTCGTTGGTAGCAGATGCCGCCAGGTTCAACAGGATGGCCGGGGTTACCGGTGTCCTTCTGCACGACGGAGATCGATTCGTGCAGTACTTCGAAGGGCCTGAAGACGGCGTTGCGAGTGTCTACGAGCGTGTGATGCAGTCGACGAGTCACACCGGCATCGTTGAGCTGGCGCGAGGTCGTGTGTCTTCGCGACAGTTCCCCTATTGGGCGATGCATCGGCTGCCCGCAGATCAACTGCTGGTGGGGAAGCTGGCGAGGGCGGATTGGTCGCGCTTCAAGAAGAGCGGGCCAGACGACATCGCCGGCTCAATGCGGGGAATCGACGTGCTGGCCGTTGCAGTAGCACCGTACGTTGAGGCCGCGTAGGGACTGAGCTGGTTCCAGAGATGGGAAGGCTCACGTCGCAGTGGGACAAGCAATCCAACGCCGCCCGAGTGAGAGTTGGGATACGAGGACTGAGCGCCTTCCGCACGGCGTTCCAGGGCGTTATCAGCATGTCCCCGTCCGCTTGCCGGGATCATTTCCGTATCCGGCGGCGTGCGCAGGAGTGAATACAGACCGCGGGGGGCGTGGTTGACGGCATGGTGTCGATCCATCGCCAGCACGCCCGTGTCACCGCGAGGGGGGGCGTCGACCACAGGTATGCTGGGCGTGCAGATGTTGATTCCGATCCCGACAGGAGACCGCATGATGCACAGTACTTGTACGTTCTTCCTTCTGGTTGCATTGCAATGCGTTCCGGCATTCGCGTCCGACGCTGGCGAATCACCCAGGCGCCCGTCTGTTGAAACCTTGAAACGCCTGATTGTCGACAAGGCACCGCAGACGCGCGTGCAGACACCGGACCATGAGCGGATCACTGCACGGCGCATCGACATCATCGATGACACGGGCGTGATCCGCATGACGCTGTCCGGCAAGACGCCGGCGCCGATCATCGATGGCCTGCAGTACAAGCGCGCCTTCAACGTGGCCGGCATGGTGCTGTATGACGATAAGGGCAGCGAGCGCGGTGGCTTCGGTACTGCCGATGTCGACGGTGGAATGGCGGTGCTGGCACTGGATCATCCGGCGATGGATGCGATCGGCTGGCGGGTCTCGCCGGACGGGGCGGTGAGTTTTTCGATCAACCAGGCGCCAAAGCTGATCCGCGAGCCTGCGCTGGGCAACAAGCTGATTCCCGGCGTGCAGGCACCGACCCGAATCGGCCTGGTGGTCGGCTCTGACGGCACGCCGGCCATTGCGTTGAATGACAAGGCCGACCGTACGCGGTTGCGGCTGACCGTCACTGCGGAAGGCTATGGTGCGATCGAGTTTCTGGATGCGCAGGGCAAGGTGATCCACACGCTGGCGCCAGAGGCCGAACTTCGCCGCTAGCGCGTGCCGACCACGGATCGACGCTTACCCGCGCCGCCCTCTGCCATCAACGCTGTAGCGCCCGGCCCCGGTGCAGGCCAGCAGCAGGAACCCACCGGCCAGCCCCAGGTTCTTCAGGAACATGATCTGCTGGGTCTGGTCGGCGAGGTTGTGGTGGAAGATGAAAGCGGTGACCAGGCTGAATCCCACCAGCACGATCGACACCAGCCGGGTCTGAAAGCCAAGCAGGATGCACAGGCCGCTGCCGATCTCGAAGGCGATGGTCGGCCACAGCAGGATGCCGGGCACGCCCATCGCTTCCATGTAGCCCTGGGTGCCGCTGAGATCGCCGAGCTTGCCCAGCCCGGAGACCAGGAACAGCGCCATCAGCAGGATGCGTGCAAGCAGGTAGGCGAGCGAATGCGATGAAGTGCTCAAAGGGATGTCCTCGGGGATGGCCGACGCAGGCGATCGGAGCCCACCGGCGGTGAAGCCCGTGTCTACGCGGAGGCAAGCCGCCTTGACACGGGCCGCGCGGCAGTAGACCTTTCCAGCATGACGATCGATATTGAATCGCTCAGCCTTCGGGAGCTGGGCGCCTTGGTGGTTGCCGCTGAACAGCGGAAACAGCTCATTTCCAACCGCCGTCCAGCCAGCGCGGTGCGGCGGATGTTGAAGGCCGCCGCGGCCGAAGCGGGGTATACCCTCGAAGAGCTGTTCGGTGGAGAGGCCATCGAAGCGGACGCACCCAGCCGGAAACCGGCACGGCGCAGAACCGGGAAAGTAGCCGCCAAATACCGTGATCCGGAGTACAAGCGACTGACCTGGTCCGGCCGTGGGCGCATGCCGCGCTGGCTGGCCTCCAAGGTCCAGAAGGGCTACAAGGTCACCGACTTCCTGATTCCCGGCCTGGCCAGGCCCACGGCGCGCAAGAGCAGTCCGATCGGCAAGCGTACGGTCTTCAAGAAGGATTGAGCCTGCCACGCTGCTACCCTGCCGGGGTCTTTGAACGAAGGAGCACGGGATGGCACACGATGGCAGCATGATGGTCTCGCCCAGAGTCCTCTACATCGCGGCAGGCGCTGCGGTGCTGGTCAGCGTGCTGGCCTGGGCGGTGGAATGGAGCGGAATGGCCTATGTCTGCCCGTACTGCCGCGTGCAGCGCACGGTGATCGGCGTGCTGGGCCTGCTGACGCTGTTCGCGCGCCCGGGCGGTCTCATCGTGCCCTGGTTGTCGTACACTGCAGGTGGCTTCGCGTTCGTGGTCGCGGCGATGCAGCACTTCAACGGCTGGAAGCGCATATCGGCGGGCGACTTCAGTTTCAACGATCAGTGGTACATCGATCCCTGGCTGTTGTCGGGCTGTGCGATGCTGATCCTGGTGGCACAGCTGATGCTGGTGCAGGCCGCCTGCCGGCGCAGGCGGCACTGAAGACCCCGCGCGGGGCGGAGCGCTAGGCGTTCTGGAATACCGCCAGCTGCGCGGCGAAGGCGCGCTGGTACGCGGGCCGCTGCGTGGCCCGGGCCACATAGGCGGCCACCTGCGGGTACTCGTCGAGCAGGCCGCTGCTCTTCAGGCGCAGCAGTACCGAGACCATCATCAGGTCGCCGACGCTGAACTCGCCGTCCAGCCATTCCGCCCTGGCCAGCCACGTCGACAGCTGTGCCAGCCGCGTCCGGACCCGCTCATCGAGCATCACCTGCCGCTGCCCATACCAGGGTTGCTCGCGCTCAAGCACCCAGGCCATGGAGCGCTCGACGATGGGGGGCTCTACCGTGCTCAGTGCAGCGAACAGCCACATGATCGCGCGCATGCGGGCGTCCGGGTCGCGCGGCAGCAGGCCGGCATGCTGCTCAGCCAGATGCAGGACGATGGCGCCGGATTCGAACAGGGTCCGGTCGCCCTCCTGCCAGGTGGGAATCTGCCCGAACGGATTCCGTGCCAGGTGCGCGGGCTGCTTCAGCTCGGCGAAGCTGAGCAGTTGCACGTCATAGGCTACGGCCAGTTCCTCCAGTGCCCAGCGCACGCGCATGTCGCGGGCCAGGCCCTGGCCGCGGTCGGGGGAAGTAGCGAAGGCGGTGAGGATCGGGGGCATTGGAGCGCTCCTGCAGGCAGAGGGGCCTGCTTTTCCTGTTCCGACGAACAACGGGGCGGGAATTCGACACTCGAGTCTGTGCCCGTGTGCAGGTCACGCCTACAATTGCCAGCTTCCTTCACCGGCAGGATGCCATGCGCGGTCATTCCCGTTTACCACCCTTCTGGATGCTGGCCTCGGCGCAACTGCTGATCGCGGTGATCCTGGCCTCATCGTGGTTCTACGTGAATGCGAAGGCTGTCCTGGCGGGTCCGCCGAACCCCGATCAGTACGTGAACACCTGGGACTTTCAGATTGCGGTGTTCCTGTTCTACTGGCTACCCGCAGTGCTTCTGTTCATGGGCATTCTGCTGGGCATCGAACGGTTGGCGCTGGCGCCTCGGTATGCACGCCAGAAGGCCGCTGCCAGGCAGGATGCCAACTGACGCCACCTCTACCCGGCCCGATGTTGCTTCCGATACTGGTCGGGTGTGCACTGCGCGTGCCGCTTGAACATTTCGGCAAACGCGCTGACGCCTGAATAGCCCAGCTCCTCGGCGATGCGGCTGATCGGCTTGCGTGTGCACAGCGCCTCGGTGGCGCGCACGAACTTCACCCGCCCACGCCAGTCGCCGAGTGACATGCCCAGTTCACTGCGCGCCATGCGCTCCAGCTTGCGCACGCTCATGTGATGCCGCTGCGCGATCTCGGCCACGGATTCGGCCGTGGACAGGTGTTTCTCCACGTATGCCATCACCTGCTTCAGTGCATCACTGCTGGCGATCGGCAGGAAGCTGGGCAGAACGGCGGCGTTGATGATCTGGTCGATCACCACCGCGGCCATGCGCCGTTGGCCAGGCGTCTGCGGATCGGTCACGCCCTGGCGCGCCAGTTCGTGCAGCAGTTCACGCAGAAGGGGCGTGACCTCCAGCGCCCGGCAGCGCGTGGGCAAGCGGCGCGACAACGCTGGCGACAGGTAAGCCGATCGATAGGCCAGCACCGATCGGTTGCGCGAGTAGTGGGCCACGCCAGGCGGAATCCAGAGCGCATAGTGCGGCGGGGACACCATCCACTCGCCCTCGATCTTCATTTCCATCACGCCCTGCGCAACGAAGTTGAACTGTCCCCAGGGATGGCTGTGCGTGCCCCAGTCGGTGGGTTCCATCGCACCCTGCCGGAAGTAGATCGGGCCGGGCAGCTGGCGGAAGGTGGGGATGGGTTCCAACGGTTGCCGCAAGCCTGGGTCGGAGTGGCGCATTTTCGGGATGTCCTTGATATGCGCCAAGCGTACGCTGGCCATTCCCCCGCGTACACCTGCCGTCTTGAACTATCTCTTCCCGATCCTCGCCTGCCTGCTGTGGGGCGCCAACACGATTGTCACCAAGCTGGCCTCCGGCTCGGTCGGTCCCATCGACATCGGCTTCTTCCGCTGGCTGGTGGCCGCGATCATCCTGCTGCCCTTCGCATGGCCACGGCTGCGCGGCCATCTACCGATCGTGCGCGCCAATCTGGGGCGCTTCCTGGTGCTGGGCTGCCTGGGCGGGGTGATGTACCAGTGCCTGGCGTACTATGCGGCGCACTTCACCTCGGCCACCAACATGGGCGTGATCCAGGCGCTGATTCCGTTGATCGCGCTGGCGCTGTCACGTCTTTTCATGGGCCATCCGGTGCGCGGTGCCGCCATCGTCGGTGCGGTGATCTCCACGGTCGGTGTGGTGGCTGTGGTGTCGCAGGGCGACCTGGCGCGGCTGGCGGTGCACGGCCTGAACCGCGGTGATGCGATCATGCTGATCGGCGCGTTGGCATTTGCCGCCTACAACGTGCTCATGCAGCGCTGGAAGATTCCGCTGTCGGTGCTGGAGTCACTGTTCCTGCAGGCCACGGCCGCATCGCTGATCCTGTTGCCACTGCAGCTGCTGGTCGGCAGCGGGGTGAACAACCTGACCGCTGTGGGCTGTATCGGTTTCGCTGCCGTATGTGCGTCGATCCTTGCACCCCTGACCTGGATGACCGGTCTTTCGCGGTTGGGTGCGGCGCGCGTTTCGGGCTTCTTCAACCTGGTGCCGATCGTGACGGCCGCACTGGCGGTGCTGCTGCTGGGCGAGTCACTCAGCGGATGGGTGCTGGGTGGCGGCCTGCTGGCAGTGTCGGGCGTGGTATTTGCTGAGTTCAGTGCCAAGCGCGCGACGCAGGCCACGGCGGAATCGCAGGCGTAGGCTGAAATGGGCGATCAGGCGTGCTGCGCGGTCGCCAGTGCCTGTTCGATCCGCAATTCCAGGGTATCGCTGTCGTGGCCGCGCTTGCCCTGCAGGCTGAGGTACAGCGACAGCGGGTCGATCACCGCGCCGACGCCGGTGAACGCCGGTGGATAGGCCCATATCTGCAACCGCACCTGCTGCGCGCAACCGGGGGCGACCGCCGGCTGCGCAGCAAGCGCGCGCCAGGCATCGATATGCAGTGCACGGGTGGTCACCACCGCTGGCGATCCGTCCGCGTCCAGTGCATCCCGACCTGCACGCGGCGCGGGTTGGCCCGCATCGGCCAGCAGGGTACCTACCAGGTCCCAGCAGACATCGACTTCTTTCAGTACCGGTGAGCGCAGGAAGGGTTGCGCCCTGGCCCAGACATCACGGCGATCGCCTGCCAGGCGCAGGAAACGTTCGCGGCCGCCCGTGGAGCGTTCGGCCAGGCCGCGCCCGACCAGCTCGGCGGACAACCGCGATGCGGTCATCGAGGTATAGCCTGCGGTGGCGCTGATCTCGCGGGGCGACCACCAGCGCGGCTGCCCGGACAACAGTACGTGGATCAGCACGGCCTGCGCCGAAGGCAGCAGCGAGATCGCCTTCTTCTCGTGGTCGGGCGCGTCGCGGAACTCGATGGCCAGGCTCGGTGCGAACAGCTGTGCGTGCGGCACCACGAAGTCGATGTGGTTCTCGACCAGGAAGCGTCGCTGTGTCGGTGTGAGGTAGGGCGAGACATACAGCACCAATGCGTTTGCTGCCGAGCGCAGGCTGCGTACGTCCTGGATGACGCGGCTGCTGGACTCGCCCGGCTCGCGGGCCACGGCGAGCATGGCAGGGGTTTCACCGTACAGGGTCAGCTCGGCGATGTGGTAGCGCGACGCCATCGCGCGCGGAATGGCGTGTGCCACCGTGACCGGATGCACCGCCGAGGCAAGCCCCGGCAGGACCCTGCGCAGGTAGCGCTGCGCGTCAGCGACCAGGTCGGCCAGGCCGGTGCGAACTGCCGTTGTCATCTCGTACTTCCCTAGCAACGGTCTGGCCTGCATTGACGAACAGGGCCATGCCATTGCATGCAGTGGTGAACCTGGAGACGGGCATGCAGCATCGGTACGCGTGGCGATCCATGCGGTCCAGCTCCCTTGCCGTCATGACATCAGTGTTGCCGGAAACCTTGGAGATTCCGTCGAAGAACGATGGAGATTGGGTGGAGGAAGTGTGCAGCGTGGCCGGCGGACTCCCCTTCCGCCGGCCACGCGCACGGCCCGTTCAGGTCAGAAGCGCTGCGAGTACTTCACGTACACGGTGCGGCCGATATCGAACCCACCGTAGTAGGGGAAGGAGCTGGACGGCTTGGAGAACATGATCGGCCCCTGGTGGTTGAACACGTTGTTCGAACCCAGCGCCACGGTGCCGTCCCACGGCAGCTTGTAGCTGACCTGGATGTCATGGAAGGCGTTGCCACCCACCCTGCGCTGCGCATCCGGTTCGCCATAGGCGTATCGGTCGGGCAGGGTGCAGGGGCGATTCGGCACGCAGCTCTCCACCATGCCGGAGTAGTAGCGCAGGGTGTACTGGGTAGTGAAGTTGCCCAGCTGCCAGTTCACGCCGAGATTGGAGCGCAGGCGGAAGATGCCCGGCTGGCCGACGCGGCCCATCATGATCGTTTCGCCGGCCGAGTTCTGGTTCTGCTCGTCGTAGCTGGAGACGTAGCTGTTCTGGAGGTCGAGGGTGAAACGGCCGAACGAGAATTCCGGCAGCCGGTAGCGGATGCCCAGGTCCCAGCCTTCGGTTTCCATGGCGCCGAGATTGGCCAGGCCATAGAACATGCTGGTGATATGACCGTCGCCCGCGCGCTTGACGCTGCCGCAGCGCGGCGCATTGCCGAGCACGTAGCAGTCACGCAGGATGCGGTCGACGCTGTCCTGGATGATCATGTTGGTGATCTTGTAGCTGTACCAGTCCAGGTTGATGTCCAGCCCGTCGACCCAGCGCGGGCTCCAGACCACACCCACCGTCTTGCTCTTGGACTCTTCCGGGCGCAGCTTCGGGTTGGAGCCGGTGGTGAACTCGTCGGGGGTGGCACACGGGTAGCTGGCGCAGGGCTTGAGACTCTGGTTCAGCTGCTGGTAGCCCAGCGGAACGCCGGCCGCATTGCATGCCGCATTGCCGTTGACGCTGTTGGTGGCTCCCGTGCCACAGGGATCGACGTAGGTCTGGAAGCTGGTACCCAGCCCACCGTAGAGGTCGGAGATGCTCGGTGCACGGAAGCCCTCGGCGAAGGTGCCGCGGATCATCAGCTCCTCGATCGGGCGCCAGGCAAAGCTCGCCTTGGAGTTGGTGGTGCTGCCGAAGTTGCTGTAGTCGGAATAGCGCGTGGCCAGGTTCACGGTCAGCTCCCTGGCGAACGGCAGGTCGCGCAGCACCGGCACGTTCACTTCGGCAAAGAATTCATTGAGGCTGTAGTCGCCGGCGGTGGTTGATGCGCCCAGCGCGGTGCTCTGGCGCGACTGCGCGAAGGCGTCGGGCACGAAGCGCCCTTCTTCCTTGCGGTACTGGTAGCCCAGCGCCACCGACAGCTCGCCGGCGGGCAGGTCGATCACCGGGCCGGAGATGTTGGCGAAGTAGCTGCGGGTCTTGGTGATGCCGGTATCGGTGAAGGTGGGGAACAAGAAGCGCTGCAATTCGGGGTCGGAGAGAGAGCCTGCCCCCGCGACACCGAATGGCAGCAAAGGATTCCAGGCCAGGCAGCCGGAGACCGGCGATGCCGCCGTGCCACACCGTGCCACGCCGTTGGCATCGAGGTAGGAAGCCCCCAATGCCTGCCGGGAAGCGATCAGGCTCATGTCGCCACGGCCTGTTTTTGTGACTTCATTGCGGTTGAACAGAGCGCCCACTTCCCAGTCATAGGCCTTGGTGGCCAGCTCGAAATAGCCGGACAGGCTGGGGGCGATGCGCAGTGACTTCAGCTTGCTTTCGGTGGTGCGCGGCAGCTCCCACAGGCGGCGATTGAACTCGACGTTGCGCCCGACCGGGTTGAACACGCTGCCGGCCGACAGCGGTGTGCCGAACTTGGTGGACTGGTACGGGTAGCCTGCGATCTGCTGGTCGGTGATGCGCTCGTTGTAGCCGATGTCGGTGCTGAACTTGATCTGGTCGGTCAGCGCATAGTCGGTACTGAGGAACAACGAGCGGCGCTCGATGCCGGTCTGCAGGTGCATCTGATCGTTGCCATTGGCGAACTCGGCCGGGGTGATCGGGTGGTAGTCGCTGGGGTTCTTCGGGTTGCCGCCACGGTTGAGCGTCTTGAACACGGCATCGCCGGTGTTGCACTTGTAGAGCGCGGGGTCGCACCAGGAACCGTTCTGGCTGATGTTGCTCCAGTCCGCGCCGGGATAGTCGGGGCCGGCGCCGCCATACTTCGAGAATGAACGGTCGCGCGCGAACACGGGATCGGACTTCTGGTACTCCAGGGCCAGCGTGTAGCCACCGCGCTCGCCGCGTGCGCCGGTAACCAGCGAGAACGTGCTGTCCTTGCCGTCGCCCTGGCTGAACTGGCCGTGCTGCACGGAGACTTCCAGGCCGTCGTAGTCCTTGCGGGTGATGATGTTGACCACGCCGGCGATGGCATCGGAGCCGTACAGTGCGGAGGCGCCGTCCTTCAGGACATCGATGCGCTCGACCGCACTCATCGGGATCTGGCTCAGGTCCTGCAGGCCGCCGGTGGTTGCCCCCAATCGCTTGCCGTTGACCAGTACCAGCGTGCGGGTGGCGCCGAGGTTGCGGATGTCGGCGTAGTAGCCGCCGACATTCTCGCCGGACGCCAGCGCACGCGCGCGGGAGATGGCCGGTGAGCCGGTGGATGTCAGGTTCTGCAGCAGGTCGGCAATGGTGGTGAAGCCCTGGTGCTCGATCATCGAACGGGTGATGGCGATGATCGGCTGTTGGGTTTCGATGTCCACGCTGCGGATGGCCGAGCCGGTGACCTGGATGCGGTCGAGGTTCTTCGGTGTCTTGTCGCCGTCGGTCTGTGCGTGCGCGGCCGGTGCCCAGGCAGCGGCCAGCGCGGTGCCCACTGCCAGCGAAAGCAGGGTGTACGAGTGATGCATTTGGCTCTCTCCAAATCCAGTTGTATGGGCTCCGCACATCGCTGTGTCGAAACCGATCTGAAACTCCGCTATGCGGAATCGAGAGGAACCTAACATTCCGTTTACACGTCAATTACGTTATGGACGCGTTATCGTCAGCGCGCCGCGCCGTTGGTCGTGCACGAGGCATCCACGCTCCGTCCACGGGACGGGATGCTGCTCTGCATCAGTCTGCCTCTGAACCCATAAACGATGAAGGAGACGTTGCATGAATACCCCGGGAAAACCGAAGCCCAGTTGGCGGCAGTGGCACGCTCTGCTTCTCGTTCTGGCGATCGTGCTGGTGATCGCATTGCTCGTCGTCACCGCGCCCTGGTGAATGCCGGACTGTTTGCTCAGTTCCCGTGAACGTTGTCGGGTCCGGGCATGAAGAAGTCAGTACGTGTTGTGGATGGTGACGTGCGGATCAATCGGTGCTCACCCTGGGCCCACATCCCCAACGCCACAGTGGACACGCAGGCAACGCAGATGCGTTTGCCGGTTTCCCACAGACTTTCAAGCGAACAGGAGTGATTTCCATGAGCACCCAGTCCACCATCGAACATCGCCTCAACGACCTGATTGAAATCGCCCGCGATGGCAAGTCCTTCTATGAAGAAGCCGCCACCAAGGTCAAGGATGCCGAGCTGTCGGCACTGTTCACCCGCATTGCTGGCGTCAAGGGCCGCATCGTGGCGGCGCTGAGCGGCTCGGTGGCCGCCAGCGGTGGCAAGCCGGCCGAGCATGGCACTGTGGTCGGTTCGATGCAGCAGTTCTATGGCAAGGTGCGTGCTGCCTTCGGTGACACCAACTATGGCTACGTGGCCGAGCTGGAAGAATCGGAGGACCGCCTGCTGGGCGCGTTCAAGGACGTGTTGAAGGACAACGAGCTTCCGCCGGCGGTACGCCAGGAAGTGACCCAGTTGCTGCCCGAAGTGCAGGAGTGCCACAACGTCATGCGTGCGCGGAAGCATGCGATGAAGGCTGCCTGACGGTTGAAGGCGGCCTTCTCCCCGGGGCCGCCGCGGCCGGGGCAGTACGCTGCCCCGGCCACCTTTCCCGGTGTGGCATAAAAAAGGGGCGGCCGTGAGGCCGCCCCAACGCTTCAAGCGCACACTGCTTCGGAATCAGAAGCGCACGGACCAGCGTGCGTTTGCACCGTGGTCGCGGCTTTCGCTGCCGAACTGGCCGCTGTAGCCCAGCTCCAGCTGCTGTCGCGGTGTCAGCCAGGCTGACAGGCCGAGCTCTGCCACCACCGCGTTGTCGGCGATCGCTGCGCCGCTGACGGCGAAGGTGGTGCCGCCGTTGGCGAAGGCAAGGTTGGCAACCTGGCTGCGATCCCCCGAGGCACGGCGATAGCCGACGCCACCGCGCAGGTGCAGCCAGCTATCCTGCTGGAACGAAGCCTTCAGCCCCTTGTCGAAGCGCACGCCGGCGGTGGCGATCGTGGTTCCGGTGTCGTCCACCTTGCCCTGCAGCGCCGCCGCTCCGCCGCGTTCGTTGATGCGCTTGAGGTCCACTTCCACGCGCGCCACCTGCAGGTACGGTTCCAGCCCCGCTTCCGGGCCACCGAAGCGGTAACCGGCTTCGATGAAGGCCTGGCGGGTACGGGCGTCGTAGCGCGCGCTCAGGCTGTCACTGAAACCTGCGAAGGCGACATCACGCGTACTCTTCACCTCGTGCTTGCTCCACGCCACACCACCGCGCAAGCCGAAGCCGCCCCAGTTGTGGCTGGCATAGGCACCGAAGTGCGTGTTGTCGATCTTGGACTTGGCGCGGCGGTCCTGCTGCTTCACGTCGGTACGGCCGGTGCCGGCCAGAACGCCAACCTGCCAGCCGGAGAACTCGCGGTCGATGCCGACCAGCAGGCCGTTGCTGTTGGCTTCGGTGCGGGCGGTATTGAAGTCACCGTCCAGCTTGCTGTTGCCACCGATGGCCTGCACCCATGCACCCGTCGCATCACCCGCGTCGGTGCCGGGGGCCGCAGCGCCGGCACGGCGTGACAACGCGGCATCGCGCACGTAGCGGCTGCCCTCGACCAGGGCGATGGCCGTGGCCGGATGCAGCTCGCCGCTGAGACCGTCGAGCACGCCACCCACCTGCTGCGGGAACAGCTGGGTCAGCGGCTTGGGCAGGCCCTGGGCGATCGGCAGCAGGTCAGCCGCCGCCGCCACTGCACGCTGGTTGGGCGTATTGGCAGCCGTGGTCAGCGAGGCGCCACGGGCGACATCGATACGCGTGCCATTGGCCCCGTAGGCCAGGCTGAACTGCAGGAAGGGCGAGAACGCGCTGAAGTCGGTCTTGGCGAACTGGCCGCTGATGCCGCCGTCGGCACGCAGGAAGTTGAACTGTTCGCCGAGGTAGTACACGCCCGGTTCCGGCAGCGCGACCAGGGTGCCGCCGAGAGTGGCGGTGCCGGTCACATGCAGCTGGTCACTGCGGCCACCCGGTGCCAGCTCCGCTGCATAGACGCCGGTGGCGCCCTGCACGTAGTTGCCGTTGATGGTCAGCGTGCCGATCGAGTTGCCCGGCGCGATGATGCCGTCCACGCGGGTGTTGCCGAGCGTGCCGACGCCCTTCAACAGGCCATTGGCGCCGACCGTGGTGGTGCCACCGGTCTGGGTGCCGTTGAAGGACACCACGCCGCCGTTGACCACCAGGTTGCTGTTGTTCAGTACGCCGCTGGCGCTGACCGTGCTGACGCCACCGGTGCTGGTCAGGGCGGTGGAGACCAGGCTGCCGTTGAGCAGGAACCGGCCACCCTGGACCTCGACCGCCGACGTGAGCGTGTTGGCGCCGTTCAACTCCAGCGTACCGTCCTGCACCACGGCGCCGTTGAAGCTGTTGTTGCCGCTCAGACGCAGCCAGCCGATGCCGGATTTGGTCAGCTTGCCGGGGCCGCCGATGTCGTTGGCCCAGTTGTCCCAGGCATCACCTTCCCAGACCTTCAGGCCGCCGGCCTTCTGGTTCATCACCACAGTGGTGTCCACGCGCAGCGAGCCATAGCCCTCGATGGCCTTGCGCAGGTCGACCATGCCCCAGCCGTAGATTGCGTCGATACCCGGCGCGCCGAGATCGCGTGCGGTGGTCAGCAGCACGTCGCGGACCTGGGCGTTGTCCAGGTACGGGAAGCGCTCCATCAACAGACCAAGAGCGCCGGTGATGTGCGGCGCGGCCATCGACGTGCCGGTCTTGGTGCCGTAGACGTAGTTGGTGTTCTCGCTGTCGATGATCAGCCGCACGTAGGCGGAGGTGTTCTCGATGCGGCCCTGGATATCACCGGAGACGATAGTGCTGACGATGTCGGTGCCGGGGGCCGAGATGCACCAGTTGGCGGCAACGCCGCAGATGCTGGAACTGCCATCGATCACGTAGTCGGTTTCACCTGCGGCGGCATTGGGCCTGCGGACGTTGGCGACCGCCAGCCAGTACGGTTCCAGTTCGGGCTTCCAGCGCGGCATCGAGGCGGTGATGCCGGCAACCGCACCGCTGCCGTTGCCGGCCGACCACACCTGGATGAGGGTGGAAGCCGGGGTATCGCCGTTGCTGGTGTAGATGCTGCCGTACACGCCGTAGTCGGCACCGATGCTGGCGTACTGCTGGTCCAGCGCGGCGGCGGTCATGTTGCGCGTGGAAATGCCCCAGCTGTGGTTGATGGCGCGTACACCCTGCGCCTGGATCTGCGCGTACATGTCCAGCGTAGCGGCGTCATCCGGATCGGTGCGGTACACCGCGCGCGGGCGATAGAAATTGTCGGGGTCCAGGCGCCACTCGTAGTAGGTGTCACCGAACACGCGGGCGGTGGTGAGATCTGCACCAAAGGCCACGCCATGCATGCCGGTGCCATTGCGGTTGGCGCCGATGGTGCCAAGCACATGCGTTCCATGGTCGGCGTAGCTGAAGCCATAGGGCTGGCCGGCGGCGATCAGGCGTGCCGCGAGTGCGGCCGGAACGCCGGCGCCGAGTCCGTAGTAGTTGTAGCCGGGCTGTTCGCCGCGGGTCTGCCCGCAGGCACCGGTACCTGCGACGACACCTGGCGTCGCGCAGTCGGCACCGATGGTGATGCTGGAGGTATTGCGTCCTGCAAACTCTGGATGCGCAAGTGCGGAGCCCGAGTCGAACAGCGCCAGGCGCACGCCCTTGCCGGTAAGGCCGCGTGCATAGGCGTAGTCGGCGCCCATCGCACCCAGGCCCCAATCGGCGTTGAATTCATCGCTGCGCCAGCTGGCCGGATCGCCCGGGTTGCCGAGAACGGCGGTGCTGCTGGCGGCAGGTGCAGTGGCTGTGGCTGCAGGTGCGGTGCTTGCAGCGGGCTGCGCCCACGCAGCCTGCAGCTGGCGTTGCTGCTGCCAGGCATCAAGTGATTCGCTGGCCATGGCCGGCAATGCGGCGGCCAGCAGCAGCGAACTGGCGACGGCAAGCGCCAGTGGGCGGTGCGACAGGGAGCGGGACGAACGGCCGTACAGCGGGTGATTCATCGGACAACTTCCTTGGTTGACGGACAACAAGGCCGTTAACGCCAAGGCATGGCGAGATCCCCCAGTAATGTGAAGGGATTTTTATGAACGTGTTAATGTTTTGTGATTGGTGCGTGGCGTGGCTCCGCCATACAGAGCACCGTGATCTTTCCTTCCGAGGCCCTGGAACCGTCCATGCGTACTGAATTCCGTAAACCACAGTTGGCGATATTGGGTAGTGCCGATCCTGGCAGCGACGCGTTCCAACGGGCAGCTGAAGCAGGGCGTTTCCTGGCCATCCAGGGCATCACGGTCGTCAGTGGCTGTGGCAGCGCCGCTACGCGCGTGGCTGCCGAGCAGGCGATCGCCGCCGGTGGCCAGGTGCTCAGCGTCATTCCGGAAAGCAGCATGCCGCCGGCCGATTGGCCGGCCACGGTGGTGGTGCCCTGTGGCATGGGGGATGCGCGCAACCTCATCATGGCCCTGGCCGGTGATGCCTGCATCGTGATCGGCGGGCGTGCCGGCACGATCTCGGAGGTTTGCCTGGCCTGGCTGCACAAGCGGCCGCTGCTGCCGCTTGTGGGGACGGGTGGCTGGTCCGACGCGCTGCCGGACAACCCACCGGACGAGCGTGGCAATTCGCCGATCCTGCCGTGGCGCAACATTGATGAGCTGGCCGAGCAACTGCGTGTCCTGGGGTTGCTGCAACGCTGAGTCGAGCCGCATCTGCCTTCACCCAACGCCCCGTGTGCAGCGCTAAGGTGGCCGGGCTTGGGCTCACCAGGCTTATCAAGGAGCGATGTCGATGCGTACTTTCAGGAAAGTGATCGCCGGTGCCGTGTTCGCGTTGGCCTGCAGCGGCTCGGTGGCCGTGGCCGGACCGATTCCGCCCTGCGATCTGCCCTGCTGGAAGGCCTATCAGGCGTGTGTATCCGGCGGTGGTGATGCCATGGAATGCCAGTACGAATACGATCGATGTGTCATGGAGCGCTGCGGCGCGGTGTAAGCCCAGCCATGATCGGCTGATGACGGGCCCCGTCGGTGACGGGGCTCTTCTGTTTGCGCGCAGGGTCGGGCACTCTCGACGCATTCTTCATGGTGGAATGGAACATGGCCGTCAAGCGCGTCGTCGCCAACATCGCCACCCCCGACCCCGTGCGTGCCGCTGCGTTCTACGGCGAACTGCTTGGCATGCCGGTGGTGATGGACCATGGCTGGATCGTCACCCATGGCGGGCAGGGCAGTGCGCTGGCGCAGGTCAGCTTCGCCAGCGAAGGGGGTTCCGGCACACCGGTGCCGGACCTGTCGATCGAAGTGGACAACCTGCAGGAGGTGCTGGAGCGCATGCGCGCGGCCGGCATCGGGCTGGAATATGGCCCGGCCGACGAGCCTTGGGGCGTGCGGCGCTTCTTCGTCCGCGACCCGTTTGGTCGGTTGTTGAACATCCTCGCCCACGCCTGAGCGACGGCCAGCGCTTCAGCGCCGCGTGCCGCCACGCTTCGGGGCCGGCGACACGCCGACCATGCGCAGGCAATCGGCCACCACCGCCGCAATGAAGGTGTCGGCGTCCTGTGCTGGTGCAGCGATCAGATCGTCGGTGGCGCCGTGCACGCCGGCATAGATCAGCGAGGCTGTGACCTGCGGTGCCGGCAGCTGCCAAAGGCCCGCGTTGACACCTGCTTCGAGGATGCCGAGCAACTGCTGCTGGATCGCGTTGCGCTCGGCATTGCCGCGCTGGTGGTGGTGATGGTTGGCATACACGACGTCGTGCAGCGCGTGCGTGCGGACGTAGGTCACGATGTTGGCGCGGATCCAGGCGCGCAGGCGCGCCACGCCATCGTGGGCAGGCTGCTGCTGCACGGCGTGGTCGACCTCGGCCATGAACTGCTGCGTGTAGCGCAGTGCCAGCGCCTGCAGGATCTCGGTGCGCGAGGCGAAGTAGGTATAGAACGTGCCCTTGGCCACGTCGGCGGCGGCCACGATGTCGCTGATGGTGGTCGCTTCCACGCCCTGTGACAGGAACAGCGCCTGCGCGGCGTCCATCAGCTCTTCCTGGCGGGTTTCAGCGGGTTTGGTACGGGGCCTGGCGGCAGCGGGGATCTGCATGGGGCGGGGTCCGGGTGCGACGGTGCTCATTCTAGCCGTCCTCCCGCATTGACTGACCGCCAGTCATTGACCGACGGTCAGTCAGTCAACTACGATGCGCCCACATCCTCCCCCGGGATCTGTACATGCAACGCTTCCGACGGCCGGCTTTGGTGCTGGCGGCCTATCTGGGCACCTTCCTTGCTTCGCTGGACATCAGCATCGTCAACGTCGCGCTGCCGACACTGCAGCAGGCACTGCACACCGACATGGCGGGGCTGCAGTGGGTGATCAATGCGTATGCCATCGCCCTGTCGGCGGTGATGCTGTCGGCGGGACCACTGGGTGACCGCTACGGCCACCGCCGCATGTGGTTGCTCAGCGTGGCGACCTTCATCGCAGGCTCGCTGCTGTGTGCCTGCGCTGGCAGCCTGCCGGCACTGGTGGCGGGGCGGGCGGTGCAGGGTGTGGCCGGTGCCCTGCTGATTCCCAGTGCGATGCCGATCCTCAGCCATGCATTTCCCGAAGCACGCCCGCGTGCACGCGCGATCGGTGGCTGGTCGGCGTTCAGCGCGCTGGCGCTGGTGCTGGGGCCGCTGCTGGGCGGTGAACTGGTGCAGCGCGCCGGTTGGCCCAGCATCTTCCTGATCAACCTGCCGCTGGGCCTGCTTGCATTGGCGTTGGGGGCCTGGGGCATTCCGGAGCGGCGGCATCCGCAGCACGCCGCGCTGGACCCGGTCGGGCAGCTGCTCAGCATTGTCGCGCTGGGTGCGCTCAGCTATGGCCTGATCGCGATCGGCGAGCACGGGCCGCTGGCGCTTGCGACGCTGCTGGCACTCGGCATCGCGGTATTGGGCCTGGCGCTGTTTGCGTCGGTCGAGCGTCGCGTGATGCGGCCGCTGCTGCCGCTGGACCTGTTGGCGATGCCTGGCTTTGGCATGCTCAACCTGGCCTCGTTCGTCCTTGGATTCACCGCCTATGCCAGCCTGTTCTTCCTGTCGCTGTTCTTCCAGCAGGCGCAGGGCCACGATGCGGCGCAGGCGGGCTCGCAGCTGGTACCGCAGTTCCTGCTGATGGGCGTGGTGTCATTGTTGTTCGGCCGTCTGGTGGCACGCATCGGGCTGCATACCGCGCTGGTGTCGGGGTATGTACTGACCGGCGTGGCCCTGTGTGCGATCGCCACGTTTGCGCCGGGCACGGGACGTGGCCACGCCAGCGCCCTGCTGATGCTGCTCGGCGTTGGCATGGGCCTGGCGGTGCCGGCGACCGGTATGGCGGTGATGGCCTGTGTCCCCGTGGAGCGGGCTGGCATTGCGTCGGCCACGATGAACGCGCTGCGCCAGGCGGGCATGAGCCTGGGCATTGCACTGCTGGGCAGCCTGATGGGCCTGCGCGCGGTGCGACAGTTCGCTGCGGCCGCGCAGGCGGCAGGGCAACCCGCAGTGGCCGCACAGGCGCGCGCGCTGATCCTGCAGCCGTCGTCATTGCTGCCAGGGGCGCAGACGCTGGCCTGGTACCGCGGCGCCATGGCCAGCGGTTTCGGCTGGGCGATGGCCGTCGCCGGCGTGCTGGCCCTGCTGGCGGCGCTGGGTCTGTACCGCCAGCGCCAGCGCGCTTGAGCCCGCCGCAGTCAGCCCTGCTGGCGTTGCGCCCCCTCCTCCGTGGTTGGCGAAGGTTCGGCCACGTGCTGCTGTTGCTGCTGCCGTGCATTGGCGTGGCGCGCGTGCCCGCCTTCGCGGCCGATCGCTGCCATGTGCTGGCGATTGCGGCTGATCGCCTCGCCGCCCTTGCGGCCTGCCACGCGTGCCTCGGCCGGGCTGAACTCATGTGCATTGCCGGACGCATGCGCGGCGCGTCCACCCTTTGCGGCGATCGCGCGCTGCTTGTCCTGGTCCATCGAAGCGAAGCCGCGATGGGAGGTGCCGTGATGCTGGTCAGCCATGTGAAGGCTCCCGGTGCATGGAAGGGAAGCTCATCCTTGCGCGTGCCCGGCTAAGGGAGTGTCCGCGCCGGCGGCGCGGGCTTCACGCCACACCGCACTGCCTTTCACGGCGCAGCTACGCTGCTGCGAGGCGGGCGCGGCTTGGCTAGGATGGGCCGGCATGCCGGATGGCAACCCAGACAGGAAAGGACACCATGAACAGATTCGGATGGCTCGCACTGCTGGCCTGCGCTGCGCCGGCCCATGCGGACAACGTATTGCTGAGCGGTAGTTTCGTCCACTTCGGTTACTCGTCCACCGATGAGCAGTTGCCGGCGGCACAGTTGCCGATGTTCCTCGATGAACTGCAGGACCTGGGCAACGACACGCTCATCATCGGCCAGACCCGCGCCACGCGTGCCGGCGCGGGCTGCGCCAGCAGCGCGCAGGATTTCGAATGGATCGCCGGCTTCCCGGCCAAGCTGGGAACGGTACTGGACGCCGCCGCGGCGCGCGGGATGAAGGTCGTGGTCGGCACCACCTACAGTTCGGGCCAGTGCGCGACGTTCTGGCAGGGGGCGAACGCCGCAGCGGTGGCGCAGGATGCAGCACAGTCAATGGCGCTGCTGGCCCAGCACTACGCAGCGCATCCGGCATTCGGCGGCTGGTACATCACCGATGAGCCCGCGCAGGTGCCGGCCGATCGTGTGTCCTTCTACCGCGCGATCGTCTCAACACTGAAAGCGGCGACGCCGTCCAGGCCGGTGATGGTGGCGCCCTATCTGGCGTCGTCCAGCGTCGACCCGGCCAGTGTGGCCAGCGCTGCAGCGCGGTTCCGCACCGCCACGGGGGTCGACGTGCAGATCTGGCAGGACGGCATCGGCGCGGCGTCGCACGCGAAACTGTTCCAGTGGGATCGACCGGGCTACTCCACCGAGCAGTACTACCAGGCGTTGTCGGCGCAGCTGGGCGCCAGCGCCGTGTGGGCCGACATCGAGCTGTTCAACCATGGCAGCCCGCTGTTCCTGGACACCGGCAACGGCCTGTCCGGTGCATACCGGTCGGCGTCGGTGCAGCGCATCAACCAGCAGTTGTGGAGTGCGCGTTCGGCTGGCAAGCGCGTTGCCTGGCTCAACCAGTACCACATGTCCGAAGTGGTCGGCCCCGGCCAGGGCTACGGCGAGGCGCCGCGGATGATGAACACCTATCGCGGGTTGTACGGGTTGGGTGCCTCGTACCTCGTCGATCCGGTGCAGACCACCTATCGCTACAGCGTGGCGCCGGCAGCCAGCTATCCCGACAGCAGCGGCCATGAGTTGTTCGACCGCCGTGTAGGCGACCCGCGCAATCCGATGGACGCGGGCTGGGTAGGCGTGCACGGCAACGTCAGCATCACCATCGACCTCGGCCAGCGCCGACGGGTCGACTGGATCGGCCTGCACACGATGACCCGCCCGGCCTGGGGCATCGTCACGCCGACGTCGGTGCAGGTGATGTGCGCCGAGCCGGGAACTGCCGCCGTCCCGATCGGCACGCTGTCGGCACCCTTCACCCAGTCCGGCGTGATGGGCTCGACCGAAGAGGAGTACGTGCTCGGCAATGCAGCCCCCCTGGCTGCGCAATGCCGCACGCTGGAGCTGCGCGTGGCCAACGGCAGCTGGACCTTCCTCAGCGAGATCGAGATGGCCGCAGAGCAGTAGCGCTTCAGCGCCGGCGGGCGTCCTGCAGGCGCTGTGCGAAGGGCCGTTGTTCGAGCGCCACCAGTGCTTCGCGCAGCACCTGCTCCAGCGACTGGCCCAGATCGGCATCGAGGCTGCGTGCCGCCACTGCGGTGGCCTGCCATTGCGCCTGCAGCACAGGCATCGCGCGCTGCGCGCGTGGGCTCAACTGCAGGATGCGTTCGCGCCCGTCGTCACCGTTGGCAGTGTGCAGCCAACCATCGCGCACCATCGCCGCCACGGTCTGGCTGAGCGCCGAATGGCTGAGCCCGCAGGCCAGCGCGAGGTCCTTGATCCGGCAGGGGCCCTGCGCCATCAGCGTGCGCAGCACCGGCGTGTAGCGCGGCCGGTAGTCCAGGCGCAGGTCCTGGTAGGCCTGCTCGACGGCCGGGTCCAGCTGGTCGAGCAGGGCGCGCAGCAGGGTACCCAGCGTGGCGTGTTGGAGATCCATGACCGGGATGATATATAAGCACTTATATATCTTCAATGCGGGGTGGATGATGGCGCTCTCCTGGATGCTCGGCGCGTTGCTGGCGGCGGCCTGCCCCGCGCAGGACGGGGTCCTGCAGGCGGCCGCCAGCGCCGTGCAGGCGCAGTACCTGGACGAGGCGCAGGGCGCCCGCATCGCCGACGCCCTGCGCAGCTGGTCGACGCAGCAGCGCTATGCGGACAGCTGCTCGGATCCTGCTGCGTTCAGCGCACGCCTGAACCAGGACCTGGACATGTTCGATGGCCACTTCCACGTTGAACGCGTGGACGCGGCGGCCGGCCAGGACGACTGGTTGATGGCCTGGCGCGCCGATGCCCGCAGCAACGGCGCCGGCGTGCGCGAGGTGCGGGTGCTGGAGGGCAACGTTGGCTACCTGCGGTTGAGTACCTTCTATCCGCTGGATCTGGCGCGGCCGAAGCTTGCTGCGGCCTTCATGCTGCTGGCCGACACCGATGGCCTGGTGCTGGACCTGCGCCAGAACGGCGGCGGCGACGATGCAAGTGCCGATCTGCTGGTACGGACGCTGCTGGACGCGAAGATCGGCACGGTGCAGCAGCTGGACCAGCGCGGCCGGCGCACGCCGGTACCGCTGCCGCCGGCGAGCCTGCCCGCCTACCTGAAACCGCTGGTGGTGCTGATCGACCGCCGCACCGGTTCGGCCGCCGAGTTCGTCGCCTACTCGCTGCAGGCCTTGGGTCGCGCGCGGATTGTCGGCACGCGCAGTGGCGGCGCAGCGCATATGTTTAGTGATCCTGTGCTGCTGCCCGATGGCTATCAGATCAGCATTCCCGACCGGCAACCCATCAATCTGCGCACCGGTGGCAACTGGGAAGGCACCGGCGTGAGGCCTGATGTGGCCGGCGGCGACGATCCGCTGTTCATCGCGCGGCAACTGCTGGCGCCTGCGAAGTCGTCAAGATGAACGCACGATTGCATGGCTGTCCTATCGCAGATGCGCGAATGCATGCCTAGAATCGAGGCATCCCGGTAGTTCCCGGGCGCTTCGAGTGAATGGACTCAATGAAGATTCTGTTGACCGGCAGTTCCGGGCGCATCGGGCGCGCGATCTTCGGTGCATTGGCGGCCGCCCACGAAGTGGTGGGGCTGGACCGCAGCCCGTTCGCCACCACGCGCATCATTGCCGATGTCACCGACCGCCAGGCCGTCGCACGCGCGGTAAAGGGCGTGGACGCGGTCATCCATACCGCGGCCCTGCATGCCCCGCATGTTGGCCTGGTGCCGGACGCGGTGTTCCAGCAGATCAACGTGGAGGCAACCGCGCACCTGCTGCAGGCCGCACGCGAAGCCGGCGCACGGCGTTTCGTGCTGACCAGCACCACGGCGCTGTACGGCCATGCCGTGGTAGCCGGTGGCTGCCGCTGGATCGACGAAGACACCGAGCCGCTGCCGCGCACGATCTACCACCGCACCAAGCTGCAGGCCGAGACCCTGGCTGAAGCTGCCGCCACGCCGGGCTTCAGCGTTCGCGTGCTGCGCATGGGCCGGTGCTTCCCGGAACCGCCCGAACGGATGGCGATGTTCCGCCTGCATCGCGGCATCGACGCCCGCGATGTGGCCAGCGCACATGCTGCACTGCTGCTCGACGAAGGCGCCCGTTTCGCCCGCTACCTCGCCTGCGCGCCGACGCCGTTCCGGCGCGAGGACTGCCTGGAACTGGCCACCCACCCGCGCAGCGTGCTGGCCCGCCGCGCGCCGCAGCTGCTGGCCGAGTTCGAACGCCGTGGCTGGCCGCTGCCATTGAGCATCGACCGTGTCTACGACAGTGCCCGCCTGCGCAGCGAGCTGGGCTGGCAACCGTGCTTCGGGCCGGACGACGTGCTGCAGCAGTACGCCGTCGGCAGCATCGAGGTACTGCCGCGCGCGCAGTGGATCAAGGACCGCGTGGCCGAGTGAGGTCATCGCGACGGGCGGGTAGCTGACCCGACCCTGAGCAGATTCAGGAATGTGCAGGCCGGTCGCCTCAACCTCGTTGGCGGGCGGCCGCTAACCCGGTGCGCTTCCAGCGCCGGGACCACCCCGGCGGCCGGTGGCCTGCGCGACGGATCGCGCGCCTGCGCGGTGCCTTCGTGGTGCCGGTCGTCCTGAACTGCCTTGCGGACCCTCCCATGTCTTCTTCCCGCTCCGCCGCTGCCCGCCGCCCGGGTAGCATCGCCCACAAGCTGATGCTGGGCACCGCCGCGATCGCGCTGCTGTGCTTCGGCCTGACCGCGTTCCTGATCTACCGACAGGCCAGCGCCAGCCTGATCAGCGCTTCGCGCCAGACCATGACCAGCGAGGCCACCGCCGAAGCGCGCCAGGTCTCGGCCGATCTGGGCACCGCCTTCGCCAGCAATGACGCCATGGTCGAGACCGTGCTGGCCCAGCGCGCCCGTGGCGATGTGCCCGATCGCGCCAGCCTGGCCGCCGTGCTGGGTGAGCAGCTGCGCACCCATCCGGAATGGCTGGGCAAGAGCACCATGTGGGAGGCCGACGCCTTCGACGGCAAGGATGCCGCGTTCGTCAACACCGAAGCGCACGACGCCACCGGCCGCTACATGAGCTACTGGGCCTGGCATGACGGCAAGCCGCAGCAGTCGCAGATGACCGACTACACCGAGACTGCCAGTGGTTCCGGTGACTGGTACATCGTGCCCAGCCGCGACAAGCTTCCCAAGGTCAGCGAGCCCTATGCCTATGACATCGCCGGGCAGCAGGTGCTGATGAGTACGCTGAGCACGCCGATCATCGAGAACGACAAGTTCCTCGGTGTATTCACCGTCGACTTCTCGCTGGCGGCACTGCAGAGGCACCTGGCCACGCTGAAGCCGATGGGGGCCGGCCGGATCGAACTGCTGTCGCCGAAGGGCGTGGTGCTGGCCTCGGCCAACGCCGCCGAAATCGGCAAGCCGCGTAACGATGCACTGACCCGCAGCATGCTGACCGAGATCGCCGCCGACCGCCCGTTCGAGGCCTTCAGCCCCGATGCGGCCGGCAACGTGCGCGTGTATGTGCCGCTGCGCGTGGGCGATGCCCCGCAGCGCTTCGCGCTGGGCGTGGTGATGCCGCATGCGGTGATCGTGGCCGAAGCGCGCCAGCTGCTGTGGCTGACCCTGCTGGTCGGCGTGATCGCCGCGCTGACCCTCAGCGCCGGTGTCTATGTACTGCTGCGCCGCCTGGCGATCCGCCCGCTGGCCGAAGCGGTGCGCGTGGCCGGCGACGTCGCCGCCGGCAAGCTGGACAGCACGTTGCCGGCGCGCAGCAATGACGAAGTGGGGCGCCTGCTGGACGCGATGCAGGGCATGCGCGGCCAGCTGCAAGCGGTGATGGCCGCGCAGGCCGAAATGGCGCGCCGCCACGATGCCGGTGAACTCAGCTACCGCATGGATGCCGCGGCGTTCCCGGGCGAGTACGGCCGCATGGTGGCCGACAGCAACCAGCTGGTGGCGTCCAGCAATGCGGTCACCCAGCGCCTGGTTGAAGTGATGCAGCGTTATGCCGTGGGCGACCTCAGCGTGGACATGGAAGCGCTGCCGGGCGAGAAGGCGGTGTTCACCGCCGCGATGGCGACCACCAAGAGCAACCTGGCCGCGATCAACGAGCAGATCCAGCAGCTGGCCGCCGCTGCCGCCGCCGGTGATTTCGCCGTGCGCGGTGATGCACTGCGCTTCGACCACGATTTCCGCCGCATGGTGGAGACCCTGAACACGATGATGCAGGTCAGCGACCACAACCTGGCGGCGCTGTCGACGCTGCTGCGCGCGATCGCCGCCGGTGACCTCAGCGCCCGCATGCAGGGCGACTTCCACGGGGTGTTCGCAGTGATGCGCGACGATGCCAACAGCACCGTGCAGCAGCTGACCCAGATCGTCGGCCAGATCCAGCAGTCGGCGGCCAGCATCCGCCTGGCCGCCGGCGAGATCGCCGCCGGCAACAGCGATCTGTCGCGGCGCACCGAACAGCAGGCCGCCAACCTGGAAGAAACGGCCGCGTCGATGGAAGAGCTGACGTCCACCGTGCGCCAGAATGCCGATCACGCGCTGCAGGCCAACACGCTGGCCGGTTCCGCGGCGGGCGTGGCCAGCGAAGGTGGCCAGGTGGTCAGCCAGGTGGTGCACACCATGGAGCAGATCGAAGCGTCGTCGCAGCGCATCGCCGAGATCATCTCGGTGATCGATGGCATCGCCTTCCAGACCAATATCCTTGCGCTGAACGCGGCAGTGGAAGCGGCGCGCGCCGGTGAGCAGGGCCGCGGCTTCGCCGTGGTCGCCAGCGAAGTGCGCGCACTGGCGCAGCGCTCGGCCGGTGCGGCCAAGGAGATCAAGGAGCTGATCGACGCCTCGGTGGCGCAGGTGGGTGCCGGTGCGCAGCTGGTGCACGGCGCGGGCCGCACCATGCAGGAAATCGTCGGCCAGGTCGGCCGGGTCAACGAGATCATGGCCGAGATCTCGGCGGCCTCGCGCGAGCAGTCGGCCGGCATCGAGCAGGTCAACCAGACCGTGGTGCAGATGGACGAAACCACCCAGCAGAACGCCGCGCTGGTGGAGGAAGCCAGCGCCGCCGCGCGGGCGATGGAAGAGCAGGCCGAGCAGCTGGCGGTGGCGGTATCGCGCTTCCGCCTGCAGGCCGAGCCGCAGGTGCCGTCACGCCGCGCAGCCTGAGGCACTGCATGAACGATGACGCCCGGCCAAGGCCGGGCGTCATCGTTGCTCTCGCTGGTGCACCGGACCGCGTCCGGTGACTGCGGTGGCTTAGAACATGCCTTCGAACGGGTTCCAGCTGGCCTTGCCCTTCACCTGTTCCAGGTAGTAGCTGTAGTTGGTGCTGGAGGCGACCAGGAAGTTCATGGCGATGAACAGTGCGCGGGCAACGATTTCCGGCAGGAACAGAGTGACGATGACCAGCACGATGTTGATGCCGATCACCACCAGCGCCTTGCGCCACATGCCCAGGATGAACAGGTAGATGGCGCCGAAGAAGAAGGCGAAGAAGTTGATGTTGACCTTCAGGCGGTCGCCGAAGGACAGCGCCTTCCAGGCCTGCTTGAAACCCGGCTCCTTGGGAGCGCCGTGCTGCTGGAAGAAGTTGAAGCGGAACTGCCACTTCGGGCTGAAGCGGGAGAGGTCGACTGCGTTCATTGACGAATACGTCCTTGTAGGAAAACGGTTACATGATACGGGGCGATCGGTTCAGGAAACCAGCCTCGGGCGTCAAAAATGTGACGGGTGGGCCGGTGTGGGGCTGCGGCAGGGCGCCGCACCGTCACCCACCCGCCTTGTTTTTAGGATAGGGTGCGCAGTTCCGCTGCCGCCCCGGCTGGACCCGTGCGGCGGCGGGATGTCCATGGAGGTTGCATGACCACACCTGCTACACCGGAAAACGCACCGGGACCGGTGCTCCTGCCGACACCTGAAGTGGTGCAGGCACAACAACTGCTCGCACGCCAGCAACTGGCGGTGGCGATGGACCGTGCACGCACGGCCGCCACGCGGGATGCGGCACCGGCCGCGCTGGAAAGCGAGTAACCCGCAACACCGTCGATCGCGCTGGCATGTCGCCAGCGCGATCACGGCGCGCGCCGCCGGTCAGAACCGTGCGGTCATGCTCAGGAAGTAGCTGCGCCCGGCCACGAAGTAGTCGGTGGAGCCTTCGGCATACAGCTTCTTGTCCGCCAGGTTGCTGACGCCACCGCGCAGGGTCAGTACCTCGTTGACGTTCCATGCAGCGGTCAGGTCATACAGCGTGTAGGCCTTGAGGAAGGTCGTGGCGGTGCCGGTCTGCTTGCCGGTGTACTGCGCCGACAGGCTGCTGGAGAACACCGTGTTCGGCGTCCAGTCCAGCGACGAATAGCCTGAGAATTCCGGCGTATCGATCAGGTTGCGGCCGGTGGTCAGGTTCTTGGCTTCCTTCATCCACGTGGCCGAGGTGCGCCAGCGCCACTGCTCGCCGAAGCGGACATTGAAGTTGCCTTCCATGCCGCTGGTGCGCGCGCGCTGCACGTTGCTCATGCGCGTCCACCAGATGCCGTTGAAACGGCCCAGCGGCGCGTACTCGATCTTGTTCCGGAAGTCGGTATGGAAGTAGGTCACGCCGACATCGATCAGGTCATTGTCGAAGCTGATGCCGATCTCGCGGTTGGTGCTGGTTTCCGGATCCAGGTCCGGGTTGCCGGCCATGTAGCAGCCGCCGCGGGTATAGCCCAGCGGGATCAGCGAGGTGCAGCCGCGGCCGCCGGACTGGGTGGCCGCGGTGGCCGAATTCTCGGTCAGGCTGGGCGCCCGGAAGCCCTTGGAGACGCCACCGCGGATCGTCCACTGTTCGGCCGGATGCCAGACCAGGTACGCACGCGGGCTGACGTGGCCGCCGAACTTCTCATGGTGGTCCAGGCGCGCGCCCACGGTCAGGGCCAGGGTGCGGTGCAGCTTCAGTTCGTCTTCGACGAACAGCGCCCACGTATCCACTTCCAGGTTGGAGCCGCTGACGGCATTGCCGGCGTAGTCGATCGGCGCGCGGCCGATGGTGTCGGTGTTGGTCAGCTCCTGGCGCTTCCATTGCCCACCCACGGCGAACTGGTGTTCAACGCCCAGCGTGAACGGCGTGGTCAGGCTGCCTTCGATGATCGTGTCGGTGGCCTCGGAACGTCCGGTGGCGCCGATGTCGTTCTTGTATTCGGTCCAGTACGCGCTGAGCTTGGAGGTGCCGAAGCTCCACGTGCCATCATGGTTGAGCGCCAGCGAACTGCGCTTGAGCTCACTGGCACCCCAGGCGCCTTCGTCCTGCTTTTCCAGCGACGCATCGATGAAGGCCTGCTGCACGCCATGGCCGGCTTCCAGCGACAGTTCCTGTGCATCGCTCAGCTTCCACTGCAGCAGCGCATCGACATTGCGGTCCTTCTCGCCGGCGTAGGCATTGCCGTAGACACCGTTGTTGGACTGGTCCGAATCACGGCGCATGCTGTTGGCACCGATGCGCAGGCCGAAGCGTTCGCCCAGCGGGCCGGAGAAGGTGGCGCCGATCTGCTGGGTATCGCCGCGCTTGCCATCACCGGGACGGGTATAGCTGTGGGTGGCGCTGCCATTCCATTCGTCGCCGATGCGCCGGGTAATGATGTTGATCACGCCGCCCATCGCGTCAGAGCCGTACAGCGACGACATCGGGCCGCGCACCACTTCGATGCGTTCGATCTGGTCGGGCGAGATCCAGTTCAGGTCCTGGCGGCCGAGGTCGGGGCGATAGTTGGTCGCGGCCGAGCTGCCCATGCGCTTGCCGTCCACCAGCACCAGCGTGTAGTTGGACGGCATGCCACGCAGCTTGATCTTGGACTGTTCGCCGACGGCGCTGAGGCCGCCGGTCACGCCCGGCACGCGGCTGAGCAGGGTGGCCAGGTCGGGCACCGGCTGGCGCTCGATGTCCTCACGGCTGATCACACTGATGCTGGCCGGGGCATCCTTGATCCATTGCTGGCTGCCCGAGGCGGTGACCACCACGGTATCCAGGTCCTTGGTGGAGGCATCGGCGCTGGCCTCTGCAGCGGCCAGGCCGGGCAGGGCGAGCAGGCAGGCGGTGGCCAGAGCGCTGGCCAGGCGGGTGCGCGGCAGGCGCGCGGAACGGGAACGGGACGACGGGGACATGACGGCTTCCATGGGAGGTGGGGTGACCCTGTGGAAGCAGCAGGCGCAGGCAGACAGCAGGCAGCCCCCCCTTCCGTGGGTCGTCGGGCGCGCGGTGTGGACCGGCGCAGCTGGGTGGGTCGCGGCCGTGCGGAAGACGGTGACCTGCCTGGTTAATGAAATGATAACCGTTCGCGTTTGTTACGATCCAGTACCGGGGGCGATGTAATGACATCTGGCCAATCCCCGGCATGATCGCCTGCTATTTGCTGAATGGGGATAAATCCCGGCGTAGACCTTCGCGCTCGGCTTACATTCGGCGCCCTAGACTGGGCCGCATTTTCGATTCCGCCCCGTTGGAGATCGTGTGGGTTCCGGTAGTGACAGACATCGACTGTGCGGCCTGAGGCCGACACAGCCAGGACAAGTGCGGGCGCCGGGAAAGCGCGCCGGGAACCATGGTGCATGCAGCCCGGCCGGGATGGCCGGCCGTGCCGACGGCGCGGAGTAGGCGGCGATGGGGGTGCAGACCATCCATGCGGAAGCAGAAACGCCCCGGCTCGATGCCGGCTGGGCGCTGCTGCCCGCTGAATCTCCCTTGCAGATGCCCGAACAGACCTTGCGCGAAGGCGCGCTGAAGGTCCGGCGGCACCGCACGTCGCCGCGCCTGATCGGCCTGCGCCGGCTGTACATTTTCGGTGGCACGCTCGGCATGACCGCCGTGGCCACGCGGATGATGTGGCGGGTGCTGTCGGCCAATGGCATCAGCGTGCTTGAAGCCTGTCTGCTGGTACTGTTCGTCGGCCTGTTTGCCTGGATCGCGCTGTCTTTCGCCAGCGCCCTGGCCGGCTTCCTGACCGCCGTGTTCGACCGTGGCTACCGCCTCGGCATCGACCCGGACAAGCCGCTGCCGACCGTGCACAGCCGCACCGCACTGCTGATGCCGACCTACAACGAAGATCCGCGCCGCCTGCTGGCGGGCCTGCAGGCGATCTACGAGTCGGTGGCGGCCACCGGCCAGCTCGACCGCTTCGATTTCTTCGTGCTCAGCGATACCCGTCGCGAGGATATCGCCGCTGCCGAGGAGCAGGTGTTCGCCGAGCTGCGCGAGCGGGTGCCGGACGGGCAGACCCGCCTGTTCTACCGTCGCCGTGGTGACAACAGCGGGCGCAAGGCCGGCAACATCGCCGACTGGGTCCGCCGCTTCGGCGGTGCCTACCCGCAGATGCTGATCCTCGACGCCGACAGCCTGATGACCGGCGACAGCATCGTGCGCCTGGTGGCCGGCATGGAGCACAACGCCGACGTCGGCCTGATCCAGACCCTGCCGTCGGTGATCGGCGGCCGTACCCTGTTCGCGCGCATGCAGCAGTTCGGCGGCCGCGTGTACGGGCCGGTGATCGCCCGCGGCGTGGCCTGGTGGCATGGCGCCGAGAGCAACTACTGGGGCCACAACGCCATCATCCGCACCCGCGCCTTCGCCGACCACGCCGGCCTGCCGGCGCTGCCGGGGCGCAAGCCGTTCGGCGGCCACGTGCTCAGCCATGACTTCGTCGAAGCGGCGTTGATGCGGCGTGGCGGCTGGGCCGCGCACATGGTGCCCTACCTCGGTGGCAGCTATGAAGAGGGCCCGCCGACCCTGACCGACCTGCTGGTGCGCGACCGTCGCTGGTGCCAGGGCAACCTGCAGCACGGCAAGGTGGTCGGCAGCCGCGGCCTGCACTGGATCAGCCGCACGCACATGCTGATCGGCATCGGCCACTATTTCACCGCGCCGATGTGGGCAATGCTGATGCTGATCGGCATCGCCATCCCGCTGTTCCAGGAGGGCATCGATTTCAACGCCCTGCTGCACCTGTCGCCCAGCGTCTACTGGCGCGCACAGGACGAAGAGCAGGTGGTGCGCCTGTTCGCCGCCACCATGGCGGTGCTGCTGCTGCCCAAGGTGCTCGGCTACCTGGCGATGCTGCTGGACCCGGTCGACCGCCGTGGCTGCGGCGGTGCGATCCGTGCCTTCGTGTCGATGCTGGTGGAAACCGTGTTGGCCGCACTGATGGCGCCGGTGGTGATGTACGTGCAGTCGCGGGGCGTGGCCGAAGTGTTGTCCGGCCGCGATTCCGGCTGGGACGCGCAGCAGCGTGACGACGGTGGCATCTCGTGGCTGGCACTGATCCGCGGCTACGGTGGCCTGGGTGTGTTCGGCGCCTTCATGGGCGTGCTGGCCTGGGCGGTGTCGCCATCGCTGGCGGCGTGGATGGCGCCGGTGGTGATCGGCATGGTGCTGGCGGTCCCGGTGGTGGCGTTGACGTCCTCGCGTGGCCCCGGCGCCTTCCTGCACCGTCTTGGCCTGCTCGATATCCCCGAGGAGAACATCCCGCCGCCGGTGCTGGTACGCGCCGCGCAGCTGCGCCGGGAAGCGGCCGCGCAACCGCCGCTGTACTGATTGCCCCGCGCCAGCGGCATAATGCGGCTCGAACTTGAAGGAGCCGCATCATGCTGCAAACGGTGGAACAGGAAACCGGCGCCTCGCCGCAGTGGTCGGTGATCTGGCTGCACGGCCTCGGCGCCGATGGCCATGATTTCGCGCCGATCGTGCCGGAGCTGGTGCGGCCGCATTGGCCGGCGCTGCGCTTCGTGTTCCCGCACGCACCGGTGCGGCCGATCACGATCAACAACGGCGTGCCGATGCGCGGCTGGTACGACATCGTCGGCATGGACTTCCGTTCGCGCGCCGACATGGCCGGCGTGCAGGAATCGGTGGCGCAGCTGGACGCGCTGATCGCGCGTGAGATCGAGCGCGGCATTCCGGCGGAGAAGATCTTCCTGGCCGGCTTCTCGCAGGGTGGCGCGATCATCCTGACCGCTGCGCTGTCGCGCACCGCGCCGCTGGCCGGCCTGATCGCGCTGTCCACCTACCTGCCCGAAGCTGAAAGCGCCACGCGTGTTGACGGTGCCGTGCAGGTGCCGGTGTTCATGGCCCATGGCAGCAGCGACCCGGTGATTCCGCAGGCGGTGGCCGTACACAGCGCGCAGGCGCTGCAGGCGCTGGGCCTGGAGGTGGAATGGCACAGCTACCCGATGGCCCACCAGGTCTGTGCCGAAGAGATCCAGGCACTGGGTGACTGGCTGCAGGAACGCCTGGGCGCGGGCTGAGCCATGTCCCCGGCCAGCACACCGCCATGGATGCCGGAACTGTGCCGCCTGCCGCGGCTGGCGGCGATGCTGGGCCTGGCCGAACTGGTGGTGGTGGTGCTGGCCCTGGCCCCGGATGGCAGCCGCCACTGGACCTTCGGCGAACTGCTGTCGGCCAGTGGATTCGCGCTATGGCTGGCGTTGGCGGTGACCGCCTGCCTGTGCCTGCTGCGGCAGGCGCTGTCCAGGCTGCCGCAGGTGCTGGGGGCGGTCGCCGCCATCGCACTGGCGACCCTGATCGCGGTGGTCTGTGCCGGCATCGTGCACGCCTTGTACGCGGTGCTGGGTGACAGCTTCGCCAGCGGCATCAGCTTCTGGCGCTTCACCCTTGGGAGTGCAGCAACCACGGCGCTGATCACCGCGCTGGCGCTGCGCTACTTCTATGTCAGCGACCGCTGGGCCGCGCAGGTGCAGGCCAATGCACGCGCCCAGGCCGACGCGCTGCAGGCGCGGATCCGCCCGCACTTCCTGTTCAACAGCATGAACCTGATCGCCAGCCTGCTGCATCGCGATCCCGCGGTGGCCGAACGTGCGGTGCTCGATCTGTCCGATCTGTTCCGTGCTGCGCTCGGTGCAGGCGAGGGCGATTCCACCCTGCGCGACGAATGCGAACTGGCCGAGCGCTACCTGTCGATCGAATCGCTGCGCCTGGGCGAACGCCTGCAGGTGCGCTGGCAGCGCGACGAGCCGCTGCCGTGGGACCTGCCATTGCCGAGGCTGGTACTGCAGCCGCTGGTGGAAAACGCCGTGCTGCACGGCATCTCGCGCCTGCCCGACGGCGGCACCATCGAGCTGCAGCTGCTGTGCGAGGGCAACGAGCTGCAGATCCGCGTGCGCAATCCCGCGCCTGATCCGCAGGCGCCCGGGCTGGCCTTGGCGCGGGGGGCCGGCCATGCCCAGCACAGCATCGGCCATCGGCTGGCCTGGCGCTTCGGCAGCGCCGCGCGGATGACGGCTGGCTGGAGCGAAGGCTACTATGCCTGCCAGGTGACAGTGCCGATCCAGTGAGGGAACGATCGTGAGGGTAGTCATCGCCGATGACGAACCACTGGCGCGCGAGCGCCTGCGCAGCCTGTTGGCGGCGCAGGACGGCGTGGACGTGGTGGCCGAGGCCGGCAACGGCGAGCAGGCCCTGCACGCGTGCGCGGAGCTGCAGCCCGACCTGGTCCTGCTGGACATCGCAATGCCTGGGCTGGACGGCCTGGAAGCAGCCCGCCACCTGGCCAGCTTCGAACCGCGGCCGGCGGTGGTGTTCTGCACTGCCTACGATGCGCATGCGCTGTCGGCGTTCGAGGCCGCAGCGATCGACTACCTGATGAAGCCAGTGCGCGCCGAACGACTGGCAGCGGCGATTGCACGTGCACGCACATTCCTGGCCGGCCGCGATGGCCAGCCGCAGGAACATGGCGGGCAGCAGGCACGCAGCGTGCTGTGCGCACGCCTGCGCGGCAGCCTGCGGCTGATTCCGCTGGACGACATCCACTACCTGCAGGCCGAAGAGAAGTACGTGGTAGTGCACCACGCGCGCGGCGAGGACCTGATCGAGGAATCGCTGAAGTCGCTGGAAGAAGAGTTCGCCAGCCGTTTCATCCGCATCCATCGCAACTGCCTGGTGGCGCGCCACGAGCTGGTGGAACTGCGCCGCGGCTCGGGTGGGCAGGTGCAGGCGGTGCTGCGGCATGGCAGGCAGCCGCTGGAAGTCAGCCGCCGCTGCGTGGCGACGCTGAAGCAGGAACTGCGGCATCTGTGAGTGTTCCGCGCGGCCTGCGGCCGCGACTGCTTACAGATCAACATCAAGATCAACAGCAGGTTGGTCGGCTCATTGTTCTTACGTGCTGGGTCGGGTCGGGGTGGGGTGACGGGACACGCCGTAAACCCATCCATGGGGGCTCGATGGCGCCATCCATGGCGCCAACGGTCCCGTCACCCCACCCCGGCCCAACCCTCTCGTTCTTCACTGCATCGGACAGCAAGAGCATTGGTGTTATCGGCTTGGAAAGAGGGGTCAGATCCCTTTTCCTGCGGAAAAGGGATCTGACCCCGGAAGCCGTCGGCTGTTGCTTTTGCTTCTGCTTTTTTTTCTTTTGATCTTCCGTGGCTGACGCGCACGGAAACTGTCAGAGGCCGGGGCGGTGGGGGCAGGCGGGGTGTCCGCGGCATGGATGCCGCGGCCAAGCCCCCAAGGACGGGTTTACGGCGTCCCCGCGTGACCCCACCGCCCCGGCCAAGCGCCATAGATCCAGCCGATGCAGCAGCCACGAGGGGCTCCGCCGTTGGCCGTATCCGCGCCGAAGGCGCGATAATGACCGGATGGAAACCGTCCGCATCGCCACCCGCAAGAGCCCGCTCGCCCTCTGGCAGAGCGAACACGTCGCCGACCGCCTGCGCCAGGCCCATCCCGGCCTGCATGTGGAACTGGTGCCGATGAGCACCCGCGGTGACGAGGTGCTGGACCGCTCGCTGGCCGCCATCGGTGGCAAGGGCCTGTTCCTGAAGGAGCTGGAGCTGGCCATGCTGCGCGGTGAGGCCGACTGCGCCGTGCACTCGCTGAAGGATGTGCCGATGGAACTGGATGAACCCTTCGCGCTGCCGGCGATGCTGACCCGCCACGATCCGGCCGATGGTTTCGTCTCCAACCTGTACGCCTCGCTGGACGCGCTGCCGATCGGTGCGCGGGTCGGCACCTCGTCGCTGCGCCGCCAGGCCCAGCTGCGCGCGCTGCGCCCGGATCTGGAATTGCTGGACCTGCGCGGCAACGTCAACACCCGCCTGGCCAAGCTCGACAATGGTGGCTACGACGCCATCGTGCTGGCCGTGGCCGGCCTGGAGCGTCTGGGCCTGGGCGAGCGCATCGTCGCGCGCCTGCAACCGCCGCAGTGGCTGCCGGCACCGGCGCAGGGCGCGGTGGCGGTGGAGTGCGACGGTGGCAATACGCGCCTGATGGCGCTGTTCGCCACGCTTGATGACGCAGCTACGCGCGCCTGCGTGGAAGCCGAGCGGGCGATGAACCGTGCGCTGCACGGCAGCTGCCACGTGCCGGTGGCGGCGATCGCGCAGTGGCAGGGCGACGACCTGCACCTGCAGGGCCTGGTCGGCAGTGCCAGCGATGGTCGTGCGGTGCGCGCCGAGGCGGTGGGCCCGGCCCGGGATCCGGAGGCGCTGGGCCAGCGCGTGGCGAAGATGCTGCTGGACGCCGGTGCCGGCGAACTGCTGAACGTCTGATCCATCGCAGGTAGTGCCGGCCATCGGCCGGCAACCTCGTGCCCCAGTTGAATGCAGTTGCCGGCCAGCGGCCGGCACTACCGGAAGCAGAACGGGCGCCCTCGGCGCCCGTTCTGCTTATTTGAACTTGTAGACCACGTTCATCGTGGTCAGCGTATCGGTCTTGCGCTTGTCCACAGCAACGTCACTGTTGTAACGCGCCTGCCAGCCGGCCTTCAGTGCCAGGTGCTCGTTCATGCTGACAGAGACACCGAAGTCGTTCTGGCCGAAGGTGTTGTACGAACCGGATTCGACCAGCAGCGTGTTGACCAGGTCGGTGTTGTCGGTCAGCGAGTACTTCATGTCGAACAGGCCACGGCCGATCAGGCCGGTGCGGGTGCGGTCGTCCTCGGTGCTGTGGGTACGGCGCACACCGGGGCCGATCTGCGCGTCGAACGAGAAGCGCTCGGTGTTCCACAGGCGGGTGCCGTAACCCAGACCGAACGAGCTCTGGCGGTCGTAGGTGGCGAAGTCGTCGCGCTCGGTACGCACCGTGGCGGTCAGCTGGCGGTGCTCGCCCAGCTGCAGCGCGCTGCCGGCACTGCCCGTGTAGCGGTTGGCGGTGGTGTTGTTGCGGCGGGTGGTGGTGCCGTCGTCGTTGGTCTCGGTCACCTTGGAGCTGGAGCGCAGGCCGAACAGGTCCATGCTGTGCACCCAGTCGCCGTCGGTGTAGCGCAGGCGAAGGCGGCCGTTGAAGCTCTCGGTGCTGCTGTTGCCGCGTGCCGAGGCAAAGCCGAGCTCGCCACCACTGCCGCTCCACGGCGAGGACATCGCCGCCAGCTCGGAGGCATCCTGTGCGTATGCGAGCGGCGCACACAGCAGCAGGGGGATCAGCAGGGACACGCGCAGGGACATCGAGGCTTCTCCGAAACGGTTAACAGCCGGTGATGATACTGGAAGCGTGATGGCGGTCCGAATCGATCCAATGCGCGCTTCAGCGAACGTTGCCGCGATCGCCTATTCAGGGCAGATCGACACGCAGTGCGGGGTCGTTGAAGCGCGAATAGCGCAGGCGCAGCTGGAAGCTGCGGCCATTGCTGCTGCCGCTGCGCACGATCTGGCGTGGCAGGCCCTGGGTATCCACCCAGTACTCCAGGCGTTCGCCGGGCTGCGCATCACGCAGCCGGTAGTGCCGGGTCTCGACCCCGTCCAGCGCCTGGCTGCCGAGGTCTTCGGCCTTCAGGTCGGCGGGCAGGGCATCGGCCGGCAGCGGGTTGCGCCACTGCTCGAGCAGGCCGGGCGGGGTCGGCACCTGGCGGATCGCGCCGTCGGCCTGCAGGAACATGGTGTCGCCGATGATGGTCTGCGGCCCCGCCGGCGTCTCCACCCGGAAACGATCGGGCGCGACGAAGTCCATGGCGCTGCGCACCGGCTGCGGTGCGCCCAGCACCTCCAGTTCGGCGTGGAAGCTGCGCAGGGCCGCGAAACGCTGGCTGGCGCCCAGCACCGCCTGCGCCGGATCGGCGACGGGTACCGGGGTCCCGGTGCTGGCCGGCGCCGGCGCGCGATCACAGGCGGCCAGCAGCAGGCAGGCCAGCAGGGACAGGGCAGGCAACCGGCGCATCGGGTATTCCATGGGGGTGGGGGCGACCACGATAGCCCAAACGTCCCACACAAGACCCGCGACTCGGACATAATCGGGGGTATGGACCGATACGAACGCATCACCGCCCTGCATCGTCTGCTCAAGTCCGCGCGCTATCCGGTGACGGTGGCGACCCTGCAGGACAAGCTCGGTTGTTCCCGCGCCACCGTCTACCGCGACCTGGCCTTCCTGCGCGATGCGCTGATGGCACCGATCGAGGGCGACGGCGAGGCGGGCTTCCGCTACCAGGCTGACGAGAGCGACCGTTTCGAGCTGCCCGGCCTGTGGCTCAGCTCGGAGGAGCTGCATGCCCTGCTGGCCTCGCAGCACCTGCTGGCGCGGACCGGCGGTGGTGTGCTGTCGTCGGTGCTGGCACCGCTGCAGCAACGCATCGAGAGCCTGCTGGCGGCCCAGGCCGGCGTGTCCAGCTGGCCGGTCGACCGCGTGCGGGTGATTCCGCACCGAGGCCGCAAGTTCGACGAAGGCAGCTTCCGCAGCGTCGCGTCGGCCGTGCTGGAGCGCCGCCAGCTGGCGTTCGAGTACCGCGCCCGTTCCACCGACGAGCCGACCAAGCGCACCGTCTCACCGCAGCGCCTGACCCACTATCGCGACAACTGGTACCTGGATGCCTGGGACCATGACCGCGACGCCCTGCGCAGTTTCGCGGTGGACCGCATCCACAAGGCGCGGGTGGTCGACAGCACCGCGCGCGATGTCGCCGACAGCGAGCTGGACGAGCAGCTCGGCGCCAGCTACGGCATCTTCTCTGGCGCGCCGAAGGGGTGGGCGACCATCCTGTTCAGCGCCAAGGCCGCGCGCTGGGTGGCCGACGAGCACTGGCATTCCAAGCAGCAGGGCCGCTTCCTGGCCGACGGCCGCTATGAGCTGAAGGTGCCGTACAGCGTCTCGCGCGAGCTGCTGATGGATGTGCTGCATTACGGCTCGGATGCCGAGATCGTCGAGCCGATGATGCTGCGCGAGCAGGCCAAGGCGTTGCTTGAGCTGGCCCTGAGCAACTACGAAAAATCCTGACATTCCCCCCGAGAATCCAATCCCCCATGAAGAAGACCCTGTTGCTGCCCCTGCTCGCCGCTGCGCTGGCCCTGACCGCCTGCGGCAAGTCCGGCGAGCCCTCGCAGAAGCTGGTGGTGGCCGCCACGGCCGTGCCGCATGCCGAGATCCTCGAGGTGGTCAAGCCGATCCTCAAGCAGGAAGGCGTGGACCTGGACGTGCGCGTGTTCAATGACTACGTGCAGCCCAACGACCAGCTGGTGCAGAAGCAGGTGGATGCCAACTACTTCCAGACCGAGCCGTACCTGGATGCCTACAACCGTGACCGCAAGACCGACCTGGTGAAGGTGATCGGCGTGCACATCGAGCCGTTCGGTGCGTACTCGCGCAAGGTCAAGTCGCTGGCCGAGCTGCGCGAAGGCGCCGACGTGGTGATCCCGAACGACCCCAGCAACAACAGCCGCGCGCTGATCCTGCTGCACAAGGCCGGCGTGATCGAGCTGAAGGACCCGACCAACGCACTGTCGACCCAGCGCGACATCATCGCCAACCCGAAGAACCTGAAGTTCCGCGAGCTGGACTCGGCGATGCTGCCGCGCGTGCTGGACCAGGTCGATCTGGCCCTGATCAATACCAACTACGCGCTGGATGCCGGCCTCAACCCGACCAAGGATGCGCTGGCGATCGAGAGCAAGGACTCGCCGTACGTGAACTTCCTGGTCGCGCGCCCGGACAACAAGGACGATGCCCGCGTGCAGAAGCTGGCCAAGGCCCTGACCAGCCCACAGGTGAAGGCCTTCATCGAGACCAAGTACAAGGGCGCGGTGCTGCCGGCGTTCTGACTGCATCTGGCCATGTGGTAGAGCCGGCCGCTGGCCGGCAATCTCCAGGCGCTCCCCCAGACATCATGGGGTTGCCGGCCAGCGGCCGGCACTACCCTCAATCGACGTGGAAGGCGAGGGTGGCGGCCACCGCCTGCTGCCATCCCGCATACAGCTTCTCGCGCCGGGCCACCTCCATCTGTGGCTCGAAACGCCGGTCCAGGCCCCACTGCGCGGCGATCTGTTCGCGGCTGGTCCAGAACCCCACCGCCAGACCGGCCAGGTAGGCCGCACCCAGCGCGGTGGTCTCGGTCAGTCGCGGCCGCAGCAGCGGCACACCGAGGATGTCGGCCTGGAAACCGGCCAGGAAGTCATTGCCGATCGCACCGCCATCGGCGCGCAGCTCGGTCAGCGCGATACCGGCATCGGACTGCATCGCATCAAGCACGTCCCGGGTCTGGTAGGCCATTGCTTCCAGCGCGGCGCGCACGAAGTGCGCCTTGCGGGTGCCGCGGGTCAACCCGAACATCGCACCGCGTACGTCACTGCGCCAATAGGGCGCGCCGAGGCCGACGAACGCCGGTACCAGGTAAGCGCCGCCACTGTCGGGCACCTGCGCAGCCAGTGCCTGGCTGTCACTTGCACGTTCGATCATGCGCAGCCCATCGCGCAGCCATTGCACCACCGAGCCGGCGATGAAGATCGAGCCTTCCAGCGCGTACTCCACGCGTCCGTCCAGGCCCCAGGCAATGGTGGTCAGCAGGCCGTTGCGCGACCGCACCGCCTGCGCACCGGTATGCATCAGCATGAAACAGCCGGTGCCATAGGTGTTCTTGACCATGCCCGGCTGGAAGCAGGCCTGGCCGAACAGCGCCGCCTGCTGGTCACCGGCGATGCCGGCGATCGGGATCGGGTGGTCGAAGAAGAACTGCGGCCGGGTATGCGCGTATACCGCGCTGGAGTCGCGTACCTGCGGCAGCATCGCGCGTGGGATGTCGAGCAGGGCCAGCAGCTCGTCATCCCAGTCCAGCGTGTGGATGTTGAACAACAGCGTTCGCGCAGCATTGCTGTAGTCGGTCACATGCGCCTGGCCACCGCTCAGGTTCCACACCAGCCAGCTGTCGATGGTGCCGAACAGGAGCTCGCCACGTTCGGCGCGCTGCTGCGCACCTTCCACGTGGTCGAGGATCCAGCGCACCTTGGTGGCGGAGAAATAGGCATCGATCAGCAGGCCGGTCCGTTCGCGGATCAGCGCTTCATGCCCGTCGGACTTCAGCCGCTCGCAGATGGCGTGGCTCTGCCGCGATTGCCAGACGATGGCATTGTGGATCGGCTGGCCGGTGGCACGGTCCCAGACCACGGTGGTTTCGCGCTGGTTGGTGATGCCCAGTGCGGCGATATGACGCGGGTCGATCTGCCCGCGGCTGAGCAGTTCGGTCAACGTGGCATAGACGCTGGTAAGGATCTCGCGCGGGTCATGCTCGACCCAGCCGGGGTGCGGGAAGATCTGCGCGAACTCGCGCTGCGCGCTGCCGACGATGTCGCCGGCACGATCGAACAGGATCGCGCGGGAACTGGTGGTGCCCTGGTCGATGGCCAGCACGTAGCGGGGCGTCATGCAGCGTCTCCGGTAGCGATGGGGAAATCCTAATGCATCGGTCGCGTCGCTCGCGGCCGCCCAGGTAGCTGCCAACCTTGGTTGGCACACGTTGAAACACTGGGGTCAGAGCCCATTCCGTGGGAAAGGGATCCGACCTCGCATCCACGCCTGTAGCCGTGCCACCTGTGCAGCATCCAGCCGCAACCCCAGCTTGCTCCGGTGCCACAGGATATCGTCGCTGTCGCACGCCCACTCGCGTTCGCGCAGGAAGTCCACTTCGCGCGCATGCAGGCCGCCGCCAAAGTCCTCGCCCAGATCGTGCAGGCCCTGTACACCCTGCAGCAGTTCCGCGCTGCGACTGCCATAGGCCCCGGCCCAGCGTCGCGCGATACCGGCGGGCAACCAGGGTGCCAGCGCCAGCAGGTGCGAGCCTGCCTGTGCGGCGTCGCCCCAGTCGCTGCCCGGCAGCGGGTCTCCGCGCGCCGTCCAGGCCGGTCCCATCTGTGGCAGGGCAGGGCGCAGCAGGTCCAGTGCCTCCTCGGCCAGCACCCGGTAGGTGGTCAGCTTGCCGCCCAGTACGTGCAGCGCTGGTGCCGGGTCCACCTGCACCTGAAGGCGGTAGTCGCGGCTCAGCTTCGCTGCGCGTGGATCCGGGTCAGCCAGCAATGGACGGACACCGGCGAACGCCCAGACCACCTCCTCCGGGGCGATGGGGTCACGCAGGTAGCGATTGGCCGCTTCGCACAGGTAGGTCACCTCGGAGGGCAGCACGCTGCAGCGCGCCGGGTCACCGCGATAGTCGGTATCGGTGGTGCCCACCAGCAGGTGGTCGTGGGCGAAGGGCAGCAGGAACACCACGCGTCCGTCGGGCTGCTGCAGCAGGCAGGCGCTGTCATCGGGCCAGGGCCGGCGCAGCACGATGTGGCTGCCCTGCACCAGGCGCAGCGCGGGGCCGCCGCTGCGCGCCTGCATCCGTTCCAGCAGGCCCCCGGCCCACGGGCCCGCCGCGTTGACCACGGCGCGTGCATTCACGGGGTGCGGCTGGCCATCGGCGGATTCCACAACGGCCCGCCACCGGCCCTGCACGGGGTGCAGGTCGGTGCAGCGGCTGCGCACCCGCACCTGTGCGCCCCGCTGCGCGGCATCCAGGGCGTTGAGCAGTACCAGTCGCGCGTCATCGACCTGCGCATCGGCGTAGCTGAAGGCCTGCCGCAGCGTTGGGGAGAGCCACTGGCCGAGCGGATCGCGTTGCAGTTCCAGTGCGCGTGACGCGGGGAAGGCGGGGCCGCGCCGGCCCAGATGGTCGTACAGCCACAGCCCCACGCGCAGCATCCAGCGCGGGCGCAGGTGCGGTTCCCACGGCAGCACGAAGCGCAGCGGATGGACCAGATGGGGGGCCTGCCGGCGGACCACCTCACGTTCGCCCAGCGCCTTGCGCACCAGGCCGAACTCGCCCTGTTCCAGGTAGCGCAGGCCGCCGTGGATCAGTTTGCTGCTGGCACTGGAGGTGTGCGCGGCCAGGTCGTGCTGTTCGCACAGCAGCACGCGCAGGCCACGGCCACTGGCGTCACGGGCGATGCCGGCGCCATTGATGCCGCCACCGATCACCAGCAGGTCGACATCGTCCATCGTGTCTCCGCGCCCCGTGTCTGTACAGTCGAGCATGGCTCGACCCTACAAAGGGCAGTCGAGCAAGCTCGACTCTACAGAACGCAGGTGACGGAAACGACGACGGGCCCCGAAGGGCCCGTCGCGTTGCATCAGTGAAGCGGTGCTGCCTGGATCAGAAGCGGGCGCCGATGCCGAAGCCGACGGTCCACGGATCCATCTTGGCTTCGCCGATCTTCTCGCCGCCAACCTTGATGTCCGGGCGGGCGCGCATGTAGCGGGCGTCAGCACGGGCGAACCAGGTGGAGTTGATGTTCATGTCGACGCCGACGGTGCCGATCACGCCCTTGGCATCCTTGAAGCGGATGTCGGTGTCAGCGCCGTTGCCCAGCTTCTCGTTGCTGAAGCTCGACTGGTAGTAGCCGACGCCCACGAACGGGCGGAACACGTTGTCAGCCTGGCCGAAGTGGTACTGGCCGCTCAGCGCGACCGGCTGCTGCTCGACCGAACCCAGGCGGGCGTTGTTCGGGCCCTTGAACTTGTTGTCGAACTTGTCGGCAGCGCCCCACAGCTCAACGGCCCAGTTGTCGTTGATGTAGTAGCTGAAGCTGACGGTCGGCGCCGGGCCACCGTCGGTCTTCTTCACGCCGGTGATCGGGTCGTTCTTCGGCTGCAGCAGCGAGATGCCGCCAACAACGGCAAAATGCTTGCCCGAAGCGGTATCGGTGGTGCTGCTGTCCTGGGCGAAAGCGGCCGGCGCGAAGGCGGCGGAGGTCAGCAGGGCGAGACTCAGGATACGGATGGAGCGCATGGGGGTATCTCCTAATGTTTCTTGTTTTGGGCCCCCGGTTGCGGGGCGAGCACACCGTAGTCGCCCCAACATGAATCGAATCCGACGCACGTTAAAAAATAGTTTTCCTTGTTCAGCGACGGGTGCGGAATGCCTGTATTCATGGGGTTTTTGGCCGTCGCTGACATTCATGCAGTTGGAGAAGATGTGAGCACAGCAACGTTGTGCATTGGCCTGCAAGCGCAGGTGAACGTGGCATGCCGGGTACTGCTGCTGGGCTCGATGCCAGGCGTGGCATCCCTGCAGGAGCAGCGCTACTACGCGCATCCGCGCAACCGCTTCTGGCCGCTGATGGCCGATATCTGCGGTTTCGACGCGGGTCTGCCCTATGCGCAACGGCTGCAGGCGTTGAACGCCGCGGGCATCGGCCTGTGGGATGTGATCGGGCGCTGCGAGCGACGCGGCAGCCTGGATGCCGACATCGTGCGTGGTACGGAAGTGGCCAATGCACTGCCAGAACTGATCGCCACGCTGCCTGAGCTGACGCTGATCGGCTGCAATGGCGGTGCGTCACTGCAGGCATTCCAGCGCTGGGTGCTGCCGCGGCTGGAGGCCCCGCCGAAGGTGCTCGCGTTGCCGTCGACCAGCCCGGCCAATGCGGCGTGGTCGTTGCCGCGCATGCGCCAGGCGTGGCAGCCGGTGGCCGACGCGCGGGCGACATGAAGCGGACATCGTCCGGACAATACGCTACCGACTGGTCGCAGCCACGACCCATGGGCAACAGCCTGTCCCGGCTGCGTGCGTACTGAAAACACCTGTAACGGTTGGCGCTGGACCCCGCTGGCCGCACAATAGACGTTTCCCTACACCAGATTGCCGGAGTTATCCCCATGGCCGAAATCAAGGAAGCACTTGTCCCCGATATCGGTGACTACAGCGATATCCCGGTAATCGAGGTGCTTGTCGCCGTCGGCGACACGGTCAAGAAGGACCAGGGCCTGGTGACGCTGGAAAGCGACAAGGCGACCATGGAAGTGCCGTCCTCGGTGGCCGGCGTGGTCAAGGAGCTCAAGGTCAAGGTGGGCGACAGCCTGTCCGAAGGCAAGGTCGTGGCACTGATCGAAGTGGCCGAAGGCGAAGCCGAAGCTGCCAAGCCGGCCGCTGCCGCACCGGCACCGGCCAAGGCCGCTGCACCGGCTGCCGCCACCCAGAGCGCGCCGGCCCCGGCCGCAGCTGCACCGGCCGCCCCGGCTGCCAGCGGTGGCGCGGTTGAAGCGCTGGTGCCGGACATCGGCGACTACGCCGGCATTCCGGTCATCGAAGTGCTGGTCGCCGTGGGCGACACGGTCAAGAAGGACCAGGGCCTGGTCACGCTGGAAAGCGACAAGGCCACCATGGAAGTGCCGTCCTCGGTGGCCGGCGTGGTCAAGGAGATCAAGGTCAAGGTCGGCGACAACCTGTCGCAGGGCAACGTGGTTGCCATCATCGAAGCCGAGGGCGCTGCCGCGCCGGCACCGGCCAAGGCCGCTGCGCCCGCTCCGGCGGTTGCAACGCAGGCCCCGCAGGCCGCTGCTCCGGTTGCCGCCGCCGCTCCGGTTGCTGCCGCGCCGTCGGCCGGTACGCCGAGCAGCCCGCCGGTGCAGTTCAACGCCGATGGCGTGCTGCCGGCCAAGGTGCCGTACGCCACCCCGGCGGTGCGCGTGTTCGCCCGCGAGCTGGGCGTGGACCTGCTGCAGATCAACGGCACCGAGAAGGGTGGCCGCATCACCAAGGGTGACGTGCAGAAGTTCGTCAAGGCCGCGCTCAGCGGTGGCGTGCCGGCAGCTGCCGGTGGCGCCGTCGCCGCCGGTGGTGGCCTGAACCTGCTGCCGTGGCCGAAGGTCGACTTCAGCAAGTTCGGCGAGACCGAAGTCCAGCCGCTGTCGCGCATCAAGAAGATCTCGGGTGCGAACCTGGCCCGCAACTGGGCCATGATCCCGCACGTCACCCAGTTCGAGCAGGCCGACATCACCGACCTGGAAGGCCTGCGCGTGGCGCTGAACAAGGAGAACGAGAAGGCCGGCATCAAGCTGACCATGCTTGCCTTCCTGATCAAGGCCAGCGCCGCGGCGCTGAAGAAGTTCCCGGAATTCAACGCCTCGCTCGATGCCAGCGGTGAAAACCTGACCCTGAAGAAGTACTTCCACATCGGCTTTGCCGCCGACACGCCGAACGGTCTGGTCGTGCCGGTCATCCGCGACGTGGACAAGAAGGGCGTGGTGCAGATCGCGCAGGAAACCGGCGAACTGGCCAAGAAGGCACGCGACGGCAAGCTGGGCCCGGCCGACATGAGCGGCGGCTGCTTCTCGATCAGCTCGCTGGGCGGCATCGGCGGCACCGCGTTCACCCCGATCGTCAACGCACCGGAAGTGGCCATCCTCGGCGTCTCCAAGTCGTCCATCCAGCCGGTCTGGAACGGCAAGGAATTCGCACCGAAGCTGATGCTGCCGCTGTCGCTGAGCTACGACCACCGCGTCATCGACGGCGCCCTGGCCGCACGCTTCACCACGTACCTGTCGCAGGTACTGGCCGACATGCGCCGCGTGCTGCTGTAAGGCACCGCTTCGCCCCCACCGTGCGGCCGCAGCCCCTGGCGCGGCCGCGTGAACAGATGCAGTGACAGCCCACCGGCACCGCCGGGCGGGCACGAGGAAAACCCACCATGGCCACGATTGAAGTCAAGGTTCCCGACATCGGCGATTACAGCGATGTGCCGGTGATCGAAGTGTTGGTCGCCGTCGGCGATACGGTGAAGAAGGATCAGGGTCTGGTGACCCTGGAGTCGGACAAGGCCACCCTGGAAGTGCCGTCTTCGGCCGCCGGTGTGGTCAAGGAAATCAAGGTCAAGCTGGGCGACACCCTGTCCGAAGGCGCCGTGGTCGTGGTGCTGGACGCTGAAGGCGCCGCCGAAGCCCCGGCCAAGGCCGCCGCGCCGGCCAGCAAGCCGCCAGTGACTCCGTCGCACCGCGCCCCGGCCGAACCGGCTGCGCCGAAGCCGGCGCTGTCCAGTGGCAAGCCGGCCGACATCGAATGCGAGATGGTCGTGCTGGGCTCCGGCCCGGGCGGCTACACCGCCGCCTTCCGCGCCGCCGACGTCGGCCTGGATACGGTGCTGGTCGAGCGCTACGCCAGCCTCGGCGGCGTCTGCCTCAACGTGGGCTGCATTCCGTCCAAGGCCCTGCTGCACGCCGCAGCGGTGATCGACGAAGTGGCCCATGCCGGTGATTTCGGCGTCGAGTTCGGCAAGCCGACCATCACCCTGGACAAGCTGCGCGAGTACAAGGAAAAAGTCGTCAACCAGCTGACCAAGGGCCTGGCCGGCATGGCAAAGCAGCGCAAGGTCCGCAACGTGCAGGGCGTCGGCAGGTTTGTTTCGGCCAACGAGCTGGAAATCACTGCTGCTGACGGCAGCACCCAGCTGCTGCGCTTCCAGAAGTGCATCATCGCCGCCGGTTCGCAGGCGGTGAAGCTGCCGAACTTCCCGTGGGACGACAAGCGCGTGATGGATTCCACCGACGCGCTGGAGCTGGCCGAAGTGCCGGGCTCGCTGCTGGTTGTCGGCGGCGGCATCATCGGCCTGGAAATGGCCACCGTGTACGGTGCGCTGGGCAGCAAGGTCACCGTGGTCGAGTTCATGGACCAGCTGATGCCGGGCGCCGACAAGGACCTGGTCAAGCCGCTGGCCGACCGCCTGAAGAAGCAGGGCATCGACGTGCACCTGAAGACCAAGGCCTCGGGCGTCACCGCCGATGCCAAGGGCATCACCGTGACCTTCGAAGCCGCCGAGGAAGGCCAGGCGCCTGCGCTGGCGCAGGGCACCTTCGACCGCGTGCTGGTGGCCGTGGGCCGCTCGCCGAACGGCAAGAAGATTGATGCAGAAAAGGCCGGCGTGCAGGTCACCGAGCGTGGCTTCATCCCGGTCGATCGCCAGATGCGCACCAACGTGCCGCACATCTTTGCCATCGGCGACATCGTCGGCAACCCGATGCTGGCGCACAAGGCCACGCACGAAGGCAAGCTGGCTGCTGAAGTGGCCGCTGGCCACAAGAAGGAATGGGTTGCCCGTGTGATTCCGTCGGTGGCCTACACCAACCCGGAAATCGCCTGGGTCGGTGTGACCGAGACCGAAGCCAAGGCCAAGGGCCTGAAGGTCGGCGTGGCCAAGTTCCCGTGGGCCGCCAGTGGACGCGCGATCGGCATCGGCCGCACCGAGGGCTTCACCAAGCTGATCTTCGACGAAGAGACCCACCGCATCATCGGTGGTGCGATCGTCGGCGTGCATGCCGGTGACCTGCTGGCCGAGATCGGCCTGGCGATCGAGATGGGTGCGGAAGCCGAGGACATCGGCCACACCATCCACGCCCACCCGACGCTGAGCGAATCGGTGGCGATGGCCTCGGAAATCTACGACGGCACGATCACCGATCTGTACATGCCGAAGAAGAAGTAAGGCGCCCGCGCCGTTCCGAACGAAAAGCCCTGGCCTCTGCCGGGGCTTTTTTTCTTCGATCAGTGCTGCAGCAAAGGGTGGGGCCGCTGCGCGGGTGGCGGGCATTTCGACAAATGTCCCCCGTCGCCCGCCTGTGGCGGTCGCCTCCTCCTTTACTTTGTCGAAATGCCCGCCACCCACGCAGCGACTCGGCTTGCGGATAGTCGAGAGCCATTGCCTGGGCCGCGTGGACGCCTGACACGCGGAGGGAGCGGGGGCTGTGTGCGAAGTAAAGGAGGAGGTGTCGGCCGCAGGCCAGCGCCGGGGGACATTCGCACGCAGCCCCCGCTCTCTCCAGCGCTCGACCAACCCGCTTCTGCTCTCCTGTCAGGAACCCACAAAAAACGCGGCCCCGATGTTCCGGAGGCCGCGCCAGGAGAGAGGATGCCGTGGAAGGGGCGGGGGATCAGAACACGAAGCTGATACCGGCCACCGGGCCCTTGAATTCCTGCTTCAGGCCGACAGTGCCGTCGCTGCCCTTCTTGTCCACGTCCAGCTTGAACCAGTCGTAGCCGGCGAACACACCGAAGTTCTTGGTGAAGCGGTAATCGACGATGGCATTGGCGCGGCTCAGGTCGCCCTTGTAGTCATCGAAGCTGCCCCAACGCGTGTTCAGGTACTGGCCCTGCAGCGTGATCATCCAGCGCTCGCCCGGGGTGAAGGTCATGCGCGCACCCACCACCGGCGCGATGCCGTCAGCCTTCTCGTTGAGGAACTGGCCTTCGTAGACGGTGCCCAGGTCGGCGTAGCCCTTGGTGCTGACCTTGGCGTACTCGCCACCGATCTGCAGGCCGAGGTCGAAGGTGTCGGTATCGACGACCGAGTAATCGTAGACCAGGCTGGCCACCTGGTACTTCAGTTCACCCTTCACGAAGCTGCCGGCCGGCACGTTCTCACCGCCGAAGGAAATGCCCTGGTCGAGGGTCTCGCGGCGGTCCTTGTCGTACTTGAAGTAGTTGAACAGCAGGCGCTGGCGATTGCTGATGCGGAACATGCCATCGATGCGCGGCTCCCATTCCTTGCCCCCCAGCTTGAAGTCCTGGTTCAGGGAGACATCCTGGCCAGCCACATTGGTCTTGCCGCGGATCGTGTTGTCCGAATCGATGTTCATCGCACCCAGGCGGATGGCGAAGCGGTCATCGCCTTCGGCGGCATGGGCGGCAGTGGCGAACGAAGCACCGGCGGCGAGCAGGGAGAGGGCGAGCAGGGTGGGTACGGAGCGCATCGAAGAGTCCTTGCAGTGGTTCATCAGAATGAAAACCACTGTGCCGGACAGGCACGTCCACCATCCGTGAACGTATGGTCCACGAGGTGTGCACGGTTCAGCGCTGTCGCGACGATGCAAAAAGATGGCCCCGGAGCCGGGCTTCGGGGCCATCGTGGGACCTGCGGGGCGGAGCGTCGACGAGGTTGCTGCAGGCAGGTCGCAAGATCGGACCGGCGCATCCGGCGAAAGTTCCGCGCCTGCGACCAAAGTTCAATACTGCGGTGCAGCATCACGCGGACGTCATTGTCCCCTGGGTGGCACGCAAAAATGTAACCGTTACCGCAACTTGCGGCTTCCCGGGATGAACAGGCAGCGGTTGTCTCGCAAATTGTCCCATTGCTATAATTTGGCGGCTCGATGAGGCCCCCCTGCTGTAGCCGCCTCAGCCCTCCACTTGCAACCACGCGGGACGTCCTGTGCTGAACTCCGTTGATGCGGGTCGGCGACTGATGCTGCGCGCCGCGGTCTACCCGCTGGCCGCGGTCGCTGTCCTGGCCCTGGCCTTCCTGCTGGTGGGTCCGAAATATGCCCTCGGCGCGCTGGCGTCCGGTGTGGCCATTTCGGCCGGTGGCTGGGTTGCGGCACGGATGGCACTGGGTGGTGGTGCGGTGGCCGCAGGATCGGCGATGGCTCGCCTGATCATTGCGATCGTAGCCAAGTGGGTCGTGGTTTTCGGCGTCCTGCTGGTGGGGTTCCTGGTCTTCAAGCTGCCTGCATTGGCGCTGTTGGCCGGTATCGCCGTCGGCTTGATGTTCCAGGTCCTGGCCATGGCCAGGCGTTGACAGAATTCAATTAACTGAAGGTTCCGGACACATGGCGGGCGAGGCTCTAACCCCTACCAGCTACATCCAGCATCACCTGCACAACCTGACCGCACCGGTCGGCAAGGGTGAGGGTATGTTCTGGCATATCCACGTCGATACCTTCCTCACCGCTGTCCTGATGGGCCTGGTGATCGTTGTCGCGTTCTGGCTGGGGACCCGCAAGGCCACTGCTGGCGTGCCGGGCAAGTGGCAGGCCTTCGTCGAGATCTGCCTGGAGTTCGTCGACCGCCAGGCCAAGGACACCTACCACGGCAAGAGCAAGCTGGTCACGCCGATCGCCATCACGATCTTCTTCTGGATCCTGTTGATGAATCTGCTGAAGATGATCCCGGCTGATTTCATCGCCAAGCCGCTGGAATGGGTGGGCGTTCACTACTGGAAGCCGGTCCCGACCGCTGACGTCAACGCCACCCTCGGCATGGCCATCAGCGTGTTCTTCCTGATGCTGTTCTTCGCGCTCAAGTCCAAGGGCCTGGTCGGCTTCGTCAAGGAATTCCTGACGGCCCCGTTCGGCAAGTGGATGATGCCGTTCAACCTGATCCTCAACATCGTCGAGTGGCTGAGCAAGCCGATCTCGCTGGCGATGCGACTGTTCGGCAACATGTTCGGCGGCGAAATCGTGTTCCTGCTGATCTGGGTGCTGGGTGGTGCCGGTTTCTTCGGTGCCATCGCAGGTGGTGTGTTCGGCCTTGGCTGGATGCTGTTCCACCTGCTGGTGATCCCGCTGCAGGCCTTCATCTTCATGATGCTGTCGATCGTGTACCTGAGCCTGTCGGAAGACGCTCACTGAGTTTCAAGCTTCAACGCGTTTCAACCTTCATCCGTTTCATCACCCTTAGCAACTTAAGTTCCTGGAGATAACCATGTACTTCGCCGTCCTGACCAACTTCGCGCAGATTCAGAGCTCCACCGCCCTTGCCGTCGGCATCATGATCGGCCTGGCCGCGCTGGGCGCCGGTCTGGGTCTGGCCATCATGGCTGGTAAGTTCCTGGAGTCGGCCGCCCGCCAGCCGGAACTGATCCCGGTCCTGCAGGTCCGCATGTTCATCACCGCCGGCCTGATCGACGCCGCGTTCATCATCTCGGTCGCCGTTGGCCTGCTGCTGGCCTTCGCCAACCCGCTGTCGGCTGCCTTTGCTGGCGCCGTCACCAAGGCTCTGGCCGGCTGATACAGCGGTTTGAGACGACCGGGTGCTGATGCACCCGGTTTCGGATGAAGGCCGGATGCGCCGCTACGGCGGCGCGTCCACCCCGAAACCAGCGATCGAGCTAACCATGAATATCAATTTCACCCTTCTTGCGCAGGCGCTGGCCTTCGCTGGTCTGATCTGGATCATCGCGACCAAGATCTGGCCGCCGCTGATGAACGCGATCGAAGAGCGCCAGCAGAAGATTGCTGAAGGCCTCGCTGCTGCTGACCGCAGCCAGAAAGATCTGGCCCAGGCGCAGGAGAAGGTCAACGAAGCGCTGAAGGAAGCCCGCACCAAGGCTAACGAGATCATCGATCAGGCCCACGCGCGTGCCAACCAGATCGTTGATGCTGCCCGTAACGAAGCGATCACCGAAGCCACCCGTCAGAAGGAACTGGCCCAGGCTGAAATCGACGCCGCCGCCAACCGTGCCCGTGAAGATCTGCGCAAGCAGGTGTCCGCGCTGGCCGTGACCGGTGCCGAAAAGCTGCTCAAGCGCGAAATCGACGCCAACGCCCACAAGGCGCTGCTCGACGAGCTGGCCTCGGAGATCTAAGGATGAGCCAGGCCCTCACGCTTGCCCGCCCGTACGCCCGCGCCGCGTTCGCGACCGCGCGCGACGAAGGCGCGTTCGCGCCGTGGTCGGACGCCCTGGCGTTCTCCGCCCACGTCGCCGCCGACCCGCGCGTGGCGGCCCTGCTCGCCAACCCGGAGCTGGGTCGTGACGACGCCGTCGCCCTGCTGGCGCCGGTGTCCCACGGCGAGACCTACTCGCGCTTCCTGGCCATCCTGGCCGAATCGCATCGTCTGCCGCTGCTGCCGGAAATCTCCGGCATGTTCGACGCCCTGCGCGCCGAAGCCGAGCACGTGGTCAAGGCCACGGTGACCTCGGCTTCCGAGCTGTCGGCCGGCGAGCTGGACGCGATCAAGGTTGCGCTGCGCAAGCGCTTCAACCGCGAGGTCGACGTGACCACCGCGGTCGATGCTTCGCTGATCGGCGGCGCCGTGATCGACGCCGGCGACGTGGTCATCGATGGTTCGCTGAAGGGCAAGCTGGCCCGTCTGCAGACCGCGCTCGCTAACTGAATTCATTTAACGTCCGGCCCCGCTGCCGGCACTAGGACTTGACGATGGCAACCACGCTCAACCCCTCCGAAATCAGCGAACTGATCAAGAACCGCATCGAGAAGGTCAAGCTGGCCGCGGAATCGCGCAACGAAGGCACCGTGACCAGCGTGTCCGACGGCATCGTGCGCATCTTCGGTCTGGCCGACGTGATGCAGGGCGAAATGATCGAACTGCCGAACAACACCTTCGCACTTGCCCTGAACCTGGAGCGCGACTCGGTCGGCGCCGTGGTCCTGGGTGACTACGAGAACCTGCGCGAAGGCGACGTCGCCAAGACCACCGGCCGCATCCTGGAAGTGCCGGTCGGTCCGGAACTGCTGGGCCGCGTCGTGAACGCGCTGGGCGAGCCGATCGACGGCAAGGGCCCGCTGGGCACCGACCTGACCGCTCCGGTGGAGCGCGTTGCTCCGGGCGTGATCTGGCGCAAGTCGGTCGACCAGCCGGTGCAGACCGGTTACAAGTCGGTCGACTCGATGATCCCGATCGGCCGTGGCCAGCGCGAGCTGATCATCGGTGACCGCCAGACCGGCAAGACCGCCATGGCGATCGATGCGGTGATCAACCAGAAGGGCACCGGCATCAAGTGCGTGTACGTTGCGATTGGCCAGAAGGCCTCGACCATCGCCAACATCGTGCGCAAGCTGGAAGAGAACGGCGCGCTGGCCCACACCATCGTGGTGGCCGCGACCGCTTCCGAATCGGCTGCCATGCAGTACATCAGCGCCTACTCGGGCTGCACCATGGGTGAGTACTTCATGGACCGCGGCGAAGACGCGCTGATCGTGTACGACGATCTGTCCAAGCAGGCCGTCGCCTACCGCCAGATCTCGCTGCTGCTGAAGCGTCCGCCGGGCCGTGAAGCCTACCCGGGTGACGTGTTCTACCTGCACTCGCGTCTGCTGGAACGCGCTGCCCGCGTGTCCGAGGAATACGTCGAGAAGTTCACCGAAGGCAAGGTCACCGGCAAGACCGGTTCGCTGACCGCGCTGCCGATCATCGAAACCCAGGCCGGCGACGTGTCCGCCTTCGTTCCGACCAACGTGATCTCGATCACCGACGGCCAGATCTTCCTGGAAACCGACCTGTTCAACGCCGGCATCCGCCCGGCCGTGAACGCCGGTATCTCGGTGTCGCGCGTCGGTGGCTCGGCCCAGACCAAGATCATCAAGAAGCTGTCGGGCGGCATCCGTATCTCGCTGGCCCAGTACCGCGAGCTGGCTGCGTTCGCGCAGTTCGCCTCGGACCTGGACGAAGCGACCCGCAAGCAGCTGGAGCGTGGCCAGCGCGTCACCGAGCTGATGAAGCAGAAGCAGTACGCGCCGATGTCGATCGCCAACCAGGCGCTGTCGATCTACGCCGTCAACGAGGGTTACCTCGACGACGTGCCGGTCAACAAGCTGCTGGCGTTCGAAGAAGGCCTGCACGCCCACTTCGCCAACACCCAGGGCGAGCTGATCAGCAAGGTCAACGCCACCGGCGGTTGGGACAACGACATCGAAGGTGCCTTCAAGAAGGGCATCGCCGAGTTCAAGACCACCGGCAGCTGGTAATCCAGCGCTCGTAGAGCGGGGCTCGCCCCGCTCAAACGGTTGAACAACGCGGGGCATCAGCCCCGCGCCACGGGAAACAAGAGATGGCAAGCGGACGCGAAATCAAAACCAAGATCAAGAGCGTGCAGAACACCCGCAAGGTGACGCGCGCCCTGGAAATGGTCTCGGCCTCCAAGATCCGCAAGGCGCAGGATCGGATGAAGACCTCGCGTCCGTACGCGCAGGCGATGAAGCAGGTGATCGGCCACCTGGCCCAGGCCAGTACCGATTACCAGCATCCGTTCCTGGTCGAGCGCGAACAGGTCAAGCGGGTCGGTTTCATCGTGATCTCCTCCGATCGCGGCCTGGCCGGCGGCCTGAACAACAACCTGTTCCGCAAGATGCTGGGCGAAGCCAAGGCATGGCAGGACAAGGGTGCCGAAGTGGACCTGGTGACCATCGGCCAGAAGGCTTCGACCTTCTTCCGCCGCGTGAAGGTCAACATGGTCGGCAGCGTGACCCACATCGGCGACGTGCCGAAGCTGGAATCGCTGATCGGTGTGATCAAGGTCATGCTCGACGCCTTCACCGAAGGCAAGATCGACCGCGTGTACCTGGTCTACAACCGCTTCGTGAACACCATGGTGCAGAAGGCCAGCTTCGATCAGCTGCTGCCGCTGCCGCCGGCTGAGAAGCAGGTCGCTCACCACGACTGGGACTACCTGTACGAACCCGATGCCGCGACCGTGCTCGAGCACGTGATGACGCGTTACATCGAGTCGCTGGTGTACCAGGCACTGCTGGAAAACGTCGCCTCCGAGCATGCGGCACGCATGGTTGCGATGAAGGCGGCGAGCGACAACGCCAACAAGCTGATCGGCACCCTGCAGCTCGTCTACAACAAGGCGCGCCAGGCAGCGATCACCCAGGAAATCTCCGAAATCGTCGGCGGCGCGGCAGCAGTCTGACCGCGTTCGTTCAAAGCACACATTAGAGGATGCAGCAATGAGTCAGGGCAAGATCGTTCAGATCATCGGCGCGGTCGTCGACGTCGAATTCCCGCGTGAGTCGGTGCCGAAGGTGTACGACGCACTGAAGGTCGACAACACCGAAATCACCCTCGAAGTCCAGCAGCAGCTGGGCGACGGCGTGGTGCGTACCATCGCCCTCGGTTCCACCGACGGCCTGAAGCGCAACCTGGTTGCCACCAACACCAACCGCGGCATCTCCGTGCCGGTCGGTGCTGGCACCCTGGGCCGCATCATGGACGTGCTCGGCCGTCCGATCGACGAAGCCGGCCCGGTGGCGGCCAGCGACAGCTGGGAAATCCACCGTGCGGCCCCGTCGTACGAAGACCAGTCCCCGGCCACCGAGCTGCTGGAAACCGGCATCAAGGTCATCGACCTGATGTGCCCGTTCGCCAAGGGCGGCAAGGTCGGCCTGTTCGGCGGCGCCGGCGTCGGCAAGACCGTCAACATGATGGAACTGATCAACAACATCGCCAAGGCGCACAGCGGTCTGTCCGTGTTCGCCGGCGTGGGTGAGCGTACCCGTGAGGGCAACGACTTCTACCACGAAATGAAGGACTCCAACGTCCTGGACAAGGTGGCGATGGTGTACGGCCAGATGAACGAGCCGCCGGGCAACCGTCTGCGCGTCGCCCTGACCGGCCTGACCATGGCCGAGTACTTCCGCGACGAGAAGGACGAAAACGGCAAGGGTAAGGACGTCCTGCTGTTCGTCGACAACATCTACCGCTACACCCTGGCCGGTACCGAAGTGTCGGCACTGCTGGGCCGCATGCCGTCCGCCGTGGGTTACCAGCCGACCCTGGCCGAGGAAATGGGCGTTCTGCAGGAGCGCATCACCTCGACCAAGAACGGTTCGATCACCTCGATCCAGGCCGTCTACGTTCCCGCGGACGACCTGACCGACCCGTCGCCGGCGACCACCTTCGCCCACCTGGACTCGACCGTGACCCTGTCGCGTTCGATCGCCTCGCTGGGTATCTACCCGGCCGTCGATCCGCTGGACTCCACCAGCCGCCAGATGGACCCGCTGGTCATCGGCCACGAGCACTACGACACCGCCCAGCGCGTCCAGCAGACCCTGCAGAAGTACAAGGAACTGAAGGACATCATCGCGATCCTGGGCATGGACGAGCTGTCCGAAGAGGACAAGCAGGCCGTGTCGCGCGCCCGTAAGATCGAGCGCTTCTTCAGCCAGCCGTTCCACGTGGCCGAAGTGTTCACCGGTTCGCCGGGCAAGTACGTGCCGCTGAAGGACACCATCCGTGGCTTCAAGGCCATCGTCGATGGCGAGTACGACCACCTGCCGGAGCAGGCGTTCTACATGGTCGGCGGCATCGAAGAAGCGGTCGAGAAGGCCAAGAAGATGGCCGAGAAGGCCTGATCCGGGACGGGCGGGAGCGATCCTGCCCGACCTGACGCCGGCGCCGGGCAACCGCCCGCGCCGGTGGACCCCCACGGTGGCATTGCGCCGCCGCGAACAGCGAAGAGATTTGCATGAGCACGATCCGTTGCGACATCGTCAGCGCCGAGCAGGAAATCTTCCGTGGCGAAGCGACCCTGGTCGTGGCCACCGGTGAGCTGGGCGAACTGGGCATCGCGCCCAAGCACGCGCCGCTGATCACCCGCCTGAAGCCGGGCAAGGTGGTGGTGACCACGCCGAACGGCGAGCAGCTGGATTTCGCCATTTCCGGCGGTATCCTGGAAGTGCAGCCGCAGGTAGTGACCGTGCTGGCCGACACCGCGATCCGCGCGCAGGACATCGACGAAGCCTCGGTCCGCAAGGCCAAGGAAGAAGCCGAGCGCATCCTGGCCAACCGCGGCGAAGCGATGGAAGTGGCCGAAGCCCAGCAGAAGCTGGCTGAAGCCGTCGTCCAGCTGCAGGCGCTGGAGCGCCTGCGCAAGAATCTCAAGCACTGAGGTTCGCGCTGCACCCACGAGAACGCCGGCCCTGTGCCGGCGTTTTTGTTTGGAGAGTGTGGCTGGGCCGATCGGGTAGCGTCGACCTTCAGCCGACGCTACCGGTCCCGATCCCGACGTCGTATCAGCGGTACACCACGTAGCGCATCAACAGGAACGACACGCACGCCAGCCCGCCTTCCACCAGCGGCTTGGCCAGCCACGTGTACTGCAGGCCCAGCGCCTGGTCGACCAGGCTGACCAGCAGCGTGCTAGCCGCCGTCAGCAGCAGCCACAGCCCGAAGAAGCGTGCAAAGCGCTTCCATCCAAGCTTGCGGGTGCCGGCCTCGGCAAAGGTGTAGCGGCCGTTGAGCCAGAAGCCCAGCAGCATGCCGGCCAGGCGACCGGCGATGTTGGCTGGCGCCACCGGCATGCCCAGCGCGGTGGTGACCACGAACACCAGCCAATCGACCAGCAGCTGCACGAGCCCGATCGCGAGATAGGCGCTTCCCTGGCGGACGAGGCTCATCGGCATGGTGAAGGAGGAGGGATGCCCATGTTAACGGCCCACGCTCTAGAATCATCGGCAACGAACCACGGACTGCCGCTCCCATGACCCAAGCCCTGCACGTCATCATCCTCGCCGCCGGCGCCGGCAAGCGCATGAAGTCGGTGCTGCCGAAGGTGCTGCAGCCGATCGCCGGCCAACCGATGCTGGCGCACGTGATCGATGCGGCCCGCGAGCTGCAGCCGGCGGCCATCCACGTGGTTTACGGCCATGGTGGCGAGGCGGTGCGTCAGTACTTCGCCGACCAGCCCGATCTGCAATGGGCCGAGCAGGCACAGCAGCTCGGTACCGGGCACGCCGTCGCACAGGCGATGCCGCAGGTTCCCGATGCTGCGCAGGTACTGGTGCTGTACGGCGATGTGCCGCTGATCCGCGCGCAGACCCTGCGCGACCTGCTGGCGCAGCCGGGGCGATTGGCGGTGCTGGTGGCCGACGTCGATGACCCGACCGGTTACGGCCGCGTGCTGCGTGATGCGGAGGGCAAGGTGGGCTCGATCGTCGAGCAGAAGGACGCCACCGATGACCAGCTGCGCGTGCGCACGATCAACACCGGCATCATCGCCGCAGAATCGACCGCGCTGCGCCGCTGGCTGTCGCAGCTCTCCAACAGCAACGCGCAGGGCGAGTACTACCTCACCGATGTGTTCGCGTTCGCCGCGCACGAGTACACCCCGGCCGAGATGGCGCTGGTGGCCGACGCGCAGGAAGCCGAGGGGGCAAACGATCCCTGGCAGCTGTCGCAGCTGGAGCGCGCCTGGCAGCGCCGTGCGGTGCGTGCGCTGTGCGCACAGGGCGCACGCGTGCGCGACCCGGCACGACTGGATATCCGTGGCACCGTTACCGTGGGCAGCGACGTGCTGATCGATGTCGATGTCGTCCTTGAAGGCAACATCGTGCTCGGTGACGGCGTCACCATTGGTCCGTTCAACCGGCTGAAGGACGTCACTCTCGGCCCGGGCACCGAAGTACGCGCGCATTGTGATCTGGAAGGCGTGGTCACCGAAGGCGCGGCACTGGTCGGTCCGTTCGCGCGCCTGCGCCCAGGTACCGTGCTGGCCGATGGCGTGCACGTCGGCAACTTCGTCGAGACCAAGAAGGTCACCCTCGGTGTCGGCAGCAAGGCCAATCACCTCACCTATCTGGGTGATGCGGTGATCGGCAGCAGGGTGAACATCGGTGCCGGCACCATCACCTGCAACTACGACGGCGTGAACAAGTCGACCACCACCATCGGCGACAACGCGTTCATCGGCTCCAACAGCTCGCTGGTGGCACCGCTGACGATCGGCGAGGGCGCGACCATCGCCGCCGGCTCGGTCATCACCCGCACCGCTCCGGACGGCAAGTTGACACTGGCACGTGCACGACAGGAAACCATCGATGGCTGGAAGCGCCCGGTCAAGAAGCCCTGAACCACGCCTTCCGCACGCCGACGAGCTTGGCGTGCTGCCGGCGATCGAACAGCGTGCCGGTGAGCTGCTGAAGGGCCACGAAGCCTATCCGGTGTTCGCCGGCCACGGCCTGGACCTGCTGACCCTGCAGGACGGCCTTCAGCGTGGCCAGCTGTGGGTAGTCGATGCCGCTGATGGTGGCGTTGCGGGTTACCTGCTGGCTGGCGAACTGTGCGGTGAGTTCCATGTGCTGCAGATGGACGTGGACCCGGCGCATGCGCGTCGTGGCCACGGCCGTGCATTGCTGCGCCATGCCTTGGCGCAGGCCAGGGCTGCCGGCTTTGCTGCAGCGGTGCTGACCACCTTGAGCGATGTGCCGTGGAATGCAGCCTTCTATGCCAGCGAAGGGTTCGACGTAGTGCCTGAGGCGGAGTGGAACGACGGTCTGCGCGCAGTCATGGCCGAAGAGGCCGCGCTCGGCTTTCCGATGCACCTGCGGGTAGTGATGCGGCGCGTCTGGTAGGTGCCGACCTTGGTCGGCACAGCCACGCATGGCGTGGCTCTACCCGATCGGCCCGCTCAGCCCACCGGCAACAGGATCGACACGCACAACCCGCCATCACCGCGGTTCTGCAGCGACACGCGGCCACCGTGCGCTTCCACGATCTCGCGGGTCAGTGCCAGTCCCAGGCCGGTGCCATTGCGCTTGGTCGAATAGAACGGCATCAGTGCGTTCTGCAGCACCTGCTCGTTCATGCCCTTGCCGCGGTCCAGTACATCCAGGCGCAGCCACTGCGGCAGCCGCGTCAGTTGCACCTGCACGTCATCGTTGGGCGGATCGGCCTCGGCGCAGGCTTCATGCGCGTTCTTCAGAAGATTCAGCAGTGCCTGCCCGAACTGCGCGATGTCGATGCGGCTGCTCAGTTCCTCGTCCGGTTCGCGATCCATGGTGAACGGGATCTGCTGGCGCAGGCTGGACAGGAAGGGTGCCCAGTGCACGGTCTGCAGTTGCGGCTGCGGCAGCTTGGCAAAGCGCGCATAGCCACGGATGAAGCCTTCCAGGTGGCGTGCGCGGTCTTCGATGGTGGTGAAGATCTCGGGCAGCCGATCGAAGCGCTCGCGCTGCACCAGCACGCCACCGGAGTGGGCCAGCGAGGCGATCGGCGCCAGTGAGTTGTTGAGCTCGTGGCTGATCACCCGGATCACCTTCTTCCACGTCTGCACTTCCTGGCGGCGCAGTTCGGCGGTGAGCAGGCGTACCAGCAGCAGGTCGTGCGGACGGCCGTTGAGCTGGAAGGCGCGGCGCGACAGGTGATAGACCTGCTCGTCATCCTCGTCGCCGTCCTCGCCCTCGGCATGCACCGCGAACAGGCTGTCGCCGCCACGGGCGATGGCATCGCGCAGCTCCACCGGCACCTGTTCCAGCACCTCTTCCAGGCGCTGGCCCTCCAGCTTCCAGCCACCATGCAGCAGCTTGCGTGCGGCCAGGTTGGAGAACACCACGCGGGCGATGCCATCGCCGCCGGAAGCAATCAGCAGCATCGCCACCGGTGTGTTCTGCACCATGGTGTCCAGCAGCAGTTCGCGCTGCACCAGGCCCTGCCGCTGCTCGCGCAGTACATCGCCCAGTTCGCGGTGCGCCTGCACCAGGTCGCCCAGTTCGTCGTTGCCCGGCCAGTACACGCCGAAGTTGTACTCGCCGTCGCGGTAGCTGCTGGTGGTGCCGGACAGTGCACGCATCAGCGAGCGCACCGGTGCGGTGGCGCGGAGCAGGGTCCACCACATCAGTGCCAGCAGGATCACCGCCGACACCGTGGTCACCACCCAGCCATGGTCCATCCAGTACGCCAGCAGCCACGGCAAGGCGGCGGCCAGCGCCAGCACCGGCAGCAGGCGCAGGAACAGGCGGAAGGTGAACGAGCGCCGCTTCATTCGCGTGGGATGCCGTGCCGGTCCATGCGCCGGTACAGCGCCTGGCGGCTCAGGCCGAGTTCGGCGGCGGCCTGGGCGATGACGCCGTGGTTGCGCGCCAGCACATCCTCGATGCGCGCACGGTCTGGATCATTGCCGGCGCTCGGTGCCGGGCGCGGTGCAGGTGAAGCACGCGGCAGGTTCAGATCGGCCACTTCGATGTGGTTGCCGGTCGCCAGCAGCTCGGCACGCTGGATCACGTTGCGCAGTTCGCGCACGTTGCCCGGCCACGGGTGCCGTTGCAGGGCCGCGGTTGCAGCATTGGAAAGTGGCTTGCCGGCCGTCAGGAAGCGCTCGGCCAGCGGCACGATGTCGCCCGGGCGCTCGGCCAACGGTGGCAGTACCAGTTCCACCGTATTGAGGCGGTAATACAGGTCTTCGCGGAAGGTGCCGTCGCGGATCATCGCCGGCAGGTCGGCATTGGTCGCGCTGACCACGCGGACTTTGACCTGGCGTTCGCGATTGGAGCCCAGGCGCTCGAAACGACCGGTTTCCAGCACGCGCAACAGCTTCATCTGACCGCCCAGCGACAGGTTGCCGATCTCATCCAGGAACAGCGTGCCTCCGTCGGCAGCTTCGAATTTGCCCTCGCGCGCCTTGCTGGCGCCGGTATACGCGCCTGCTTCGGCACCGAACAGTTCGGCCTCGATCAGTTCCGAGGGCAGGGCGCCACAATTGACTGTGATGAACGAACCCTTGGCCACCAGCGAGTTGGCCTGGATGATCTGCGCGATCTTCTCCTTGCCAGCACCGTTGGGGCCGGTGATCAGCACCGGCAGTTCGGAGCGCGCGACCTGGCAGGCGAGTGCGATGACGCGCTCGCTGGCCGGATCGGCGAACACCGCACCGCACAGCTCGTACTTCTCTTCCAGCGCATTGCGCTGGCGCAGCTCGCGGCTGCGTCGGCGGTCCAGTTCGCGCCGTGCCTCGGACAACTCCAGCAGGTTGTTGACCGTGGTCAGCAGCTTGCGGTCGTCCCAGGGCTTGGCCAGGTAGTCGGCGGCACCGGCCTTGACCAGGTCCACCGCGCTGCTCAGGTGCGTCCAGGCGGTCAGCAGGATCACCGGCAGGTCCGGGTGGCGCGCACGGATCTGTGCGAAGAGGACTTCGCCTTCCTCGCCGGAGGTGGTGTCCTCGCTGAAGTTCATGTCCTGGATCACCAGGTCGACCGGCTGCGACTCGAGCAGGGCCAGCCCCTCGGCCGGGCTCTGCGCCTGCAGGGTGTCGATATCGTGCAGGGAGAACAGCACGTCCAGCGCGGTACCCACACTGGCGTTGTCGTCGATGATCAGGATCGAAGGCATCAAGCGGTTCTGCAGAAAGGGATGGGCGGCGCCGATGGAGCCGTGTTCGTGTCCATACGCCGGGAGAGCCCGGCGCCACCCACCAAGCATAGCCAAACCCGTGGCGGCGCAGGGGCCGCCCTCGGGGGGGAGTCTTGTAAGCCGGGCCGGCAGCGCGGCCCGGCCGGGACGGGCGTGGCCTCAGCTGCCCCGCGTGGCGACAGCTGGCGGCACCGCGGCGGCGCGGCGGGCTGGGCCGAACACCGCAATCTGGCCCAGTGCCCACAGCAGCAGCGCGCCCAGCGGCAGGTACAGCAGCGGCATGCGCGGTAGCTCGTACATGTTCATCAACGCCAGGTTGATCGCATAGGCGGCGAGCATGCCCAGCACGATACCCAGCGTGGCCAGCAGGAAGTTCTCGGTCTGGAAGTAGCGCAGGATCTGCCCGCGGGTGGCACCGAGTGCGCGGCGGATGCCGATCTGCTTGCTGCGCTGCTGTACCCAGAAGCTGGCCAGGCCGATGATGCCCAGTGCCGTGACCACCAGCAGCGAGATGCACACGGTGATCAGCAGCCCGACCATGGCCCTGTCGTTCTTGAAGTAGTCATTGCGCTGCGCCTCATAGGTCAGCTTTTCACGCACCAGCCGGTTGGGGTCGTTGCGTTCAAGCGCGGCGATCGCACCCTTGAGCACTTCCTCGCGCCGTTCCGGAGCGGTGCGCAGGACGTACGGACCCTGGGTGAAGTCAGTCCGCACAGGCAGCACGATCGACAGCGTGGTGTTGTTGTTGTAATCGGTGGGGGTGGCCAATGAAGCGACGATGCCCACCACGTGCAGTGGCTGCTTGCCCATGTAGAACGTTTTCCCCAGCGCATTCTCACCGGGGTACAGCTTGTCGGCGAGCGTGCGACTGATGATCACCGAGGAGGCGGTGTTGGTTGAAGCGTTTTTCTGTGCGTCCTCGAAGTTGCTGTATTCACTGGACTGGAAGTCACGGCCGGCGGTCAGCTGCAGCCCGAGCGTGGGCAGTCCGCCTTCGCCAAACATGTACATGGTGACGAAGGCGGTCGGGCGTTCCTGCTCCTGCTTCAGCGAAACACTGGTATTGGAGGAGTTTGGGCGGAACGGAAGCTGGTTGACCTTGGCCGCAGCGGTCACCCCGGAAACTGCGCGCAGGGCGGACAGGTCTTCCTGGGTGCGGGCCTGGCCATTGGTCTGCTTGCCGATGCCGCTGACGCGGACGAACACCAGCTCGCTTTCGGCCAGGCCGCTGGTCTGGCTGATCCGTTCAACGCGCTGGGTGACCAGGAACAGGGCATTGCAGACGATGGCGCAGGTCAGGGCGACTTCCAGCACGATCAGGGCGGCGGCCGTCTTGTGACGGCGCAGGGTGCTGAGGATGGGGCGGATATCCATGGGAGGTCCTCGTACTCGTGCTTACTGCGACTTGAGCTGGATGGCCGGGGTAACCTGCATCGCGCGCCAGGCGGGCAGGAAACCGGCGGCGAGGCTGGCGCACAGGGTCAGGCCGATGGCCAGCAGAAGCATGCTGCCGTCCAGGTGGGCCAGGTTCGCGTAGTCCACGGGTTGCTGGCGTACCGCATACAGGCCGAGCAGGGCCAGGCCGATGCCGAGCACGCCGCCGGCAGCGCCGACCGCACCGGCTTCAACCAGGCATTGCAGGAAGATCTGCCCACGGCTGGCACCGAGGGCACGGCGCACGCCGATCTCGCCACTGCGACGCAGGAACTTCGCCAGCAGCAGGCCCACCGTGTTGACCAGGCAGACGCCGAGGAAGCCCAATGCCAGCCACATCTGCAGGCGCACGTCGCTGGGCACGGCGTTCTTGAACGTCAACCACTCCATCACCGGGCGCAGCCGCACGTTGGTGGGACGCTCGAAACGGCCCGCCGCGCGCTGCTGGTCCGAGTAGTTGACCAGGTAGCTGCGATAGTCCTCGACCTTGGCCGGGTCAAGTTCCACCCAATACTGGATCCAGCTGCAGGGTGCGCTGATCGAGTTGCTGCTGCCATCCGGATTCTCGCCGAAGCAGTTCATGTTGCCGTTGCTGCCGAACTCCAGGTCCATCGCAGTGGAGAACGGCACCAGCAGGTCTTCATCCTTGCCGTAGTTGCCGGTGGTCAGATCGAAGAAGTGGGGTTCGGGGTTCCACTTCTTCATCACGCCGATCACCCGGAGTGAGTGGCCACTCAGGCGGATCTCGCGACCCGTGCTGTCCGCACCCTGGAACAGCTTGTCGTTGATCGCTTTCGACAGCACCACCACGCGGCTGCGGCTGTCATCGTCGCTGCTGCTCCAGGCGCGCCCGTACTGCATCGGCACGTCGAACATCGGGAAGAAATCAGCCGACGTCCAGCGCGTATCCACCGAGAACGGCTTGAGCGTGCTGAGCTCCGGTTCCACCGTGCCGCCGCCCGCACTCATCATCGCCTGGCGGACGCCGCGCTTCTCGCGCAGCAGGGTCTCGGCATCGCGCCGGGTCATCTGTTCCTCAGGCTCCTCACCCGGGGTGTAGCCGCCACGCGGGCGCGGCTCGACCTGCACATAGAACAGCTGGTCGCTCTTGCCGGGAATCGGGTCGCCGGACAGGACGTGGAACACCGTCAGCGTGGTCATCGAGGCGCCGATGCCCAGCGCGATGGCGACCACCATCAGCGCGGTCAGGATCTTGTTGCGGCGGAAGCTGCGTACCGCCAATCGGGCGTAGTAGGCGAACATGGGAGTGACCTCACTCGTTGACGGCGACGATGTGGCGCGGCGTGGCCAGCACCGGCTCGCGCACCAGGTCGGTAACCTGGCCGTCGACGATGTGTACGTTGCGCTGCGCGCGCGCGGCCAGTTCCGGGTCGTGGGTGACCATCACGATGGTGGTGCCAGCGGCATTGATCTCCTCCAGCAGTTCCATCACGCCGCGCGCCATCTGCGTATCCAGGTTGCCGGTCGGTTCGTCGGCCAGCAGCAGGCGCGGGCTGCCGGCCAGCGCACGCGCGATCGCCGCACGCTGCTGCTGGCCGCCCGACAGTTCATTCGGATAGTGCTTCATGCGCGAGCCCAGGCCGACCTGGGTCAGCGCCTTCTCGATGCGTTCGCGGCGCTCGTTGGCGCTCATCTTCCGATAGCGCAGCGGCACGTCGACGTTGTCGAACAGGTTCAGGTCGGGGATCAGGTTGAAGCCCTGGAAGATGAAGCCGATCTTCTGGTTGCGCAGGCGGCTGCGGGCGTCATCGCCCAGCGTGCTCACGTCCTGGCCGTCAAGCATGTAGGTGCCGCTGGTGAAGGTTTCCAGCAGGCCGGCGATGTTGAGGAAGGTGGTCTTGCCGGAGCCGGACGACCGGTGACGGCGACGAACTCGCCTTCCTTGACCTGCAGTTCCAGTGAGCGCAACGCGTGGGTTTCCACCTGTTCGGTGCGGAAGACCTTGGCGACCGAACGCATTTCGAGCATGTACATGGGGTGTCCTCTCTCCAGGATTCAGGTATCAGTTGACGGAGACGCGTTCGGCGTCCTTGAACAGGTCGCTGCCGGAGACCACGATGCGGTCGCCCGGCTGCACACCCGACTTGATTTCCACTTCGCCCAGGCTGCTGACGCCCAGTTCCACCGGACGCCGCACTGCGGTGCGGCCATCCATCACGTAGGCCACGCCATTGCCCTGTTCGACGAACGGGCCGCGCTCGACCTTCAGCACGTCCTTGCGGGTATCGAGCAGCACGCGCACCGACATCCGCTGGCTCTGGCGCAGGCCCTCCGGCTGCTCACTGGCGAAGCGCACGCGGGCATTGACCTCGCCGTTGACCACTTCCGGCGACACCGCGCTGATCTCGCCCGGGAACGGCTTGCCGTTGCCGCCGGTCAGCTGCGCCGGCATGCCGATCGCCAGGTCACGGGCGAAGCTTTCCGGCACCTTGATCTCGACCTCGAACTTGGACAGGTCGACCACGCCCAGCACCGGCGCATTGGCGGCCAGGTTGGTGGACTGGATGGCCTGCACCTGGCCGACCTGGCCGTCGAAGGGTGCGCGCAGGGTCAGTGCATCGACCTGGCGCTGTACTTCAGCCACCACGGCCTTCTGGCGGTCGGCCAGCAGGCGCTTGTTGCGGGCATCCAGGTCCGCGCCCTGGCTCTGCAGTCGCGCATCGGTGGTGGCGTTGACCAGAGTGATGTCGGCCTTCTTCAGGGAGTCCTTGGCCTTGGCCAGGTCGATCTGCGGCACCGCACCGCCGTCGTAGCCGCGCTGGTAGCGCTGCAGGTCGCGGTCGGCGGCCTGCCGTTCGATCGTGGCCTGGTCGGTTTCCTTGCGCGACTTGGCCCGGGCCAGGGTGGCATCCAGCGCGGCACGGCTGGCCTCGGCTTCCAGGCCGGCCAGGGTGGCCTGTTCCTGGGCCAGCTTGCTGCGCAGTTCCGGGCTGTCGATGATCGCCAGTTCCTGGCCCTTCTTGACCACGTCACCGGCGACCACCTTCAGGTCCACGGTACCGGCCGAGATGGCGTACAGGATCGGGCTGTTGGCGGCGATCACCCGGCCGTCGGCGGCGATGTCACGGACCAGGTCGCCACGCTTCACTTCGGCGATGCGCACGCGGCTGCTGTCGAAGGAGCGGCTGGCGTTGGACCACGCGTGCACGGCCCAGCCGATGCCGGCCAGCAGCACGATGGCGCCCACTGCCGGCCAGCGGTAACGCTGCCAGTTGGCGCGGGTGGCGCCGGCCGGGGCGGAGGAAACGATCTGGTCCTGTGCGGAAGTGTCGCGGATCATCGGGTGCGTGCCTGACGGTGGTAGTTATTACCAAGCATGTAGCGTGCCAACTTTATTTCCTTTCAGGTCAATGGGTTGGGTGGGGCGCTCAAGTGTCCGGGTGTCCGCGGACACCTTTCCGGACACTTTCATTAAGCGGACAGGAGGGGGAAGCCGGACACGCGGGCTAGAATGCGCCGATCGTCTTCAAGGAAACGCGTGACATGTGTGGAATCGTGGGTGCAATCGCCGATCGCGACGTAGTGCCGGTGCTGATCGAGGGCCTGAAGCGGCTTGAGTACCGTGGTTACGACTCCTCGGGCATCGCGGTGATCGACCATGCCGAGCGCCCCGAAGTACGTCGCGTCCGTCGTACCGGCCGCGTATCGGAAATGGCGATGGCAGCCGAAGCCGAAGGCTTCAATGCGGTGCTGGGCATTGGCCATACCCGCTGGGCCACCCATGGGGGCGTCACCGAGGCCAACGCGCATCCGCACATCAGCCAGGGCGTTGCGCTGGTGCACAACGGCATCATCGAGAACCACGAAGAGCAGCGCGAGAAGCTGCGTGCGATGGGCTACACCTTCGAGTCGCAGACCGATACCGAAGTCATCGCGCACCTGATCCACCATCACCTGAAGGGCGGCGACGACCTGCTGGTGGCGCTGCAGCACACGGTGAAGGAGCTGACCGGCGCCTACGCGCTGGCCGTGGTCAGCCGCGCCGAGCCGGAGCGCTTCGTCTGCGCGCGCATGGGCTGCCCGCTGCTGATCGGCCTGGGCGAGGGCGAGAACTTCGTCGCTTCCGACGTCTCGGCGGTGATCTCGGCCACCCGCAAGGTGATCTTCCTGGAAGAGGGCGACACCGCCGAGATCCGTCGCGATGGCGTGCGCATCTTCGACGAGCATGACCAGCCGATCGAGCGCGACGTGCATCTGTCCGATGTGTCGCTGGCTTCGCTGGAGCTGGGTCCGTACCGCCACTTCATGCAGAAGGAAATCCACGAGCAGCCGCGCGCGCTGGGCGATACCATCGAGGCGGCGATCGACGCCGGTGGCTTCCCGGCCGAACTGTTCGGCAAGAACGCCGAAGCGGTGCTGTCGGGCATCGAGGGCGTGCAGATCATTGCCTGTGGTACCAGCTATTACTCCGGTCTGACCGCGCGCTACTGGATCGAAGCCATCGCCGGCCTGCCGTGCAGTGTGGAAATCGCCAGTGAGTACCGCTACCGCGCCGCGTATGCCAACCCGAAGCACCTGATCGTCACCATTTCCCAGTCCGGCGAAACGCTGGATACGATGGAAGCGTTGAAGTACGCCAAGTCGCTTGGCCACAAGCACACGCTGTCGATCTGCAACGTGCCGGAAAGCGCGATTCCGCGCGCCAGCGAGCTGGTCTGCTACACCCGTGCCGGCGCCGAGATCGGCGTGGCGTCGACCAAGGCCTTCACCACCCAGCTGGCCGCACTGTTCCAGCTGACCGTGGTGCTGGGCAAGCTGCATGGCCGCATCGACGCGGCGCAGGAAGCGGACTACCTGGAGCAGCTGCGCTTCCTGCCGGGCAGCGTGCAGCACGCACTGAACATGGAACCGCAGATCGCCGCCTGGGCCGAGCGTTTCGCGCGCAAGAGCAGCGCGCTGTTCCTCGGTCGTGGCCTGCATTACCCGATCGCGCTGGAAGGCTCGCTCAAGCTCAAGGAGATCTCCTACATCCACGCCGAGGCCTACCCGGCGGGTGAGCTGAAGCACGGCCCGCTGGCGCTGGTGGACGAGGACATGCCGGTGGTGGTGATCGCCCCCAACGACAGCCTGCTGGAGAAGGTGAAGTCGAACATGCAGGAAGTGCGCGCCCGTGGTGGCGAGCTGTTCGTGTTTGCCGACCAGGACAGCAACTTCAACGAGTCCGAAGGCGTGCACGTGATCCGCACGCCGCGCCATGCCGGCGTGCTCAGCCCGATCGTGCACACCATTCCGGTGCAGCTGCTGGCCTACCACACCGCGCTGGCGCGCGGCACCGACGTGGACAAGCCGCGTAACCTGGCCAAGAGCGTGACGGTGGAGTAAGACGCCACGCGGGCATCGGCAACTGCGCAGGCTTCCAGGAGCCTGCGCAGGTACAGGGTGGAAGCCGGCTACGGTGATCAATGAAGGCACGGTGCGGGCGACAGCGTCTTCACTGCTTGTTGCGCCTCAGAAGCCGCCAGTGGCAACGGCGGGTGCTACCGAGGATGCGCGTCGCGCGGGCGACCATACCGCCAGCTGGCCGATAAGCAGCAGCAGCGCCGCGCCGACGGGAAGATAGAGCGCGGGCAGGCGATCCAGCTCGTAGTGGCTCATCAGCACCTGGTTGATTCCGTAGGCGCCAATCATGCCCAGCGCGATGCCGATGCTCACCAACAGGAAATTTTCCAGCTGGAAGTAGCGCAGGATCTGTCTGCGGGTTGCACCGAGCGCGCGCCGGATGCCGATGCTGCGGGTCCGTTGCGAGACCCAGAAACTGGCGATTCCAAACAGCCCCAGCGCGGTGATCGCCAACAGCCCCATCATGAGTATGGCCAGCAGCCACGCCATGTCACGATCCTTCTGGTAGTACTGCCGCATCACGTCGGTGAAGGCGGCGTGCTCCATGATGACGCGACGGTTGCTGCTGCGTTCGAGCGCTGCGATCGCGGCCTTCTCGACCGCCTCACGCTGTGACGGATCGGTCCGGAGCGCGAACCGGCCCATCGTCAGATCCTTCATCGGTAGCAACAGCGAGAAGCCGGCGTTCTCGATGCCGCCATTGTCGTTTGGCCGGATCAGGCGTTCGACCACGCCGACAATGCGGTGTGGAGAATTGTCAGGGTTCCACGCGTAGATTTCCTTGCCAATGGCACTCTGCCCCGGAAACAGCCTCTCCGCCACGTCCCGGGTGATGATGGCCGATGGCACCCGCAGCGCCGGGCCACCGCTATTGAACTGTTCCCAGTCGACGTATTCGGAGGGAGAGAAATCCCGTCCTTCCACCAGCGTGAGTCCAAGGGTATCGAGCAGATCCTTGCCCAGGTACATGGCGACGTTGAGGCTGGGGCCGCGCTGGTTTCGATCCAGCCGAACCGATCCATTCCAGGCGGAATTGTCGAACGGAACATGATTCAGGCTGGTGGCGGCCTTGACGCCGGCGATCGAGCGCAACTCCGCCAGATCCTGCCGCACCTGCGCTCCGGGGTTCTCACTCTCGCCAATACCCGCGACGTTGATCCTCACGACCTGGTCGTCGGCCAAGCCGGTCGCCCGCTCCATGCGCTCCAACCGCTGGCTGATCATGAAGGTCGCATTGGAGACGATCGCACAGCTGAGCGCGATCTCGAGAATGATCAGAACCGCTTGGATCTTGTTGCGTTTGAGACTGGAGAGGATGGGGCCGATACTCATGGAATCTCCGGAACAGAAGGGTGCGACGTTACGGCTGGATGCAGCAGGCGGTTCATGGTGCAGGCGCGGGCACGCACCGCCGCGGTTCTCCTATTGCAGCTTTGCCTGCACCGAAGGACTTACCTGCATTGCTCGCCATGCGGGAAAAATGCCTGCGGCCAGACTGGCAGAAACCGAAAGTACGAACGTTGCAAGCAGCATCGACATGCCCATGTGCACTTCCGATGCATAGCTGTGGGACTGATGGCGAACCGCCCACAGGCCGATGTTGGCGAGCAGCAGCCCGACGCCACCGCCAACCAGACCGATGGTCCCGGCCTCGACCAGGAATTGCCGGAATATGTCCCGACGAGAAGCGCCCAGTGCACGGCGGACGCCGATTTCAGGCGCGCGTCGCATGAACATCGCCATCAGCAGGCCCACCGTGTTGAGCAGGCATACGAGCAGGAAGCCCAGGGCCACCCAGAGCTGCAGCCGCACATCGGCAGGCACCGCACCGCGCTGGTCCAGCCAGTCCATGACGTTGTGCAACCTGACGTTGCTGGGGCGCTGGAATCGCCCGGCCGCCCGTTGTTGCTCGGAGTAGCTCTGCAGGTACCTTTGATAGGCCTGTGCGCGCTCAACGGTCGGAAGCTCGACCCAGTACTGGAGCCAGGAACATGGCGCATTGAGGGCCTGCGCGCCTTCTGGATCCGCGCTGACGTCGCCCCAGCAGTTCATGCTGCCCTGGATGCCCAGTTTCAGCGAAAGCGCGGTCCAGAACGGCACGAAGACCTGTTCCACGTCGCTGAAGCGATCGTTGGTCATGTCGTAGAACTTCGGCATCGGCCGCCATTGGTCAAGAACGCCGATGATCTGGAACCGGCGACCGGCAACCAGAAGGCTCTTGCCGGTGCTGTCGGAACCGCTGAACAGTTTTTCGTTCAGCGCCTTCGAGATGACCGCAACCTGCGCCCGGCCCTGGTCTTCGGTGGCGCTCCAGCCCCCGCCATATCGGAAGGGTGCCTCGAACATGGGGAAGAAGTCTGCCGAGGTGTACCGTGCGTCGACAATGAATGGCCGGATATGGGATGCCTCCGGTTCAACGGCCACACTGCCGCCAACCATCACCGCCTGGCGGTCAGCCTTGCGATCGCGGAGTAGGGCTTCTGCATCGAACCGGGTCAATTGTTCGGCCGGCTCCCCATCAGCGGCCTGATCGCTCTTTGGGCGAGGATCGAGCTGTGGATAGAACAGGCGCTCGCTTTTGGCGGGAATGGGGTTTCCCGACAGGGCGGAGAAGACCGTCAGCGCCGTCATCGAGCCGCCGATACCCACTCCGATGGCCGCAATCATCAACATCGTCAGGCCCTTGTTACGCTTGAAGCTGCGTAGGGCCAGATTCACATAGTAGGCAAGCACACATCGTCTCCAAGTGTCGCACCTGGGCCTGACCATGCAGCCAGGCCCGTCCGTTGGGTCGCTTCCAAGAGTCAGCTTGCCGGCATCGTCGAGAGCATCGCATCTTGGTCCATTGCCGGTGCTGCGCGTTCCCTTTCAAACTCGTCGGTGAATCCATCCAGCAGGCTCTGCAGCATGCGCGAGGACTCCGTTGGGTGATGGCAATCACCCCGGGTGGAGTACCAGGTGCAGATCAGTCGGATCTTCTCCAGCCCGATCCCTGAATCGGTATAGCTGATGCTTGCACGTTTGGGCGGTGCGGCGTTGACCAGTAGCATCGGGATCTTCCGGGAGCTGGTGGGTTCCACCGAAAGTTGCCAGTCGGTCGCGCTCTCATCAACCCGATCAAGGTTGTCCAGCATGTGATAGGCGCGCCGCGTTCCATCCTTGCAGGGAGCACACTTGCCGCAGGAGTTCTGGTGATAGAACCTGGCGAGGTCGCGTGCGACACCCACCATCGAGGTTCTATCGGACAGTACGATGATGACCCCGCTGCCTAGGCTGCCGCCGATGCCGGCCAGGCTGTCATAGTCCAGTTGCAGGTCCGCGTGTTCCGCTCCGACGGCGGTTCCACTCGTGCCGCCAACAAGTGCTGCCTTCAGGGACCCGTTCCCGGAGATGCCACCGGCGTGTTCATGGATGAGGGAGCCGAGCGCAGTGCCCAGCGGAAGCTCATATAGTCCCGGGCGGGCCACATCCCCGACAACACTGAAGATGGTGGTTCCACTGGCGTACCGGCTACCGACTGCACGGAACTGCTCGGGACCGAGCCGGATGGCCAGCAGGGCCTGCAGAACGGTCTCGAGATTGTTCACTACCGTGGGTTGCTTCTGGAAACCGCTGCGGGTCGGCATCGCTGGCTTGCCACGTGGACGGCCTGGTCGGCCCTCAAGCAGTTCCAGCAGTGCGGTTTCTTCCCCCGCCAGATAGCCACTTTCAGACCGCTCGATTCGGATGTCACAGGCTGCAGGGTCCAGGAGCTTCTGCATGCGCGCCTCCTGCACAGCAGCCTCCAGTAGTTGCTGCTCATGCTCAAGCGACTGCCCGAGGTGGATGAAGGCGACCTGCGCGCCCACGATACTTGCTGCAAGTGCAACAGCCTCGATGACGGCGTGCGGATTCAGCCTGATCAGTGCGGATTCCTTGCCGCCGCCCAGTTGGCCGGTATTGGCATTGCAGACGAAGAAGCGCGCTGCTGCGCTGTTGTCACGGACCTGCTTCCACTTCACTGCGGTGGGAAAGCCACCGCCCGCCCGTCCGCGCAGGCCGGACGCAGCCAGGCGTGCCAATGCATCTGCAGCGCCCCCTCGCATTGCCTGGGCCAGGGTATCGTAGCCGCCGACGCTGAGGTAGCCGGCGAGGCCCCCGCGGCCGCTTCCACGCAGTTCGCCCAGCAGCGGTCCTTCGACGATGATGTCCTGCGTCGAGTGACTGCTCATGCTTTCAAGTGCATTCGATCCCATGGAATCCGTCCTGTCTGATGATGAACTTCTCTGATGCAGGCATGAGCAGATGTGCGGCGGAGAGAGTTCCTCATGTTCCGCTGCGTCAACGGCTGCCTCCGCTACTTGCGTGCAACCTCTCGCATGGGCCAGTCGTACGGCATGCCGGGGTTGTCGCCATAGGCGACTACGGCACGCTTTCCACGCAGGGCGAACGTCCTTTCCACGCTGACCCACGCCACGCTTTCCCCGGAAGCCAGCAGGGGGGACTGGCTGGTCAGGACAAAAGCCTCACCGTCGGCATTGAATCGAAGCGTCTGGTTCTCAATACGCCCGTGCGCCTGGGCCCCGGGGAACGTACTGGTCGAAAGCGTGATCAGGCCGAACTGCGGGACATAGACAAAGAGGTACCCGATCTCGGTTCTGGAGATGGAAAAATGGCTGGCGATCGCGGCGTTGCCACGATAGAGCGTGCCATCGGTGATCGAGAATCCGGCCGAGGGCGTGAATGTTGAATGGGGCGCTGCCGAGGCACTCATGGCTGCCACGGCAAAGACGATTCCCATCAGGTGAACATGGCGTTTCATGCGATGTCCCTAGTGGAATTTTCTGGTGCGTTGTCAGGATCCCCCCCTTGAGCATTGGCTCAAGGGGGGATTTTCAGCCGGCTTTACAGCTGCTGCATCGAGTCATCGCCGCTGCCGCTGCCACCACCCGCACCGCCGCCGCTGCATGCACAGCCGCAACCACATGCGCCTGCAGCTGCCTGCAGGTCCTGCGTACCGGTAAACACCTGAGGATTGAACATGCTGTTTTCTCCTTCGTTGTGTACAACCATGAGCCGTGCACATGCACGGCCCGCCTTTAACCGCAACACGGGCTCACGGCACTACGCACAGACACCTTCCGTGGCGTGAAGCGGCAACTCGCAGTTTGCCCACATGCGGTCGACGGCAAGCTTCTCGAGATGCCTGCAGTAGAGTTCGTTGTGCTTTTCGAACTCACCATAGACATTGAAGGCGGTAGACCTGCATCCGCCGTTGCAGAAGTACTTGACGTCGCAATGCCTGCAGACATCCAGATTGTCGACAACCGCCGTCCTGACGCGACGCATGACGGGCGATGTGTCATAGATCTCCTTGATATCCAGTTCCCTGACGTTTCCGCAGATGAACTGGTCGAAATGCATCGTCTGGCACGGGTATACGAATCCCGCCGGATCAACACTGAACTCACCTTCGCCCACGCCACAGTGGTTGCGCGGCACGACGGGGGATGGGGGCGCGGTCTTCACCGGTTGCGGCGTACGGCCTCGCAGATAGTCCCGGGTACGGTTCTGGGCGAGTCCCCATTCGGCCAGGGTGGGGATCTGCTGGATGCTCAGCTCCTGGTGATCGCCGGCCTGGAACAGGATCGGAGCGAGGCCGTCAACACCGAGATCATCGAGCGCGAACTCGTAGATCTCCTTCATGAACCCGATGTTCTTGTCAGTCAGCGCGGGCACCAGCGAGATGCGTGGGCCGGGCTTGCCGCGCCGCTTGCGAACCTCAACCAGCTTGCGGATGCCGCGGATCGTTGGTGCGAACGTGTTGCGTCCCCGGTAGCGCTCATGCATGTGCCGTTCATGCCCATCCAGGCTGATGGTCACCATGTTGACGAACTCGCAGAGCTTCTCGGCGACCGCATCCTTGATCAGGATGCCATTGGTCAGCACCTCGATCTTGAGCGTGCTGCTCAGGGATCGGGCGTGCTCGAACAGTTCCAGCGCGTCTGGTCTCATCAGTGGCTCGCCACCGGTGAAGACCAGGTGCTTGACGCCGTTCTCGACCAGTCGGGTTATCAGCGCCTTGCTCTCGTCGGTGGTCAGGATCGAAGCGATCCTGCCCTGCTTCTCCATCTTGATCTTGTACTCCCGATCACTCTTGTTGTAGCAGTACGGGCACTTGAGGTTGCAGTTGTTGGTGAGGTGCATGTACACCGTGTGTGCGAAGGCACGAGGACCAAAGGTCGGGCGTTCGCCTTCGTCGTACTCGTCGTGGTGCAGGAAGCCGACGCTGGAAAGATCGTCAACGAACTGATGCACTGCCGTGCGCGCAATGTCCTCGGTCATGCCGAAGCGCTCGACGATTTCGCTGACGATGTCCTCGGTGGTCCGGTACAGCTGCAACCGGGTCAGGATGAAGTGGCCGGAATCGTTCACCCGCACCCATTTGAAGTTGTGCGGGTCGAAGTAGAGGTACCAGCCATCCCGATTCCACATGCGGACGCGGGGGGGAGCATCACCATGTTCATTGTCGATCCTCTCAGGTCGTTTCCATTCCGATGGGGTCTTTCCCGTGGACGTGCTGCGACTGGAACTGTTGCAGGAACAAGCGAGCGTATGCCCCCTGCGAGGCGATGAGTTCTTCGTGGGTCCCCTCTCGACCAGCACGCCCTTCTCGATGAGGACGATCCTGTCGGCCAGCATCAGGGTCGACAGGCGATGGGCGATGATGATGGTTGTCCTGCCCCGGCATAGCGACTGCAGGCTTCGCTGGATGGCTTCCTCCGACTGCGAATCCAGCGCCGATACCGCCTCATCGAGGATGAGGATCCGGGGGTCACGCAGGAACATGCGGGCGAGTGCGATCCGCTGGCACTCGCCGCCCGACAGAGTGAGCCCACGCTCACCTACGCATGTCTCGTAACCTTGAGGGAGGCTGCTGATGAAGTGGTGGGCATTGGCATTGCGGGCAGCGGCGACCACTTCTTCCTGCGTTGCCATCGGCCGTCCGAGGCGGATGTTGTCCAGGATGCTTCCGGTGAACAGGAACGCTTGCTGCTCGACAATACCGATGGCCGCCCGGAGATCTGGAAGCGCGACACTGCGGATGTCGGATCCATCGATCAGTATCTGTCCTGCCTGGATCTCATTGAGTCTTGGCAGCAGGCGGACCAGCGAGCTTTTCCCCGCGCCCGAATGGCCGACCAGGGCGACCGTTTCGCGCCCAGCGATGGTCAGGCTGAAATCCTGGAATACCTTGGATTCGGGTTTGTAGGCGAAGTCGATGGCGCGGAATTCGACCCGTCCCTGGGAGAGCCTGAAGGTCTCTCCATGAGCGTGCTCGGGTTCTTCGTCGAGGAATTCATAGATCCGCTCACCGCAGAGGCCGCCTGCTGGATGCCGATGTTGGCGGCAACCAACGCGTTGACCGGGGCATACAGGAAGTTCATCAGCGAAAGAATGCCGACGACCTGGCCGAGCGACATCTCACCCTGTGTTACCAGGTGCAGTCCGTACCACAGCACGAAAGCTGTGCTGAGCGAGGTGACCAGGCTGGTGCCGATGCCGCTGACGACGCCGAACCAGTTGGTCCGCACGTAGACGCCTTTGAGTGTTTCCAGTCGCTGCGTCATCAGTTCGGCCTGGCTGTTCTCCTGGCCGAGCGATTTGATGGTGGCCACACCGGCCAGGCGCTCGCTGATCGCTGCGGATGTGGCCGCCTGTTGTTCCTGCATGTCCGCGCTGAGCGAGCGCATGCGCTGGTTGGTGAAAAGACGAATGCAGCCGAATGGGATGATGGTGAGCAGCAGCACCGCGCCCATTCGGGGCTGCAGGTAAAGGATGATCGCGGCGCCGACGACGAAGGTCAGGGCATTGACCGCGATGGTCACGAAGTTCCTGACCAGCGCGCCTTCGACGGCGCGCGCATCGTTCATGAGGCGGGACTGCAGGTAGGTCGAGTGCTTGTTGGTGAAGAACTTGAGCGGGAGTGACTGCAGGTGCCGGAACAGCGTCGATTGCGCGTCGACGATGATCGACTCCTTCAGCGTCAGCGTTACGCTTTCATTGATGTAGGAGAACGCGTGGCGAAGCAGGATGAGCGCAACCAGTGCCATTCCCAGCTGGTTGACGATGCTGAAAGCGCGCTTTTCGACAACAACATCGATGATGTGCATCGTCAGCAGCGGAACGGGCAACTGGAGCAGCACCGACAGGACCATCAGGCTGGCCGCCAGCGTTACGGATGCCTTCCGGTGCCCGATGAAATCCCGCCAGAAGCGCCTGAGCAAAACCGACAGCGCGCTTTGCGAAGCGCGGGGGGCTACATCGGCGTTATGCCGGTTCTTGTCCAATTCCATATGTATGGCTCATGAACATCCTGTTATGAGCGTTAAGTACCTGTGCCATGTAAGGCTGTCAAGGCAGGGTGCGCAATTCTTTTCCTTGTGGATGCGCGAGGAGCGCTGCGGCGCGAGAGCCGATCTGCCCGGATCGGTTGCCGTGCCTCCCTTTCACGCCCATCAGGCGGGGCGCTCACGGCGGAAGTGGTACGCGGTCGGATGATTTTGTCCGGCCTGTCGGCGCGGAGCACGGGATCTTGAGTGCGCAGATCTCGACGCATTCAGCGTCGGTTTCAACCACGGTGCCATTCTCTGGATCGTCAGTAGGTTCCCACGACGAACTGTCCTATCGATGCCGGTAGTGACCGATGGTCGCAGTCGTAGAATCGATTTGACCGAGGTCCGGGTTGAGCGGTTGAGCCCACCTCGTTCGCGTTGCAGCACGTCGTCTGCCGATCCATTCCAAGCGGCAGAGGGGTGCGCCAGACGTGCGCTGAAAGGTCTGTTCCCGGGGAGGGGGCGTATCGGAAGAGCACACTTTTTTGACTTCAGTGACCTGCACCAGGAAACAAGAATGAACGTCCGCGAACTCCTGCAATCCAAGAAAGAAGCTGTCATCACCATCGACGCCGAAGACACCATCGGTGCCGCCGCCCACAAGATGAGCGCGAACAAGATCGCTGCGCTGGTGGTGATGAAGGACGATGCCCCGGTCGGCATCATTTCCGAAAAGGACATCGTGCGCACCCTGGCCGACGACGGCCCGCAGGCCGGCCGCCGGGTGATTTCCAGCCTGCCGTCCACCGGCCTGGAGGGCATTGCGCCGGAAGCGACCCTGAAGCAGGCCATGTCGTTGATGACGTACTCGCGGCGCCGTCATCTGATGGTCACTGAAGGCGCCCGCCTGGTCGGCATCCTCAGCCTGGGCGATATCGTGAAGAACCTGCTGGGCGAGCTGGAACTGGAAAAGGCCGTGCTTCAGGACATCTACATGGCCGCCCACTGAGGCTGCGGCACTGGAAGCAGAGAAGCCGGGCATTGCCCGGCTTCTTCGTTCACGGCATCGGTGAAATCAGAAAGTGACCTTCACCGAGTCGGCGCTGTAGTTCGCCGGGCCGTGGTAGACCACTTCGATGTTGTTGCCATCCGGATCGAGCACGAAGGCACCGTAGTAGCCCGGATGGTAGGGGCGTTCGCCTGGCGCGCCATTGTCGGTGCCGCCGGCAGCGATTGCGGCGGCATGGAAGGCATCGACGGTGGCGCTGTCGCGCGCCTGGAAGGCCAGATGGTGGCGGCCGGTCAGGTGGCCGGCGGCGGCCTCGCTGCTGGCGCTGGAAATGAACAGCTCGTCGGCCCAGAAGAAGTCCGGCCCTTTGCCACCCAGCGGGACGCCGATCGTATCGAACACCGCCTGGTAGAAGCGGCGGCTGGCGGCGAGGTCGCGTACGACCAGCTGGATGTGGTCGATCAGTCGCCCGCGGTGCAGTTCCATCGTTTCCATACGAACCTCGCAAAAAAGGGGACGGAGGGGATTAAGTCGCTTCCGGCCCAATAGTGCCAGAAACGACTTAATCCCCTCCGTCCCCTTTTTGTCAGTTGGCGATGATCTCGACCCAGTAGCCGTCCGGGTCCTTGATGAAGGCCAGGTTCTTCATGCGGCCGTCGGTCAGGCGCTTCTGGAAGGTCACGCCGAGGTCTTCGAAGCGCTGGCAGGCGGCTTCGATGTCCGGCACCGACACGCAGATGTGGCCGAAGCCGCGCGGGTCGCTGTTGCCGTCGTGGTAGACCGCGCCGTCCTGGCTCTCGGTACCGTGGTTGTGGGTCAGTTCCAGCACGCCCGGCAGGCCGGCCATCCACGCGCGGCGCTGGGCATCGTCTTCCGGTACCACCGCGCCGGCCGGCACGTAGGCCAGGAAGTACAGGCTGAACTGGGCGTCCGGGAAGTCGCGCTTGTCGATCAGCTGGTAGCCGAGCACGCGGGTGTAGAAGTCCAGCGAGGCGGTGATGTCCTTCACCCGCAGCATGGTGTGGTTGAACACGAAGCCGCTGGTTTCGGCCGGGGCCTGGGCGGCGACGCCGGGGATATCGCGCAGGGCGGGAATGGTCATGGGGGAGGTCCTTCAGACGGGGCCGTTGCCGGCCGGATGGCTTCATTCTACCGGCCCGCACCTGACGGCACCGCGACGTACAATGGGCGGATCGCACCGTTCCGTCCTGATAACGATTGCCCGCCATGTCGCAGCGTGAATGGGTGGCCGCCGCCATCCGCAAGATCGAAGCCGATTTCAACCGTTCCGCCGATACCCACCTGATCCCGCTGGCGCTGCCCGGGTTCGAGGGCATCGATCTGTACCTGAAGGACGAGTCGAGCCATCCCACCGGCAGCCTCAAGCACCGGCTGGCGCGCTCGCTGTTCCTGTATGCGTTGACCAACGGCTGGTTGCGCGAGGGGCGGCCGGTGATCGAGGCCTCCAGTGGATCGACCGCCGTCTCTGAAGCCTATTTCGCGCGCCTGCTGGGCCTGCCGTTCATTGCGGTGATCCCGGCGACCACCTCGCCGGAAAAGATCGCCGCGATCGAGTTCCACGGGGGCCGCTGCCACCTGGTCGAGCGTGCCTGCGACCTCAACTGTGATTCGGAAAAGCTGGCCCGCGAAACCGGCGGCCACTTCATGGACCAGTTCACCTATGCCGAGCGCGCTACCGACTGGCGCGCCAACAACAACATTGCCGAATCCATCTTCAAGCAGATGGCCGAGGAGCCCAGCCCGGTTCCGGAGTGGATCGTGTGCAGCCCCGGCACCGGCGGTACCGCCGCCACGCTGGGGCGTTATGTCAGCTATCGCCGGCATGACACCCGCATCCTGTGCGCGGACCCGGAAGTGTCGGTGTTCTTCGACGGCTACAAGGCTGCCGTGGCCGGTGAACAGGACTGGCGCGGACTGACCTGCAGCGGTGGCTCGCGCGTGGAAGGCATCGGCCGGCCACGGGTGGAGCCGAGTTTCATCCCGACCAGCGTCGATGCGATGGTGAAGGTGCCCGACGCGCTGAGCCTGGCCGCGATGCGCCATGTCAGCCGCCAGCTCGGACGCCGTGTCGGTGGCTCCACTGGCACCAATTTCATCGGCGTGCTGCAGGCGGCGCAATGGATGCGCGAGGCGGGCCACCAGGGCAGCATCGTCAGCATCCTGTGCGACAGCGGCGAGCGCTACGCGCAAAGCTATTACGATCCGTCGTGGTACGCGCGGCAGGGCATCGATGTCGACGGCGCCGATGCACAGTTGGCCGCAGCGGTGGCCGGGCAGGGGTTGCCGGAACTGCCGTGGTGCAGCCTGGAAGCGTTGTAGCGCCCTTGTAACGTCGAGCCATGCTCGACTCCGGGAAAGAGCCGTCGAGCATGGCTCGACGCTAGAGATTCAATACCCCGCTGCGGTGAACGCATCCAGCACCGCGTCGCGCAGCGCATCTGGCAAGGCCTCGATGTCCATTGCGCGGTCATCCAGGTGCAGGCTGGGGTCCAGGATGCTGGCACGGCCCTGGGCCAATGCCTGCAGCCACAGCAGCACGCAGATCACGAACTCGCGCTCGTGGCCCAGCTGCAGCTGGCTGGCGCCGCGCTCGACCACTTCGAACGGGTACCACTCCTGGGCGTCGTTGAAGGTGCCGCCCTGCTGCAGCACCGCCTGCAGCTGCTGCAGGTGGCGCGGGGCGTCATCGCCGGCATCGCACAGCGCGGCGATCCAGGTCAGTTCGGCCGGGCTGGCGGACAGCGCCAGCGACCGCGCCGGTGAGGTGGATGCAACTGCAGCCAGACCTTCCATGTGGGGCCTCGTTCGGTACCTACCGCTGCGGACTCCCCCGCAGCCAGAGCTTCGGTGCGTGACCGTAAGGCCGATGTGAATGCCGCGCCCCCTTGTCAGCCACGCCTGCCAGCGCCATATCTACCGGGCTGCCCGCCCGCCGGGCCCGTTTCCTGGAGATCTGCCGTGACCGTTGCCAACCCCCTGCTTGATGTTTCCGGCCTGCCGCGCTTCGAGGCGATCCGCCCCGAGCACGTCGCACCGGCGCTGGATGTGCTGCTGGCTGAGGCCGAAGCCGCCGTCAGCAAGGCCGAGCAGGTGCAGCCGGTGCGCTGGGAGACCTTCGTCGCCCCGCTGGACGATGCCACCGAGCGCCTGTGGCGCGCCTGGGGCCTGGTCGGCCACCTGCAGGGCGTGGTCAACACCCCGGAACTGCGTGAGGCCTACAACAGCAACCTGCCGCGGGTGACCCGCTTCGCCAGCGCGCTGGGCCAGAACCTGGCGCTGTACCGCCAGTACCAGGCACTGGCCGCCAGCCCGGAGGCCGCGCACTTCGACGAGGCCCAGCGCAAGGTGCTGGACAACACGCTGCGTGATTTCCGCCTGGGGGGGGCCGAGCTGGCGCCCGAGGCGCAGCAGCGCTTTGCTGCGATCAAGGAAGAGCTGTCGGCGCTGTCGGCGAAGTTCTCGCAGAACGTGCTCGATGCCACCGATGCGTGGTCGCTGATCATCGAGGACGAAGCACGACTGAAGGGGCTGCCGGAGGACGTGAAGGCTGCCGCGCACGCTGCGGCGGAAAAGGAGGGCAAGTCCGGCTGGAAGCTGACCCTGCAGATGCCGTGCTACCTGCCGGTGCAGACCTGGGCCGAAAGACCGCGACCTGCGCGAGATCCTGTACCGCGCCAGCGCGCAGCGTGCATCCGAATTCGGCGATGACGCGCTGGACAACAGCAGCAACATCGACCGCATTCTCGCCCTGCGCGCGGAGCTGGCCGCGCTGCTCGGCTTCGCTTCGTACGGCGATTATTCGGTGGCGACCAAGATGGCGCAGGATCCGGCCGAAGTGCTGGGTTTCCTGCGCGACCTGGCCACGCGCGCCAAGCCGTTCGCCGCCAAGGACCGCGCCGAACTAGAGCAGTTCGCGCGCGAACAGTTGGGCATCGAGACACTGCAGGCCTGGGACCTGGCATTCGCCGCCGACCGCCTGAAGCAGGCGCGCTACAGCTATTCCGAGCAGGAGGTGAAGCAGTACTTCACCGAACCAAAGGTGCTGGGCGGCCTGTTCTCGGTGATCGAGCAGCTGTATGGCCTGCGCGTGCAGGAGGACAGTGCGCCGGTCTGGCATGAAGACGTGCGCTTCTTCCGCCTGGTCGATGCGCAGGGCGCGCTGGTGGGCCAGTTCTACCTGGACCTGTACGCACGCGAAGGCAAGCGCGGCGGTGCGTGGATGGACGATTGCCGCAACCGCCGCGAGCGTGCCGACGGCAGCGTGCAGACCCCGCTGGTCTACCTGGTGTGCAACTTTGGCCGTGGTGCCAACGGCAAGCCGGCGACCTTCAGCCACAACGAAGTAACCACGTTGTTCCATGAGATGGGCCACGGCCTGCACCAGCTGCTGACCCGCATCGGCGAACTGGGTGTGGCCGGCATCAACGGCGTGGAATGGGACGCGGTGGAGCTGCCCAGCCAGTTCATGGAGAACTTCTGCTGGGAATGGGACCACCTGCAGGGCATGACCGCGCATGTTGAAACGGGTGAGCCACTGCCGCGCGCGCTGTACGAGCGCATGCTGGCCGCGCGCAATTTCCACAGCGGCATGGCCACGGTGCGCCAGCTGGAATTCGGCCTGTTCGACATGCTGCTGCACAGCCAGTTCGAACCGGCGCAGGACAGCGTGCTGGCACTGCTGGACCGCGTGCGCGCGGAAGTGGCCGTGAACCACCCGCCGGTCTGGAATCGCTTCCCGCACCAGTTCAGCCATATCTTCGCCGGTGGTTACGCCGCGGGTTACTACAGCTACAAGTGGGCCGAAGTGCTCAGCGCCGATGCCTACGCCGCGTTCGAGGAAGCGCCGCAGGCACTGGCTGAAACCGGTGCACGCTTCCGCGATGAGATCCTGTCGCGTGGTGGCAGCCGCCCGGCGGCGGAGAACTTCAAGGCCTTCCGCGGCCGCGCACCGCAGATCGACGCGCTGCTGCGCCACTCGGGCATGGCGTAAGCCGTTGTGGTGGGTGCCAACCTGGGTTGGCACGTTACCGCTATCCACGCATGGCGTGGATCTACCGGAATGTTCGGACATGGCGTAACGCTTTGGTAGGCGCCAACCTTGGTTGGCGAAAAGCCCAGGCCAACCAAGGTTGGCCTCTACCTGGCGTCCCGGCTTGTGATCATTCGGCGTAGATCATCTTCCGGGTCATGCCGCCGTCGACGATGAAATCCTGGCCGGTGCTGAAACCGGACAGTGATGACAGCAGGTACACCGCCAGCGCGCCGATGTCTTCGGGGCGGCCAACCCGGCCGACCGGGTGCTGTGCCTGGTCGATGGCCGAGTACTCCGGCGCGTGTCGTCGCGAGGGGGCCTGCCAGGCGGTGGTTCCGACCCAGCCCGGACTGATGCTGTTGACCCGCACCGTTGGGCCGGCACTGATCGCCAGCGCATGGGTGAACGCCACCAGCCCACCTTTGGCCGCAGCGTAGGCCTCGCTGTGCGCTTCGGATTGCCAGGCGCGGGTCGAGGCGATGTTGATGATCGCGCCGGCAGCACTGGCCGTCAGCGCCGGTAGTGCGTGCTTGCTGCACAGGAAGGCACCGTGCAGCGAGGACAGCCGGCGCTGCCACTCGTTCCAGTCCATGTCCTGCAGCAGCGTGCCATGCGGTCCGGCGATGCCCGCGTTGTTGACCAGCCCGTCGATGCGGCCGAAACGCTGCAAGGCGACGGCGATGAAGTCGCGCACGCTGGCTTCGTCGGTGATGTCCAGGCGCTGGAATGCGGTGTCGTCACCGCGCTGCCATTCCGCCAGACACGCATCGCCGGCCTCCACGTCCAGGTCGCCGATCAGCACGCGTCCGCCGGCACCGAGCACCGCCTGGGCGATGCCACGGCCGATGCCGTTGGCGCCGCCGGTGACCAGCACCACCTTGCCCGACAGCGGCGCGGCCGGCCATGCGGTAATCGGCGGCACCGTGCTCACGTCAGGTCTTCGCCACGCAGGCGGCGATGCCAGCCGTCCACGCCGATGCGGTCCAGGGTCTGGATGTTGCGCTCGACGATCACGTCCGGGTCCGGATAGACATCCACCGCGCGCGCCACGCTGTCTTCGCGCAGCAGGTGCAGGGTGGGGAAGGGCGCGCGATTGGTATAGTTGCTGGCGTCGTCCGCGGCCACGCCGTCGAACTGGTAGTCCGGGTGGAAGCTGGCCACCTGCAGGATGCCCTGCAGGTCCAGTGCCTCGATCGCGGCGTCGGCGTTGTCGAGGAAATCGTTGTAGTCGAGGAAATCGGTCAGCACCTGCGGATGCACGATCAACGTGGTGTCGATCTGTTCGGCCGGCGTATCGCGCAGCAGCACCAGTTCCTCGGCCAGCTGCTCAACCAGGGCTTCTGGCGTGGTCGCATCGCTGAGCACGATGCGGACCTGGTCCTTCACATACACCGCCTTGGCGAACGGACACAGGTTCAGGCCGATGACGATGCGCTCCAGCCACAGGCGGGTGGCGGCGATCGGGTCATCGGTGGGCAGGTGGGAATCGGTCATGGCGGGCACGTCGGCTGGCGGGGCCGCCATTGTAGGCGCGTCGCTGGCAACGCGCCGTCGTACCTGCCGCTGGCAGCGCCGGGGCGTGCCCGGCGGATGCCTCAGTCGCGGAAGTTGTTGAACTGCAGCGGCAGCTCGAACTTGCCGGCCTTGAGCACGGCGATGGCGTCCTGCAGGTCGTCGCGCTTCTTGCCCTGCACGCGCAGCTTGTCGCCGTTGATCTGGCTTTCCACCTTCAGCTTGGCATCCTTCAGCGCCGCCGCGATCTTCTTGGCGATCTTCTGCTCGATGCCCTGCTTGACGGTGATCTTTTGCCGGGCCTGGGCCAGGTTGGTCTCGATGTCGCCGAACTCCAGGCTGAGCACGTCGATGCCGCGTGCGGCCAGGCGTGCGCGCAGGATGTCGTTCATCTGCTTGAGCTGGAACTCGGTCGGCGCGGTCTGGTTGATCACATCGCCATCGCGCTCGAACTTGGCGTCCACGCCCTTGAAGTCGAAGCGGGTGCTCAGTTCGCGGTTGGCCTGGTCGATGGCGTTGGTCAGCTCGTGGGTGTCGACTTCGGACACGACGTCGAAGGAAGGCATGGGCGATGCTCCGCAGGATTCAGTGGTGGCCATTCTATCGCGAGGGCCCGCATGACTGCCTTCTGTAGAGTCGAGCCATGCTCGACCGCTGTGTGAAGAACAGTCGAGCATGGCTCGACTCTACAGAAGGGCGGCAGTTGAGCATGGCTCGACTCTACAAGCCGGTGTGGTCGGCGATAATGGGCCATGAACGTGCAACGCTCCCCCTCGCGTGCGGTGGCCTGGATGGTCGCTGCGGTCGCCTGTTTCTCGCTGATGGACGCTGGCATGAAGCAGCTGTCGGCCAGCTATCCGACCCTGGAAGTGACCTTCCTGCGCGGCGCGGCCTCGTTGCCGTTCGTGCTGGTCTGGGTGCTGGCCAGCGCCGGGCCGCGCTCGCTGGTGCCGCGTCGCTGGGGCCTGCACCTGCTGCGTGGCGCGCTGGGCATGGCGATGATCGGCTGCTTCGTGTTCGCCCTGCGCGACCTGCCGCTGTCCACCGCCTACACCATCTATTTCGTCGCCCCGCTGCTGATCGCCGCACTGTCGGTGCCGCTGCTGGGCGAACGGGTCGGGCCGCGGCGTTGGGTCGCCATCGGCATTGGCCTGGTCGGCGTGCTGGTGGTGCTGCGACCGGGCGTCGACGGTTTCATCTCGGTGCCCGGCCTGATGGTGCTGGCCGCCGCCACCGCCTATGCCGTGGCGGCGATCACGGTCAGCCTGCTGACCCGCACCGATACCTCGCAGTCGATGGTGGTCTGGTTCCTGGTGATCATGGCCATCGGCGCCGGCCTGCTGTCCCTTCCCGGCTGGGTGCCGCTGCAGCTGGCGCATGCGCCGCTGATCGCCGGCATGGGCCTGGCCGGGGCGCTGGGCCAGATCGCCCTGACCAAGGCGTTCCAGCTGGGCGAGGCTTCGATGATCGCGCCCCTGGAATACAGCGGGCTGGTCTGGGTGATCGGCTGGGACCTGGCCTTCTGGGGCCAGCTGCCCGATGGCTATACCTGGGTGGGTGCGGCGATCATCGTCGCTTCCGGCCTGTACCTGCTGCACCGCGAGCGGGTGAACCGGCAGGAACCGCCGAAGCCGCTGGATCATCCCTGAGTCGGCTGGGCCAGGGAATGGGGTCAGAGCCCCTGCGGGGATCCGACCCCGGGGTCGGATCCCCGCAGGGGCTCTGACCCCAGCCAACGCGCCGGTGCGGGTGCCTTAGAACCAAAAGGAATAACATTCTGGCCCATGGCGCGGGCGCGCGACCGCCTGCGCTGGTAGGCTGCACGCCCCCTTCCGTCACCCAGCCGGTGAGCCACGCCCGTGATCGAGTTCCAGCGCCTGCACAAATCCTATGCCGTTGCCGGCCGCGAAGTCAGCGCGCTGCAACCGCTGGACCTGACCATCGAGGCCGGTGAGGTATTCGGCATCATCGGCCATTCCGGCGCTGGCAAGTCGACCCTGATCCGCATGATCAACCGCCTGGAAGAACCCAGCGGCGGACGGCTGCTGATCGGTGGCGAGGATGTCACCGCACTGGACGCGGATGGCCTGCGCACGCTGCGCCGGCGCATCGGCATGATCTTCCAGCACTTCAACCTGCTGTCGTCGCGCACGGTGGCCGGCAATGTCGCCTTCCCGCTGGAGCTGGCCGGCACGCCGAAGGCGGAGATCGACGCGCGCGTGGCCGAGCTGCTGCAGACCGTGGGCCTGGAAGCGCATGCGCAGAAGTACCCCGCACAGCTGTCCGGTGGCCAGAAGCAGCGCGTCGGCATCGCCCGTGCGCTGGCGACCCGCCCGCAGATCCTGCTGTGCGACGAGGCCACCAGCGCGCTGGATCCGCAGACCACGGCCTCGGTGCTGTCGCTGCTGTCGAAGATCAACCGCGAGCTGGGCCTGACCATCGTGCTGATCACCCACGAGATGGACGTGATCCGCCGTGTCTGCGACCGCGTTGCCGTCCTCGACGCCGGCCAGATGGTCGAGACCGGACCGGTTACCCGGGTGTTCCTGCATCCGCAGCACCCGACCACGCGCCGGTTCGTCAGCGAATCGGAGCACGTGGACGAAGGGGCGTTGCACCGCGATTTCGACGTGGTGGGCGGGCGCATCGTGCGCCTGACCTTCCTCGGCGGCGATACCTACGAACCCCTGCTCGGCAGCGTCGCGCGCCAGACCGGGGTCGACTACAACATCCTGTCCGGCCGCATCGACCGGATCAAGGACACCCCCTATGGCCAGCTGGTGGTCGCCCTGGTGGGCGGTGACCAGTCCGCCGCGCAGGCCGCCTTCGTGGCTGCCGGCGTGCATGTCGAGGAGCTGCGTCGATGATCATCGCCACTGCCGGCGGTTTCTTCCGCCACCTGGATGCGGGCAAGTGGGCCGACATCGGCCAGGCCACCATCGACACCCTGCTGATGCTGCTCGGTTCGCTGCCGCTGACCCTGGCCATCGGCCTGCCGCTGGGCGTGCTGCTGTACCTGTTCGGTGCGCCGCAGATGAAGCGCCGTCCGTTCGCCTATGGCGTGCTGGCGCTGGTGGTGAACCTGCTGCGCTCGGTGCCTTTCATCATCCTGATGATCGTGCTGATTCCGGTCACGCTGTTCCTGATGGGAACGTCGCTGGGCGTGCGCGGCGCGATCGTGCCGCTGGTGATCGGCGCGGCGCCCTTCTATGCGCGCCTGGTCGAGACCGCGTTGCGCGAAGTGGACCGTGGCGTGATCGAGGCGACCCAGGCGATGGGCGCCACCACCTGGCAGCTGGTCACCCGGGTGCTGCTGCCGGAAGCGCGGCCGGGCCTGATCGCCGGTGCGACGGTCACCACCGTGGCCCTGATCGGCTTCACCGCGATGGGCGGTGCGATCGGTTCCGGCGGCCTTGGTGACCTGGCGTTCCGCGATGGCTACCAGCGTTCGCACACCGACGTGGCCCTGGTTACCGTGGTCCTGCTGCTGGTGCTGGTGCAGCTGCTGCAGATGCTCGGCGACCGCCTGGTCGCGCATTACAGCCGCAAGTAACGGGCGCCGGGCATCGTTCGGGTAGTGCCGGCCGTTGGCCGGCAGCCTGTAGCCTGCAGAGTGTCGATATTGTGCCTGTCATAGCGCCAGGCTCTGGAAGCCGCCACGCCCATCAGGAATCGATATCGCCAGACTGGGACTGGCAGCACATCGCGTTCCTTGGTATGTTCCGTTAAACGTAATACGTTTTGCGGAATGATCCGTTCATTCCGCTGCAAGCAGACCCGCGCCCTGTTTGAAGGAACCTGCCCACGCGCCTGGCGCCAGATCCGGCGAGTGGCGGAACGCAAACTGCAGCTGCTCGACTCGGCACAGACGTTGGCCTTCCTGCGCAGCCCGCCCGGGAATCGTCTTGAGGCGCTGTCAGGCGATCGAAGAGGGCAGTACAGCCTTCGCATCAGCAATCAATGGCGGCTCTGCTTTACCTGGACCGACGGCGGCGCCGATGCCGTGGAAATTGTTGACTATCACTGAGGTGCCCGCCATGAAGCGTCCCCACAACGGCATGCGCGCCATCCATCCTGGCGAGATCCTGCGCGAAGAGTTCCTGCTGCCCCTGGCGCTGAGCGTGAATGCGCTGGCGAAGGCCCTGGATGTGCCCGCAACGCGACTGCACGCCATCGTGCACGGCCAACGCAGCATTTCGGCGGACACTGCAGCGCGGCTGGCGCGGCATTTTGGTGGGGATGCCGCGTCCTGGCTCGCGATGCAGGCGGCCTACGATCTCAAGACATTGCCAACGCGCAGCGAAATCGAACGCCGGGTGCAGCCACGCGCGGCGTGAAGTCCGGGCGCACGGACCCGGTTCCGCACCCGCGATCCGATCAACGCGCGTTCGGTACTTCGTAGCCCAGCTTGCCGACCTGTTCCGGATGCTGCGGCACGCGCTTGAGCTTGTCGGTGTTCACGCCGTACTCGTCGCGCAGGCGCTCGGCCAGCTCCTTGTACAGGGCCTTGTCCATGTCCGGCTTGCGCGCGAAGATCCAGGCCATCTCGCGGCCCGGATAACCGATCAGTGCCCACGAGTAGTCGGGGGCGACTTCCAGCACCCGCGAATGGGTCGGCACCACGCGATAGAACCAGGTTCGCCAGCCGTGGTTGCCGCTGTCCGGATCGACGCTGGCACGTGCGCGTATTTCCTGCAGCGGTTCGCCGAAGCCATCACGGTAGCGGTAGGTGATGCCGACCTTGTGCTCGTCGCGCAGCTCGTACTCGTTGACGCTGGCGACATGCCCGCGTTCGATGAAGTTCGGCACGCGGCCGATCACATACCAGGTGCCCATGAAGCGCTTCAGGTCGATCGGCGCCCCCGGGGCGGCCGCGTCGGTGGCGCTGGCGCGGGGCGACGGCGGCTCACTGGCGGCCATGGCAGGACCTGCCAGGGACAGAGCCAGCAGCACGGCGCAGAACGGGCGGATCGAAGTCATGCGGGAGCGGGCTCCAGTGGGCTTGCACGCGCATGGTCGACTGTGTGCACGCGATCCGTCAATGGTGTCGCATCCTGTGAGAAGGGGCTTGCCCAAGCTGTGTTGCATTGTCTACCGGAGAAGCCCCATGAATGCTCGTTCCGTCCGTCGCCCTGCAACTGAACGCGTCATCGAACGCGCCGACCCGCGCCTGCTGCGCGGCGTGCAACAGCTGGCCCTGGCCGGACTGGCGCTGGTACTGGTCTGGCCGGCGGCACGTGGCAGCAGCGCATGGCTGGGCTGGCTGCCGATGTGGCTGGTGGGCATGCCGCTCACGGCCTGGTGGGCGCTGCTGCGCTTTCCGCTGCCGCGCCTGTCATGGCGGCGGCTGGCGCGGCGTACCGGTGGACAGGCGCGCCGTCGGCCGGCTCCCGCCGCACGCGGCCGGCGCAGTCCGGCGGCCACGGCCTGACCTTCGACACGGGGGAGGCTGCGACATTCCGTGCTAGCGTTCCACGGCTTATGACTGCCTGGAGCTGCAATGTCACGACTCGCTTCCGCCTGCCTGTTGGCCGGCATGATGACCGCTGCCTCGGTGGGGACCGCCGTGGCCGCTGAAGACACCGATCGCTACGCCTGGCTGGAGGACGTCACCGGCGACAAGCCACTGTCCTGGGTCAAGGAACAGAATGCCAAGTCCGAGGCGCGCCTGGCGCAGACTCCGGCCTTCAAGCAGATGGAGACCAGCATCCGCGAGGTGCTCGACTCCGATGCCAAGATCCCCGGCGTGCAGAAGATCGGCGACTACTACTACAACTTCTGGAAGGACCAGCAGCACGAGCGCGGCCTGTGGCGCCGCACCACCCTGGCCGAGTACCGCAAGGCCTCGCCGCAGTGGGAAACCGTGCTCGACCTGGATGCGCTGAACAAGGCCGAGGGTGAGAACTGGGTCTGGCACGGCGCCGATTGCCTGCGCCCGGATTACAGCCGCTGCCTGATCGCGCTGTCGCGCGGCGGCGCCGACGCCGACGTCACCCGTGAGTTCGACCTGGCCAACAAGACCTGGATCAAGGACGGCTTCTTCCGTCCGGAGTCGAAGGGTGGCCTCAACTGGGTCGACCGCGACACCGTGTTCGTCTACACCGACTTCGGTGCCGGCACGATGACCACGTCCGGCTATCCGCGCGTGGCCAAGCTGTGGAAGCGCGGCACGCCGATGGCCTCGGCCACCGTGGTGTACGAAGGCAAGCCGGAAGACATGTACATCGCGGCGATGCACGATGACACCCCGGGCTTCGAGCGCAACCTGGTCAGCCGCACGCTGGCGTTCTACAACAACGAGCTCTACCTGCGTGGCGACGACGGCACGCTGACCAAGATCGACGCGCCGAACTCTGCCGAGAAGGGCCTGCACAAGCAGTGGCTGACCCTGGAACTGCGCGATCCGTGGACCGTGGGCGGCAAAACCTACGCGTCCGGTTCGCTGCTGGCGACGAAGCTGGACGACTTCCTGGCCGGCAAGCGCGACTTCGAGGTGCTGTTCACCCCGACCGCGACCACCTCGCTGGCCAGCGCCACCTGGACCAAAAGCCACCTGGTGCTGAACGTGCTGGATGACGTCAAGAACCGCCTGTCAGTGCTGACCCCGGGCGCAGATGGCTGGAAGACCAGCCGCTTCGTCGGCGCGCCGGCCTTCGGCACGCTGGCCGTGGGCGCGGTGGACAGCAATGACAGCGACGCGGTGTGGCTGACCGCCACCGACTACCTGACCCCAACCACGCTGGCGCTGGCCGAGATCGGCCAGGCACCGGAAACGCTGAAGACCATGCCGGCCTTCTTCGATGCCAAGGGCAAGGTGATCGAGCAGCACTTCGCCACCAGCAAGGACGGCACCCGCGTGCCGTACTTCGTGGTGCACGACAGGGCGATGAAGCTCGATGGCTCCAATCCGACCCTGCTGTACGGCTACGGTGGTTTCGAGATCTCGCTGACCCCGAGCTATTCCGGTGGCATGGGTCGCGCCTGGCTGGAGAAGGGCGGCGTGTACGTGGTCGCCAACATCCGTGGCGGCGGCGAGTACGGCCCGCGCTGGCACCAGGCGGCGCTGAAGCAGAACCGCCACAAGGCCTATGAAGACATGGCCGCCGTGGCACGGGACCTGGTCAAGCGCAAGATCACCTCCGCCAAGCACCTGGGCGTGCAGGGCGGCAGCAACGGTGGCCTGCTGACCGGCAACATGCTGACCCAGTACCCGGAACTGTTCGGTGCGGTGGTGGTGCAGGTGCCGCTGCTGGACATGAAGCGCTACAGCCACCTGTTGGCCGGCGCCTCGTGGATGGCCGAGTACGGCAACCCGGACACCAGCGACTGGGAGTTCATCAAGACCTTCTCGCCGTACCACTTGTTCAACGCGAAGAAGAACTACCCGCCGGTGCTGTTCACCACCTCCACCCGCGATGACCGCGTGCACCCGGGCCACGCCCGCAAGATGGCGGCGAAGATGATCGACGCCGGCAAGGACGTGACCTACTACGAGAACATCGAAGGTGGCCACGGCGGCGCAGCCAACAACGCGCAGGCCGCGCACATGTCGGCGCTGGCCTACAGCTTCCTGTGGGAGCGGTTGGGCGGCAAGTAAGCAGAACGGAAAACGCCGCCCTCGGGCGGCGTTTTTCTTTGGGGCCACATATCCACGCATGGCGTGGATCTACCCATGAACGTCACGCATGGCGTGGATCTACCTATGTACCGTGCGCTGGAACAGTAGATCCACGCCATGCGTGGATGCCGTTCGCGCGGACGATCAGCCGCTCCAGCGCTTCAACCCACGCGCGATGCGCGCCACCGCCTCCTGCAACCGCGGCACTTCCTGGGTGTATGCCAGCCGCACATGCTGGTTGGCGCGGTGGAAGCCGAAGTCCAGGCCCGGGGTGAACGCCACGTGCTCGGTTTCCAGGAAGTGCGCGCAGAACGCCTGCGCGTCGTCGGTGAAGGCGCTGACATCGGCGTACAGGTAGAACGCGCCCTGCGGCTCGACCTCGATGCGGAAGCCCAGCTCACGCAGCGCGGGCAGCAGGAAGTCACGGCGCTGCCGGAACGCCTCGCGGCGCTGTTCGAAGATCGCCATCGATTCCTCGCTGAAGCAGGCCAGCGCGGCATGCTGGGCAATGCTCGATGCGCTGATGTACAGGTTCTGCGCCAGCTTCTCCAGATCGGGTACCGCTGACGGCGGTGCCACCAGCCAGCCCAGCCGCCAGCCGGTCATGCCGAAGTACTTGGAGAAACTGTTCAGCACGAACGCGCTGTCGTCCACCTGCAGCACGCTGGGTGCATCCAGGCCGTAGGTCAGGCCGTGATAGATCTCGTCCACCACCAGGTGGCCGCCCCGCGCGTGCAGGGTCTGCGACAGGGCGGCCAGTTCGTCGGCGGACAGCACGGTGCCGGTCGGATTGGCCGGTGAGGCGACCAGCGCGCCGACGCTGTCGGCATTCCAGTGCTGTTCCACCAGGGACGGGGTCAGCTGGTAAGCGGTGTCCGGGCCGACCGGCACCAGCTGTGCGCCGCCTTCGACGAGGCGCAGGAAGTGGCGGTTGCAGGGGTAGCCGGGGTCGGCCAGCAGCCAGTGGCGGCCGGGATCGACCAGCAGGCTGCTGGCCAGCAGCAGCGCACCGGACCCGCCCGGGGTGACCAGGATGCGTTCGGGATCGATGTCCAGCCCATAGTGGCTGCGATAGAAGCCGCTGATCGCCTGCCGCAGTGCCGGCAGGCCACGCGCGGCGGTGTAGCGGGTGTGGCCGGCGGCCAGTGCGGCCTGGCCGGCACGCACGACGGGTTCGGCGGTGGTGAAGTCCGGTTCGCCGATTTCCAGGTGGATCACATCGTGGCCGGCCTGCTCCAGCGCCTGTGCGCGGGCCAGCAGGGACATCACGTGGAACGGGGCGATTTCATGGCTGCGCCGGCTGTAGCCCGGCGTGTGGGGCAGGGTACTCATATGCCCATGGTACGCCGCGCGCGGGGAGCATGCGTTTGGGTAGTGCCGGCCGCTGGCCGGCATTCCGACCCATTCCGGAGTTCATGAGGTTGCCGGCCAGCGGCCGGCACTACCGGCAGGGTTGCCGGCAGTCCTTCCGCGACCCAGACTCGGACACAAGGACGCCATTGCATTGCCGCTCAAGGAGCCTTATCTCATGAAATCCACCCTCTGCCTGTTACTCGCCAGCCTGATGACCACCACTGCTACCGCCGCCACGCCGCCCGTTCCGCCGGATGCCGCCAAGCATCCGCATGTGGTCAAGGCGCCGTTCGGCGCGACCCGCAACGATGACTATTACTGGCTGCGCGACGACAAGCGCGAGAACAAGGAGATGCTGGCCTACCTGCAGGCCGAGAATGCCTACGCCGACCAGCTGCTGGCACCACTGAAGCCGCTGGAAGACACCCTGTACAAGGAGATCGTCGGCCGCATCAAGCAGGACGATTCCAGCGTGCCGGCGCGCGAGCGCGGCTACTGGTACTACAGCCGCTTCGAGACCGGCCAGGACTACCCCATCCACGCGCGCCGCAAGGGCAGCATGGAGGCGGCCGAGGAAATCCTGCTGGACGTCAACGCGATGGCCGCCGGCAAGGGCTACTTCAGCGTCGGCTCGATGGAAGTGAGCCAGGACAACCAGCTGCTGGCCTGGGCCGATGACGATGTCGGCCGCCGCCAGTACACGATCCGCTTCAAGGACCTGGCCACCGGCCAGGTGCTGCCCGATGTGATCACCGGCAGTTCCGGCGACCTGGTCTGGGCCGACGACAACCGCACCGTGCTGTACGTCGAGAACGATCCGGAAACGCTGTTGACCGTGCGCGTCAAGAAACACGTGCTGGGCACCCCGGCCAGCACCGACACCGTCGTCTACGAAGAGAAGGACGACAGCTTCTACATGGGCATCGGCCGCACCCGCGACGATCGCTTCATCACCATCGGCGTGCACAGCACCGTGTCCTCGGAAGAGCGCTACGCGCCGGCCAGCGACCCGACCACCTTCACCGTGCTGGCGCCGCGCCAGCGTGATGTCGAGTACGACGCCGACCACTACGACGGCCGCTGGGTGATCCGCACCAACGACGGTGCGAAGAATTTCAAGCTGGTCACCGCACCGACCGATGCCACCTCGCGCGCGCAGTGGAAGGACTGGATCGCGCACGACGATGCGGTGTTCATCGAAGGCTTCGAGCTGTTCGACAGCTACACCGCCATCGCCGAACGGTCCGAGGGCCTGGAGCGCATCCGCCTGCTGTTCAAGGATGGCCGCAGCGACTACGTGAAGGCCGATGAGCCGGCGTATTCGATGGGCTTGGGCGACAACACCGAGGCCGATACGCCGTGGCTGCGCTACGTCTACACCTCGATGACCACCCCGACCACCGTGTTCGAGCTGAATACCGCCACCGGCGAGCGTCGCCAGCTGAAGCAGCAGCCGGTGATTGGCTATGACGCCTCGAAGTACGAGACCGACCGCGTCTGGATCACCGCTCGCGATGGCGTGAAGGTGCCGGTGTCGCTGGTCTACCGCAAGGGCTACCAGAAGGACGGCAAGGGTGCGCTGTTCCAGTACGCCTACGGCAGCTACGGCATGTCGATGGACCCGTACTTCAACCAGACCGCGGTGAGCCTGCTCGATCGTGGCGTGGTGTATGCCATCGCCCACATCCGCGGCGGCCAGGAGATGGGGCGCGACTGGTACGAGAACGGCAAGCTGCTGCACAAGCAGAACACCTTCAACGACTTCGTCGACGTCACCCGTGGCCTGGTGGCGCAGGGCTGGGCGGCGAAGGATCGCGTGGCCGCGTCCGGCGGCAGCGCCGGTGGCCTGCTGATGGGTGCCGTGGCCAACCAGGCTCCGCAGAATTACCGGGTGATGGTGGCGCAGGTGCCGTTCGTCGACGTGGTCACCACCATGCTCGACCCGACCATTCCGCTGACCACCAACGAATACGACGAGTGGGGCAACCCGGAGCAGAAGCAGTACTACGACTACATGCTGTCCTACTCGCCCTACGACAACGTGAAGCCGCAGGCCTACCCGGCGCTGTTCGTGGGCACCGGCCTGTGGGATTCGCAGGTGCAGTACTGGGAGCCGGCCAAGTGGGTGGCCAAGCTGCGTGACGACAACACCGGCCACTACCCGATCCTGTTCCGCACCAACATGGAAGCCGGCCACGGTGGCAAGTCGGGGCGCTTCCAGCGCTATCGGGAGCTGTCCGAGTCTTACGCGTTCGTGCTGCAGCAGCTGGGCATCGCCCAGCCGTAACGGCGAAGGGGTGCCGGGCGCTGCCGGGCACCCCGAACCGGTATCCTTGCGGCCATGAGCCTGCCCGAGCCATCTGCACCCCGCGATACCGCCACGCCGCCGCGCGTGGTGCGTTTCCGTTGGGCGTGGTGGCTGCTGGCCTACGTCAGCCTCGGCACCGGCATCGTCGGCATCTTCGTTCCGGGCCTGCCGACCACCGTATTCATCCTGATCTCGGCCTGGGCTGCATCACGTGGCTCCGAACGCCTGCACACCTGGTTGCTGCAGCATCCGCGCTTCGGCCCGGCCATCGCCAACTGGCAGGCGCACGGTGCGGTCAGCCGCTACGGCAAGTGGATGGCCACGATCACCATGGCGGTGTGCGCCGCGATCATGCTGTGGTGCGTGCCGATCGCCTGGGTGAAGTGGTTCTCGATCGGCAGCATGACCGTGGTGGCGATCTGGCTGTGGACGCGGCCGCTGCCACCGCCCGCGGATTGAGCGCCTGCGGGAGTGCCGGCCGCTGGCCGGCAACCCGATCCCCTGCACGAACCGCTCAGCCGCCAATGGCTATACTCGGGGCATGAAGATCCCCCATCGAAACGCCATCCTGATTCCGCTGGCAGCGGCCTCGCTGCTGCTCCTCGCCGCCTGCGGCAACAAGGGCCCGCTGGTACTGCCGCAGAAGCCGGTGCCGGTGGAAGAAACCGTCGAACCCGCAGCCGAGCCCGCCACCGAGGCGACCCCGGCGGAGACCCAGGGAACCGCTACCCCGGCCACGACCGTGGACCCGGCTGCACCGGCCACCCAGCCGGCACCCGCGCCAGCGAAGAAGGCGGGCAGCGGGAATGAGTAAGGCCGGTTCCAAGGCCCTGCGCTTCAGCAAGATGCATGGCGCGGGCAATGATTTCGTAGTGATCGACCTGCGTGATGGCACTGCGCCGCCCACGCCTGAACTGGCCGCGCGCCTGGCCGACCGCCACACCGGCGTTGGCTGCGACCAGATCCTGACCATCGAGGCGCCGCGTGCGGACGGTTCGGTGGCCTCGTACCGCATCTGGAATGCCGACGGTTCCAACTCGGAACAGTGCGGCAACGGCGCACGCTGCATCGCCGCCTGGCTGGTGCGCGAGGGCAGTGCGCAGGGCGATGCATTCGTCATCGACAGCCCGCTGGCCAGCCATGAAGTGAAGGTGCTGGGCGAGGGGCAGTTTGCGGTGACGATGGGGGTGCCCGCCTTCGAGCCGGGCAACGTGCCGCTGATGGGTTTTGCACACCCGCGCGAGGAATACCTGCTGCCGCTGCAGGGCGAGAGCGTACGCTTCGCCGCGGTGTCGATGGGCAATCCGCATGCGGTGATCGAAGTGGGCCTGATCGATGCCGCACCGGTCGAGCGCGTCGGTGCGCTGCTGCAGCAGCATGCGTCGTTCCCGCGCTCGGTGAACGTGGGCTTCGCCCAGGTGATGAGCCCGGCGCACGCCCGCCTGCGCGTGTTCGAGCGCGGCGTTGGCGAAACCCTGGCCTGCGGCAGTGGTGCCTGCGCCGCCGCGGTGACCCTGATGCAGCGTGGCCGCCTGCAGCGCGATGCGCGCATCAGCCTGCCCGGTGGCGACCTGCGCATCCAGTGGCCGGGCGATGGCCAGCCGGTGGTGATGGCCGGCCCGACCGCATTCGTCTTCGAAGGGGAGTGGATCGCATGACCGAAACCGTCGACAAGCTCGGGGCCCATGAAGTCGCTGCCTGGTTGCGGCGTCATCCCGGCTTCCTCAAGCAGTTCCCGGACCTGGCCCTGACCCTGGTGGTGCCGCGCGACGACGGCCCGACCGCGTCGCTGGCCAGCTACCAGCTGGAAGTGCTGCGCGAGAAGAACCGCGAGCTGGCACGACGGTTGGCCGATCTGGGCGCGACCGCCCAGGTCAATGAACGCCTGGCGGTGCGCACGCACCAGCTGACCCTGGCGCTGATGAAGCAGGACAACGCCGCCGACACCCTGCGTGCGATGGCCGCATCGCTGCAGGAAGACTTCGCCGGTGACCTGGTGCGGCTGGTGGTGCATGCGCCGGTGGCCGGGCTGGAACAGGCCGACTGGCTGCAGGTGATTGCCGCTGACGATCCGCAGCTGGGCCCGTTCCGCGATTGCCTGAACGACGGCGAGCCGATCTGTGGCCGCCTGCAGCCGGAAAAGAATGCCGTGCTGTACGGCGTGCGCAGCGAGGAAGTGCAGACCACCGCGCTGCTGCCGCTGCCGGGCGTCGGCCTGATCGCGGTCGGCAGCCACGATCCGAATCGCTTCTACCCGGGCATGGGGACGTTGTTCCTGCGCATGATGGGCGACGCGCTGGTCACCGGCCTGAAGCGCTTCCCCGGCTGAGCAGGGCACGTCGACGATGAGCGCGGTACAGGCCTTCCTGCAGCACCTGCAGGTGGAGCGGCGGATGTCGGCCCATACGCTCGACGCCTACCGCCGCGACCTGGACGCGCTGTCGGCCTGGGCCGCGCCGCGTGGCATGGCAGTGGAGGCACTGGATGCCGACGCGGTGCGCCAGTTCGTCGCCGACGAGCACCGGCGTGGCCTGTCGGCCAAGAGCCTGCAACGCCGCTTGTCGGCCTGCCGCAGTTTCTACGCCTGGCTGCTCAAGCACGGGCGCATCGAGGTCAGTCCGGCAGCGACGCTGAAGGCGCCGCGCGCGCCGCGCCGCTTGCCCCAGGTGCTTGATGCCGACGAAGCCGTGCAGCTGGTCGAGCTGGAGCCGGAAGGTGAACTCGGCCGCCGTGACCGCGCGCTGCTGGAACTGTTCTATTCCTCCGGCCTGCGCCTGAGCGAAGTCTGCGCGCTGACCTGGCGTGACCTGGATTTCGACAGCGGCCTGGTCAACGTGCTGGGCAAGGGCAACCGCCAGCGCCGGGTGCCGTTCGGCTGGCCCGCACGCGAGGCGTTGCAGGCATGGCGTGCGGAAAGTGGCGGCGGTCCGGCCTCGCCGGTGTTCCCCGGCCGCAACGGGCCGATCAGCCAACGCGCGGTGCAGATCCGCATCCGCCAGCTGGCGCAGCGCCAGGGCCTGTTCAAGCACGTGCACCCGCACATGCTGCGGCACAGTTTCGCCAGCCACATCCTGGAATCGTCCGGCGACCTGCGCGGTGTGCAGGAGCTGCTCGGCCACGCCGACATCGCCACGACGCAGATCTACACCCACCTCGATTTCCAGCACCTGGCCAAGGTCTACGACGCCGCGCATCCGCGCGCCAAGCGCCGCAGCAGGGACGACAAGGCTGAATAGCCTGCCCTTGATCTGGATCAGGGCAGGTCGGATGCAACCGGCGCACCGTGGCCGCAGGCCACGAGGACACCGCCGCCATGGCGAAGCCCATACCGTTGCATCCCAGACACCCCGAGCGCATCTGCTGGGGCTGCGACCGTTACTGCGCCGCTGAAGCGCTGGCCTGCGGCAATGGCTCCGGCCGCACCCAGCATCCGATCGAGACGCAGGGTGAAGACTGGTACCTCGCCTGGGGCATCGAGCCGAATCCGGACCGGCCTTCGCAGGCCAAGCGCTGAACGGCAGGCGTTCCACGTTCGGGCGGCGGGGTCCGCGCGCATTCCGATGCGCTCGTTAAAAGGGCGCCCTCTTCCCATGGGGCGCCACCAAGCGCTGAACGGCAGCCATCCGCGCAGGCTTGATCGCACCCGGCGCTGTCCCCATCTCCCGTGAACAGCTATCGGAGGCCGCATGGACCCCAGTCAGAACCCCAACGTTTTCCACGCCACCACCATCGTCTGCGTCCGTCGCGGCGAGCACGTGGCCATTGCCGGCGACGGCCAGGTCACGCTGGGCCACACCGTGATGAAGGGCAATGCGCGCAAGGTGCGCCGCCTCGGTCGTGACGGCCAGGTGCTGGCCGGCTTCGCCGGTGCCGCCGCCGATGCCTTCACCCTGTTCGAACTGTTCGAGGCCAAGCTGGAAAAGCATGGCCAGCTGCAGCGCGCTGCGGTCGAGCTGGCCAAGGATTGGCGCACCGAGCGCCGCCTCGGCAAGCTTGAGGCCCTGCTGGCGGTGGCCGACAAGGAAACCTCGCTGATCATCAGCGGCACCGGTGATGTGATCGAGCCGGAGGACGGCATCATCGCCATCGGTTCCGGTGGTTCCTACGCACTCTCGGCCGCGCGCGCACTGATGGCGCACACCGAACTGGATGCGCGCACCATCGCCAGCGAAGCGATCGGCATCGCCGGCGACATCTGCATCTACACCAACCGCAACGTGGTGGTCGAGGAGCTGTGAGGGTTGTGCCGGCCGATGGCCGGCAACCTCATGAGCCCGGACACACGTGCCTGGTTGCCGGCCAGCGGCCGGCACGACCGACAACGCATTCGTGAGCACATCCATGTCGAAGATCGAAGTTTCCTCCGCCACCATGACCCCGCGCGAGATCGTGCAGGAACTGGACCGGCACATCGTCGGCCAGCACGACGCCAAGCGCGCCGTGGCGATCGCCCTGCGCAACCGCTGGCGCCGCATGCAGCTGGTGCCTGAGCTGCGCAATGAAGTGATGCCGAAGAACATCCTGATGATCGGCCCGACCGGCGTCGGCAAGACCGAGATCGCACGTCGCCTGGCCACCCTGGCCAACGCGCCGTTCGTGAAGGTCGAAGCGACCCGCTTCACCGAAGTCGGCTACGTCGGCAAGGACGTCGAGCAGATCATCCGCGACCTGGCCGATACCGCGGTCAAGCTGTACCGCGAACAGGCCAAGGTGCGCGTGCGTACCCAGGCCGAAGAGCGTGCCGAAGACCGTATCCTCGATGCGCTGCTGCCGCGCCGCAGCGGTGGCATCGGTTTTGATCCGGAAGTCGCCCGCAACGAACCGTCGGCGCAGGACAACGAGACCCGCATCAAGTTCCGCAAGATGCTGCGCAATGGTGAGCTGGACGAACGCGAGATCGAACTCGACCTGGCTGCCAACGTCAGCATGGACATCATGACCCCGCCGGGCATGGAGGAAATGGGCCAGCAGCTGAAGTCGATGTTCGCCAACCTTGGCGGCGGCGCCAAGGCGCACAAGCGCACGCTGACCATCAAGGCTGCACGTCCGCTGCTGATCGAGGAAGAAGCCGGCAAGCTGGTCAACGAGGACGACATCCGCACTGCCGCGATCGAGGCCTGCGAGCAGCACGGCATCGTCTTCATCGACGAGATCGACAAGGTCGCCAAGCGTGGTGACAACGTGGGCGGTGGCGACGTGTCCCGCGAAGGCGTGCAGCGCGACCTGCTGCCGCTGGTGGAAGGCTCCAACGTGTCGACCAAGTACGGCACGATCAAGACCGACCACATCCTGTTCATTGCGTCGGGCGCGTTCCACCTGGCCAAGCCCAGCGATCTGATTCCGGAGCTGCAGGGCCGCTTCCCGATCCGCGTTGAACTGGGAGCGCTGAGCAAGGGTGATTTCGTGCGCATCCTGACCGAGCCGAAGGCCGCGCTGACCAAGCAGTACGAAGCACTGCTGGCCACCGAAGGCGTCAAGGTCAGCTTCACCGCCGACGCCATCGATCGCCTGGCCGAGATCGCCTTCCAGGTGAATGAGCGCCAGGAAAACATCGGTGCGCGTCGCCTGCATACGGTGCTGGAGCGCCTGCTGGATTCACTCAGCTACGAAGCGCCGGACCGCGACGGCGAAACCCTGGCCATCGACAGCGCCTACGTCGATGCCCACCTGGGTGAGCTGGTGCAGGACCCGGACCTGAGCCGCTACATCCTGTAACGCCCGATGGGGTCGGATCCCTCGCCGTGGCGAGGGCTCTGACCCGCTCGCTGCAACAGAAAAGGCCGCCGCAAGGCGGCCTTTTTCCTGTGCGGTCAGCGTGATTGCCGCGCGCGGTAGGCCTGCAGCACCTGGTCGATCACCGCACTGGTGCGGGCGGCGCTGATGCCGTTCGAGGGCGAGCGCCCGTTGCCGCGCAGTTCGTCCACGAGGGAGGCAATCAACGGTTGCTGGATCGACGGCGGGTTGGGGATGTCGAACGTCTGCACGCCGGCTTCGGTTTCCAGCTCCATCGGAACGTCCTCGAAGGTGGCAAAGCGCAGCTGCCCACGGTCGCCGGTGATCTCGATCTCATCCTGGCGGCGGAACGCGCAGAAGCTCCATTGCGCGATGCCGTGAGCACCCGTCCCGGTGCGGAAGCACATCGAGACGCTGTCCTCGGCGGCGTAGGCGCCGGTCAACGAACTGGCCAGGCCACGCACATCGCTCAGCGGCCCCAGCAGATGATCCAGCAGGTCCAGGGTGTGCGAGCCCAGGTCGACGAACAGGCCGCCGCCGGCGATCGCCGGATTGGTCCGCCAGAAGTCAGGCGATGCGGCATTCGCCGAATGCGGCCGATGCAGGGTCGCGCGCACGCTGCGCGGCGTGCCGATCGCGCCGCTGTCCAGCAACTGCTTCACCTGTGCGAAGCGGGGCAGGGCGCGGCGGTAGTAGGCCACGAATACCGGTACGCCGCTGCGGGCGCTGGCTTCAACGATGCGCTGGCACTCGCCGTGGTCCATGGCCATCGGCTTTTCGATATAGACCGGCTTGCTCGCGGCAATCGCCTGCAATGCGTACTGCATGTGCGTGGAGGGCGGTGTTGCGACGTACACCGCGTTCACCTCCGGATCGGCGATGAGTGCATCGGCGTCCGCGTACCAGCGGGGAATCGCATGGCGCCGCGCATAATCCTCGGCCAATGCGGCATTGCGGCGCATGACCGCTGCCACCCGCGAGCCGGGTATGCTGGCCAGGGCGGGGCCGCTCTTCTTCTCGGTGACGCTGCCGCAGCCGATGAAGCCCCATACCACGTTGTCCAGGATCATCACGATGCGTCCAGAAAAGGGAAGGTCCGCCGGGTTCAACCCAACAGTGAGCGTAATCGATCACCGGCGGAGGCGGAGACATCAGCACCGGTGGGCAGGAAGCAACGAAGCTGCCACTGCCGGGTCCGGATCGCGTCCTTTGCGGTCGGCGTGCTCCACGGCGGATAGACACGGAGGGCGCGCTTTCCGCCCTCGCCATCGCGCGACATCACGCCGCGCTCGATCAGCAGGTCACGACTGAAGATGAACTGCCCGCGCTGTGTTCCGTCGAAGATCGCGATCACCACGAAGTGCACAGCATCGGCTGCATCCAATGGAGCGATATCAGAACCGGGGGCGGGGCGCTTCCACAGGGTTACGAACTGGCCGGTCTTGGTGGGGGTGATCTTCGCGACGCGGAACACGATGCTGTGACCCTCAAGGGCAAAGCGGCAGGCACCGTACTCTGCGCTTTCCGCTTCCGCCACGATCGGTCCGGTCAACTGCAGCCCTGCGGGCAGGTAGAGATCGTGCAGTGCCGCGATGGCGGCAGCAACGCCGCTCATGCTTCCGGCAACGGCTCGGGCACCGTTCCGGGAACGAACACACCGTCCTTCACGTAGGCGGCCAGGGTCATGTCCAGTGCGAGCATGCCGTCGCGCTTGAGGTCCATCAGTTCCGGTTCGACCATTGCCCCGTGCAGCACGCCCAGCACGGTGGCGTGCAGCATGCGTGCGGCGATCTTGGGGTCGGCGCCTTCGCGCAGCTGGCCCAGATCGCGGGCGCGGCGCAGGGCGCGCTCCATCCGGTCCAGCGCATCGCGGAATCCGGCCTGCTGCATCTCGGTCAGCACCTTGGTGTCAGCCGACGCATCGCTGCGCAGCATGATTTCCATGGTCTTGCGCAGGCGCTCGTCCTCGGACAGCTCGATGAACGAGTGGATCATTACCGCGCGCAGGTCGTGCACCGGGGTGTCGCGCTGGTCGGTGGAGGTGCGCTCCAGTTCCTGCATGAAGGGCAGGTGCACGCGCTCGACGATCGCGGCCAGCACCTCGCTCTTGTTCTTGAAGTGCCAGTAGACCGCGCCACGGGTGTAGCCGGCGCGGGCACCGATCATCTCCAGCGTGGTACGGGCCACGCCGTGTTCATGGAAGCAGGCTTCGGCGGCGTCAAGGATGCCTTCCCGGGTTGCCTGGGTGTCCTCTTTGGTCTTGCGGGCCATGGGTGTGGGTACGAGTGCGGGTGAAACGTGGCTGAATTGTACCGGTTTACAAACAAACAAGCATGTATGTATATTTCGCACCCATCATTCCCGTCGTGTGCGTGGCAGGCCGGTCCGGCTCCCACTCCACCCGGGTGGGCGCGATCTGCGGGGCTTTCACCGGAACAAGGGGAAGTCCAGCGGTATCAGCCTCCTCTGAGATTCCTTCCTCCAAGAGCCTTTCCGTCATGTTGCTGAGCCGAATCCGACCCTTTGCACTGTCGCTGGCAATCGCCGCGACCGTGGCTGCCTGCGGCGGCCAACCCCAGGCCCCCGAACAGGGCCCGGGTGACGTCACCGTGGTCACGCTGAAGTCCGAGACCGTGGGCCTGACCCGCGAGCTGCCGGGCCGTACCAATGCCTTCCTGGTCGCCGAAGTGCGCCCGCAGGTCAACGGCATCGTCGCCAAGCGCCTGTTCACCGAGGGCGGCATGGTCAAGGCCGGCGAGGCGCTGTACCAGCTCGACGACGCCAGCTACCGGGCCCAGGCCAACAACGCCCGCGCCCAGCTGGCCCGCGCCGAAGCCACCGCCAATGCCGCCCGCCTGAGTGCCAAGCGCATCACCGAGCTGGCCAAGGTCGATGCGGTCAGCCAGCAGGACCTGGAAAACGCCGTGGCCGCGCAGAAGCAGGCCGAGGCTGACGTCGGGGCCGCCAAGGCTTCGCTGGATGCGGCCAACGTCACCCTGGGCTACGCCCGCATCACCGCGCCGATCAGCGGCCGCATCGGCAAGTCCAGCGTCACCCAGGGTGCGCTGGTCAGCGCCGGCCAGGCCAACGCACTGGCCACCGTGCAGCAGCTGGACCCGATCTATGTCGACCTGACCCAGTCCTCGGCCGAGCTGCTGCAGCTGCGCCGCGAACTGGCCGCCGGCCGCCTGCAGGACAACCAGACCCTGCCGGTCAGCATCCTGATGGAAGACGGCAGCACCTTCGAGCACAAGGGCACGCTGGAGTTCTCCGAAGTCAGCGTCGATCCGACCACCGGCAGCTTCGGCCTGCGCGTGAAGGTGGACAACCCGGACGGCCTGCTGATGCCGGGCATGTACGTGCGTGCGGTGATCGGCGGCGGCGTGCGCAGCGACGCGGTGCTGGTGCCGATGCAGGGCATCGCCCGCGATCCGAAGGGCGACACCACGGCGATGGTGGTCGACAAGGACAACAAGGTCGAAGTGCGCCCGGTCAAGGTCAGCCGCACGGTCGGCGACAAATGGCTGGTCGAGGACGGTCTGAAGGCTGGTGACAAGGTCATCGTCGAAGGCCTGCAGAAGATCGGCCCCGGCATGCCGGTCAAGGCCACCGAGAAGGGCGCTGCTCCGGCCAAGCCGGCAGCGGCCGCCCAGCCTGCCGCCCCGGCCGGCGACGCGAAGTAAGCGGAGAACCCCATGGCACGCTTTTTCATCGATCGACCCATCTTCGCGTGGGTGATCGCCATCATCATCATGCTCGCCGGCGGCCTGGCCCTGTTCAAGCTGCCGGTCTCGATGTATCCCAACGTCGCACCGCCGGCGGTGGAAATCAGCGCCACCTATCCGGGTGCATCGGCCAAGGTGGTCGAGGACTCGGTGACGCAGATCATCGAGCAGAACATGAAGGGCCTTGATGGCCTGATCTACTTCTCCTCCAACAGCTCGTCCAACGGCCAGGCCACCATCACCCTGACCTTCGAGAGCGGCACCAACCCGGACATCGCCCAGGTGCAGGTGCAGAACAAGCTGCAGCTGGCCATGCCGCTGCTGCCGCAGGAAGTGCAGCGGCAGGGCATCAACGTGGCCAAGTCCAGCTCGGGCTTCCTGAACGTCATCGCGTTCGTGTCCGAGAACGGCAGCATGGACGCCAACGACATCGCCGACTACGTCGGTTCCAATGTCGTCGACCGTCTCAGCCGCGTGCCGGGCGTGGGCAACATCCAGGTGTTCGGTGGCAAGTACGCCATGCGCATCTGGCTGGACCCGAACAAGCTGCACACCTATGGCCTGTCGGTGCCGGAAGTGACCGCCGCGATCAAGGCGCAGAACGCCCAGGTGGCGATCGGCCAGCTCGGCGGTGCGCCGTCGGTGAAGGGCCAGCAGCTCAACGCCACGATCAACGCGCAGTCGCGCCTGCAGACCCCGGAACAGTTCCGCAACATCATCGTGCGCGGCGCGCAGGATGGTGCCGAACTGCGCCTGGGCGATGTCGCCCGCGTCGAGCTGGGTGCCGAGTCCTACGACTTCGTCACCCGCTACAACGGCCAGCCGGCCAGCGGCCTGGCGGTCACCCTGGCCACCGGCGCCAACGCGCTTGATACCGCAGCCGGCGTGGATGCCGCGCTGCAGGACATGAAGAGCTTCTTCCCGGCCGGCCTGAAGGCCGAGATCCCGTACGACACCACCCCGTTCGTGCGCGTGTCGATCAAGGGCGTGGTGCAGACCCTGATCGAAGCGATCGTGCTGGTGTTCGTGGTGATGTACCTGTTCCTGCAGAACTTCCGCGCCACCCTGATCCCGACCATCGCCGTGCCGGTGGTGCTGCTGGGTACCTTCGGCGTGCTGGCGATGCTGGGCTTCTCGGTGAACATGCTGACCATGTTCGCGATGGTGCTGGCGATCGGCCTGCTGGTGGACGATGCCATCGTGGTGGTGGAGAACGTCGAGCGCATCATGTCCGAGGAAGGGCTGTCGCCGCTCGAAGCGACCCGCAAGTCGATGGGCCAGATCACCGGCGCACTGGTGGGTATCGGCCTGGTGCTGTCGGCGGTGTTCGTGCCGATGGCTTTCATGAGCGGCTCCACCGGTGTGATCTATCGCCAGTTCTCGGCCACGATTGTCTCTGCGATGGCGTTGTCGGTGCTGGTGGCGATCGTGCTGACGCCTGCGCTGTGCGCGACCATGCTCAAGCCGCTGAAGAAGGGTGAGCACCACGTCGCCCACCGCGGCCTGGCCGGTCGTTTCTTCAACGGCTTCAACCGCGGCTTCGACCGCACCAGCGAAAGCTACCAGCGCGGCGTGCGCGGCATCATCCACCGTCCGTGGCGCTTCATGGGCATCGTGGCGGCGCTGTTCGTGCTGATGGGCGTGCTGTTCGTGCGCCTGCCCAGCTCGTTCCTGCCCAACGAAGACCAGGGTGTGCTGATGGCGCTGGTGCAGGCCCCGGTCGGCGCCACCCAGGAACGTACGCTGGAATCGATCGCGGCACTGGAAAACCACTTCCTGCAGAACGAGAAGGATGCGGTGGACTCGGTGTTCTCGGTGCAGGGCTTCAGCTTCGCCGGCATGGGCCAGAACGCCGGCATGGCATTCGTCAAGCTGAAGGACTGGAGCGAGCGTGACGCCAACAATGGCGTGATGCCGATCACCGGTCGTGCCATGGCGGCACTGGGCCAGATCAAGGATGCCTTCATCTTCGCCTTCCCGCCGCCGGCCATTCCGGAACTGGGTACCGCTTCGGGCTACACCTTCTTCCTGAAGGACAACAGCGGCCAGGGCCACGAGGCACTGGTGGCCGCGCGCAACCAGCTGCTCGGCCTCGCCGCCGGCAGCAAGAAGCTGGCCAACGTGCGCCCGAACGGCCAGGAAGACACGCCGCAGTTCCGCATCGACATCGACGCGGCCAAGGCGACCTCGCTGGGGCTGTCGATCGACCAGATCAACGGCACGCTGGCCGCGGCGTGGGGCAGCTCGTACATCGATGACTTCGTCGATCGCGGCCGCGTCAAGCGTGTGTTCGTGCAGGCCGACCAGGCGTTCCGCATGGTGCCGGAGGACTTCGATCTCTGGTCCGTGAAGAACGACAAGGGCGAGATGGTGCCGTTCAGTGCCTTCGCCACCAAGCACTGGGACTACGGCTCGCCGCGCCTGGAGCGCTACAACGGCGTGTCGGCGATGGAAATCCAGGGTGAACCGGCCCCGGGTGTGGCCTCCGGTGATGCCATGGCCGAGATCGAACAGCTGGCCAAGCAGCTGCCGCAGGGCTTCGGCATCGAGTGGACGGCGATGTCCTACCAGGAACGTCAGGCCGGCTCGCAGACGCCGCTGCTGTACACGCTGTCGCTGATGATCGTGTTCCTGTGCCTGGCCGCGATGTACGAAAGCTGGAGCGTGCCGACCGCGGTGCTGCTGGCGGCTCCGCTGGGTATCCTCGGCGCGGTGCTGGCCAACACCTTCAAGGGCCTGGAGCGCGACATCTACTTCCAGGTGGCGATGCTGACCACGGTGGGCCTGACCAGCAAGAACGCGATCCTGATCGTCGAGTTCGCCAAGGAAAACCTGGAGAAGGGCGCCAGCCTGATCGAGTCGATCATGCACGCCGTGCGTGACCGCCTGCGCCCGATCGTGATGACCTCGCTGGCCTTCGGCATGGGCGTGGTACCGCTGGCGATCTCCACCGGTGCCGGCTCCGGCGCCAAGCAGGCGATCGGCACCGGCGTGCTCGGCGGCATGATCGTCGGCACCGTGCTCGGCGTGTTCTTCGTACCGCTGTTCTTCGTGGTGGTGCAGCGCCTGTTCAAGCGCAAATCCTCGACGTAAGCGAAACGGTCGTGCCGGCCGCTGGCCGGCACGACCTCCTGCCATCCGGCAGTACCGATGGAAGTCATTCCCATGAAAAGTGCATCCCTGTTCCTTTCCATTGCCGCCGCGCTCGCGCTGGGCGGCTGCTCCACCCTGGCACCGAAGGACACCGCCGTCGCTCCGGCCATTCCGGCGCAGTGGCCGGCCGAGGCCACGCAGGGCCAGGTGGCCGATGTTGCCGCCGTTGGCTGGCGCGACTTCTTCACCGATGCGCGCCTGCAGCAGGTGATCGACCAGTCGCTGCAGAACAACCGCGACCTGCGCGTGGCCGTGCTCAATGTTGAACGCGCGCGCGGCCAGTACCGCGTGCAGCGCGCCGACCGCGTGCCCGGCGTGGCCGTCACCGGCCAGATGCAGCGCCAGGGCACCGACGCCGGTGTCACCGAGCAGTTCACCGCCGGTGTCGGCGTGGCCGAGTTCGAGCTGGACCTGTTCGGCCGCGTGCGCAATCTCAGTGAAGCGGCGCTGCAGCAGTACTTCGCCGTGGCCGCCAACCGCCGCAACGCGCAGCTGAGCCTGGTGGCCGAGACCGCGACGGCGTGGCTGACCTATGGCGCCGATGCGCAGCGGCTGAAGATCGCCGACGCCACGCTGAAGACCTACGAGGACTCGCTGCGCCTGGCCGAAGCCCGCCACGAGCGTGGTGGCAGTTCGGCGCTGGAACTGACCCAGACCCGTACCCTGGTCGAGACCGCGCGCACCGATGCCGCGCGCCTGCGCGGGCAGCTGGCGCAGGACCGCAACGCACTGGCGCTGCTGGCCGGTGGCCAGCTGGATCCGACGCTGCTGCCGGACAGCATCGAACCGCAGCTGCTGGCGCTGGCACCGCCGCCGGCCGGCCTGCCCAGCGACGTGCTGCTGCAGCGCCCGGACATCATGGCTGCCGAACACCAGCTGCTGGCCGCCAATGCCAACATCGGCGCGGCACGTGCGGCGTTCTTCCCGAGCATCTCGCTGACCGGCAGCATCGGCAGCGGCTCGAGCGAACTGTCCAACCTGTTCGACAGCGGCACCCGCGTGTGGAGCTTCCTGCCGAAGATCACCCTGCCGATCTTCCAGGGTGGCAAGCTGCGCGCCAACCTGGCCATCGCCAATGCGGACCGTGACATCGCGCTGGCGCAGTACGAGAAGTCGATCCAGGTGGGCTTCCGCGAAACGGCCGATGCGCTGGCATTGAATGTCAGCCTGGATGAGCAGGTGAGTTCACAGCAGCGCCTGGTGGAAGCGGCCGAACAGGCCAACCGCCTGTCGCAGGCACGCTACGACGCTGGCCTGGACAGCTTCGTGACCCTGCTTGATGCGCGGCGTACCGCCTACAACGCGCAGCAGACCCAGCTGCAGGCGCAGCTGGCGCAGCAGGCCAACCGCATCACTCTGTACAAGGTGCTGGGTGGCGGCTGGCACGAGCGCAGCTGAGAGAAGCCGGCCAGCGGCCGGCTCTACCCGGATGATCGATGGTAGTGCCGGCCGCTGGCCGGCAGTGTCATTCCAGGGCCAGCTACACCGCCTCATCGTCGCGCCGCGCCACATGGCAGGCGCGCACCCGCGCCAGCGCGTCGCCGGCTTCGCGGGCCATCTGCTCGTACTCGCGGCGGATCTCTTCCAGCCGCTCTTCGTCCAGTTCTTCCAGATCCAACAGTTCGTTGTTGGCCTCTGCGGTGGCACGGATCAGCTCGTCGAGCTTGATCTGCATCGCGGCGGTATCCGCGTTCTGCGTGTGCTGGATCAGGAACACCATCAGGAAGGTGATGATGGTGGTACCGGTGTTGATCACCAGCTGCCAGGTGTCGTTGAAACCGAACACCGGACCGCTGATGCCCCAGATCACCACGATCGCTGCCGCAGCCAGGAAGGTCCACGGCGAACCGGTGGCGGCCGCGGCCTTCTTGGCGATCGTATTGAACAGATTGCGTGCTTTCATCGTCGTCGTCCCACTCAGGTGACGAGGATGATCGGCAGTGGCTCGTGCAGGGGCCGTGCAGCCGTCGCGAGGCAGCTCAGGCGCGCAGGCGCGGCGCGTCCTGCAGGCGCACCGGGCTGGTCTGGTAGACGTGCTGCCAGCAACGGTCGACGAATTCGCGGGCCTGGGCTTCGCTCAGGCGCGGCATGATCTGCAGTGCGTACTGGGTCTGGAACATCTCGTCGCGCTGCGCATTGCTGGCGCGCGGCTGGGTGATCAGCGAATCGCAGGCAAACTTGATCCATGGCACGTACGAGCCGAACGAGTTGTGCGGCAGTGCGCCGTCGGCATGCTGGCGGCGCCAGTGGTCAAGTTCGGCGTCAACGTTGATGACCGGGGGAATGGTGGGGACTTCGGCGTGCATGTCGATCCAATCGGTTGAAGTGGATGGGAGTGGGGGTTCATCGCAGTGTGGCGTATGCGCCGGTGCAAGCCGTGTCAGCGCGGCGTGGAGCCGGCGTTGCGATTGCCTATCAATTGCGCGTGCTCGACCGCACCGAGGTCTTCGGCGATGTCGGCCATCGCGTTGCACAGGCGCTCATGGTCGAGCGGATGGCCACGCACCAGTTCCAGCTGCAGGCCCTGGTAGGCGGTCCAGAACAGCGCGCCGCGCTGGTGCAGCGCGTACTGCTGCTGCAGGCGTTCGCGGATGGCATCGAGAACCGGGTCGGGCGTAGGGCGAACGGCGTGCGCGCACATGGCTGGCTCCGCCGGGGGGAGAAGGCCCCGGTAACCCCACCCTAGGCGCGTTGCCCGGGTGGGGTGTTACCGCTGTGTATGCAGGCCTGGCAGCTGACTGTGCACGGGTTCACGGCAATGGCCGCAAACGCTGCCGGGACAAGGGTGTGCCGGCACTGAAGCGTTCATTAAGCGGGTTCAACAGTACGCTGCGTGGTGCTCATTCACCGATGTCTTCGTTCCAGATGTCCGGATGGCGGCTGATGAAGTCGCCGAGCAGGTCGACGCATTCCTGGTTGTCGAGGTCGATCACGTTGACGCCGTTCTCGCGCAGCCAGTCGATGCCGCCCTGGAAGGTGCGCGATTCGCCCACCACCACGGTGCCGATGTTGAACTGGCGGACCAGGCCCGAGCAGTACCAGCACGGGGCCAGGGTGGTGACCATGATGGTGTCCTGATAGCGGCGCTGGCGGCCGGCCTTGCGGAAGGCGTCGGTCTCGCCATGCACGGAGGGGTCGCCTTCCTGCACGCGGCGGTTGTGGCCACAGCCGAGCAGGCGGCCATCGTTGTGGTACAGCGCCGCGCCGATCGGTACGCCGCCTTCGGCCAGGCCCTGGCGGGCTTCGGCGATGGCGGTCTGCAGCAGGGCCTGGTAGTCGGGCGTGGTGATCATGCGGGGGCTCCGGTAAGTCGTGGCCCGCCATGATACGGGCAGGGGGTGCCGCTGGCCCCCGGCGGTGCGATAATCGGGGCCATGAGCGAATCCCCCTACAAAGCCGGTACCACCCATTTCGGGTTCCGCGACGTCGCCGCCAAGGACAAGCAGAAGCTGGTCGGCCAGGTGTTCACCTCGGTCGCGCGTAACTACGACCTGATGAACGACCTGATGAGCCTGGGCGTGCACCGGGCGTGGAAGCGCTACTACGTGGCGACCGCGCAGGTGAAGCCGGGCGACCGCGTGCTCGACCTGGCCGGCGGCACCGGCGACATCGCCGCCCTGCTGAAGGAGCGCGTCGGCGCCGAGGGCTCGGTGGTGCTGGGCGACATCAACGCCGGCATGCTGTCGGTCGGCCGTGACCGCCTGACCAACCGCGGCCTGGTGCTCGGCCTGGACTACGTGCAGTGCAACGCCGAAGCCCTGCCGTTCCCGGACAACAGCTTCGACCTGGTCACGATTGCCTTTGGCCTGCGCAACGTGACCGACAAGGACGCTGGCCTGCGCGAGATGTACCGCGTGCTGAAGGTGGGCGGCCAGGCCCGCGTGCTGGAGTTCTCCGAAGTCACCGCGGACTGGTTCAAGCCGATCTACGACTTCCACTCGTTCAGGATCCTGCCCAAGCTGGGCAAGCTGTTCGCCAACGATTCGGACAGCTACCAGTACCTGGCCGAGAGCATCCGCAAGCACCCACCGCAGGATGAACTGAAGGCGATGATGGGGCAGGCCGGTTTCGAGCGCTGCCACTACAAGAACCTGACCGGCGGCATCGTTTCGATCCACTCCGGCTACAAGCTGTAAAGCGTGTGGGGCCGCCGGGCATGGCCCGGCGCTACCTGTTCTGGTAGGTGCCAACCTTGGTTGGCACACGCTTGCACCGGGCGCTGACACATCCGTGCCAACCAAGGTTGGCACCTACCTGTGGATGCCGACCTTGGTTGGCATGTGCGGGAGGCGCAGGATCAGCCCCGCCCGCCATTACCCCGCACCGCGCAACGCCTGCGGGGCCGCAGGGAGGTACCATTGGGGGTCTGATCCCCGTAACGGTCCCGATTCATGCGTAATCCGCTGATGCTCCTTCCGCTGGCCGTGGCCCTGGCCGCCGGCTGCTCCCAGGAGGCGGCCGCGCCCGCCGCCGCCCCGACTGCCGCAAAGGCTCCCGCCGCCCCCGTGAACGCCGAGAACCGCAGCCACGACGAAAGCTCGTACGCCGAGCCGGACAAGGTCGTCATCAAGGACATCGCGCTGGATCTGAAGCTGGACTTCGACCAGAAGCAGATCGGCGGCACCGCCACCTACACCCTGGAATGGAAGCAGAAGGATGCCAAGCAGCTGGTGCTCGACACCCGCGAGCTGACCGTGTCCAAGGTCGAGGCCGTCGCCGCCGATGGCGCGCGCAGCGCGCTGAAGTTCGAGCTGGCCCCGGTCGACAAGGTGTTCGGCAGCAAGCTGACCATCGAGGCCCCGGAACAGCCGGCCAAGGTGGAAGTGACCTACCACACCGCACCGACCGCTTCGGGCCTGCAGTGGCTGGCGCCGTCGATGACCGAGGGCAAGAAGCTGCCCTTCATGTTCAGCCAGTCGCAGGCGATCCACGCCCGTTCCTGGGTGCCGCTGCAGGACACCCCGAGCGTGCGCTTCACCTACAGCGCGCACGTGGTCTCGCGCCCGGACGTGATGGTGCTGATGAGCGCCGACAACGATCCGAAGGCCGCGCGTGACGGTGACTACACCTTCAAGATGCCGCAGCCGATTCCGTCGTACCTGCTGGCCATCGCCGCCGGTGACCTGGTGTTCGAGCCGATCTCCGGCCGCTCCGGCGTCTGGGCCGAGCCGACCATGGTCAACAAGGCCGCCAAGGAATTCGAAGACACCGAGAAGATGATCGGTGCCGCCGAGAAGCTGTATGGCGAATACCGCTGGGGCCGCTACGACATGCTGGTGCTGCCGCCGTCGTTCCCGTTCGGCGGCATGGAGAACCCGCGCCTGACCTTCGCCACCCCGACCGTGATCGTCGGTGACAAGTCGCTGGTCTCGCTGGTCGCACACGAACTGGCGCACAGCTGGTCGGGCAACCTGGTGACCAACGCCAGCTGGAAGGACATCTGGCTCAATGAAGGCTTCACCACCTACGTCCAGGGCCGCATCACCGAAGCCCTGTACGGCAAGGAGATGGCCGAGATGGAGAAGCAGATCGACCAGACCGACCTGCTGGCCGAAGTGAAGGACATGAGCCCGGCCGACCAGGCGCTGGCGCTGCCGCCGCTGAACGAGCGTGACCCCGACGAAGCCCTCAGCCAGGTGGCCTATGTCAAGGGCTCGTGGTTCCTGGAATTCCTGGAACAGCGCTTCGGCCGCGAGACCTTCGATCCGTTCCTGCGCGGTTGGTTCGATGACCACGCATTCCAGAGCGCGAACACCGACCAGTTCGTCGAGTACATGAAGAAGAACCTGCTGCCGAAGAATCCGTCGGCAGTGACCGAGGCCGAACTGAAGGCATGGCTGGACGAGCCGGGCATTCCGGCGTTCGCGGCCAAGGCGCAGTCGCGCAACTTCAGCAGTGTCGATACCGCGCGCATTGCCTTTGCCAGCGCCGGCACCGTGCCGAGCAGCCAGGTCATCGCCGACTGGAGCACGCAGGAATGGGTGCGCTTCATCGACGGCCTGGGCGCGACCCAGCCGCTGGACAAGCTGGCCACGCTGGACAAGGCGTTCCACTTCACCGGCACCCCGAATGGCGAGATCGCCATGCGCTGGTACCCGCTGGCGATCCGCAGCGGTTACGAGCAGGCCAATGAAGGTGCAGCCGCGTTCATCGAGCGCGTCGGTCGTCGCAAGCTGATCATGCCGATCTACGCCGAACTGGTGAAGACGCCGAAGGGTCTGGAGCTGGCCAAGCAGGCCTTCGAAAAGGCCAAGCCGGGCTACCACCCGATCACCACCGCCTCGGTCCAGGACATGCTGGCCAAGGCCGAAGCCAAGTAAGAAGACGCGCCGGGTATCCCCCGGCGCTTTTCTTTGTAGAGTCGAGCCATGCTCGACTGGCTCTTCAACAGCAGTCGAGCATGGCTCGACTCTACAAGAATGCGAAAACACCAAGGACCTCCGCCATGAAACGACTGATCCTGCTCACCGCCTGTGCCCTGGCCCTGGCCGCCTGCAGCAACCCCGAGGAAGAGCGCAAGGCGCAGGAAGCCGCCGCGGCCGCCGTGCAGGCGCAGAAGGAGGCCAAGGCCGAAGACGTGGCCAAGCAGTACGACATGGCCGTGGCCGCGCAGGACTGGGAACGCGCGCGCCTGCATGGCGCCTCGCTGCTGGACCAGTACAAGGACACCGCCGCCGCCGAGCGCATCGCCGCAGGCTTCGACGAGGTCAAGGCCAAGGGCGATGCCGCGCGCGACCTGCGCCGCATGCAGGCGCTGTGGCAGTACAACCAGATCCCGGTAGGCAGCAAGGGCAACCAGGTTTCGGCGCAGATCTACAGCAAGGAACGAGTGGACGTGGATGGCAGCGGCGCCAAGCCGGTGCAGCTGGTGTTCCGCGATCATCCGGAGTGGAAGCGGCATGCCTACCTGGTGCTGCAGGCCGGCGATTTCCGCTGCCCGCAGTGCACGGTGAAGGTGACCGTGGACGACGGCAAGCCGATTTCCATGGCGGCGTGGCGGCCGAAGACCGATGAAGCCATTGCCCTGTTCATCACCGACCAGAAGGCGCTGTGGAAGCTGGCGCGCAAGGGCAAGTCGATCAGCATCGAGTTCCCGGTCAAGGCTGGCGGCACGCGCACGGCCGTGTTCGAAACCGGCGGTGTCGACGCCAGCCGCATGCCGCAGTGGTGGCAGTGATGATCGCGACGGGCAGCGCAGTGCACGCGTTGTCCGCGATCCGGCACTGGGTGTTCGACATGGACGGCACGCTGACGGTGGCCGTGCATGATTTCGCCGCGATCCGCCGCGCGCTGCAGATTGCCGCGGAGGAAGACATCCTCGACCATATCGCAGCGCTGCCGGATGCACCGGCCCAGGCCAAGCGTGAGTGGCTGCTGGATCACGAACGCGCGCTGGCCGAGGACGCACTGCCGGCGCCGGGTGCGGTGAAGCTGCTGCGTGCGCTGGCAGCCGACGGTTGCCGGCTGGGCATCCTGACCCGCAACGATCATGCGCTGGCGAAGCTGACGCTGGACGCGATCGGGGTTGGGGAACTGTTCGACGATGCCGACATCATCGGCCGCGATGAAGCCGTGCCCAAGCCCTCACCGGATGGGCTGCAGCAGCACCTGCGGCATTGGGGCATCGCAGCGTCGGAGGCGGTGATGGTCGGTGACCACGCCTACGACCTCGAGTGTGGCCGCGCCGCGGGCACGCACACCGTGCTGGTCAACCTGCCGGAAAATCCGTGGCCGGGCCGTGCCGACTGGCATTTCGCCGATTGCCGCGACCTGTTGGCCGCTTGGCAGCAGAAGGGGTAGTGCCGGCCGCTGGCCGACAGTGTCGACCAGGGTCGACACCTACCAACAGCATTCCCGATAGCGCATCGGGTGGAAAGCCCCCTTGTTGTTCAAGGGGGCGCGCCGAAGGCGCGGGGATAAGGTGGAATGCGCGAGCAATCTGGTTACGCGCTAAGCGCGTAGCCAAATTGCTGTTTGAACTGCTCGTTGAACTCATCAAAGGTGAAGCGCTGGTTCTGCGTGCCCGGGTGCTCGACCTTCAGCGCGCCCATCAGGTTGCCCATGCGGCCGATGGTCAGCCAGTCGTAGCCCTTCTGGATGCCGTAGATCAGGCCGGCGCGGAAGGCGTCGCCACAGCCGGTCGGGTCGACCACGCGGCGCTCGTGTGCCGGCGGGATGTCGTAGCTCTTTTCCGGGGTGTGGATGACCGCGCCCTTCGGGCCGCGAGTGGTGATGTAGGCCTTGACCCGGCTGACGATCTCCTTCTCGTCCCAGCCGGTGCGTTCCTGCAGCAGGTTCGACTCGTAGTCGTTGACCACCACGTAGTCGGCCTGCTCGATGAAGGCGCGCAGCTCCGGTCCGTTGAACAGCGGCATGGCCTGGCCCGGGTCGAAGATGAACGGAATGCCGTCTTCGTGGAATTCCTGCGCGTTCTGGATCATGCCTTCGCGGCCATCCGGGCCGACCAGGCCCAGGGTCACGCCCGGCACGCCACGCACGTGGTTCTCGTAGGAACGCATCATCGCGCCCGGGTGGAAGGCGGTGATCTGGTTGTTGTCGTGGTCGGTGGTGATGAACGCCTGCGGGGTGAACAGCTCATCGATCACGCGCACGCGCGTCAGGTCGATGCCCAGGCCTTCGAAGTATTCGCGGTACGGGCCGAAGTCCGAACCCACGGTGCCCATCGGGATCGGCTGGCCGCCCAGCAGGTGCAGGTTGTAGGCGATGTTGCCGGCGCAGCCGCCGAACTCGCGGCGCATGCGCGGCACCAGGAAGGACACGTTCAGGATGTGCACCTTGTCCGGCAGGATGTGATTCTTGAACTGGTCCGGGAACACCATGATGGTGTCGAAGGCAAGAGAACCACAGATCAGAGCGGACATCGATGTAAGCCTATGCGGTGAATTTTGGGGTGGGCCGGCCCGGTTCAGCGGGCAAGCAAACGGCGCCCTTGGGCGCCCGACGGCGCAAAGGTTACCCGCTGGTGCCGCTCAGGGCCAGAACCGGGTGAGACCCGATCAGGCCGAAAGCCTGTGAAGACGCGGGTTCAGCTAGTTTTTTCCTTGCTCGGCGGCAGGCGGGTTGCTAGGCTTGTCGGCCTCGAATTCTGCCCATTTTTTCGCCATCCCGCGGCGGGCACGACACCCCTCAGGACTCCTTCCTCAGATGTTCAAGAAACTCCGTGGCATGTTCTCCAACGACCTGTCCATCGACCTGGGCACGGCCAACACCCTCATCTACGTGCGCGGGCAGGGGATCGTGCTGAACGAGCCGTCGGTCGTGGCCGTGCGCCAGGACCGTGCCATCGGTGGCACCCGCTCGGTGGCAGCCGTGGGCGCCGAAGCCAAGCAGATGCTGGGCCGTACCCCGGGCCACATCACCACCATCCGCCCGATGAAGGACGGCGTCATCGCCGACTTCACCTACACCGAGGCGATGCTCAAGCACTTCATCAAGAAGGTGCACAAGTCGCGCGTGCTGCGCCCGAGCCCGCGCGTGCTGGTCTGCGTGCCGGCCGGCTCGACCCAGGTCGAGCGCCGCGCGATCAAGGAATCGGCCGAGGAAGCCGGTGCCCGTGACGTGTTCCTGATCGAAGAGCCGATGGCCGCCGCGATCGGCGCCGGCATGCCGGTCACCGAAGCCCGTGGCTCGATGGTCATCGACATCGGCGGCGGCACCACCGAAGTGGCGGTGATCTCGCTCAACGGCATCGTCTATTCGGCCTCGGTCCGCATCGGCGGCGACCGCTTCGACGAGTCGATCACCAACTACGTGCGCCGCAACCACGGCATGCTGATCGGTGAAGCCACCGCCGAGCGCATCAAGGTCGAGCTGGGCTGCGCCTACCCGCAGGCGGAAGTGATCGAGATGGAAATCTCCGGCCGCAACCTCGCCGAGGGCGTGCCGAAGATGATCAAGATCAGCTCCAACGAGGTGCTTGAAGCCCTGCACGAGCCGCTGTCGGGCATCGTCAGCGCGGTCAAGCTGGCGCTGGAGCAGACCCCGCCGGAACTGTGCGCCGACGTCGCCGAGCGCGGCATCGTGCTGACCGGTGGTGGCGCTCTGCTGCGCGACCTGGACCGCCTGATCTCCGAGGAAACCGGCCTGCACGTGCAGGTGGCCGACGATCCGCTGACCTGCGTGGCCCGCGGTGGCGGCCGTGCGCTGGAGCTGGTGGACATGCACGGCAACGAGTTCTTTGCGCCGGAATAAGCCGTCCCGGCCGTTCCTGCCCGCCGCGCCCTTCCGGGGTGCGGCCCGCCGCGATGGCGGGCCGGCACCGGCGGGGCGCCCGCGTGTTTCCCTTCCGCCTTCTGCCAGTTGAATCGTTGCCGTGCCGCCCTACGCCGGTCCTCCCGTTGCCTCCCGATCCGGTGATGCCGCCAGCCCCCTGAGGTTGCTGGCTTACCTCGCATTGGCCATCACCCTGATCGTGCTCGACGACCAGGCCGGCTGGCTGGCGCGCCTGCGCGAGCAGGCCAACAGCCTGGTGCAACCGGTATGGGCGCTGGCTGGCCTGCCCGGCAAGCTCGGCAACCAGGTCAAGGATTCCGCCGCCAGCCACACCCAGCTGGTGACCGAGAACCGCGAACTGCGCAACCAGCTGCTGCTGGCCAACGCGCGCCTGACCCGCCTGCAGACCGCCGCGCTGGACAACGCCCAGCTGCGCGAACTGCTGAACGTGGCCGAGCGCAGTGGCCTGGACGTGCAGCTGGCGCCGATCCTGGACATCGACCTGGACCCGGTGAAGCAGCGGCTGGTGCTTGATGCCGGCACCCGCGAGGGCGTGCATGTCGGCCAGGCGGTGATCGACGCCGGCGGCTTGATGGGGCAGGTGATCAGCGTCACCGGCGGCACCTCCACCGTGCTGCTGCTGACCGACCCCGACCACGCGGTGCCGGTCACCGTGGCCCGCAACGGCGTGCGCCTGATCGTCTACGGCCGCGGCGACAAGCTGGAGCTGCGCGACATTCCGCTCAGCGCCGGCGTGGAAGTGGGCGATGAGATCGTCACCTCCGGCCTCGGCGGGCGCTTCCCGGCCGGCTTCCCGGTCGGCACCATCACCGGCCTGCGCCCGGACGATACCCATGCCTTCCTGGTCGGCGAACTGAAGCCGGCGGCCCAGCTCGACCGCGGCCGCGACGTGCTGTTGCTGCGCCCGGGCGCGGCGATCCGGATTCCGCCGGAACTGCGCCTGCAACTGGAAGCCACCGCGCCGGGCGGCCCGGCCAGCGCCGCTGCCGCGCCGGCGGGAGCCGTGCCTGCGGCAACCACACCGGCCGCCACCGCGCCGGCACCCGTCCCGGCAACGCCTGCACCGGCCGTGGGCCGGTCACCGGCTCCGTCTGCGACGCCGACGGTGGCCCCGGCCTCCTCGCTTGATCCTGCTGCTCCGGTAGTGCCGGCCGCTGGCCGGCAGCAATCCTCGTCTGTGACGAGGAATGCTGCCCCCGCATCCTCCCTTGCCCCCCCGCCTTCGGCGCGCCCCCTTGAACAACAAGGGGGCTCTCCACCCGATGCTGGGTCGGCCCGGGTAGTGCCGGCCGCTGGCCGGCAACCGGCTCCGTCTTCGACGAAGCCGGTTGTCCCCGCATCCTCCCTTACCCCCGCGCCGTCGGCGCGCCCCCCTCAACAAGAGGGGGGCTCTCCCCCGGCCAGCTCCACGGTAGTGCCGGCCGCTGGCCGGCAACCGACCACGCCGGAGGCCCAGCGATGAGCCGTCTGCGAGACAACCCGTGGGTGCTGCCGGCCAGCCTGGTGGTGGCGCTGCTGCTGGGCCTGCTGCCGTTGCCGGCGCTGCTGCAGCCGCTACGCCCGTACTGGCTGGCGCTGGTGCTGGCGTACTGGGTCATCGAGGCGCCCGAGCGTGTCGGCCTGGGCATCGCCTTCGCCAGCGGCGTGGTCGCCGACCTGCTGTACGGCGGCGTGCTGGGCGAACAGGCGCTGCGGCTGGTGATGCTGGCCTTCATCCTGCAGCGCTTCCGCGCCCGCATCCGCTTCTTCCCGATGTCGCAGCAGATGCTGGCCATCGGCGGCCTGCTGTTCAACGACCGCATCGTCAGCGCGCTGGTCCACATCGTGGTGGATGAGCCGACCCTGCCGTGGTCGTACTGGTGGGCACCGCTGCTGGGCATGGGCCTGTGGCCGCTGGTGTTCGTGCTGCTGGACGCGGTGCGCTTCGGCAAGCGCGGGCGCTGAGCCATGATCCCGCGCCGCCAGGTCAAGAACCCGCACGCCGAAGCCGAACAGTTCCGCCGCCGTGCGGCGCTGGGCTTCCTGGGCGTGCTGGTCTGCCTGCTGGGCCTGGGGGGCTGGTACTTCAAGCTGCAGGTGCTGGACCACGACGTCTACGCCACGCGCTCGGAAGCCAACCGCATCAAGCCGCGGCCAGTGGTGCCCGGGCGCGGCATGATCTACGACCGCAACGGCCGCCTGCTGGCCGAGAACGTGCCGGCGTTCCGCCTGGACGTGACGCCGGACAAGGTCAAGGACATGGACGCCACCCTGGAAGGGTTGGCGAAGATCATCAACATCAGCCCGGAAGAGCTGGAAGCGTTCAACAAGTCGCGCAAGGCGCGCCGCAAGTTCCTGCCGGTCACGCTGAAGCTGCGCATGAGCGACGAGGAGATGGCGCGCTTCGCGGTCGACCGCTGGCGCTTCCCCGGCGTCGAGCTGGAGCCCTACCTGACCCGCCGCTATCCCTACGGCGATCTGTTCGCGCACATCATCGGCTACGTCGGCCGCGTCGATGACAAGGACCTGGAGATCCTCGGCGAAGGCAACGCTGCGCTGACCCACATCGGCAAGTCCGGCCTGGAGCGCTATTACGAGCAGCAGCTGCGCGGCAAGGTCGGCTACGAGCAGGTCGAGACCAACGTGCAGGGGCGTGCGATCCGCACCATCGGCCGCGTCGCCGCGCAGTCCGGCGCCGACCTGCGGCTGTCGATCGACGCCGACCTGCAGCGTGCGATGGTCGCAGCCTTCGGTGACCAGGAAGGCTCGGCGGTGGCGATGGACCCGCGCACCGGCGAAGTGCTGGCGATGGTCAGCCTGCCGTCCTACGACCCCAACCTGTTCGTCAACGGCATCTCGCATGCCGACTTCAAGGCGCTGAACGAAAACCCGTCGCGGCCGCAGTTCAACCGCCTGGTGCTCGGTGGCGTCGCCCCCGGTTCCACGCTGAAGCCGCTGATCGGCCTGGCCGGCCTCGATTCGGGCGTGCGCCGCCCGGAAGACAAGGTGCTGTCCACCGGCATGTTCTACCTGCCGGGCACCTCGCGCGGCTGGGGTGACGCCCACCGTGGCGGCCACGGCTGGACAGACCTGCGCAAGTCCATCGCCGAATCGGTCAACACCTATTACTACAAGCTGGCGCTGGATCTGGGCATCGAGCGCTTCGACCATTACATGGAGTACTACGGCTTCGGCCAGCCGACCGGCATCGACCTCACCGGCGAGATCGGCGGCATCCTGCCGTCGCCGGCCTACAAGCGGAAGAGCCGCAAGGAAGCCTGGTACCCCGGCGATACGGTCAACATCAGCATCGGCCAGGGCGACTGGAAGGTCACCCCGCTGCAGCTGGCGCGCGGCGTCAGCGCACTGGCTGACGGCCAGCTGCGCACCCCGCACCTGGTGATCCAGCAGCGCGACGGTTTCGACAGCGACTGGTCGGCGATGCCGGCTGGCGAGAGCAAGCCGGTCAGCCCCAACCCCAACAACGTGCAGGCCGTGCGCGAGGGCATGATGGCGACCATGCGGCCCGGCGGCAGTGGCTGGCGCGTGGCGGTGGGTGCGCCGTACGTGATGGCCGGCAAGACCGGTACCGCGCAGGTCATCAGCCGCAAGGGCACCGCCGCCGTGAATCCGAAGAGCTTGCCGATGCACCTGCGCCACCGCGCGCTGTTCGTCGGCTTCGCGCCGGCGGACAATCCGGTCATCGCGATCGCGGTGGCCGTGGAAGGCGGTGGCTACGGTGGTTCGGCGGCCGCGCCGATCGCCCGCAAGGTGTTCGACGCCTACCTGCTGGGCAAGATGCCCGAAGGCATGCAGCCGCTGGACAGCGAGCGCGGCACCACCGCCATCGGCGCCACCGCGTTCGACAACGAAGACGCCGGCGCGCGCCAGGCTGGCGACCTCGCCGCGGCGCAGCTGGGAGAACATCCGGTGCTGGTCGGCGTGCCTGCGCCGGAACCTGCACCCGCACCGCAGCCGGGTACGCCGGCCGCCGCCGCGCTGCCTGCCACGCCGCGCCCGACCCCTGCGGAGCCAGCACGATGAGAGTGTTCCTGCGCTGGGCCGGCGACATGCTGCGCCGCTTCTTCAGCACGCTGGACTGGGTGCTGTGCCTGGCCCTGGGTGCGCTGATGGTGATCGGCCTGGCGACCTTGAAGAGTGCCGGTGGCGACAGCCTGGTGATGGCGCAGGGCGCGCGTTTCGCGGTGGGCATGGCCGCACTGTGGGGCATCTCGCGGGTGCCGATCCTGCGCATCCGCTCGGCCACGCCGATGATCTACGCGATCTCGATGATCCCGTTGCTGGCGGTGTTCGTGCTGGGCACCGGTAAATATGGCCGGCAGTGGCTGGACCTGAAGTTCTTCTACCTGCAGCCGGCCGAACTGCTGAAGGTCAGCCTGCCGATGATGGTGGCGTGGTACCTGCACAAGATGCCGCTGCCGCCGCGCTTCAGCACCGTGCTGACCGCGCTGGTCATCATCGGCGTGCCCACCGGCCTGGTGATGCTGCAGCCGGACTTCGGTACCGGCGTGCTGATTGCCGCCAGCGGCGTGTTCGTACTGCTGCTGGCGGGCCTGCCGTGGTGGTGGGTCGGCCTGGGCGTGGGTGGCGTGGCCGCGGTCGCGCCGGTGGCCTGGTTCTGGTTGCTGCGGCCGTACCAGAAGGACCGCATCATGATGTTCCTCGACCCGGAGATGGATGCACTGGGTGCCGGCTGGAACATCATCCAGTCGAAGATCGCGATCGGTTCCGGCGGCTTCGATGGCAAGGGCTGGGGCGAGGGCTCGCAGTCGCACCTGAACTTCATTCCCGAACAGACCACCGACTTCGCGTTCTCGGTGCTGAGCGAGGAGTTCGGCTGGATCGGCGTGGCCACCGTGCTGGCGCTGTACCTGGTGGTGATCGGGCGCTGCCTGTGGATCGCCAGCCAGTCGCGCGATTCCTATTCACGCCTGCTGGCCGGCGCCACCGGCCTGGCGTTCTTCGTCTATGTGCTGGTGAATGGCGGGATGATTTCCGGGCTGCTGCCGGTGGTCGGCGTGCCGATGCCGCTGATCAGCTACGGTGGTACCTCGGCGGTCTCGCTGCTGGCCGGTTTCGGCCTGGTGATGGCGGTGCGCAGCCACAATCCGGTGCATGGCGGCTACGGTTGAGTCCGGCGTCGGGGTCAGATCCCTTTTCCCACAGGAAAAGGGATCTGACCCCAGAGCTCGGCTACGGAGAGCAGGGGCGTCCTGACAGCTTCACGCAAGCGCCCGTTGCTACCGTGGCCAGCGTGGAATGGAAACGACTGCTTGGCGGCTGCCGTGAGGTGGTGCGCACCATCGATCTGCCGTTGCTGGCTGCCTTGTTGATCCTGATGGGCGCGGGCCTGGCGGTGCTGCACAGCGTGTCCGGGCCGGTGGGTGGCCAGGCAGCGCGCTTTGCCGGTGGGCTGCTGGCCATGTGGCTGCTGTCGCGCGTGTCGCTGCTGCGCCTGCGTGCATGGACACCGGCGTTGTATGCGCTGTCGATGTTGCCGCTGATGGCGGTGTACGTGATCGGCACCGGCAAGTACGGGCAGCGCTGGCTCAACCTGGGCGTGTTCTACCTGCAGCCGTCCGAGCTGCTCAAGCTGAGCCTGCCGTTGATGATGGCGTGGTACCTGCACCGGCAACCGCTGCCGCCGTCGCCGCGCACGGTACTGACCGCCGCAGTGCTGATCGGCGTGCCGGCGGTATTGATCCTGATGCAGCCCAATCTCGGCACCGCCACCTTGGTCACCGCCAGCGGCGTGTTTGCGTTGTTGCTGGCTGGACTGCACTGGGGCTGGGTGGCGACGGGTGCGGCAGGGCTGGCGGTGGCTGCACCCCTGGCCTGGTTCGGCCTGTTGCGGCAGTACCAGAAGGATCGCGTGCTGACTTTCCTCGACCCGGCGGCAGACCCGCTCGGCACCGGCTGGAACATCCTGCAGTCGCGCATCGCGATCGGTTCCGGTGGCTGGGAGGGGCGTGGCTGGGGGCAGGGCACCCAGGCCACGCTGGATTTCCTGCCCGAGTACACCACCGACTTCGCGTTTTCGGTGCTGGCCGAGGAGTTCGGCTGGATCGGCGTGGCGACGCTGTTTGCGCTGTACCTGTTCGTGGTCGGGCGTTGCCTGTGGATTGCAGTGCACGCGCGCGATACGCATGCGCGGTTGCTGGCCGGCAGTCTGGGGCTGGCGTTCTTCGTCTACGTGCTGGTGAACGGTGGAATGATCTCCGGCCTGCTGCCGGTGGTGGGCATTCCGATGCCGCTGATCAGCTACGGCGGGACCTCGGCGGTTTCGCTGTTGGCCGGCATCGGGTTGGTGATGGCGGTACGCGGGCACCGGCCCGTGCACGGGGCATAGGGTTTCCAGCCAACGGCGCAGCCCCTCGTGGGTGGTCGTGCAAAGCAGTTCATGGGTGGGGCCGGGTAGATGGGCTGCGCAGGGGACGCTGCAAGTACGTCCATGTAAGCTCGGTCGCCGCATCCATGCGGCTCACGCCCCTGCGCAGCCCATCTACCCGGCCACGGACAGGTTCCGTGCGCGTCTACCCACGGAGAAGAAAGAGAAGATCAAAAGCGGGTCGCGGCGCTGCGCTTGCTCGTGAGCCGAGCATGGCTATGCCGGTCGTCCTGACCGGCACCCTTCGGGCCGTCGCCATGGGCGACGTTGGCAGCGGCTCCTGCCGCTGCCTTCGGCTCTACAGGAAGCAATGAAGCGGGCGGCCAAGCTGGTTTTGCTTTTGATCTTCTTTTTCTTTTCCGTGGGTGGACGAACACGGAATCTGCCAGCGGCCGGGTGGGTGGGCAGTGCGGGGTGTCCGCGGCATGGATGCCGCGGCCAAGCCCCCATGGATGGGTTCACGGCGTCCCCGCAGTGCCCACCCACCCGGCCAGCCCTCAGCAATCCGGCTTTCAGCGACCAATTCCACCCACGAGGGGCTGCGCCGTTGGCTGGAAACTTCCTGGCTCTGCGCAATGCCCGTTGTGGAATCGTTCTCACAACGACGCACAGCAGCACGCGCTCTGACCAATTTCCAGAAAAAATGTTAGCTGGTTCACACTTTTACAGCGCGTTGATCTTGATCAATGGACTTGTCGTAATCGGCCTGCACAATGGCGGCCCGTTCGGCACGGCGCGCCGTCAATCGATGCAGCGCGAGGGGGCGTCGGGCGGGAAGCAGTACTGATCCAACGGGTACAGGGAGCGCGGGGTACTGCCACTGGGGAGCGGCAGCCGCGCAGGTACCGACCGGATCCGGTCGCCGGTTGCGTCTGCGGGGATGGGGACGCAACCGGCAACCTCTATCTGAATGGGGCAGGGTGATCACGACGTCTTCACATTTCCCGCTGAACACGGGCAAATCGTTGTGATTCATGGTGTTAGGGGTTTTAATTCATCCATGACCTGCTAACCTGCGACGATGATTCGACGCACTCTGGCCTGCATGCTCACCCTCGGCCTGGTCGCCTGTGCGACCCAGCCGAAGTCCCCACCGTCTTCGCCCCAGGCCAGCAGTACGCCGCGCCAACCCGCCGCCAAGGCCCATGGCCCGGCCGAGGCTGCGCCCGAAGCCACCGCTGCCACCGCGCCGCCGGTCGATCTGACTCCGGTGCCGTTCGAGGTCGCGCGGGCCCGCTTCATTGCCGATACCGCCAAGCGCTATGGCCTGAAGCCGGAGCAGATCAGCAGCGTGCTCGACCAGGCGCAGGTGCGCCAGCCGATCATCGCCGCGATGTCGCGCCCGGCCGAGCGGGTGAAGCCGTGGAACGAATACCGGCCGATGTTCATCAGCAAGGCGCGCATCGATGGCGGCCGCGCGTTCCTGGCCCAGCACCGTGCCGAACTGGATCGCGTGCAGCAGCGCACCGGCGTGCCGGCCGAAGTGATCGTGGCGATCATCGGCGTGGAAACCAGCTACGGCAAGAATGCTGGCAGCCATCGCGTGCTCGATGCGCTGTACACGCTGGCGTTCTATTACCCGCGCAGCGGCGACCCGGCCAAGCTGGAACGCGAAGTGCGCCGCGAGCTGTTCTTCCGCGATGAGCTGGCCAAGCTGTTCGAGCTGGGCCGCGAAGAGAACCTGGACATCACCACGCTCAAGGGCAGCTATGCCGGCGCGATGGGCATGGGCCAGTTCATGCCGTCCAGCTATCTGGATTACGCCGTGGACGGAAACGGTGATGGCCGCCGCGACCTGTTCACCAGCTACGACGACGTGTTCTCGTCCATCGCCAACTACTTCGTGAAGAAGGGCGGCTGGGTGCGTGGCGGACAGGTGGCCGTGCCGGCCACGCTGGCGCCGGGACGCGAGGAGTTCAATCCGACCGAATGGATGCCGACCTGGTCGATGGCCGACCTGGCGCAGCGCGGCTACCAGCCGAGCGCGTCGGTGCAGCCGGGCGCCACCGCCACCCCGATCACGCTTGAAGGCAGCACCGGCAAGCAGTACTGGCTGGGCTTCCAGAACTACTACGCGATCACCCGCTACAACCTCTCGAAGATGTACGCGATGGCCGTGTTCCAGTTGTCCCAGGCCATCGCCGGACAGGAGCTGCCCCCGGCATGAACATCAGATGGCTGGTCCCAGGCTTGATCGTCCTCGCGTTGGCTGCCTGCAGCAGCGCGCCGAAGAAGCCGGCCACGGCCGGCCATGGTGGCAAGTCGGGTGGCACCCTGGTGCAGGGGCGCGGCTCGCGCCCGGCACACTGTCCGGAAGGGTCGCCGTACGCGGCGGCCAAGGAAGACCTGAGTACCCGCGGCAACTACACCGCCGGTGGCCTGTACAAGCCGGGCGTGCGCGACAGCACGCCGGATTACATTCCCAACGTGGCCTGCATTCCCGAGCCGGAAGTGACCGCCGAGGAGCGCTCGGCGATCGGCAACAAGTCGCCGTACGTGGTGCTGGGCAAGTCGTACAAGGTGCTCGACGATACCCATGACTATGTCGAGCGCGGCACCGCGTCGTACTACGGCGCCAAGTTCCATGGTCGCCTGACCTCCAACCGCGAGGTCTACGACATGTACCAGTTCACCGCCGCGCACAAGACGCTGCCGCTGCCCAGCTTCGCCCGCGTGACCAACCTCGACAACGGCGAGTCGGTGATCGTGCGCGTCAACGATCGCGGCCCGTTCCACGATGGCCGCGTGGTCGATCTCAGTTATGCCGCCGCGGTGCGCCTGGGCATCACCCAGCGCGGCACCGGCAACGTCGAAGTGCGCGCGCTGCAGCCGGGCGAGAGCAACCTGCTGGCGCAGAAGCCGTCGCGCCGCGAGCGTCGTGCCGCCGAAGCGGCAGCCGCGGTGGCAAGTGCGCGCCCGGCACCGACCGCGCGCGCAACCGCCGACAGCGATATCGATCGCCTGGTCAAGGGTCTGCCGGCCGATGGCATGCCGGCGCGTGGCCAGCCGGCCACCACCCAGGGTGTGGCCAGCACTGTGCCAGATGTGGCGGTCAGCAGCCTGCCGCCGAGTGCGCCGCTGGTGCGCAGCACTGCACCGGCACCGGTTGCAGTCGCCAGCGCTGCGCCGCGCGCCGTCGCGCCGGCACCGGTGCGCACCGTCGCCGCTACGCCGGCGGCACCCAGCCTGTCGCAGCAGGTGGTGGGCGCGGTGATGGTGCAGGTCGCCAGCTTCTCCAGCCGAGACAACGCCAACCGCGCGATGGGCCAGCTCAATGCCGCCGGCATCGTCGGTGCGACCATCAGCGACATCGCCGCCGGTGGCCGCACGCTGTTCCGCCTGCGCGTTCCCGCCAACGACCATGCCAGTGCGGCGGAACTTGTCGGCCGCATCGCCGGTCTGGGCCTGGGTTCGCCGCAGATCGTCAAGGATTGATCCGCCCGGGCCGGTGCTGCCGGCCCATGCTCCCCCGGCCTTACAATGGCCGTTACGTTCCACCCTCCATTCCCGGCCGTCCCCTGGAGCCTGCTGTCCAATGAATTTCCGTTCCGCCGCCACCGCCCTGGCCGCCACCCTGGTGGTGGGCCTGGCTTCCGCCCAGACGCCGCTGCCGACCCCGGCCACGCCGGCGCCTGCCGCCGCTGCTGCCCCGGCCACCGTCGCCACTCCGCCGGCCCCGGCGCCGAGCGTGTCCAAGGCCTGGGTCCTGATGGATTACGCCACCGGCCAGGTGCTGGCTGGCGAGAACATCCACGAGCAGCTGGCCCCGGCCAGCATCACCAAGGTGATGACGTCCTACGTGATCGCCGCCGAGGTCAAGAACGGCAAGGTCCGTGCGGATGACCAGGTGATGATGAGCGAGCGCGCCTGGCGCGAGGGTGGCGCCGGCACCGATGGCAGCTACAGCGGCTTCCCGGTCAACCAGACCGCACGCCTGGAAGACATGGAAAAGGGCATGGCGATCCAGTCCGGCAATGACGCCGCGATCGCCCTGGCCGAGCACGTGGCCGGCAGCGAAGAAGCCTTTGCGTCGCTGATGAACAGCTACGCCGCCAAGATCGGCATGAAGGACTCGCACTTCGTCAACGCCCATGGCCTGACCGCACAGGGCCACCACAGCACCGCCTACGACCTGGCGCTGCTGGGCCGCGCAATGGTGCGTGATTACCCGGAAACCTACGCGTACAACAAGATCAAGGAATTCCAGGTCGGCAACATCAAGCAGCCGAACCGCAACCTGCTGTTGTGGCGCGATGGCAGCGTGGACGGCATCAAGACCGGCCACACTTCCGAAGCCGGCTACTGCCTGATGAGCTCGGCCCAGCGTGGTGACCAGCGCCTGATCGCCGTGGTGCTGGGTGGTTCGTCGGAGAAGCAGCGTGCCGACGACAGCCTGGCCCTGCTGAACTGGGGCTTCCGCTTCTTCGAGACCCACCGCCTGTACGAGCCGGGCAAGGCCGTGGCCGAGCACAAGGTCTGGAAGGGCACCACCGACAAGGTGCAGCTGGGCGTGGCCCAGCCGATGCTGGTGAGCGTGCCGCGCGGCCGCTACAACGACCTGAAGCCGAGCATCGACGTGCCCAAGACCCTGGAAGCACCATTCACCGCCGGCCAGCAGATCGGCACCGTGAAGGTCACCCTGGATGGCAAGGTCATCGCCGAGGCACCGCTGGTGGCCGTGGCCGCCGTCGAGCAGGCCGGCTTCTTCAAGCGCCTGTGGGACAGCTTCTGGATGTGGTGGGAATCGGAATGATCCACGCCCCGGCGTGGTGAACGAAAAGGCCGGCGAAAGCCGGCCTTTTCTGTTCTGGGATGCCGCTTGCGCATGAATCCTGCCGGATGTGGGTAGTGCCGGCCGCTGGCCGGCTCCTCATGAACCCATCCGGATGTGGGTAGTGCCGGCCGCTGGCCGGCACCCCATGAACCCATCCGGATGTGCCAACAGCCGGCCAGCGGCCGGCACTACCTCAGCCCCTCGCTTACAGCGAGCGGCTGATGGTGAAGCTGCCGAACACCGGCGACTGGCGCTGGCCATCGAATTCGCGGGTGCTGTGGTAACGCGCGACTGCGAATTTCCAGCGCCCACGCATCACCGCGATGCCGTAGCCGCCCTGGGCCACCACGTGGCGCTTGTCCACACTGTGGCTGCTGCGGAACGTGTTGCCGTCCAGGGTGATGTCGCGGATCATCCACGCCGCGTCGGTGGTCACGAACAGGTGCCATGACCAGCCGTTGGGACGACCACCACGGGTCGGTGCCGTGTTCTCGCCGGCCGGACGCAACGGTGTGCTGCCGAAATCATCGGGCAGCTTCCAGCCGAAACGCACTTCGCCACCGGCATTGGCCTTGGTTTCCAGGTTGCCGATCGCACCACCGTAGTGGCTGATCGCATCCCAGCCCCAGCCGCCGGCATTGACGCTGGCATCGGCCGGCCAGCGGCGCATGCGCTCGTGGGTCAGCATGAACACCGGTTCGTTGTGCAGCTGGTTGTCCCAGCCCTCGAACTTCTTGTCGCCCAGGAGGTTGTGCACCGCGTCCTGCACCTGCTTGCCCTGAGCCCACGGACCGACCACGCCCAGCGTCAGCTGGGTGGTCTGCAGGCGGTCGCCGCTGCGCGCGTTGAAGCCGAAGCTGGCGATCAGCACGCCGGCATACGGGCGGTCATCCTTGATCAGATCGCGGCGGGCCGGGTCGGTCGGGGTGAAGATGCCCTGGCCGATGCTGAAGATCATGTTCTGCTGTTCGAACCTGCCGGGGTGCAGCCCTTCCAGGTACTGGTTCACCCAGCGCGCCATGCGCGGCAGGCAGGGGTCGTCGGTGTAGTCGACCAGGTTCGGCGAGACCAGGGTCAGCTGCGCGCCGTTGGTGTAGCCCTGGTCCTGGTGGCGGCCACCGAACAGGTCGTTGTCGACGCGGAAATTGATCTGCGGCGGGTGGTCGCGCATGGCGTCCGGGCCACACTGTTCGGCCGCCTGGGCGGCAAGGGGAAGGGTAGCGGCCAGCAGGCCGGCCAGCCCGAGGGCTGCGACACTACGCATGGATGATGGAATGCTCATGGGGAAGGGGGCGGTTTTCTGTCGTTTTCTGCAACGCCACGGTACTCGCGCCCGCGCGTCGGAACGAGCGCGTTGGGATCACTTGTCTGTTCCGAAAACAACATTGTCCGACGGACACAATTTGTTACCCGATCAGGCGCCGGTACCGTTCCACGCAGGCGCCGCAGCTCGCCCTGGGGGTGCTGTGGCCCGGCCGCAGCGGGGGATTGCAGTCAGCTGCGGTTGGGCCTTCGGCCCGGGCGCCGGGGCCGTCTGCAACGCAGCAGGCCGCCCGTGCCGTCTTTGACGTTGATGAATACTCTTGGGTTTGTCGCCCTGCGGCCCGATAATGGGGCCATGGAAATCAAGTCCGACAACCCCGACCACGGCTTCCAGTTCCCCGGCCAGTTCGAGCTCAGCGCCATGGGCCCGGCCAACCGCGGCCTGGAGCATGAGCTTCCCCGTCTGCTGCTGGCTGCCGGCATCGATGTGGTGAACGAACGCATCAGCTGGAAGCATTCGTCCAACGGCAAGTACGTGTCCGTCCGTATCGTGTTCAAGGCCGAGAGCCGCGAGCAGTACGACCTGGCGCACCAGGCACTGCGCGACCACCCGGAAGTGAAGTGGACGCTGTAGCCGACAGCTGCCCGGCCGAAGCCGCCCCGGAAGACCGCGCGCCGCGTCCGGCGGTGGTCCGTGACCTCGGCCGCCAGGCCTATGAACCGGTGTGGCGCGCCATGCAGCGCTTCACCGACCAGCGCAGCGACGCCGACGCCGACGAGCTGTGGGTAGTCGAGCACGATCCGGTGTTCACCCTGGGCCAGGCCGGCAAGGATGAGCATGTGCTGGCGCCGGGCGATATCCCCGTGCTGCACGTGGACCGTGGCGGCCAGGTGACCTATCACGGCCCCGGCCAGATCGTGGTCTATCCATTGCTGCGCCTGCCGCGGCTGGGCATCGGCGTGCGCGACTACGTGTGCCGCATCGAGCAGGCGCTCATCGATACCCTGGCCGAGTGGAACATCGGCGCCGAACGCCGCGAGGGCGCCCCGGGCGTCTACGTCGGTGGCGCTAAGATCGCCGCGCTCGGCATCCGCGTGCGCCGCGGCTGCACCTTCCATGGCCTGGCCTTCAACGTGGCCATGGACCTGGAACCCTTCCACCGCATCAACCCCTGTGGCTATCAAGGGTTGCAGGTGACCTCGGTGGTAGACTTGGGCGGCCCCTCCGGGATGGATGCCGTCAAGCCGGTGCTGCTGGACCACCTGGCCCGCCAGTTCGGCCTGCTGCTGCAGCACACGCCGGAACTGCCCGATCTTTCTGCGGCCGCCTGACCGCCCCCCGGAACTGCCATGACTGAAACCACCGCCCGTTCCATTCCCCTGCAGATCGTGCAGGGCGACTCTCCGTCCGCCGCGCCGTTGCAGGCCGGGGTCAAGCAGCTGGGCGGTGACAAGATCAACCGTTCGCCGGTGCAGTTCGCCGACGCGCCGGTGCTGCGCAAGCCGTCCTGGATCCGCGTGCGCATTCCCTCGGGCAATGCCGTGCAGAACCTGAAGGCCAAGCTGCGCGAGAACCGCCTCGTGACGGTGTGCGAGGAAGCCAGCTGCCCGAACATCCACGAGTGCTTCGGCCATGGCACCGCCACCTTCATGATCCTCGGCGAGGTCTGCACCCGCCGCTGCTCGTTCTGCGACGTGGCCCACGGCCGCCCGAAGCCGCCGGATGCCAACGAGCCGGCCAGCCTCGGCCAGACCGTGGCCGACATGGGCCTGAAGTACGTGGTGGTGACCAGCGTCGACCGCGATGACCTGCGCGATGGCGGTGCCCAGCACTTCGTCGACTGCATCACCGCCATCCGCGCGAAGTCGCCGGGTACCCGCATCGAAGTGCTGACCCCGGACTTCCGTGGCAAGGGCCGCATGGAGCGCGCGCTGGAGATCCTGGCGCAGAACCCGCCGGACGTGTTCAACCACAACATCGAGACCGTGCCGGACCTGTACCGCAACGTGCGCCCGGGTGCGGACTACCAGTGGTCGCTGAACCTGCTGAAGAACTTCAAGGCGCAGCACCCGGACGTGCCGACCAAGAGCGGCATCATGCTGGGCCTGGGCGAAGAGTTCGAACAGATCAAGGCCACCATGCGCGACCTGCGCGCGCATGACGTGGACATGATCACCATCGGCCAGTACCTGCAGCCGACCGCGCACCACCACCCGGTACTGAAGTACTGGACCCCCGAGGACTACAAGGCGCTGGAAGACTACGGCTACGAGCTGGGCTTCAGCCACGTGGCCTCCGGCCCGATGGTGCGCTCGTCGTACCACGCCGACGTGCAAGCCAAGGGCGCGGGCGTCCGGTAAGCGGTTGCCGCCGGGCCACGGCCCGGCGCTGCCAATGGGTGCCACCACCAGCATGGTGGGTGCGGACCGTTGGTCCGCACGCCTTTGCCTGCATTCACAATTTGCTACACCGGCCCCGCTAGGCTGGTTTTCCACCGAGCGCGGCCGGGTGACAAGCCCGGCAACTTTCGGCACTGTCGTGGTGTCTGAACACCCTGCAGTCTCCCCCTTGGCAAGGCGCCTTCGAGCACGTCAATGAAATTCAAAGCCCCCGCATTCCTGATGGCCCTGGCGCTGGTCGCGCCGCTGGCGCTGGCGGCCAAGGCCGACTCGCCCGCATTGCCCGCGGCGGCCACCGCCGATCAGGTGACCACCTCCAAGCTGGTGTACGGCCTGTTGTCCGACAGCCGTTACGCCTACCGCCCGCGTGCGCTGGACGAGGCCACCTCCAAGGACGTGTTCAAGCGCTATCTGGAGACCCTGGACGGCGGCAAGCAGTACTTCACCCAGGCCGACGTGGCGCGCTTCGCGCCGTTCGAAGCCAATATCTCCTCGGCCATCCGTGGCGGCGAGCTGGAGCCGGCGTTCCAGGTATTCGCGGTCTACAAGCAGCGCGTCGGCGAGCGCGTGGCCTATGCGCGCAAGCTGCTCAAGCAGGAACCGGACTTCACCACCGACGAGCGCTTCGAATACGACCGCAAGAAGGTGCCGTGGGCGGCCAGCAGCGCCGAGCTGGATGAGCTGTGGCGCAAGTCGGTGAAGAACGACTGGCTGCGCCTGAAGCTGGCCGGCAAGAAGCCGGACGACATCCGCAAGACGCTGGACAAGCGCTACGCGACGCTGGAGAAGTCGGTCAACGAACTGAAGGGCGAAGACGTCTTCCAGTTCTTCATGAACTCGTACACCAGCGCGGTTGATCCGCACACCGATTACTTCACCCCGCGCACCGCCGAGAACTTCAACCAGGCGATGTCGCTGTCGCTGGAAGGTATCGGTGCGCAGCTGCAGCGCCAGGACGATGTGGTGGTGATCCGCGAGATCATCGCCGGCGGTCCGGCCGCAGTGGACGGCACGCTGAAGCCGGGTGACCGCATCGTCGGCGTTGGCCAGGGCAAGTCCGGCCTGGTCGAGGATGTGATCGGCTGGCGCATCGACGATGTCGTGGCCAAGATCCGCGGCGCCAAGGACACCCAGGTCAAGCTGGAATTCATTCCAGCTGCCGAAGGTGCCGACGGCAAGCACCACACCCTGGTGCTGACCCGGCAGAAGGTGCGCCTGGCCGAACAGGCCGCCAAGGGCGAGACCATGACCATTCCGGCCGCCAACGGCGAGCCGGCACGGAAGATCGGCGTGATCAAGCTGCCGACCTTCTACCAGGACTTCGAAGGCCGCCGCCGCAATGCCGCCGACTATGCCTCGGCCACCCGCGACGTGGCCAAGCTGCTGGCCGGTTTCAAGAACGACAAGCTGGACGGCGTGGTGCTGGACCTGCGCAACAACGGCGGTGGTTCGCTGGATGAAGCGATCGAACTGACCGGCCTGTTCATCGAGCAGGGCCCGGTGGTGCAGGTGCGCGAGTCCGGTGGCCGCGTCACCGTCAACAGCGACCGCAACCAGGGTGTGGCGTGGGACGGCCCGCTGGCGGTGCTGATCAACCGTGGTTCGGCCTCGGCCTCGGAGATCTTCGCCGGTGCCATCCAGGACTACGGTCGTGGCCTGGTGATCGGTGAAACCAGCTTCGGCAAGGGCACGGTGCAGAACATCGTCGACCTCGACCGTTGGCCGAGCGGCGAGACCCAGCGCTTCGGCCAGGTCAAGCTGACCATCGCCCAGTTCTTCCGCATCAGCGGCAGCAGCACCCAGCACAAGGGGGTAGTGCCGGACCTGGCCTTCCCGGCCAGCGTCGATGCCACCGAATTCGGCGAAAGCACCTACGACAACGCGCTGCCGTGGACCCGCATCGCCGCCGTGCCGCACACCCAGTACGGCAACTTCGCGCCGCTGCTGCCGAAGCTGGAGACCCGTCACGACGCGCGTATCGCCACTGACAAGGAATTCCAGTGGTGGAACGAGGACGTGCAGCAGTTCCGCACTGAAGCGGCGAAGAAGTACATCTCGTTGAACGAAGCGACCCGTCGCGCCGAGCGCGAGCGCCAGGACGCCCAGCGCAAGGAGCGCCAGGTGCAGCGCAAGGAACTGGGCCTGCGCCCTCGGACCCGCTGGCCGACGACAGCAGCGACGATGGCCTGACCGGCAACGAGCGTGACATCGTGAAGGATGCCGCGCGCGAGAAGGCGGCGGAAAAGCGCCCGGACCCGCTGCTGCGCGAGTCGGCCTCGATCCTCGCCGACGCGGTGAACCTGCTGGCCAACGACCGCCCGCTGTCCGCACAGGTGCTGCCGCAGTCCACCGGCGCGGGGCGTTGGGCGGACTGAGCCGGAGACGGCATGTGATACCCGAGGGGCCGGCATTGCCGGCCCCTTTCTGTTTGGGGACCTCGTTCACGGTAGCGCCGGGCCATGCCCGGCGAGCGAACTGCCACAAACGACTTAATCCCCTCCGTCCCCTTTTTCGTGCATGAACCGGGAGCAACGTGTGGGGGGGCAATGTCGACCTGCCGGACACGGGGGGGCGGGACTACCCTTGGTGCTTCCGTTCTCGCAGGAGTACCCATGCGGGCCTCCCGTCTTTCCAGCGCTGCCGTGGCGCTTACCAGCGCCCTGATCCTCTCGGCCTGTGGGGGCCGTGCCGCCGACAGCACCGTGCTGCGCGAATCCTTCGATTCCGGCGATACCTTCTCGCGCACGGTCGATGGGCGCCCGGGCGACGCCTGCGAGGCAGGCGTGCTGCACCCTGCTCAGCCAGGGCTATGCCATCGCACGTTCCGATGAGGCACAGGTGGAGGGAACAAGAATTTCCAGCCGCGCGAGGATGACCATGAGCAGCTGGTGCTACGGATCTCCTGCGCCCCGCGTGGCAGCCAGACGCTGGTGTTCGTCAGCGCAGTGCAGGATCGCTACGCGCTGAAAAGAGCCCGACTTCGGCCAGTGTCGGTGTGCGGCGCCTGGGCTCGGTGTCGCTGCCGTTCGGCAGCAACGACGACAGCCCGCTGGTGAAGGTGGCCAGCAGCACGGTCACCGACGCCGAGTTCTATCGTCGCTTCTTCCAGCGCCTGGAGCAGTACCTGCCGGCTGCGGCGGGCAAATCTGCGCCATCGCCATCGCCATCGCCGGCAAGCGCGCCGTAGCCTGCACCGGCGGTCACGGACCAGGGCTGAGCGTGCGCGGCAAGTGGCTGGGTATGGCCCTGCTGCTGGTGCCAGCGTGGGGCGCCACGGCGTCATCCCTGCACTGTGCGCAGGGCCTGCTGCAGCGGCTGGGGTGGCGCTTCGAAGACGCGGATCTCCGTGCGCCGCAGGTACTCAAGGGGCCGGTGTGTACGCGTGCCTCGCTCGCCGCGGCGCAGGCAGCGGGTGATCTGCGCGTACGCTGGCCGACGGATTGCCTGCGGGCGAACGACAGGCACTGCTGCAGCAGCTGCTGGAAGACCCTGCCACGGTCTTGTGCCTATGCCTTCGAGCTGGGGGCGGCCACGCGGCGCGCGACCTCGGCATTGCAGGGCAATGCCACGTTCCGTTTCTCCGGCCCGCAGCTGGGCTGGATCGGCTTTGGTCTGGGTGGCGCGCCGGCACAAGGCTGGCAAGCGCACGCGCAGTTTTGGTCGCGGCTTCGTGCCCAGTGCGGGCAACAGCCATGCGCTGCAGGCGTTCTACAGCGGTAGCGTGCGTGCCGAATGCGGTGTCGGCCGCCAGGTCGCGCAGCTGGCCACCCAGCGCGAGCTGTATGGCGATACCGCGTTCGATACGGAGTTCGCAGCGGATGAACTGTCGATCGGCACCTTCCTCGCGCTGCACGATACCGACAGCATCCTGCTCGGCGCGCATGCTGGCGATTTCTTCGCCGATGGCAAGGCGGTGCGCACGTCGGCGATGGCGGGCAGGCGTTCGTCGGCGTGCCCGGTTTCATCGAACATGTGTACGACAAGGGCATGCTGCATGACGCGGAGAACCAGGCGATAAGTTTTCGTGGTGGTCGAGGTGGGCGAGGGTGCTGCGCAGGCGTTGCAGTGGCACGGCGGCCTTGCTCTGTACGACCAGCGCAATGCCGAGCTGTGGAAACTGGCGGAGCCATCCGCGCATCGGCCAGCGCTACTTCGAGCGCCTGCTGTTCGACCGCGATCCACACCTGCGCGCACGGCTGGCGCCGCGCTACCACGACACGCTGGCACGCATGGACCAGCTGCTGGACGATCCGTTCTACCAGCAGTTCGTGATTCTTATGCGCATCCGCGCGGTATACGTCCCATCGGCTACCACATCGCCCGCCTGCTCGATCGTAATCCGCGCACGCCGTTTTCGATCGACCTGGCGGTGCACCGTATAACGCCACGCTGCGTTGGCGCGAGGCGCAGCTGCGCCACTGCGCGGCTACCGGCAGGCCAGGCAGCCCGACCCTAGACCCCAACTGAAGGTGAAACAATGGACATTGCAATGATCGGCCTCGGCCGCATGGGCGCCAACATGGCCCAGCGCCTGCATTGCGGCGGCCACCGCGTGGTCGGCTACGACCCGGGCGAAGGCGCCCGCCAGCGCGCCGCCGAGGCCGGCCTGGACGGCTCGATTCGCTGGCCGCCGCCGTGGCCGCGCTGCCGGTACCGCGCGTGGTGTGGCTGATCGGTGCCGGCCGGCGAAACCGTCGACCAGACGCTGGGCGAGCTGACTCCGCACCTGGCCGAGGGTGACATCGTCATCGACGGCGGCAACTCCAACTACCAGGGCTCGATCCGCCGCGCCAAGGCACTGGCCGAGGACGACCTGGGCTACGTCGACTGCGGCACCAGCGGTGGTGTGTGGGGCCTGCAGGAAGGCTACAGCCTGATGGTCGGTGGCGAAGCGTCGGTGGTGGAGCAGATCGCACCGCTGCTGCGCACGCTGGCCCCGGCTGAAGACCGCGGCTGGGCGCGCGTCGGCCCCTCCGGCGCCGGCCATTTCACCAAGATGGTCCACAACGGCATCGAGTACGGAATGATGCAGGCCTATGCCGAAGGTTTCGCGCTGATGGAGCGCAAGCAGGAAATGGAGCTGGACCTGGCGCAGGTGGCCGAGGTGTGGCGCCACGGCAGCGTGGTGCGTTCCTGGCTGCTGGACCTGAGCACCGAAGCCCTCAAGCGCAATCCCTCGCTGGATGGCATCGCACCGTACGTGGAAGACTCCGGTGAAGGCCGCTGGACCGTCGCCGAAGCCATCGCGCTGGACGTGCCGGCGCCGGTGATCACGCTGTCGCTGCTCGAACGCCTGCGTTCGCGTGAATCGAATTCGTTCACCGATCGCCTGCTGTCGGCGATGCGCAATGAATTCGGCGGCCACGCCATCAAGAAGTCGTAAGCACTAAGCCGGGGTCGGATCCCTTTCCGCAGGAAAGGGCTCTGACCCCATGCAGCCAGTCGAGCATGGCTCGACTCTACAAAAGCCTTCTCCGATCGTTGCCACGTCATCCGTGCATGGCGTGGATGTGTCGACCAAGGTCGACACCTACCGTCGGGCGCGGGAATCTGTCGAAGGCGGGGTGGGTCCGGTTGCGGGGACGTGAGCGCCATGGGCCCGAGGCATGCCTCGGGCGGGTTGGGCAGGACGCCCAACCCCGGTCTTGCCGTGTGCGCAGGACAGCGCACACGAGCAAGGCGCGACCGAGCCTACAGGGACGTATTTACGGCGTCCCCCGCAACCGGACCCACCCCGCCATCTCACGGATGGCCGGCTTTTGCTGTTGCTGTTGCTGTTGAGGTTGCCGGCCAGCGGCCGGCACTACCGCTTCTGCGGGTGCAGGGCGCAGCCCTGCCGGTCATCCCAACTGCACCCGCCGCCCTTCGCGCGCGCTGCCCATGCCGGCCTGCAGCAACCGCATCAGCTGCAGCGCCTGCACCGGGCTGACCGTGGCTTCGCCATCGCCGTGCATCGCCGCCGCGAACTGCGTACAACCGCCGGTAGTCGCCCGGCAGGTTGTCGACCGTCGTGCGCTGCACGTTGTCCTCGGCGTCGCAGCGCAGCAGCTCGCCATGCCGCGGATCAATGCCCCAGCCCGGCGCGCCCGGTGCCACGCCACGGCGCAGCTGCGCTTCCTGCACATCCAGTCCGTGCTTGATCCAGCTGCCATCGCGGCCATGCACTGCGAAGTGCGGCGTGGGCGCCGCTACCAGCGAACCGGCATGCACGATCGCGCGATGCCGCGGGTAGTGCAGTACCGCGTGGAAGTAATCGATGCCGCTGCCGCCTTCGCGCTGCACGGCCAGATCGGCATCGATCGCCTCGGGCCAGCCGAACAGCACCAGCATCTGGTCGAGCAGGTGCGGGCCGAGGTCGTACCACAGGCCACTACCCGGCCCGTCCTGCTCGCGCCAGCGGTCGCGCACCTGCGGGCGGTAACGGTCGAAGTGTGCATGGCACTCGGCCACGTCACCGAGTGTGCCTTCGCCCAGCAGCGCCTGCAGCGTGAGGAAGTCGGCATCGAAGCGCCGGTTCTGGAACACGGTAACCGCGATGCGTCCGGCATCGCGCGCCGCAGCCAGCACCGTTTCCGCTTCGGCCACATCCCAGCGCGAACGGCTTGTCGACCAGCACGTGCTTGCCCGCCGCCAGCGCGGCGATCGCCAGCGGCGCGTGCTGTTCGTTCGGTGTGGCGATCACCACCGCATCCACTGCCGGGTCGTCGAACACCTCCTGCGGCGTGCGCGCACGTGCACGTCGCTGAACGCGCGCAGCAGGGTGTCGCGTTGCGAACTGACGATGCTGTGCAGCACCAGCCCGGGCGTGTGCTGGATCAGTGGCGCATGGAAGACACGGCCGGCGAGGCCGTAGCCGATCAGGGCCAGTTGCAGGTCGGGGCGCATGGCAGGGCTCCGGCAGTGGAAGGGCAGGGTAAACGACGGGTGCTGGCCGTCCAAAACTGAACCGTTGCCGTTGGAAACGTTTCGATTCACGGCGGCATTACCGCAACGCCACGCCTGCTCTACGGCGGCTTGTCCAGACTGGAGCACGGATCCCGAGGATACGACACGATGAGCAATACCACCCGCACGCTGATTGCTTCCGCCCTGACCCTGGGCCTGGCGCTGTCCTCCTCGGCTGCATTCGCCAAGGATCCGGCCGCGAAGAGCCCGCCGGCCAGCACCCATCCGACGACCCATGCCGATCGCCATGACTCCCAACGAGCCGGTGACCGATACCTGGATCACCACCAAGGTGAAGGCCGATCTGCTGGCCAGCAGCAACGTTCCGGGCACTGGAATCAAGGTGGAAACCGTGAATGGCGTGGTCAGCCTGAGTGGTGCCGTCGGGCCACCCAGGCCGAGGGACAAGGCGGTCACCACCGCCAAGGGCATCAAGGGCGTGACCCGCGTCGATGCCGCCGCATTGAAGGTCAGCGCCGCTGCCAAGCGCTGACCCCGGTGGGCGCCCCGGCATGGGGCGCCCCCTGCTGCTGTGTAGCGCCGAGCGTGGGCTCGGCGCTACAGCATCGGATTCCGAACCCGTTCAGGCAACGCCGCTGGAAACTCCAGAGTTGTGACCGCCTGCGCTATATTGCCGGTTCCGCCGCAGCCGGGCTTGCCCGGATCACGCTTCGCGGCTGTGCTGACGAGGAACTATGGCGCTGGTTTTCAGTGACGACATCTGGGACCGCTGGCGGTTGCCGGCCCTGGCGCTGGCCGCTGCCGCGATCATCGTGGTGCCGTGGTTGACCCTGCGCAAACTGCAGCAGGACAGCGAACAGGCGATGGCGTGGTGTCAACCATACCCAGGCCGTTGGCGTGGCGCTGCAGCAGCTGCAGGCCGACGTGCGCGATGTCGATCGGCGGCATTGACCCTGTCCAAGGGTGTGGATGCCCCCGGCCTGCGCGAGCGCATGGCCAGGGCCACGAGATTCCCGGGCGCCTGGCCGAACTGGGCCGGATGACCCGCGACGATCCGGATCAGCTGATCCGCATCGGCCGCATCGAATGGATCTGGTACGGCCGCCTGGCGGTGGCCCGCGAGTTGGCCAGGTCCGAACCGAACAGCGACCAGCGTGAGCTGGTGCAGGACCTGAGCACGCGCTATCCGATCCGGGGCCTGGTGAAAAGCTGCAGGCCAGCGAGCAGAAGCTGCTGGCGCTGCGTGCCGAGCAGGCCGCGCGCCAGCGCAAGCAGACCGAACTGGTGTCGTGGAGTTCGCTGGTGATCCAGCTGGCGCTGCTCGGCCTGGTGCTGTGGCTGCTGCAGCGGCAGATCGGCCGCCGCCTGCATGCGGAGCGGCAATCGCTGCGTCTCGGCCGCACGCGCGGCCTCGGTGCTGCAGACCGTGCGCGAACCGATCGTGCTGCTCGACCGCGACCTGCGCGTGCAGCTGCACAACCCGGCATTCGCCGAACTGTACGGCCTGCAGGACGAGCGCGCCGATGGCCTGCTGCTGGAGACGGTCGGCGCCAACGCCTGGCAGGATCCGGTGGTGCGGCAGCGCCTGTCCGACGTGCTGTCGCGCGGTCGCGAACTCTGGGACTTCGAGCACGAGCAGCGCACCGCCGACGGCATGGTGCGCTACATGCTGCTCAACGCGCGGCGCATGCCGTTGCCCGACACCGACGACGAAGTGGTGCTGCTGACCATCAGCGACGTCACCATGCAGCGCGCAGTGCAGCTGCGCGTGGAAGAGCTGAACCGCCAGCTGGAAGGCAAGGTTGCGCAGGTATCCGAGGTCAACCGCGAGCTGGAGGCCTTCAGCTACTCGGTTTCGCATGACCTGCGTGCGCCGCTTCGCCACGTGGCCGGATTCTCCGACAAGCTGTCGCGCCACCTCGGCGAGGCCGCCGATGACAAGAGCCGCCATTACCTGGAAGTGATCTCCAGTTCGGCCCGGCGCATGGCGGCGCTGATCGACGACCTGCTGGTCTACTCGCGGCTGGGCCGCGCGGCGATGCGCCAGCAGGCGGTGGACATGCAGTCGCTGGTGGCCGATACCCGCGCCATGCTCGATTCCAACCTGCAGGCCGAAGCAGAGAACAGCGGCCATGCGCACCACGTGGAGTGGAGCATCGCGCCGCTGCCGATCGTGGTGGGCGATGAGAACATGATCCGCCAAGTCTGGCTGAACCTGCTCGGCAACGCGGTGAAGTACTCGGGCAACCGCGAGCCGGCGAAGATCCGCGTGGATTACCAGCCGCAGCCCGATGGCGGCCATCAGTTCACGGTCAGCGACAATGGTGCAGGCTTTGACATGGCCTACGCCGGCAAGCTGTTTGGTGCGTTCCAACGCCTGCACAAGGCCAGTGACTACCCGGGTACCGGCATCGGCTTGGCCAGCGTGCGTCGCGTGCTGACCCGTCATGGCGGCCGTATCTGGGCCGAGGCTGAACCGGACGTCGGCGCCACCTTCCACTTCTACTGTCCTCCCGCGATCGACGCGGACAAACAAGGGCCTTCTGCATGACCACTCTGCGCACCATTCTTCTCGCCGAAGACAGCCCGGCTGATGCCGAAATGGCGATCGACGCCCTGGAAGAGGCGCGTCTGGCCGATCCATCGTGCACGTCGAAGACGGCGTGGAAGTGATGGACTACCTGCTGCGCCGCGGTGCCTTCGCCAATCGCGAGGAAGGCCTGCCGGCAGTGCTGCTGCTGGACATCAAGATGCCGCGCATGGATGGCCTGGAAGTGCTGCGGCAGATCCGTGAGCACGAAGAACTCAAGCGCCTGCCGGTGGTGATCCTGTCGTCCTCGCGCGAGGAAAGCGATCTGGCCCGCAGCTGGGACATGGGCGTGAACGCCTACGTGGTCAAGCCGGTGGACGTGGACCAGTTCTTCGGCGCGGTGCAGACCCTGGGCAAGTTCTGGGCGTTGATCAACCAGGCACCGGAACTCGGAGTGGAGCCATACTCCCTGACCGGTTCCGCCCTGGGGGCGCTGCGCATCCTGCTGGTGGAAGACTCACCGGAAGATGCCGACTGATGTCCGAACAGATGCTCGACGCGGGCCTGGAAGCCCGCTTCGAGCGTGTCGAGAGCGAGGGCGGAACTGCGCCAGGCACTGGCTGCGTTCCAGCCGGACATCGTGCTGTCCGACCTGAGCATGCCGGGGTTCTCCGGTGATGACGCGCTGCGCATCGTGCGCGAGACATCGCCGGAAGTGCCCTTCATCTTCGTCTCCGGCACCATGGGTGAGGAGACGCGGTGGCGGTGCTCAGAAGGGCGCCAACGACTACATCATCAAGCATCTGCCGGCGCGCCTGCCGTCGGCGGTGGCGCGTGCGATCCGCGATGCACGCAGCGCGGTGGAGCGTGCACGGGTGGAAACGTCAACTGATGCGCGCGCAGCGCCTGGAAAGCCTGTCGCTGCTTGCCGCCGGCCTCAGCCACGACCTGCGCAACATCCTGCAGCCGTTGCTGATCATGCCGGACCTGCTGAAGGCGCGCACCGACGATCCGCAGCTGCACCACCTGGCCGACGTCATCGCCGAGTGTGGCCGCCGTGGCCACGCGATCCGCCGAATCGATGTTGCTGCTCTGTGCGGTTCGCGCAAGCCGAGCGAGCGCATCGAGATCGATGGCCTGTTCGATGCGGTGGCACTGCTGTTGCGCAGCAACGTGCCCGATGCCGTGCGCCTGGAACTGCAGGTGCAGGACGAAGGCCTGGTGGTCGATGCCAACTACACCGAGTTGCAGCAAGTGATGTTGAACCTGGCGCTCAACGCGATCCAGGCGATGCCCAACGGCGGCCGACTGAGCCTGACCGCCAGCCATGCCGGCGAGCGCGATGGCGGTGGACTGGATGCAGATCTGCGTGGCCGATGAAGGCATCGGCATGGATGCGGACACGCTGTCGCACCTGTTCGATCCGTTCTTCACCACCAAGGCCGATGGCACCGGCCTGGGCCTGATTTCCTGCAAGCGCATCGTCGAAGGTGCCGGCGGCAGCATCCATGTCAGCAGCCAGCCGGGGCAGGGCACCTGCTTCGAACTGCGACTGCCGATGCATGAGGCCATTGATGGCAGCGAGCCTGTCGAGCAGCTGGTGGCCCTGGGCAGTGGCCAGTCGATCCTGGTGGTCGACGGCGAGGCCACGCGCCTGTCGCTGCTTGGCAACGCACTGTCCAGCCAGGGATATCAGCTGCAGCTGGCCTCCGATGGCCCGGCGGCGCTGCGCTGGATGCAGCAGGAGGCGATGCCGGCGCTGGTGATTGCCGACGCCGGCTCGAAGTTGCTGCCGGCCAGCCAGCTGCTGGGCGAGATGGCCACGCTGGGCTATCGCGGTCCGGCGCTGGTGCTGGAGGATGCGGCGATAGCGGGCCCGCCGACGCGTTCCCTGCCGGTGTTGAGGTGCATGTGCTGCGCAAGCCGCTGCAGATGCAGCAGGTGTTTCGCGCAGTGGCCGAAGCGCTGGGCTGATGCCGCGGTAGTGCCGGCCGCTGGCCGGCATCCCGTGCGGTGGGATCACTGCGGTTGCCGGCCAGCGGCCGGCACTACCGTTCGGCGGTTTCCCACGGAAAGCGCGGCAGGGCGTCCACCGCCTGTTCCAGCCGCCGTGACCAGTTCTGGTGGATGTCCGCATACGGCGCTAATCCGCGCCCAGCCGCAGCTGCTGGCCAATGCGCAGTTCACCGTCGCGCAGCAGCGCGAGGTCGATCGGCAGGCCCACCGACAGGTTGGAACGGATGGTGGAGTCCAACGAGACGATGGCGGTGCGCGCCGCATCTTCCAGGTGCGTGGCCGGGCTGAGGATGCGGTCGAGGATCGGCTTGCCGTACTTGGACTCACCGATCTGCAGGTACGGCGTCTCCGGCGAGGCGGCGATGGCGTTGCCGAGCGGGTAGATCATGTACAGCCCGGGCCGCTCGCCGGCGATCTGGCCGCCGAAGATCAGCGTGGCCTGGGTATTGACCCCATCGTGGCCATGTTCGCTGTGGTTGCTGTGTACCTGGCTGTCCACCAGCAGCTGGCCGACGTACTCGGCGGCTTCGAACAGGTGGGTCATGTCGCGCAGGTTTGGCGTGCGCCGTTCGTCGGCATCGCGCCCCAGGCGCGACACCAGCAGCTGGGTGGTGGCCAGGTTGCCAGCCGCCATCAGCACGTAGGCTGCCTGGCCGGGATACTCGAACACGTGCAGCTTGCGGTGCACGCGCACATCGTCCAGCGAGGCATTGGTCCGGGTGTCGGCAGCGAAGACCAGGCCCTCGTCCACCTCGATTCCAACGCAATAGGTCATGTCGGTGCCCTATCATGTGCGTCCCGGATTGTAGGCAGGCCGCCGTGACGACGGCATGTCCACGCCCCCATCGCTGCCACCTGAACCGCATGACGACCGTGCTCCTGAGCCTGGGCAGCAATGTCCAGCCCCGCCGCTACCTCCACGCCGCGGTGGCGGCCCTGCGCGAGCGCTTCGGCGCGCTGCAGGTATCGCCGGCTACCGTACCGCCGCGGTCGGCTTCGACGGCCCTGCCTTCCTCAACAATGCGGTGGCGATCGAAACCGACCTGCCGCTGCAGGAACTGGACGACTGGCTGCATGCGCTGGAAGATGCACACGGCCGCGATCGTAGCGGGCCGCGCTTCTCCGACCGGACCCTGGACATCGACGTGGTGTTCTACGGCGACCTGGTGGTGGAAGGCCCCGGCCACCTGCGCATTCCGCGCCCGGAGCTGAAGCATGCCTTCGTGCTGAAGCCGCTGGCCGACATCGCGCCGGGCTTCATCGACCCGGTCAGCGGGCAGGACCTGGCCACGCTGTGGCGTGCGCACAGACAGTTTGGCGAGGCGTTCGAGGTGGTGGACCTGGAATGATGGTGGGTGACGGGGTCAGATCCCTTTTCCCGGCGGGAAAAGGGATCTGACCCCATTGTGGATCCCGGCAACATTTCAACTGACTGTACGCCCGCCATCCACCACAGGGTATGGCCAGTGACGAAGCTGGCTTCGGCCACCAGCCAGTAAACCGCTTCGGCAATCTCCTCGACAGTACCGATCCGCGCCAAAGGCGTGCGCGCCAGCAGCGCCTCGCGGGCGAAATCGTCCTTGCCCTGTTCCGGCCACAGGATCGCACCGGGCGCCACCGCATTGACCCGCACCTTCGGCGCCAGCTCCAGCGCCAGCGAGCGGGTGGCCATCTCCAGCGCGGCCTTGGCCATGGTGTAGGCGATGTGGTCGCGCATCGGGTCGGTGCCGTGCAGGTCGGTCAGGTTGACGATGCAGCCCTGCTGGCGGCGCAGGTAGGGCGCCGCCGCCTGGGACAGCAGCAGCGGCGCGCGTGCATTGACCGCATACAGCTCGTCCATCGCCTCGGCGGTGACCTGGCCGAGCGGGGTGGGGAAGAAGTTGGAGGCGTTGTTGACCAGCGCATCCAGCCGGCCGAAGTGGGTGACGGCCTGTTCCACCAGGTCGGCCAGAGCATCGGCGTCACGCAGGTCGGCCTGCAGGGCCAGCACGCTGCCCGGGCGTACGTTGTCGAAATCGAACGCGGCCTGCTGCAGCTCGGCGCTGGAGGTGTTGGCATGCAGCACCACCGACCAGCCGCAAGCGTGGAACTGGCGGGCGATGGCCGCACCGATCCGGCGCGCGCTGCCGGTGATCAGGACCACGGGGTGGGTGTCGCTCATCGAGGGTCCTCCAAGGCTCGGCTATCCTGTGCACCATTGTCACCGCATTCGAAGACGCCATGCAGCCCACCTTCCCCCTGCCCGAAGCCGATGCCCTGGCCCACAGCGACCAGCTGGCGGCCGCCCTGCGCGCCGAAATCCTTGCGCAGGGCGGGGCAATGCCGTTCTCGCGCTTCATGGAGCTGTGCCTGTACACCCCCGGCTGGGGCTATTACAGCGCCGGCGCCAGCAAGTTTGGTGGCAGTGGTGACTTCACCACCGCGCCCGAGCTCGGCAGCCTGTTCGCCGGCAGTGTGGCCAACGCGCTGGCGCCGTGTTCGCCCAGCTGGGTGCGCAGGCGCGCATGCTGGAACTGGGCGGCGGTACCGGCGCCTTCGCCGAGGCGGTACTGCTGCGCCTGGCCGAGCTGGACGCGCTGCCGTCGCGCTACGCGATCCTGGAACCCAGCGCCGACCTGCGCGAGCGCCAGCAGCAGCGCCTGCAGCAGAACCTGCCGGCGGAGTTGGCCGCGCGGGTGGACTGGGTCGACCGCCCGTTCGAAGAGGACTGGAAGCGTGGTGTTCGCCAACGAGGTGATCGACGCGCTGCCGACCCCGCGCTTCCTGATCCGGGACGGCGAGGTCTACGAGGAAACCGTCGAGCTGGACGCCGAGGGCAACTTCATCCGGGGTGCGCAGCCGGCCGACATCCTGCTCAACGGTGCGGTGCGCCATATCGAGCGTTACCTGGAAAAGCCCTTCGCCGAGGGCTACCGTTCCGAGGTGCTGCCGCAGCTGCCGTACTGGCTGCAGGCGGTGGCTGGCGGCCTGCAGCGCGGCGCGATGCTGTTCGTCGATTACGGCTACAACCGCGGCGAGTTCTACCAGCACGACCGCGACGATGGCACCGTGCGCGCGTTCTACCGCCATCACGTGCATAACGACGTGCATCGTTGGCCGGGCCTGCAGGACATCACCGCGTCGGTGGATTTCACCGCGATGGCCGAGGCCGGCGCGCACGGAGGTTTTGAACTGGCCGGCTACTGCAGCCAGGCCAGTTTCCTGCTCGGCAACGGCCTGGACCAGGTGCTGCTGCTGGCCGAGGAACGCACCGACGAGGTCGGCCGCATCCAGCTGCGCGACCAGGTGAAGAAGCTGACCCTGCCGACCGAGATGGGCGAGCGCTTCCAGGCGATCGGCCTGCAGCGTGGCGTCGATTTCGAACCGGCCTTCGAGCTGGGTGACCTGAGCTGGCGCCTGTGAGCCACGCGTTGCCGGTGATCAAGCCGCTGCGGCGGCCGCGGTTGTGGGCCGCACTGTGGGTGATGGTGGTGCTGCTGGTGATCGTGGTCTGCCTGATCCCGCCGCCGCCGATTCCGCTGCCGGAAAACAGCGACAAGGGCGAGCACTTCCTCGCCTATTTCATCCTCGCCGGCAGCGCGGTGCAGCTGGTCCCGGCGCGCACGTCCGCTGCTGTGGGTGGGCGTGGGCCTGGTGTTGATGGGGATCGGCATCGAGTTCGCGCAGGGCGCGCTGACCAGCAACCGCACTGCTGACCCGATGGATGCGCTGGCCAACACGATCGGCGTGCTGGCCGGCATGGCCACGGCATTGACGCCGCTGCGCGACCTGCTGCTGCGCTGGCGCGGGTAAGGCGTGCCAACCAAGGTTGGCACCTACCGGGCAGATCCACGCCGCGCGTGGATGGAGTCAGTAGATCCACGCCATGCGTGGATGAACTGCCCGGGGTGCTGACGAAGGCTGGCACCCACCAGGACAGAACCGCCGGCCATTTCCCCAGCGTGACCTCATCCAGCACCCACATCGCCGGGGCGCGTATCGCCGGTGAAGTTGATGCACAGGTCGCCGTTACCCTGGGTGCCCTTCGGCAGCGTCGCACGCAGGGTCACGAAGCCATCGGCATCCGGCTTGGCCGGCAGCGGCACTTCGGCCAGCACCTTGCCGCTGCAGTCGCCGCGACGCACCAGCATCTCGCCATGCGCGCGCTTGGCCTTCTCGAAGCGACGCTTGGGTTCGTCGTGGGCCAGCTGGAAGTAGTACGGGATGCGACCTGCACGCACTTCCACGCTGCCGATGCCGTCCAGCTGCGCCTGCGGCCAGCGCCAGCACGGCTGGAAGATGTCCACGTTGAACACTGCACGGGTGCCCTCGCGCGGGCCATCGTCTTCCAGACGCAGCACCAGCCCCTTCTTGCCTACGCAGCTGAGCAGTTCATCACTGCGGCGGCTGAGCAGCGATTGCGCAGTGAAGTCCGCGACCGTCGGCTTCGCGGCCAGCATCTGGCCCTGGTAGAACGCGGCAGCCTGCACGGCGGCGGGCAGTTGCGCCGTCAGCGGCTGCTGGTAGAGCGGCGACTGCGCGGTCACCGGCTGGCCATCGGTGCTGTAGCGCACTTCATAGCCCAGCGGATTGGCCAGCGACACGGTCACGGTGTTCTTCGCACGATCATCGATGTAGTCCACGCCTACTTCGAACGGGGTCTGCGCATAGGCCAGGCCCCAGGCACGGTAGCGCTGCAGTTGTGCCGGCAGGCGTGCGAGGAAATCACGGAAGTCGCGATGTTCCGGCGTGCTCCAGCCTGTCTCGGCCACGGCGGCCAGGCGCGGGAACAGGTTGTGCTGCAGGCGTGCATAGCTGCGCGTGTGTTCGGTGAACATGTTGGCCTGCAGGCCGAGGATGTGCCCGCGCTTGTCGGCGGCCAGTTCGGCCGGCACCGGCTCGAAGTTGTAGAGCTTGCCGAGATTGACCTGGGTCGGACGGCCCGGCGGTTCGTTCGGTGAGGCCGTCTGCAGGTAGTCCAGGTACAGGTAGCCGACCGGCGACATGATCACGTCATGCCCGGCGCTGGCCGCAGCCAGACCGCCTTCGGTGCCCTGCCACGACATCACCGTGGCCTGCGGCGGCAGACCCCCTTCGAGGATTTCATCCCAGCCGATCAGGCGCCGGTCGTGTTCCTCCAGGAAGGTCTCCAGACGCTTGATGATGTGGCTCTGCATGGCCATTTCATTCTTGATGCCCAGTGCACGCATGCGCTGCTGCACCTGCCTGGAGGCTTCCCACTGGTCCTTCACTGCCTCGTCGCCACCCACGTGCACGTACTTGGCCGGGAACAGTTCGATCACTTCCTCCAGGACGTTCTCGAGGAAGGTGACGGTGCTGTCTTCCACGTTGAACAGGTTCGGGAACACGCCCCATTCGCTGATCGGCTTCAGCGGGGTGCTGATCGAACCCAGTTCTGGATACGCGGCGATCGCCGCGGTCGCGTGCCCCGGCACATCGATTTCCGGAATCACCTGGATATGCAGCTTCGCGGCATAGGCGATCACTTCGCGGATCTGGTCCTGCGTGTAGAAGCCGCAGTACGGATGCTCCTGGCCGCTGGCCGGATCGATGCCGCCGTCGCCGGCCGGCAGGCCGGGCTGCCCACTTCGGTCAGCTTCGGGTAGCGCTTGATCTCCATGCGCCAGCCCTGGTCATCGGTGAGGTGCCAGTGGAAGGTATTGAGCTTGTGCGCGGCCATTGCGTCGAGCACGAAGTTTGATCTCGTCCAGGCTCTGGAAATGCCGTGCCGAGTCGAGCATGAAACCGCGCCAGCTGAAGCGTGGCGCATCCTGGATCTGCACCGCTGGCAGCACTCCGTTACCGCCGCCGGTAGCGAGCTGGGCGAGCGTGGTCGCGCCATAACAGGCCGGTTTCGTTGCCGGCCTGCACCAGCACGCCCTGCGCGGTGCTTTCCAGCGTGTAGCCTTCGCCGCTGTCGCGGAAGGTCGGGGACGATCTGGAAGCGGATGCTGCCGGTCTTGGCTGCGGCCTTGCCCTTGGCCAGTGCCAGTCGCGGGCCACCGCTGCGGGCCAGTAGATCGGCGACTGGCTGGCGACGCGCTGCGCGGCTTCGCCTTCGGCCTGCAGCACGGTATCGGCGCGCACGGTGATGCCGCTGCCCTGGCCGGGCCGCACCGTGGCCGGGGCGGGAATCAGCATCAGGCTGCCGGCACGCAGCTGCGGACCCGGTGCTTCAGCAGCCGGCGTGGGATCGGCGGCGAGTGCCGGCAGCGCCGGCAACATCGCGAGCAGGCTGCCCAGCAGCAGTGCGCTGCGCATCCGGGCGCGGGAAGGCTTGACCATCGGAACGACTCCTTGGAACGGTGCGATGAACGCTATACATGAAAAACGCCGGGCCCGGAATGACCCAGGCCCGGCGTGCGTGCACGACTCGGCGATGTTGCCGCCGCTGGATCAGTACTCGAAGCGGAAGTTGAGGTAGTACTGGCGACCGTTGCTGTAGAACGAGGTCGGGATGGCCGCGGTCTGGTAGTACTTGTAGGTCGGGTTGTTGAGGTTCAGGCCATCCAGGGTGATGCTCAGCCAGTCGGTGGCCTTGTAGCTCAGCGAAGCCGACAGCGTGCCGAAGTCATCCTGGTAGTACGGGTTGGTGCCCGACAGGCTGATCAGGAACGAGGAACGGCGGGTATAGCTGACGCGGGCGCCAAAGCGCTCGTTCTCGAAGTAGGCACCCACGTTGTAGGTGTTCTTCGAGGTGCCCAGCAGGTTGTGCGAGCCGTCCGACCAGGTGTGCGAGGTGGTGCCGTTGGCGTAGGTGTAGTTTGCGTTGACGCCGAAGTACTCGCCGATCGGCTGTTCGTAGGCCACTTCCACGCCGGTGACCTTGCCGTCGGCATTGATCGGAGTGGAGATCTGGTAGGTCTCAAGCTGGTTGGTCAGTTCGCTGTACAGCTGGCGCGAGACCACGTCGAAGGCGATGTAGTCCTTCAGGTTCATGTGGTACGCGCCCACCGACAGCAGGCCGCGCGGCATGAAGTACCACTCCAGGTTGGCATCCAGGTTGGTCGACAGGGTCGGCTTGAGGTTCGGATTGCCACCGCCGCCGGTGCGGTTCAGGTCCGAACCGTACGAGGAGGCACCCAGTGCCGAGTAGTCCGGCAGGGTCTGGGTCTGCGAGGCGGCGACGCGCAGCACCAGCGAGTCGTCCAGGTCGAACTTGATGTTGGCGCTGGGCAGTACACGGTTGCGCTTGTTCTGGAAGGCCAGGCGCTCCCACA
>NZ_JBSZIF010000005.1:0-61295 GCF_056491205.1 Stenotrophomonas sp. C9D9
GCACCCTAAAGAAATAAACCCTATACTCCTGCGATCCGACACTGCGACACCTGGCTCTATGGCTACAAAGGCGAGAGTTTACAGCTACTTGCGCTTCAGTGACCCCAAGCAGGCGGCCGGCAGCAGTGCCGACCGCCAGCTCGAGTACGCTCGCCGCTGGGCCTCCGAGCACGGAATGACCTTGGATTCGGCCCTCTCCATGCAGGATGAGGGCCTTTCCGCCTACCACCAGCGCCACGTGAAAAAGGGCGCCCTCGGGGTGTTCCTGGCGGCCATAGATGAGGGACGGATCCCCTCCGGGTCTGTGCTGATCGTGGAGGGCCTGGACCGCCTCAGCCGCGCCGAGCCCATTCAGGCGCAGGCCCAGTTGGCACAGATCATCAACGCCGGCATCACCGTGGTGACCGCCAGCGACGGCCGCGAGTACAACAGGGCCGGGCTCAAGGCCCAGCCCATGGATCTTGTCTACAGCCTCCTGGTGATGATCCGGGCCCACGAAGAGTCCGATACCAAGAGCAAGCGCGTGCGCGCGGCGATCCACCGGCAATGCCAGGGCTGGATCGCCGGCACCTGGCGCGGGGTCATCCGGAACGGGCGTGACCCGCACTGGCTGGAACTGACCAAGCCCGGCGAGTTCAAGCTGGTGCCGGATCGAGCCGAGGCCGTTCGGCTGGCCGTCCGCATGTTCCGCGAGGGCAACGGCGCGGTCACCATCATGCGCGCCCTCGAGGAGCAGGGACTGCAGATCACCAACGGGGGCAACCCCGCCGGCCAGCTCTACAAGATCGTCCGCAACCGGGCGCTGGTGGGCGAGAAGGTGCTCGAGGTGGAGGGGCAGGAGTACCGGCTGCCGGGCTACTACCCGCCCCTGCTGACGGCAGAGGAGTTTGCCGACCTGCAGCACGTCGCCGGCCAGCGCATCCGCCGCAAGGGCACCAGCGAGATCCCCAGCCTGATCGCCGGCATGCGTGTCACCTACTGCGGGTACTGTGGCTCGGCCATGGTTGCGCAAAACCTGATGAATCGCGGTCGTCGGGCGGATGGCCAACCGCAGCATGGGCACCGCCGCATGATCTGCGTCGGAAACTCCCAGGGCTCGGGCTGCGCAGTTTCCGGGAGTTGCAGTGTGGTGCCGATCGAGCACGCGCTTATGACTTTCTGCGCCGACCAGATGAACCTGACCCGGCTCCACGAGGGGGGCAATCGCGAGGCCAGCATCAGTGGTCAGCTCGCAGTGGCCCGCGCGGCCGTCGCCGACACCACCGCCAAGATCGAAAAAGTGACCGATGCCCTGCTTTCGGCGGCCGCTGGTCAGGCCCCGGCTGCATTCATGCGCCGCGCCCGCGAGCTGGAAGAGACGCTGGCCGGCCAGCAGGCCGAGGTGGACGCCCTCGAGCACGAGCTGGCCAGCGCTGCCATCTCGCCGCCGCCGGCGCTGGCACAGGCCTGGGCCGATCTGGTGGAGGGTGTGCGTGCGCTCGACTATGACGCCCGTATCAAGGCTCGCCAGATGGTCGCGGATACATTCGAGCGAATCGCCATCTACCACCGCGGCATTGAGCCCGTCCAAACCCGGTCATGGAAAGGAACCATCGATCTGGTGCTGGTGGCCAAGCGCGGCAGCACGCGGGTGCTGCACGTTGACCGGCAGACCGGCGAATGGCGGTCCGGCGAGGAGCTGACCACTGAGGCGCTGCCAGCGCCGCTGTAGCGGAACGATTCGACACGCCGGCCGCGCCCGGCGATCATTCGCTCCTGACATCAGGAGGATCGTCATGTTCCGCATCATCGCCGCGCTCGCTCTGGCTCTGGCAGCCACCGCTGCGGCTGCCGAAGAACCAAACCCATATGCGCGCTACGCGCAGCCGCAGTGCGCTGCAGGCTTCAAGCCGGTCGGCAAGTCGTGCTTCAAGCTGTGCCCCGACGGGCAGCACGCGCCGGCGGCGAATGTGGATCGCTGTGAAAAGGACGTGCCGCAGTTCGTGAAGCGCGGCTTCTTCGGCGGGTGCCCGACGGGCTACGTCGGGCATCCTGCCGACCCCAGGCAATGCACCCTCCCGATCATTGCCGAGAGGATGCTCCGCCCCAGGCGCTGACTACTCGGCGAAGCGCGCCTCCTCCCGCGCCTTGTCCGCGATCTTCGGGTTCAGCACAACGCCACCCTCAGCTCGGGAGCTGTAACGCATGCGGGCCTGCAGTGAGTCACGGATGGTGGACGTGTTGATCGCCAGCTCCGGCTGAGCCTCGTTGAACGAGCGGATCTTGCCCAACACCTTCGTGACCGTATCGGCGTCCCCCGCCCGCCACGCCATCGCGTAGGCATTCAGCAGCGATGAGCGGCGGTCAAGCAGGCGCTTTTCGTAGTTCTTGGCCGCGTTGATGCCTTCGTACCGCTCGTTGAGGCTCGCAGGCGAGAATCCCGCGAGCTGCAACAGTGAACCGCCTACCCCAAGATCCTCGATCACAGGGTCGCCGCGCAGGGTGTTGACGCCCTGAGTGGTGTAGCGGACCGACTTCATGCCGTCCTTGACCGCCTTGGGCATCATCGTCTCGACGCCGCGCCAAGTGTGCCCCTCTTGGACCTGTGCCAGGCCGCGCAGCGTGTTGACCAGCATCCCGCCGAACAACGGGCCGCCAGCCTGCTCGAGCAGATAGTCGGCCATTTCCTTGCCTTCCAGCTCCCGGTTGGGCTCGCGGAACCAGAGATCGTTGAGGCTCACGCGGCTGCCGATGCTGGCCGAGGTGAAATAGTCGACCGGCCCCTTTGCCAAGATTCTGGCCGCATCGGCGCCCAGCAGATCGGCAAGGAAGTTGCGGAATGCCACCTCCGAATCGAACGGCTCGTCGTCGTCATCGCCGAACGCCGACGCCGCGGCATCAGCCAGTCCGAACATCACCGAGGTCAGCGGCATGCCCATCAGGCCAGCGAACAGGCCAGTCATGCCGAGCACCCCACCCAGCTTCGTGCGCGCCTCGCGGCGAACCTCCGGTGCCTGGCCCTTGATCGACTGGTACAGGTTTCTCCACAGGAACCACGTCATGTTCAGGCTGTACTGCCGGAACAGCAGTAGCACCTTCGCTGCGTTGCTCTGCATGAAGCGCGCACGGTTGGCGTTGCTGTAATCGAAGTGGCTCTCCGTCACCACATCACCGGCGTACTTCACCGCCTCGTTGAACGTCTGGCCACCTTGGCGCGCAAGGCGGAAGGCCGCCAACGCGGTTGCCTCTCGGTTCACTACCTCCGCCTTGTGGAACAGCCAGGAGATCACCTGCATGCCCTTGCGCACCGCAGGGTTAAAGGCGCGGGTGTCCGTTTCCGACAGGCCAGCCAGGTTGTGTGCCTGGGACTTGTCGATCGCGCCCGACGTGCGCCAGACGTGGTACGCCGCACGTTCTTCCGCATTGAGGTTGCCGGTGATGTCGCCCGTCGCGGTGCGCAGCGCAAGGCCCATCCCGGACGACAGGGCCGAGAACGCCTTGCCGACCCCGAAGCGGGCGGCCAGCACCGGGAAGGTAACGATGGCCGTCTGCGACAGGTTGACCAGTGCGGCCGCCGGCGTGGTGCCCAGGTACCACGCGAAGCCCAGCGAAGTCAGCCCGCTGACCGTCTTGGAGTCCTTGGGGTTCATCACCCACTCGTGCCGCTTGTTCATTTCGCTGTAGAGCGCCGCCCCCTTTGCCGCCCGCTCCGGATCACTCTCGGTCAACCGGTCAACGGCTGCCTTCATGTCCATCAGATCGGCGTCCAGCTCGTGGGAATGGCGGAGCCGCGCGACCTGGAAGCTGCCGTGGAAGAGGTTTGACGAGAACGACCGCAGGGCGTCAGCGCTGTAGCCGGCCGTGCCCTTGCGGTGGATCTGGTGCTTTCGCACCGACAGCTCCGGCAACGTGCGCAGGTAGAGCTGGTACACGTCGTCGCGTGTGCTCTCGTCAATGCCGGCGTTGGCCAGCAGCTCCTGCAGGTCGGCCATGAAACCGCCGCTGGCACCGGCCAGGCTGCGGGCCTCATCGAGCTTGCGGCCCGCCTTCTTCACGGTGAAGCCGCGCGCGGGCAGCTCCCGCTGTGCCTCCCGCCACTGCTCAACCTTCTCGTACATCAGGAAGGCGGGCTCGCCAGCAGCGTCCGTGGCGGAGATCCAGAACTGACCGAAGCGCTGCAGCGGGAAGTAGGGGCCATTCAAACGCGCCGACTCGAACTGCTGTCGGATCTGGCTCACCATCGTCGCTTTGGACTTCCGGTCGGCCTGCAGTGCTTCAATGCGGTCGATCAGGGCCTGCTCCATCTGTTCCGATTGGCGAACGTAGGCCTGCTTGGCGGTGCGGTAGAGCTGCTGGCCGGCGGCCGGCAGCGCCAGGAAGCGCCGGACCAACTCGGGGTAGACCGCCTTTCGAGCCTGCTCCTGTGCGAGCAAGTCATCCAGTGCCTGCAGCTCGGCCTCCAGGCGGCCCACTGCCTCCGACGATCGCGCCTGGCGCATGTCCTCTGCCACCGAGGCCTTGCGGCGCTCGATGCTGGCGGGGGTGACGATCTCGTCGGGACCGCGGCGGGTGGCGCCGGTACGCAACGGCACATAGTCTTGGGACGGGTCGACACCCTCGATGGTGGTGTCGTGCATCAGGTTCGCGGTCGCATCAGCCCCGGCGCGGTCCTTGCGCTGGAATTTCTCCCAAGAATCGGCGGTTCCTGCGGCCTCCTCCTGCATGATGTTGCGGTCGGTGGCCATCTGCTGCACACGGTCCGCGTAGGCCGCCACCTGCTGCAGGTGCAGGTCGTTGCCCAACTCGGCCAGATGCCGCAGGGTCAGCGCACCGAGCCAGGCCGGCCGAGTGTTCTCGCGCAGATTCTCGGGCTTCAGCCCCCGGAACATGGCCTTCAGTTTGTCCGCCACCCGGCTCGACGGTCCACCCAACGCGGCGTCCACGGCCGCGACAGTGGCCGCCGGATCGGGCTTCGAATAGCGCATGTCCGCGTTACGCGAGTTGAATGCGCCTGTGTTGGCGGTGGCCGACTTCACTTGGCCCGGATCGAACGCAATCCACTGGCCGATTTCGGCCACGTGGATACCGTCGTGCCCTTCGGCCTTGAGGGCCGAGCGAAGCGCCCTCGCCTCCTCGAAGGAATCGACCGCGAGGAACTGATCGAGTGTCATGGCCTTCGGATTCTGCAGCGACAAATACGCGTCAATCACGCGCTCATCGGCGGGCACGCCGTCTGCTGCCTTCTCGGCGTACCGCGTCGCCTTCGCCTTGCTTTCATCGAAGAAGAACCCCAGCGGGGCCGTCATGTGCCCAGTTGAACGGCCCAGCCTGGCCGGATCGAACGACCAGAACTCCTCGCCGGTACCGTGGTACACGACCTTGGGGTCGCCGCTGGCATCGACCACCTGCGACCGACCGAACCATTCCCTGAATTCGGGGCTGCGGACCTGATCGGGCCTTGACATAACCCAACCGGGGCGATCCACGGAATTGACCGCATCCCGCAACTGCGATAGGGTCAGCGCCGTGAGCCCCGTTGTGGGCCGTGACGCGCCTTGGATGTGACCGGGTTCGCGCACGGCTTCTGCGGGGCTTACGTTTTCCAGAACATCCGATTGCTGCAGGTCGTAGGCGAACTTCCCGTTGCGCTGCTCCTGCACCACCACGCGGGCCACACGCAGCTCGCCGCCGATCCGGACCGGTGCGTAGAAGTCGTGATAGGCCACCACCGAATCGCCAGACGGGTTCACCGCAGATGTGTCCGCGTTCGGGCGTGACCGCCCCAGTACCGCCGCCTTCGTGATCTGCGGCAGCGCCGGAACCAGCAGCAGCTTCTCGGGCCGGAAACTCACCAGCTCATTGATCGAACGGCGGGTGAGGCCGATGTCCCAGCCCTTGTCGTCGTTGTGCATCACCGTGCCGGCATCGCGCATGCGCACCAGGTAGTCGCGGGCTACGCGACGGGCCTCCTTCGGCGGCAGATCCGGCGGAATGTCGCCCACCGTGACATCGACTACCGGGATGGACTGGTTGGGATCGCCGGCAGTGCGGGAGAAGGCCAGGCCGGCGCCTGCGCTGCTTGCGCGCGGGCGCGCTCCGCCTCGGACATAGCGCGATGCCGCGACCACGTGCTGCCTCAGCTCCGCTTCGCTCAACTGCAGCGTGAACCCGAGCTGCCGCAGGAAGTTGCGCACCGCCGTGATGGCTCGATCGATCACGCTGTTGCGGACGCCCTTTTCGGCCATCACGGCCACGGCCTCGCGGATGCCGATTTCCCGATTCGCGCCACGGTAGCGGCGGTCGATCTCTGCAAACAGGGCGGCATGCTTTCCTCCGGCTCGCATGCGGTCAATCGTCCGCGCAATGTCCGCCCACGTCCGGTCGCCAGTGATGGCTTCGATACCGAAATGCCCCACCGCCTCATGCGACAGCACCTGCAGGGCGCGCTGCGGACTGCTCAGGTTGTTGGCCACCAGGTAGACGGTCCCGGTCGAGTCGTCGTAGAAACCCTCCGCGCTCACGTACTCCGGATCGCTCTTTGCCCGCGCTGGCAGATCGGCATGGCTTTCCAGCACCACCACTGCCGGCGCCTCGCCGCCCCACTTCGCAGTAACCGTGCTGATCGCCTTCTTGGCCTGGGCCGCCGAGATGCCGCGGGTGGCGACCTCAGCCGGTCGTGACAGCTTCACGGCCTCAGCCGGTGCCGCCTTCTTGTCCACCAGCACCGGGGATTCGAAGGTGCGCGGCTCATACAACGGCATGCCCTGCCCGTCGGTCGCCTCCGCATACGGAATGGCCACCTCGCCGCGTGCGTCGCGGCCAACCACGAACCAGCCGTCAGCGGTCCACCGGTGGCCGGTCACCTCGAACGTCTTGCCGTTCCAAACCACCTCAGTCTCGACGGGCGCGCCGCTGCGGAGCCATGCCGGCGGTGGAACCGGGTTGGCCTGAATGTCGCGCTCAAGCTCCACCAGCGCCTTCTCGGCCGCCTTGAGCTGGTCGCCCATGTGGAACGGCTCCGTCGTGGCCTTGCGCAACCGCTCCGCCGTCGCCCGATCCTCGGCAATGCCTTCGGCCAGCTCCCGCACTTCAACCGGGTATCGGCGCAGCGCCGCCTCAAGGCTCGCCACGGTGGGCTGGTTCGACGTGATCTCGACGCCGCGCACATCCAGCACCAGGTGCGGCACCTCCGCGTAGCGGTCCCACATGGCCTTCACCGGGAACTCGCCGTAGGTGGCCACTCGCTCCGGGCCGTCACCAACACGCATGTTGGCCGAGATCCACTTCCCGATCGCCTCGCTCGCTTCCTTCCGGTCGGCATGGACCCCGCCGTCAACGTCCATGGAGAAGCCCTTGCCGGCATTCATCGCCACCAAGGTGTCCACGGCGTCAACCGCGCCGGCCTTCTCGATCTTCGAAAGCACCACCTCATTGCGGTCCGCACGGTTGCTGATCGAGCGAATCTTCGATTGCGAATCAGCAATGCCGCGGCTGTGCAGGCGCTCCCTCGACTGCAGGCCTTCGATCTTCTTGCGGAGCTTTTCCCGGATCAGGATGCGCGGATCGCCAGCCGCCTCCGCAAAGGTCTGCAGGATGTCGCTCTGCTCCTCCGCTGCCGCCTCTCCCTCGATCACTCGCTCATCGCCCTTGGAGCGCAGGAACGCCTTGATGAAGCGATCCTTCACCGCGAGCACCTGCCAGCGGCGGCCATCGAGTCGGTCCGTCAGGTAGCGATACTCGAGCACCGTGTTCCACTGGTTGCCCTGTCGATGACCGCGCCCGTTGCGTTGCTCGAGGTCGCCGGGCATCCACGGTGCGTCCAGATGGTGCGTGGCACGCAGATTGCGTTGCATGTTGACGCCGACACCCAGCGACGCGGTGCTGCCAATGACCACACGGATTTCCGACCGGTTCATGCGGTCGGCAACTTCCTTGCGCTTTTCCTTGCTGGTCGACCCATCCACCAGGGCAATCTGCTCGCGCGGGATGCCCTGCTCGACCAGACGAGCCACCACGTCCTGGATCGTGGAGAACACCTTGTAGCGCTGGTCCATGCGCGCCCCCACCGGGCCCACCTTGCGGGTGGCGGTGGTCGAGATCCCCAGCTCGGTGAAGATGACCTGGTTCGCCTCCGGATGGCTGCGGTAGAGATCCGCGACGTTACGCACCAGTCGGCTGGCCTTGCTGTTCGGGTCATCCTCCACACGGCCCTCTCGGCCGGCCAACTTCTCGCCGTCGAGCAAGCGCACATCCAGGCTTGCCTTGTTCGCCAGCCCTTCGGTGATGATGGGCGACTCCGGCAAACCGGCGAGCATGGCCTCCTTTCGGGCCTTGCTGCTCATGCCCCGCCAGGAGCGGGCATACCCTTGGATACGCTCGAAGGCAGCCTTTTGCGGCGCGGTCAGGTCTGCCGTCTCGACAACCACCTTCTTGTACGGCCGATCCTTTGCCCCCTCCGTTCGGCCGTTCAGCAGCTCGGCACTCTCGGCCTCGGTGAGCGTCTTGTCGCCCAGGCGCTTGCCAGATGCCGTACGGCGCGGGCGCATTTCCGGCATGTCATCGGCGAACACCACGTCCATGTACTGCCCGACCATCCGGCGCAGTTCGGGCACGTTGATGAAGGCGGCCAGGCGGGTGACCGCCTCGTATTCGGCAGCGGCGTTCAGCTCGACATCCTGCACTTCGCGCGCAAACGATCCGAACCAGCCGTCCCATTGGTCGACGCCGGCCGCCTCCATCTCCTCCGCCATCACGTACCGCATCTGGTGGAACACCTCGGTCATGGTGTTGGTGACCGGGGTGCCCGTGAACAGGTGCACGTTGTTGCCGTTGTTGTTGGTGCGGACGTAGCGCGTGAGGAAGTTCAGTCCAATCGACTGCGCTGAGGATTGGGTCTGCAAGCCCTTCATGCGCATCTTGGTGGTGAACGGCGGCTTCTTGAACTCGTGGGCCTCATCCACCAGCACCATGTCGATCCCCAGTTCCTCGAACGGGATGGCGCCGGGCCGCGACGCACGGTCGGCTTGGATCTGGATCGAGTTCAGGATGCGATTGCGAATCTTCACCAGCTCCTTCGCCGTTGGCGAGCGCAGCTTTTTCAGCTCATCCTCGTCCGCCAGCATTTCGGGCGTGAGCTTCGTTCCATCATCGCTGGCGGCCTCGTGCGCGGCCTCCTCGAGCTGGGCGATCTCTTCCGCTGCCAATCCCATCAGCGTGTCCTTCCGGAACGTCAGGCGATCCATCAGGGAATGAGGCAGTACCACGGCATCCCAATCGTCGTTGGCGATCTGGCGCAGCTTCACATCGACGGTCGCCGGCGACAGGTTGTCCACATACAGAACCTTCGCAGCCGGGTACATCATCTGAATCTCGGCAGCGACGCTGGCGCTGTTGGCGTTGTGCGCCAGCAGCAAGGGCTTCTTGGCAATGCCGTAGCGCCGCGATTCAACGGCAATACCGCCCATGGTGAACGTCTTGCCGGTACCCACCTCATGGGCGTTGATGGACTTGCGCATCACCAGGCCTCGCCAGATGGCGTTCCGCTGGTGGTCGCGCAGGTCGAACGGGCCGCTGCCCAACGACAGCGCCATACCCTCGAAGCTCAGGAAGGAACCGTCGAACTTAGGCGTTGCGTAGGCGTTGCGGACCTCGTTGTACTCGCGCTCCACCGCCACCTTGCGTTCGGCGTCACTCCACAACCATTCGGCAAAGCGACCGCGGATGTTGGCGATTTTCTCCGTCACCTCCTTCGTTGCGTCGACATCCACGCCTCCGCCGTCTCTGGCAGGGCGATGCAGCGTGATGGTCTGATTCGAGATCGCCGCGTTCATCAGGCGCTGGAACGGCACCTTGTCGGTGCCGAAGTTGGTCCGGGCTTCCGCCCTTCCCTTCATCGAATCGGGAATTCGGACCCGCCAGCGGCCGGCCGAGAAGGACACTTCAACGCCCTGTGCACTCTCGGTACCGAGCATGTGCGCGATGTAGTCGCGGTAGGCATCTACCGGCACCCAAGTGGCGCCGAGCTGCGTCTCGATCTTGTAGTAGGGGATGTCCGCAGGCACTACGTCCTTCAGCGCATTCACGTTGCGCTGAATGTGTCCCATGCCCTCCGCTACGGCTGCCTGCGCCTGCCGCAGCTTCTCGCGGACATTACCCGATAGGTAGATGTCCGAAGGCACGATGTCGCCGCCAGGAAGCTCGAACACGGCGCCCTGCTCGATCAGCTCGGCCTTGACCTCGGCCTCGGGGCGGCGGGCGATCTCGGCGATTTCGGCGGCGCTGGGGTTGATCGATCGATTGCGGGCCAGCACGAAGGCATCCGCCACGCTGGGGTTCTCAATGCGGCGAGCGCCGCGCGTGGTGCTTTCTGTCAGGATCCGGGCGGGCCGGAAGCCCTGCGTCCGACCATCCGGAACCTCGAGCGCCGCCAGCGCCGGATAGAACGGATCGTCCACCTTCCGCAGGTACTGCAGCCCGTAGCTCGCTCCAAGCCGGCCATGCTCCTGCACGAAGCCATCGTAGAGGGCCCGAAGCGCCGTGCGCGCCTGATCTGCGTCGGTACCGGCTCGTTCCGCCTCGATCAGTGCCGCGTACTGCTGCCGCATGTCGATCAGGCTCGAGAGCTGGCGCTCGCGCGCGGCCGTCTTGGCCGGATCCTTGACGGCGTAGGCAATCACTTCGCTGGCCGGTGCCAGGTGCTCGCCGCGCACGATGAAGAATCCCTTTTCCGTCTTGGTCAGGGCGTTCTCGCGATCGGCCGTGTGGTTGGTGATGTAGCTGACCTGCGCCGGGCGCGCATCCATCTGGTACGCCCCCTTCGGCACGAGGCGGGCAATGCGCTGCAGCTCGGCGCCCATGTCGGCCGGCCGGCGCACCAGCATCCCAGGCCGAGCACTGTTGGCGCCCTGCCCGTGGTCGATCTTCCCCACCACGTGGTCAGGATTGGCGTGGAAGTATTCGTTGACCAGTACCGGCTCGCCGGCCGGAGTCATCAGCTCCTTCGACTCAATCCATCCGGCGTCCATCGCCTGCGCCAACGGCACGTCGCGCTTGCGCAGAATCAGGATGTCCGTGACCACCTGCGTGCCGGCGTATTCCTCGAACGCTCCGGACGGCAGGCGGAATGCGGCCAACAGCTCGCCCTTCTTGGCCAGCTCTGCGCGGACGCCGAACCCCTTCTTGTCCATGGTGCCGGCGGACGTGATGCCCACCACCAGGCCGCCCGGCCGGGTTTGGTCAAGGGCCTTCAGGAAGAAGTAATCATGCAGGTGCGGGTTCAGGCGCTGGTAACGCCGGTCCGCAATCACAGTGTTCTCGAACGGCCAGTTTCCGATCACCAGGTCGTAGAAGTTGTCGGGGGTCTTCGACTCCTGGTACGGCATCACCCGCACGTTGGCGCTTGGGTACAGCAGTTTGGCCATGCCGCCCGTGGTCTGGTCCAGCTCAATGCCGGCGAGCTGGCTGCGCCGCTGCAGTGCCTGCGGCATCAGCCCGAAGAAGTTGCCGATGCCCATTGCCGGCTCAAGCACGCGGCCGCCTTGGAAGCCCATGGTCTTCACCATGTCCCACATGGCGGCAACCGTCGGCGGGTCCGTGTAGTGAGCATTCGTGATCGAGCGCTGCGCGCTCTCCCATGCTTCACGGCCAAGGTTCTCCCTCAGCCACGCGTCGCGCTGCTCCCATCCGGCCTTCGGTCGGGGGCGCTCCCACGTGCCTTGGAACAGTTCCTGGCCGAAGGAGCCCCAGCCGGTGTAGCCAGCAAGGACAGCCTGCTCCTCAATCGTGGGCTCTCGCCCCACGGCAGACAGCTCATTGAACAGCTCGATCGCGGCCTGGCTCTTTTTGAAGCGAGCCACCGGACCACCACCAGCGATTGCCGTCGGATCCGCGATGTGGAAGTTCCCCGGCCCAGGATTGGCCGGGCTGACCTCCGCCGGCGACTTCGCTACGCCGCGGCGCTGGGATCCCGCATCAGGTTGTTCCGCTCGGCCTGCTCGCGCGCGTCGGTCACCGGTAGCCCGGCTGCCATCAGCTCGTCCTGCTCCGTCCACATTCTCTGCTGCAGCACGTACGCCAGTGCGTCGGCCATCCCCTCGCGCTGCAGGCTCGCCAGCAGTTCCGGGTTGGTTTCCTTCCACGTTGCCAGAATCCGCCGATGCAGCTCCTGGTTGTGCATCACGTCCTCGTCGGCCTGCAGGCGCTTGTGCTCCTGCTTGATCTGCCGCACCCAGTTCGGGTCCAGTCGGTTGCTCATCAGCATTCCCCTGCTCGGTGTACTCGGTCTGTGCCGCAGCAGCGGCGATTGCGTCCACGTCGGCCGATTCAACGGCGGCCGCACTGTCCATCCCTTCGAAATCGGTTGCGCGCGGGTCAAACCTGACTCCCATGTACCAGCTTTTCAGGTATGGACGCACGCCCTCGCCAAGGTCGGCCAGCATCGCCTGGGCGTACGCCGCAAAGGTTCTGGCGCCCTTCTCGATATGGTACCCGGCCAGCGTGATGCCCGCCTGCAGGATCTCAGGATCGATCCCGGAGTTGAGCTGGCTCAGCTTGGAACGAAGAGTCGCACGCGCCCTCTCGGCCGCATCTTCCGTGAAAATGGTGTTCGCGCTTGCCTCGGGAGCGCGCGCGGCCTTCTTGGCCTTCTTCTCCGGCTTGCCCGTCGGCGCGGCGTCGCCACCGGGCTTCACCGCAACCCGACCGGGAACGATGCGAATTGCACCGTTCTCGAGGCGAACCTGCAGCGTGCCCTGCTCGTTGTCGATCTCCATCACCTCCGCAGCCAGGGTCTCATCGCCGGAGCGGAACTTCACGGTGTCACCGGCGCCGATGCCCTCCTCTGCGATGGCCTCGAGGTTCTCCGCGAACTCCTGGTCGATCTTGCGATGGATTTCCGTGCGCGCGGCGCCGTCGCCCTTGCTGGTCGGCTGGGCACCCCGGCCCTCGTTGCCGGCCGTCGGCGTTTGGCTCTTGATCGCGGTGTCCGGGGCCTCCTTCAGCACCCCCACATAGCCGCCGAAGTGCTTGCGCACCTCATAGTTGGCCGGATCGAGCCCACGCCGCTTGATCTCGCGCTGCACTACTTCGGGCTTGGAAAAACCCTCTTCCTTCGTATTGCGGGCACCGTGACGCGTGATCGTCTTCGCACCCGCGTTGAAGGTGGCCACCTGCTCATCGCTGGCGATGTTGTCCCGGTGCAGGCGCGTTACGCCCTGCTTGGTCATACGGGGCTTGCCGCTGGCGTCGTACGTCGGCAGCAGCACGCGGGAGCCTTCCAGATCCTTCTTGCGCACCTTGAAGGCTTCGCCGTGGACGTTGCGCACGGTGGTCAGCTCGGACGCCTTTGCGCCCATGACTCGATCTACTTCGCGGGTGTCGATCGCGGCGCGACCAGGTGCCGCTTGTTGATCCTGCTGGACAGCAGCGGGCACGGTCGTCCTGCTCGGATCCTTCACCCAGCGGCGGAACTCCTCCTGCGACATCTGCGTGATACCGCCCAGGCCATCCCAGCCCGGCTCGTAGTTGCGCAGATAGGTCTGTCGGGCGTCCGCTTCCGACGGCGCCCCCATGACCACCTTGTGTTCATCGAAGGAGCCATCCTTGTTCACTTGGTCCACCACGAAAACGGGCAGGCTCTCGTCCTCTGCCCGGTCCGTCATGAACACGTCCACGTGGTCCTTGTCGGCGCCCTTGGAACCCTTGAAATACCCGTAGTGGTCCTGCAGCGGCGGCCACTCGGGGCGGCGGCTGGTGCCGGCCGGGTTCTCGATCGACACATCCAGGCCAGCCACACGCGCATGGCCCTTCTTGTAGTTGCCGGCCTCCTTCTGCGCCTCGGTCGGCTCGGGACGCGCGTTCGCCGGGCTCGTCGCAGCCTCTGCTGCGGCGGCCTGGACGACCGACGGAGCACTCAGGGGCTCAGTCGCCGCCCGCTCAACTGCCGCGGTGGCGGGGGCGTTGCGGGTGCTTTCTGCGCCAGAAACAGGCTGCGGAACAGCGACACCTTCGACTGGAACCCCGCCAGCTTCCACAGCGCCGCGCGCCAGGTCGCCTCGTCCGGCTTCGGATCGTCCGGCAGCTCGTGCATTGGTCTTCGCCTCTTCGTTCAGGGCACGGCGATCAGCGAACACATCGCTCACCACCTGCTGGGCCTCGGGCGCATCAACACCCATGGCGCGCGCCAGCGTGCTCACGGCCGGCATGCGTCCATTCGTCTCCATCTGCCGATGCAGGAAGGAGCGCATTTCATCAGCACCCGGCCGCTGCAGCACTTCCCCGGTTGCCGGATCCACGCCGCGCGGCGCGGACGGCAAGCGACGCGCGGTGCTCTCGATCAATTCGCCCTGGCGCGGGGGCACGGGCTCGCCCTGCAATGCGGCCGTCATAGCCTGCACGTCGGCGGCAGCCTGCGCTGCGCCGTTGTTCACGGCAACATTCACTGCGCGCGACAGGGGGCCATTCGAGGCGTCCGGTACCGGGCTTCCATCCGGCAGCGTCGGAGTGGCTACCGGCGCGGCCGCAGGGTGCTGAGCGCGCGCCTGATTTACATCCGGCGTCAGGCCGATGTTCTGCCGCTCCTGAGCAAATGCCGCATCAGCCGCGTCGCGCGCATACGCCTGGGCCGCAGTGACCGCCTGCCCCTCGGGGTCGACGGTGACCGCCTCCGGCGGGGGCAGCGCCAGCGGAGCTTGCTGCGGAACGCTGGACTGCTCCTCCGGCGCGTTCTGCGGCAGCCTGCGGCGGAAGCCAGACGCGGCGCCTGGCACGCTGCCGCCCAGCGCACCGGCGGCGACGTTCTCGAGGTAGTCGTCGTAGGCCTCAGCACCAGTCAGCGCCTGCCGCGCGCCAGCGCGCTCCATCACCGCCTGCACGCCCTCGGTGGCACCTTCGGTGATCGCCCCCTCCACCGCACCTGTCAGCATGCGGCGCCCCATCTGCGGGCTCGCGGAGGCGCCTCGGAACAGCCGGCCCGCGATCAGGCCCTCGGCCGCAGAGTCCACCAGGCCGGCCGGTACACCCCAAGCGATCGCGCGCGCGGCGTCTCCGCTGGTCAAAGCCTCGCCGGCCTCAGCGGCATCATCCGCTCGGCCCGTGTACGCGATTCCCACTTCCTGCCCGACGTTCAACCCGGTGTTGGCAAGGGCGCCCCCGCCAAGCTGTGCAAGGCGCTTCTTCGCCAGTTGTGATCCCGCCAGCTCCGCCGCCTCGAGACCGACGCCCTTGGCCAACTGCTGTTCCACAAGGTTGCGCACTTCTGCGTTGATGATCTTCTTGGCGCCGGTCTTGGCGACCAAGCCGCCCACGGCGCCGACCACCGCTCCGGGCGCAGCACCAACACCGCCCGCAGGAGCGCCGGCAGCACCACCTGCAGCGGCGCCGGCCGCAGAAACGGCCAGGCTTTGAAGGGCCTGGCCACCGAAGTTACCCAGGGTATCGCCAGCCCACTCACCGAAGGACGCGTCGCCCGAAATCGAGCCCTTGAACGAGGAGTTGTTCTGCAGCGGCTCAACCTCCTCACGCTGCACGCGCTGGTAGTTCTCCAATCCCCAGTCGCGCAGGCCATCGGCACCAACCAAACCGCCGGTGGCGGCCGCTGCGCCGTACAGCAGGCTTTTCGTCTCTGGCAGGCTGCGCTTGAAGCCGCGCAAAGCGGCTTCGCCGAAACCGGCCGCCTTCGGCTCGGTCGCCGCCGCGCCGCTCAGCCGGCGAGGCTGGGCGTATTCGGCATAAGGGTTGCTCGCCGCATCCTCTGGTGCCGCATGTTGAACGTACTGCTCGTAAGGGTTCTTGTCCTGCGACATCGGTTATTTCCCCAGGTAACGGGCCGCTGCGCCAGCGCCGAACGTGGCGTCGAACTGGGCGCGCGTGCCAGGATTGGCTCGCAACTGGGCAATGGCCGCCTCCGGCGGCGTAGGTCCGCCTTGTGGAACCTGATTGCCGCCGAGGAGTGTAGCAATTTGGGCATCCACGTCAGCCAGCGCTGATGCCTTCTCCTCGGCACTGAGCCCCAAGGAATCGTTGATGCTCTTGCGCTGCTCGCCGAGGAAGTCGAGTCGCACCTTCGGGGTGATCGCCCCGGCAGCGTCGGCCGCCCCACGGAATGGCTTGCCATCGGCGCCGGTGATCTGCCGCACGGTGCCGTCGTTGGTCAGCCCATAGGCATTTCCATCGGCACCCGTCAGCATGCGGGCCACCTGCTGGCCCTGCTGGTTGCGCTGCGCAATGTCTGCCGCCAGACCCAGCCCGCGAAGCTGCCGATCAGCGCCAGCCTCGGCGGAGCGCGCGGCGAGGTTCGCACCGGCCAGCCCTTCATCGCTGGCAATCTTGGCGGCGTTGTTCGCCATGCTGACCGCGTTGCCCTGCTCCGCCTGGTACTGATCCATCAACGCGCGGCGCATGCTCGGGCTGCCGCGCCCCTTGGTCCGCAGATCGGTGGCCAGCTCGCTCTGCCGCATTGCCGCTCGCCGTTCAGCTTCACCGGGCATGCCGATGACCGCGCCCGCCGCGCCGGTACCGGCGGCCCCGGCGCCGACCACGGGCAGGCTGGCGGGCAGTCCGCCAACGGTGCGCGCGTCGAATGCGCCCAGCGTGTTGCGATTCTCGTTCTGGCCAAGGCGGGCCAGGCTCGCGTTGTCGTACACGTTCTCGCCGTGTTCACCGATGCGCGAGGCAACTCCGCCCGGCTGGCCGTCCAGCGTTCGCATACCCGGAACGAGAGCCTTCGGATCGGCCTTGAGGTAGGGGTTCTCCGGCGCCCCAACCGTGCCATCGTTCACGATCACCGTCGGACCCTGCGGCGATGCCGCAGCAGCTCCCACCGGGCCAGGCGCTGCGCTCGTAGCGGCTGGTGCTGCCGGGCTGTCCGCTGAAACGGCGCCCGCCGCTGGCGCGGCCGCCGCTGCGCTCAATCGGGGCAGCGTGACCCGCAGGTTGAGCGGTTTGCCGGCATCCGGGTGCTCAGTGCCATTGAAGCCGCTCACGGCGTCTCGAGCGAAGCCGCCAAGCGTGCGGCCGGGCACCAGAGCGGCGTTGGCCAGACCTTCGGCTGCCCCCAGCCCGGCATTCACCGTTCGACGGTGCACCTTCTCGGTTTCGTCGGCCCAGTTGCGCAGCCCACGGCCAAACCGCGTTCCCGCCGCTGGCGCGGGTGCTGCGGCAGCCGCCGGTTGCCCGGCCGCCGCTTGGAGTGACGGTACCGCGCCGCCGCTCAGGCCCCGGCCTACGCGGTAGTCGGCGCCAGTGAGATTTGCCGTCGCTGCAGGCGCGAAGTTGCTGCTGACCTGCGGATACGGCTTCTGTTGGTCGTTTGCCATGGCGGTTCCTTTCGTGGTTACGAGGCGTCGGCGATCTCGCCGGAATAGTTGTAGCTGCGGCTGACCGAAGTCGAATCGCTGGCACTGCCGCTGCCGCTGATCGATGCGGAGGCATGGATAGCGCTCATCGCACCGGCGGCCATCTGAGCGGACATCTGGCCCGCCGAACTCATCGCGTCCTTCAGGGCCAGCGCGACCTGCTGCAGACGTTGCATGCGTGCTTCGAACTGGCGGCTGACCACCTCAAAGTACGCGATGTTGTTGCGCACCGATGCCTCTTGGGCGCGCACCCGGATCTCCTCAGCCTGGCCGGCATACCGCATCTGCTCGCCCCATCGCTGCGTATCAGCGGCATAGGTCTGAGCCCGCGCAGTGATCGCGTCCTTTCGCGCGGCGACTACCGCTGTCTGAGACTGCAGTAGGCCCAGGAACTTCCGCACACTGGCATCCGTGGCGCTCAGCTTCGCCTCGATCACGCGCAGTCTTGAGTTGTTGCGATCGCTGGCGGCAGAGACAGTGGCGGCATAGGCCCGCGCTTCGGCTTCGAAGGCCTGAACCTTGGCCACCTCACCTCGCACCTGTGAGTCGTACACCTCAAACCGGGTCTTCTCCGCACTCAGGCGCGCATCCCAGGCCTCCACATCCACCTTGTAGGCGTCGATCTTGTCGCGCTCGATCTCCGACCGGATCTTTGCCCCATGCAGCCGCGTACTGAACATGTCGGCCAGCACCTTCACTCCCTCGAGCTGGCTGGTATAGATCCGAACCCTCTGCTCATTGATCGTGCCCTTCAACTGCTCCGCTTCGATCTGCGCACGCAGAATGTCCAGCTTGGCCAACTCCGCACGCAGCCGCGCTTCGAACACCTCCCGCTTGGCTTGGATGCTCTGCAGCCGCAGGCCGAATGCCGCGGCATGGAGGTTGAACTCATCCTTCATCGCACCGAGCACCACCTCGGCGCCTTGGAAGGCCCTCTGCGCGGTCTGTTGCCAATGCTGCGACCACATCGATTCCAAGGCGATACCCTGCGCAACCGCAGTTCGAAGATTCTCAATCGCCCATTCTGCAGCCTTCGAGAACACATCCCGGCTGTGACCATTGGCATTCAGCGCCGCCTGTTCCCGAACAGCGTTCACCTGCTCCACAAGCATGCCCGGCGGCATGGTGTACCCCCGCGCCGCCCAGTCATCAGCCGCCGCGCTGATCGCCTTACGCGCGGTCGCATCCTCCCGTTCCACTGCGGCCGCCCATAGCGCCTCCTGCACCGCCTGTGGCATCGCGAAACCGCCGGCGAGCATCTTCTTGATGCTGGCCGACAGTTCGTTGAGCGCCATCGGTGAATACTCCTGCTCCTGCCAGTCGAACCGCAGGCTCGGAACATCGGTATTGAACGTGGGCACCTCCTCCACATCGAACGGTGGAATGTCCACCTGTGGCACGGGCGGCAACGTGAGCGCTTCCAGCGAGGGCGCCGCAGGCAAGGTCAGATCCGGCTCAACCGGCAACTCGACCGGGTTCACCGCCGGCCGCTCGGGGGCGGCGCCAGGGTTCAGCGGCGCCGGAGTAGCCGGCATCACCGGCAAGCCAACGCTCGGCTGGAACGGACCAGGATCATCGAGATCAAGATCATCGATAAGGTGCAGCAGATCCTCGTAGGGCGGCGGCACAACCTCCCCCACCTCCCCCAGCAAGTTCGGATCGGGCGGGGTAAAGGTCGGCATATCTCCAACAACGACCTCACTGGGCCGTATATCCGGTGGCGTCAGCTCCTGCGCCGGCGTCCAGCGTCCAAGGTTGTGGATGCTGGTTTCGGTCCGGCCCAGCCACTCGCCGGCCGCACCCATCATGTATTCCATGGCGTTGTTGACGTTCCGAATGGCCTCCTGATAGGCATTCTTCGTGTCATTCGACGGTGCGATCGAGTTGTCCATCAAACCCTCCTCTGGCCGGCGCTATCGAGCACCGACACGCTGTCAATCGTGAAGTCAGCACCGGCCTTGTTGCCGATGGTCGCCTGCCAGTAGCGAGACTTCAGGCCTCGCCCCAACTTTGCCCGCTGGGGCGCCAGGTCTTCAGCCAGGCGCTGCTCGAAATCGTAGGTGTAGAACACAGGCACCCCCTTGGGGGCGGCATCCACCGTCAACTGCAACCGGCCATCGGTGGTTGCGCCGGCGTACACCATTCGCATCGTCGCCGTCTGCTCGCCGGTCAGGGCCTGCTTGCCAGTCCGCACGTGCGCATTGATCGGCAGCCCGAAGTCGTCCTCGCCTTCAAGGCGAAACAGTCCGGCATCGCTGGCGCCGTACAACACGCCGTCAATCACCGCCAGCGAATTCATCGGAAGATCGGTGTAGCGGCTCATGGCCCAGGTGTCGGTGTTTGCAGTCCAGGCCGTGGTCATTCCGACGCGTCGCGCGGTATGCCCATCCCCGGCCGGCATCGGTGGCGATGGCAGGTATCGCTCCTCACCCCATCCAGCATCCACCAGCGTTCCGCGAGGCCGTCCAATTCCCGTGAACTGGTCAGCCAACACGCCGCGCTCGCGGATGAACACGATCGCATTGGCCTCCGCCGAGAGGATCTCACCGAGTCGCCCAGCATCGGCCAGAAGCGCGCTACGCGTTGCAGTGAAGAGCTCGTCCCAATGACCAAGCTCGGCCAAGCCTCCGGTGCGGGCGCTTGAGTACCGCTCTACCCCCTTGGCGATGTCCGCAAGCATTGCGGACGGCGATCCGGTCGGCATGTATTGCTCGGAAAATGCACCGCGCTCCTGCATCGCCAGCCGGCTGTTGCCGCCGTACGATTCTCCCCAGGCACCGGCGTCCGACATCGTGACCGACCGCCGCGTCGTCCACCGCTCGCCGATCCTTCCACGGTCCAGCAGCACAGCTTCGGGCAAGGCGACCGGTCGGTAGACCTCCTGCCACGTCCCGGCCTCAGCAAGCCCCAGAGTTCGAATTCCAATGTAGCTCTCGAGCACCAAGGCAGAGTCGCGCAGCGACACGGACAGGCCGAAAGAGTATGCCTCTACCACGCTCCCAGCGTCGGCCAGCAAGTCATTCCTCGCGATCAGCCACTGCTCGGAATGGTAGATCCCGTCTTCCAGCATGAGGCACTGATGTTCAGCCACCGTCGATTACTCCGATGTAGGTGAGGGGGCGGCTCTCCATGCCTGGGTACTGCGGTACACCCACCGCTCGGCTTCCGCCGTTGAGATTCAGGCCATACCGCGCAGACGTGGCCTCGCCCAGGCAGTTGTAGGTCGCTTCGATGTACTGGGTCAGGTTGGTATCCACCGTCGGTGACGGGGTAGCCCAAAGGCCGAACCCCAGCTCCTCCTCGCGGTGCGTGCGTATCTGCCCCAAAGTCGAGCTGCTGATCCACCACACCTCGTACTCGCCTCCCGGCGGTGACAACTCCCTAACCGGCGCGGGGAGCGGGGGTTCAGGGACGGAGTACGCCAGTGAAGTCGCATGCTCGCCGCCCGAAAGCCACGGTCCCTCATCGGCGGCATCGCCGCAGTCGTAGGGGCTGTAGCTGTTGCCGTCGTGCCAGGCCGTGCCGGCGAGCCAGTTGTAGTGCGCGTGGCGGACGCCGGGCGTGCACACAGTGCGCTGAGTCACCGGGCCGTAGCCGGTTGGATGCTGTTCGAGGCGTATCCAGTAGCTGGTACCGGGTTCCTCACCCTCGCTCGGTGGCCAGCCTACGCCGCTTGACCACTCTCCGCCCGACCACGGAGCGCGGTTCCGCCAGTGCTCGTAGTGGTGTGGGTCAAGCAAATAGCGATACTCGTGCTGAACCTCACGCTCGGTGCCGGCGTGGCTGCGGCGCCAGGCGTAGTAGTAGCTCTCGCGATCGCCGAAGGGTACCGCCACGCCGCTACCGAGGTCCGGCGATGAAACCCGCCTCACATCGGTACGGCGAAGGAATCGTTTGGTACGCGTCACTGTGCCCTCATTCGCGTAGGGCGGCCCGAAATCAATCACGTCGACGCTCGAGTAGCCAAGATCCTTGCTCACGATGTCGGTGTCTGCGGTCCCGGCAGGCAGCTCGTCGCGGTGGTCGAAATCATTCGTGTAGAACATCATCGGAACACGCCGCGTGCCCACCTCGTCGTGCGCACTCCACTGACCGACGTACATGCAGTCTTCAAGGTCGCTGGTGTTCTGTGCAGGAGCGTTTGAGTCCCGCACCCAGTAGAACTTGACCCATTTCAGGTCATTTCCGGCGAAGAAGACGTGCATGGTCGTGTGGCAGAGGGCCGGCTGCTCCGCCAACCGCGACGCAGGCTGCATGGAGTGGGAGACCAGGTGGCCCAGCAGCGTTTCGGGGAACCTGATGATGTTCCCGTTGTCCTGTTTGGCCGCCGGGGAGAACCACAGGAAGCCCTCGCTTACCCTGCTCACTCGAGCGCCCCCCACGGCGATCGGCTCCAACACCAATGCGTCGACATAGCGGAACACCGCCTCATCGGTACCTGTCGCCAAGGCACGCTGCTTTGCCGTCATACGCGCAGCCTTCCAGATTGCCGCGTCGATTCCATCTGGGAACAAGCCAGCGTCGCGCATGCGCTCGAGGCGCTTCAACAACAGACTGTCGGCAGTCTCTATGACTGGCCGAACAGCGCCGATCTGCAGGCTGATCGCGTAGTGCACGCCCCGCTGCAGATCATCATCCCCAAAGCGCCATGCTGTGTTGTGCGCTTCGTCGCCACGCAGATTGAACGCCCAGCCCATGTCCGATGAGTAGGGACTGTGACGATAGAAGTCAGCGAGGTCCGCTCGCGCCGCGAGGCGCACAACTCGCCCCGCGCGGATCCATGATTCCAATGATCCTGCTTTTGGAAACGGCTCGCCTGTCGGGAAGCCTCCGAACTGCTCGAGGAGGTGGAGCGCGTCAACGTCTCCGCGCTGCTCGAGCAGCTCACGGAAGGTGCTGCTCAACGTGGCGTCATGCAGCGGCAGCGGCATCGCGATCACTCCCGCACTGCCACTGATCTCCACCAACCACCAGCGGCCATCCGCTGCCCGCGTCAGACCGTGCGTGCGGTAGAACTTCCAATCGTAGCGAACCTGCAGCCCCTCATTGGCCACCTCCCTGAGGTATGTGGACTTGGAGCGGGATGATGGCGGGGTACCGCCGTCCACGTCGGTCTGCGCTGGCTCGCTGCGGATCTCCTCGTACAGGCTGACTTCCCGCCCGCGTGCCTGTCCCTCTTTCGCGGGCGGCTGACGGCGCTGGCGGCCGAAGCCCATCAGTGCCTGCACAAGCCCCCGCATCGCACCGGAGTACATCGTCGGACGCAGCAGCGTGTACTGCGAATAGACGCGCTCGGCCGCCTGTCCGCTTGTTGTAGGGTTGCGCAGTTCGGGAAAGCCCTGCAGGGGCTCCACAGCCAGGCGCTCGAGCTCCTGATAACCGTAGGAAGGAACCTCCACCTTCTTCCCCCACAGGCTGTAGGTTTCCGCGCAACGGAAGGTGGGATGAAATTGAGAGAGCACCTGTCGACTGTCACCCTCCCAGCGCGAAGCGGACTCGATGTACCCGTTGCGAATGACCCCGGAAACGAAGTCCGGGATGACATTGCGCTCCACCTCGACTTCGCCCACCGAGGGTGCGTACCCGGCGACGATATGCACTGCGGCCATGCCGCCGCCCAGTATCACGTAGCAGTAGCTGTCGTCGTCCAGAACCTGGTAATCGCGCAGGACGTTCAATCCACCCAGCCGCTGGCGCTCCTGGGCATTGCGCAGGAGCTGCAGGCCCTTCGGCAGAAAGGCCTGCGCACGTTCCTTGTCGCCGCTGTACACGACGCGGGCGGGCCCGTAGCGCATGGGGATCACATCAACCGGTCAGGCTGGTCTGGTAGCCCAGTTCGAACACCTCGCCGTTGTACAGCTCGCGCTCGTTGCTGAATCGCGCCGCCGACCACAACGTGCCATCAGTTCCGCCCCGTACATCGCTGGAAACGAGCATGCCGCACGTGACCTTGATGCTGGTCGCGCAAACGATGTTGAACTGTGCCTTGTTGGCCACGTTGCTGATGACGTTCGCGGCCGGCGCAGCAGGGTTCCACTTCGGTCGAGTGGTATTGCTCCAGCCTTCCGTCGTGGAGGTGATCTCGCCCAGTGTCGAGGCGAAGTTGGCAGCGGTCAGGCCCGCACCCGGATTGGCCGCGCCGTTGCCCATGGTCAGATACCAGGCCGGAATTTTGGCATCGGTGAAGAACATGACACCCAGCGCCTTCATGATTCCCTGATCAACAAGCAGGTTGTGGTCAACCGTGTAGTCGTCATCACGCCCTACAACCCGATGGAAGTAGGCGTTACACAGCACCTTGTCATCGAAGACCACGATGCCCTCGGGCGTGACACGGAAGTTGCCCTGGCGCAGAGCGTCGGCAAGGTGGCGATCCCAGCGCCGCAGCCAGTTGCGCATCTTCTTGGTGGCGGTATGGATCAACGGTTCGAGCTTGGAAGTCATGGCGGTTTCCTTGGTGGATTGATGGTGTTACATGTGGAACCTTGCAGCCACAACAATGGCCGGGCCTATGCCCAGCCATCGACTGCAATCGTACTACGCGACTGCGGCGACGACGCGCCGTCCGTGAACGCACAGGGCGCCCCCAGCGTGGATCAGACCGGTAATCCGATCTGCCTGCAGCTCGATCACGGTCCCATCCTCAGTGCCGAGCACGTAGCCGTTGGGCGCCAGCCACACGGCCATCCGTTGGCCTGGCTGCTCAGTGCGTAGTGCCCCGGACGCGACGACAGCAACAGCGCCCTCGATCGGCGCCAGCGCGCCCGTCATGTCCTGGGACCACTCGCGAGGGCGGGGCCCTCGCAGGACTATGACACCTGCGCGCGTCCCTACAAACACGGCCCTCCCGACGGCAGCAAGCATCGTGATTCGGTGCGGGAATTGCACGAAACCGTGCCGCGGCGAATGCAGGCCGTAGCGGAGGGGTTCGCTGAACCGGAGCACGTTTCCGTGCGCTACCAGCAGATAGCCTTGGAACGAGGCGACATGCTGCCCTGGGGGCATGCGACGCAGGTTTCGGGTGTCTGCGGCGGCGTCCAGCCCCCCGTTGCCCAAGTGGTAGCGGGGGAAGCCGAGAGGGATCTCAGCCGCTCGGTACAGCTCCTCGCCGTTCGGATGGGTCCGGTAGATGCGCAGGGCCGTAGCATCGCCCGCAGTCGGCAGCGCGGTCAGGATGATTCCGCCTCCGTCGGGCACGTCTACGAACCGCAGCGATGAAAGGCCCCCCTCACCCTGATCGGAGACAAAAGCCACAGCGACGCCGTAGCGCCCCATGCGCATGCCTCCGCCCTCACCTGCAGAAGCTGCCGGCGGAGGCGCATCAGGGACGCCGAGGGGCGCTGCGCGGCCGTTTTTGACGCGCAGCAATGTCGTCCGATTTCCCACAATCACCTCCCCATTGACCTCTGCATAGGTACATGGGTCGGCACTGTTCAGCAGCGCGATCGGTTGCAGGTCGGGGGCAGAAAGTAGCTCTGCCCCAGCGGCCGCGAACGCCCCGGCGTTTCCGGACCAGATGCTGTGGAGGTCCGCGCGCGCATGCACCAAGCGTGCGCCGCGGCGCCGCCCAGGCCTGCCGTCTCGGTCAATGTCGACATTCGCGGCATCGGCCAGCGCAACCTGCCGCCCCTCCTCGTCTCGCTTGAGCGTGCTGGACGCGCTCACGTTGTCCATCCCCAGCGGCCACGGGCCGAGCGGAGTAGTCATGGGCTCACCTGTCCTGTGTCAATTCTCGGAATCCCTACTCGGCCGTGTGCGCTTCCCTGCGCGGCCATTGCTTTGTTGCCGCACCAGCGTGCGACGGCGGTCGGCACCCCCACTGCGTCGGCCCGGAATGTGTGCGGCGCGACGGGACGGCCAACTCTCGGCGCGCCGACCGTCCCGGCAAACCCGGCGGTGCGCACCCCGCGCAGAATGATCGCGTTCCCGCTCGCTCCCATATCGGTACCGTGCACCTTGGCGCGTCCGGCCTCCCACCGATCGATGTCTCCGAATTCGCCGGCCTGCAATCCACTCGGGCGCAGAATGGAGGTGCTCGCCAGCAGCGGAACCCCGCTTCCACCTGCCGCCAGCGCTCGGGGCCAGACGTAGCGTGTACCCATGCTTATCGACGGCCAACCCGCGCTGCCGGCAGGCCCGACCGAAGCGCCGACAACCCGCCCGGTACGGCGCACACGCATGCGCGCCGCGAAGTGGCCTGGCGTGTACTCAGCTACCGCCCCGTCTCCAAATCCGGCTGGCGAAACGGAGCGAATCGCGTTGCTGACCCATGGCAATCCGTAAACCGCCATGTCCGCGCCCTGCGCGTTGAACGGCGGGTATGCGTGGCTTACCCAGTGCGACCTCCGCGGCCATGATGGCTCCGCCGGCGAGCTGATCGTGAAGCTGTCCCAGCCGCGCGCCAGCAGTTGGCGATGGAAGAGCTGGACTTCGGAAAGCCCGAAGCTGAGCCCGTCGATCCCAGACGGCTTGGCCGTTCGCGGCCCATAGTCGGCCTCGATGATGATGGCCCTGCCAAACTCTGCCTGGTCCTTGCCAACGGCTTCCACGACACCACCCGCGTTCACCTTCGGGAATCCGAAACGCTGGAATCGGCTGCCCTCCATCCGGATGTACTGGGGATTGACCCGAAGCGCTGGGAATCCCAGCGCCCCCGCATTGACACCTACAGCAGTGACCGCCCGATGGAAATGGCTCACGCCAGCCTGGCCCCACACCGGACGCTCCGTGGTGAGCTGGCCGTTGGCATTGAAAAGACTGTAGAAATCCATGATGTGGCCCAGCTCGTTCCAATAGCCGGTGTTATAGGGATAGCCGCGCGGAGCCCACACGTAGCGCGGCCCAACGTCTGCAACAGGAGGAACCGGCGCGACCACACCCACCGGCGCGATGGTCCGCCAGGCATTGAGGGAAGGAGTTCCGAACTGGTTACCACCGATTTCGCGCGGCGGTGGGATGCCAATGGGCGCTATGCCCATGTACTCGAGCAGTTGCATACCGTGCTGGGTAGCGATGAAGCCCTCCGGCCGGATCGCATTTTCGCGCACGATCGGCGTACCTACCTTGCGCTCACCGCTGTCCCACCCAACCACACCGAGCGTTCTCGTTGCAGGTGGATCCGGAAGCACATTGCGGACAGCATGCGTTTGCGAAATCGGCCGCGGTGCAATACCACCGGGTAACACTGGCTGCCGCCGGTCCTTTACGACATGCGTACCGAAGGCCTGGGCGTTGAATCCCTGCATGTCGAAGGAACGCCACCGGTGATAGACCCGTGCGTCGCCCCAAAGAGTGGCCACTGCCCCCATCTGTTTCAGCTCTGGGGTGACGTTGCGCACGGTATTGCTGCCCATCTGGTTTGCCGGCGGCAGAACTGCCCAGGCAGCGATGATGTTGAAGCGCTGATGCAGCGTGGCCAACCCGTGACGGAACGACGCCCAGCCTTCAGCCTTCAACGTTCGCTGTAGGTGCTGCACAACCGTCGCTCCGAAAGGCGGCGGGTTGGGCAGTGAAAATGCGGCGACAGCACGAACCCGGAACGACACCATTCCCCTGCCGAACGCGGATTGGTCTACGCCCATGTGGCGGAACCACTGGCGGTTGCTCCACACCGGCCCGTGCTGACCGAAGGCCTCAGACCGCCAGCCTGCAGGAGCTATCACGCGCGCCGCGTTGTAGACGATGTTGCCCAGCGGGCTGCCCCACGCCAGAGAATCCCCACCTCGCGGCCTAACACTGCGGATCCGGTCCGCTACCAGCGTCACGCCCCACCGCGCCATGTCCTGATCCGGCAGGGTCCGGACGACCCGCGCCTTGTTGACCACCGAGGGTCCACCCATCACCGCGTGATTGCGCCCCTCCGTGCGCACGAGCTTGTTCCGGTTGTCCACGCGCGTGAAGGATCCGAACACTCCACCATCGCTGGGGGAAGGCGCGAAGAGCTGCAGGATCAACTGCAGCCTGTTGATGACCTCGCCGCGGCCGAAGCGTTCCGGTTCACTGGGGCCGCCATCCATCCAACCGATCGGCTGCGCACGCTGGACGAAGTTGTCCAACCGGTGCATCGGAATGGGTGGCGGCGCCATACCTCGTCCAGCAATGTCCACGATCACGCGGGGGACGTGCACCTCGTGGTTTCCCACGCTGCCGGGCACGATCCCTTCGGGGATCACGTCGTGGTTGAAATCCAATCGTGCATTGCCATACCGCGTCGCAACAAACCACAGCGGAAACACCTGCCGCTCGAAGAACCAGGCAACTGCACTGCCAAACGCAGCCGAATTGATACCGCGATTGGAAAGGTCGATCCAACGCACCCCACCCGCGAAGGCATGCGTGCCCCACAGCGTGGCCACCAGCCCCGCCGGTGTGACCCGTCGAATGCCCAAGCTGACCCAGTGCTCACCGAACCCACGGAAGGCGCTCAGGCCAGCCGGTCGCACCTCTTGATTGAAGTTGAATACCGTCGGCCTACCGGTGCCGCTCGGCGGGATGCCTACCGGAAATGCCTGCGGGAAGCCGTTGACTACCAACGGCCGGCCGTAGCGGGCCTGATCTGCGCCTGCAGGTCGCACATAGGTCAGATGGTTCCGCACCACACCAGTGCCGACAGCGCCTGCGAGGAACCCTGCAGGGCCTACGTGCATCTGCTGGTTGCGCACCAGCGGCTGCCCCAACACGGTGAAGACCTCACCGCCAGGGAAGATCCCCAGGTCTACCCCACCGATGGGCTGGAACGACAGCGGAACGTCGGTGCTGGGCGGACCGATGTAGCCGGGCAGCGTAGTGCCGAAGTCGAGATCAACTCGAACCTTCGGATCCGGTAGGACCGTACGCACCACAGTCGCGCCACTCGGCAGCGGCAGTCGCCCAATACCCCACGGGGAGACTGTGCCAGGCGGCGGATTCGCCAGCGGGCCGCCGCCACCGAGATCGAGCACACGGCTATCCGCCGGGATGTACCCGGTCGGCAGCCTGTCAAATCGGAGTTCGACCTCGGTGGGCATGGCTACTGCAGCACGACGCGATCAGCGATCACTGCGTTGGTCAGAGGCGCCACCTCATCGTCCAGTGCAATCACATACATCACCTTTCCAGGCAGGAGCGAAACGTCGATCGAGTAGCGGCCATCCGCGCCGCTCATTCCTCGACCAACGACGCCCCCGGTCTCGCGATCATGTATCACTACCCGGCGCGCCGCTGGCGCACCGGCCTGGTCAACGACCGTACCGGACACGGTTCCGCCCCGAGTCGTCACTTGAATCAGATAGCGTGAGCCTCGAGGGATCGTGCCAACGTTCACCACTGAAACAACGGTGGTTCCATCAAACACAATGGCCTTCACTGTGACCCCAGCAGCGGCAGCAGTGTTGTCAACCGCAATCTCCATTCGCTGACCACGTACCACTCGCGCAACGAACTTGACGCCCTCTCCGGTGCGGTTGTGGGCGCCACGGAACAGCGCCGCGCCGGAATTGTGAATGCCAGAGAATTCGGAAAGACCTGAGTCGACACCTACGGGGTGATAGATCAGCGCAAGCCTGCGCCCGGTGTTCATGCTCTGGTATCGGTCAATGCCGTTTGAGGCAAGGTTCGGCGTGAACGACGAGCTCGAGCCAAAGTACAGCGGGGTAATCTCGATGCCCCCTTCGTACGCAACAGCGATGGTATCTCGACCGCCCGACCACAGTGCCGGAGCATCTACCAACGCAATGCCGTCGTCGCCGCCCACCGCAGGATACGGAGTCGTCGGCTCCACCACATCCACCGCCCACTGGCCATAGATGGCGTCCAGCGTGCGCTCTTCGGTCTTGAAGTCGACCATCGTGAAATGCTCGTCGCTGATGGACACCACCACGGCCATAATCAGTCTCCTCTATCACGTCAAGCCGAACGGACTTTCGCCCCACCAGCAGCCTTTCTCCGCATGCCAGGCAACATAGCGATCCAGCCACCAGTGCAACTCCCCCCGAGCCTGCGCGTGTGCGGTGCGATCCAGGGCGTAGCGCTCCGCGTCTGCGCCTGCGTGATTCGGCTCCCGCTCGGCCACGTACATCTGATATGGCGGCAACCGGCAAAGGGCCGCCAGATCAATCGCAGGAGCATGCTCTGTTCCCATTGCGCCAAAGGCGGCGATGCCGCCTGGCGCGAGTGACTGGGTTTGGGGTTTCTGGCTCATCGCCGAACCCTCACAGCTTGAAGATGCGGTTAGTACCGTTATCCCAGGTAACAATGATGTCGCCACCGTTGGGGGTGATGGGCAGGCCGGTGGCGGTGTCGATGTAGGCGATCAGGGGGCTGGTGCCTTCGGTACCGGTGTCGGAGTAGAGCACCAGCGCCTCAATGCTCGGACCGGTCACACTGGAGAACGTGATGTCCGCCGCATCTGCCGCACCACCGGTAGTGGTCTTGCTCGTCAGCGTCACGCCGCTGGCGGTGCCTACACGCGCCGAGGTCGGGATGTCCGACAGGAACTCATGCGTGGTGAAGTTTGCGGTGTATGCGCCGGTGTCCACCAAGATGCACTTGATGGTGTCGCTCAGCCAGTTGAACTGGCCTTCGAGGAAACGCTGCCGGCCCTTGTCGTAAAGGGTATTTGCCATGGTGATGCTCCAGGTTTAGCGGATGCCGCCGTAGGTAGTGGTTACGCGCTTGCGTTCGCGGTGCTTGCGCATCACGTCCGCAGTGTCTCGGGTACCGAATGTGCGCTCGAACTGTGCGAGCGCCAGGCCGGCCTTCTGCTGGTCTTCGGCGTCCGCCTCCGGCCGCGACCACTGCCGATAGAGCATCCAGTCCACCAGTCCCGCGTGATGGATAGTGCTGATCTCAGGAGTGTCATCGTCGGCTGCCATTTCCTTCACCGGGAAACGGTAGACCGCGAGCTGCAGCGTTCCTTCGCCGCTGGGGGTGGGCCACATACGCAGGCGATCGCGCCCGTCATCAGCCAGCACCTTCGGCCGGCTCGCCGATTTCCGTCGCCAATCAGGGTGGGCACGGATCCAATCCAATCCGGTCAGGTCAAGCTCGAACTCGCGGCCGTCCGCGCGGATGAAACTGGCCGCATCAATCCAGTGCACCAGCTCGCCCAGCTCCACCCGCTCCTGTCCGGGCTGAACGTCGTAAGTGGTCACGCCGGGCCGCGGCGCGTCATCGAACAGGAGGCGCGCGCGAACGCATGCCTCCCGCACGGCCTCGTTGGCGTATCCGATCAGGGTGGCGCCCTCCGCGAAGAAGGGCGCCACCTCGTCATCGGCCCGCCGCCGGTATTCGGCGATCAAGGCAGCCAGGTTCATGGCTTACTGGCCAGCGCCCGGCGCGCCGTCGGCACCAGCATCAGCTTCACCCTGCTGGCCAACCTGCGCAACACTGCCGTCCGGGCCTGCAACACCGGCCGCCTCCGCAGCCTTGCGCGCAGCTTCTTCCTGCTGGGCCTCTTCCACCATGGAATTCCATTCCTCGAGCACGAGGCCCTTGTCCGCGCGGAAGCCGCATTCCTTGCTGACGATGTTGATGTTCGGGGCGCCGCTGCCGGTGAAGTCGCCCTCGCCGTTGCGCTCCACCATCAGGATCAACGCCTTCCGGATCTTGGCGCGCTCATCCAGCGGGGTGACGGCATTCGGACCGGCGACCGCCGGCTCGAGGGTTCGCGTCCGGATCGTGGTCTGGTCGCATTCGCAGCCCTTCGTCAGCGCTTCCTGGTGGAACATCTCCTGCAGGGGCTGCCAGTCGGGACCGACAAGGGTGACGTGTCCGCTGGACAAGGCCAGGCGCACGCCATCGGGGTGACGGAATTTCATGGTGGTGACTCCGAAGTGATAAAGAGAGGGCCGCCCGAAGGCGGCCCCGTGGATCAGCCGTAGATTTCGTCGCCGCCGCCGACGACGACGTACTCGGCGATGGCGAGTGCGCGGCCAGCGGTGGCAGCGGTACCGGTCTGCGCCAGCGAGAAGGTCAGCGTGCCGCCTTCTGCGTAGTGCTTCGGAGCGTTGGCGGTCGTTTCGCTGCCGATGGACTTCACGTCCACGGCATCAGCGAACTTGGTCGTGCCGTCGCTGATGGTGGCCGTCGCGGTGGTGCCGCTGTTGAACGCGACCACGGTCAGCAGCGCCACCGCGGTGATGATCGCGCCCTGCGGCAGCTTGACGGTGATCTCGTTGCCGGCGCCGATGTTCTTGACGCCCAGGTCGATCACGACCTTGCGCCCGAACTGGGTGTCGCTCTGCGTCTTGCTCATTGGATGTACCTCTCAGACGTTGGGATGAAGCATCGGCCCTTGCGGGCCGATGGTGTCTCATGTGGAACCTTCAGATCACAGCGCGTGGTCGATCGCCATGATGCCGAAGTCCTCGACGCTGCCGCCGTCGTAGGAGCTGGGGAACTGCGGCTTCAGCCAGCCACCCATCTTGGCGATGGAGATACCCTGGCGATTGCCGTAGTCCATGGTCTCCTCGTCCCAGTCCGGTGCACCCAGGTCGGCCAATGCCAGGCCCTGCGCGCCCAGCAGCAGCGAGCGGGTACCGTCGACAGTGCCCGAGCTACCCCACTTGTTGCTGTTGGCTGCACCGGTGGTGCTGAAGGTGCGGGTGTACGGGTGGATCACCAGCCCGTTCATGGTCACGACGGCGCCCGAGAAAATCTTGTTGGCCTCGCCGCGCACGTCGCCACCGACCAGGCACTGGCGGAAGTCGGCATCACGGTACAGGTGCGCCATCGTCTCTTCGTGCACCAGCAGGATGTAGTAGTCCTTGCCACCGATGTTCAGAGGGGTGATGCGCTTCATCTTGGCCTTGGCCTTGATGGACGGCAGCATGGCGTAGGCCGGCTTGTCGTCGGCCACGATCGCGCTGGTATCGCCAGCCACCAGGCCCAGCGTCTTCGAGTAGCGGAAGTGGCGGTTCTTGCTCGGCGGGCGGATGTCGGCCGCATAGTCCAGGTCGGTCCACGGATCCTGGCCTTCCGGGGTGACACGCGGGCTGCCATCGGTGTTCAGGCCGTAGCTGATACCGGAAGCGGTCAGGATGGCCTGGTCTTCCCACGAATCGGCCAGCCACTCGGACAGCGAGCGACGCGCCGGGCGGCGGAACTGGATCACCGACTTCTGTTCGGCCAGCTTGCCCTTGTTGACCACACCATTACGGATCTGGTCGAAGTTCACACGCTGCCAGTGGGCCTCGAGGGTGCGCTCGCGACCCTTCAGGCGGTTGTCACCGACGGTACCGCCGCCGGTCATGCGCGAGATCAGGTGGAAGAACGCGCCGGCCTCACCCTTGCTGTTCTTGGACAGCTCGGTGATGTGCTCGATCGCGCCCGAGCCTTCCTTGCCAAGCAGCTTGGTGAAGAAGAACTTGTCGGTCATCTCCTCGTACGCCTTCAGGCGGTACGCGAGCTTCTTTTGCGGCTCCATCGAGCCAAAGTCAGTTGCACCCATGGTGGGTTCTCCCTGCGGGGTTCATCAGTCGGAATGGGGAAATGTCTGGACTGACCTGTTCGCCGGTCGCCGCGAAGCGCAGCCATGGATCGGGGCTGCGAGCCGTGGGGTACCCACCCTGGGGACGCGATTGGTAACGCAGCTCGCGTGCTGCGAAGCACCTGCTCGGTGAGCGAGCCGCGCGTGGGGCGCGGCGCCCTTCTTCCACTGCTGAACCCTACAGCTCGCCGTCCAGCAGCTCGGCACGCTGAGCTGCAGACAACTTTTTGAACTCCCCCGGCTTCAACTCTTCCAGATTAACCTTGCCGGCCAGCGCGCCGCTACCCATACCGCCGGCCGGCAGAGGCGGCGTCCCCGATGCAGCCGCCGCGGCTCGCGCAGCAGCGACTGCGCGAGGGTCGACGCTGGCCGCGCCAGCGCCTGCGGAACTGCCAGCACCGCCTGCGCCGGCCGGGGCCCAGTTGAATGCCTCGTGCGCCTGCTTGCGCACGGTATCCAGCAGTGCATCGTCGCTGAGGCGCTTCGTCGGATCCTGTTCGGCATCGAGCTGGGCCATCAATGAGGCCACCGCCTGACGACGGATCGGGTTGGCCAGGAAATCCGAATTTTCGGCCTCCCACTTCTGCACCTTACCGTTCCAGGACTGCAGATCAGCTTCCTGCTGCTGGCGGATCGTGTCCTGTCGCTGCGCTTCCTGCAGCTCATGGAAACGCAGGGTGGCGCGGTGCTCGGCCTCGGCGACCACCAACGCGTCACGCTGCTCGTTGTACTCGTCCGTGTCGATGTCACCGGCATCCCACTTCTCCCGCAGGCCCTGCTTCTCCACAGCGAAGTCGCGATCTGCCGGCCGCTGGCCGACGGATGGTTTCTGCGCCTTGAGCTGCTTGAGTTCTTCGCGTGTCTCGCGAAGATCCTTCAACACACCGTTGAAGGCCGCGCGGTCGACCGGCTTCGAGTCGTCCTCCTGACCGGCAGCGCTGGCGTCGCCGCCTTCACCGCCACCGGCACCGGCACCGCCCTCGGCGCCTCCGGCAGCCGCACCTGCGGCGGCGCCGGAACCGGCCTCCCCGCCACTGCCTTCGGCACCGGCTGCGCCGGCTGCTGCATCGCCACCACCAGCGCCCTCGCCGCTGGTAACGCCAGCAGCGGCGGCGGCCGCCGCCGCCTCGGGGTCACCAGCGCCAGTACCGGCAGCGCCGGCGGCGCCTTCGGTCCCTGCAGCGGTCTGGCCGGCGTCGTCGGTATCGCCTGCGTCGTCATCGATGGAGGCCAACAGGTTCTGGCGGGTAGCCTCGTCCATGTTGTTCGGGTGAGTGCTGTCGTCGGGGATCTGCGTGCTCATAGGGTGGTGACTCCTGGGTTACTGGATCGGCTGCTGGGACTGCATGCCGGCGGTGATGCCCGCCTCCGGGTTGTCCGGGGTGAGCGGATGGGTGGATGCCGGCGGCAGCGCCTCGGGCTCAGGCAGGGCGCCCGGCGCCGGCTGCGGCACGATCGGCGCCGCGTCCTGGTCTTTGAAGCCGCTGGAACGCAGCAGCGCATCGGCAATCTCGGCGGTCTGCGGGATCGCAGTGATGATCTCGGCAGTTCGCAGCGCGCTGAACTGCGCCTCGACGGCCTTGCCAACAGCCGTGTTGTCGGCCAGGCGCGCCTGCGCCCGCTTCAGCTCGGCCTCGGCCTCGGCAACTGGATCCGCCTTGCCCTGCGCCTCGCGCAGAGCGTTGGCGATCTCGGTCTTGTCCGCCAGTGTGGACGCCTTGAGGATGAACTGCGGTGGGATCTGGACGCCCATCTTCGACACGATCCGCTCCATCTGCTCGAGCTGCCCATTGTCGAAGGTGACCGCATAGGGCTGCTCGCTGACCTCTACGTCGTACTCGCCGATGGTCAGGTCGTTGAGGATTGAGCCGTCGTCCTGCGGCATGTTCAGCATCAGCGGGATTCGGCGTTCCACACCGTATTCGTCGGGCTCCGCGATCCGGATGACACGCGGCGCGGTGTAGAAGCGCTGGACCAGTTTGAGAGCGCGCTCGGCCAGCATCTGCCGGGTGCGGCTCAGGTTGTCCAGGGCAATACCGAGCGCCTGCTGTGCGGCGAATTGGCGCGACTGGATGGCGATGCCGCTCATATCCGCGCTGCCCTGCCCCATCGCAGACTCATTGACCGCCGTGACCGTCTGCATGTTCCGCTGCAGGAAGTCGATCATGTTCTCGATGCCGCGCGGCGGCTGGTTGGGCTCGATCTTCTGGAACGGCTGTGTTCCTTGCTTCCGCAGCAGGACCAGGCCCGTTTCGCCGCCGCGCGCGGTGAACTCATCGTCGGTCATGTTCTCGAGCGAGTTGGCCTCGCCCTGCCAGCCACCATTGGCGCTGGCGTTGACGATGTGCGCGTACTGGCTCACGAACTTGTTGATGAGATCCTGCACCTGCGCGGCGTTGTCGAGCATGCCGACCGTCTTGCCCCGACGGAAATAGGGGAAGTACGGGATCACCGTGAAGTGGTCGTAGGGCGACAGCTTGTCGTAGACGCACACCTCTGGTGCACATACCTGCCACCGCACACGGCGGATGCGCCGGCGCATCACGTGCACGCCCTGCTCGATCAGCCAGCCGATCAGTTCGGGCTCGAAGCCTTCGATGATGCGAAGGTCACCGGTCGCTGGCCACTTCGCCACCAGCGTCTGCTGGTACTCATGGCTCTGGCGGTCCACAACCCTGTAGCGGCGCCAGGTTCCCTCCTCGCCGTACCAGCCCATGTTCATCGCGTAACTCGGCGGCATGTTGCCGAACGCGTCGCGCATCATCCCCTGCTCATCGCCCCAGTTGTTGTGGACGTAGGCCATGGATGAGTCGCGGATCTCGTCCGCCGCGTCCTTGCCGTAGTTCTGCTCGATCTGCGAGTGCGTGAGCCAACGCGTGATGCTGCAATCGGCCCAACTGTCCGGGTCGTAGGACGTTGCATCAGGATCCGGCAGCACGTCGCGCGGATCGAAGGTGGTCAGACTGACCTCGCCCTCGTCGTTGTCGTCGTAGTTCATGCGCAGGTCCAGGTACCCGCGCTGCTGGATCAGACCGTCGAGGAACGAGTCTGTCTCGTGGAACCGGTACTTGGTATTGCCCAGCGCGTGCTTGATGACCTTCGAAATCACCTTGGCGCGCTGCTCATCGGCCTGGCCGCCCTTGGGCAGGTAGGCCATGTCCACACGGTTCTGGATCTGGTAGCCGACGGCGGCGTTCACCGCCTGCATGCACATGTTGACCTCAACTGCAGGCCGGCCATCGGCCTCGACCTCCTGCCGGATGGCTTGATCCCACTGCCGCCCCGCGCCGAGGTAGTAGTCGTCCAGCCGCGTTGCGGTGGCCATGAAGTCCTCATGCCCGCGCTTGTAGCACTCGTCCAGCCGCCAGAACACGTCGCGGGCGGTGTCGCGGTTCGTCGTTACGTCGCTCATCGGTCAGCGGCTCATGTAGCTGCGGCCCTTGGTCTTGGCCGCGAGTAGGCGCCGCTTCCAGTCGCCCGAATCCTTCGTGATGAGCGCCGCAGGGTTGTAGCCCTGCGCGTACTGACGGAAGGCGTCGGAGTAGTTGGAATGGCTGTCGTGGATCGGCTCGTCGGTGAACGCGCCGATGGCTTTGTTGAAGCGCTTCCGGTATGCCGCCAGCGAGGCCAGGCCATCGGCGCATTCCTCCTCATCGAACCAGCAGCCCGCGAACGCGGCGCGGGTCTGGTTGATGCCGACCAGAACGTGGTCAACGCGCGGCACGATCTCGAAGCTCTGCCCGGCCATCTGCTCGCGCAAGAGCTGAATCATGGTTTTGCCCGTCTGCAGCGAGGTGTTGGCCGCGTCGTGGGGCACGTAATGCTTGCCGTAGACGTACCCGCGCTCGGTGCCCAGCGCCTGTAGGTACCGGGTGTAGTGCGAGATGTCGTAGCCGCTGTTCTGGTACGCGTGGATGAAGCGGTTGGTCAGCCCGATCTGCTGGTGGAACCAGATCGAATTGAAGTCGTTGTAGCCGAGATCCCAGAACGTGTTGACCGGAACGCCTGGTACGAACGGCACCTTGCCGATGCGCTGCTGCGCGCGTGCTGCCTGCAGCTCGCGGAAGTAGAAAGCACCTTCGACGCGGTTTCCGCTCCACCGACCGGCCAGCAGCGCATCGCGCTCCTCCGGCGGCAGCATCATCAGCGTCTCGCGGTAGCCGGTGCCGCGCAGGTGCTTGTTGTCGGCCAGCTTCGCCGGGATGAATCGACGGGTGAAGGTTCTCGGCACCTCGCGGTAGCCGCCCTCGCCGTCCTCCTCTTCGAACATCATGGAGACCGGCAGGCACGTCGGCCCGCCGTCCTCCTCGATACCCCACCGTTCCATCACCCAGCGCTGGCCCACGCCATCGGGGTTGGTGGTGCCACGCATGTACCTGGGCAGATCCCGCGCCGTGGTGCGGTTGCGGCTCATCAGGTAGAGGTAGCAGGTCGCGGTTGGCCACAGCGTCAGCTCATCGAACCCGATGTAGTTCCACGCGCGGCCTCGATACTTGAACCGGTCGTTGTCGGCGTTGAGATAGCCGAACTCGACCATGCCGCCCCACGGCGTCTTCCAGCGGTGCTCGATCTTGTCGTAGTAAGCGCCCTCGATGAACTGCGGGTACAGCTCGTGTGACCGGTCGATGAGGTCTTTCAGCTCCGGGAAGCTGCGGCGGAACAGGATGCCGCGGTGCTGCGGGTGCTGGGGGCCGTTCCAGGGCAGGCACCATGCGTCGATCAGCAGCGAATCCGACTTGCCGCCACCGGCAGCGCCGCCGTACAGCACCTCGTAGTCGTCGCAGGCCAGAAAATCGGACTGCTTTGGCGTGGGCTGCCACACGATGTCCTCGGCGGGGTAGTCGAGGCTCACGGCTCAGCCCTGCTGTGCCAGCGACTGCACCCGGCGAACCATGAACGCCGGCGCGTTGCCCTTGCGCTGCGGCTGCTCGAGGCGCTGCGCGGAGCCCTCGATCGCATCCTGCAGGCCTGCCGACTGGCCCTGCCCCGTCTTCGCCGGCACCACCACCACGCCGACGCGGTGGGTGTGCTCCACCTTCTTCTTCTTGTCCGGGAATGCATCGATGAGCTGCAGCGCTGTGCGCAGCGCCGCATGCTTGTCGGCGAACTTGATCTTGTTGGTGACGCCGATCTTCTCGCGCGCGTCGCCCACGCCGGCGTACAGGTCGATCTGCTGCACCTCCGCGATCATCGCGCCCGCATCCTTGGGCCACTCGTGGGGCGGCAGCAGCGCGCCATCCTCACCGAACAGCGCTGCAGGGTCGCCGAATGCCAGCTTGGCCAGCTCCGCCATGCAGCGCTCGAAGGTGATCTCCGCCGTCCGCACCACGGAGCCGACCAGGTAATCGTGCACGATCCGGACATCCGGGTTCGCGGCGAACTGCGAAGCGTTGGCCTTGGCCGTCTTCTCGGCATACCCGGCCTTCAATGCTGCCTCCGTCTGGCTCCCTGCCATCGGCAAGGCGAGCGCGAACGCCTTGAGCTTCCCGCCCAGCCGCTTGTACGCCTCGATCACCTGCGCAGGTGCACCGGCCAGTACGTCCGTGCTCACGTCGATCCTATGCCGATCAGGTCGCCAGCGCGCCCGACCCACGCAGAGACGCCATCAAGGCCTTGACCTGCGCCACGACATCCGTCTCGCTCGTGGGATCAGCAACAGCCACGCCCTGCTTTACGCCGCCGATGGCTGCGCCTGCAGCCGGCAGTGAGTAGGCGTTGGCATTCGCTGCGATGCCATCCAGCTTGGCCTTGTCGGCGCCGGACATGAAGCCGGCAGCAGCGGTGGTGGCGGCACCATGGGTGTGGTTGCCAGCCGCTGCAGTGGTCGCAGTCGCGCCGATAGCCAGGTTGGACGTGCCGGTACCCGCACCAATGGCCGTGCGCGCTGCGGCCTGGTCGGCGGCCGTCAACACCTGCTTGCCGACCAAGCTGGCGTCGGTGATGTTGTCGGCAGTGATCGGCAGAGTGGCACCTCCACCGCCGCCACCAGCAACGTCGCCCTTCACCATGGCCTGGGCGAAGTGCTTCTGGCTCACGTCAACGGCAATGCTGCCGAACGGCAGCAATCCGGCGGCCGCAGCGCCCTTCACCTTGGCGGCCAAGCCCTCGGGGGTGTCCGATACCAGGATCGTGTAGTCGTCAAGCGCCATGGGGTGTCCTCATTTCAGGTGGATGATTCCGGCCTTGTCCAGCCGCTGCAGGCACTGGACGCATGCGCCGCGGCGGACCTCGCAGGTCTGCAGCTTTCCGATCAGGGTGGGCACAACCTCCCCACCCAGCTCGTCCCACGCCTCGGCGTTGTTGGGGTCTGCCTCCCACCGCACACCGGCGTCACCGTTAACCGTGCACGGCAGGAGGCAGATTTCGTTGCACTGCGCCGGCACCGGGCGCGTGATCCGGCCGCAGCCGGCCAGCAGCGCCGCGACGGCGATGGCGATAAGCGCAGTGCGCATGGCTCAGCCCTGGCTCTCGCCGGTGGCACCGGCGGTGATGATCGGGGTGATGGTGGCCACCTGCCGGTCGATCTCGGCCAACACGTCCTGACCGAGCATGCTGATGCTGATTTCGTCGGGCTCGTCGCCCTCCTCCACCCAGCCAAGGTCCGCCAAGCGCTGCACCTGCTGGGCGCTGAGCGTGGTTTCCCCGCTCTCGGCGAACTGGGCGTCCAGCGTCACCAGCGCTACTACGTCCTCACGGCCGGCGCTGATGCCGGCGGCTGCGAGGGATGGCGGCGCGCACGGCGGCGAGGGAGCGCTCACGCGTCACCTGCCTTCTTGGCCTGGCCAACCTGGTAAGGCATCCACTCGGCGCGGTGGCCGGCGGCGCAGCACTCGTCGCCCGGCTGCATCATCTGCACGGCACGGACGGGGAAGGCATGGCCGGCGTGGTCGATCACGCGCAGGTTCACCAGCCGGTCGCCGTGGACGTAGACGATGGTTGCATCCATGGGCTGCTGCCGGCCGGCGTCGTAATCGCTGGTCGGGAACGCCTGCATGCCGGCCGGCCACATGCCGCCGCCTGGGTAGAACCACACCTTGCGGCCCACGGTCGGCTTGATGACCTTCGGCATATCAACGTCGCCGGAGAAGCTGTAGCCGGCGCCAGCAGCAGCCATCGTGCCCGCTGCGAGCGCAGCACTGCGGACAGAGGTGAGTTGATCGCGTCGACGGAACCCCAGCAGCGGCCAGCACTGGTCGATGGCCTCCTCGCGCGCCGCTGCGCGCCCGATCTCTGCATCAAAGTCCGCCGGATCGATGGCCCCGTAGTTCACGCCGATCACCTTGCATCCGTTGCGAAGGATCAGCACGCACAGCGTTACCTGGTTGAGCGCACTGTAGTGCTCCTTCGCCAGGTAGTTGTTGCTGAAAGCGCCGGCGCCGCTGGCGTAGAACTCGCCAACGATCTCGGCCTCGATCTCGGCCAAGGTGATGCGGCTCACAGCAGCACCTCGAGTGCCAGCACGAAGGCCAGCAGTGCGAGGGAGCGATAGAACCATGCCTTTGCCTTGGCTTCCTTTGCCTGCGCGGCCAGGTTGGCAACGCTGGCTTCCGTGCGGGCGATTTCCAGTTCCTGCTCGAGGTATTGGGGTTGGAACTGACGGGTCTTCGGGGTCACGGTGACGACTCCTGGTTGGTTGCGCCGCTGAGGGCGCGGTTGATCGCGTCCACACGCTGCTGGCCGGGAGCGCACTGCTCCGGCAGCGGCTGCTTGGCTGCGATGGATCGGTACTCGATGCGGATGCGCTGGCCTCGATCAGCGATGCGCTCGAGGTCGGCCATCAGCTTCGCGTCGTCGCGTGTGCGCTGTTCGGCAATGCCGGTGACAGCGCGCAGGCTGGCCGATAACGCCTCGTTCTCGAACCGCATCGGTGCCGTCACGGCGCGGTAGGCCTGCCAGACGTTGAGCGAGGCCAGCACCAGACTCAGCGCGGCGAGGATCGCCACCCACTTCCATGCAGCCCACCAGGCCTCGAGGCGCGCAATCATTTGCTGAACACCGTGGCGATCTTGAACAGCAGGCCGGTGATGAACGACGACAGGCCGCCGACCATCAGCAGCGTCTTCCAGCTCCCGCGCGCCTCGGTGAGCACGTCGTGGATCTCCTGCACCTGGGCCTGCATTTCCTTCTGCTGCTGCACCAGCGTCGTGATCTGCTCTCCCTGAGCCTTGATCGTCGCTTCCATTCGGCCCATGTCGCGGTGGATCTGCATGTCGCTCATCGGGCGCGGCCCTCTGCAAGCCGGGCCGCATCTTCATAGCGGTTGCACAGCCCGGTTTCGTTGACGGTCCCACGCCACAGGCGGCACATGGAGCGGTATTGGCGCGCCATGCAGGCCACGTCGGCCGCAGGCACGCACACGTCGCGCAGTGCGCGCATTTCGCTGCGGCGGCTGCCGGCCATGCTGGCGCCACGGTTGTAGACGGTTGCCGTCAGGCTGCCTTGCGCGTCCGGCGGCAGCCGATCCCAGCCGTTGGAGAACGTCCGCTTCGCCAGCCGGTGGTACGCCGGCAGCGTCACCGCGCGGAACACCTGCTCGCAGTAGCTGTACGGCGTGGTGATGTCGCGGTAGCGCGGCAGGACAGCCCGTGCATCCTGGCCGGTGATGCCGGCGGTGGTGCTCAGGCGCTGCACCGCGTAGTGCTTTGCCCAGTCGCGGCCGATCACTGCCGGTGTCTGGTGGCCGCCGTCGTAGCCCACGCACCAGGTGATGCCAGACGCACCGCCCGGCCACACCGGCCAGCGCAGGCGCTGCTCGTAGTGACGTGCGCTGGTGATCTCCCAGCGGATTATGTGGGCCACGGCCGCGTCGGACACCTGCTCCGGCACCAGCGGCGCCGGCGGGACGATGGACTGCACCGCTTCCCGCGCACGGACCATGGCCGATGGCACCTCATCGAGCACCCGCTGCGCGCCGTGCGCGCTGCCCAGGCTCAGGGCGAGAAGAAGTGCAGCAGCAGAACGACGCATGCGATCCACACGATGGTGTCGGTGATGTAGACGATCAGCGGACCGCGACGGCCGGCGACGATGCCGGCCCACAGCTCCTGGCCTTCTTCCTTGGTGAGCTGGCGGCGCTGGCGGCGGCGAGCCAGCCAGGCCAGCCCGAGCGCAGCGATCGCGTACGCGGTCTGGATCGGAAGCTCGATCAAGCGAGCTACGACATCGACGGTGGAGGCCGGGTCCAGTGCGCCCAGCACCACCCATGCAGCGATAGCGATCACGGCCAAGGCCGGCAGCCAGACGACCGGCTCCTGCCAGCGCCGCAGCCAGGTTGCGATGGATTTCATGTGGACCTCGAGGAAGTTCGGCCAGCGCCCGGCACGGTCCGCTGCGTCAGCGGAGCTGTGCATCACCTTGCGAGTGGAGAGAGGCTGGACCCACGCGGCGCGTCTCACGACGGCCAATGCGCGGGTATCGCCGCGACCGTGACTACCGGGCGCTGGCCGAAGAACGTGGTAGCGGGAGGTGGATTCGAGCCACCGACCTACGGCGTATGAAACCGTCGAGCTGCCGGGCTGCTCTATCCCGCTAATAGAAAAACCCCCGGCCAGCGCAGACTGACCGAGGGTTGGGGAAGCTGGCAGCAGGGGGAACTACGCCAGCGTGGGGAAACGTAATGGATAGGGGTGCGCCAGGTCAAGCATGTTGAACCTACCGGCCAAGCAAACCGGCCAGCGGGTGCGCCTTGCGGGCCGGTGCGCCCTTGGGCAAGCGTGCTGCCTTCTTCGGCTTGGCGACGCGGCGGTCGGCCAGACACTCGAGCAGGTAGTGCTCGGGATACGGGATGGACCCGCCTTGCCCCGCCCATCGCTCGAGCGACCGCACGCTGCAACCGAGGCGCTGTGCCACCGCTGCGTAGGTGAGGCCCGTCCGCTGGATCAGGTCGCGAGTGTGAGCGCTGCTCGAGTCGTAGCCTTGGCGGGCGTCAGGCTTGTTCATCGGCGGCCTCCTCGCGCACACGTGAGGTGGGCACCAACGGTTTACCTGTGTCGGCGCGCGCCGGGGCGAGCGGCATCACCATTGGAATCCCGTCAAAGAGTCGGGCGCCATTGGTCAAAGCTCCAATGAAATCAACGTCGTCGGCATCCTGTAGCGGTACACCAAGGGTGGTCTTACCCATAGCGAGCGGCCTCCGCTACTCGGTCCAAGAGGGCCGGATGAACTACTACGGTGTCAGGGGAGGACAGCACCCCCACCTGGTGGGAAGCCACCATGTAGAGACACGGCACCTGCTTGGTACCGAACCGCTTGAGCCACTTCTTGCTGATGCGTCGGTGGTAGCTGGGCGAGTGCTTCCCCTTCATGTGCGGACGGACTGGCTCGGTCTTCGTCGCCAAGTGGGACACCAGCACCGGCATTCCCATGTACGTGAGCTGCAGCCCGGCCATCACAGCGCCCCCCTGTAGCTGGGCAGGGCCGCACGCAAATCCCTGTATGCCTTGTCGCGTGCGGGGCCGCTGCCGTTGCTGGCGAGGTAGGCCTTGGCTTGCTCAGCGGCCAGGGCCAGACGGTCGGCATCGGTGATGGCATTGCGCACCAACTGGGTGGCGGGTGCATCTGCACCATGGGCCTTGGCCATCCCGTTGAGCATCGCCTGCAGCACCCCACGGATGGACACAGGGGACGCGTCCGGTTCGGATGCGGACGGCGATGCGGACGGATTCGGGACGCCGTTGAGATCGGCCAGCAGTCGCTCGGCATGGGGCAGCAGCTCGTCACCGTGGACGTGTGCACAGACAATGCCGCCAGCCGAGGTGATCGTGTGCGTCGCCCTGCCGAGTGAGGCGTATGGCTTGGTCGTGAGCTTGTAGTGACCGCTCATGGCGTCTTCCTTTCCGGCAGCGGGCCGGCGTAGTGGGTGATGGGGATAGCGCGCATGCCATCGCGCCACTGGGTCAGGCCTTGGCTGGCGTACCTGACAATGGGCTTCTGCCCATAGCCCCACGTCACGTACCAGCCACCCTCGGGCACGGGCCGGGCCGCCTCGTACAGCGGCAGGTTGATCTCGCGGTCCATCAGCTCACCTCCACGTGGCGCCGCAGCGCCTGTTGCCGGCGGCGGCGGGCCACCGGTATCTGGCCCACGGCTTGGTGCGTGTGCGTTGGTCGGCGCGGGCGGGTGGTCCACAGGTGGTACAGCAGCGCGCCGGCAGCGGCCGGGCCGATCACCACCGCGATCAGCAGCAGGGCCGACTCAACCATGGCCGGCCTCCTTTGCTGGGTTCACCTGGTGCTGGTAGTGATCGTGGGCGCGGGCCAGCTCCGACCGCAGGTAGTCGAGCCACCACGCGGTGTCACCCCCTCCCACGTCGCTCAGCAGGCCGGCGTCGTAGCGTTCGAGCACCATGGCCTGCGCGGCCGGGCCGGCGTAGAGCTTCATCGGAGCCAACGGCTTGCCATCGTAGAACTCGATCTGCAGGCCCCCTTCGCCGGAATAGACGATTTCGCCGATGGGCTGCCCCACCTGCTGACGCGGGCCAAGGCCTTCGCAGGCTCTGCCCAAGTCGCAGTCCGGGCAGAAGATGTTGCGGCCCTCATCGTTCTGGCGGATACCAGTTCGATCACATGCGTCGCAGCCTTGCGGCACAGTGGCCACGGACTGCGCGGCCTGCCAGGCCTCCCACATATTCTCGATGCGGTTGAATCCGTAGCTGCTATAGCAGCCCGCAGACTTCATCCACGCATCGAACTGCGCGCGATCCGCCTGTAAGGCTGGGGAGGCCGTGGCCAACAGTTCAGTACCGTTGGCCTGTTCGCTCAACATCGGCAGGGCCGCCTCGACGGCGGTGGTCAAATTCCGGCGCAGCCTGGTGCCGGTGACCTCGCGGAACCCACCCTCCTCGAGGTCCGAAGCGATGGCGTTGACGAAGCGCTCGATGTTCGGGCCACTCATGGCTCACCTGCCTTCGTGATCTGTGCTTCGACCCACTCACGCATCCGGGTCCACCGGGCCTCGGGCGTCTCTTTGTCCCTGCGCCACTCACCATCATCGTTCTCGTGGACGATCTCCGCCGCCATCGCCTCCGCTATCCCGAAGGCCTGGCTCACTGCGGCGCGGTCGGATGGATCCAGCCCGGTCATGTCCAGGCCACGCTTGGCGCCGATGACACCGAGCGTGCAGTGGCAGCCGCTGGCATCCTGCAGCTCCTCGGCAATGACGCGCTTCTCGGGCATCGCGTCCAGCGCGTCACGCAGCTCGATCAGGAACTGCTGCCCGCGCCTGCCCCGCAACGCCGAAGCAACGGCGCCGCGCCAGCAGATCAGCGGCCAGGTGTCGCAGTCGTCGCTGTATCCGCTGCGGCTCATGCGGCACCGCCCTGGGCAGCGACGCCCGCCTTTGCCACCTCGTAGTCGCTAATGCGCTTGACCATGCTCTCGAGCGATTCGAGCTGGTGGGCCACGAGCTGGTAGCAATGCCTGCCGATGCGCACATAGCGGTGGAAGAGTCCACCGCTGTAAGGCTCGCGCGGGGTGAACGTCTCGATGTTCTCCACGTCCAGCACCACGTGCCGGGCTGGCTGCATCACATTGAGCTGGTCTTTCCAGCGCTGCGCGTCGATTTCCTGCACGTCGATGTCGACGCCGGCGGCGCCGGCGCGCAGCAGTTCCAGCTCCGGCGAGTGGGCCACTTCGAAGGCGCGGAATGGTGCAACGTCGCCTTCACGGTGGGATTGATCGATGGCTCGTGCCAAGCCGGCCTCAAGGTTGGCCAACCTGGTCGCCTGAGCGAGCGTCAACGCGGGAGGGTGTCGCATATTGAACCTCATGGGCGTGTGATGGTGGGTCCGGGCCGGTGCCCGGCGAGGTGAAGCGATCCCGGCGGCGCCGGGTGGTGGTGGTGGGGGTGTCATCGAGCCCCCCTATTGCCCAGCCGAGCACGAAGCCCAGGCCAAGGCCGATCAGGCCGAATACCGCGGCCATCTCCCACACGTACCGCGTGATCCAGGTCGCAGCCTTCGAGTCATCCGTCATCACGGATCTCCGTGGGAGGCGCGGAACGCGTCGAGTGCGTCCACGAGGTTGCCGGCCGCATCGCATTCGTCCCCAAGGTCGCCGCCATCGGGGTCATGCAACACCTCATGCAGCCGGTCGCGTGCCGCCATGATCGTCTGCCAGTTGTCGTCACCCATGTTCAGGTGCTCACACAGGTCATCGATGCCTTCGTCATCCAGCGAGGTAAGGCCTTCATCGCCACCGGTGGCGATCTCGTGGATCTCGTCGCTACGGTTCTCCGGGCTGCCTTGGCCATGCTTCTGGTAGTAACGCAGCGCGGCGAGGATGGTGGCGGTCTCTTCCGCATGCAGGTAGACGGCGATGCCCATCACAGCGTCTCCCCGAGTGCATCAGCAAGATCGCCCGCGCCAGTCAGCGCGTCGCCCAGGTTGGTCGTGTAGTCGCTCATCACGTCCCAGCCATCGTTGCCGTAGACAAGGTGGACCCAGCCCGCGCGGGTCATCTTGGGCGCATACGCCGGGCCTTCGATGTTCAGCAGGTACAGGCGATCCTCATCGGTCTGCATGATCGCCGCCATCACCGTGCCCACGTCACGGGTGCCGGTCACCGCGAGTTCTTCACCGTTGTGAACCTGAATCGCGTAACCCTCGGCGATCAGGTCCGACACCGCCTTACGGATCACTGCGCGCTCGATCAGGATCCGCTCACGGATCTGGTACTTCCCCGCTGCGGTGAGATCGCGCTCTGCCATGAAGGCGGCGTCGTCGGCGTGCTGGAAGTGATTGGTGGTGGCCTGTGAGCGGATGCTTGCCAGCAGTTCCGCAGCGGCAGTCGGGGAAGCCTCATGGTTCGACATGTTAAACCTCATGGTCTGTTAAAACCCGCCTCCGTGGCGGGCTTGCTGCGCAGACTACGCCGCCTTTTTGGCGGTGTCAACATGTTAAACCTAATTTTCTTTATCGCACGCGCATTCAGTCATCGCGGAGCTTTGCATTAACCATGCGCGCCCCTCTGTGCTCGAGTTCTCGCAACAATGCCAAAGCGCCCTCATGCAGCGGATTCAACTCGTCGCGGAACGTAGCCTCCCGGATCTGCACGGCCTTGGCCCGGCGATGCTTTCCCCAGGGCTGCACGCCTGTGCCCTCGCAGTCTTCGCACAGATGCCACTCGAAACCGACCACCTTGCCCTCCTGCAATACCGGCTTCGCTACCTCACCTGGTCGGCCGAAGTCGCGACACACCGGGCAATGATGCGGGTTCCTGTACTCATCGATGACCGCCCTCGCCCATCGTTGGAGAAACGCGGCTCCCCCACCTTGGCAAGGGTCTTGGGCGCCAGCACCTTGCGCGCACGACCGGACAGTGCCCGCGCCAGTAGCGATGCGATGCCAAGGAATGCCTGTGTTTCGCTGGGCTTCTCTACCGGCATTCGCTCGATGTAGAAGCGGGGCTTGCCGTCGACTGGTGGCAGTGGTCGCTTCACCTCTCGATGGCCGACCACGCGCATAGGCCCTTCGATCCTCGCAGGCCACCACCGCAGGCACAGCACATCCACTGCCAGTGCTTTCCGGTGATCGCCGCCGGCAACTGCCAGCGCGTTCGCGATGTCGATGGCGGTCAGTTCCGGCTGGCCCGTACCGCGTGACCCGGCCACCTGCAGCGGCAGACTGTGGCTGAGCCTCGCCATGGTCTTTCCGACATTCCTGCTCACGCCGCCTCTCCCGTCAACAGCGCCGTCTGGCGCGCGATGAGGTAGTCGTCGCTGCCGAATGTCTGGTGGAACGTGCGTGACCCTTCGGCCAGACTCGGGCCGAAATGCTCGCGCATCCGGGCGTGCGTCCAACCATCCACTTCGATGCGCCCGCGATGATGCCAGAGGCATCCGGCGTAACCGTGCGCATGGCTGATGCGGATGTTCCCCGACTTCACGTGGTTGTAGTCGCTGCAGGTTGCCACGTGCTCAAACGGCATGCGCCCCATTTCCGCCCAGATCAAGCACGGAATGCACACCGTCACTTTTGCCTCATCGACGCGTGCAGCCTCCGACTTTCTCATCGCCCTGTTGCCAGGGCGCCGCTTCTTCTTGAAATTCCGCATGATCCCCACTCGCTATAGGTGCTGCATGTTAAACCTCGAGGGCTAAATAAAAGAGCAGCTCCTCCCGTGCTGCCAACCAGCCTTCGCATACCACTGCCCGGTACCCCTGCTGCTGCAACCTGGTCAACCAACTTCGCTGCACCGCTGAGACCTCGGGCTTTCTTCCCAGGTCCGCTCGCGTCGCCTTCAACTCGATGCGCAAACCGTGATACCCACCTCGCGCCACATCGAGAACCAGATCGGGGTAGCCGGCGCGAACGCCTCTGTGCTTTCAACCTGACCGCCTCGAGCTTCCCTCGCCGTCCGCCGTTCGGAACGTGCATCAGGTACTGCAGGTCAGATAGCTGTGCGCTCGCCGCCGCGACCCAATCGAACAACGCTTTCTGATGCGCATCTTCCGGGTGACGCGGGCGAGTGCCCGCGCCTCCTCGCATCGTGTTTCCACCGATCAACTACTGATCTCCAACGCGGTAGCGGCTGCGCGGATACGCCCCGCGATGCGCTCATTGCTCGATGCCGCGCTGACCGTGCACACAAAGCCAGGAGCTGTCAGGAGCTGGCTGTAGTCAGGGTGGTCCGGGCCCACGGCCTCCAACATGCCATCCGCGTCAATCGTCACCACCATGGGCGCCCCGCCCCCGAGATCCGCAGCAGTGCGGGCGAGGTTGGCCGCGACCAGCCAGATATTGCCGAGCTTGAACGATGGTGGGTGCTCAATTGCGTTGTTCATACGGTACTACCCCTGTCTGTTGGTTCCTTGGAATTTGCCGTGCGCAGTGGCACCGACCGAGCAGTGCTCAGTCAGAATCACCACGCGAATCGCCGGCACGCAATAATCCATCTTTGCCCATGCTTTCAGCTTCGCTCGGCGACAGGCCAAGCGTGGCGCTGATGTCAGCAAGGTGCTTGCGCATCTGCTCTCTGGTTGCCGGCTTGTGCGGCCGGCCTTTCGGCGCTTCCAATTCGCCCACCACGTGCGGCAGGGGTTCGCCCGCATTACCGCTTCCTTCGCCACGTCGTATGCGTCACGCAGCATCCGCTCGGCGTCACGTGCCGATGCAGCGCGGTAGGCATAGACATCCAGGTACCGCCAAACCGCGCGAGTGAACGCGGAGCGGAATTTGAATTGCTTCGACAACTCGAACTTCACCCGCCCCAGGCTGGGCACGCCCAGGCACATCGCGCGGAATCGCGGTGCGGACGGGGGGAAGTCACTTCCTTCAACCCGGCAGGCCTCCAAGCCAGCATCGATCTGCTGCCGCGACATACCGGCGAGAGTCAGCCCCCACTCACGCCCGGCCGATGACCGAGGGTTGGCGCCGTACTCTCGCTCCCAGGTTGCGCCGTACAGGCCGCCCATTCGGAGCCACAGGTAGTCAACGAGGTCATTCGATACGGTCGGCGCGGCCTTCGATGTAGCCGTCTGCGCCCCAGCCTCGCTGCTGATCTCCCTCGCGTCCCGCGCGAACTGCCGCCTCGATCCGTTCGACGGCACTACCTCTCCGATTCGTTGCATGGCTCACTCCCTGTGGAGGTGGATTCTGGCGTTCGGCGTTCTCACGCCGTGCGATAGCGACTACATAGGTCGCTGGCTTCCCGCGGCACTCAGCCCACCCGGCGATTTCCAGAACGTGCTCGACCGTGACACCTTCGGCAGCCGCTGCGATCAGGTCGGGTGTGTAGCTGGTGCATCGGAAGCCAAGCCGGTTGAGCGCGATGGCCATCGGCGCCGCAGGGCTTAGAACGGGGGCCTGGTCTTCCGCGTGCCCTTCGAAGTAGCCCTCGCGTGGCGGTGGTGGTGGCGGATCGTCCAGCCCCCCAAGGGGTAGCTGGTTACCATCTGGAGTAGAAGAATCTCCTCTCCTCTTTTCTCCTCTGGTCCGCTTTCCGTCCGCACCGCCTGCGGACTCTCTCCGCTCGGCGCGCTTCCGGTCGGCGTCCTGCGCTCGGCGCCGGGCCGATGCGCCGTTGTGCGTGTCGAACTCAGGCAGCACAAGGCATCCCGGTTTGCTCGTCGTCCAGCCAACGGACATCCAACATGGCACCAGCCATGCCGGGTAGGCCGATCAGCTCATCCACCAGCTCCAACGTGTAGCCCTCGAGCACGCCATCGGTGGTGTGTTCGTCAAACAGGCACCACACCGCATGCAGCCCGCCAACTACCCGCAACCTGTCCGTTTTCAATGCGGACGCCATGCGGACAACCTTGGGATGCCTTCCAAGCCCGGTGCGTACCTTGATCCAGTCGCCAGCCATGTCATTCCGCTCGCACAACTGCGTGGATGTTCAGGGCAGCCAGCAGCGCGGCGAACTGGTCGATACCCTGCAGCATTCGGCCGACCGTGGCAGCCGAACACCCGAGTTGGCGCGCTACGGCACGCTGGGACACGTCGCGGACTCGGCGACGGATCAACAATGCGTTGCTCACTGCGTTCACTTCCCCGCAACCGGGGTTCCGAGGCGGTCCTGCATCGCTTCCATGCGGGTCCGCCCCGTATCTGGGTCCAGCACTGCTGCCTGCAGGTCCGGGTGCTTTTCGAGGAGCTGCCGCGCCCGCAACTCGGGCACGAACTCGCCCCACTGCCGAATGGCCTGGCGGGTCAAGGGTGGAGAGAAGGCGCGCGCGACTTCGCCGCGATTGCCGCCGAAGTAAGCGAGCACATTTGAGGTGCGAAGGATCGTTGACATGCCGGAAAGGAAAGCACGCTTGTCGCTAGGTGTCAACATGTCGCACCTTACCCGGCGTATCGTTGCTACCTATGACCACGAGCCGACCCCTGCGCACCGCTGCGCCGTCGAATCCCCGCACCCAAGGGGAACGCATACGCTTCGCCCGTATCAACGCCAACCTGTCCCAGGAGCAACTGGGTATGCAGGTGAACAAGGCAGGCGGGTCCAGCGTTACGAAGTCGCTGGTCAGCCAGTGGGAACGCGATGGCGTGAAGAACCCCACCAACGACAACCTGTTCGCCATCGAGGCGGTTACTGGCTTCTCGGCCCAGTGGATTTCGAGCGGACGCGGACCGCAGAAGGCGAAGGTTGCCTCCACCGTTTGACTGGATACGCATGCGCTCGAGCGCGCGCTCGCCGCCGCGCTACCGGACAGCGGCAAGCACGCCGACCTGGCCCAGGTAGTGGCCGGCCTGTATGACGTGTTGATGGACACCCCGGACGTATCCGACAAGACCCTCGCCAGCTTCGCCTCGGCACTGGCGCGTCGGGATCTGATTTAGAAAAATCGAGCCGGGGGGTTGACGCTCGCGGAAAGCTGTATTGTCGCAGGTGTCACATGTTGAACCTTGCGAACCATGACGCCACCAATCGAGGGCGCTCGTCTCATTCCTGACGAGGCGCCAAGCACGTATTACGCACGTAGCCTGGACGTGGCCAACCACACCGGCCTGTGCCATATCGGGCGCTCCCCCGCCCACTTCCGGTACTGGGTAGAAAACCCTCAGTCCGATGCCGACACCAAGGACTTCGCGTTCGGTAGAGCATTCCACTGCGCGACGCTGGAGCCGGACGTGTTCAATCGCACCTATGCGGTGATCCCTGCAGGCGCACCCGCCCGCCCCACTTCGCGGCAACTCAATGCGAAGTCGCCCGGTCGCGAAAGCCGCGCTGCGCTCGACTGGTGGGCGATGTTTCTCGCCGGCAACGAAGGCCGCACGTTGGTCAGCGTTGATGACTACGACCGCTGCCAGCGCATGGCCGAGAGCATTCGCTCCCACTCTGATGAAGTGGCAGGCCTACTGGTTGGCGGGATTCGCCAGGCGACATTGCGGTGGCAGGACGATGACACTGGCCTCGCGTGCAAGGCGCGTATCGACAACTACGAGCCAGGCCTGTTCATGCTCGACCTCAAGAAAACCCGTGACGCCAGCGAGGAGGCCTTTGCACGCTCCATCGCCAACTATCAGTACGACCAACAGGCCGCTCACTACTGCGCGGGAGGTTCCGCATGCGGCACCCCAGTGAAGCATTTCATCTTTCTGGCCTGCGAAGACACCCCGCCGTACGTGTGCCAGCCCTACTACCTCGATCCCATGGCCGAGCAGCGCGGCATGGGGTGCGTAGGCGACGCATGCGCGTCCAGGCCGAGTGTCTGCGTACCGACCGCTGGCCGGGCTATGCCACCAGCTTCCGACAGATTTCCCTCCCCAGCTACGCCTACTACGGCACCGACGAGGCAGCATGACCGATTCCACACAATCCACTGCGCTTTCCCCAGCCCGAGAAGCCGCCAGCATCGAGCGTGGTTTGGCCATGGACGCCACCAGCTTCGAAGGTGTGCACACCGTCTTCAGCCACGGCAACGCATTCAACCTGGCCGTGAAGATGGCAAGCATGCTGTCGGATTCCACGGTGATCCCAGCCCCGTATCAGGGCAATCCCTCCAACTGCCTGATCGCCATCGACTACGCCGCACGTCTGCGCGTGTCGCCGGTGATGCTGATGCAGAACATGGACGTGGTGAAAGGCCGGCCGGGACTGCGCGGCGCATTCCTGATCGGCCTCATCAACGCGTGCCCCCTGTTCAGTCGAATCAAGTTCGAGTGGCGTGGTTCCCCGACGACGGCACCGGGCAGCCTACTGGCGACTACGGCTGCCGTGCCTACGCGACCGAGATCGAAACCGGCGATGTCCTGCAGGGCACGTGGGTGGACTGGGCGATGGTCATCGGCGAAGGCTGGGACCGCGATAACGGCAGCCAGAAATCGAAGTGGAACACGCTCCGCGACCAGATGTTCCAGTATCGCGCCGCTTCCTTCTGGTCCCGCACGAACGCCAGCGACGTGACGCTCGGTCTGCACACGGTCGAGGAGCTGGACTATCTCGAGAATGCTCCGGGTTACGCACGCCAATCCCCCCTCTCCTGTCATCGAACACGACCACGACCGGGGCATGCCCGGCCTGCTTGATGAACTTGCGGATCGTGCACGCAGCGCTGCCGCGCACATTGATCTTGCGGAGCCAAGATCGCCCGCCGAAGGACGAGTCTTCGCGCCTCCGACCGACACAGCGCCAACCAACGATGCACAGCCGAAAGCGCGCAGAACACGACGAATCATTGAGTAACTGCGCCCACAAGGTTTCACATATTCAACCTACAAAATGCAGGAGCAATTATGCGCATCACCGGAATTACCGTATCCAACTTCCTTGGCCTGCCCCACTTTCAGCACTCGCTTACTGAGCCTGTCTTGTTCGTCGCTGGCGGGAATGGCGACGGCAAGTCCAGCTTGCTTCAGGCCGTACGCTTCGCCTTGACCGGCGCAATGCCCCGAGGCGTCACCAAGGTTGCGGACCGCAACCTGCTGCTGACCGAGGGTGCCAGCAAGGGCTATGTCCAGGTGGAGGTCGACGGAAACCCGGTGCGCCGCACCGTGTCCACGGCAAAGCTCACGGGCGATGCTCCGGAAAGCCCGCACCTCGACCTCTGCCTCGAGGCCTCACAGTTCGCACGACTGGATGACAAAGATCGCCGGAAGTTGCTCTTTGCCATCGCCGGGGTAAAGGCAAATGGCGAAGCTGTCTCCGAGCAGATGAAGGCTCAGGGCATTCGTGCTGACATCATTCAAGACCTGTTGCCACGCCTCCGCGCCGGGTTCGAGGCGGCGGCGGCTCACGCGCGGGACAAGGCAACTGAAGCGCGCGGCGCCTGGCGTGCGGTGAGCGGTGAGAACTATGGTTCCACCAAGGCAGATGGCTGGACCGCAGCGGTTGAGGTCGAGGAGCCCAACCAGGCTGCCATTGACGAGCACGCCACTGCCATCGCTGATCTCCGGGCGCGCGTGGCTCCGCTGCATGCTGCGATTGCCAAGGTGGAAGCCATGCTGCCACCGGACAAGCTGGCGGAGTTGCAGGCGCAGGCAGACGGTCAGGGCAAGGCCGAGGGCGACCTCGCCATGGCCCAGCAGGCGTACGACGATGCTGCTGAGGAGGTTGCAAAGCTGCAGGCCCAACTGCAGGCCGGTGCTACTGGCGGCATCCCATGCCCATGCTGCGGAAAGTCGGTCCGGATCGATGGGCAGCGCCTCGTCGTCGCCAGCGAGCCCGACGGCACCGACACGCAGAAGGTGCTCAACAACCTCGCCGCCGCCAAGGTGCGGGCCCACGACGCCAACACACAACTGCAGGTTGCCCGCCGGGCACTCGCCTGCGCACAGGCCGCCGCGTCCACGCTGGCCAACCTTCCAGAAGCTCCCACCGACGAGGAGCTGCGCGCACCGGATCTGCTGGCTGATGTGAACCAGTTGCTGCAACAGCACGAACGCGCACACCGCGCCCTCCTCGATGCTCGGGCACAGCACGAGCGCGCGAAGCACCGCACTGAACAGGCCGCGCGCCATCACCTCGATGCGGCCGCATGGAAGTTGGCCGAGGAGAACCTGGCGCCCGAAGGCATTCCCTCGATCCTGCTGGCTCGAGCGCTGGACCCGGTGAACGCCACTCTTGCCGCGGCCGCTTCCGTCGCCGGCTGGCGACCCGCAGCGGTCACCCGCGACATCACCCTGACCTACGGCGGCCGCCCCTACGCGCTGGTTTCCGAATCTGAGCAATGGCGAGCTGACGCCATGTTCGCAGCCGCCATCGCGCAGCTCGCCGGTGCCCGCATCCTGATGCTCGACCGCTTCGACGTGCTTTCACCACTGGCGCGCGGGGACGCGTTGGATTGGATGGATCATCTGGTGACGGAAGGCCATGTCGACACGGTGATCGTCGCAGGCACGTTGAAAGAGCGCCCCGACCTCGGCAAAGGCGTCGATGTTGTCTGGCTCGGCGCCACCGCATAGCCCCTTCCTGCGCACACGAGGTATCACATGCGAAACCACGAACCAGCGTGCCGACAGCTCGCGATTGATTTCACTCCAGCGTCTGAACGCGCGCAGCTCGGGATGGAACGCGCGGTCAACCACGCCAACCGGGTTGAAAGCGAGTGGAGCGGGCAGGCACTGGGATTGCTGGTCGCGTTCGCCCGCCAGCACGCCGAGCCCTTCCTCATCGAGGAGGCGAGGCGCTGGGCAGAAGCAAACGGGCTGCCGCCGCCACCAGACGCACGGAGCTGGGGCGCCGTGACCAAGCGCGCATCGATCAAGAAGCGCATCGAGAAAGCCGGCGCAGCCCCGGCGGCCTCATCCAACTGTTCCCTCAAACCCCTTTGGCGCTTCCGCGCCTGATCGGAGATCAACGATGTCCCTGATTTTCTTCTACGACACTGAAACCACCGGCCTCCCAGCGTTCAGCGAGCCGTCCGACGCTCCTCACCAGCCGCACCTGGTGCAGGTCGCGGCATCGCTGGTGGATGCGACCAGCCGGAGGGTGATCTCGTCCATCGATGTGCTCGTGAAGCCCGACGGTTGGGCCATCCCCGACGAAGTAACCCAAATCCACGGGATCACGACCGAACAGGCCGAGCAGTGTGGCCTGGACGAAAGCCTTGTGACCGAGCTGGTGCTCGACATGTGGCGGTTGGCGGATGTCCGCATTGGCCATGTCGAATCGTTCGATGCCCGGATCATGCGCATCGCCCTGAAGCGCTACGCAACCGCAGAAGTCGCGGACGAGTGGAAGGCCGGCCCCGCGCAGTGCACCGCCAAGGTGGCCAAAGCGCTGATGGGCATGACCACGAATCCGAAGCTGATCGACGCGCACCGGCATTTCCTGGGGCGCGAGTTCGATAGCGCACATACAGCCCACGCCGACATGGTGGCGTGCCGAGACATCCACTGGGCCATGGCCGACCACGAAAACGCCTGATGGGGCGAGAAGGAGAAGCGCATGTTCTTTCGTAATTTGACCATGTTCCGCGCACCGCAGATCACGATGTTCGAGCTGCAGGATGGCCTCGAGGCATCGGCCCTCAAGCCGGTCGGCCCGCTGGAGTACAACTCCGCTGGCTTCGTCTCGCCTTTCGGCCGCGCGATGGCCAGCCGATTTCCCACGAAGTTGCTGGCGCGCTGTGGCTGACCATCGGGGAGGAGGAGAAGATCCTTCCGGCAGCCGTCATCAATCAGATGCTCGAGCGTAGGCTCGCGGAGATCGAAGAAAGCGAGGGGCGCCGCCCCGGCGGCCGCGAGCGGAAGCGCATCAAGGACGATCTGCTGCACGAGCTGCTGCCCAAGGCGTTCGTGACCTACCGGCGGAACGACATGTACCTCGACCACGCGCGCGGCGTCGTGTTTGTAGACACGTCCAGCCGCAAGACCGGCGAGAACATGATGTCCGCCATCCGGGGTGCTCTGGGCACCTTCCCCGCGATGCCGCTGAACGCTGAGGTCTCCCCCCGTGCCGTGATGACCGGCTGGATCGCCGGCGAGCCGCTGCCCGACGGAATGACCCTCGGCGAGGAAGCGGAGCTGCGCGATCCGGTGCAGGGCGGCGCGGTTGTGAAGTGCAACAACCAGGAGCTGCGCTGCGACGAGATCGACAAGCACCTGGACGCGGGGAAGCAGGTGACCAAACTGGGGCTCGTGTTCAGAGATCGGCTGTCGTTCCTCCTCGGTGAGGATCTGACGGTTCGCAAGCTGCGCTTCCTCGAGGGAGCTGTGGATCAGCTCGATGTCACTGACGTGGACAGCCGGCGCGCAGAGATCGACGCCCGATTCGTGCTGCAGGTCGGCGAGGTTGGTGCACTGTTCGACGCCCTCGAGCAGGCATTCCGTCTGACCCGCTACGTCTGACACGCCGGCCGCACCGGCGGCCGGCTCCATGGAATTTGGAGAACCCACATGCTCATCCTCACGCGCTGCCCCGGCGAATCCATCGTCATCGGCGAGAACATCCGCATCGTTGTCGCCGAAAATCAGGAACGGCCAGGTACGCCTGGCGTTCGAGGCACCGGCGGAAATCGAGATCGATCGCACCGAATCCCGCACCAAAAAGGAGGCGGCACGATGAACGCTGCCGACCTCATTGATACGCTGCTTGGGCGCCTGCAAGCGCGCTGGTTCCGCGACACGGAGAGCGGCGGATCGGCCCTTGCTACCGGGATCGTCGTCGCACCGAAAGAGCTGCAGGTGCTGCAGGCCGCCCTCTCCGCCCAGCCCTCCCCGGGTGGTCAGGGGGAACTGCCGCGTGCACTCGAAGATTTGCGCGACGCCTTGCAGCACGTGATCGACTGCGCAGACGGCGGCGATGACTACAACTGCGGCCGTCCGATGATCGATGCGATGACCACGCTGGGCCTGATGGAGGAAGACTGGCCGTGGGCTGTGGTCGGTGAACGTCCATGACGCTCAGGCTGTGGTTGAAGCACTCGCCGCCCGCCATCCGGTGGGGGAGCGGTCGTGTACGAACCCGGCCTGTATGAGTATGCGCCGTATTTTGAGCCCACCCCTGAGCAATGGGAGCGCCACACCAAGGGCATGACCGACAGCGGAAAGCATCTGCTGGCGAACATGCTGGCTCACCACTGCCTGCTGGCTCGCCGTGATGATCGTGGTTGGATCATCACACGCTTCGACCTGATCCGCAGCGGCAAACCGTGGTGGCACGTGTCGAACGATGGCGTGCTGACCTATGACTATGACCCCGAGACGAAGGCGCGCGCGGTCCCCGCCCCGCCCGCGCGGGCCGTGGACCTGGGCGCTGTCGCCGACGTGCTGCGCGAGCTACTGACCGAGCGGCAGCACCGCACGGATGGCAGCCTGATGCAACTGGCCGAGCGTTGTCGGCACCTGTCGCGCGGTGACCGCGATTGCATCGCATTGCGCGGAGCCCTCATCACGGAGCTGAAAGCGCAGGCCGTGGACCTCGGGCAACTTCCCCATGGCATCCGCCTGATCGAGATTCCAGGCCGCAACAACCTCGATCCGATCAACGTGTTCGTGCAGGACTACGAGTTGGGCCGCGGCCGCATCGTCGTCACCTGCTACGGGCAGGCATGGTGCGGGTTCTGGGGTGCCATGGGCGACCGCACGGTGATGCAGTTTGGAGCTGCATGCGACGCGGACTACGTGGCCGGCAACATGCTCAGCGGGCGACATGAGCACGTGAAACACATGAGCGCTCCTACGTGGAGCGCATCGCCACCGAAGTGATCACCGAGTTCCGCACCCTGCTTGCTCCCAAGGCGGTGTCGCTGTGATTCAGCTCATCTCACCCGAAACGGCCGAAGGCCGGAGCTGGTTGGATCCAGGTACCCTCCCCCCCGGCCTGGGTGTCCCTCGGATATGACGCGCTGGCCTTCCGCCATCCGGCGAGAGGCTTGACGGTGTTCTCTGCTGTCGAAGTGGCTACCGATCCCGGCGACATCTCCAAGGGGCCCGAGTATCACATCAGCATCAGTCGCGACGGGAAGCGCTGCAGCGCTGCTGACGCGCGGCAGGTGATCGCTGATTTCGACATGGATGGCGCGGAGGAAGACAACCATGTGCCCAACGGCATCGTCCGCAACTGGTGGCGCCCCGTCGCTGAGCATCTGGTCGGCATCGAATGCCACTGCAAAGAGAGCGAGAAGATGGTCGAGGACAAAGGCGATTACATCTGGCGCGGTGTACCGGGAGGCGGCAGCCATGGGTAAGTTCTACGGACACATCCATCTGGATGTGCGCGGTGCGCTGAAGAACATGACGAGGCGAGAGCTGGCTGCGATGTTCACCGAGTCCAGCACCGGCAGGAAGCTCAACGCCGATGAAGCGAAGGACGTGCTGTTGAATCACCTCGAGGCGGGCCACAAGGTCATCCCGCTCGGCCCCGCCTGCGAGGGCTTCGACTACTCCGGCGGCGGTTGCCCTGGCCACGAGGAGCCGAGCGATGACTGACAACGCGCCTCTGGTCCTGGAACCATGCTGTGTCGGCCGCATGATGTGGTTTGACCCCAGCGACCAGCGATGCCTATTCGGCGATCTTCGGCACGAAACAATCACGGTAGTTGATCGGACGCATCACACACACGGTACCCGCGTCCTGTCGATTCACCCTGACTGCCTGTTGGACTTCCGCGCTCTGCCATTCGCTGACAACACATTCCCGCTGGTGGTGTTCGATCCGCCGCACTTGGTGCGTGCTGGCCGAGAGAGTTGGTTGGCAGCCAAGTACGGGAAGCTCGGCAAGGACTGGCGTGCAGACCTGCGCGCGGGCTTTGCGGAATGCTTCCGCGTGCTCCGCCCCGAGGGCGTTCTGATCTTCAAATGGTCCGAAGTCCAGGTGGTCACGCGGGACGTGCTGGCGCTGACCGATGCATTCCTTTTTTCGGACACCCATCCGGCAAGCGCGCCGGCACGCACTGGATCTGCTTTATGAAGGAACCTGCCAATGGCTGACGGCTCCCGCTCGCCCGACATTCGCGTCACGCGGACCAAGACACGAACCCGGCCTGCCCTCATCGGCGACCTGTTCTGCGGTGCTGGTGGCCTGTCGAATGGCGCCAAGCGCGCCATGCGACAGCTCAATCGCCCGGTGAAGCTTATCGGCGTGAATCACTGGCCGGTCGCCATCGAGACGAACCGCCGCAACCATCGGGAGGATGCTGACCGCATCCACTGCGCGGATCTGGAATCCGCCCTGCCGCTCTCGCTGGTGCCCGAGGGGCGCCTCGACCTGCTCATCGCTGCGCCCTCATGCGTGTTCCACAGCAGGGCCCGCGGCGGCCGTCCTGTGCACGATCAGCAGCGCATGGATCCATGGCACGTGGTCCGCTGGTGCACCGAGCTGCGTGTCGCGCGCATCCTGGTGGAGAACGTGCCGGAGTTCATGGACTGGGGCCCGTGCAGCCTGGTTACCGGCCGGCCCATCCCGAGCCGCAAGGGCGAATACTTCCGCGCTTGGGTAGCGGCGCTGGAAGCGGTGGGCTTCAAGGTCGACTGGAAGGTGGTCTGCTGCGCCGACTATGGCGACCCGACCACCCGCCGTCGCTTCTTCCTGATCGGTCGGAGCGACGGGAAACGCCTGACGTGGCCCGAGTTCACTCACGACCGCGTGGGCGGTACCGACCTGTTCGGTACCCGCCAGCGGTGGCGCGGTGCACGTGAGGTTATCGACTGGACCATGACCGGCAAGAGCATCTTCCACCGTAAGAAGGCGCTGAAGCCGAATACCCTTCGCCGCATCCTCGCGGGCTCCGTGAAGTACAACTGGCCCCAGCCCTACGTCGACGCCGTGCAGGCGCTCCTCGACGGCAGGCAGCCGCGCCTGGTGTTCACCCGGCAAGAGGCCGCCGACCTGGGCTTGATCCACGCCGACTCGATGCTGCTGAACCTGCGCGGCACCAGCGAGCAACACCTGCAGTCCGCATCCCGGTCCACGGACGAGCCCGTGCCGACCCTCACGGCCGGCGGTACGCATGTGGGGCTGGTGCTGGCGACCAGCAGCGGCGGCGTAGCCCGCGACCTGGACCAGCCGTTGCCGACCATCACAACCGGCGGTGCGGGCAGCCAGCGCCCCGGCTGTGCCCGGCCGCAACTGGTGGAACCCATCATCGTCCCGACTTCGAACACCAGCAGCGCGGGCGTGCCCCGCTCGGTGGCCGAGCCGATCCGCACGGTGACCACCGCCAAGGGCGGCGACCAGGCGGTGGCCATGCCGCTGGTGGCGCCGTACTACGGTGGCGGATCGCGGCTTACCACGTCCTCGATCGCCGAGCCCGTGCCGGCGGTAACGACCAAGGCACGGTTCGGCTTGGCTGAGCCGGTGCTGATGCGCGCAGGTCACGGACAGCGATGGCCGCGATCCTGCCAGCAGGATCCTTGACGCCAGTGATCCGGTACCGGCGCTCACCGGCTCCAACGAGGTCGCGCTCGCGGAACCCATCGTGATGCGCGGCAACGTTGGTGCGGGCCGGACACGGGACATGAGGGCCGTCAGCGAACCGCTGGCGACGATCACCACGTCGGAGTCGCTGGCACTGGCGAGCCGTTCGCCCTGCCTGTCACGCATCACGGCGATGTCCGGACGCATGGCATGGACGAACCGTTGCCCACCATCACCGGCGCCAACCGTGGTGAGCTGGGGTTGGCACGGCCGGCCGCCGAGCTGGCCGATGAGGTGGTGATCGACATCAACTACCGGATGTTGCACTGGCGCGAACTGGCCCGTGCCACGTCGTTCGATGACGAAGGCGAGGTTGACGACTTCGCCGGTACCGCCACCGAGATCACCAAGCAGATCGGCAACGCGGTACCGAACCACACGGCGAAGGCCCTGGTGATGAGCTTGATGAGGGATGCGGATGAAGTGCGACAACGAACAGGGCCCACCAGTCATTTCTGCGGTGGTGTTCGAGGGCATTACGGTGATGGGCTCCGACGGCCGACCTGCATCGTTGGCGGTGGTGGACGCAGATGGTCGGGTGCTGGCTGCAGGCCCGGAGGTGGCGAAGGCAGCGTGGGAAGCGTCGGTACTGGCCTACCCGAACTTCCGGATCGGCGAGGGCCATATGCGGGTGCTGCAGAAGCCGGGTGCGAAGAAGTGACCCGGCAGCAGGAGTATATTTCAGCGATCTTTAGG